>NZ_JABETO010000060.1 GCF_013055795.1 Streptomyces sp. I05A-00742
CCGGCGACGCAGGCGGCGGCGATCTCGCCCTGGGAGTGACCCACCACCGCCTGCGGAACGATGCCGACCGATTCCCAGAGGCGGGCGAGGGCCACCATCACGGTGAACATCACCGGCTGGACCACATCCACGCGCTCCCACGCGCCCTCGGGCCCGTTGCCGGTCAGGACATCGCGCACGGACCAGCCGGCCAGCTCCTGGACGACCGCCGAGCACTCGTCGACGACCGCCGCGAACACCTGCGAGCATTCCAGCAGCTCGGCACCCATCCCGGCCCACTGCCAGCCCTGCCCCGGAAACACCAACACCGCACGCACCACACCCGACACCACACCGCGATGGGCGGTGCTGTCGAGCCCGGCCAGCAGCTCCTCGCGGCGCTCGCCGACGACCGCCAGCCGGTGGCGGCCCACGGCGCGCTCCGCCAACGCCTGTGCCACGGCGGCCGGATCCAGCTCCGCACCGCCCCGAGTGACGAACTCCCGGAGTCGGTCGACCTGTTCACGCAGCGCGGACTCGGTGTCGGCGGAGAGCATCCACGGCACGGGCTGCGGTGCGGTGAACTCGCGGTACCAGTACGGAAGATGCTCCCAGGGGTAGCCGGGAAGGCCGACCACCTTGCCGCCGGAGGGGGCAACGAGCCCTTCCGGTGCCACGGGACGGCAGCCGGCGACGAACAGCCCGGCCGCGACCGACGCGGGTGCCTCCGCGACCTGCGCGAACCGCACCTCCACGTCGCACATGGCGTCCGCGTCCGCGTCCGGAGCCGGGGCGGCAGCGGCGTCACCGGCGACCAGAAGCCGTAGCCCGTCCGCCGCGGACAGCAGCCCCGACGCCCAGGCCGCGGTGACCCGGCCCGGGCCCTCGCCGACCGACGCGTGCGCGGAAATCCCCAGCGCGCGAAGGGCGTTGGTGGCCGCCGCCTGGTGGCAGAACACCTGGGCGGCACGCAGCTCCTGTGTGGCCTCGCCGCGCGGGTCGAAGGCCGAGCCAGTGATGTCCGTCAGCAGGCGGGCGAACTCCTCCAGGGTCCGGTCGTACGCGGAGGAACGCTCGGCCCAGCGGCGCCGGGCTCCGGGGTCGGGCAGCTCCGTCCCGTACCGGAACGCGACGGTCTGCTCCTCGCCGTTCTCGACGTGGCCGGTGTACGCGGAGGGGGTCGGCAGCCCGTCGGCGTGGGCCTCCAGGGCGTCGGCGAGCGAGGCGGCGTCGGATCCGACGACGGCGAGCCGGTGGTCCAGGAGGGAGCGCCGGTGGGTGGCGGTGAAGACCACGTCGGCCACGTCCTCGGGCGTGGCCCGCAGCCGTTCGGCCATCCTCCGCGCCACGTCCTTGAGCGCGGCCGGGGTGGCCGCCGTGACCAGCAGCACCCGCTCCTCCGGCCCGGCGTCCGCCGCGCCCTGCGGGGCCGCGGGGGCGTTCCGGTCGAACTGCTCGACCATCACATGGGCGTTGCTGCCGCTGAAGCCGAACGCGCTGACGCCGGCCCGCGCCGGACGGTCCCGGTGCGGCCACTCCTGGGCCTCGGTCACCAGCCGGACCGGGAGCCGGTCCCAGTCGATGCGGCTGGACGACCGGTTCACCAGGTGGGGCGGGAGCGCACCGCGGTGGAGGGAGAGTACGACCTTGAGGAGACCGACGGCTCCGGCCGCGGCGCCCAGATGGCCGACGTTGGCCTTCGCGGAGCCGATCAGCACGGGGTGCTCCGGGTCACGGCCCGGCCCGAGGGACTCCGCCAGCGCCCTGACCTCGATGGGGTCGCCCAGCGGGGTGCCGGTGCCGTGCGTCTCGACGTAGTCGACCTCGTGCGGGGCCCAGCCGGTCCGGGCGAGGGCGCGCCGCACCAGGTCGGCCTGCGCGGCGGGGTTGGGCACGGTCAGTCCGCCGGTCGCCCCGTCCTGGTTGACCGCGCTGCCGCGCAGCACGGCGTAGACGCGGTCGCCGTCGCGGACGGCCGCCGACACGGGCTTCAGGACGAGCACCACGGCGCCCTCGCCGCAGCCGAAGCCGTCGGCGTCCTCGTCGAACGCCTTGCACCGCCCGTCGGGTGCCAGTGCTCCGCTCGCCCCCATGGAGGCCATCAACGGGCTCGGGGCGACGATCGCGCTGGCGCCGCCGACCACGGCGACCTCGCAGTCGCCGGAGCGCAGGGCCTGGCAGGCGAGGTGCACGGCCGTGAGCGACGCCGAGCAGGCGGTGTCGACCGTCATGCTGGGGCCGCGCAGGCCGAGGATGTACGACAGCCGGCCGGCGAGGGCGGCGAACGACGTTCCGGTGCCGTGGTAGAGGTTGAGCTTCGAGGGCTCCATGTCGCGGGCGACGAGGTACTGGTAGTCCGCCATGGACAGGCCCGCGTAGACGCCGACCGGCCGCTCGTCCAGGGTGTGCGCGGGGCAGCCCGCGTCCTCCAGGGCCTCCCACGCGGTCTCCAGGAACAGGCGCTGCTGCGGGTCGAGCAGCTTCGCCTCGCGGGGGGAGATGCGGAAGAAGGGCGCGTCGAAGTCGGCGATGTTGTCCAGGTAGGAGCCGTGCATCGGGATCGCGTCGCCGAGCTCGGACCAGATCGGGTCGGCCAGCCGGTCCTTGGGGAACGGGGTGGCGGTCGGGGTCTTCGCGCTCAGCAGGTCCCAGAACTCCTGGGGCGTCGAGGCGCCGGGGAGGCGGCAGCTGACGCCGATGACGGCGATGCCGTCGTCTCCCGGCCCGGCGGCCGGCTCCACGGCTCCCGCGGGTTCGGCGACTGCTGCGGCTACGGGCTCAGGGGCGGCCTCCGGCTGGTGTGCGGGTGCCACCTCGGCGAGGTATTCGGCCAGCCCGCTGATGGTCGGCCGTTCGAAGACGATGGTGGTCGGCAGCGTCACCCCCAGCTCCTGCTCCAGCCGAGTGCGCAGCGCCACCGCCGTCAGGGAGTCCAGGCCCTGCTCGAACAGGCCGCGGCGGCGGCCCAGTTGCTGGCCCTCCGGGAGCCCCAGCAGCTCGCGCACCGTCGCGGTGACCAGCTCGGTCAGCGCACCGGTACGGGGGCGGGCGGCGGCAGCCGGCGCCTTCCGGGACGGGACCGGGGAAACGGCGGGCGCCGGGGCTACGGACGCCGGGGCAGGCGCGGATACCGGGACGGCGGCCGCCGTGACGGGGGCGGAGACGGGAGCCGTTCCGTCCGTCGTCGCGTACAGCTCCGCGGTGACCTGGTCGTTCGCGTCCAGCAGGCTGACCTTGACGCGCGCCGGAAGGGCAGCGGCTCCGGTTCGGGAAGACCGCCCGCCGCCCACCTGCTGCCCGCGCTCCACGCCCGGCAGCCAGTAGCGGTCCCCGCCCCAGGACGGCACCGGGAGGGTGCGGTACCGGCGCGGGCGCCCGGTGACCTCTTCCCACCGCACTGGGGCACCGGCCACGTGGAGGCGGGCCAGGGCCTTGTGCGCGGCGACCGGCCCGGGCTCGTACCTGCTGAGCACCGGGACGACCGCCGCCTGCCGCCCGCGGTGCCGCTGGGCCTCGGTCAGCGAGGGGACGAGCACCGGGTGCGGGCCCACCTCGACGAACGGGTGGTCGTCCTCGGCGAGCAGCCGGTCGACGGCGGGCCACAGCCGGACGGGGCTGGTGAAGTTCCGTACCCAGTACGCCGCGTCGTGGACGGTGTCCTCGGCGTCGGGGTCGACGGTCGACAGCATGCGGACGGAGGGCGCGCCGTACGGGAGCCCGGAGAGCGCGGATTCCAGGCGGTCCCCGAGGTCCGCGATGAGCGGGCTGTGCGCGGGGGCGTCGACGCGCAGCAGCCGGCAGCGCATGCCGCGCGACTCCATGGCCCGCGCCGCCTCCCCGACGTGCTCGGCGGCGCCCGCGACGATCAGCGAGCCCGGGCCGTTGACCGCCACCACGGTGACCGGCAGCCCGGTCCCGGCGAGGGCGGCGGTGACGCTCTCCTCGTCCGCGGTGACCGCGTACATCAGCCCCCGGCCGGAGGCCATCCCCAGCGTCTCGGAGCGCCGCACGATCAGGGTGGTGGCGGCTTCCAGGCTCAGCGCGCCGGCGGCGTGCGCCGCGGCCACCTCGCCGAGGCTGTGGCCCACGATCGCCCCCGGGCGCACACCCTTGGCGGCGAGCCACCGGCCCATGGCGACCTGCACGGCGAAGATGGCCGGCTGGACGACCTCGGTCTTCTGCAGGCCGGTCTCCGGGTCCGCGTCGCGGATCTCGTCGATCAGGGACCAGCCGGCCTCGGCGCGGATCAACTCGGCGCACTCGTCGAGGGCTTCGCGGACGACCGGGTCGCCCGCGTAGAGGTCCAGGGCCATGCCCGGCCACTGGCCGCCCTGGCCGGAGTAGACGAAGACCGGCCGCGGGGCGCTGTCCGGGTCGGGCACCACACCCGCGTAGGCGCCGTCCTGGGGCTCCTCCGGGTCCTCCAGGGCCTCGACGATGCCGTCCCGGCCGGTCGCGACCACGGCGAAGCGGTGCGTCTCGTGGGTGCGCCGGGTCGTGGTGGACGCGGTGAGGTCGGCGAGGTCCTCGTCGGCCGTGCCGGCGGCCAGCTCGCGCAGGCCGGACACCTGCTCGGCCAGGCCCCGGGGGCCGGTGGACGAGGCGAGGAGGACATAGGGGTGCGCGGCGTCCCCGTCCCGGGGTTCCGGCGCGGGGGTCCCGGGGGCCTCGACGATCACATGGACGTTGGTGCCGCTGAGGCCGAAGGCGCTCACTCCGGCCCGGGCCGGGCGGCCCGGGGCGTCGATGCCGATGTGGTCGGCCGGCACGGTGACGGCGCCGTCGCGCCAGTTGACGCCCGGGTTGAGGGCGTCGACGTGCGGCTGCCGCGGAATCGTCCCGGAGCCGACCGCCCAAGTGGCCTTGAGCAGCCCGCCGATCCCGGCCGCCGCGTCCATGTGGCCCAGCAGGGCCTTGTGGGAGCCCACCAGGAGGGGGTTGTCGCGGTCGCGCCCGGCTCCGTAGACCTCGCCGATGGCGTCGACCTCGATCACGTCACCGATCGCGGTGCCGGTGCCGTGGGCCTCCACATAGTCCAGGTCCGCCGGGGAGAGCCCGGCGCGCCGCAGCGCGGTCTCCAGCAGCGAGGCCTGGGCCAGCGAGTTGGGCACGGTGAGGCCCATGCTGGTGCCGTCGTTGTTGGCGGCCGAGCCGCGGACGACGGCGTGGACGCGGTCTCCGTCGGCCAGGGCGTCGGCCAGCCGCTTGAGCACCACGACGCCGGCGCCCTCGCCGCGCACGATGCCGTCGGCCGAGGCGTCGAAGGGACGGCACCGGCCGGTGGGGGAGATGGCACCGACACGGCTGAGGAAGACGCTGATGTCCGGCGTGACGAGCAGGCTCACGCCACCGGCGAGGGCCGTGTCGCAGTCGCCCGCCCGCAGACTCTGACACGCCTGATGGACCGCCAGGAGCGACGACGAGCAGGCCGAATTGACTGCCGACACCGGCCCGTTGAGGTCGAACGTGTAGGCCAGGCGCCCTGCCGCGAAGCTGAACTCCAGCCCGGATACGTGGTGCTGACCGATCCCTTCGACACCGAGGGTACGGGCGTGCAGGAGCTCGTAGTCCTTGGCGAGCAGCCCGAACATCACAGCGGTACGGGTGCCGCTCCACTCCTCACGGGTCCGCCCGGAATCGGTCATCGCCTCCCAGGCCACTTCGAGGATCAGCCGCTGCTGCGGGTCGAGCAGCGCGGCCTCGCGGGGAGTCACCCCGAAGAAGGGGGCGTCGAACCGGTCGATGTCGTCGAGGAAGGCGCCCCTGCGGTTGGAGATGGTGCCGGGGCCGCCCGCGGCGTCGTGGTACTCCGCGCCCCAGCGGTCCGGGGGCACGTCCGCGAAGACGTCGGTGGCGGACGTCAGCAGCCGTCCGTAGGAGTCGAGGTTCCGTACGCCGCCGGGGAAACGGCATCCCACACCCACGATGGCGATGGCGGACCCCACTGCTTCGGCGGGCGTCGATCCCTTGTCGGAACCGCTGTTCATCTATTCCCTCCGATGGGATTGTCCGGGAGCCTGACATGCCGTTGCGGGAATTCCTCACTGCGGGCAGCCGCAGCCCGATGCTAGGTACGGGAAGGGAGCGCGTCAGCCCCTATCCGCCCGTGGTAACCGTCGGTCCGTCAATAGGGGTGGGGTACGGGTGTCGTGGCCGGGACACCCCTGCGAGGCTGGGGCAAAAATCGACATCAGTCTCCGAAGAGGGGAACTTCCGATGCAGGGCAGAATCGCGTTGGTCACCGGGGCCGCCGGCGGAATAGGGGCCGAGGTGGCCCGGGCGCTCGCGGAGCGGGGCGCGGTGGTGGCCGCCGTCGACCGGGACCCGGACGGCGTGCGGGAGACGGCCGGCAAACTGGTGGCGGACGGACTGGACGTGCACCCGTTCGCCGTCGACGTCAGCCGCGCCGACCAGGTCGCATCCCTGGTCGACGAGGTGGAGCGACGGCTCGGCCCCATCGACCACCTCGTCAACGCCGCGGGGGTGCTCCGCCTCGGGGAGGCCAGGACGTTCAGCGAACAGGACTGGCACGACACGTTCGCGGTCAATGCCACGGGTGTTTTCCTGATGTCCCGGGCGGTGGTCGACCGCATGGTGCCACGGTCCTCCGGGGCCGTCGTCACCGTCGCGTCCAATGCGGCGGGAACGCCCCGTACGGGTATGGCCGCCTACTGCGCGTCAAAGGCCGCGGCGACGATGTTCACCAAGAGCCTCGGCCTTGAGGTCGCCCGGTACGGAATTCGCTGCAATCTGGTGGCACCCGGGTCCACCGACACTCCCATGCTCAGGTCCATGTGGCAGGACGACAACGGGGCGCGGAACACCATTGCGGGACAACCGGATTCCTACAAAGTGGGAATTCCGCTGCATAAGCTCGCGACTCCCACGGATATCGCGGACGCGGTGGTGTTCCTGCTTTCCGACCGGGCCGGTCACATCACCATGCAGCACCTCACGGTCGACGGCGGTGCCACGCTCGGCGTCTGACTTGGTGTCTGACCGAACCGCTGTACAACGGGCCCGGTGCCCGCTCCCGGAGGGGAGTGGACACCGGGCCCTCCGCTGTCAGCCGAGCTCTTCGTGCGCCACGCGCTGGCCGAACCCCATGGTCGCCTCGCCGTCGCCCGCGTCGGCCGCCTCGACCGGCGCGTACGGCACGGTCCGGCCCGCCGCCGCGAGGTACCGCCGCCAGTCCGCGCGGGCCAGCCCGACCCGGGGCGCGGCGCCGGCCAGGACCTGGCCGAGCGCGTGCAGCGCCGCATCCGCGGGGGCCGGATGGATGCCCGCCTCCTGGAGCGATGCCGTACCGGCCTGCTCCGTGCCCTGCCAGGGCCCCCAGGCGACGCTCACCGCGGGCAGGCCCTCGTGGCGGCGGTGTCCGGCCAGTGCCTCGAAGAAGGCGTCGGCCGCCACCGCCACCGTCTCGCCACCGCGGCCGGGGAGCGCGCCGACGGGGGAGGAGAGGACGAAGAAGTCGAGCTCCAGAGTCTGTTGGTGCAGGTGCCAGGGCCCGCGCACCGCGCGGCCGAGCGCCGCGCGGAACTCGTCCCACTCCCAGGCGTCCAGAGGGGCGGACGGCATGGGGCTGGTGAGGTGGACGACGCCGCGCAGCGGCGGAAGGCCCCGTTCGACGTGTTCCAGCAGCGAGGACACCGCCGCCGCGTCGTCGAGCTCGCCTTCCCACACGGTGAGTTGGACACCGTCGCGGGAGGCGACCTCCGCGGCTCCGGCGCCGGCCAGGACCACGGACGTGGCCCCTTGACCGGCGAGCCAGTCCACGACCGCCGAGGCCGCCGTGCCCGAGCCGCCCAGGACGAGGTAGCTGACGCCCTCCCGGATCTTGACGGCGCCCTCGCCGTCACCGGGAAGCGCGCTCTCCCGGAGCCGTGCCGTGTACCAGCGGCCGTCACGCAGCGCCAGGTGCCCGGACCCGTTCAGCCCCGCCGCGCGCCGTACCAGGCCGCCCGCGGTCACCTGCCCGTCACCCGGCTCCAAGTCGGCCTGGACACACGGGAGATGCGGATGCTCCCAGATAATGGTCCTGGCCAGGGCGGTGAAGAGGGTCTGCGGCAGTGCCTGTCCGGCGTCGGGCGATTGGGGCCCGGTCGCCCCGGTGGTGCACAGGACGACCTTCGGTGCCCGGTCGGCGTACGCGCGCAGGAAGTTCCGGAGGAACGTGAACCCGTCGCGGCCCGCCGTCCAGGCCCCGTCGAGCAGCCCCTCCGCGTCGGCACTGGCGTCGCCGCCGTGGAAGAGGAGCCCCGCCACCGTCTTTCCGCGGCGCCGGAGTTCGGCCCACACCTGCTCCGGGCCGTCCGCCCGGTCCGGGGCGAAGAACAGTGTGTCGGGGTCCTCGTCCGCCGTGCCGGAGCCCGGGACGACGGCCAGCGCGGGGATGCCGTCCAGCAACAGCTGCGTCCGCCACTCCCGGGCCCGCTCGGCGTCGGCCGCGTAGACCAGCCAACTCCCTTCGGGAACCGGGATGGTCGGGACGCGCGAGCCGTCCGCCAGGGGCTGCCAGACCAGTTCGTGCCGCCGCAGCGGGGCCGCTGCCAGCGACGCGCTCTCGTCCTCCGATATCGGCCGCAGGGCGAGCCCCTCGACCGTCGCCACCGCCTGCCCCGCCTCCGACACCAGCCGTACGCCGACGGATCCGTCGGCGTGGCGGCGGGCGTGCACCCACACCGCGTCGGGCAGTTCGCCGTGGACGGTGAGCCGTTCCACGGCGCGGGGGGTCAGGCACCGGTCGCCGATCGTCGAGGCGAGGGCGAAGGCCGCGTCGAGGACCGGAGCCCAGGACGGCGTACCGCCGGCCCCGCGGCGCACCTGCGCGACGACCTCGTCGGTACCGCCCCACAGGCCGGTGACCTCCGCCGCTCCGCGGTCGTGCTCGACGCCCTGCCGCCACAGCCGGGCGTACCAGGCCGCGACGGGCCGCTCCGTAAGACCGGAGGCGAGCGACGCCGGATCGGCCGGTCCGTCCGGGGCGCGCCCGGCCGGCTCCGCGGCCGCCACGCTCACCAGCGGCTCCCATGCGCTCCCGGTGCGGGCGAAGCCGCGCACCAGGGAGCCGTCGCCGCCCCGCAGCGTCTGCAGGGGCAGTGGCCCGGCGGTGGGGAACGCCGCCACCTTGTGCAGCTCAACTCCCCAAAGGGTGCCGGGGGTTTGTATGCCCGCGGCGGCCAGCGCCCAGTCGGCCAGGACGCCGGGGGAGAGCACCGGGGTGCCGTGCACCCGGACCGGCAGTGGCCCGTCGGGGCCGGTGAGGCTCTGGGTGAACCACTGCCCGGCCGGGTCGGCCAGCTCCAGCGGCGTGCCCAGCAGCGGGTGGGCGGCCGCGGGCCCGGCCGGGTCCGGGGAGCTGCCGTCCGGCGGGACCAGCCAGTACCGCTGGTACTGGAAGGGGGAGGTGGGCAGGTCCACGTGGGCGGGCCGGTGGCCCTCGAACGCGGGGGCCCAGTCCACCGCGACGCCGTCCGCGTGCAGGGCGCCGACCGCGGTGAGCAGCGCCCCGGCCTCGTCGGCACCGCCCTGGGCGCCGACGAGGAGCACCGGCTGGCCCGCGCCGCCGTGGGCGGCGACGCAGCGCTGGGCGAGGGCGGTCAGCGCGGCGTCCGGGCCCAGTTCGAGGAAGCGGGTGACGCCGTTGTCGCGCAGCCGCGTGGCGGCGGCCAGGAATCTGGTGGGTCTGCGGGAGTGGTCCGCCCAGTACTCCGGGGTCCGCAGCCGCTCCGCGGGGACGACCGTGCCGTCCAGCCCGGAGACGAACGGTATCGCGGCCTCGGTGAAGGCGATCCTGTCCACGACGCGCTCCAGTGCGCCCGCCGACGTGCCCGGCCGGCAGCCGACGGAGGTGGGCCGGGCGGGAGCGAGCGGTCCTGTGGCCCTGCCGCGTGCCCGCCAGTGGTCCGCGATCTCCCGGACCCGCTCGCGGTCGCCGGAAACGACAGTGCCCCCGGGCTCGTTCACCGCGGCGATCCCGGCCCGGGCCTCCGGCCCTCCCAGCCCGGGGCCCGCGAGGAGTTCGTCCTCCGTGGCCTGGATCCACACCGACGCGCCGTCGGCCGGGACCTCGCCCGGACCGTTCGGGGCGAGTGCCAGCGCACAGGCGTCGGCGAGGCCGAGCACCCCCGCGGCGTGCGCGGCGGCGACCTCGCCGACGCCGAGCCCGGTCACGTACTCGGCGGTGACGCCGAAGGCGTCCACGAGCCGGTGGAGCGCGACGCCGAACGCGAAGCGCGCGGCCCGGGCGACGCGCGGCGACCCGTACCGTCCCGCGGGGTCCAGCATCAGCTCGCGCAGCGGGCGGGATCCTTCGGCCTTCCCCGACGTCGCGAGAACGGCATCGAGTTCGGCGCAGACCTCGTCCAGGGCGCGTGCGAAGGCCGGGAACGCGGCGTACAACTCACGTCCGGCGCCCGGCTGTTCGCGGCCGTCGCCCGAGAAGACCAGAGCCGTCCTGCCGCGGCTCTCCGCGGTGCCCCGGACCAGGTTGGCCGCGGCGCCGTCCCGGGACAGGGCGTCGAGCCCGGCCAGCAGCTCCTGCCGGTCCCGGCCGACGACCACCGCGCGGTGCGGGAAGGAGGGGCGGGTGGTGTGCAGGGCGGCACCGACGTCGTGGACGTCCGCCTCGGCGCACGTCTCGCGCACCCGGGCGGCCTGATGACGCAGCGCCTCGGGGGACTTCGCCGAGATGATCCAGGGGACCGGACCGTCCGGGCGGACGGTGGCCGCGGGCCGCTCGGCGGGCTCCTCGGCCGGGGCCTCCTCCAGGACGAGGTGGGCGTTGGTGCCGCTCAGCGTCAGGCAGGTCACGCCCGCCCGGCGGATCCGTTCGCCCTTCGGCCAGGGCTCCGACTCGGTGGCCAGCCGCACCGTGCCGGCGGACCAGTCCGCGTGCGGGGTGGGCCGGTCCACGTGCAGCGTCTTCGGTATCCGCTCGTGCTGCATGGCCATGACCATCTTGATGATGCCGGCCAGGGCACCGACGGTCTGGGTGTGGCCGATGGTGGACTTCACGGAGCCGAGCCGGACCGGCTCGTCCGCGGAGTGCTCCCGGCCGTAGGTCGAGATGACCGCCCGGGCCTCCACTCCGTCGCCCAGGGCCGCGCCCACGCCGTGGCCCTCCACGACGTCGACGTTCTCCGGGGTGAGCCGGGCGTCGGCCAGGGCCTGCCGGATCACCCGCTCCTGGGCCTGCCCGCGCGGCGCCCACATGCCGTTGGTGGAACCGTCCTGGTTGATCGCGGAACCGCGGATGACGGCCAGCACCCGGTGACCGTTGCGGCGCGCGTCCGACAGCCGCTCCAGCAGGAGCATGCCCGCCCCCTCGGACAGGCTGGCGCCGTCGGCGGCGGCCGAGAACGACTTCGAACGGCAGTCGGAGGCAAGGTTCTTGCGGCGCAGGAAGTCGAGGAAGGTGACCGGCAGGGACATCACGCACGCCCCGCCGGCCAGGGCGAGCGTGCACTCGCCGTTGCGCAGCGCTTTGACGGCCAGGTGCGTGGCCACGATCGACGACGTGCACTGGGTGTCCACGCTGACGGCCCCGCCCAGCAGGTCCATCAGGTACGAGACGCGCCCGGTGGCGGCGCCGGAGGAGCTGCCGAAGCCGATGAACTGCTGCAGCTCCTCCGGCGGCGGGCCGCCCACCAGCAGCGGATAGCCGCCGAACTGGAGACCCGCGTAGACGGCGGTACGGGTCTCCCGGGCGGAGACCGGGTCGATGCCCGCGCGCTCGAACGCCTCCCAGGACGTCTCCAGCAGCAGCCGCTGCTGGGGGTCCATCGCCCGTGCCTCGGCCGGGGTCATCCCGAAGAACTCCGGGTCGAACCGGTCGGCGTCGTGGAGGAAACCGCCCCTCAGCTCCGGCATGCGGCCGGCGAGGTTCCACCCGCGGTTGACCGGCAGCCCCGACAGGACGTCCTGGCCGGAGTCCACCACCTCCCACAGGTCCTCGGGCGACCGCACACCGCCGGGGAACCGGCAGCCGATGCCGATGATGGCGATGGGTTCCCGGTTCTTCGCCTCCTCCGCGGACAGCCGGTTGCGGACCTGCCGCAGTTCGGCCGCCGCCTTCCTGAGGTACTTCTGTAGCGTCTCTTCGTTTGTCACGGGCATCTGCTGTCGGCTCCTAGACGAAGGCGTCGGCCGGTGGCCGCCGGGGCGGCTCGTTCGCGGCGTCGGCCCTTACAGCTCGGACGGGGGAGTGATGGTGCAGTGCTGGATGTCGTACAGCTTCCACTCGCCCTCGACCTCGACGAAGGCGTCGAGCCGGAAGTGCGTGTCGTCGATGGGGAAGTAGGCGTCCTTGGACTTCGAACGGACCCCCACCTCGCCGAGCACGTGCGAGCCGACGAACTCCAGGTGCCCGTCCTGCCAGCCGGGCGAGGTGGACCAGCCGAGGGTGCCCAGCGAGTCGACGTAGTACGACTCGAAGTGCTGGTCGGGCTCGCTCCACCCGATGATCCACTTGCCTTCCAGCTTCGGCGAACCGTCCGCGTAGGTCGCCTGGAGGTCCATCTGGTAGTACTGGCCGCCCATGATGGGAGCGGTCATCGCCACCATCTGCACGCCGGTGTTGAAGGTGACCTCCATCTTGCCCAGCAGGAAGTCGAGTTGGTGGAGCTGGGCCGGGGGCTCGTGGTTCTCCTTGACGGGCCGGGCCGTCGGCCGGTGGTTGTCCAGGTAGTCCGCGACCTTGGCGTCGCCCTCCGACGCCGTCCCCGCCTCGTGGGCCGTGGTGCTCTCCGTCATGACGGTGTTTCCTCTCCTGGTTCTCTGATACCGGGTTCTCGGGGTCCGGCCGTCAGGCGGCGGACGAGGCGGCGAGCTCGCCGATCAGGGCGGCGATGCTCCGGACGTCCTTCAGATCACGGGAGTTGAGCTTCCGCGGCGGAATGGTCACGCCCAGCTCCGTCCGGACATAGTTGAGCAGGACCACGGTCCGCACGGAGTTGAGCACGCCCCATTCGAGGAGCGGTGTGGTTCCGTCGAGCTCGCCCTTGGGGTCTCCGTCGAGGAAGCGCTCGCGGATGAAGGCGGTGATCTTCGCCTCGATCTCGTCGGTCCCGGCTGTCTGGTCCTGGGCCATCGGTCTCATTCCTTCCGGTGGGGGGCTCCGCCCCCGTCGGCCGCGCTCTCCCCGGACGGGGACTCCTGGAGCCGGGCGCCGAGCGCGGCGCGGTCGATCTTTCCGTTGCGGGTGCGCGGCAGACTCGCCGTCATCCGCAGGTCCTCGGCGAGCATGTAGCGCGGCAGCCGCCGCGCGCAGTGCCCGCGAAGCTCCAGCGCCCCGGGCTCGTGACCGGGCCGGGGCACCACCCAGGCCACCAGGCGGGCCTCCATGCCGCCGCCCACCACGAGGGCCGCCGCCTCCGCCACGCCCGGGTGGGAGGCGAGCGCCGCCTCCACCTCGCCCAGCTCGATCCGGTGCCCCCGGATCTTCACCATGTGGTCGCGCCGGCCCACGTAGTCGAAGGCGCCGTCCGGCAGCACCTTCACGAGGTCCCCGGTGGAGTACGGGCCCCGGTGCGGCTCCGCCCCCCAGTAGCCCAGCATCACCGTGGGCCCGGAGACCCACAGCTCGCCCTCCTCACCGGGACCGGCCGTCCCGCCGTCGGCGCGCAGCGCCCACGCCAGGTCGCCCGAGCAGGCCGCCCCGATCGGGACAGGGCGGTCGCGCCGCAGATCGTCCTCGGTGACCTCACGGAAGGTGCATACGTTCGTCTCGGTCGGCCCGTAGAGGTTCAGCAGCCGGGCCGACGTCCACGCGGCCAGTGCCCGGACGTGCGGGACCGGGAACGGCTCGCCCGCGAAGAGCACCGCCCGCAGACCGTCCGGCGCCGGACGGTCGAGCAGACCGCCCTCGCGCACCATCAGGATCAGCGCGGACGGCACCGAGTACCAGATGGTGATCCCCTGCCCGTACAGGAACTCCACCAGCTGGGACGGCGCGTAGGCGAGCTCGGCGGGGACCAGGTGGACGGAGGCGCCGACCGAGAACGCCGCGTACAGGTCGAGCACCGACAGGTCGAAGTGGAACGGCGCGTGGCTGGAGAACCGGTCCTCGGGCCCGGCGCCCAGCGACCCCACCGCCCACTTCACGAAGGCGAGGGCGTTGCGGTGGCTGATGCAGACGCCCTTGGGCGTCCCGGTCGAACCGGAGGTGTAGAGGATGTACGCGAGGTCGTCCAGCTCCGCAGGCTCGTCGACCGGGCCGGCGGCGGTGTCGTCGGTGCCGTCCTCGGCCAGGTCGCGACAGGGCACGGACGAGGCGCGCAGCCGCTCCGACACCGCGCCGAACCGGTCCTCGGTGGTCAGCACGGCCGCGGCGGAGCAGTTCTCCGCCAGACCCGCGACCCGCTCCAGCGGAGCCGAGCCGTCGGCGGGCACATAGGCCGCGCCCAGCCGGAGCACCGCCTGCATCGCCACCACGACCCGCGCCGACTTCTCCGCCCAGATGATCACGCGGTCCCCGCGGCCCACGCCGAGCGCGCGCAGCCGGTGCGCGAGGGCGTCGGCGTGTCGGTCGAGCTCCCCGTAGGTGAGGTCCCCCTCCGGGGCCGCCACGGCCGTCCGCCCCGGGTGCTCGGCGGCCGACTTCCTGACCAGCTGATGAAGGGTCACAGTCCCAGCTCCCGTGCGATCACGTCCCGCTGGATCTCCGTGGTGCCCGAGAACAGGGTGCTGGGCACGGCGTCCCGCAGCTGCTCCTCGGCGCTTCCGTGGAGATAGCCCCTGCCGCCGAGGATCTGTACGGCGTCGAGGGAGTTCGCCACCGCGGCCTCGGAGACCGCGATCTTCGACAGGGCGGCCGCGCCCTTCTCGTACGGGTCCTGGTCCAGCTGCCAGCAGGCCCGGTACAGCAGCCAACGGGCCGCCTCCAGACGCTGCTTCATTGTGGCGAGGCGATGGGAGACGGCCTGGAACTCGCCGATGCGCTGACCGAACTGCCGCCGCTTGTCGGCATGTTCGACGCATTCGGCGAGCTGACGTTCCATCACACCCAGGTAGATGCCGAACAGGCAGGCGCGCTCCCACGCCATGGAGTGCTGGAAGACGGCCGCGCCCTGGCCCTCCTCGCCCAGCAGGTACTCGGCGGGAACACGGCAGTTGTCGAACCGCACCCGGCCGGCCGGACAGCCCGTCAGTCCCATCTTGGGCAGGGGATCGCCCAGCCCGACCCCGGGCAGATCGGTGGGGACCGCGAAGGCGGAGACCCCGAGGAAGCCGGCCCGGGGATCGGTGACGGCGTAGGTGACGACGAGACCGGCGACGGGGGCGTTGCTCGCCCACGACTTCTCGCCGTCGAGCACATAGCCGTCACCGTCGGGACGGGCGGTGACGCTCATGTTCCCGGTGTCGGACCCCGCGTCGTCCTCGGTCATGGCGTTGGCCGCGATCAGCTCCCCGGACGCCAGCCCCGCGAGCAGCCGGTCGCGCACCTCGTCCGAGGCGAAGTCCCGGACGGGAACGGCGCACGCCAGGAGATGGGCGGCTACCGCGAACGCGAAACCGGTGTCCGGGCAGGCCCGGCCGAAGGCCTCCAGACAGAGCGCGGTGTCCAGCGCGGACAGGTCACCCCCGCCCGCCTCCACCGGCAGACACAGACCCGTCAGCCCCATTCTTCCGGCGGCCTTGAAATGTGCGCGGGCCACCTCGGCATCGGCCGAGGCCCGGCTTCCCTTCCAATGGTCGGCCACCTCCCGCAGAATTCTCTCGGAGCGGTCCCGCTGTGCCGCGGCAATGCCAAAATCCATAGCGATTCGTGCCTCATCGTGAGGGGTGCTGCAACGGTCTGGAAACCCACGCCGACCGCCCATGGGAAAGGCGGTACGCGGTCGGACGACGCAAACCGACGTGGAACTCGGCGAGAGCCGTTGTGGCGGTTTCCGATTGACGGCCGTCCTGCCCGGACAGGCTAGTGAGCGAGCGTCCCGAGTGTCACCCCCTAAGAACTCCCTGCGGGCCCGGCCGCGCCGCCACCGGCCCGCGACCCCGGTACGAGGGCAGGCCACAGCCCCGGCGTAAGGGGGAGTCCCCTAGCCCGGGCCGGGGGTCCCGCCGGGGTTTAGGGGTTCTCAGTCATGCCCCACCGGCCCACGATGGGGGCCAAACGACACCTCGAAAAGCCGGCGCGATTTCATGGACCACCGGCGTGACGCACGAGGAGAGCCTGGGATGCAGCGGGGGACCCGCAGCCGGCCGTTTCTCGAAAGGGCGCCGTTTCTCGAAGGGAAGCCCGCCCTGCAACAACCCGATTGGGGAGACCGGTCGCAACTCCACCTGGTACGCGAGGAACTCGCGAATTCACCGGGACTGACGACACCGTCCGACATCGCCGTACTCAGATCACTGCTCGCCCGCGTGGCCGCGGGCGAGTCCCATGTGATCCAGGCCGGGGACTGCGCCGAGGACCCGGCCGAGTGCACCGCCGACTCCATGGCCCGCAAGGCGGGCCTGCTGGACATCCTGGCGGGCACGATGCGGATGACCACACACCGGCCCGTGCTGCGCGTCGGCCGCGTCGGCGGCCAGTACGCCAAGCCGCGCTCACGCCCCACCGAACAGGTCGCCGGGGTCGAACTCCCCGTCTACCGGGGGCACATGGTGAACGGCCCCGAGCCCGACCCGCTGGTCCGCGAGCCGGACCCGGTCCGGATGCTCTCCTGCTACCGGGCCGCGAGCCAGGTGATGAAGCACCTCGGCTGGCAGGGCGAGGACCGGCAGCGGGACACCGGGCCGCACGTCTGGACCAGCCACGAGGCACTCGTCCTCGACTACGAGGTGCCGTTCCTGCGCCACGACGACGAAGGCCGGCTGTACCTCGCCTCCACCCACTGGCCGTGGATCGGCAACCGGACCCACCAGCTCGACGGCGCCCACGTCGCGCTGCTCGCCGCCATCACCAACCCGGTCGCCTGCAAGGTCGGCCCCGCCATGACGGCCGGCGACCTCGTCGGCCTCTGCGCCGTGCTCGACCCCCACCGGGAACCCGGCCGCCTCACCCTCATCGCCCGCATGGGCGCCACCGCCGTGGCCGAACGGCTGCCCGAACTCGTCCAGGCCGTACGCGCCGCCGGGCACCCCGTCATCTGGCTGTGCGACCCCATGCACGGCAACACGCTCACCACGCCGTCGGGCATGAAGACCCGCTACCTGAAGTCGGTGCTCCGGGAGACCGAGCAATTCCAGTGCGCCGTCTCGGCGTTCAACGGCGTGGCGGGCGGACTGCACCTCGAAGTGACCCCCGACGCCGTCACCGAGTGCGTGCTCAACGAGAACGACCTCGACCGGGTCGAGGAGAAGTACACCACCCTGTGCGATCCGCGCCTCAACCCCGCCCAGTCGGCGTCCGTCGTCTCGACCTGGCGCGCCTGACGGCCGGCGCCGCCCCGGCGGCTGCCCGAACCGGCGCCACGATCAGAGGCCGGCGCCGGCGCCGACGCCGGAGACCGGCGGAACTCGAGGGTCACCGGAGACCGGTGGAAGCCTGGAAGAACCAGCGGAAGTCCCAGCGGAAGAACCAGCGGAAGTCCCGGAGGAAACGGCCGAACCATGCCTGGCATACCCCCCATCACGCCCTACTCCATGCCGGTGCGGGACGACCTGCCCGACAACACCGCCCGGTGGACCGTCGACCCCCGCCGGGCCGTCCTCCTCGTCCACGACATGCAGCGCTACTTCCTGAAGGCCTTCCCGGCCGGTAGCCCGCGCGACGCCCTGGTGGACAACTCGGCCGCACTGCGCCGCGCCTGCGCCGACGCCGGCATGCGCGTGGCCTACACCGCACAGCCCGGCGGCATGACCGAGGAACAGCGCGGACTCCTCATGGACTTCTGGGGACCCGGCATGACCCCCGAGCCGGCCGACCGCGAAGTCGAGGACCGCCTGGCACCGGAGCCGGGCGACTGGACCTTCACCAAGTGGCGCTACAGCGCCTTCTTCCGCTCCGGCCTGCTGGACCTGATGCGCGCCGAAGGCCGCGACCAGCTCGTCGTCTGCGGCGTCTACGCACACGTCGGCGTGCTCATGACCGCCGTCGAGGCCTACACCAACGACATCCGGACCTTCCTCGTCGCCGACGCCGTCGCCGACTTCTCCGCCGAGCAGCACCGCATGGCCCTGGAGTACGCGGCCGGCCGCTGCGCCATGGTCCTCACCACGGCCGAGGTGCTGGACGCGCTTCAGGAGCCGCCGACGGCGGAACCGCTCGTCGGCGGGGCCACGGGCAGGCAGGGAGGCTTGTCATGACGGACCACAGCGCCAACTCCGGTACCGGCCCGGACACCGCGTCCCCGGTCGCAGCCGACCGGCTGATCGACCGGNGCGGAACCGCTCGTCGGCGGGGCCACGGGCAGGCAGGGAGGCTTGTCATGACGGACCACAGCGCCAACTCCGGTACCGGCCCGGACACCGCGTCCCCGGTCGCAGCCGACCGGCTGATCGACCGGATCCTGGCGGCCGACCCGCCCGCCTTCGCGGTTCTCCACCGTCCCGAGGCGACGGGCCGCGACCGGCTCGACGTCATGACCGGCGAAGTGACCCACCACGAGACCCTGGCCGACCTCCCGGTCCGCCCGCCCGTCCCGGGACGGGCGGGCCACGACGTGCTCGCGATCGTCCCCTACCGGCAGATCGCCGAGCGCGGATACGCGTGCGTCGACGACGGGGCGCCGCTGATCGCGATGGCCGTCGGGGAGCACGCCACCGTCCCGGTCGCCGACCTCACGGCCCGCATCGCCGACGCCCCGGTCCGGCTCACCGGCGGACACTTCGACACCGACGACGCCGCCTACGCGGAGATCGTCCGCAGCGTCATCGAGGACGAGATCGGCACCGGCGAAGGCGCCAACTTCGTCATCCG
Organism: Streptomyces sp. I05A-00742; assembly: GCF_013055795.1. Classification (GTDB taxonomy): domain Bacteria; phylum Actinomycetota; class Actinomycetes; order Streptomycetales; family Streptomycetaceae; genus Streptomyces. Next base: position 18,848 of record NZ_JABETO010000060.1, read on the forward strand.
GCGCTCCTTCGTCGCCGAGATCTCCGACTACACGCCGCACACCGCGCTCGTGGTCTTCCGGCGCCTGCTGGAGCGGGAATCGGGCGCCTACTGGACGTTCGTCGTCCACACCGGCGACCGCACCTTCGTCGGCGCCACCCCGGAACGGCACATCACCCTGGACCGGGGCACCGCGGTGATGAATCCCATCAGCGGCACCTACCGCTACCCGGAGTCCGGTCCCACCCTGGCGGGGATGAAGGAGTTCATCGCCGACCGGAAGGAGACCGAAGAGCTCTATATGGTCCTGGACGAAGAGCTCAAGATGATGGCCGGGATCTGCCCCGAGGGCGGCCGGGTCCGCGGCCCCCACCTGCGGGAGATGGCCCGGCTCGCGCACACCGAGTACTTCATCGAGGGCCGCAGCGACCGGGACGTGCGCGACGTCCTGCGCGAGACCATGTTCGCCCCCACCGTGACCGGCAGCCCGCTGGAGAGCGCCTGCCGCGTCATCCGCCGCCACGAGCCGGAAGGGCGCGGGTACTACAGCGGCGTCATGGCGCTCATCGGGCACGACCGGGAGGGCCGCGACGTCCTCGACTCGTCGATCCTCATCCGGACCGCCGACATCGACCGGACGGGGACGATGCGGATCGGCACCGGTGCCACACTGGTCCGCCACTCCGACCCGTACGCCGAGGTCGCGGAGACCCGCGCCAAGGCCTCCGGCCTCCTCGCCGCCCTGGACTCCGAAGCCGGCACCCGCTTCGCGGACCACCCCGAGATCCGCCGCGCCCTGTCGGCCCGGAACGGAACCATCGCCCCGTTCTGGCTCGGCGAGGACGCCGAACGGACCCGGACAGTGGCTGAACTCCTGGGCCGCACGGCACTGGTGGTGGACGCCGAGGACACCTTCACCGGGATGCTCAGCCATCAACTGAGCGCCCTGGGGCTGGAGGTGACGGTTCGTCGCTTCGACGAGGACTACCGGTTCGGCGAACACGACCTCGTCGTCATGGGACCGGGGCCCGGTGACCCTCACGACGACGAGAGCGGGAAGATCGCGCACCTGCGTGGCGCGGTACGAACCCTGCTGGCCGGACGCCGGCCGTTCCTCGCCGTCTGCCTCAGTCACCAGGTCCTCTGCCGGGCACTCGGCCTGACGGTCGCCCGCTGTGCCGTGGTCAACCAGGGACTCCAGCGCGAGGTGGACCTCTTCGGCGAGCCGGAGCGCGTCGGCTTCTACAACACCTTCACCGCGCTGAGCCGCGACGACAAGGTCGACTGCCCGGGCGTGGGCATCGTCGAGGTCAGCCGCGACCGCGCGACGGAAGAGGTGTTCGCCCTGCGCGGGCCGCACTTCGCCTCCATGCAGTTCCACGCGGAATCCGTGCTCTCCCAAGGGGGCGTACGCATTCTCGGCACGATGCTGAAGGGCCTGATGAGGCCTTAACTACTGGCCATTGCAAGTGACTTGAGCACGTACGGCCATCCCTCACGGCCACTTCTCCACCCCACCTCGCAGCACGACAACGTATCGCCGGCCCGGACGGCCGGGACATCCAGGAAGGCTGGAACGATCCAGATGGCGGACGAGCAGAAGACCGTTGAATACCTTCGGCGAGTGACTGCGGACCTGCACAGGACCCGTCGCCGCCTTCACGAGGTCGAGTCCAGCATGCTGGAACCGATCGCCGTCGTCGGCATGGCCTGCCGCTTCCCCGGCGGTGTGCAGTCGCCCGAGCAGCTGTGGGAGCTGGTCGCGGGGGAGACCGACGCCACCACGGACTTCCCCACGGACCGCGGGTGGCCGGAGGACCTGTACGACCCGGACCCCGAGCGGACGGGAAAGTCCTACGCCCGGCGCGGCGGCTTCCTGGACGATGTGGCGGGGTTCGATGCGGAGTTTTTCGGGATCTCGCCGCGTGAGGCGTTGGCGATGGATCCGCAGCAGCGGTTGTTGCTTGAGGTCTCCTGGGAGGTGCTGGAGCGTGCGGGCCTGGACCCGGCGGCGCTGAAGGGCAGCCGGACGGGTGTCTTCGTCGGCGCGTCCACCTCGGCGTACATCCCTGACCTCGATCACGTGCCGGAGATCGTCGAGGGTTACACCCTCACCGGCAACCTGGCGAGTGTGCTGTCGGGGCGGGTGTCGTATTCGTTCGGCTTCGAGGGTCCTGCGGTGTCGGTGGACACCGCGTGTTCGTCGTCGCTGGTCGCGCTGCACCTGGCGGTCCAGGCGCTGCGGCAGAGCGAGTGCGAGCTCGCGCTGGCCGGCGGTGTCGCCCTGCTGGCCAGCCCCACCCCGTTCGTCGAATTCTCCCGCCAGCGAGGCCTCGCCCCCGACGGCCGCTGCAAGCCCTTCTCCGCCGATGCTGATGGGACGGCGTGGGGCGAGGGTGTGGGTTTGGTGGTGTTGGAGCGGTTGTCGGATGCTCGGCGGTTGGGGCATCGGGTGTTGGGTGTGGTGCGTGGTTCGGCGGTGAATCAGGATGGTGCGAGTAGTGGGTTGACGGCTCCGAATGGTCCGTCGCAGCAGCGGGTGATTCGTGCGGCGCTGGCGAATGCNGATGCTCGGCGGTTGGGGCATCGGGTGTTGGGTGTGGTGCGTGGTTCGGCGGTGAATCAGGATGGTGCGAGTAGTGGGTTGACGGCTCCGAATGGTCCGTCGCAGCAGCGGGTGATTCGTGCGGCGCTGGCGAATGCGGGGCTGTCCGCGGGTGATGTGGATGCGGTCGAGGCGCATGGCACCGGTACGAAGCTGGGCGATCCGATCGAGGCGCAGGCGCTGCTTGCCACGTACGGGCAGGAGCGTTCGTCGGAGCGGCCGGTGCGGCTGGGCTCGTTGAAGTCCAATATCGGTCACACGCAGGCTGCGTCCGGTGTGGCCAGTGTGATCAAGATGGTGATGGCGTTGCGGCAGGAGGAGCTGCCGCGGACGCTGCATGTGGGTGAGCCGTCGCCGTTCGTGGACTGGGACGCGGGCGCGGTCTCGCTGCTGACGGAGCCGGTGGCCTGGCCGCGCGGCGAGGACGTCCGCCGGGCCGGTGTCTCGTCCTTCGGCGTGAGCGGCACCAACGCCCACCTGATCCTGGAGGAGGCTCCCGCGGCGGTGCCGGGGGAGGCGCAGGCGGAATCGCCGGTCGAGGCGGTGGCGGCGGACGAGTCTGCCGTCGTCGAGGTGGCTCCGGTGGTGTCGGGTTCGGCGGTGCCGTGGGTGCTGTCGGGCGGCAGCGCCGGNCCGTCGTCGAGGTGGCTCCGGTGGTGTCGGGTTCGGCGGTGCCGTGGGTGCTGTCGGGCGGCAGCGCCGGTGGTCTTCGGGCGCAGGCCGCCCGGCTGCGGGAGTTTGTCACCGAGCAGGGCGCCACGCTGGAACTTGCCTCTGTCGGGCGGGCGTTGACGCGGCGTACGCCGTTGCGTCACCGGCTGGTGGTGACGGGGGAGAGCCGCGAGGAACTGCTCGCGGAGCTTGACGGTTTTGCGCGGACGGGTGAGGTCTCCGGCGGTGGTGTGTCGGGGGTTGCTGTTGAGGGGGGTAAGTCCGCGTTCCTGTTTTCCGGTCAGGGTGCGCAGCGTGCGGGTATGGGGCGGGAGTTGTATGGGGTGTCGCCGGTGTTCGCGGCGGCGTTGGATGAGGTGTGTGGGGGTCTGGACCGGGTGATGGAGGGGCCCGGGGTGCGGGAGGNAAGTCCGCGTTCCTGTTTTCCGGTCAGGGTGCGCAGCGTGCGGGTATGGGGCGGGAGTTGTATGGGGTGTCGCCGGTGTTCGCGGCGGCGTTGGATGAGGTGTGTGGGGGTCTGGACCGGGTGATGGAGGGGCCCGGGGTGCGGGAGGTGATGTTCGCCGAGCCCGGCAGTGAGCCGGCCGCCCTGCTGGACCAGACCGCCTATACGCAGACGGCGCTGTTCGCGTTCGAGGTGGCGTTGTTCCGGCTGGTGCAGGCGTGTGGTCTACGTGCGGACTTCCTGCTGGGGCATTCGATCGGTGAGCTGGCCGCCGCGTATGTGGCGGGGGTGTGGAGCCTGGAGGACGCCTGCCGGCTGGTGGCCGCACGCGGCCGTCTCATGCAGGCCCTGCCCGCCGGCGGCGGCATGCTCTCCGTCCAGGCACCCGCCGAACACGTCACCGAAACGATCGCCGGGTATGAGGGTGTGGAGATTGCGGCGGTCAACGGGCCGGCCGCAACGGTGGTCTCCGGCGACCTCGACGTTCTGAGCACGTTGGCCGCCGCCTGGGGCGAGCAGGGTGTCAAGACGCAGCCGTTGACGGTTTCCCACGCGTTTCATTCCGCGCGGATGGAGCCGATGCTGGAGGAGTTCGGCCGCGTCGCCGCCTCCCTGACCTACCATGCCCCCACCCTGCCGGTTGTCTCCAACCTGACCGGCCGCATCGCCGGCGACGAACTGCTCACCCCCGACTACTGGGTGCAGCAGGTACGCCGCCCGGTCCTGTTCCTCGACGCCGTCCGCACGCTCAGCGCGCAGGGTGTGCGCGGCTTCACCGAGGTCGGCCCGCGCGGCGTCCTGACCGCGATGACCGCCCAGTGCCTGCCCGAAGAACANCCACCCTGCCGGTTGTCTCCAACCTGACCGGCCGCATCGCCGGCGACGAACTGCTCACCCCCGACTACTGGGTGCAGCAGGTACGCCGCCCGGTCCTGTTCCTCGACGCCGTCCGCACGCTCAGCGCGCAGGGTGTGCGCGGCTTCACCGAGGTCGGCCCGCGCGGCGTCCTGACCGCGATGACCGCCCAGTGCCTGCCCGAAGAACACCAGGCCACCACCACCCTCGTCCCCCTCACCCGCACCAACCGCCCCGAGCCCGCCACTTTGCTGACGGCTCTGGCCCGGGTGTGGACCACCGGCCAGACCCTCACGTGGTCCGCTCTCCTCCCTGCTTCGACGTCGTCGCCGGAGCTGCCGACCTACGCGTTCGACCACACGCGCTACTGGCTCGACCGCACCCGCACCACCACCGACCTCACCCACACCGGCCTCACCCCCCTCGACCACGGCCTCCTCACCACCGCCATCGACACCGCCACCGACAACCAGCACATCCTCACCGGACGGCTGTCCCCGGCCACCCATCCTTGGCTGGCGGATCACGTTGTCGACGGGACCGCCTTGCTGCCCGGCCCGGCCTTCGTCGACATGGTGATGCGGGCCGGCGACGAGGTGGATTGCGATGTGCTGGAGGAGCTGACCGTTCAGACGCCTCTGGCCGTCCCTGCTCATGGCTCGGTCGAGCTGCAGGTCGTGGTGGAGGCCCCGGACGCCGACGGGCGCCGTGTCGTCGGGGTGTACTCGCGTTCTCAGTCCGTCTCCGTCTGGACTCGCCATGCGCAGGCGACCGTGGTCTCTTCGGAGAGCGGTGTGCCTGCTGCCGATGTTGATGTGGTGGGGTTGGGTGTGTGGCCGCCGGTGGGTGCTGTGCCGGTGGTGGTTGAGGGTGCGTATGAGGTGTTGTCGGGTCGTGGTTATGGGTATGGTCCGGGGTTTCGTGGGTTGAGGGGTGTGTGGCGTGGTGGTGAGGGTGAGTTGTTTGTGGAGGCGGTGTTGCCGGATGGTGTGGTGGAGGATGCTGGGCGGTTTGGGTTGCATCCGGCGTTGTTGGATGCGGTGTTGCATGCTCAGCAGTTTGGTGTGGGGTTTGCTGGGGGTGNTGTTGGCGCCGGTGGCGCGGGGACTGGAGGGTCTGTTCGGGCTCGACTGGGTCCCTGCACCTGAGACCGGGGACGCCTCCCTGCCCCCGTCGGTTGTGGTCGGCGCCGACGAGCTGGGTGTGGCCGCCGAGCTGCCGGACGTGACCGTGGTCGAGGACGTGGCGGCCCTGGTCGCCGAGGGCACGGCACCGGAACTGGGCGTCGTGTGCGCTGTGGGCCAGGGTGAGGGCGCGGGGGCTGCGTTCGAGGTGGCGGCCCGTGTGCTGGGTGTGGTGCAGGCGTGGCTTGCGGAGCCGTCGCTGGAGTCCAGCCGCCTGGTCGTCGTCACCCGTGGTGCCGTCGCGGCCGGCCAGGGCGCCGGAAGCGCGGATGTGACGGATCTGGCCGCCTCAACGGTGTGGGGTCTGATCCGCACGGCGCAGAGCGAGCACCCGGACCGTTTCGTCCTGCTGGACTGCGACCCGGCCACCGAGCCCGCCGCCATCAACTGGCAGCCCCTGCTCTCCCGGGCCGCCACCACCACCGAACCCCAACTCGCCCACCGCGAAAGCAGCTTCCTGGCACCCCGCCTGGTGACCGTCGAGGCGACGCCGGACAGCGACGCGATGCCGGAGTTCAACCCGACGGGCACGGTCCTGCTCACCGGCGGCACGTCCCCGCAGGGCCGCGTGCTCGCCCGTCACCTCGTCGAGCAGCACCAGGTCCGCCATCTGCTGCTCACCAGCCGCCAGGGGCTCGACCACCCGGACGCCGAGGAGCTGCGTGACGAACTCACCGCGCTCGGCGCGGAGGTGACGATCGCCGCGTGTGACGTCACCGACCGGTCGGCGCTGGCCGGGCTGCTCGGCTGCATCTCCGACGCGCATCCGCTGACGGCGGTCGTCCACCTGGCGGGGGCGCTGGACAGCGGCGTGCTCCAGTCGTTGAACGCGACGCAGCTCCGACACCTCATGGCCGCCCGTACCGCGGGAGCGGTCCACCTCGACGAGCTGACCCGGGACCTGGACCTGTCGGCGTTCATCCTCTTCTCGTCGGCGGCGGGAACCATCGGTGGCGCGGGCTACGCGGGACTCGCCTCCGCGAGCACGTTCGTCGACGCGCTCGCACACGCACGCAACAGCCAGGGGCTGCCCGCGCTCTCCATGGCATGGGGCACGTGGGAGTCCGGTCCCGCGGCCGGCCGGCCGGGCGACGGCGAGCTGGCCCGGCTGTCCCGTGAGGGTGCCGTTCCGCTGACCGTCGAGGAAGGGCTCGCCCTCTTCGACGCCGGCCTGGCGCTCAACCGGCCGATGACCGTCGGCACCCGCATCGACACCTCCGCCCTGCGCGAGCGCGCCATGGCCGGTGTGCTCTCCCCGGTGTGGCGCGGGCTGGTGCGCACACCCGTCAGGCGCGCGGCCGCCGCACAGGGGGGCGCGACCCTCTCGCTGGCGCGCGAGTTGATAGCCCTGCCCACGGCAGAGCGCTCCAGGGTCGTGCTGGAGCTGGTCCGTGGGCACATCGCCGCGGTGCTCGGCCATGACTCCGCCGCCCGGGTGGACGAGAACCAGGGCCTCATGGACGCCGGCATCGACTCCCTGACGGCGGTCGAACTGCGGAACAGGCTCACCAACGCCACCGGGTTGCAGCTGCCGACCACCCTGGTCTTCGACTATCCGACGCCGGCCGTCCTGGCCCGGCACGTGGAAGACGAACTCCTGGGCTCCGCTTCGGATACGGACAATGCACCGGCGCAACGCAACACGGTGACGGCCGACGAGCCGATCGCCGTGGTGGGTATGGCGTGCCGGTATCCGGGGGGTGTGTCGTCGCCGGAGGAGCTGTGGGACCTGGTGGCGAACGGGATCGACGCGACCTCGGACTTCCCCACGGATCGTGGGTGGCCGGAGGACCTGTACGACCCGGATCCCGAGCGGGCGGGGAAGTCGTACACCCGTCGTGGTGGGTTCCTGGATGATGTCGCGGGGTTCGATGCGGAGTTCTTCGGGATCTCGCCGCGTGAGGCGTTGGCGATGGACCCGCAGCAGCGTCTGCTGCTGGAGGCTTCCTGGGGAGCCCTGGAGCGCGCGGGCCTGAGCCCCTCTGCTCTCAAGGGCAGCGAGACCGGTGTCTTCATCGGGGCCGGGGCCTCCTCCTACGTGTGCGACATGGACGGAGTCCCCGAGCAGTTGGAGGGATACGCCTTCACCGGTAATACGTCGAGTGTGCTGTCGGGGCGGGTGTCGTATTCGTTCGGCTTCGAGGGTCCTGCGGTGACGGTTGATACCGCGTGTTCGTCGTCGCTGGTCGCGCTGCACCTGGCGGTGCAGGCGCTGCGGCAGGGCGAGTGCGGCCTGGCCCTGGCCGGTGGTGTGACGGTGCTGGCCGGCGCGGGCGGGTTCACGGAGTTCTCGCGTCAGCGTGCGCTCTCCCCGGAGGGGCGTTGCAGGCCCTTCTCCGCCGATGCCGATGGGACGGCGTGGGCTGAGGGTGTGGGTTTGGTGGTGTTGGAGCGGTTGTCTGATGCTCGGCGGTTGGGGCATCGGGTGTTGGGTGTGGTGCGTGGTTCGGCGGTGAATCAGGATGGTGCGAGGAGTGGGTTGACGGCTCCGAATGGTCCGTCGCAGCAGCGGGTGATTCGTGCGGCGCTGGCGAATGCGGGGCTGTCCGCGGGTGATGTGGATGCGGTGGAGGCGCACGGTACGGGGACGAAGCTGGGTGACCCGATCGAGGCGCAGGCGCTGCTTGCCACGTACGGGCAGGAGCGTTCGTCGGAGCGTCCGGTGTGGCTGGGTTCGCTGAAGTCGAACATCGGGCATTCGGTTGCCGCCGCCGGTATCGGTGGTGTCATCAAGATGCTGATGGCCCTGCGGCAGGAGGAGTTGCCGCGAACGCTGCACGTGGGTGAGCCGTCGCCGTTCGTGGACTGGGACGCGGGCGCCGTTTCGCTGTTGACGGAGCCGGTGGTCTGGCCGCGTGGTGAGGACGTCCGTCGTGCGGGGATCTCGTCGTTCGGCGCGAGCGGTACCAACGCGCATGTGATCGTGGAGGAAGCTCCGGTCGAGGAGCCGGCGGACGAGCCGTCCGCCGTCGAGGGGGCTCCGGTGGTCTCGGGCGCGGCGGTGCCCTGGGTGCTGTCTGGCGGCAGTGCCGCCGGCCTGCGGTCCCAGGCCGCCCGACTGCACGAGTTCGTCACCGAACAGGGTGACGCCGCAGACCCGGCCTCCGTCGCCCGGGCACTGGCCCGGCGCGAGGAGTTGAGCCACCGCTTGGTGGTGACCGGCGAGAACCGCGAGCAACTGCTCGCCGCACTCGAAAGCTTCGTGGAGTCGGGCGAGGTGACCGCCACCGGTGCGTCCGGTGTGGTGTCGGGTGTGGTGCGTGCGGTGTTGGTGTTTCCGGGGCAGGGCTGGCAGTGGGCCGGGATGGGTGCCGAGCTGCTGGAATGCTCCGCCGTGTTCGCATCCGTGGTCGATGAGTGCTCGGCGGTCGTCGAGGAGCTGGCCGGCTGGTCCGTGCGCGATGTCCTGACCGGTAACGGGCCCGAGGGCGCGTGGGAGCGCGTGGATGTGGTCCAGCCGGTGATGTTCACCGTGATGGTGGCCCTCGCCCGCCTCTGGGAATCGGTCGGCATCGTTCCGCAGGCGGTGGTGGGTCACTCCCAGGGCGAGATCGCCGCCGCCTGCGTCGCCGG
>NZ_JABETO010000061.1 GCF_013055795.1 Streptomyces sp. I05A-00742
GCAGCCCGGCGCGGGCCGTGGGGACGGGAGCCCCGGGCGCACGCCCCCGTCGGTGCGCCGGGCTCCCGCGCGCGGTCACCCGCAGGGCCGCCGCAGTGGCACGGGCGGCGCCGGCCCCAGCGTCGTCGTCCCGGGCGCGGCCCGGTGCCCGAGCCCCGTGCGGTACGCGTTGAGCGCCGCGTCCGTGCACCCGGTCCGCCGCAGCAGGTCGCCCAGCAGCCGGCACAGGTCGGCCAGGTCACCGGCCGCCCCGGTGCGCTCCAGCAGCGACAGGGCGGCGCAGTAGTGCTCCTCCGCCGCCTCGGTGTCCCCCCGGTTCTCGGCCATCATGCCGAGCAGCCGGTGCGCCCCGCCCGCGTGCACCGCGCCCCGCTCGGCCCCCAGGGCGGACGGCGACAGCAGTGGGGTCAGTAACCCGGCCGCCTCCTCGGCCCGTCCGCGCCGCCGCAGCACGTCCGCGAGCTCCACCTCGACCTGCGCGGTGAACAGCGGTGCGTGCTGGGCGGCCAGCATCCCCCGGGCCGTGCGCAGTTCGCGTTCCGCGCCGACCAGGTCGCCGTCCTGGGCGTGGACGTAGCCGCGCGTCCAGTGACAGTGCGCCAGTCCGGTGCGGATCCCCAGGTCCCGGCACAGCTCCTGTGCCGTGGTCAGCGACGCGGCGGCCTCGGCGAACCGGCCCTCGACGACGAGCGTCCGGGCCACCCCCCGGTGGGCGCTCGCCACCAGCACCGGATCGTCGACCTGCGCCACGAGCGCCAGCGCCAGCTCCGCGGCGCGCGCCGCCCGCGCGTGCGCCCCCATGTCCATGTACGGTGCGATGGCCGTCGTCCAGAGCGCCAGCAGGGCTTCCGGGTCCCGCTGACCGGAGACGTCCAGTTCGTCCAGCGCGGCCTCCAGCAGGTAGCAGCAGTACCGCAGTTCCCCGGCCAGCAGATGCGCGGTCGCCCGCCCCCGCAGGGCCGGCACCCGGCGCGGCAGCGGTTCGTCCGCGAGCAGCAGCTCCGCCTCCGCGAAGTGGTCGCGCGCGTCCGTCAGTTCCCCGGTCTCCAGGGCGCAGTCCCCCAGGCCGGCGAGCGCCGTCGCCTGTTCGCCGACGAGGCGCAGTCCGGCGGCCTCCTCCTGCAGTACGAGGAAGAGTGCGGCGGCGGCGCCGGCCGCTCCGGAGTGCAAGGCGCGCCGGGCCTCGACGAGGCGCGGAGCGATGTCGTCCGGCCCTTGGGCCGGCATCCATTTCGTACTGTTCTCGGCCACTTCAACCCCCCGGTACATGACGCCGTCGTCCAGGTGGCGGGTTGCGTCCGCACAGGGTCATCCATGCCCGGAACGGGAGGGCCGCACAGCGATCCGCCTCATTCCGCCAACTCTCGTTCCAGCGGGGTGCGGAAGCGGGGCGTCACCCGTACCCCACCGACCCAGGCGGCCAGTCGTTCCGCCTCCGTGCCGATGGCGGCGACCGCCTCCCGGCCCACGTCGGTGAGCAGCCGCCACACCACCTCGCCGTCCGCGCGCTGCGTCCAGCCGCCCACGACGCGGCCGTTCCACCAGACGGTGGGCCCGGCGTTGCCGACGCGGTCGAAGAGGGCGGGGACGTGGTCGGGGGAGAGGTACCAGTCGCGGTGGCGCCAGCCCATCGTGGTGGGGTCGAGGCCGGGCAGCAGGGCGGCCCACGGCTCGTCCGGGGGCACGTCCTCGTCCGGCTGGTGGGGGAGCGCGCGTCCGGGTCCGGCCGTCAGTTCGACGTCGACGGCGCCCGCGTCGGCGAGCGCCGTCCGGGTGTCGCCGAGCGACCAGCCGGTCCACCACTTCAGGTCCGTCTCGGTCGCGGGCCCGAACGAGTCGAGCCAGCGGCGGGCCAGTTCGGCCTTCGCCTCCCGCACGGGAAGCTCCGGCAGCTGCTCCACGGCCGCCCAGGGGAACAGGCTGCTCGTCCACGAACCGCGCGGCCGGCCGCGGCGGATGTGGCCGTCGGAGGCCAGCAGCCGCAGGACCCGGCTGCCGACGCTCTGCCGGGCGGCGTAGGGCTTGTCCGGGGACATCACGATCGACTCCCGCAGCGCGGGCACGTCCTTGTTGAGCTCCGCCGTCGTCGCCTCGCCGCGGACGGCCAGCGCGTCCAGGGCGGCCCGCTCGGCCGCGGCCAGCCGCTCCTCGTCCCAGTGCGTCCCCTCCTCGGTGTTCTCCCGCAGGTGCTTCAACAACTGTTTGCGTTCGCGGGCGGTGATGGCCCTCGCGGTGGACGAGTCGACGTACGGGGCGAGTCCGGTGGTCACGGCGAAGAGCGTGCGCCGCATGGACAGCAGCTTCACCAGCGTGACGTCCTCGTACAGGGCCCTGTCCACCTCCTGCGCGGACGGCTCCGTCAGCCGGGCGCACGCCGAGAGGTACACGGTCGCCGGGTCCGTCGCGTGCAGTCCCACCAGGGCGTCGGCGACCTCCTCGGCCGAGCCGGCCCGGTGCGCGGGCGCGAGGAGGTGCCGCCGCCCGAGGCGGGCGCGGCGCTGGTCGTCGGTGATGCGGGGGCGGGGGCTGCTCATGGCCGCAGCGTAGGGGAGGTATAGGTCGGATCCTGACCTACTTTGGCCCGGGGTTCCGGGGGGCCGGGACGGGGTTGGGCTCGGGGGCGCGACTCAGGAGGGCGGGCGGCTCGGGGTCGCGGCTCAGGGGAATCCCCGAGGGAGGTTCCGGGACGTATCAGGGCCGGCCCCGGCGGTCCGGGCGTCCGGGCCGGGAAGACTCGGGGCAGTGAGGTGTCGGGACAGTGAGGCGTCGGGGCGGGCAGCTTTTCGGAGCGGGGAGGCGGGGCGGTCATGAGGGGGCCAGGAGCGGCGGGCGTGTTCTCCGCGGATGTGTGGGACGGGTTCTCGGGGCCGTACGGGCCCCGGCCACCGGGGCCGCACCCGTGCGGCGACCACGTGGGGCAAGATGTTGCCCATGGGGAGTTTCGCTGCACACGACGGCGTGATCGCGGGACGCTATCGGCTGGGGCGGCGGATCGGGCGCGGTGGCATGGGCACCGTCTGGCGCGCCACCGACGAGCTGCTGGGCCGCGAGGTGGCCGTCAAGGAGCTGCACACGGACGACGCCGCGTCCGCCGGTGCCGCCCAGTCGTACCAGGACCGCACCTTGCGCGAGGCCCGTACGGTGGCCCTCATCAAGCACCCGAACGTGATCGTGCTGCACGACATCGTGGAGCAGGACGGCCGGCCGTGGATCGTCATGGAGCTGGTGGACGGCCGGTCGCTGTCCGACCGGCTGGCGGCGGACGGAACGGTGGACCCGCGCGAGGCGGCCCGGATCGGGATCGCGATGCTGGGCGCCCTGCGCGCGGCGCACGAGCGGGGTGTCCTGCACCGGGACATCAAACCGGCGAACGTCCTCCTGGAGTCGGCCACGGGCCGCGTGGTGCTGACGGACTTCGGCATCGCCCAGGTGTCGGGCGCCACGACGATCACCGAGACCGGGGCGTTCGTCGGATCGCCCGAGTACACCGCTCCCGAGCGGATGGCGGGCGGCCAGGCGGGTCCCGAGTCGGACCTGTGGTCGCTGGGGGTGCTGCTGTGCACGGTCCTCAGCGGCGAATCGCCGTTCCACCGCGACTCCCTGGGCGGCATCCTGCACGCGGTGGTCTACGACGAGATCCGGCCCCCGACGGCGGCCGGGCCGCTGCTGCCGGTCGTCCGGGGCCTGCTCGAACGCGCCCCCGACCGGCGGATGGGCGCGGACGAGGCGGAGCGGCTGCTGCGCGCCTACCTGGAGACCGGCCGCACCCCGGCCGCGGCGGTGCACTACTCGCCCACGCAGCGCAGCGTCCCCACCCCGACGCCCGTGCCGTCGCCCCCGCCGGCACCGTCCTCGCCGGAGCCGACCCCCACGGGGGTGCCCGGAACCCCGCCCGCGGCGATCGTCCCGCCGCCGGCGCCGTCCGGCGCGCAGAACCGCACGGTCCGGGTCCGTACGGCCCTGCTGGCCGGCGTGGCCCTGGTCACCCTGGCCGGTCTGGGCGCGGGGGTGACAGCCCTGCTTATGCTCAGGGACGACGAGAAGCGGGACGACAAGTCCGTGCACGCGGTGCCCAGCAGCGAGAGCGGCCGTCCGTCCGCCGCGCGGGTCACCGGTACGCCCCGGCCCTCCGACCGGGCCTCGGCCTCCCGGCTGCCCACGGTCTCCGCGACCCCGCCGCCGGCCACCGCGGAGGTCAAGGCGCCGGAGGGCTACCACACCGTCAAGGACCCCGCGGGCTTCACCCTGGCCGTTCCCGACGGCTACACCCGCTCCTTCGAGCCGCCGCGCGTCTTCTACTACTCGCCCGGCAAGGAGTTCCGGATCGGCGTGCTGATCTCGGACCCCAAGGAGGAGGGCCCGATCGGCGTCATGCGCAACTCCGCGTCCCAGGCCCCGGACCGCTATCCGGGCTACCGGGACGGCCGGGTGTCGCGCACCACGCACAAGGGGAACCAGGCCGCCTCCTGGGAGTTCACCTGGAACGGCTTCGAGGACTCGGCGGGCGCGCGCCACACCGACGACATCTGCTGGAACGAGGGCGGCAAGATGTACGACGTGTGGGTGTCGGCCCCGGCCGCCAAGTCGGCCGAGGGACGCCGTCAGTTCGACACCGTGCTGGAGAGCTTCGCCCGGACGCGGCCGGTCTCCGGGCGCTGACGGCGCAGGTGGGCGGCCGGAGGCCCGCCATTGCGCCACCAAACACTGGCGTGATTGTGGATGACCGGCGAAAACAAGCTACTTGCGGGTACCCAAAGGTCGCGCCCCCGCCTACGCTCGCCCTCATGACGGACTCGCGGCACAGCTCAGCAGTGGCGACAGAGGCCCCGGCGGCACCCGGGGGCAACCCCGCCGCCCCGGCCAAGGACACCCGGACGGCGGCCGACGTGGTCACCCCGGAGCTCGTCGCCCGCCTCACCCGCGGTGTGACCGGATCCGGGACCACCACCAGCCACACGCCGTTCACCGAGGAGGAGCTGGCCCGGCTCCCGGAGTCGACCCCCGAGGACGTCGCGACGGCCTTCGCACGGGCACGCGAAGCACAGCGCCGGTGGGCGGAGACGCCGGTCCGCCGCCGCGCGGACGTGCTGCTGCGCTTCCACGACCTGCTGCTCGGCCGCCAGTCCGAGGTGCTGGACCTCATCCAGCTGGAGACCGGCAAGGCCCGTCTGCACGCGCACGAGGAGATCCAGGCCGTCGCCGTCGCCGCCCGCCACTACGGCCGGAGCGCCGCCTCCTACCTGCGCCCCAAGGCGCACATGGGGGTGCTGCCCCTCCTCACCAAGGTCACCGAACTGCGCCGCCCGCGGGGCGTGGTGGGCCAGATATCCCCGTGGAACTACCCGCTGGAACTGTCCGTCGGCGACGCCCTCCCGGCGTTCGTCGCGGGCAACGCGGTGGTGATGAAGCCGGACACCGAGACCGCGCTCACCGCCCTGTGGGCCCGCGAGCTGCTGATCGAGGCGGGTCTGCCCGAAGCGGTCTGGCAGGTGGTCCTCGGTGAGGGGCCGGTCGTCGGCCCGGAGGTCGTCGCCCACGCCGACTACGTCACCTTCACCGGCTCCACCCGCACCGGCCGCGACGTCGCACAGCGCGCCGCCGCCCGCCTCGTCGGCTCCTCGCTCGAACTCGGCGGCAAGAACGCCATGCTGGTCCTGCGCGACGCGGACGTGGAGAAGGCCGCGGCGGGCGCGGTCCGCGGCTGCTTCTCGTCCGCCGGACAGCTGTGCATATCCATCGAGCGGCTGTACGTCCACACCTCGGTCGCCGACGCCTTCCTGGAGCGCTTCACCGCCCGCACCCGGGCCATGCGGCTCGGCGCCTCCCTCTCCTACGGCGCCGACATGGGCTCGCTCACCTCCCGGCGGCAGCTGGAGACGGTCGTCCGGCATGTGGAGGAGGCCGTCGCCAAGGGCGCCACCGTCCTCGCCGGCGGCCGCCCCCGGCCGGACATCGGCCCCCTCTTCCACGAGCCCACCGTCCTGGAGGGCGTCGAGGCCCCGATGGCCGTGTGCGCCGAGGAGACCTTCGGCCCGGTGGTGTCGGTGTACCGCTTCGACGACGAGGACGAGGCCGTCGGCCTCGCCAACGCCACGTCGTACGGCCTCAACGCCAGCGTCTGGACCAGGGACGGGCGCCGCGGCCGGGAGATCGCCGGCCGGCTGCGGGCGGGCACGGTCAACGTCAACGAGGCGTACGCGGCCGCCTACGGCAGCGCCACGGCGCCCATGGGCGGCATGGGCGAATCGGGGATCGGCCGCCGCCACGGCTCCGAGGGCATCCTCAAGTACACCGAGGCCCAGACCGTCGCCCACCAGCGCCTGCTGCCGCTCGCACCGTCCCTCGGCCTGGACGACGCCGCGTACACCCGGCTGATGACCGGCGGACTGCGGGCGCTGAAGGCCCTGCGCCTGCGCTGACCCGCCCCGCCCCCGCCCCGAACCACCCCGCACCATCCCGGACACACCTACGGAGGTACTGGTGGCAGAGTTCGACTACGACGTCCTCGTCGTGGGCTCCGGCTTCGGCGGCGCGGTCTCGGCCCTCCGGCTGTCGGAGAAGGGCTACCGCGTCGGCGTGCTGGAGGCCGGCCGGCGCTTCACCCGCGCCACCCTCCCCAGGAACTCCTGGGACCTGCGCAACTTCCTGTGGGCACCGGCCCTCGGCCTCTACGGCATCCAGCGCATCCATGTGCTCGGCCATGTGATGGTCCTGGCGGGCGCAGGCGTCGGCGGCGGCTCGCTCAACTACGGCAACATCCACTACGTCCCCCCGCCCTCGTACTTCACCGACCCGCAGTGGGCCGACATCACCGACTGGCAGCAGGAGCTGGAGCCGTACTACGAGCAGGCGCGGCGCATGCTCGGTGTACGCCTCAACCCGACGACGACGCCGTCGGATGTCCACCTCAAGGCCGCCGCGGAGCGGATGGGTTTCGGCCATACCTTCCACACCGCGCCGGTGGCCGTCTTCTTCGGCGACGGACAGGACGGCGAGGGCAACCGACGGGTCGCGCCGGGAACCGAGGTGCCCGACCCGTACTTCGGCGGCACCGGTCCCGCCCGTACCGCCTGTATCGAGTGCGGCGAGTGCCTGACCGGCTGCCGGCACGGCGCGAAGAACACCCTCAACGAGAACTACCTGCACCTCGCCGAGCGGGCCGGCGCCGTGATCCACCCGCTGACCAAGGTCATGGCGGTGAGCGAACTCCGCGACGGCGGCTGCCGCGTGGTCACCGTCCCCACCGACCGGCGGCGCGACGCCCGCCCCCGCGTGCTGCACGCGGAGCACGTGGTGATCGCCGCCGGCACGTACGGCACCCAGACGCTGCTGCACACCATGCGGGACCGCGGTCTGCTCCCCCGACTCTCGCCCCGCCTGGGCCACTTGACCAGGACGAACTCCGAAGCCGTCTTCGGCGCACAGGCCGACGACCGTCGCTACCGCAAAGTCCACGGGTCCGGCGTGGACTTCACCCGCGGCGTGGCCATCACCTCGTCGGTGCACCCCAACGAGAACACGCACATCCAGCCCGTCCGTTACGGCAAGGGCTCCAACGCCATGGGGTTCCTGTCCATCCCGCTGGTCCCGATCGGCGGCAGGGCCCCCCGCGTCCTGGCCTTCGCCGCGTCCTGCGCGCGCCACCCGGCGGTCCTGCTGCGGTCGTTCTCCAAGCGGCGCTGGTCCGAGCGGAGCATCATCGGGCTGGTGATGCAGTCGGTCGACAACTCCCTGACCACGTACCGCCGGAAGCGCGGCCCCGGCAAGGGGCTGCTCACCGCGCGGCAGGGGCACGGCGCACCCAGCCCGGTGCAGATCCCCGAGGCGGCGGAGGCGGCCACCAGGGTCGCCGAGGAGATCAACGGGTTCGCGGGCGGCAATGTGGGCGAGCTCATGGGCAGGGCGCTCACGGCGCACTTCCTGGGCGGCTGTGCGATCGGTTCCGCCCCGGACCGGGGTGTCCTCGACCCGTACCACCGGGTGTACGGCCACCCCTCGATCTCGGTCGTGGACGGCTCCGCGGTGACCTCGAACCTCGGCGTCAATCCGTCGCTCACCATCACGGCCCAGGCCGAGCGCGCCATGTCCTTCTGGCCCAACAAGGGGGAGACCGACCCCAGACCGGAGCAGGGGAGGCCGTACGAGCGCGTGGCCGCCGTGGAACCGCGCCGTCCGGTGGTGCCCAAGGACGCGTTCGGGGCGCTGAAGCTGCCCTTCCTGCCGGTGCCGCCGGTGCCCCGCGCGCCCCGCGAGTGAGCGGGAGCCGCCAAGTCCGGCCGGTCGCCGAGGAGTCGACGGCAGGCCAAGGGCCCCGGACCGTCTACGCGGGGGCGTGCGGACGGCCACGGGGCCCTTGACTGCCGGCACCGTGATCAGGGCGGTTCGGTGCCGCGGAACGGCGCCGGGGGGAGCGCCGCTGGTCCTCGGGTGGTGCGTGATGGTCTTCCGGTGGTTCGACCAATGGCGGTACGGTGCAAAGGCTTTGGTGCCCTCTTCGCATCGTGGGGTATGAACCCGGTCGGACGCAACCGTCCAGAGCGGACACGGTCGGTTCCGGGCGTCCCCGAAACCGACCGTTCCTTGGTGGCGGCCGGACTGCTGTCCCCTGCCGACCGGCCGCCGTACCACCGGAATGAGGTCCCACGACGCGCGTCGATGCGCGTCTCACACTCCGGTGGATCCGCCCTGTCGTTGCCGGGCGCCCAGGTGAACAGGGGCGGAGACCACGCGTGGATTCAGGTGGGCCGCTCCTGGCTGGTGCGGACACCGAATCCAACGAAGGCGGTCCGGACGCGGTCACGCGCCGTACGGGTGACGGGACGGGCGGCGGGTTTCCGCCGCGCGGCCGCCTCCGAAGGCCGCGCCCGTTCGCCGTGCGGCCCTCAGACACGGCCCCGGCACAGGTCCAGCAGGGTCATCGCGAGCACCGTGCCGTTCTTGCCCAGCCGGTCGCTGTAGTGGGTGAGGATCTCCATCTCGCGGGAGAGGCTGACGCGCCGCCCGCCGGAGGCGATGCGCTCGCGTTGGATCTCCTCCGAGACGGCCATCCGCTCCTGGACGAGCGCGATGATCCGGGCGTCGAGGCCGTCGATCCGCTCCCGGGCACCGGTGATCAGCCGGGCGGCCTCGTCGGTGCGGGCGCCGGTGTCGGCGGTGGCGGGAATGACGGTCGTGGCGTTGCTCATGGTTCTGTCTCCTGGATCCCGGTCGGGGCCCGGTACCGCCGAGGTCTCCGGAGAACGACAGAGCGCCCCGGGCCTTGGCCGGCCCGGGGCGCTCTGTGGAAGTGCTTGTCAGTTCAAGCAGCACGACCATGGCAGCCGGACGGGCCGGTGCCATAGGTAAAGACGAAGGTCGAGTGCTTGCGCATGGCGGACAGTATGGCCCTCGGGGGGTGCCGGAGCCAACCGCATTCGGATGGTGAGACAAAAGCGGCCACCCCCGTCCCGGTAGAATCGACAAATAGAGACCCCCCACCCCCGACCGCCGGAAGGGCCGCTCCCGTGTCAGCAGCACCACCTCCCGCCGCCCACGACCACACCGCGGAGCCGGTCCTCGTTGTCGACTTCGGCGCGCAGTATGCCCAGCTCATCGCCCGTCGCGTCCGTGAGGCCCGGGTCTACAGCGAGATCGTCCCGTCCACCATGCCGGTGGCCGAGATGCTCGCCAGGAAGCCGAAGGCGATCATCCTCTCCGGCGGGCCGTCGTCCGTCTACGAAGAGGGTGCCCCCACCCTCGACCGTGCCCTGTTCGAGGCCGGGGTCCCCGTCTTCGGCATGTGCTACGGCTTCCAGCTGATGGCCACGACCCTCGGCGGCACGGTCGACAACACCGGCGCCCGCGAGTACGGCCGCACGCCGCTGGCCGTCTCCAAGCCCTCCTCGACCCTGTTCGAGGGCACCCCCGCCGAGCAGCCGGTGTGGATGTCGCACGGCGACGCCTGTTCCGCCGCCCCCGAGGGCTTCACCGTCACCGCGTCCACGGACGTCGTGCCGGTCGCGGCCTTCGAGAACGACGAGAAGAAGCTCTACGGCGTGCAGTACCACCCCGAGGTGATGCACTCCACCCACGGCCAGCAGGTCCTGGAGCACTTCCTCTACCGCGGCGCCGGCATCGAGCCGACCTGGACCACGGGCAACGTGATCGAGGAGCAGGTCGCGGCCATCCGTGAGCAGGTGGGCACCAAGCGCGCCATCTGCGGTCTGTCCGGCGGCGTGGACTCCGCGGTCGCCGCGGCCCTCGTCCAGAAGGCCATCGGCTCCCAGCTCACCTGCGTCTACGTGGACCACGGCCTGATGCGCCAGGGCGAGACCGAGCAGGTCGAGAAGGACTTCGTCGCCGCCACCGGCGTCCAGCTCAAGGTCGTGGACGCGCAGGAGCGCTTCCTGTCCGCCCTCGCCGGTGTCTCCGACCCGGAGGAGAAGCGGAAGATCATCGGCCGGGAGTTCATCCGGGTCTTCGAGCAGGCCCAGGCCGAGATCGTGGCCGAGGCGCCCAACGACCAGCCCGTCCAGTTCCTGGTCCAGGGCACGCTCTACCCCGACGTCGTCGAGTCCGGCGGCGGCACGGGCACCGCCAACATCAAGTCCCACCACAACGTGGGCGGCCTCCCCGAGGACCTGGAGTTCGAGCTCGTCGAGCCGCTGCGCCAGCTGTTCAAGGACGAGGTCCGCATGGTCGGCCAGGAGCTGGGCCTCCCCGAGGAGATCGTCCAGCGCCAGCCGTTCCCGGGCCCCGGCCTCGGCATCCGCATCGTGGGCGAGGTCACCAAGGAGCGCCTGGACCTGCTGCGCGAGGCCGACGCCATCGCCCGCGAGGAGCTGACCGCCGCCGGCCTCGACCGGGAGATCTGGCAGTGCCCGGTCGTCCTGCTGGCCGACGTCCGCTCCGTCGGCGTCCAGGGCGACGGCCGTACGTACGGCCACCCCATCGTGCTCCGCCCGGTCTCCTCCGAGGACGCGATGACGGCCGACTGGTCGCGCCTGCCGTACGAGGTACTGGCGAAGATCTCGACCCGCATCACCAACGAGGTGCGGGACGTCAACCGCGTCGTCCTCGACGTGACGAGCAAGCCGCCGGGGACGATCGAGTGGGAGTGACCGCTTCCTGAGCCCCGCTTCCTGGGCCCCGGGCCCTGAGGCCCGCCCGCGCCGTTCTCCGTCCACAGCTGTGGACGGAGAACGGCGCGGTTTTTCGTGCCCTGTTCCGGGTGGGCGCACCGCTCCGCGCCGCCTTGATGATGCGTAGGGTCGGATGGCGTACGACGCGTGATCGGGGCGCGGGCGGACAGCCGTTGCCCGCGCCGGGAAACGAGAGGAGCGGTGGACGGCATGACATTCCTGGGACGAGGGGAACCGACGGGCGGCGGCACGGGGCGGCGTCCGTCGGCCTCCCGGTACGCACTGCTGCCCCTGCGTCTCTTCCTCGGGGTCACCTTCGTCTACGCGGGGCTCGACAAGCTCACCGACGCCGGATTCCTGGCGAGCGAGGGGCCGGGCTCCCTCGGGGAGTTGATGCGCCAGTGCCGGGACAGCGCCGCCGCCCCCTGGCTCGTCGACCTGGGGCTGCGGAGCCCGGTCGGTTTCGGCTGGGCGATCGGCCTGGGGGAGCTGGCCGTGGGAGCCGCGACGCTGCTCGGACTGTTCGCCCGGGTGGCGGCGGCCGGGGGCGCGCTGATCTCGCTGTGCCTGTGGCTGACGGTCAGCTGGTCCGCGACGCCCTACTACTACGGCAACGACCTCGTGTACCTGATGGCCTGGCTGCCGCTGGTCATCGCGGGCGCGCCCGTCCTCTCGGCGGACGCGGTACGGCCCCGCCGCCGGGGGCGCGCGCGGCGCGGCGCCCTGTTCACCTGAGGGCGTCCGGCGGGGTGGTTCGCCGCTCCTCGGCCCGCCGGCGCCCGCGGGCCCGGTGCCGGCGGACGAGGAAGCCGAGGAAGGAGACGGCTCCGGCGAGGCAGAGGCCCCCGACCAGGGTGGGAAGCAGCACGAACGCGGGGAAGCGCCACCGGCCGGCCGCCGCCGCGAGGTAGGCCAGCCCGCCGCCCAGCAGGACCAGCCCCAAGATGAGCTTGCCGGGTTCGAACTCATGGCGCCGCACGGGTCACCTCCACTTCACCGATGGCGGTCTTGAGGTGCAGCTCCAGGGTGCCGCGCGACAGGTGCCCCGGTGGCGGAGCCACGGTCACGTGCTTCTTCTGCCGGGGTTTGACGTCCACGTCGTCGCGCCCGTCCTGGGGCAGCTTGATGTATCCGATCCCGACCTCGACGGTCAGGTCCGCCGTGACGTCCTCCGGGATGACGACGACCAGCCGGCCGGCACCCGCCTCGGCGCTCGTCACGACCGGCCGCGTGCCGGTCCGCCAGGGCAGGGCCGTCAGGTCGAGGGTGCCCTCCCCGGTACCGACCTCGTACGCGGGCCGGAGCTCCGCCGCGTTCACCGGACGCCAGGTCTCCCGGCGCCACTCCGTGGTGACCGACTTGGGCAGGGCGGCCGCCCCCGTCAGCAGCAGCCCGGTCAGCACCGCCATGGTGATCGTGGCGCCGCCGGTGCGCCCGTAGCGGGAGCTGACGGCGATGCCCAGCCCGTAGACGGCCAGCGCGCACCCCAGGCCTATCTCCAGCGAAGTGCCCAGAGGGTGGCTGTTCCACGTCGGCCCCGTGCCGGCCGCGAAGGCCACGAGAGCCGCGAGGGATGTCCAGCCGGCGAGCTGCCGGCTGTCCCGCTCCCGCACCCGGCGCGCCGCGCGTTCCTTCGCGGGGGCGTACGCCTCGTACGGGCTGTCGTCCGGACCCCACAGATAGCCGGGGTGGTGGTGCGGTGTGGCCCCGGGGCCGAGCTGGACTACCGGGTCCCGCCACCAGGACTGGACGACCAACGGCGGAGGGGCCTGCGTCTCGGGCGGCGCGTCCATGGTTTTCTGCGCCTTGACCTGCTTCGGCGCGCCCCGCACGGCGGCCGGCTCCTCATCGGCGTCCGGGACCCGCCGCTTCTGCGACCAGTAGGCCGTGCCCACGAGCACCACGGTGAGCATCAGTGAGAAGGACATGGCGCCGCTGTTGTTGAGCATGGACAGGAACAGTCCGCAGCCCACCAGCGCGCACAGCACCGCCGTCAGCGCCGGGCCGTCCACCCGGCCCGACAGCATCCGGCGGCCCTCGTTCTCCTCCTCGCCCTCAAGGGGAATCAGCAGCCACGCGAAGCCGTACACGATCAGGCCGAGGCCACCGGTGGCCGCCAGGACCCC
The DNA here is from genome assembly GCF_013055795.1 of Streptomyces sp. I05A-00742. Taxonomy (GTDB): domain Bacteria; phylum Actinomycetota; class Actinomycetes; order Streptomycetales; family Streptomycetaceae; genus Streptomyces. The sequence continues at coordinate 13,247 of NZ_JABETO010000061.1, forward strand.
CAGGGCCACCCTGAAGATCACCGGATCCAGGTCGAAGAAGCGGCCCAGGCCTCCGCACACACCGGAGATCACCTTGTGGTCGCGGCTGCGCCGCAGCGGTGGCCTCGGGGCGGCGGGTGGCGCGTCCCCGTGCTGCGGGCTCTCGGCGGACGGTGCGTCGGTCATGGGCCCATGGTGTCAACCGCGACCGGCGAGCGGCATCCGTGGTGACCCTGGCCGTTCCCTGAGATCGCCCCTGAGATCGGGGCGGCTAGGGTGGCGCATCGAACAGACAGTCGTCATCCGGAGGGGCGCACGGTGTCCGAGTCACTGTCCGGTGCGCCGGCCGGCATGTCCGGTCCGGTGTCCGGCGGCCTGCTCGCCGGCCGGTACCGGCTGCTCGAACGCATCGGCCGCGGCGGCATGGGCACTGTCTGGCGCGCCGAGGACGAGCTGCTGGGGCGCCAGGTGGCCGTCAAGCAACTGCACGCCTCCCGAGGGCTGGACGAGGAGGAGCTCGCCACCCTGTACGAGCGGACCCGTCGGGAGGCGCGCAGCGCGGCGCGGATCAGCCATCCCAACGTGGTCGTCGTCCACGACGTGGTCGAGGACGACGGGATGCCGTGCATCGTGATGGAGCACGTCCCGTCGAAGACCCTCGGCGACGTCCTCAAGCAAGGGCCCCTCGCGCCCGAGGAGGCCGCCCGGATCGGCCGCGGCATGATCGCCGCGCTGCGGGCGGCGCACGCGGCCGATGTGCTGCACCGCGACGTCAAACCCGGCAACGTCCTGCTCGGCGACGACGGCCGCGTCGTCCTCACCGACTTCGGCATCGCGCACCTGGCCGGCAACTCCACCCTCACCAAGACCGGCGAGATGGTCGGTTCGATCGACTACATCGCGCCCGAGCGCGTCCGGGGCGCCCGCCCGGGGCCGGCCTCCGACCTGTGGGCGCTGGGCGCCACCCTGTACGAGGCGGTCGAGGGCCGGACGCCGTTCCAGCGGCCCACGCCCGTCGAGACCGCGTACGCCATCGCCGTGGATCCGCTGGAGCCCCCGCTGCGGGCCGGCCCGCTGACCCGGCTGATCGAGACGCTGCTGGCCAGGGACCCCGAACTGCGGCCCCCGGCCGAGCTGGTCGAACAGATCCTGCGCGAGCCCGCGGCCGAGCCGCGGACCGGCCGGTTCCCGGCACCGGAGACCGCCGCTCCCGCGCCGCGGTCCGAGGCCGTCACCGCCCCCGTGCTCCCGCCGGACCACGGCCCGGTCGCGGGCCCGGCCGTCCCGCCCCCGGCCCCCGCACCGCTCCCCACCGTCCCCACCGCCGTCGGTCCGCCCGCGGCCGTCCCCGCGGCCCGGCCGGCGCCGGAGCGGCCCGGCGGCGGCCGGCGGAACCGTGCCGTCCGGTGGGGCGCGGTGGCGGCCGTGCTGGGCGTCCTGGTGGCGGCCGGGACGTACCTGCTCCTCCCGGACGACGGGGAGGGCGAGGACCCCACGCCTCCGGCGCCGCGGCGGAGTTCCGCCCCGGTCACGCCGTCGCCGTCCTCGCCGCCGCCCGTGCCGCCCGGCTACCACCTGGTGACCGAGAAGCGCCTCGGAGTCGCCTTCCCGGTGCCGGACGGCTGGACCCGGAGGGAGAAGTCGGCCGTCGAGGTGGACTACATCGACCCCACCGGCCTCGTCGACCTCAAGGTCAACGTTCTGGACCTGGCGAGCCCCGACCACCTCAAGCACTGGGAGGAGGTCGAGCGGCAGGTCAGGACCAAGGTCGACGGCTACCGGCGGCTCCGCATGCAGGCCACGGCCTACCGGGGCGACCCGGCCGCGGTCTGGGAGTTCGCGTTCAAGGGCCGCGTCCGCGAGTACCGCGCCATCGACCTGGGCTTCGGCCGCGCGGGCGGCGACGAGTACGCCGTCTACCTGTCCGCGCCCGCGGCCCGGTGGGACCGCCACCGCCCGGTCTTCGACGCCGTCCGGGACGGGTTCCGCGTCATCCGGCAGTGATCGCCGTCCGGCATGGGCCCGGTGTCCGGCATGGGCCGGTGTCCGGTGGTGAGTGCGGTCCGGTGGCGAGCGGCGTCCAGGGTGAACGGCGTCCCGAACCGGCCCGGGACGGGTGCCGGGTAGGGGACGGATAGGGGTCCGGTCAGGGACGACCCCGATACCGCGGCCGCCCCCGACATGTGACGATCGAGCCATGACCGGCGCATCGACGACGCAACCCCGGGCCGGCGGTGCCTACGCGCCCGCCGCCACCGACACGGTCCCCCTGCGCAAGCTCTACCGCAGCGCCGAGGGACGGATGCTCGGCGGCGTCGCGCGCGGGCTCGCCGGCCATCTGGGCGTGCCCGTCTCCTGGGTGCGGCTGGTCTTCCTCGCCCTGCTCATGGCGCAGGGCATCGGCGCCCTGCTCTACGCGGTGTTCTGGTTCGTCGTGCCGCTCGGCGTCGGCGGCGTGGAGGCACCGCGGGCGGCGGACAGCGAGGTCGCGCCGGACGGGCGCAGGCACCTGTTCGCGCGCAAGCCCGACCGCGGTCAGGTCTTCGCGCTCATCGCCCTCATCGTGGGGGCCGCGATCCTCATCGACCGCCTCCACCTGGGCCGCGCCAACGTCTACGTCTGGCCGCTGGTGCTGATCGGCGCGGGCGTCGCCCTCGTCTGGCGGCAGGCGGACAACGCCCGGCGCGCCCACTGGATGGAGGTCAGCCGGCGCAAGCGGGTGCTGCCCCTCGCCCGCGGCGCGGCGGGCGTCCTGCTGGTCGGCGCCGGAGTGACCGGCATAGTCGTCCTCCAGGGCTCCGCCGAGCACTTGGGCACCGTGCTGCAGGCGTCGCTCGCCGTCCTGGTCGGCATAGCGCTGCTGGCAGGCCCCTCGGTCGTGCGCATGACGCAGGACCTCTCCGCCGAGCGGACCATGCGCATCCGCGCCCAGGAACGGGCCGAGGTCGCCGCCCACGTCCACGACTCCGTCCTGCACACGCTCACCCTGATACAGCGCAACGCCGATGACGCCCGGGAGGTGGCCCGCCTGGCCCGCGCCCAGGAACGGGAGCTGCGGGCCTGGCTCTACAACCCCGAGGGCCACGGCAAGGACGAGTCGGAGGAGCCCGAGACCCTGGCCGACGCCGTCCGCGCCGCCGCCGCCGAGGTCGAGGACTACCACGGGGTGCCCATAGAGGTCGTCGTGGTCGGCGATTGCCCGCTCGACGAACGGCTGCGGGCGCAGATGCAGGCGGCGCGCGAGGCCATGGTCAACGCCGCCAAGTACGGTGGCCAGGGCGGCGCCGTCCAGGTGTACGCCGAGGTCGAGGGGCGTACGGTCTTCGTCTCGGTGCGCGACAGGGGGCCCGGCTTCGACGTGGACGCGGTGCCCGACGACCGGATGGGCGTCCGCGAGTCGATCATCGGCAGAATGCAGCGCAACGGGGGCACGGCGCGCCTGCGTTCCGTTCCCGACGGGGGGACGGAAGTGGAGCTGGAGATGGAGAGGGCGGAACAGACGTCATGACGAACGGGACGACGACCGAACCGACGGATCGCCGGGTACGGGTGGTGCTGGTGGACGACCACCGGATGTTCCGCACCGGAGTGCAGGCGGAGATCGGTGCCACCGACCGGACGGGAGTGGAGGTCGTCGGCGAGGCGGCGGAGGTCGACCAGGCCGTCTCCGTCATCACCGCGACCCGGCCCGAGGTCGTCCTGCTGGACGTCCATCTGCCCGGCGGCGGCGGGGTGGAGGTGCTGCGCCGCTGCGCCCCGCTGATGTCCGCGTCCGAGGCGCCGGTCCGCTTCCTCGCGCTGTCCGTCTCCGACGCCGCCGAGGACGTCATCGGGGTCATCCGGGGCGGCGCCCGGGGCTATGTGACCAAGACGATCACGGGGACCGATCTGATCGACGCGATCTTCCGGGTCCGGGACGGCGACGCCGTGTTCTCCCCGCGGCTGGCCGGCTTCGTCCTCGACGCCTTCGCCTCGACGGACGCGCCGCCCGTCGACGAGGACCTGGACCGCCTCACGCAGCGTGAGCGCGAGGTCCTGCGGCTGATCGCGCGCGGCTATGCCTACAAGGAGATCGCCAAGCAGCTGTTCATCTCGGTGAAGACCGTGGAATCCCACGTCTCCGCCGTGCTGCGCAAGCTCCAACTGTCCAACCGCCATGAGCTGACCCGTTGGGCGGCGGCCCGGCGCCTGGTGTGAGAGATGGCACCTTCTGTCCCAGAAGGGAACCATAGTCACATTAGAACCATCTGCTGAGGGTGAATGGCTCTCACGAGGAAGGGCCGGGGTCCACCGGGCCTGACTTCGGAAACGAGAGCCGCTGACTCGATGAGCTTGATGGGTACGCCCTTTTTCGTGACCACGATCGTCCTGGTCGTGGTGGCACTCCTGCTGCCGCTGTTGCTGTGGAGCAGGATCCCGGGCCCGCGGATCATCCGGTACGTGGCGCGACTGGTCATGCTGCTCTTCGCCCAGGCCGCCGCGATCACCATGGTCTTCGTGGTGGTCAACAACGCCAACGCGCTGTACGACGACTGGGACGACCTCCTCGGCACCGGCAACCACGTCACCTCGGCCGCCAACCTGGGAGCGGACGGCACCGGCGGCAAGAAGATGAAGGACCTGCCGAAGGTCATCCAGAAGTTCAAGGACGTCTCCGACTCGCGCATGGGGGACGGCGTCCGGCAGACGCAGCTCAAGGGCGCCGTCTCGGGCGTGAACGGCGAGGTCTACGTCTGGACCCCGCCCCAGTACGACGACCCCAGGTACAAGAACAAGAAGTTCCCCGTGGTGGAGGTGCTGCCCGGCTTCCCCGGCTCGGCGAAGGCGTGGTTCGGCACCCTGAAGGTCAACGAGCAGCTCAAGCCCATGATGGAGCGGGGCGAGATACAGCCCTTCATCATCGTCGCGCCCCGCACCACCCTCCTCGGCGGCAAGGTCGACACCGGCTGCGCCAACACCCCCGGCACGATCAACGCCGACACCTGGCTCAGCTTCGACGTCCGCAAGATGGTCCTGGACAACTTCCGCGTCAGCGACAAGCCCGAGGCGTGGGGCGTCGCCGGGTACTCGGCGGGCGCGCACTGCGCCGCCAAGCTGACGATCGCCCATCCCGACCGCTTCCACGCGGGGGTGAGCCTCTCCGGCTACAACGACCCCGCCGGTGTCGGCGCCTCGCTCACGGCGAAGACCCTCGAACTCCGCCGCGCGAACAACCCGCTGAAGATGCTCAAGCGGGCCAAGACGCCGCCGCCCGTGGCGCTGTTCTTCTCGGGCAGCGAGCGCGACGGCTACCGGGCCGGCGCGGACATCCAGAAGGCCGCGAAGCTGCCGACCACCGTGCAGGTCAAGGAGATCCCGGCCGACGCCGGCGGCCACAACACCGCCGTCTGGAAGGAACAGGTCCCCGAGGTCTTCCGGTGGCTCACCAGGCAGCTGACGGCCTGACCCGCCGCGGGGTCACGCGGGCCGCGTCGCACCGGCGAACGGCATCGAGTCCACGGGCGCGACGCTGACCGCCGCCCCCGGATGCGGGGCGTGGATCATCTTCCCGCCGCCGACGTAGAGGCCGACGTGGCTGACGCCGGAGTAGAAGAACACCAGGTCGCCCGGGGCCAGCCGGGATCTGGCGATCCGGTGCCCGGAGTTGATCTGGGTGTAGGTGGTGCGCGGCAGCGAGACGCCGGCCGCGCGCCAGGCCGCCTGGGTCAGCCCCGAACAGTCGTAGCCGGCGGGGCCGGTGGCCCCCCAGACGTAGGGCTTGCCGAGCGCCCGGTAGGCGAAGGCCACCGCCTCGGCGGCGCGGGCCGTCGGGGCGTGCCCGGCGGGTGCCGTCACCGTGCGCGCCGCGGACGCCACCGAGCGCCCGGCCGTGTGGACGGCGCCCGTGACCTGCCCGTCGTCCACGGTGCGGGCGGCGGAGGGCAGCGTGCGGAGCAGATCCCGGGCCGCGGCCAGCTTGGCCTCGACGGTGCGGCGGTGGCGGGCCAGCGCCTCCTGCTCCGCTTCCAGCTCGCGCAGCTTGGTCTCGGCCGTGGTCCGCACCTGCCGCACCTGCCGCACCTCCTCCCGCACCCGGGACACCTCGGACGCCTCCCTGGCCCCGGTGCGCTCGGCCATCGACGCCCGGTCCAGGAAGTGCCGGGGCGAGGACGAGAGCAGCAGCCGCACGGAGGAGGGGATGCCTCCGGTGCGGTACTGGGCGGCGGCGTACGAGCCGAGTGAGTCGCGGGCGGCGTTGAGCCGCTCGGTCCGGCGCGCGGCGTCGTCCTGGAGGCCGTCGAGCACGGCCCGGGCCCGGTCGGTCCGTTCCTTCACCCCGTTGTACTGCTCCGTCGCCGCTTCGGCCTGCCGGTAGTAGCGCGAGACCTGTGCCCTCACCTCGTCCGGGGTCCGCTGGGGCGCCGCGTGACCGGTGCCGTCCAGTGCGGTGGCGGTGGCGGCGCCCGCCAGGGCGAGGCCGGCCGCCGTCCGGGCGGTACCGCCGAGGAGCGGGTGGTGCTTGGGCTTTCGGTGCGACGCCACTGTGGCCGTCACTTCCTTCCTGTCCGGGGGCAGGCGGGGGACAGTCCGGCGGTGGCCCGCACGAGGGGGGAGCGCGGACCACCGCCGTTCTGGGGCAGGACGCTAAACCGCGCTGTCTCCCGGTAACGCACATGGCGGTTAATGACCGGAACCGGCGGTGAATCGACTGGCGCGGACCGCGATCCCCTCGGCCCTGCGGAGAGATCCGGCCCGGGCCTGATCGAATCAATGATCTTTGCCCGGTTAAGGGCGAGTTGGTGGTATGGACCCCGATATACAAGGAGCCGGGGGCATACGGTTGGAGTCGGCCCTCATGGACCTCCTCATTCACGCCATGATCGGCCCGCCCATCGTCGGCATCACCGCCCTGCTCGGCGGCTGCCCGGCCCAGAGGAAGGCCATGGGCAAGGGGGAGGCCCGGATGGTCCCCGCCATGCTGCACGGCGCCCTGACCATGCTGGTCACCGGCATGGCACTGGCCGGTCCGCACCGCGCCGAGGGCCACACGGTCAACACCTTCAAGATCGGCTTGAAACTGGCCCTGCCGATGGTGGTCCTCGCCCTCGTGTACGTACAGCGCGACGAGGAGAAGGTGAACGCGCCGGTCCTCGGCACGGTCGGGGCGCTGACCACGGCCGACATCTTCATCACCGTCCTCCGGACGTGACCCGCGCCACGGCGCTTCCCCGCGACGGCGGTCCGGGAAGGGGGACCGGCTGTCAGTGGGGCCGCCTAGACTCGGATGACGATGAGCAGCCTCTTTGACGACAGCTTCCTGGCGGATCTCGTCCCCTCCGACGAGGGGCCCCCGCCCCCGCCGGAGGACACGGCCCCCGAGCCGCTGCCGGACGACCTCTTCGGCGGCGCCTTCGACGCGCCCGTCCCCAGGGAGGCGTACTACCGCGACGGCGCTCCGCGGCCCGTCGTGGACCCCGCCGCGCTGCTGGACGGCATGAACGACCAGCAGCGCGCCGCCGTGGTGCACTCCGGCTCCCCGCTGCTCATCGTCGCGGGCGCCGGCTCCGGCAAGACCCGCGTCCTCACCCACCGCATCGCCCACCTGCTGGGCGCCCGCGGCGTCCACCCCGGCCAGATCCTCGCGATCACCTTCACCAACAAGGCCGCGGGCGAGATGAAGGAGCGCGTCGAGCAGCTCGTCGGCCCCCGGGCCAACGCGATGTGGGTGATGACCTTCCACAGCGCCTGCGTGCGGATCCTGCGCCGGGAGAGCAAGAAGCTGGGCTTCACATCCTCCTTCTCGATCTACGACGCCGCCGACTCCAAGCGGCTGATGGCCCTGGTCTGCCGCGACCTGGACCTGGACCCGAAGAAGTTCCCGCCGAAGTCGTTCAGCGCGAAGGTCTCCAACCTCAAGAACGAGCTCATCGACGAGGAAGCCTTCGCCGCGCAGGCGACGGACGGCTTCGAGAAGACGCTCGCCGAGGCGTACGCGATGTACCAGTCGAGGCTGCGCGAGGCCAACGCGCTCGACTTCGACGACATCATCATGACCACGGTCCACCTGCTCCAGGCGTTCCCGGACGTCGCCGAGCACTACCGGCGCCGCTTCCGGCACGTCCTGGTCGACGAGTACCAGGACACCAACCACGCCCAGTACACGCTGATCCGCGAGCTGGTGGGCACTCCGGAGACGGCGGGCGAGGAGGGCGTCGGCGAGCTGTGCGTCGTCGGCGACGCCGACCAGTCCATCTACGCCTTCCGCGGCGCCACCATCCGCAACATCCTCCAGTTCGAGGAGGACTACCCGGACGCCACCACCATCCTGCTGGAGCAGAACTACCGCTCCACACAGACGATCCTGAGCGCCGCCAACGCGGTCATCGAGCGCAACGAGAACCGCCGCCCGAAGAACCTGTGGACCGAGGCCGGGGCCGGCTCCACGATCACCGGCTACGTGGCCGACACCGAGCACGACGAGGCCCAGTTCGTCGCCGACGAGATCGACCGGCTCACCGACGCCGGCGACGCCAAGGCCGGCGACGTCGCGATCTTCTACCGGACCAACGCCCAGTCCCGAGTCTTCGAAGAGATCTTCATCCGCGTCGGCCTGCCCTACAAGGTCGTCGGCGGCGTGCGCTTCTACGAGCGCAAGGAGGTCCGTGACGTCCTCGCCTACCTGCGGGTCCTGGCCAACCCCGAGGACACCGTCCCGCTGCGCCGCATCCTCAACGTGCCCAAGCGCGGCATCGGCGAACGCGCCGAGGCCATGATCGACGCGCTGTCCCTGCGCGAGAAGATCAGCTTCTCCCAGGCCCTGCGGCGCGTGGACGACGCCTACGGCATGGCGGCGCGCTCGGCCAACGCGGTCAAGCGCTTCAACGTCCTGATGGACGAGCTCCGCACGATTGTCGAGTCCGGCGCCGGACCGGCCACCGTGCTGGAGGCCGTGCTGGAGCGCACCGGATACCTGGCCGAGCTCCAGGCGTCCACCGACCCGCAGGACGAGACCCGCATCGAGAACCTCCAGGAACTCGCGGCGGTGGCCCTGGAGTTCGAGCAGGAGCGGACGGAGGACGAGCCCGGCACCCTCGCCGACTTCCTGGAGAAGGTCGCCCTGGTCGCCGACTCCGACCAGATCCCCGACGAGGACACCGAGGGAACGGGCGTCATCACGCTGATGACCCTGCACACCGCCAAGGGCCTGGAGTTCCCGGTCGTCTTCCTCACCGGCATGGAGGACGGCGTCTTCCCGCATATGCGCGCCCTCGGACAGGCCAAGGAGCTGGAGGAGGAACGGCGGCTCGCCTACGTGGGCATCACCCGCGCCCGCGAGCGGCTGTACCTGACCCGGTCGAGCATGCGCAGCGCCTGGGGCCAGCCCGCCTACAACCCGCCGTCCCGCTTCCTGGAGGAGATCCCCGAGCGGTACGTCGAGTGGCGCCGCACCGGGTCCGCCACCCCGTCGGCGTCGGTGTCCGGGATCGCCTCCGGCCTGTCGTCCTCGCGGAGCGGCGGCCGGGGGGCGGGGCCGAGCGGCTTCGCGACCCGGCGCGCCAAGGACCGCCCGGTGGTCTCCCTGGCCATCGGAGACCGGGTCACCCACGACTCGTTCGGCCTCGGCACGGTCGTCGCGGTCAAGGGCGGCGGTGACAACGCCGAGGCGACGATCGACTTCGGCCAGGAGAAGCCCAAGCGCCTGCTGCTGCGTTACGCGCCGGTCGAGAAGCTGTAGCGGGCCCGGCCCGGCGGCGTCACGTCGGGTCGAGGTTGTGGGCGCGCAGCCACGGCAGCGGGTCGACGGCCGAGCCGCCGGGCCGTACCTCGAAGTGCAGGTGCGGTCCGGTGGAGTTGCCCGAGTTGCCGGAGTAGGCGATCACGTCGCCGGCCTTGACCGGCCCCGACCGCACCCGGGTGCTGCTGAGGTGGCAGTACCAGGTCTCGGTGCCGTCCGGTGCGGTCACTATGGCCATGTTGCCGTAGGCGACGTTGTACTGGGTGCGGACGGTGCCGTCGGTGGCGGCCATGACGGGGGTGCCGTAGCTGACGGGGAAGTCGATGCCGGTGTGCACCGACATCCAATTGACGCCCGCCTGCCCGTAGTACGCGCTCAGACCGTGCTGGTTGACGGGGAGCGCGAACTTGGGCCGCTCGGCCTCCTTGCGGGCCGCTTCCTCCGCCTTCCGCCTGCGCTCCTCGTCCTGACGCAGCCGCAGGTCGATGCGCTCCTGGGTGCGGTTGGCGCGGGTGGCGAAGTCGTCCGCCCCGCGGCTCAGTCCGGCGAGCTGGGTGTCCAGCTTGCTGTTGGCGGCGGAGAGCCTGACGGTCGACGGGTCCGGGGCGGACGCGGCCTGCGTGGGCTGGGCGTCCTGCTGACCGTTGGACGCGACGGTCGCGGCGGCCACACCGGCCACGCCCATCACGGCGACGGAGGGCACGGCCACGGTGAGCAGGGCCTTGCGGCGGGGCCGGTAGCCGGAGCGGGGGGCCCCGCCCTTGCGCCGGTTGCGGACCGGGCGGTCACCGCCCTCGGAAGCTGCCTTCACGGGGACCGCGGGCCGCTCGTCCTCCCCGTCCCGCGGCGGGACGACGACGGCGTGCATGGTCCGCGTGTCGGAGTCGGTCGCCGGGGCCGGGGCGGGAGGTGCCGGGTCCACTCCGGGGTCCGGGAGGACGGCCATCAGCGTCGGGTCGTGCGGGGGAGCGGGCTGAGCGGCCTCCGCCCAGGCACTGGCGTCCCAGGTCTGCGTCTGCGCGGCGTGATCGACGTCCCAGGAACCGCCGGCGGGCTGGTTCCAGGCCGAGGAGTCCCAGGCCTGGGTCATGGCGTGGTCGACGGGCTGCTGCGGTTGCTGCGGTACGAAGCCTTGGCCACCGGTGTCCCACTGGCCCGTGGTGTCCCACTGGGCGGAGTGTCCGGTGTCCCACTGCCCCGACGTGTCCCCGTGCCAGTCGCTGCCGGGAAGGTTGCCCCAGCCGGTGGAGCTCGTCGTCTCCCACTGCCACTGGCCGGCCGGTCCGGCGCCGGCGTCGGTCGCCCAGGTTCCGTCCTGTGCCTGCTGCCCCCAGTCGGGCTGCGGGCCGGTGTCGCACGCGCTGAAGTCCCAGACCTGGGTGTGGCCGGCAGCGCCCCACTGGCCTGTGGTGTCCCACTGTCCGGTGTCGTAGGCGCCCCACCCGTAGGGGGTGGGCTGCTGCTCGGGGGACGGGTGGTGTCCGAATGCGGCATCGGGAGCGGGAACGGACGGATCCGGGGCCGCCGATGGGTGACGGTCGTTCACCACCACTTCCATTTCGCCTCGGGAGCAGGAGAAGTAGCGGCGACTGTACCCGGCGGTATGCGACGGCCACAATCTTCCTCACGTTTCGCGGCCCCGGTGCCTGGGCATTTAGCCGCCTTTTGGTGGACCGGAGGCCCCTGAGTCGCTTTGACGTTCGAAAATCGTTCGACATTAATCGGGCAACCGGGATGCGATCGAAGGTTGTCCGCCGTTTTCGCGCGTCACACGAAGGGGCAGTGGCGTCATGCCACGGAGACTGCGCCGAGGGTGCCGTCGGCCTCGTCCCAGGAGGCCAGCGCCTGCCGGATGCCCGCCGTCACGGCCCAGTGCACCGGGAGGGCCAGGTGTCCGACGCCGCTGACGCGGATGTTGCGCGTCACCAGGTCCGGATGGTCGAGACGGGCCGTCTCCACCGGGACCATGATCTGGTCGAGATCGCTCCAGAAGCTCACAAAGCGCGTCCGGCAGTCCGGTGCGGGCGCGGTCAGTTCCGCGATGACATCGGAATCCGGACGCATCTGACGTACCAGGGGATGCACCGACATCAGCGGTGCCACCAGCGTGCCGCCGTGCGGGGTGCCGAGCGTGACCAGCCGGCGGACCCGGGCGTCACCGCCCAGCCGCTGGACGTAGTAGCGGGCGACCAGCCCGCCCAGGCTGTGCCCCACCACATCGATCCGCGGGGCGCCCGTGCGGACGCACAACTCCTCGACGTACCGGCCGAGTGCCGCCGCGGTGGTGCGGATGTCGCGGGTGAGGAGCGAGTGGTTGAGGGAGGTCACGTGGCGCCAGCCGTGCCGACGGAGCGAGCGGCGCAACAGGACGAAGACCGAACGGTTGTCGATGAATCCGTGGAGGAGGAGCACCGGGATCCGGTGCTCCGCGGCGCCGGGTTCCCCGGGCGCCGGCGGCGGCACGACGGGTGGTGGGCGCCGTTCCTGTGTCATGCCCGTTGGATAGAGCACGGCGTGGCAGGTGAGGATGGCGAGCTCCAGCGCCGTGGACCGCACGAGGGCGGCCGACGGGCGCGGGGCGCCGGAAACAACGGATAAGGCGGGCAAGGCCCCCATGGCCGACCTCCCGAACGGCACACAGACCGAAGCCCTGTCCCCCGTGTGCCCTTGTGGGCAGCCGTGAGCCGCCTGCCGCACCGCTGTCGCCGTGCGGCTGACGGCGCGGCGGTGCGGCAGGTCTCGTCGCGGCTCCCCTCGCGCCCGCTCCGCGCCCCGCGGGTACCACGGCCGGTCGGCTGTACGGCCGGTGGTGGGCGGGAGACACGAGCGGATCGCGGCGAACGTGGTGTCCCACGTGTGATTTCCCCCTCCCTCCGCACCGCGAAACGACCGCGTGCGGGATGCTGTGGATAACGTTCGTTCACACCCGGGCCCGTTCGGCACGGGATCCTCGCGGCCGGCTGACGGCAGTCGTACATGGAGGCAGTGATGGGAGTGACCGGTCCGATCCGTGTGGTGGTGGCCAAGCCGGGTCTCGACGGACACGATCGCGGGGCCAAGGTCATCGCACGTGCGCTGCGGGACGCCGGGATGGAGGTCATCTACACCGGACTCCACCAGACCCCCGAGCAGATCGTCGACACCGCGATCCAGGAGGACGCCGACGCGATCGGCCTGTCCATCCTCTCCGGCGCGCACAACACCCTGTTCGCCAAGGTGATCGAGCTGCTGAAGGAGCGTGACGCCGAGGACATCAAGGTGTTCGGCGGCGGCATCATCCCCGAGGCCGACATCCCGCCGCTCAAGGAGCTGGGGGTGGCCGAGATCTTCACCCCGGGGGCCACGACGACGTCGATCGTCGAGTGGGTCAACGCGAACGTCCGCCAGGCCGCCGGGGCCTGACCGGTGGCGGACGGGCACGAGGGGGCCGCACGGCTCCCTCAACCCGCCAGCTCGGCGCGCATCGTGGCGCGCAGGCGCAGGGTTCCGGCCAGCCGCTGGAACGCCTCCGTCCAGTAGCCGGTCGCCCCGGGCGGGGCGGTGTCCTCGCGCGGGGCTCCGGGCGTGCCCGCCAGCACGGCCAGCCGGTCGGCCCGGTCCGGGTCCAGACAGCGCTCGGCCAGGCCCATGACCCCGCTGAAACTCCAGGGGTAACCGCCCGCGTCCCGGGCTATTTCCAGGGCGTCCACCACCGCGTGCCCGAGCGGCGCGGACCAGGGCACCTCGCAGACACCGATCAGCCGGAACGCGTCGGACAACCCGTGCGCGGCGACGAACCGGGCCACCCACGCGGCCCGCTCCGCCGGCGGGAGGGCGGTCAGCAGCCGCGCGGGATCCCGGCCCGGCGACCCCTCCGGCGCGGGAGGCGCCGACGGGGGACCGAGCAGGGCCCTCGACCACTCCGCATCCCGCTGCCGGACGGCGGCCCGGCACCAGGCCGCGTGCAGGTCCGGCTGCCAGCCGTCCGCCACCGGCAGGGCGACGGCCTCCGCGGGCCCGGCGACCCCGAGCCGGGCGGGCCAGACGGACAGCGGCGTGGCCTCCACGATCCCGCTCAGCCACCACGAGCGGGCGCCACGCCCCGACGGGGGTTTCTCGGTGATGCCGTCCCGCCGCATCGCGCCGTCGCACTCGTGCGGGGCCTCGACGACGATCAGGCCGCCGTCCCGTGCGACGCAGGTGCGCGCCCGCTCGGTCATCCGGGCCGTCAGCGCGGAGCCCGGCAGGGCGCCGAGGAGTTCGGCGGCCAGGGCACGCACGGCGTTTCCGCGGTCGGACAGGGCGTCCTCGAGGAACGGCTCGTCGTCCGGGGAGAGCCCTTCGGCCCAGGTGCCGAGGAACGCCTGCCGGTCCTCGGCCCGTTCCGTCGCCCAGGTGGAGGCCAGCAGCGCGCGGGCGGCCGCCGGATCCCGTCGCCGTACCGCCGTCAGGACGGCCAGCCGCTCGGCGAACAGCCCCTCCCGCCACAGGCGTCGCTCCTCCTCGGGCCCTGCCGCGCCGGGGACGGCCGGTCCGCCCGCCGCGTGGGCGCGGAGCGCGTACCCCCACCGCGGGTTGAGGCGGGCCAGCCACAGGCCCCGGGGCCCGGCGAAGGCCAGCGCCTCGGAGCGCAGGTCGGTGCGGGCCCGGGCGGCGTCGAGGAGGCCGGGGAGCAGCGCGGCCGGGGCGCGGTAGCCGTGCCGGTTGGCGGCGGCCAGCCACTGCGGGAGCAGTTCGAGGAGGTCGGGAGCCGTGGCACGCCGCCGGTCGCCGCCGGTCCGGTCGCAGAGGAGCCGGTCCAGCCGCCGGCGGGCGGCGTCCGGCAGCGGCGGCCGGG
>NZ_JABETO010000062.1 GCF_013055795.1 Streptomyces sp. I05A-00742
CCGTCCGTGCGGGCCCGCGTGCCCGGCGTGGGCGGCGGTGACCAGGCCGCACAGCGCGGCCCAGCCGAGCGCGCCGTCGCGGGCGAGGAAGACCGCGCGGGGCGCGGACTCGTCGACGAACGCCCCGCCGCGTACGGGGGTGCGGCGGCGGACGGTCTCCCCCGGCGCGGGCTCCGGGCCCCGTACGGCCAGGTCGACGCCGAACAGCGGGCGCACCCCGGCGGCGGCGGTCGCGCGGGCGAACCGGACGGCGCCGGCGAGGGTGTCGCGGTCGGTGAGGGCGAGCGCGTCCATGCCGCGCTCGGCGGCCCGTTCGGCCAGCCGTTCGGGGTGCGAGGCGCCGTACCGCGCCGAGAAGCCCGAGGCGGTGTGCAGGTGCGTGAAGGCCGGGGCGGCAGCGGACCGCCGGCGCGCCGGGGCTCCCGGGCGCGCGGGACGTCCCGGCGACGGCGCCGGGTCCGGGTCCGGCGGGAACGCCGAACGAGCAGTCATCGCACCTCCTGCCGTTCCGCCCGTCATGTCCCCCTGGCCGATTTCCGCCCTTCCTCCTCCACCATAGACCACTCATCGAACATTCGTACGAACACGCGAACGGCACCGCACTCCGCGGCTCCCCCGATCGGCCCGCCCCACCTGCGCCGCCCCTCCGCACCCCGCAGGCTCAGGGGCATGAGCTCATTCGTCCGGGAGATGCGCGACGCGGTGACCGGCCGCGCCGCCCTCCTGGTGACCGGCGTCCTGGTGCTCCAGCTGGCCTTCATCGCCTCCTACGTGGGGGCCTTCCACCACCCGGAGCCGCGGGACATCCGGCTGGGCGTGGTCGCGCCCCGGCAGGCGGCCGGTTCCCTGGTGGACCGGCTGGACCGGCTGCCGGGCGGTCCCCTGGACCCGCGCGTCACGGCCGACCGGGCGACGGCCGAGCGCGAGCTGCGCGAGCGCGACCTGGACGCGGCCCTGGTGGTCGACCCGCGCGGCACGACCGACACCCTGCTCGTCGCGAGCGGCGCGGGCGCCTCGCTCGCCCAGACCACCGAAGCGGTCGTCACCCGGGCCGAGGCCACCGAGAAGCGGTCGGTGCGGACCGTCGACGTCGCCCCGGCGGCGGCCGGCGACTCCCGCGGCCTGACCTCGTTCTACCTGGTGGTGGGCTGGTGCGTGGGCGGGTACCTGTGCGCCGCGATCCTCGCCATCAGCGCCGGCGCCCGCCCCGCCAACCGCCATCGCGCCGCCCTCCGGCTGGCCGCCCTCGCCGTCTACTCGGCCGCCGCGGGGCTGCTCGGCGCGGTCATCGCGGGCCCCGTCCTGGACGCGCTGCCAGCCGGCGTCGCCCCGCTGTGGGGGCTGGGGACGCTGGTGGTCTTCGCCGTGGGGGCGCTCACCCTGGCCCTCCAGAGCCTGGCGGGCGTCATCGGCATCGGACTGGCCATCGCGATCGTCGTCGTCCTCGGCAACCCGAGCGCGGGCGGCGCCTACCCCTATCCCCTGCTGCCGCCCTTCTGGCGGGCGATCGGCCCGGCGCTCCCGCCCG
Source organism: Streptomyces sp. I05A-00742 (assembly GCF_013055795.1). Lineage (GTDB taxonomy): Bacteria > Actinomycetota > Actinomycetes > Streptomycetales > Streptomycetaceae > Streptomyces. The sequence continues at coordinate 1,529 of NZ_JABETO010000062.1, forward strand.
GCGCCGGCACCTGGTCGGCCCGCTCCCTCGCCTACTTCGGGGGCAACGCCCTGACCTGCCCCCTTCTGGTGCTCTCCGCCTGGGCGGTGGCCGGGGCGGCGGTCACCTGGGTGGGTGCGATCTTCCATGAACGGAAGGCGACCACCAAGAGACAGAACAAGGTCGACAGAGAACGGAAAACGACGTTCGAGTGACCTGAACCGGCATACCAGACGGTCGGGATGGCAGCTCTTCGGTCATTGCTGGGCCACCCCCGGGCCGTCCGGAATCCTCCCACCGCCCCCGCCGGCCCTGTTTTCGGCCGGACCCTCCCCGGAGCCAAACCTTCCGCCCTGAACTCCCGAATCATCGCCACGAGTGGGCATCAATCCACCGTTTCCAAGGGCTATTTAATGTTTGATCAACGATGGCAAGGAATCACCGCAGGTCAATACTCCTGAAACATTAAATCGCCCATTCCCCTCCAGACCGGACGCCCTGCGGCACCCCGATCGCATACGGAGCCCCTCCCACCCCTCCGTGAACAGCGAGAACACGCCACTACACACCGCTTTCAACCAGCGACTGAAAGCGATCGATCCATGTGCGTTCATGCTCAGGAGTGGGACAGACTGCGGCTCGTTCTCAAAAACCCACGAACAAGGGAGTGTTCGCAATGCGGTACATCACTGGGGGGATCGCCCTCGGATCAGCGTTGATCCTGGGCAGCCTGGTGGGGGCCGGGGCCACCGCAAGCGCTTCGCCCGCGCCCGCACCCGCCGCCCAGCAGAGCCTGTACGCGCCCTCGGCACTGGTACTCACCGTGGGCCAGGGCGACAAGGCGGCTTCCGCAGGAGTTCAGCGCGCCGTGACCCTCAACTGCATGCCCAAGGCAAGCGGTACCCACCCCGACGCCCGCGGCGCCTGCGACCAACTGCGGTCCGTGAACGGCAACTTCGCGGACATCACCAAGGTGAAGTCCGGCACGGCCTGCACCAAGGAGTGGAACCCCTTCGTCGTGACGGCGGAGGGCGTCTGGGAGGGCCAGCGCGTCAAGTACGAGCACACCTTCGCCAACCCGTGCGAGATGAAGGCGAGCAAGGGCACCGTCTTCGAGTTCTGATCCCCGCTGGGCCGTGAGCCCGCAGGGATCCGCGCACACAGCGGCCCCCGGACACCGTGGAGGTGTGTCCGGGGGCCGCGTCCATGGCCCGGACGGGGCAGCAATGACCGCCCGCCGTCCGGGAGTTCAGCCGATGCCCGCGCCCAGCGCCCGCAGCGCCCGGGGCACCGGCTGGTAGTAGGTCTTCCCGCCCGAGGCACAGTCGCCGCTCCCGCCCGAGGTGATCCCCAGCGCGGTGCCACCGTCGAAGAGCGGGCCACCACTGTCGCCGGGCTCGGCGCAGACGTCCGTCTCGATCAGCCCGGTCACCCGGCCCTCCGCGTAGTTGACCGTGGCGTCCAGCCCCGTGACCCGGCCGGCGTGCACCCCGGTCGTGGAACCGCCGCGCTGCACGGCCTCGCCGAGGTACGCGTCCCCGGCGCGGGTGATGGCCCGGGTCCCGCCGCCGCGCAGGGCCACCTCGCTCCGGCGGGCGGCTCCGTCGGTGTACCGGGCCAGGGCGTAGTCGTGGCCGGGGAAGACCGAGGTCTCGGTGACCGCGGCCCGCGGCCCGCCCCCGGTCCCCGACCACTCGGCGACGGCCTTGCCGCAGTGTCCCGCGGTGAGGAAGGCCGGACGGCCGTCCTTGACCACGTTGAACCCCAGGGTGCAGCGGACGGAACCGCCCCGGATCCCGTCGCCCCCCGCGAGGAACCGGGTGAGCCGGGTGGTGGATCTCCGCACCGTCACCGCGTCGCCGAGCCGGGCGGCGACCTCGTTCAGTCTGGCGAGCCGGGCACCCGTGACCGTGGGATCGGCGGTGACCACGACCCGCCGGGTTCCGGGGTCGGTCACCCAGGCGGTCCCCGGGATCGCGACGCGCCGGTCGAGCGCCCGCCGCGCCCCGGCCAGCCGCGCCGACGCGTCGGCGCCGCGGGACGAGCCCGCCGTCGCCCTGCCGCCCTCCGCCGCCGGAGACGCCGGAGACGCCTGGGCCCGCGGCACCAGCACCACCACCGCGAGCACGACGGCCAGCGCCACGGCACCGGCCGGCGCACCGCGCACGGTCAACCGGAAGGTCTTCAACTCAGCACCTCCAGGTGGGGGGTTGGCCCCGGCGGCGGGCGGCCTTCCGGGTCCGGAGGACGAACAGCGGCACGGGCGCGTCTCCTGTGGGAGTCGCGTCCATGCCAAGTCGTGAGTCGAGTGTCCCCATCCGGGGAGGGAGTGCACAAGGGCGACTTCCGGTCGCGTGCATGGTCATGCGTGCGCCCCCGTCACGCTCCGGGTGCCCGCGCGGGAGGCGGCGGCCTCACCCCCGTCCGGCTCCGCCCTCCTCCTCCCAGTCCTCAACCGCCAGTTCCTCAACCGCCTGTTCGTCAGGCGGCAGTTCAGCAGGCGATGCCGCTTCGACGGCCCGCTCGACGGGCGGCGCCTCCACGGCCCGTTCACCGGGCGATGCTCCCGCCCCCGTATCCGTCCCCGCCCCGGCACCGGCCCGTTCCAGGAACCGCAGGAGCTCCACCGGGAACGGCAGCACCAGCGTGGAGTTCTTCTCCGCCGCCACCGCCACGATCGTCTGGAGCAGCCGCAGTTGAAGGGCGGACGGCTGCTCGGACATCGTCGCTGCGGCCTCCGCCAGCTTCTTGGACGCCAGCAGCTCCGCGTCCGCGTTGATCACCCGGGCCCGGCGTTCCCGCTCGGCCTCCGCCTGCCGCGACATCGAGCGCTTCATCGTCTCGGGCAGCGACACGTCCTTGATCTCGACACGGTCGATCTGCACGCCCCAGCCGATGGCGGGGCTGTCGAGCATCAGCTCCAGGCCCTGGTTGAGCTTCTCCCGGTTGGACAGCAGATCGTCCAGGTCGCTCTTGCCGATGATGGAGCGCAGCGAGGTCTGGGCCATCTGCGAGACCGCGAAACGGTAGTCCTCGACCTGGATGACGGCCTCGGCCGCGTTGACGACCTTGAAGTAGACGACCGCGTCGACCCGTACGGTGACGTTGTCGCGGGTGATGCCCTCCTGGGCGGGGACGGGCATGGTGACGATCTGCATATTCACCTTGCGGAGCCGGTCCACGCCCGGAATGATCATGGTGAAGCCCGGTGGCCGCACCTCACTGCGCAGCCGGCCCAGCCGCAGCACCACACCGCGCTCGTACTGCTTGACCACCCGGGCCGCCGCCATCACGTACACCGCGCCGGCGGAGGCCGCGGCCACCGCCGCCACCACGAGATCTTCGAGCATCACGGCCCCCTGTGTCCCAGGACAGGTGATATGTCCACGGTATGCCTCCATGGACACCGGGTCGAGCCCCCGGTCACCGGGGACCGGGGAGCCCGCTCCTGAGCCGTACCTCCGGGATCAGAAGATGCTGACGCCGTAGGCGTTGAGCGCCGCGACGACGGGCTGGAAGAAGGTCGTCCCGCCCGAGCGGCAGTTGCCGCTGCCGCCGGAGGTCAGGCCGAGGGCGGTGGTGCCGGAGAAGAGGGCGCCCCCACTGTCGCCGGGCTCCGCGCAGACGTCGGTCTTGATCAGGCCGCGGACGACCTGTCCGTTGCCGTAGTTGACCGTGGCGTTCAGGCCGGTCACCTTGCCGCCGTGCAGGCCGGTCGTCGAGCCGCTGCGCCGGACGCTCTGCCCGACCTTGGGCGTGGCCGCGGAGGTGATGCGCTGGGAGCCGCCGTTGTAGAGGTTGACGGCGCTCGGGTGGGGCAGCGAGCCATTGGCGTACTGCACGATGCCGTAGTCGGACCCGGGGAAGTTGGTGCCGGTGGTGGGGCCGATGGACTTGGTGTGGCCGGAGTCGGCGTAGTACGCGGGTTTGCCCTGGGTGCAGTGGCCTGCGGTGACGAAGTAGTACGTGTTGCCCTTGCGGACATTGAACCCGGCCGAGCAGCGCCAGGTGGGCGCGTAGACCGCGTCACCGCCGGAGATCAGTGGCCGGAAAGTGCCGGGAGTGCGTTCGACGCGTATCGCGTCGGTGTCGGGACCGGCCGCCCGTCTGATCCTGGCGATGCCCTCGTCGGAGACGGTCGAGTCGGCGGTGACCACCAGCTCGCGCGACCGCTCGTCGACGACCCAGGCGGTTCCCGGGACATCGGCGTCCCGAACCGCGCCGCCCATCGCGGACAGCCGGGCGACGGACGGTGCCGCCGTGACGTCGGCGGCGGCGTGGGCGTGGGCGTGGGTGGCGGTGAGCGCAGAGGCGGCGAGCAGCCCCGAGACGAGGGCGACGACACGGCCGCGTTTGAGCGGGACGGTGTGGGGGGTGGTGCGCTTGATCCTCACGCTGGGTCCTCTCGGAGGGAGCGGGGGCCACAAGGGGCACGGCGCGTTCCGCTTTCGCCGTGCCCCTGACAAGCACTGGTTCGGGAGTATTCGGGCAGGGCGGGTACGGGCGCAAGGTCCTAACCGGCCCGTCCGGGGCCGTCGGGGCCCTCGCACGGCGAGCAGCACACCGCCGGAAGCCCGGAGCGCCTCAGAGGACAAGCCCCTCTCACCGCGTCAGTACGGCCCGCTCCCCCGCCTCGACCGCCACCGGCAGCACGTTCCCCGGCGGCGGGAACGGGCAGATGAAGTGGTCCGCGAAGGCGCAGGGCGGCAGCACCACGCGGTTGAGGTCCACCTCCACCCGTCCCGTGTCGTCCGGCGCCGGCGTCCGCAGGAACCGGAACCGGTAGGCGGACACCCCGCTCGTCGCGTCGGCGAACACCGCCCACAGCGACCCGTCCGCCTCGGCCGCCACCCGCAGCACCCGCACCTCGCCCGCCAGCTCGAAGGACAGCTCCCCCGACAGACTCAGCCCCCGCTCCCGCCCGTCCGCGTTCTCGACGGTGACCGAGCGCCCCGCCTCGTACGGGCGGAACCGCCCGGGGCGCACCCACCGCCCGTCGTGGTCGAAGGCGTCGATCCCGGCGAACGCCCGGCGGACGGCCGACCCGGGGTCGAAGACGCGGACGGCCCAGAGCCCTTCGCGCCGCAGGACCACCAGCCGCCGGCCGTCGTGCGCGGTCCTGGCCGTCGCCGGCGTCCCGTCCGCGGTCAGCCGGGCCTCGCCGGCGAAGGGCTCGCCGTCGAGGAGCAGCCCGTCGTCCGGCCCCGCGGCGAGCAGCACGCCGTCGCCGGACGGCGCCTCGGTCCACCGCCCGGGTACGCCGGGGAGCCGGCCGCCGGGGTGGTCGGCGAGCCAGTGGGTGGCGGTGAGGGAGAGCGGCCCGTAGGGGGCCGAGGCGGTCTCGTGGCGGTGGGCGCGCCACTCGGTCCACTGCCGGTGCGCATCAGGGGTGCTCATGGAGGTGAACCCTTCCATACGGGCGATCCGCCCAGGCCGGGGAAGGAGGCACAGGTGGAGGCCGTGAGAAAGACCCCCGGTTTCCCGGAACCCCGAGCCGCACCGACAGCGCCAAGCACCCCCTCAACCCCGGCAGTTACTCACTCCCCCTCCAGTCCCAGCGCCCACCCGCCCCTCACTCAGCAGTCACATCCGCAGCCATCACACCCACAACCATCCCCGCAGCAGCCACAGTTGTTGCAGCAGTCGCAGCAATCACAGCAGTCGCTACAGTCATCGCAATCGCACTTGTGGCACCACCCCTCACGGGGCTCCCCGCTCCACGGGTCGTGGTACGGATCCCGGCAGCACACCTGGCCGGTGCAGAACAGCCCGGTCCACACCGCGCACCCGGCCAGCAGTCCGCGCCGCCGCCCTCTGCGCGGGGGCTCCGGTGGCGCGGGCGGCGGCATGACGGGCGGCGGGCCGAACGCGCCCTGCCGCCCGTGGTCATGGCGGGTCCCGGACTCCTCGCGCGTCCCGTGCCCGTGGTGGGCACAGCCCTCCGTGGCGAACGCCCGGTCGATCGCGCGCGGCAGTTCGTGGACGAGCAGCAGGTGGGCGAGGCGCCCCTGCGCCTTGCTCGCGAACGTGACGTCGTCGAGCGCCAGCCGCACGCCGTGCGCCGCGTCGTCGCACAGCCGCCGGACGTCCGCGAGGTCCGCGCCCGTGGCGGCGATCGGGTTCCACGCCCCTGCCTCGGCGTCGGCCTCCAGGTCCTCGACCGCGTCCAGCAGGTGGGCGAGCCGTCCGAAGAGCCGGCCCGCCTCCTCCAGCGGCGCCCGGTTCTCCGGCCGTCCGGCCAGGACGGCGGTGTGCCCGAAGGCCGTGGCGGTGGCCGTCTCGGTCGGTTCGGTGAGCGCGGTCAGCGGGGTGCCGGGGCCGGCCAGGGCCTCCAGACCGGTCTGCCGCTCAACCGCGTCGACCAGCAGCGCGGTGTCGAAGCCCAGGTCGGAGCCGGTACGGGCACCGGCACGGTCCCAGGAGGCGGCGACCCGGCGGGCCGCTGCCGCCATCGGGCGCCGCGCCAGCACGCCGTCGCCGTCGTCGGCGTGGTCGCGCAGCTTCGCCGAGGCCAGGACGAGGGAGACGGACGCGGCGAGCCGCGCGCCCTCACCGGTGGCGACCGACGCCTTGCGCATCCCGCGCAACGGGCACGGTCCCGCCGTCCGGCGCCACCCCTCCGTGTCCGCGGAACGCGGGCTCTGCGCCTCGACCAGAACGGATATCACCAATCCGTCATAGTTCGTCGCTATTCGGGCAAACTGCCCGTGATCTCCCCTCAAAGCCAGGCAGAGGCCGCAGAGATGGGCCATCCACTCCGTGCGCATGGCCTCCGACAAGCGGTGCCGACATGGCCTGATGATTCCGAACAAGAACGCCCCCGTGTGGTGCCGACCAACTGGCGCATCCTAGCCATAGGCTCGGTCCCGGCCGGTCACGGCCGACGCGGGGGGCTCGCTTCGGGGTTTCTGACGCACCGCCACCTGCTTTGCACCAGATGCGTCACGAAATCCACGCTTGGCCCCTATCCACTTGGCACACCATCCGCATCATGGACGACCATAGAGGGGCGGGCGGAACACACCGCGTGTGAGAGGAGGCGTCCATGGGTTCGGTGCGTAAGGCGAGTGCCTGGCTTGGCCTCGTCGACGACAGCGATGACGAGCGCTACTACGACGACGAGTACGCCGAGGGGCCCGAGCCGGGTGACTCCTGGGTGACCAACCCGAGAGTGCGCGTCGCCGACGAGGCGGCCCAGGAACAGGGCACCCGTATCGCCACGGTGACCCCCGACGGGTTCCGGGACGCCCGGGGAATCGGTGAACTGTTCCGTGAGGGCGTCCCGGTGATCGTCAACCTCACCGCCATGGAACCGAGCGACGCCAAGCGGGTCGTGGACTTCGCGGCCGGCCTGACCTTCGGTCTGCGCGGCTCGATCGAGCGGGTCGCCAACCGGGTCTTCCTGCTGACCCCCGCCGACTACAAGGTGGTCAACGGGGAGCCGGTGGGACGGGCGAACGGGGGCTTCTTCAACCAGAGCTGACCCCGGTCCTCCTCACGCGTCGGACGAGCGGAACGTCCGGCCCGGCCGGCGCCTGAGGACGGACCCGGGGCACGCCCCCCGGGCCGGGGCGGGCCCTCTCGACGACAAGCGACGACAGGCAGGCCCTACCGGAACGCGTCGATCCCCGTCAGCGCCTTCCCCAGCACCAACTGGTGCATCTCCACCGTCCCCTCGTAGGTGAGCACCGACTCCAGGTTCGTGGCGTGGCGCATCACCGGGTACTCCAGCGAGATCCCGTTGGCCCCCAGGATCGTCCGGGCGGTGCGGCAGATCTCGATCGCCTCCCGCACATTGTTGAGCTTCCCGAAACTCACCTGCTCCGGCCGCAGCCGTCCCGCGTCCATCCGCAGCCCCAGGTGGTGGGCGAGCAGGATCCCCTTGTGCAGCTCCACGGCCATGTCGGCCAGCTTGGCCTGGGTGAGCTGGAAGCCGCCGATGGGCCTGCCGAACTGCTCCCGGGTCCGCGCGTAGTCCAGCGCCGCCTCGAAGCTCGCGCGGGCCGCGCCCATCGCGCCCCAGACGATGCCGTAGCGGGCGTGGCTCAGACAGCTGAGCGGCCCGCGCAGCCCAATGGCCTCCGGCAGGACGGCGTCGGCGGGCAGCCGCACCTCGTCGAGGACGAGCTCGCTGGTGACCGAGGCGCGCAGCGACCACTTGTGCTTGATCTCGGGGGCGGAGAAGCCCGGCAGACCGGTGGGGACGACGAAGCCGCGGATGCCCTCGTCGGTCCGCGCCCAGACGACGGCGACGCCGGCCACCGAGCCGTTGGTGATCCACATCTTGCGGCCGGTGAGCACCCAGTCGCCGCCGGCCCCGCGCTTGGCGTACGTCCGCATCCCGGCGGGGTCGGAGCCGTGGTCGGGCTCGGTCAGCGCGAAGCAGCCGATGGTCTCGCCCGAGGCCATCGACGGCAGCCAGCGCTGCTTCTGCTCCTCGGAGCCGAAGCGGTGGATGGCGTACATGGCGAGGGATCCCTGCACGGAGACCAGGGACCGCACGCCGGAGTCGGCCGCCTCCAGCTCCAGGCAGGCCAGCCCGTACTGCACGGCGCTCGCCCCGGCGCAGCCGTAGCCGGTGAGCGACATCCCGAGCGCGCCCAGGGCCCCCAGCTCACGGGCGAGCTCCCGGATGTTGGGCAGCTCGCCGCGCTCGTACCAGTCGGCGATGTGCGGCAGGACGCGGTCGGCGGCCCACTGCCGCATGGTGGCGCGGACGGCGCGGTCCTCGTCGGTCAGCAGGTCGTCGATACCGAGCGGGTCACGTGGGTCGAACGTGACGGGCGTGTTGGGCGTAACGGGCATGGCCCCCTCCACCTGGTGCGGTCATCCGGCTCGGCCCCGACGCTACGGGTCGGTAACCGCTCCGTCCAGAGCGGGGGATCTTGCCGTACGCCCCTGGCCCGTCCCGGCGGGCCCGCTACTCGCTCCCGGCGGTCCGCGGCAGCCGCAGCGCCGCCACCGCCCCCGCCAGCAGGATCACCGCGCTGACCACGAGCGTCGTGTGCAGCCCGTGCACGAACGCGTCCCGCGCCGCCGTCCGCAGCGCGGCGCCCGGCGCGCCGCCGAGCCGGGCGGCCACCTCGTACGCCTCGCCGAGCGAATGGCTCGCCGCGGCACCCGCCGCGCCGGGCACTCCGGAGGCGCCGGTCACCGCGGGCGCGTAGGCCGCGTTCATGACGCTGCCGAGCAGCGCGATGCCGATGCCCGCGCCGAGCTGGTACGACGTCTCGCCGATCGCCGCCGCCCCGCCGGCCGCCGCCTCGGGGGCCTCGCCGAGCATCGACTCGTACGCCCCGAACAGCGTGGTCTCCAGGCCGAGGCCGAGGACGACGAAGCAGCCGACGAGGAAGGCGGGGCGGTCCTCGCGGCCCATCGCGGTGAGGGCCAGGACCGCGGCGGCCGTCAGCAGGAAGCCGGTGGCGACCATGGCCCGCGGCCCGAAGCGGTGCAGGACGCGGGAGCCGGCGAGGCCCGCGGCCATCGCGGCGAGGGTCAGCGGCAGCAGCCGCATCCCCGTCTCCAGCGGGGTGAGGCCGAGGACGAGCTGGAGGTACTGGGCGGCGACCAGCTCCAGGCCGACCAGCGCCAGCATGGCCAGCACGATGCAGCCGACGGACACCCCGAACGCGGGGCGGGCGAACAGCGCCAGGTCGACCAGAGGGTGCTCGCGCCGCCGCTGGCGGCGGACGAAGAGGATCAGCAGGGCCGCGCCGAGGGCGGCGGGCACCAGCGTGAGCAGGGACAGCGGCTCGGCGCCGCCGATCCGCTTCACCCCGAGGACCACGCCGAACAGCCCGAACGCCGCCATCAACGCGCCGAGCACATCCCACGGCCCGTTCCCGTCGCCCGTCGACTCGGGCAGCAGCCAGCGGCCGACCGGGAGGCTCACGGCCATCAGCGGCAGATTGATGAGGAAGACCGATCCCCACCAGAAGTGTTCGAGCAGGAACCCGCCGAGCAGCGGCCCGGCGGCCGCGCCGACGGCGGCGACCGCGCTCCAGACGCCGATGGCCAGCGCCCGCTCCCGGCGGTCGGGGAAGACCTGCCGGAGGATGGACAGGGTCGCCGGCATGATCATCGCTCCGCCGACGCCGAGCAGCGCGCGGGCGGCGATCAGCACCTCCGGCTGTCCCGCGCACGCGGCGAGCGCCGAGGCGAGGCCGAACAGCCCGTACCCGAGCAGCAGCACCCGCCGCCGGCCGACCCGGTCACCGAGCGTGCCGAAGAGGATGAGCAGGGAGGCGCAGACGAGCGGGTAGACGTCGACGATCCAGAGCAGCTGGATCGGGCCGGGGCGGAGGTCCTCGGAGACGGCCGGGACGGCCACGTGCAGCACGGTGCCGTCCACGGCGACCAGGAGCAGGCTGGTGCAGAGGACGACGAGCACGGCCCAGCGGTTGGCGCCGGCCGCGGGTCCTCGCCCGCCGCCGGTGCGCTGCCGCTGCCGGGGAACACCGGCGGCCCACCGGGGGCGGGCCGTCGCCGTTCCTGACATTTCACCCACCTCCGTATCGGGTCCCGGCCGTGGTCGCGGATCCGTGGGGGGACGGTGGGCCGCGGTGCCGGGGGACGAGTGAGACGACAGCGTACGCGAGTCCCGGCAGGTCACAGGTGGCAACTCCGCCCCGGCCGCGTTCACGGTCACCGGCGCGGATGCTGGACAATCGGCCGGTGACCGAACTCGCCTCCCCCTCCGGCATACGCACCGACGGCACGGCCCGCCCCGGCCGCGCCGTCCCGGGCGCGCTGCGCCGTGCCGCGCCCGCGCTGCTGGCGTACGCGGCGGTACGGGCCCTGGGGGCCGTGGTCCTGGTCCTGTGGGGGACGGCGACGGGCAAGGGCGCGCACCACCTGCTGTCGGGGCGCTGGGACTCGGTCTGGTACTCCCGGATAGCGGAGGACGGCTACGGCTACACGCTGGAGCTGGCCGGCGGGAAGGTCCACTCCGACCTGGCGTTCTTCCCGCTGCTCCCCTGGCTGGAGCGGGTGCTGTCCGGTGTTCTGCCGCTGTCGGCGGCGGACGCGGGCCTGCTGGTCAGCGCGGTCGCCTCGCTCTGCGCGGCCGGGGGGATCTTCGCCGTGGGCGAGCGGCTGCACGGCCGCCGGGCGGGCGTCGCGCTGGTGGTGCTGTGGGCGGCCCTGCCGGTGGGCGTCGTGCAGTCCATGGCCTACTCGGAGTCGCTGTTCACGGCGCTGGCCGCCTGGGGGGTGTACGCGGTCCTGACCGGCCGCTGGGTCTGGGCGGGGACCTTCGCCGCGCTGGCCGGGCTGACCCGGCCGGTGGGCGCCGCGGTCGTCGCCGCCGTGTGGGTGACGGCGGCCGTGGCCCTGCTGCGGGCGCGCCGGCGGCCGGGCCCCCGGCCGGACGGCGTGGGGCGGATGCTGCTCGGGGTGCTGCTGGCCCCGCTGGGCTGGCTCGCGTACGTCGTCTGGGTCGGGGTGCGGACCGGGAGCCCGACCGGCTACCTGGACGTACAGGGCGGCTGGGGCAACGGCTTCGACGGCGGTGTGGCGTTCGGCACCTTCGTCGCGGAGCGGTTCACGGGCGCGGCCTGGCCGGTCGGGCTGGGACTGCTGATGGGCGTGGCGCTGGTGATCCTGCTGTATGTGACCGGGATACGGCAGGGGCAGCCGCTTCCGCTGCTCGTCTACTCGGGGACGGTGCTGCTGCTCGCCCTGACCGCGAAGGGCTACTTCGGCTCGAAGCCGCGGCTGATGCTGCCGGCCTTCCCCCTGCTGCTGCCGCTCGCGACGGCCCTCGCCCGGCAGCGCACGGCCCGCGCGGGGGCGACGGCCGGTGCGGTGGCGCTGGCCGCGGCCTGTTACGGAGCGTTCTGGCTGAACGGCTCCGGCCCGCCGTGATCACTTCCCATGATCATTTCTTTCGCGGCCGCGATCTTTCCGAACGGCCGCGCGGCGGTCCTGCCGGGGCGCGCGGGAAAGCACGGAAGAACTCCCCCGCTGCCCGCCGATAAACATCCGCACACACATCATGAAAGGATGTTCCGCGCACTCGACTGCCGCCCGGCAAGCTTTCCTTTAAGTGTTTCTTATTTCTCGGGACGCCGTTCCGGATCCGCCGTATCAAACGTGCCGAAAGTCGTGTTTGAGACGCATTCCACATCACATCGTCATCACAAAGCGGCGCGATCGGCCGGACCCTCCCATCACGCAATGTAACGTCCATTGAGTGCGTACCAACGACGAGCTCGTCCCAGCGGAGGAGCGCCCGACCGAGACCCCGCGCCCACGGATGACCCGGACCCGCCTGGGGATCTTCGTGGCGACCTCCGTGGTGTACGCGGCGATCGTGGTCGGTGTGCTGACCACGTCCTGGCCGGTGCGTTTCGACTGGCAGGTCATGCTCTTCCGGCCGTACAAGCAGTGGCCCGAGATCCATACGTTCCTCGACTACTTCGTGGTCCTGGGCCAGCGCGGGCCGACGGCCGTCGCCGTGGCGGCCTGGCTGGGCTGGTGCGCGTACCGCCGCCGGACGCTGCGGCCACTGCTGGTGCTGGGCACGTCGCTGCTGCTGCTCAACGCCACCGTCGGCGCCGCGAAGATAGGGATGGGGCGCCTCGGGCCGCACTACGCCACCGTGATCGGCTCGAACGAGATGTTCGCCGGAGGCGACATATTCCCCTCGGGCCACACCGCCAACGCGGTCGTCACCTGGGGCGTGCTCGCCTACCTGGCCACCACGCCGCGGGCCCGCAGGATCGCCTCCGTGAGCGCCGCCGTGCTGGCGCTCGGCGTCGGCATGACGACGGTCTACCTCGGTACGCACTGGATGAGCGACGTGACCCTCGGCTGGACCGCCGGCCTGCTGGTCCTGCTGGCCCTGCCCTGGTTCGAGCCGCTGATGGCCCGTGCCGAGTCCTGGCTGCTGGCCGCCTGGGCCCGGCTGCGCTCCCACGCCGCCCTGGTCCCGGCCGGTGCCACGGCGCCGGTGGGCCTGTGGGCACCCCGCCCGCCGGCCGACGACGCACCCCCGGCCCTCGAGCCGGTGGGCAGCGGAAGCCGGGCCGGACGGTCGGCGGAGAGCCGCCCGCGGGCGGCGGCCCGGCCGCACACCGCCCGCTCGGAGCGGACCCCGGTCACCCCGGCCGGCAGCCGCAGACCGCCGCACTCCGACCGGACGCCGCGCACCGCGCCGCTGGGTCCGGCCGCGGGCCGCGGCCGCGCCGTCGGCTGAACCACCCGTACCACGCACAGAAGGGCCGCCCCGGAGCTCCGGGGCGGCCCTTCGCACGTCACACGGCCCGCTCAGCCCTTCCAGCAGCGCCGTACGGTCCCGTCCGCCACCTCGAAGTTGAGCCGCCCCACCACATACTCCAGCGTGATCACCGCACCGGGCGGCAGCGCACGGACGGTCGACCAGCCCCGCGACCGCGCGCGGGCCTCCGCCCGTCCGGCGTCGAGGCCGACGTACGCCTCGGGGTCGTCGTCGGGGTCCTGGGGCAGGTTCGGCAGCGGCACCATGCCGCCACCGTACGCCCGCGCGGCCGCCGCCGGACCCCGGCCCCCGCCCACGGGTCACGCTTGTGTCACAGAAATCGGGAGCCGCGTTTACCGTAACGCGCGTCACTCGGCCGGGTCCTATTCCGGCCGCCCGTTCACCTCCCGGAGGCGGCGCGGAGAACCGGTGAGGAATTCACGCGTCCTCCGGGAGCCGCCTCCGCCCCTCCGGAACTCCCGCAGGGATTACCGGCGGTAAAAGAATTCCCCGGACCTTGCGGCCGCACAGCCCGGAATCGGCCGCTCGTTTCCTCCTATGCTCCGGAATATTTAATTCCGGATGATCGCGGACGCCCGGCGAGGCACCCTCGCGCGATCACCGCACGGCGAGCATCATGGCGGGTGCCCCGGGGTGGCCCCCGGGTGCGGGACGGGCCGTACGGGCCGAGAGCGAGGGGGCACGGATGGAGACCGACACCGCGCGGGAGACCGTCCCGGAACGGGAGCGGGGACCCGGAGCGGTCGTGGTGGACTGGCTGACCACCACCGATCACAAGAAGATCGGCAGTCTCTACCTGATCACCTCGTTCGGCTTCTTCCTGGCGGCCGGGCTGCTGGCCCTGGTGATGCGCGCCGAGCTGGCCCGCCCGGGGCTCCAGATCCTGAGCAACGAGCAGTACAACCAGGCGTTCACCGCCCACGGCACCATCATGCTGCTGCTCTTCGCGACACCGGCCTTCGCGGGCTTCGCCAACGCGATCATGCCGCTCCAGATCGGCTCGCCGGACGTGGCGTTCCCCCGGCTCAACATGCTCGCCTACTGGCTGTACCTCTTCGGCGGGCTGATGGTCGTGAGCGGCCTGCTGACGCCCGGGGGCGGCGCCTCCTTCGGCTGGACCGCCTACGCCCCGCTGAACAGCGGCTCCTACTCCCCCGGCGTGGGCCCCGACCTGTGGATCATGGGGCTCGCCCTCTCGGGCTTCGGCACCATCCTCGGCGCGGTCAACTTCCTGACGACGATCATCTGTATGCGCGCCCCCGGGATGACCATGTTCCGGATGCCGGTCTTCACCTGGAACGTGCTGTTCACCTCGATCCTGGTCCTGCTGGCCTTCCCGGTGCTGGCCGCCGCGCTGCTCTGCCTGGAGGCCGACCGGCGGTACGGCGCGGTGGTCTTCGAGGCACCGTTCGGCGGGACGCTGCTGTGGCAGCACCTGTTCTGGTTCTTCGGCCACCCCGAGGTCTACATCATCGCCCTGCCGTTCTTCGGCATCATCACGGAGATCATCCCGGTCTTCTCCCGGAAGCCGATCTTCGGCTACACCATGCTGATCGGCGCGACCATGGCCATCACGGCCCTGTCGGTGGTCGTCTGGGCGCACCACATGTTCGCGACCGGCGCGGTGCTGCTGCCCTTCTTCTCGCTGCTGTCGTTCCTGATCGCGGTGCCGACCGGGGTGAAGTTCTTCAACTGGATCGGCACCATGTGGCAGGGGTCGCTGTCCTTCGAGTCACCGATGCTGTGGGCCGTCGGCTTCCTGGTGAGCTTCCTGTTCGGCGGGCTCACCGGCGTCATCCTCGCCTCGCCGCCGCTGGACTTCCATGTGACGGACAGTTACTTCGTGGTCGCCCACTTCCACTACGTGGTCTTCGGGACCGTGGTGTTCGCCATGTTCGCCGGCTTCTACTTCTGGTGGCCCAAGTTCACCGGCAAGATGCTCGACGAACGGCTGGCGAAGATCCACTTCTGGACGCTGTTCGCCGGCTTCCACGGCACCTTCCTCGTCCAGCACTGGCTCGGCGCCGAGGGCATGCCGCGCCGCTACTCCGACTACCTCTCGGTCGACGGCTTCACCGCGCTCAACACCGTCTCCACCATCGGGTCGTTCCTGCTGGGCCTGTCGACACTGCCGTTCCTCCACAACATCTGGAAGACGGCGCGGTACGGGCGGCGGGTCGAGGTGGAGGACCCCTGGGGCTTCGGCCGCTCCCTGGAGTGGGCCACCTCCTGCCCGCCGCCCCGCCACAACTTCGTGACCATGCCCCGGATCCGCTCCGAGTCGCCGGCCTTCGACCTCCACCACCCGGAGACGGCGAGCCGGACACCGGCGCAGGTCGGCATCGATCCGGCGGGGTAGTCCCGCGTGCGGGGCGGAGGGGCCGGGCGGGGTCCCCTACTTCACCGGTGGCCGCTCGTCGACACGGATCGCGAGATCGTTGTCGGCGGTGTAGTACGGCGCGACCTGGGCAGGCGCGTAGGGGGCGTCGACCGGCTGCGCGGGATAGACGAAGATCGGCTTCTTGTCCGCGACATCGTCCAGCAGCCGGGCCACCCGGGCCTCCCCGGAGCCGTCGGTGCGGCGCAGCCACAGGTCCCAGGCGTCCGGCCCGCCCTCCCAGTCCTCGCAGAGCTCCTGATGGGCGAGGGTGAAGACGAAGCCCGCGCCCGTCGCCTCGACCGGCGCCGTGCGCACCAGCCCGGGGTCCCGGCGGCAGCGCGCCTCGACGACGGCGCCGGCCAGCCACTCGGCGGGGTCCTCGACGCGGTGCAGGGTGCCGTGGACCGTGATGCCCTTGGCGTCGAGCCCGAGGTCGCCCGCCTCGGCGTGCGGGGCGCGCTGCCAGCTGCGCAGCGAGAGGTTGCCGTGCTTCGTGGTGTAGGGGATGCGCACGGCCAGCGGCGAGGTGCTGGGGCCGGGCCGGCGGTCGACCAGCGAGCGCAGATCGGCGAGGCCGGGCAGCAGCCGCTGGAGGTCCGCCTCGCCGACGTCCATGTGCACGTCCCAGCGGCCCTCGGGCAGCGGGACGGTGCTCGGCAGCACGGCGCGCAGCCGGCCGTCGCCGTTGGGGGTGAGCGGCAGGCGGACCTCATCGTCGGCGTTCTCGACGGCGTTGCCGCCCCGGCGGAGCAGCACCAGCGCCGCCGACCAGTGGCCGGAGGCGTCGGCCCCCTCGGGGGCGTCGAGGTCGAAGGTGAGTCCGCCCGCGGAATCCGCGATGCAGTCGGCGCGCGGCGCGGCAGACACGATGGTGAACTCCTCGGGTACGGGCGAGCCCGCGTTCGCGGGTCCGGCGGGGGTCGGGGAAGGCGTCATGCGGCACGCACCCTGCGCAGGGCGGGGCGGACGGCGTCCTTGGTCCGCAGGGCGCCGCTGAGCAGGGCGCCGCGGGTGCGGTGCAGGGAGTCGCGCAGGGCGCCGCGGCCGGTGAGGCCGGCGAAGAGGTTCTCGTAACGGCCGGCGATCTCGGCGGGGTCGAAGCGGGCCGAGTTCTCCAGGGCGGCCCGGCCCATCCGGCGGCGCAGTTCGTCGTCCTCGATGAGCTTCAGCAGCCCGGCGGCGATCGCGTCGGTCTTGCCGACCGGCACCAGCAGGCCGTCGACACCGTTGTCGATGATCTCGGCGGGGCCGTGCGGGCAGTCCGTGGCGACCACGGGCAGGCCGCAGCGCATCGCCTCGACGATCGTCATCCCGAAGGACTCCAGGCTGGAGGTGACGGCCCCGATGGAGCCCTTCACCCACTCCGGGTCCAGGGGGTTGGCGGGACCCATGAGGAAGACGTGGTTGTAGAGGCCGAGCTTGTCGATGAGGGCCCGCAGCTTGGCCTTCTCGGCACCGCCCCCGTAGATCCGCAGCCGCCAGTCCGGGCGCTCGGCGACGACCTTGCCGAAGGCGCGGATCAGCACGTCGTACCGCTTGGCGGGGGCGAGCCGGCCGGCGGCGACGACCCACTTGCCGGTGGAGTCGGCGGGGGTGACCACCGGGGCGGGGATGCTGTTGGGGACGGCCTCGACGCGCACCCCGGGCAGCCGCATCAGCTTGCGGTAGGTCGCGGCGTCCGCCTCGGTGACGGTGGTGACGGCGTCGAGCCGCGGGTAGTGGGTGCGCAGGGTCAGCTTGAGCGGGGAGGAGTGCGTGCTCAGCGTCAGGTGCTCCTGGCCGACGCGGGCGATGCCGCGGCGGGCCTGCTGGGCGATGTGCACATTGAGGCCCGGGCGGGTGCCCACGACCACGTCGCAGTCCAGGCCGCGGAGGTGGTCGGCGATGCGCCGGTCGGTGAGGGCGCTGTACTGCTTGTAACGGCCCTCGGTGGCGGGGAAGACGGTCGCCGGGCGCTCGTACTCCGGGTCGTCGCCCTCGTACCCGGGGCTGCCCTTGCGCAGATCCACGAGGTGGCGCAGCCGCACCTTGCCGGAGGGCGCGAAGACGGGCTCGTCCCGGTGACGGAACACCGAGACGATCTCCACGTCGTGCTGCTCGGCGAGCGTCCCCGCCAGGTTGTACGTGGTGCGGATCGTGCCGCCGATGCCGTAGGCATTGTGAATCAGGAATGAGATGTGCATTCGTCCCCGCAGCCGGTGTGCGCGCCTGGTGGCCCGCCTCCTGAAGATTAGACCGTACTGACGATCAGGAGGTTGACCCCGATCATCAACTCGTGCGCGGAACAGTGAGCATTCCATGACGCGACCGCCCGTTTCCGGCCACGGTTCCCGATGCCGTGAAGCGCCGCGGCACAGGGCGTGACCCCGGCCGCGCGTCGTCCGTTGTCTTCGTGACGAGCCGGGAACCGCCCGGCGCGCGCGCAACCGCACCGGAAGTTCGAGGAGCCCCCCGTGCCTCGCATGCTCGACGTCAGCGACGAAGTACGCGCCGAGATCGGCGACGAAGAAGCGGACCGACTGCTCGGGGGCGACAACGCCCCGGGCACGTACGACTGCACCTCCTGCCGCACCCCCGGCAACAGTGAGCGGGAGCGCACCAGCACGGTGCTCTTCGTCGGCGACGAGACGGCCGTCCTGGCCTTCGCGCACGCCTCCTGCATCCCCTCGCAGGTGGTGCCGGTCTCCGAGGAGCAGCTGCAGGGGGCGGTGCGGTCCATCACGGGCGGCGACGCCGGGCAGCAGGGGCAGCAGCCCTCGGGCGACGTACCGCTCCAGGCCGAGCTGGGGGTCACCAGCGGTCTGCTCCTGATCAACGGCGACGTGCAGCCCGCGCTCGTCGTCGAACCGCTCGTCCCCATCGCCCGCCCGGGCACCACCGGGCCCGTGGATGTCTTCCTGGAGCTGCTCAACGAGCAGGGTTTCGCCCCGGTGACCGCCATCGACCAGCTGCCCGACACCAGCCCCGGCTGGTCGGTGCTGCTGGTGACGGGCAAGCTGCACGCCGTCCTCCAGCCGAACGTCGCGGGGGGTCCGCCGGTCGCCTGGTGGCAGGCGCACCAGGCGATGCAGGTCGCGGAGGAGTGGCGGTCGGCCGTCAACAAGACGGGACGGGTGCTGGTCTACGCGGCCCCGGTCGGCACGATCGGCCAGCAGCCGCGCGAGGACCTGCTCCGCGAGGCGCTGGACCGCGCCGCGGCGTCCGGCCGGCTGGTGGGCGCGGCCATGCCTCTCGCAGGCACATGATCGACGGCGTGCGCCCCACTGTGCACCCGGCGCACCCCTTTTCACCCCGGGTCCCGCGGAACCCGTCGCCGTCCGGCCCGCATCCGAAGCGGCGCGGGGTCGTTGGCAGGGATGTGTACTCTTACGAACCCGCTTCCCGGACCTCGTACCAGAACTACATCCCCGGCATGCGGCCACCCCGCGACGCCGACCGGAGCCGCACCGACTCGGTGACCCCGATCTACGACGCCCTCTGCTCCGAGTACCGCCGGGCCTTCCGGACGCTCCCGGGTGACCGGGCGGGCGAGGAGGAGCTGGGCTTCAAGGGCTTCGGCCCCCAGCAGCAGGGGTACGGCAACGGCCCGGGGCAGGGCTACTACGGCCAGCTCACCGGCCACTCCCCCTACCCCGGCCAGTCCGGCTGGTCGGGAGCCTGGGACGGCTACCCCGCGCAGGGGCGCCCGCAGCGCGGCGGCCAGCTGCCGGCGCTGCCGCCGGGCACGCGGGACGGGCGCCCGCGCGGGTACTAGAGCGGCGGGTCAGGAGGGGCGCACCCCTCCTTGAAGGCCCCCGCTCCGGAGGGGCCGGGGGACGCACACCCTCCCGGCCGCCTGTCGGCTGGTTCTTCTACTTCTTGCGCCCGCGCTTCTCCCGGACCCGCACCGAGATGTGGATCGGCGTCCCCTCAAAACCGAACTCCTCGCGCAGCCGACGCTCGACGAAGCGCCGGTAGCCCGCCTCCAGGAAGCCGGAGGCGAAGAGGACGAACCGCGGCGGGCGGGTGCCCGCCTGGGTGCCGAAGAGGATGCGGGGCTGCTTGCCGCCCCGGATCGGGTGCGGGTGGGCCGCGACGAGCTCACCGAGGAAGGCGTTGAGCCGACCGGTGGGCACCCGGGTCTCCCAGCCGGCGAGCGCGGTCTCCATGGCCGGGACCAGCTTCTCCATGTGCCGGCCCGTCTTCGCGGAGACGTTCACCCGCGGCGCCCAGCCGATCTGGCCGAGCTCGGTCTCGATCTCGCGCTCCAGGTAGTAGCGGCGCTCCTCGTCGAGGGTGTCCCACTTGTTGATCGCGAGCACCAGGGCGCGGCCGGCCTCGACGGCCATGGTGATGATCCGCTGGTCCTGGACGCTGATGGACTCGCTCGCGTCGATGAGGACGACCGCAAGCTCGGCCTTCTCCACGGCGGCGGCGGTGCGCAGCGACGCGTAGTAGTCGGCGCCCTCCTGGAGGTGGACACGGCGCCGGATGCCGGCGGTGTCCACGAACTTCCAGGTCTTCCCACCGAGCTCGATCATCTCGTCGACGGGGTCGCGGGTGGTGCCGGCCATCTCGTTGACGACCACCCGCTCCTCACCGGCGACCCGGTTGAGCAGGGAGGACTTGCCGACGTTCGGCCGGCCGATGAGGGCGATCCGGCGGGGGCCGCCGAGGGCTGCGCCGAAGGTCTGGGCGGGGGCGTCGGGCAGCGCCTCCAGCACGGCGTCCAGCATGTCGCCGGTGCCGCGGCCGTGCAGGGCGGAGACCGGGTGCGGCTCGCCCAGGCCCAGCGACCAGAGGGCGGCTGCGTCGGCCTCGGCGGAGGGGCCGTCGACCTTGTTGGCGCAGAGCACGACGGGCTTGCCGGCCCGGCGCAGCAGCTTGACGACGGCCTCGTCGGTGTCGGTGGCGCCCACGGAGGAGTCCACGACGAAGACGACCGCGTCGGCGGCCTCGATGGCGAACTCGGCCTGGGCGGCGACGGACGCGTCGATGCCGAGGACGTCCTGCTCCCAGCCGCCGGTGTCGACGACCTTGAAGCGGCGGCCGGCCCACTCGGCCTCGTAGGTGACGCGGTCCCGGGTGACGCCCGGGCGGTCCTCGACGACGGCCTCGCGGCGGCCGATGACACGGTTCACCAGGGTCGACTTGCCGACGTTCGGGCGGCCGACCACGGCGAGCACGGGCAGCGGGCCGTGGCCCGCGGCGGCGAGCTCGCTCTCGACCTCGTCGGCCCCGAAGCCCTCCTGCGCCGCGAGCTCCATGAACTCCGCGTACTCGGCGTCGCCAAGCTCACCGTGCTCGTCGCCGGTGTGGATCTGGTCGTTCATGGAGTCCGTTCCTCGTTCTTCTTCGTCGTCGGCGGCCCTGACGGGTCCGCTACTCAGTTTCGTTCAGCGGCCGGTGAAGCGCTTGGCGTCCGCCAGGTGCGCGCTCAGCCGCCGCTGGATGCGTGCGGTGGCCTCGTCCAGTGCTGTACGGGTGCGGCGGCCGCTGCCGTCGCCGGCCGCGAAGGCGTCGCCGAAGACGACGTCGACGCGGCTGCGCAGCGGCGGCAGGCCCGGGACGAGGCGGCCCTTCCGCTCGGTGCTCCCGAGGACCGCCACCGGTACGACGGGCGCCCCGGAGCGCACGGCGAAGTAGGCGAGGCCCGACCGCAGCGCGGCGAAGTCGCCCTCGCCCCGGGTGCCCTCGGGGAAGATCCCCAGAACCCCGCCGGCGGCCAGCACGTCCAGCGCGCCGGTGACGGCGGTCCGGTCGGCGCCCGACCGGTCGACCTTCAGCTGGCCGATGCCGCGCAGGAAGGGGTCCAGCGGGCCGATGAACGCTTCCTTCTTGATCAGGAAGTGCACCGGCCGGGGCGCGGTGCCCATCAGCATGGGGCCGTCGATGTTGTGCGAGTGGTTGACGGCCAGGATGACCGGCCCCGCCGCGGGCACCCGCCAGGCGCCCAGCACACGGGGCTTCCACAGCCCGTTCATCAGGCCGATGCCGATCCGTCTCCCGACGGCCGCACCGGTGGCGGAGGTCACGCGGACCGCACCTCCGCGGACCCCTTCCCCGTGTCCTCGGTCGCGCTCCGCCTCGACTCCACGAGGGTGACCACACATTCGATCACCTGGTCGAGGGTCAGCTCGGTGGTGTCCACCTCGACCGCGTCGTCGGCCTTGGCCAGCGGCGAGGTCTTGCGGCCGGAGTCGGCGGCATCCCGCTTGATCAGGGCGGCCCGGGTGGTCGCCAGGTCGACGGCGTCCTTGCCCTTGAGCTCACCGCTGCGACGGGCGGCGCGCGCCTCGGGCGAGGCGGTCAGGAAGATCTTGAGGCCGGCGTCCGGCAGCACGGTGGTGCCGATGTCCCGGCCCTCGACCACGATGCCGTGCGGCGCCGCGGCGGCCACGGCCCGCTGGAGCGCGGTCAGACGGGTCCGCACCTCGGGCACCGCGCTGACGGCGCTGACCGCCGCGGTGACCTCCTGAGTGCGGATCGGCTGAGCGGCGTCCAGGCCGTCGACCGTGATGGTGGGGGCGGACGGGTCGGTGCCGGAGACGAGGTCGGGCTTGCCCGCGGCGGCGGCCACGGCGGCGGCGTCGTTCACGTCGACGCCGTTGCTCAGCATCCACCAGGTGATCGCCCGGTACTGGGCGCCGGTGTCCAGGTAGCGCAGGCCGAGCTTGGCGGCGACGGCCTTCGAGGTGCTGGACTTGCCCGTGCCGGAGGGGCCGTCGATGGCGACGATGACTGCTGCCGGTGCGGTCCGGGCGGCGGTTTCCACGGTGTCTGACACCTTCCTCGTGCACGGCGGCGAGTCGTCGCTGCCTGTCTGCGGCTCACCCAAGGTTACTGGCTCACCGGACCGCCCCGTGCAGCCGAGCCCCGCCGCCCGCCGTCGCGCTACTGCCGCAGCGACCAGCCGCCGTCCCGGAGGGTGGCCGCGAGCCCGGCGGCGGACCGCGGCTCGACCATGAGCTGGATCAGGCCGCTCTGCTGGCCGGTGGCGTGCTCGATGCGGACGTCCTCGATGTTGACGCCCGCGCGGCCCGCGTCCGCGAAGATCCGGGCCAGCTCGCCCGGCTGGTCGCCGATGAGGACGGTCACCGTCTCGTACGCCGCCGGGGCGGAGCCGTGCTTGCCGGGGACGCGCGCCCGGCCGGTGTTGCCGCGGCGCAGCACGTCCTCCAGGCCCGCCGCCGCCTCCGGGGCCTCGGGGGCGGCCTCCGCCGCGTCCAGGGCGCGCAGGGCCCGTACGGTCCCCTCCAGGTCGGCGGCGACGGCGGCGAGGACGTCGGCGACGGGCCCGGGGTTCGCGGAGAGGATGTCGAGCCACATGCGCGGGTCGGAGGCGGCGATCCTGGTCACGTCCCGGATGCCCTGGCCGCACAGGCGTACGGCCGTCTCGTCGGCGTCCGCCAGCCGTGCGGCGACCATGCTGGAGATCAGCTGGGGGGTGTGCGAGACGAGGGCGACGGCCCGGTCGTGGGCGTCGGCGTCCATCACCACGGGCACCGCCCGGCACAGGGCGATCAGTTCGAGGGCGATGTTGAGGACCTCGGTGTCGGTGTCCCGGGTGGGGGTCAGCACCCAGGGACGGCCCTCGAACAGGTCGGCGGAGCCGGCCATCGGGCCGGAGCGCTCGCGGCCGGCCATGGGGTGGGTGCCCAGGTAGCCGCTGAGGTCGCAGCCGAGCGCCTCCAGCTCCCGGCGGGGGCCGCCCTTGACGCTGGCGACGTCGAGGTAGGCGCGGCCCAGGTCCGACCGGATGGCGTCCGCCAGGGTGGCCGCGATGTGCGCGGGCGGCACGGCGACGACGACGAGGTCGCAGCGGCCCTCCGGCTCCCGGTCGGTGCCGGCGCCGCGGGCGGCGGCCGTCCGGGCCTGCGCGGGGTCGTGGTCCCTGAGGTGGACCTGGACCCCGCGGCCCGCCAGGGCGAGCGCGGCGGAGGTGCCGATCAGTCCGGTGCCGATGATGAGGGCGGTTCTCACTGGGCGTGTCCTTGCGCAGGGCCGCGGCGGCGCCCGGGTGCAGGCGGGCGGTCCGGCCGCGGGACGGTCGGGTCTCGACAGGGGCGCGGGCCCCGCACGCCCAGCCTAGGGCGTGTCCGGCGGGGGTGTGGCCCGGTCGGGGCGGGCTGCCGGGACGGACGGGCCCGCGTCCGGTAGAACGTGGACATGATCTTTCATGTGGTGCCCCTGGACGACTGGCTGGCCGTGCCCGACCGCCCCTTCGCCCCCGCCTCCCTCGACGAGGAGGGTTTCGTGCACTGTTCCCCCGACGAGGAGACGACGCTCGCCGTGGCCTCCGCCTACTACCGGGACGTGAAGGGGCCGCTGATGGCGCTGCTCATCGACGAGCACAAACTGGGCGTCCTGGTCCGCTGGGAGGCGGCGGCGCCCGCCCCGCCGCCCGGCGCCGCGCCGGGGGCCCTGTTCCCGCACGTCTACGGGCGGATCAACCGGGACGCCGTCGAGGGGATGATGGAGATCCAGCGGGACGGGGACGGGCGGGCGGTGAGCCTGGCGGTCTGGTCCTGACCGTGCCCGCGTCCTGACCGTGCCCGCGCGGCCGGAATCCCTGTGACAGGGCCCGCCGCGACGGGACAGAATCGCGGCCATGCAGCAGCACCCGGCCGCGGAGGCCCATGAGCTCGTCGCCCGGTACACGGTCTACTCCTGTGTCATGGGCTCCCGCGCCTTCGGCCTCGCGACCGAGGACAGCGACACGGACCGGCGCGGTGTCTACGCCGCGCCGGCCCCGCTGTTCTGGCGCTTCGAGAAGCCGCCGGCGCATGTGGAGGGGCCGGCCGAGGAGCAGTTCTCCTGGGAGCTGGAACGCTTCTGCGAGCTGGCCCTGCGGGGCAATCCGAACATCCTGGAGTGCCTGCACTCGCCCCTCGTCGAGCACGCCGACGCCACCGGCCGGGAGCTCCTCGCGCTGCGCGACGCCTTTCTGTCCCGGCTGGTCCACCGCTCCTTCACGGGCTACGCCGACGCCCAGCGCCGCAAGCTCGACGCGAGCGTCCGGCAGCACGGCGTCCCCCGCTGGAAGCACGCCATGCATCTGCTGCGGCTGCTGACCAGCGGCCGTGACCTGCTGCGCGACGGGGTCCTGGTGCTGGACGTCGGCGCGGAGCGGGAGCGGCTGCTGGCCGTGCGGCGGGGTGAGGTGCCGTGGGCCGAGGCCGAGCGGTGGATGGCCCGGCTGCGGGACGAGACGGACGCGGCCGCGGCCCGGACGCCGCTGCCGGAGGAGCCGGACCGGCGACGGGTGGAGGACTTCCTGGTGCGGGTGCGGCGCGCCTCGGTGGAGTGAGGTGCCCGGGCGGACCCGGGGCACCCCTCCGGACGGGCTCTAGAGCTCGACCTCGCGCATCAGCATGCCCACCTCGGTGTTGGTGAGCCGCCGCAGCCAGCCCGACTTCTGGTCCCCGAGGGCGATCGGCCCGAACGAGGTCCGGACGAGCTTCTCCACCGGGAACCCGGCCTCGGCGAGCATCCGGCGCACGATGTGCTTCCGGCCCTCGTGCAGGGTGACCTCGACGAGGTAGTTCTTGCCGGTCTGCTGCACGACGCGGAAGTTGTCGGCGCGCGCGTAGCCGTCCTCCAGCTCGATGCCGCTCTTCAGCCGCTTGCCGATGTCGCGCGGCAGGGGCCCGGTGATGGCGGCCAGGTAGGTCTTCTGGACGCCGTAGCGGGGGTGGGTGAGGCGGTGGGCCAGCTCGCCGTGGTTGGTGAGCAGGATGATGCCCTCGGTCTCCGTGTCGAGGCGGCCGACGTGGAAGAGCCGGGTCTCGCGGTTGGTGACGTAGTCGCCGAGGCACTGGCGGCCGTCCGGGTCCTCCATGGTGGAGACGACACCGGCCGGCTTGTTGAGCGCGAAGAACAGGTAGGACTGGGTGGCGACGGTGAGGCCGTCCACCTTGATCTCGTCCTTCTCGGGGTCGACGCGCAGGCCCTGCTCGGTGACGATCTGGCCGTTGACCTCGACACGGGCCTGCTCGATCAGCTCCTCGCAGGCGCGGCGGGAGCCCATGCCGGCCCGGGCCAGCACCTTCTGCAGGCGCTCGCCCTCCTGCTCGCCGAACGTCTTGGGCAGCTTGAGCTGCGGCTTGTTGTGCCGCTCCCGGTTCCGCTCCTCGATCTTGGCGTCGAGCTCGCGCGGGCGCGACGGCGCCGTGCGCCGGCCGCTGCCGGCCGCCGGGCTCCGGCGCGGGCCGCCCTTGGCGCCGCCG
>NZ_JABETO010000063.1 GCF_013055795.1 Streptomyces sp. I05A-00742
GTAACCGCAGGGCGGCCGGCTCGGCTCGCCGGGACCGGCTCGCCCGGGGGCCGCCGGGCCGCTCGGCCCCCTTCGCCCGGCCGGCCGCGACGGCTGAGCCGGCCGGGCCGCCGTCGTGCGGGTCACTCAGCAGGCGGACCCAGACGGCCTGTTCGAGATCGGCCGCGTCGATGCCGGCCGCCGGCGCCTCCGCGGCGCATTCGGCGGCCAGCAGCGGCCGCAGCGAGGTGAGGAGGTCGTTCGGTGTCATGCCCGGCGGGACGTGACCGTACGACCCACCGGTTGCCGGTACGGACGGGCGTCACCCGTCCGTGTCGACTTGAGCACCGGGAGCTGACGCGCGCCCCCTAGCCGCCCTGACTGTCCTTGCTACCCCTTGCGTCCCTTCAGGAACTCCTCACGCGCCACAATCGCGGTGTCACAGTTGTCCGAGAAGATGCCGTCGATGCCGGTGGCGTAGTACGCCTTGAAGGCGCCGATGGCGTCGCCGTACGCATTGGGGTCGCTCCCGCGCCGGAAGTCGGCGGGCAGGAAGCTGTTCTCGTTGCGCATGGTGTACGGGTGGAGGACCAGCCCGGCCGCGTGGGCGTCCCGGACGAGCGTGGTCGGCTTGGTGAGCCGGTCGTTCCTGTCCCGCGGTATGACGAGGTTCAGCCAGGGGCCGATGCCCTGGGCGAAGCCGGAGACCCACTTCAGGCCCTTGGGAGTGATGAGGTCGGCGACCGTCCGCGGGTCCTTGGCCTCGGTGAAGTCCCAGGGGCGGGTGGGCAGGTCGTCCAGGAGCAGCACCTTCGGGCAGTCGATGCCCAGCCGGCCGAGCCGCTGGAGGCTGCTCGGCTCGAAGGACTGCAGAATCGTGTACGACCTGCTGCCCGCGCGCCCGTACCGGCGCAGCAGCCTCGCCAGCCGCTCCTCCAGGCCGAGGCCCAGCTTGCGGAAGTAGGTGGGGTGCTTGGTCTCGATGTGCAGCCAGACGCGGCGGCCGCGCCTGCGGCCCTCCTCCTCGGCCCACTTCAGCACCTCCTCGAAGGTGGGCACGGTCCAGTGGCCGTCGTAGAGGGTGTTGTGCTGCCGGACCTGGGGCAGGCGTTCCTTCGCACGCAGGGTCTTCAGCTCGGCGAGGGTGAAGTCCTCGGTGAACCAGCCGGTGTGGGCCTCGCCGTCGACGGTCTTGGTGGTCCTGCGGGAGGCGAACTCCGGACGGGAGGAGACATCGGTGGTGCCGGTGATGTCGTTCTCGTGGCGACAGACCAGATGGCCGTCCTTGGTGGGGACGACGTCCTGTTCGATGACGTCCGCGCCGTTCTCCAGGGCGAACCGGTAGGAGCCGAGGGTGTGCTCGGGCCGGTACCCGCTGCCGCCGCGGTGTCCGACGACGGTCGGCACCGGCAGGTCGCGGAGGCCGCCGCCGTGGCCCCGGCCGGGCTCACGGCCGTGCGCCGCGGCCGGCTGTGCGGCGGACGCCGTACCGGCGGCGCCGCCGAGGGCGACCGCTCCCGCGCCGAGGGCCGCCGCGGCCCCCAGCACCGAACGCCGGCCAGGCCGCTGCTCCTGCTGCATGTGCATTCGCTCCTTCGTTCCGGAGCCGGTAGTTCCGGCTCCTGTTCGGACGCGCAGATCGTAGGTGCGCCCGTCTTGCGTACAGAAGGCCATGACCGAAACGGAGTGAAAACTCACGTCAACACTGTGTATCGACTCGGTTAACCCGGTGTGCGGAGAGCCCGTACCCGCGAGTATCGTCCTCACCTGCCACCAGGCCCGCCCGTCCCGCCCCGCCGAACCATCGACCGGAGGATCCGTGTCCCGCATCCTGCTCAAGGCGTTCCTCGGACTGCTCATGCGTGTCCTGTACCGCCCCAAGATCGAGGGCATGGAGCACATCCCCGGAAACGGGCCGGTCATTCTCGCGGGGAACCACGTCACGTTCATCGACTCGCTGTTCCTCGTGCTGGTGGTCAAGCGCCAGGTGTTCTTCATCGGCAAGGACGAGTACGTGACGGGCAAGGGGCTCAAGGGCCGTCTGATGGCCTGGTTCTTCGGCGCGTCCGGCATGATCCCGGTGGACCGTGACGGCGGACACGGCGGTGTCGCCGCGCTGATGACGGGCCGTCGGGTGCTGGACGAGGGCAACATCTTCGCCATCTACCCCGAGGGCACCCGCTCCCCCGACGGCCGGCTCTACCGCGGCCGCACCGGCATCGCCCGCCTCGCGCTGATGACGGGCGCGCCGGTGGTGCCGTTCGCGATGATCGGCACCGACAAGGTGCAGCCGAGCGGCAAGGGCCGTCCGCACATCAGCCCGGTGACGGTCCGCTTCGGCGAGACGCTGGACTTCTCCCGCTACGAGGGCATGGACCGCGACCGCTATGTGCTGCGGGCCGTCACCGACGAGGTGATGAGCGAGGTCATGCGGCTCTCGGGCCAGGAGTACGTGGACATGTACGCCACCAAGGCCCGGGCCGCCAAGGCGGCTTGAGCCGGGGAGCGGGCCCCGCTCCCGGGCCCCGCTCCCCGTCCGGTGGCCCTCAGGCCCCGCCGAGGCACCGCGGCTGGAAGGCCGGGTCGGCGGGGCCCTTGCGTGCCAGGGCGTTGAGCACCCACTGGTGGACGACCGGGTCCTTGGTGGCCTGGTCGTGCATGAACGGGTCGAGCGGGCAGGTGTCCTGGAGCACGGTGTTGGTCAGGCGCTCGGCGGGCCCGCTCAGCAGGGCGCTGGTGTAGGGGATGACGACCTCGTCGTGCCGGGTGGTGATGACGGTGTAGTCGGGACCGGCCGGGGTCTCCTCACCGGCGTTGAGCTTCTTCAGCAGGTCGGAGCCGGCCCGCTGGTCGAGGCAGGACGGGCAGACGGTGTAACCGGCCGGTATGGCCAGCGGGTTCTTGGTGCCGTGGTTGGAGGGGACGATGCCGATGAGGTCGTCCACCTTGTCCGCGCCGCCGAGGAACTTCACGTAGTAGCGCGGCATCATGCCGCCCTGGCTGTGGCCGACGATGTCGACCTTGGCCGCGCCCGTCGCGCCGCGCACGGCCTCGACGAAGTCGCGCAGCTCGGCCGCCGCCTGCGGGATGGGGTCGGTCTCCATGTGCCCGTAGTTGAAGGCGAAGACGCAGTAGCCCTTCTCCTTCAGCTTCGGGGAGAGCTTGGACCAGTTCTCCGCCATGAGCTTGAAGGTCCCGTTGACCAGGACCACCGGCTCGGGGTGGGCCGAATCGGTCCTGCAGGACCAGTCGTTGGCGCCCTTCGGCGGGATGTCGAGGATCGAGGCCGACGCCGGGGACGCCGTGGCCGACATGCCGGTGAAGGCGAGGGCGGCCGTGGCCGCCGTGGCGAGGAGCGCTCTCACTTTGGTGCGCAGACGCATGGGGATTCCTTCCGCACAAGGAGTCTGCCGAACTGCGTTCGGCAATACCGACCAGTAGTCGCGATCGTTCCCCCACATAAAGGACACGTCAAGGGAGGTCATCCCCGGAAAAAGTCACACGGGCCGGGGCTTGCCGCCCCGGCCCGTGTGCGATTGGCTCATCTGAGCCCTGTCTCGCTCAGGACTCGCGGTTTCCACTGACTACTCGGCGTCTCCGCTCAGTACCCGGCGTCTCCCCTCAGTGCTCGACGTCCGGGCTCTCCTCCAGCCGCTGCCCGCGGAGCAGGAACCACGCCGCCACCGCCGTGCCCAGGAGGACCACCGCGCCGACCCCGGACGCCAGCCGCAGCCCGTCGACGAAGGCGTGCTGCGCGGAGGTCAGCAGCGCCGACCCGGCGTCGGCCGGCAGCGTCACCGCCGCCTCGACCGCGCCGCCCAGCGACTCGTGCGCGTCGGCCGCGGCGCCGGACGGCACCCCGGCGGGGACGGCGAAGTCCCGGTAGACACCGGTGACGATCGACCCCAGCAGGGCGATACCGAGCGCCGCGCCCAGCTCGTACGCCGTCTCGGAGACGGCCGAGGCCGCACCGGCCTGCTCCCTGGGCACGCTGGAGAGGATGACGTCGGCGGTGACGGTGAAGGAGAAGCCCGCGCCGACGCCGACGACCAGCAGCACCGCCCCGAGCAGCGGGTACGAGGTGTCGGTCCGGAGCGTGGCGACCACCGCGAGGGCCAGGCCGATGGCCCCGAGACCACCGGCCACCACCGACCGCACCGACCAGCGGCGGGCGGCCTGCCCGGCCAGCAGACCGGCCGTCACCGCACCGATGGCGGCCGGGAGTTCGGCCAGACCGGCCTCCAGCGGATCGCGGTCCTGCACCAGCTGGAGGAACTGCGACAGGAAGAACACCATCCCGGACAGTCCGAGCACGGTCAGCAGGTCGGCCAGCACCGCGGCGGAGAACCCCCGGTTCCGGAAGAGCCGCATGTCCAGCAGCGGCGCGGGCAGCCGGAGCTGCCGGCGGACGAACCAGACCAGGGAGGCCACGCCGACGGCCGCCGCGATCACGATCTCCGTACCGATCCCGTGCGTCGCGCCCTCCTTGATGGCGTAGACGACGCCCACGATGCCGGCCATCGACAGGACCACGCTCAGCAGGTCCCAGGGGCCGGGGGCGGGGTTGCGCGACTCGGGGAGCAGCTTGATGCCCACGAGGACGAGCACCGCCATGACCGGCAGGTTGATCAGGAAGACCGAGCCCCACCAGAAGTTCTCCAGCAGGAACCCGCCGACGACCGGCCCCACGGCCGCGCCCGCCGAGGCCATCGCGCCCCAGATGCCGATGGCGAGGCTGCGTTCGCGCGGGTCGTGGAAGAGGTTGCGGATCAGCGCGAGCGTCGACGGCATCAGGGTGGCGCCCGCCACGCCCAGCAGCGCCCGGGCCGCGATCATCATCTCCGGGCTGGACGCGTAGGCGTTGAGCACCGACACGGCGCCGAACGCGACGGCACCGCTCAGCAGCAGCAGCTTGCGGCCGATCCGGTCGCCGAGGCTGCCCATGGAGACCAGCAGACCCGCGATGACGAAGGAGTAGATGTCACCGATCCACAGCAGCTGGGTGCCGGACGGCTGCAGGTCCTCGCTGAGGAACGGCGTCGCCAGGCCCAGCACGGTGGCGTCGACGGCGACGAGCAGCACGGCCAGGACGAGGACGGAGAGCGCCAGCCAGCGGCCCCGGTAGGGCGTCTCGCCCGGCCCCCGGGCGTCCGACGGCTGGGTGATCGTACGCTCGCTGCTCATCGCTCCATCCTCCGCTGCGCGCCGCCGAGCAGCAGCTCGGAGACCATTCTGGTGTGGTCCTTGGCCGCCACCCGGCCGTCGTGGACCGCCCACGCGCCGGTGCCGATCAGCCCGTAGAGCGCCTCGGTGAGCCAGGCGGCCGACAGGTCGAGGCGGAAGGCGCCCTCCTCCTGGCCGCGGGTGAAGAGCCGCTGGACGCGGGTGTCGAGCCGGTTCCAGCCCTCGTTGCAGCCGTTCTCGTAGAGCTGGTTCTCCGTGAAGAGGAACGCGAGGATGCCGGCGACGGGCTCGGAGAGGGCGATCAGCCGGCGGACGGCCTCGGCGGCGTCGCCCTCCTCGGTCCTGGCCTCGTCGAGGGCGCGCTCGAACTGCTCGATGCCCAGGTCCTCCAGGGCGCGGACGAGCGCGTCGCGCCCCGCGAAGTGCCGGTGCAGGGTGGCGCGGCTGATCCCCGCCGCTCTGGCGATCTCGTCCATGGAGGCCGTCGCCTTGCGGGCGAGCAGGGCGGCGGCGGCGTTGAGTACGTGCTGACGGTCGAGCCTCATGAGACGACGATAACCCAAATGAGACAGTGATGTCTCATCCGGGTTATCTACGTCTCGTGCGCGTCAGCTCTGCTTCGCGGTGGCCCACTCCCGCTGGAGGATCAGATCCGCCTTGACCTCTCCCAGCTGCACGGCGACGGCCGACGGCGCCGTACCGCCGCGTCCGCTGCGGGAGGCGAGCGCGCCGGGCACGTCGAGGACCGTGCGGACCTCGGGCGTGAGGTGCGGCGAGATGGCCGCGAACTGCTCGTCGGTCAGCCCGTCCAACTCGATGCCCCGCCGCTCGCACTCCTTGACGCACTCCCCCGCCACCTCGTGCGCGACGCGGAACGGCACGCCCTGCCGGACCAGCCACTCGGCGATGTCGGTGGCCAGCGAGAACCCGGCCGGGGCCAGCTCCTCCATCCGCTCCCGGTGGACGGTGAGGGTCGCCATCATCCCGGTGAAGGCGGGCAGCAGGACCTCCAGCTGGTCGCAGGAGTCGAAGACCGGCTCCTTGTCCTCCTGGAGGTCACGGTTGTAGGCGAGCGGCAGCGCCTTGAGCGTCGCCAGCAGCCCGGTGAGGTTGCCGATCAGCCGGCCGGACTTGCCGCGCGCCAGCTCGGCGATGTCCGGGTTCTTCTTCTGCGGCATGATCGACGAGCCGGTGGAGAAGGCGTCGTGGAGGGTGACGAAGGAGAACTCCTTCGTGTTCCAGATGATGACCTCCTCGGCGATCCGGGACAGGTCGACGCCGATCATGGCCGTGATGAACGCGAACTCGGCGACGAAGTCCCGGGAGGCCGTGCCGTCGATGGAGTTGGCCGCCGAGCCCCGCTCGAAGCCGAGGTCGGCGGCGACCGCCTCGGGGTCCAGGCCGAGGCTGCTGCCGGCCAGCGCGCCCGAGCCGTACGGCGAGACCGCCGTCCGCCCGTCCCACTGCCGCAGCCGCTCCGCGTCCCGGCCGAGCGCCTGGACGTGGGCGAGGACGTGGTGGGCGAAGAGGACGGGCTGGGCGTGCTGGAGGTGCGTCCGGCCGGGCATCGCCACGTCCTGGTGCGCCTCGGCGAGGCCGACCAGCGCCTCCTGGAGGTCGGTGAGCAGCCCGCCGATGATCCGCGCGTGGTCGCGCAGGTACATCCGGAAGAGCGTGGCCACCTGGTCGTTCCGGGAGCGCCCGGCGCGCAGCTTGCCGCCGAGGTCCGGGCCGAGCCGTTCGAGGAGGCCGCGTTCCAGGGCGGTGTGGACGTCCTCGTCGGCGACGGTGCCGGTGAAGGCGCCGGAGGCCACGTCGGCCTCCAGCCGGTCGAGGCCGTCCAGCATCGCCGCGAGCTCGTCGGCGGTCAGCAGTCCCGCCTTGTGCAGCACGCGGGCGTGGGCGCGGGAACCGGCGATGTCGTAGGGGGCCAGGCGCCAGTCGAAGTGGACGGAGGCGGACAGCCTGGCCAGGGCCTCGGCGGGGCCGTCGGCGAAACGGCCGCCCCAGAGCCGGACGTCGTCGGTGGTGCCGTTGCTCACTTACGTGCTCCTCGTGGGTGGTGGGGGGCGGCCGGCCGCCGAGGGGGTGTCGGGCGGAGGGACACGACGGCCGGCCGGTCGGTCAGACCAGGTCCCGCTTGGCGGCGATCTTCGACGAGAGGCCGAAGATCTCGATGAAGCCCTTGGAGAGGGACTGATCGAAGGTGTCACCCGTGTCGTAGGTGGCGAGGTTGAAGTCGTAGAGCGACTTCGCGGACCGACGGCCGGTGACGACCGCCCGGCCGCCGTGCAGCGTCATCCGGATGTCACCGCTGACGTGCTCGTTCGCCTCGGCGATAAAGCCGTCCAGCGCCCGCTTGAGCGGCGAGAACCACAGGCCGTCGTAGACCAGCTCGCTCCACCGCTGCTCCACCTGCCGCTTGTAGCGGGCCAGTTCGCGCTCGACGGTGACGCTCTCCAGCTCCTGGTGCGCGGTGATCAGCGCGATGGCGCCGGGCGCCTCGTAGATCTCCCGGGACTTGATGCCGACGAGCCGGTCCTCGACCATGTCGATCCGGCCCACGCCCTGGCCACCGGCCCGCTCGTTGAGCTGCTGGATCGCCTGGAGGACGGTGACGGCCTTGCCGTCGATCGCGACCGGGACGCCGGCCTCGAAGGTGACGACCACCTCGTCGGCCTCCCGGGGGGTGGCCGGGTTGGCGGTGTAGTCGTAGACGTCCTCGATCGGCCCGTTCCAGATGTCCTCCAGGAAGCCGGTCTCGACGGCCCGCCCGAAGACGTTCTGGTCGATGGAGTACGGCGACTTCTTGGTGGTCGCGATCGGCAGGCCCTTGGCCTCGCAGAACGCGATGGCCTTGTCCCGGGTCATGGCGTAGTCACGGACCGGCGCGATGCACTTCAGCCCCGGCGCGAGCGACGAGATCCCCGCCTCGAACCGCACCTGGTCGTTGCCCTTGCCGGTGCAGCCGTGGGCGACCGTGGTCGCGCCGTGCTTCTGCGCGGCGGCCACCAGGTGCTTGACGATCGTCGGCCGGGAGAGGGCCGAGACCAGCGGATACCGGTCCATGTACAGGGCGTTGGCCTTGATCGCCGGAAGGCAGTACTCCTCGGCGAACTCGTCCTTGGCGTCGGCGACCTCCGCCTCCACCGCACCGCACGCGAGCGCGCGCTTGCGGATGACGTCCAGGTCCTCGCCACCCTGGCCGACGTCCACGGCAACGGCGATGACCTCGGCGCCCGTCTCCTCGGCGATCCAGCCGATGGCGACGGAGGTGTCCAGGCCGCCCGAGTAGGCGAGTACGACGCGCTCGGTCACGGGGTTCTCCTTACCTTGCATGCGGTGATGGGTATAACTATGCAGTGCTCCGTATGTTTCGTCAATGCCTCGGGAGGGTGAATCGGTCAGGACCGGATGTCAGAGGGGCGGTCTACGATGCGACTGTCGAACTGTCGAGGCGCCCGAGCGGGGAAGGTGAACGCCATGACCGTGCAGGACGAGCTCCTGTGGCAGACGGCCGAGCACGTGGCGGCGGAGGTCGAGGGCTACAAGATCGAGGTGATCGGGGGGCAAATCGTCATGACGCCGCAGAGCAATGTGCGGAGCTGGACGATCCGTCGCGTCCAGAACGCCGCGGAGTCCTCGGGCATCGCCGAGGAACGGCTCCTGTCGGACGTGCTGATCCAGTTTCCGGGTGAGCCGCCACGCTGCCCGGATGTGGCCATCCTCGAAGACGGGGCCGCGGAGCCCTACACGTACGAGGACGTTCTGGCCGCCGTCGAAGTGGTCTCCACCAAGAGGGACAGCCGGGATTACGAGATCAAGGTGGAGCAGTACGCCCGGTTCGGCGTACCCGCCTTTCTGATCATCGACCCGTTCCAGGGACAGTGCCTTCTGCTCAGCCGCCCGAAGGGCGACGCCTACGCCGTTCGGGAGACCTTCTCCTACGGCGAGACGATCACCCTTCACTTGGCCGATGACAGCACGGTGCGCATCCCCACCGACAGCTTCAAGCGCAAGGACTGACCCGCCGGCGCAACAGCCCCCGGATGGTGGCCGCATATGGGCCGCTCTTGTACACCAACACTGCCCGGCCGCATCCGCACACCGAACGACTGAGGCAGGAACGCATCACGTGAACCACCGGACGGCTCTGGCCCGGAGGACCGTCGAAGCGGTCAGCTCCACTCCCCCGCCCCCGCTGGACGCGGTGCCCGGCATCTCCGGCGCCCGGGGCTGGATCGATCTCGACCTCGGCGTACGGGAGTTGTGGATCCTCCCCGACCTGCATTGGATCGCCGCCGGGGAGCCGCCGCCCGACGAGCCCTCCCACGCCATAGCCCTGTGCCACCCCAGCGGCCGCATACGCGAGGCCGCACTGGAGAGCGCGGCCGCACCCGCCGTCCTTCCGCTCGTCGCCGTACGCTGCGCGGACTGGGTCCGGCCCGTTCGCGAGCGCGCCCTGGAGGTGCTGCGAAAAACCCTGCCCGACGCGGGGCCGCGCACCCTGGTCGCCGTCGCCGCCGTCGTGCTGCGACTCGCCGCGCGCCGGCACGGCGGCGTCGCCCGGGACTTGGCCGAGGAGATCCTGCGGTCGGCCGGCCCTGAGGCGGCCGACGCCCTGCTGGCCGCCGACGACCGGGCCGCCCGACGCCTCGGGCACCGGATCGCGATCGAGCAGGAACGGCTCTCCCCTGCCCGGCTCGCCGCCATCGCCGCCGCGGACGAGGACGTCGTCGTCCAGCAACTCTGTGCGGACGCGGCGCTGGCCGCCGTCCGGGAGGGGGCGCGGGACGGAGCCCGGGAGGGGGCGCGGGACGAAGCCCGGTACAACGAGGTCCTGCCGCCGCTGCTGCGCTCCCGCCACCCGCGCGTACGGGCCTCCGGTGTGACCGAGCTGCACCGGGCCGGGCGCCCGGGGGAGGCCGTCGCCTTCCTCTCCGACCGCGCCCCACTCGTCCGCGCCTGCGCCCGCTGGGTGCTGCGGCAGCACGGCATCGACCCGCTGCCGCTCCACCGGGCCGCCTGCTCGTCCCCCGGCGTCTCCCCCGGCGCCGCGGCCGGCCTCGGCGACTGCGGCACCCGCGAGGACGCCGCCCTGCTGTGGCCCCTGCTCGCGGACCCGCGTCCCCCCGTCCGCGCACGGGCCGTCGCCGCACTGCGTGCCCTGGACGCGGTGGAGCCGGAGCGGCTGGCGCCCCTGCTCGACGACCCGTCGGCGACCGTGATCCGCGAGACCGCCACCGCTCTCACGCCGTACGCCGCGCGCCTCCCCGAGGGCCCGCTGTTCGAACGGCTGGCGGCGGACCGCCCCCGCTCGGTGCGGACGTCCATGTTCCGCCTACTGGCCGCCCACCGCCCGATGGTCGCCCTCCGCTGCTTCCTCACCGCCCTCGACGACCCCGACCTGCACGTCCGGGCCCGCACCACCCTCACCCGCTGGTCCCCCGCCGACGCCACCCCCGCCTACCGCGCCCTGCCCGGGGACGAGCGCGCCTCCCTGGACCGGCTGCTGGAGCGGGCCGCGACGGTCCTCGACGAGCGGCAGCACACGCTGCTCCGCTGGTCCCTGGGGACGGGCCGCTGACCCCGGATTTGGATCACGGCCCGGAACAGGATATTTTCTTCCTGCACGCCCCACCGGGCAGAAACCCGGAGGGAACGGGCAACGGGACGTGGCGCAGCTTGGTAGCGCACTTGACTGGGGGTCAAGGGGTCGTGGGTTCAAATCCCGCCGTCCCGACAGAACAGATGGGCGTCGGCCCAACTCGGAGGTCCTGCTTCGCTCGGACGAAGCAGGACCTCCGTCATTACGCCGTCCCCCCGCGATCAGTCCGATCGCGCAGTCGCCGGATGCTCTCCTCCACTTCGGCCGTGAGGTTGTCGCTGCGCAGCATGAGCGCCTGCAGGTCGTCGCGCTCCCGAACCATTCGGTGATGTGCCTTCGCCTCCGCCGTCGAGGCCGATACCCGGTCGGACAACTCGTGGAAGGCGGCGATGAATTCCACGACCTGTTCGAGAGTACGTGCTGAGGCACGCCTCCTTTCCGAGGCATCGTACTTCCGTTTCAACGAGTCCAGCTGACGATTCATGTCGTGGTAGAAGTCCTCGACCACGGTGACGACACCCTTGGCTTCCTCGAGTTCGGCGTCCGCCGCGCGCAGCTCCTCTTCCCATACCGCTACGTCCCGTCGAGCGCGGGCCGCCTGCCGGAGACAGACATCCACGCCGCGATGCGGGGGGCGTTCCTGATTCTGCCGCTTCAGGGCCGCTTCCGCCTCGGCCATCAACCCCCGTATCTCACCGCGCCTGGAATCCAGCTTCTCCAGGAGATACTCATGATTGCGCGTTACTGCGAAGAGCTCCAGATACGCCTGGGATCGCAGTGTTTCCAGCCGGTCCGGGGACTGCGGCGGTCGCACCCCGTCCGCTTGAGGCGCGTCTTCCTGGGCGGACACCATGCGCACCACCTGATCGGCCACGCCCAGGGCATCCTGCAACAAGGCCAGTCCCCTGGAGGGACGTTCGGCCGTCATGTCAGTCACCTTGCCTTTGCCGTATGCGTTCCAGCACCTTCTGCATGGTCCTGGCGAGGACGTTCAGCTCCTGCCTTGCCTGTTCCAGCCTGCCGGCGTCCGCGATCCGGCCCATGCACATCGCCATGCCGAGGCTGTCGTGCAGGGTGGCCGCGGTATCGCTCAATTGCGCCAGGTCATGGGCGTCGGAGTCCAGTACGAGGCGGATCGGGTTCGGCAGCATCCCCCATTCCGGATGGCCGTAGTGCTGTGACAGTGAGGCCATCTTCACGGCGACGACGCCGATCGCCTCCGCGCTGTCGTCGACGCAGCGCAGGACGTCCGCGGTGAACTCGGCAGGCACCCCTGCCCGCTCCGCGATCGTCACGCTGCCGGTGAGGGCGGCGACCCGCTCCGCTGCCTGCGCGAGAGGCTGGAGCACAGGCCATCCGGGCAAGTTCTCCACCAGGTGAGCGAGGTATTCCAGATCGCCTTCCTTCGCGGCACGTGCGAATTCCCCCCCGACCCAGGAAGGATCGGCCAGACAAGCCTGCCGCCTGGATTCCTCGTTCGCCCGTTCCCGCGCCCGCCTCTCCCTCTCCCTCTCCTGATTCTTCATCACCAGCCACAGGACGAAACCGACCGCAAGGATCAGGAGCAGAAAACCCATCAGTACCCCCGAAGCCCTCCACCGCGTCGCCGTCCGGACATGGTGTCAGTTGTGGCCCAACCGGTCCACCGGAGCAGATGACTTCGGATTCATACGTGGACTCCCTCTCCCGGAAGGAGCGATAATGCGAAACTCATCCATGGCAGGCACGGCACCCAGTGAGGCCGCAGCGGCATCTGTCCCGTGTGTTGTGGATGTGCAAAGGGGGATGCGTGATGCCGAATTCCGAAGGTCCGGGGCTGTGGCGGGATTACCTGGAAACCAGGGATCCGTCGATCTTCGACGAATTCATTTCCCGCAACCGGTCCGTCACGGACGCTGAATGGTCGACTCCGGAAGGCCGGGACCGTGCGCAGGACGTGCTCGACCTCTGCCGGAGGCTCACCGGGCATTACCGCGCGAGCGGAGACGGCCACGCGCTCCATGTCGCCGTCGAACTCGCGGACAGCATGGACCTGCGGCCCGACAACCCCCTGCACATCCAGCTCACCCTGGAGCAGGCCGTGCGGTTGCGCCACCGCTCCACCGTGGCAGGCCGCCCGGAGGACCTCGAACGCGCCGTCGCCCTCTTGCGGGGCATGGTGGCGGAGGCGACGGAGGGCACCCGCACGTGGGCTGTCCCGGCGTCGAACCTCGCCGTGTGCCTGGACCAGCGCTTCCGCCGTCAGGGGCGGGTGGAAGACCTCGGCGAGGCCATCACCTTGCACGAGAAGGTCCTCACCGTGCGGCCGGCCGACACCGTCAACCTCGCCGGCCGGACGCTCAACCTCGGTACCAGCCTGTACACCCGGTGGCAGCTCTTCGAGGACCCGGACGATCTCGACGGCGCCGTCTCGCGTCTGGAGAGTGCGCTGCGGCTCTACGACGGGCCGTCCTGGGAGCGGCCGGGTTTCCTGGTGAACCTCGCGACCGCTCTCGGTGCCCGGGCCGAGACCGAAAGGGGGAGCAGCGAGGACGCCGAACGCGCGGAGGGCCACTACCGGGAGGCCCACGCCCTCGGGCAGCACGGAAGTCACGTGGCTGCCCTCGCCGTCTCCGGTCTCGCCGAGATGGCGGCGCGCCGCGCACAGCGGCGCACCGATGTTGTCGCCGTGGACGCCGACATCCGGGAGATCACCTCGCTCCAGCCCCTGGCCGAACGGCAGGTGAAGATCGCGGCGGATGTTCGGGCCTTCCTCGCGCAGGCGAAAGCCGCACGTCACCGGCTCACGCGGAGCCCGGCGGACCTGGCGGCGGCCACCGAGGCGTACCGGATCTGTGTACAGGACGCCCAGAGCGATCCGTCGCGCCGGCTGACCACTGCCGAGTCCTGGGCGGAGTGGGCCGAAGCCGGCGGGGCCGGGGCCCGGGACAGCGCGGCCGAGGCGTTCGGCCATGCGCAGGAGGCCACTTGGGCGCTCGTCACCCAGCAGTACCGGCGCGCCCACAAGGAGACGTGGATCAGCCGCGCGCCCTACCTCGGCGACCGCGCGGCCCACACCTTCGCCTCTCCCCGGGCGGAGGACCTGGAAACCGCGGTCCGCGCGGCCGAGGAGGGCCGGGCGCTGCTGCTGCGCGAAGCGCTCCGGGAGAGCTCGGACACCGAGGCACTGCGTGCGGCGGGCCACGACGCTCTGGCGGACCGCTTGGAACGCACGGGGACGCGGCTGGCCCTGGTACGTGAGTCCGGTTCCGCGGAGGACGTGGCCGACGCGCTGCGCCGGCACGGCGCCGTCCTGGCCGAGGCCCGGGCGACGGGTGCGTGCCCGCCCGCCGAGGAGCACGTCGACATCCAGCGGGTCCGGGCGGCAGCGACCCGCAGCGGCACCCATCTCGCCTATGTGGTGGCCGCCCGGGACAGCGGCATGGCCCTGATCGTGGCACCGGACGACGGGCGGATCACCTCAGTACGGCTGCCGAAGGCCGGCCACGCCGAAGCGGCCCGGCGCGCCGAGACGTACCTCCGGAGCTACGAGGAGCACAAACGCGCCCCGAGCCGCGATTCGGCGTGGTACCGAGGACTGGAGACCTTCGGCATCTGGTGCTGGACGGCGATCGCCGGGCCGCTCCTGGACGCCCTGCCGCCGCGGGCGGGCCTGACCCTCCTGCCGGGCGGCGCGTTGCGCCTCCTCCCCCTCCAGCTGGCACACACTCCGCCCGGCCCCGACGGCCGGGTCACCTACCTCACCGACGACCGGCCGACGGCCTTCGCGCCGAGCGCACTCGCGCTGCTCGGCCCGGACCGGCCCACGGACCGGCCATCCGTCGCCGTGGTGTGCGCACCGGGAGAGCGGGAACCACTGCCGCACGCGCCCCTCGAAGCCCGGGAGGTACAACGCCACCACCTCTGTACCGAGCCGTTGCTCGCGGGGCGGGCCGAGACCCTGGAACGCCTGCGGAGGAGCAGCCTGGTCCACCTGACCTGCCATGCGACGGCCGACCTCCACAACCCGCTCGGTGGCGGCCTGGAACTCGCCGACGGGCGGCTGACGCTGCGGGAGATCCTCCGGCACCGCACCGCCGTCGGTGGCCTCGCCGTCCTCTCCGCCTGTGAGACGGCCATGACGGGCGTCAAGCTGCCCAATGAGGCGATAGGGCTGCCGACAGGACTTCTCCAGGCAGGCTTCCGCGCGGTGGTCGGCTCCCACTGGCGCGTCGACGAACTGAGCACCGCGGTTCTGATGTCGCGCTTCCACGAGCTGCTGTCCACCACCTGTCCGCACCCGGCGGAAGCCCTGCGCCGCGCCCAGAAGTGGCTCCGGGAAGCGACCAACGAGGAGATGGCGGAGCTGTTTCCCTTCTACGGGAGGGCTACCGGCACTCTGCGGCCCGCGGCCCGGCGGCTCTGGAACAGGGCACGCCCCTACGCCCACCCCTACCACTGGTGCTCCATGTCCGTCACGGGCTCGTGGGCACCACCACGGTGAGGCGGGAATCAGCGACGGACCACCGGGGACGACGCATGGACAAGGACATCGCGCACAAGGACATCACGCACAAGGACATCGTGGACCTCATGGACGAAGACCTCTTCGAAGCCGCCCGCGCCATCCGGCCCTACCTGCCCCGGATCCTGGGAGACGAAGCCGGGGCGTTCGACCGGAAACTGGTGCCCCTGCTCGCCCGCCTCAGCGAGGGCGAGGACGTGGGCGAGCAACTGGTCGACCTGCTCTCCCGCGACGAAGCCGTCCTCAACTGGGTGGCACTCGTACTCGC
The DNA here is from genome assembly GCF_013055795.1 of Streptomyces sp. I05A-00742. Lineage (GTDB taxonomy): Bacteria > Actinomycetota > Actinomycetes > Streptomycetales > Streptomycetaceae > Streptomyces. The sequence goes on from NZ_JABETO010000063.1 coordinate 15,544, forward strand.
GGACGGCGCCCACCGGCCGCCCGAGTTCCAGCCCATGCGCGAGAAGGCCACCGAGTACCAGGACGCGGTGGGGAATCCCTCGGTGGTGGACGCGGTGCAGTATGTCTGCCCCGTCGACGGCCTGTTCACGGAGTACCGGGCCGGCCCCGGGGACCCGGTGGGCTGCTGCCCCGACCACCCCGGTGTCTCCCTAGAGCCCGTGTAGCGGCAGGCCCGCGGCATGGTGAGCAAGTTCTGGGAGACGGCCGGCGGCAAGCTCGCCGAACGGTGGACGGCCGCATCCGTCTCCGCGGTGACCTTCGCGCTGGGAGGCACGGTCGCCTGGGCCCATGCCGGAGGCGGATACCGGGCCCTGCGGCGACCGGCCGCCTGGCTGGCCGGTCAGCCGGCCGCCGCCCAGGCCGGTGTCCTGCTGGCCGCCCTGCTGGTGATCACGGCCTGCGGCTCGGCGGTCCAGCGCCTCACCCCGACGGCGCTGCGCGTCTGCGCCGGCCACTGGCCCGCCGTTTCGGCCCCCGTCCGCGAGCGCCTCGTGCGTCGCCAACACCGCCGGTACCGCTCGGTCCAGGACCGGTTCCAGCAGCTCAGCCCCGCAGTGTACGGAGGTACGGCGACCCCGGAGGAACGCGCCGAACACGGACGCCTGACCGCGCGGTTGCGCCGCTTCCCCGCCCCGGACGCCCTCATGCCCACGCGGCTCGGCAACGTCCTCCGCGCGGCCGAGTCCCGCCCCACGGACAAGTACGGGCTGGACGCCGTCGCCGTATGGCCCCATCTGTGGCTGCTGCTGCCCGACACCACACGCAAGGAAATCGCCCACGCCCGCCTGGCACTGGAGACATCGGCCGCGGCGTGCGTCTGGGGAGTCGCCTTCCTGGGCTTCACTCCTTGGTCCCCCTGGGCCGTCCCCGCGGGCCTGGCGGTCGCCGTCATCGCCCGCGCCGGCTGGCTCCCGGCCCGGGCCGAGACCTACGCCGACCTCGTCGAGGCCGCCTTCGACCTGCATCGCGCCACGCTCTACCGGCAGCTGCGCTGGCCACTGCCGACCGACCCGCGGGACGAATACACCCAGGGACGACGCGTCACCACCTATCTCGTCCGCGGCCTCCGCGGAACCGATCCGGTCTTCACTCCCGTCACCCCGGCCCCGGACGCGGAGGGGGGCACGGGCCAGGGCGGAGGATGACGGGACTCCCTCACGAGTGCGCCACCCGCAGGTGCACCCCCATCGCCTCCGTCAGCTCCACCGCCGTCTTCAGATCACCCGCCCCCAGCGCCAGGCTCCGCTTGCGCTTGATCTCCCGGCACTGCACGCACCGGGACGGCCGGTACACGCTCCGCGTGTCCTGCTCGGTCGCCGGGCGGACGTCGCACGGCAGCGCCTCCCACACGTCCCCTCCCGCCGGCGGCCGCAGCCACACCCTCCCCTCGCCGGTACCGGTGACCTCGCCTACGCGTTCGCGCCGCGCGTCGACCACCAACTCGCCCACGGCGGGCGTCCGCTGGGGCTGCGGACCGGACGGCTTGTTCATGCTGGCGTTCCTCTCGGGGGATCTTCCGATTCGTTTCTCAGCATCCCCGCGCAGCGGTACGGTGACCAGGAGTAACTGCTGTAGGAAGGCCGGCCCCGTTGCAGGGATGACCGGCTTCAACGGAGGGGCGAACAACTGTGCCCGCACCCAAGCGGATTGAACCGACAAATCTGAACGAGTGGTTCGGCGCGAAGATTCGCGAACTGCGCGAGGCGCGGGGCTGGACGCAGGCCCGGCTGGGAGAGGCGGTGCGGCTCTCGGGGAGCCGGATCGCGCAGTTCGAACGGGCGGAGGACGTACCCCCGAAGGACATCACGGAGTTGCTGGACGAGGCGCTGGGGGCGGGTGGTCTTCTCGTGGAGATGCGTCCGCTCCTGGACCGCAGTTGGGACAAGAAGTGGCCGGAGGAAATCGACGGTGTCGAGGAAGTGGCGACACGGATCCAGCAGTACACCTATGCCATTCCGGGCTTCTTTCAGACTCCGGAATACGCGACATCAATGTTGAGCGAAGGGTTTTCGTTCTTCGGCGGAGACCTCAACGCCAGGATCCGGGTTCGCCTTAGCCGGCCTGACGTCATGGCCGGCCCGTTTCAACCATGGATCCGATGCGTAATGGATGAATCCGCCCTCTATCGGGCGGTATGCCCGCCAGCCGTCATGCACGACCAGCTTCTCCACCTGCTGAAGAGCTGCGAACAGCCTCGTGTCTCGATCCAGATCCTGCCGTTCTCGAACAACCGCATCGTCGCAACGGCGCTGGGTTTGGCCACCGTCTGGACACTTGCCGATGGGCGCACTGTTGTGTACCAGGAAAGCATGAACAGCGGGCACTTCGTCACGAAGCCCAGCGAGGTTGCCCTCTACACCAGTCTTCTCGACCAGTTCCAGGCTGATGCCCTGCCCACCCAGGCGACCATGGACTTCATTCGCGGAGTACTTGAGGACCGATACTCATGATCTGGCGCAAGAGTTCGCACAGCAACTCATCCACCGAATGCCTGGAGGTCGCCGAGGCCATTCCCGGCCTCATACGCATACGTGACAGCAAGCGATCCGGCGACCCCACCCTCATCATCACCGCCAACACCGCGACCTGGACCGCCTTCCTCTCATCCCTGAGAGCGGACAACCCCCTCCCCTGACCCTCCCGCCACCACCATCCCCGACTCATACCCCACAATCACAAGCTGCACCCGGTCCCGCACCCCGAGCTTGTCGAAAAGGTGCGCGATGTGCGTCTTCACCGTCGCCGGGCGGATGCGCAAGTCTCGGGCGATCTCGGCATTGGTGAGTCCTCGGGTGATGAGCTCCAGGACATCGAGTTCCCGCGCGGTGAGCTCGTCGAGGTCGGCGGGGACCGTCCGGGCGCCGCTCTGCGGCCGGCGGCAGAACTCGGCGATCAAGCGGCGGGTGACGGTGGGGGCGAGGAGGCTTTCGCCGGAGGCGAGGACGCGGATGGCCTGGAGGAGTTCGTCCGGGGAGGCGTCCTTGAGCAGGAAGCCGCCGGCGCCGGCGCGCAAGGCGCCGAAGACGTACTCGTCGTGGTCGAACATGGTCAGCATCAGTACCCGTACGTTCTCCGCCCCGGGGGCGCTCCGGATGAGGCGGGCCGCCTCGATACCGTCCATGACGGGCATGCGGACGTCCATGAGGACGACGTCGGGGCGGTGGTGGAGGGCGAGTTCGACGGCGGTGCGGCCGTCGGCGGCCTCGTCGACGACGGTGAAGCCGGGTTCGGTGTCGACGAGGACGCGGAAGCTGCCCCGGAGGAGCGCTTGGTCGTCGGCGATCAGGACGCGAATGGGTTCGCTCATGTCGGGACCCCTTCGGTCGTCCGGGCGGCGTTGTAGGGCAGGCGGGCTCGTACGGAGAATCCGCCGGCCGGCCGGGGGCCCGCGATCAGTGAGCCGCCGTGGAGGGCGGCGCGCTCGCGCATGCCGAGGAGGCCGTGGCCGGGGGCGCGGGGGCGGCTCGTACGGCGTCCCGGGCGGGGTCCGTCGTCGGTCACGTCGATCAGCAACTCGCCCTCGTCCGCTGTCAGTTCCACGCGGCAACAGGTCGGGCCGGCGTGCTTGATGACGTTGGTGAGGGCCTCCTGGACGATCCGGTAGGCGGAGAGGTCGACGGTCTCCGGCAGCCTGTCGGTGCTCAGGCGGTTCCGTAGCACCTCCACTTCGACGCCCGCCGCGCCGGCGTGCTCGACCAGGGCGGGCAGGCCGGCCAGGCCGACGGCCGGGGACAGGCGGGGCCCGGCCGCGTCGTCACCGTCGGACCGCAGGACGCCGAGCATGTGCCGCATCTCGGTGAGGGCCGTGCGGCTCGCCGTCTCGATGACGCGCAGGGCCTCGCCGGCCTCCTCGGGGCGCCGGGAGAGCACGTGGTTGGCGACGCCGGCCTTGACCGCGATGACGCCGACGTGGTGGGCGACGACGTCGTGCAGTTCGCGGGCGATCCGCAGCCGTTCCTCGGCGACGGCCCGGGCGGCGAGCTGCCGGGCCGAGCGTTCGGCGTAGGCACGGCGTTCCCGGACGGCGCGGCCGGCGGTCCAGGCGGCGCCGGCGAGTGCCGCTCCGGCGGCCTGGAGCGGGAGGACGCCGGGTTCCCACCCCGGGGCGCCGGCCAGGAGCAGGACCAGCAGGAGGAACAGGCTCGCGCCGGCGATCACGGGGGTGCGCGGCCAGGGGGCCCGTCGTACGGTCACCGCGACCCAGTAGAGGGCGTACGTCACGGAGAGCGCGGGTTCCTGGACCGCGCCCGTGACGGCCGCCGCCACCGACGCGCCCGCGGTCACCGCGAGCACGGGGACGGGCCACAACCGCCGTACGGCGACGGGGAGTCCCATGGCCAGGGCCAGGGGAAGGCGCAGGGACAGCGGTGCGCCGCTCGGCAGGGTGAGGAACAGTGCGGCGAGCGCGACGGCCGCCAGGCAGTCCAGCGCCACCAACTCACTCTGCCGGAGCGGCCGGACGGCCGCTGCCCGGTCCGTCGTACGGTCAGCCACCCGGCGGAGGCTACCCTCCGTCGCCGGGCGCCCGCCTCCGCCTGCGGGATGACAGCCCACGGGCCGATGGCACGGAGGGCGCGGCCCGGCATCGTTCGGGCGGTGATCGATGTACAGCAGGTGACCAAACGCTACGGAACCACGGCCGCCCTCGACGGCCTCTCGTTCCAGGTGCGCCCCGGCCGGGTGACCGGCTTCCTCGGCCCCAACGGCGCGGGCAAGTCCACGACCCTGAGGATCGCCCTGGGGCTGGACCGACCCTGTCAGGGCAGGGTTCTGTTCGACGGCCGCCCCTACGGGCAGCTGCGGGAACCGCTGCGGCACGTGGGAGCCCTGTTGCAGTCGGGTGCCGTGCAGGGCGGCCGCAGCGCGTACCACCATCTCCTCTGGCTCGCGCGGACGCAGCGCATCGGGCCGCGGCGGGTGCGGGAGGTGCTGGACCTCGTCGGACTCGAAGCGGCCGCATCCCGCCGGGCGGGCGGCTTCTCGCTGGGGATGACCCAACGGCTGGGCATCGCCGCCGCGTTGCTCGGTGACCCACCCGTCCTGCTGCTGGACGAGCCGGGCAACGGTCTCGACCCGGAGGGGGTGCGGTGGCTCCGGACGCTGCTGCGCGGCCTGGCGGCCGAGGGCCGCACGGTGTTCGTCTCCAGCCATCTGATGGGCGAGACGGCTCTCACCGCCGACCACCTGGTGGTGATCGGGCAGGGGCGGCTCCTGGCGGACATGCCGACGGCCGACTTCGCCGACGCCGGTTCGCTGGAGGAGGCGTTCCTCCGCCTCACGGCCGGCGCCACCGACTACCGGGGAGGTGTGGGGAGTGCGTAGCGGGACAGTGCGCAGTCGGACGGTGGGCGGCAATGCTCCGGCCGCCGTGCTGTGGGCGGAGCTCACCAAGGTGCGGACGCTCCGCTCGACCGCCGCGGCCCTTGTGCTGTCGCTGCTGGTGAGCGTCGGCATCGCGGTCGTCGACGGGCTCTCCGTGCGGCACGCGATCGACGCCGGGAGCGACCAGGTGCGGCCGGATTTCGACCCCGTCAACGCCGGTTTCGTGGGCGTGCAGTTCGCGCAGCTGGGTGTGCTGGCGTTCGGGGTGCTGCTGATCAGCGGCGAGTACGGCAGCGGGATGATCCGCGCCTCCCTGGCGGCCGTGCCTCGGCGCGGGCTGTTCTACGGCGGGAAGATCGGCGCCGCCGTGACCGTGGTCCTCCCCTTGGCGGTCGTGATGGCGTTCGCGGGGTTCTTGACGTCGCAGGGAGCGCTCGGCCCCTACGGGGTTTCCCTGACCGAGGGCGCCGCCCTGCGCGCGGTGATGGGGGCCTGCCTCTACCTCACCCTGATGTGCCTGCTCGCCGTCGGCACGGCCACGATGCTGCGGGGCACAGCTCTCTCGCTCGGCGTGTTGTTCTCCCTGGTGTTCGTGCTCTCCCCCGTCGCGAACGCCGTGCCCGGGCTGCGGGAGGTGGCGCGCTACCTGCCCGACCACGCCGGTTCGCAGGTCATGACCGTCGGCTCGCAGGCGGATCCGGTGCTCGGGCCGTGGACCGGCCTCCTGGTCCTGGTCTGCTGGACCGCGGCCGCCCTCACCGGCGGCCACCTCCTGCTCAGGCGACGCGACGCCTGACCGTACTCCGCCGGTGCGGGCCTTGGCTGGCGGATGCGGACGGGCCTGGGCCGCATCGGCAGGCCGTCGTCCACCGCGGCGGCCTCGGCTTCCGCGAGGGCCCGGCAGGTAGTTGCGCTCGATCTGCTCGGCGACGGCGAGCACGGCGAAGAACCCAGTTCCTGCCGGGCGGTTGACGTCCTCGCGCACCCGATGCGGACCGGGCGCTCGGTGTGGGGCGCGAGCACGACGGCGAGCGCCGGGCCCTGCTTCCACGCGCGGCCCGATCGGGCGTGAGATCCATCCGGGAAGTCGCTCAGAACCGCCTCGCACAACATGCCGGTTTCGAGAGGACTCTTGCAAACGGCGACCTGCGGAAACGCGATCATTCCGAGGCTCTCGCAGAACTCTCACAGATGAACGTTTGCGAGAGACGTATCCGTTCGGGGCCCGCCACTGCCGTCGCCGGATCGCTTACGTCGGCCCGCACACCACACCCCCGGCCGGCGGGGCGTCCCGGCGGGAAGCATGAACCTGTAGGCATGTCGATCCCCCGGGGGTGGGACAGCACTTCGCGCCGAAACACTGTCGACCGAGCCGTTCCCGTCTCCGAACCTGCAAGGCGATGGCCATTAAAACATCGATTTACAGGCTCATTCCGTATTACGACACACATTCGCTCGTTCTGTCAGCTCATCTTTTCACCCAGGATGGCCGGGTCAGTAACGGCTCGGCGAGAGGTGTTTTGGCATGGCGGATTGGGTGAAGATCGCAGGGGCTCTCACGGCCATCTCGGCGGGATCCAGGACGACGGTGTGGGGGGTGAACGCGGCCGGCGCGATCTACCGGTACACCAACTACGACGCCAACCCGTGGATCAACATCCCGGGGAGCCTCAGCGACATCGGCGCGGCCGCCGACGGCACGACATGGGGCGTCAACAGCGGCAATCAGATCTACCGGTACACCGGGGACACCGACGGCGCCAACCCCTGGAAGGGCATCAACGGCAGCCTGGTCCGCATCGACGCGGGCTCGCGGACGAACGTGTGGGGCGTGGACTCCGCAGGCGGCATCTACCGGTACACGAACCACGACGCCAACCCGTGGATCAAGATCCCCGGGGCCCTGAGTGACATCGGCGCGGGCGCCGACGGCACCGTATGGGGGGTCAACGGCGGCAACCAGATCTTCCGGTACACCGGGGACCAGGACAGCGCGAACCCATGGAAGAACGTCAACGGCAGCCTCAAGCGCATCGCGGTGGGCTCCCGGACGAACGTGTGGGGCGTCGATCCCGCCGGCAGCATCTACCGGTACACCAACAACGACGCCAGCGGCGGCAACCCGTGGATCAAGATCCCCGGCACGGCCATCGACATCGCCGCCGGCGCTGATGGCACCGTGTGGCACATCAACAGCGGCGCCGAGATCTACCGGTACATCGGCGACCAGCCGAGCTGATTGCGGCCCCGGGCCGGCACCCCACCCTGACAACGGTCCGGGCTCCGGCGGGAGACGCCAAGAGGGCCTCTACTCCTCGTCGTCCTCGTCGAGCCCGAGCCCGGCCGCGTCCGGGTCGCGCAGCGGACGCAGGCGCCGACGGCCGGGGTGAATGCGGTGAAGCTGTAGCGGCCGAGCACGTCGAGGTCGCGGTGCTTGAGCGGGGGGAGCCGGGCGAGGTCCTCGCCCGGAATGTTGTGGCCCTCAGCCTTCAGCTGGGCGACGGCGGCATCGATGTAGCGGGCGGTCCAGAGCACGATGGCGTTGAGGACCGGACCGAGCGCACCGAGCTGGTCCTCAACGTCGTCGCGGTACGCCTGGTGGATGGTGCCGCGCTTGCCGTGGCACACGTCGCGGGCCGGCTTGTGGCGGGACTCCAGCACGGTGGGCCGGCGGTTCGTCTGACGGCGGTTGGTGTCGCCGACCGGGCCGAACCCGTTTCCACCCCGGGCATGGTCGCCCGCCGGAACTGCACGATCGGCACCTCGGACTGGGCCTCGATCAGCAGCGCGCTCGCCGCGGCGATCGTGTCGGCGCGCGGTCAGAGCTGGTCGACGCAGGCCGCGCACCCGGTCAGATCGCGTGCGTGCCGACAAGGCGTACGCCTCACGGAAGAACCGTGCTTACCTGCGGAGGCGGGGGATCCGCCGCACCATCCCGGACAAGGCCGACCAGGCCCGCAACCGCAAGAGCCGCGGCTCGCGCGGCGGCCGGCCGCCGAAGTTCGACCCGCAGGACTACAAGGCTCGGCACGCGGTCGAGTGCGGCATCAACCGCCTCAAAAGGCACCGAGCCGTGGCCACGAGGTACGACAAGCTCGCGGTCCGCTCCGAGGCGACCGGCCTCGTCGCGGCCATCAACGAGTGGCTGTGAGCAGCATCTTCGCGATTGGCCCGGTGGCCCTTCACTTCTCCGCCTCGAATGCCTGGGCGACGGCCAGGCTGTCCTCGTAGACATGGTGCCGGGTGACAAGGCCGTCTTCGACGGTGAGATGCAGAGCGAACCGCGCGTGATACGCACGTCCGGTGGGCCGGGCGGTCTGACGGATTTCGCCGAGCACGACTGCGTCGCTTCCGTCGATAAGGATGTGCTCGACCTCAGTCGCCACCCATTCCGGCACGTGGTACTCGGCAAGCTCGCGATAATGGGCGGCCGCGTCGGCCCGGGTGGACCGGTGACGTATCCACGGTGTGGCACTACGGCCGTGCTCGGCCTCCGGCCAGTCGAGCTTCCAATCGCCCTGCTCGGCCTACAGCTCGGCGATGCGCTCGGGGTCGCCCTCGCCAATTCTGCGCAGCAGTTCCTCAACCACAGTGCGCGTGTTCGTAGGTGCGGCTATGGACATCGCTGACCTCTCCGTCCTGGTCCGCGTCCTCCGACGCGGAGAGATCACCAATCCTGTCAGCGCGGCCACGCCGAGACGATTACCTCTGAAGTAAGGCAAGCGCATCACCAAGATCCACTTTCGATATGCGGACCTACGTCCAGTCCCGCCAGCACCTGCCCTGCGCCAGCAGCAGAAGCTCACAGTGGCTCTTCCCCGGCCGCCAACCCGGACAGCCGATGAACCCGGACAGCCGATGAACCCGGTCAGCCTCCAAGTCCACCTGCGGGAGATCGGCGTCCCGCCGCAGCGCGGCAGGACCCCCGCGATCCGACAACTCGTCCTCCAGGTCAGTGTCGGACCCGGAAAGTATGCGGGGAAGTGGTGCCGTTCGTGGAACCGTTACCGCGAGGCGTACGTGAATTCGCCAGTGCGCTCGAAGTCGTCGGGGTGGCTGAGGGCTCAGCCCAAGATGCCATCGGAGCCCGTCGAGTTCGTCCTCCGACAATGCGTCACGCAGGCCCGGCGTGAGCATGAGTGCAAAGATACGCGACACCTCAACATGCGAGCCCACCAGTTTCGACCCCCGGCTCGTCTCGCGTCTTCGGAGTGGAGGTGTGCTCGCCGGTTCTGGCCCCCGGCACCCGTTTCCCGGCGGCTCATGAGGCCCGTGCCGCCAGGGACAGAGCGGAGTTCTCCACCCGCAGCCGGACAGTGAGGACGGCCGCGTTGGCGGCGGTGAACAGCAGGGCGGTGGTCCAGGCTCCGTACACCAGCGGAAGGGAGAATCATTCGACGGCCACGACGAGGTGGTTGGGATGCCGTATCCAGCGGTACGGGCCCCGGTCGACCAGCGGCATGCCGGGCACCACGATGAACGCGGGTGTTCCAACGCGGCCCCAAAGAGCGCACGCACCACCAGCGCCCCTCGTGCACGAGCACCTGGGCGCACAGGGCCGGCCAGCCGATGGCCGGGACGAAGTCGCGGTGCAGGGGTGCCACTTCCAGTGGGATGCCGAGGAACAGGCTGATGTGCGCGGCGGCCATGAAGGGGAAGTGCCGCTGCCCGTACTCCACTCCGCCGCGTGCCATCGCCCACCGCGCGTGCCGACGGGACATCCGCAGTTCGAGCAGCCGCTCGCAGGCCACTGCCGGCAAAAGGATCTGTAGTCCCGCGGGGAGGGCTTCCGGGTTCGCGCGAGACCTCACTTTCCGTTTTCGTCGCGCGGGGAAACGGTGGGTCGACGACGATTCCCGGCGGATGAATGCCGTACGCTTGTCATACGACTCCTCCGAATGTGCAAGCGGGCCCCACGGGTACGTGCGAGCATTTCTGCGACCGTTTTCCCCTTTCCGCTACCCCTCGGAATTCTTCTCCCCGCACCCTGCATACAGGCGCCATACCCGCGACATACTCACCTTGCGTATGGTCAGCCGAAAGCCGTACCCCGCAGCCGACCAGCTATCAACTTGGCCTTTGCTGAAGGTACGTTGGGATCCCGGGAGAGGAAGAGACGGACACTGTGACTGCCACCTCGGCGGACAGCATGCTGCGCGAACTGGAGCCGTCCGTGGAACGGTTGCTGAACCGGCATCTGGAAGTGGCCCGGGACTGGCTCCCCCACCAGTACGTGCCGTGGGGCGAAGCCCGGGACTTCGACGGGCCTTTGGGTGGCGACGCCTGGGAGCCGGAGCAGTCGGCGCTGCCGCGCGCCGTACAGGACTCACTGAGCTTTTTCAGCGTGGCCACTGATCGGGTGAGGGTTGCGGCGCCCGCAACGCACGAGGCTCCCGTGCCGTTGAGTGAGGTGTTCGAAGTCTCAACCAACCGGCACAGGAGCCCCGTTGGTTCCCTAT
>NZ_JABETO010000064.1 GCF_013055795.1 Streptomyces sp. I05A-00742
CTGGGCGCGGGGGCCGCCCTGGCCCCGGCCCGGCCCGCGCGGTCCGCCGCCCGGCACGGCGACGGCCGCCGCGTCGCCGTCATCGGCGCCGGGGTCGGCGGTCTCACCGCGGCGCACGAACTCGTGGAGCGGGGCTTCGCGGTGACGGTGTACGAGCGCCGTTCCGTGCCCGGCGGCAAGGCGCGCTCGCTGTACGTCCCCCACAGCGGCACCGGTGGCCGCCGCGACCTGCCCGGCGAGCACGGGCACCGCGGGGTGTTCGGCTTCTACCACAACCTCCCGGACACCCTGCGGCGGATCCCGCTGCCCGGTGGCGAGACCGTCCACTCCCGGCTCACCCCGGTGAACTGGATCGAACTCGCCCGCACTCCGGGGCGACCGGACATCCCCCTCCCCGTCAACCGGTGGGCGCCGCCCTCGCTCGGCGACACCGACCTGCTGATCGCCTCGTTCGCCGGCCTGCTCCAGGAGGCCGCGCACCTGCCGCCGTGGGAGGCGGCGTTCTTCGCCAAGCAGGCCGTGATGCTGCTCACCAGCTGCACGGAACGGCGTTTCGGCCAGTGGGAACACGTGCCCTGGTGGGACTTCATCCGGGCCGAACGCATGTCAGCCGATTACCAGAAGCTGCTCGGCGGCGGGGTGCAGCTGCTCCAGGCGCTCCGGCCCCCGACCGCCAGCACCCGGACCTGTGGCCAGGGCATGGAATCCATTCTCTACGACCTCGCCGGGCGCGGCAGCGACGGCCCCTTCGACCGCGTCTTCGACGGGCCGACCGGCGAGGCCTGGCTCGACCCCTGGGCGGCGCACCTCCGGTCGCTCGGTGCGCGCTTTGCCTTCGGCCGGTCCGCGGAGCGGATCGACCTGCGAGACGGGCGCGTCGCCTCCGTCACGGCCCGTACGGAGCGGGGCGAGGCCGAGCGGATCGACGCCGACTGGTTCGTGCTCGCCGTCCCGTCCGACCGCGCAGTCCGGCTCTGGAGCCCCGCACTCCGGACGGCCGACCCGCGTCTCGCGGCCATGGACGGGCTGCGGCAGACCTGGACCAACGGCATCCAGTACTTCCTGCGCCGTCCCGCGCCCGTCGTCGTGGGACACGTCGTCCACGTGGACTCCCCGTGGAAGCTGGCCTCGATCAGCCAGTCCAGGCTGTGGCGGGCGCCCTACGAGCGGACGTGGGGCGACGGGCAGGTGCGGGAGTCGCTGTCGGTGGACATCTCCGACTGGGACACGCCCGGCATCCTCTACGGCAGACCCGCCCGGCAGTGCACGCGCGCCGAGGTCGCGCGCGAGGTGTGGGCGCAGATGCGGGCCCACCTCGAGGACCACGGCGGGCTGGACGACTCGCTGCTGCACTCCTGGTACCTGGACGAGGCGATCGCCGAGGACGGTCACGGGCTGACCAACGACGACCCGTTCCTCCTCAACTCCACCGGCTCCTGGAACCTGCGACCCGAGGCCATCACCGCGATCCCGAACCTCTTCCTCGCCGCCGACTACGTCCGGACGTACAGCAACATCGACTTCACGTCCATGGAGACGGCGAACGAGGCCGGCCGCCGCGCCGCCACCGGGGTCCTGGCGGCGGCCGGCGCAGGACGGGCAGAGGTCCGGACGTTCAAGGGGTACGAGGCTCCGGAGTTCGCCGCGGCCAAGGCCCTGGACCGGCAGCGCTGGCGGCAGGGGCTGCCGCACGTCCTGGACTTCGGGTGACACCGGATCCGGGCGCCGGTTCGGCTTCACACGATGGGCGGCCGTCCACGCCTCGAGGCCGTCCGGACCGGTGACGGCGTGGTCCCTGGGTGCAGCCGACGGCTCCCCCGCCGGATCCCGGACGGTCCGCCGAGCGATGTGGCCGAGACGCCCTGTTCCCCTCGCGTACCGCCCGGCGTCATGGTGACGCCACCACCCCTTCGGTACACCTCGCTGTCCTGGAAGCGCGTCATCCCCGTCCGTTCCCCCACACCCCTCAGAGGTCACCTTGCCCATGGGAGAGATCGACCGCCGGCGGTTCCTGCAGCTCACCGGTGGCACCGCCGCGTTCACCGCGCTGTCCGGCAGCATCGCCCGCGCCGCGGCCATTCCGGCCCGGCGGCGCACCGGCAGCCTGCGGGATGTCGAGCACATCGTCGTCCTGATGCAGGAGAACCGCTCTTTCGATCACTACTTCGGTTCGCTGCGGGGCGTCCGCGGCTTCGGCGACCCGCGGCCGGTGACGCTGCCGAGCGGGAAGTCCGTCTGGCACCAGTCGGACGGCAGGCGGGACATCCTGCCGTTCCGTCCCGAGGCCGACCACCTGGGCATGCAGTTCCTCCAGGACCTCAACCACGACTGGGCGGGCGGGCAGCGGGCGTTCGCCAAGGGCCGCTACGACCAGTGGGTACCGGCCAAGACGGCGACCACGATGGCGTACCTCACGCGCGAGGACATACCGTTCCACTACGCCCTCGCGGACGCGTTCACCCTCTGCGACGCGTACCACTGCTCGTTCATCGGTTCCACCGACCCCAACCGCTACTACCTGTGGAGCGGGTACACCGGCAACGACGGCAAGGGCGGCGGCCCGGTCCTCGGGAACGAGGAGGCGGGGTACGGGTGGACGACCTACCCCGAGCGGCTGGAGAAGGCCGGCGTGTCATGGAAGGTCTACCAGGACATCGGCGACGGCCTGGACGCCCGGGGGAAGTGGGGGTGGATCGACGACGCCTACCGCGGCAACTACGGTGACAACTCGCTCCTCTACTTCACCGCGTACCGCGATGCCAATCCGGGCGACCCGCTGTACGAGAAGGCCCGCACCGGGACCGACGTCAAGAAGGGCGACGGCCTCTTCGACGTCCTCAAGGCGGACGTGAAGGCCGGCAGGCTGCCGCAGGTCTCCTGGATCGCCGCTCCGGAGGCGTTCAGCGAGCACCCCAACTGGCCCGCCAACTACGGTGCCTGGTACATCGCCCAGGTGCTGGACGCCCTCACCTCCGACCCCGAGGTGTGGAGCCGGACGGCGCTGTTCATCACGTACGACGAGAACGACGGCTTCTTCGACCACGTCGTGCCGCCGTACCCCCCGTCGTCCGCCGCGCAGGGCCTGTCCACGGTGGACGTCGGCCCCGACCTCTTCAAGGGGGGCGCCGGACGGACCGCGGGCCCCTACGGGCTCGGGCAGCGGGTGCCGATGCTCGTGGTGTCGCCGTGGAGCACCGGCGGGTTCCTGTGTTCCGAGGTCTTCGACCACACCTCGGTGATCCGCTTCATGGAGCGCCGCTTCGGGGTGCGCGAACCGAACATCTCCCCCTGGCGCCGGGCCGTCTGCGGCGACCTCACCGCGGCCTTCGACTTCAGCAGGGCGCACACGGCGCCCGCCGCCCTGCCGTCCACGGCCGGCTACGAGCCGCCGGACCGCCTCCGGCACCCCGACTACGTCCCGAAGCCGCCCGCCACGGGTGCGCTCCCCCGGCAGGAACCGGGATCGCGGCCCACCCGCCCGCTGCGCTACGCGCCGTTCACGGACGGCTCCGCCACACCGGCCACCGGCCGGTTCACCCTCGCCTTCAGCGGCGGGGCGGCGGCGGGCGCGCAGTTCCTCGTCACCTCGGCCAACCGCACGGACGGGCCCTGGACCTACACCGCGGAGGCCGGCAAGCAGATCTCCGACACCTGGAACACGGCGTACTCGAAGGGCGTCTACGACCTCACGGTGCACGGCCCCAACGGCTATCTGCGAGCCTTCAGAGGCCCCGGCGGTACCGCCGGCCCCGAGGTCACCGCCCGTCACAACGCCACCACGGGAGACCTCGATCTGACCCTGACCCAGCGGGGCGGCGCCGAGTGCCGTCTGACCGTCACCGACGCCTACGGCGGCCCGTCCGAGACGCTGACCGTGCGTCCGGGCGCCACCGTGCGGCACACGGTGCGGACTCGCGCGGGGAACCGCTGGTACGACGTGTCGGTCGTCTCCCCCGGGGACGGCACGTTCCTGCGCCGGTTCGCGGGGCATGTGGAGACGGGTGCCTCCGGGGTGAGCGACCCGGCCGTCGCCACCCGCTGAGGCGGGCCACCGCGGCGTCCTGGCCGCCCGGCCCCGGTCAGGGCGGCCAGGCGCCCGTCTGCCACAGGTGGACGATGGCCCGCGCGATCCCGCGCGACCGCGCGTCGACGAGGGCGTCCGGGTCGCCGTCCGCGGCGTCGAGGTCGTCGAGGAAGCGGCCCACGGCCTCCCGGCCGACCCGCTCCAGCGTGGTGTCGTGGTGCAGCCGGACGAGCCCGCTCGCCCGCAACTCGTCCTCGCCCCGCCCCGTCAGGCGCGCGGAAAGGGCGACGAACCCCGGGTGCTCCCGGTCCATCCGGTTCCTCCCCTCCGCGCGGCCGCACCCATTCTGCGGGGCGCGCACGGGCGTGGAAAAGGGCGCGATTCCCGTGGTGAGCACGGCATTGCCGCAGGGACACAGGTTTCTCCAGCGGCGAATGGGACACCGGCCGCCCGAAAGGGGACGTCTGGCCGCCGGATTCCCGGGCAACCGCCAGGTGACCGCCTTTTCCTCTCCCAAGGAGGCACCATGTCGCAGATCGAGGAATCCATCGAGGTCGCCGTTCCGGTCACCACGGCGTACAACCAGTGGACCCAGTTCGAGGACTTCCCCCAATTCATGGAGGGCGTCGAGCGGATCGAACAGCGCACGCCGACGCTGACGCACTGGGTGACCAGCACCGACGGTGTCCGGCGGGAGTTCGACGCGGTGATCACCGAGCAGATCCCGGACGAGCGGGTGGCCTGGACGACGGTGGACGGCGACGTCCGGCAGGCCGGTGTCGTCACCTTCCACCGGCTCGACGCGACCCGCACCAAGGTGATGCTCCAGTTCGCGCACACGCCGGAGGGCGTCGTCGACACCGTCGGGGACAAGCTGGGCTTCGTCCGCCGGCAGGCCAAGGGCGACCTGCGGCGTTTCAAGACCTTCATCGAGGCGCGCGGCCTGGAGACGGGCCGGTGGCGGGGCCGGGTCTGATCCGTCGGCACGGCGAAGGGGCCACGGTCCGAGGACCGTGGCCCCTTCCGGGACGGCGTCGCGCGGTCAGTCGTGGAACGCGTCCTTCGCCTTCTCCTTGGCGCCCCGCAGGTCGCCCTTGGCCTGCTCGGCCCGGCCCTCGGCCTCCTTGCTCTCGTTGCCGACGGCCCGGCCCGCCTCCCGCTTGACCTTCCCCTTGGTCTGCTCGGCCTTTGCCTTGGCCTTTTCCTGGGCGCTCATCGTGATATCTCCTCTGCGTCGGAGGCATTTACATCCCGACGGCTGCCCCCGCCCGCCCCTGACAAACCCAGCAGTCACCGGCATCACGGGGAACCGTACGCAAGTCCGTATACGGGTGACAGGAAGTCGGCATGAACAATGGCCGGGGGGATAAAAGCAAAACCACCGGGAAGACGACACGTTGGAGGTTGATTTCCATGGTTCCCCTGCTTCTCGTCCTGCTCCTCGCCCTGATCCTTTTCGGTGCCGGATTCGCCATCAAGATTCTGTGGTGGGTCGCCGTGGCGGTGCTCGTCATCTGGCTGCTCGGCTTCCTGGTGCGGTCCGCCGACTCCGGCGGCAGCAGGAGCCGCTGGTATCGATGGTGACCGGCTGACATCACGGCCCCGTCTCCTCACCGGGCCCGGCGGGGATCCGCTTCCCGCCGGGCCCGACGTACACCCCCCGACGGAACCGGTAGGACTCCGTCCGAAATTCGGCGCCCCCACACGCATGCCCCGGCGAACCAGGGGCAGAAGCGGCACTGACAAGCACAGTTGAAGGAGGGCGCACGTGACCAGCACGAGCGTGACGCAGACGGCCGGGGCCGCGCGGAGCGGCACTGCGGCGTGTGGGCCTCTCGGTGTGGATCTGCCGCAGGTGGAGGACGCGGGGGGCATTGACCCGCGTGACGCCCGGGCCCTGAACAAGGTCTTCCTGGACCGTCTCTCGGTTCTTGAGGAAGGCACCCACGAGTACCAGTACGTCCGCAACACCCTCATCGAGATGAACCTCTCCCTGGTCCGTTACGTGGCCGGCCGATTCCGGGGCCGCTCCGACCAGATGGAGGACATCGTCCAGGTGGGCACCATCGGTCTGATCAAGGCGATCGACCGGTTCGACCTGACGCGCGAGGTCGAATTCACCACCCTCGCCATTCCCTACATCACCGGCGAGATCAAGCGTTTCTTCCGGGACACCAGTTGGGCGGTGCATGTACCCCGTCGGCTCCAGGAGCTCCGGGTGGAGCTTGTCAAGGCGACCGAGGAACTCTCCGGGCGTCTCGGCCGCTCGCCGACGGTCAAGGAACTGGCCGAGGTACTGGACCTGTCCGAGGACGAGGTCATCGAGGCCCAGGTCGCCAGCAACGGTTACTCGGCCCATTCCATCGACACCCCCGCCGAGCCGGGACCCCGCGGCCACGACACCTCGCGTTCGTGGTCGGAACGTATCGGCGCCGTGGACGAGAATCTGGAGAAGGTCGAGGCACTGCACGTCCTCAAGCCGCTGCTCAAGGAACTCGACGACCGGGAAAGGCTGATGCTGGAACTGCGTTTCGGCCAGGAGATGACGCAGTCGCAGATCGGAGCGGAGCTCGGCATCTCCCAGATGCATGTCTCCCGGCTGCTGAGTCGCACTCTCGCCCGGCTGCGCAAGCGCATGCTCGCGCAGCAGTGACCGGCGGCTCCGACGGCCGGCACCACCGCTCATGACGTTGCCCCCCGCGACCGTGGAACCGGTCCGCGGGGGGCGATCTCGTGCTCACGGAGCACGGAGGAAGGTCTTCTTCCAGGGTTATTTCCGGACTTCCGGGCGAGGCGTGAGGAGAGGACTCCCGGAACGGAGGTAACGACGTGGACTGGCGACAGTATGCCGCGTGCACGGAGGAGGACCCCGACCTGTTCTTCCCCATCGGTACGGGCGTGTCCGCCCTGGCGCAGACCGAAGGGGCCAAATCGGTCTGCGCGCGCTGCCCGGTGAGGGAAGAATGTCTGCGATGGGCCATGGAGACCCGTCAGGAGTACGGAGTGTGGGGTGGTACGAGCGAAGGGGACAGGCGTGAGCTCCGGCGGGGGACGGGAAGGCGCCGTGTGGGTACCTCTTCCTAGTGCGGTGGTCGACCACCCCGGCAGGACGGCGTGCGCCCGGCCCACCGCCCGCGCACGCGACGGCCGCTCCGGTAGCTCCCGGACCGTGGCGGACGTACGGTCCCGACCCGGCAGTGATCGAGGTGACGCTGTGAACAACACGACGGCCGTGGCCGGGCCGTTCGTCCACCCGGCGCTGTTCTACCGGGACGGGAAGGAGTACGTCTCCGCCCTCACGGCGTTCGTCCGCGAGGGTCTGACGGCCGGCGACCCGGTGGCGGTCGCCGTTCCCCGGGCACGTCTGGAGCTGCTGCGGGCGGAACTGGGCACGGACGGGGCGGACGTCCGGTTCATCGACATGGAGGAGGCGGGGCGCAATCCGGGACGGATCATCCCCCGGGTGCTGCGCGCCTTCGCCGACGCGCACCGGGACCGGCACGTCCGGATCATCGGCGAACCGGTGTGGGCGGGCCGCTCGGCCACGGAGTACCCGGCCTGCGTCCAGCACGAGGCCCTGATCAACCACGCGTTCGCGGGGCGCCGGGTCACGATCGTCTGTCCGTACGACACGTCGCTGCTGGCCCCCCGGGCGGTGGCCGACGCCTACGCCACCCACCCGGTGATCATCGACGGCGACCGGAACGGCCCCAGCGGCTCCTACGCGCCGGACCACATCATCGCCGTGTACAACCAGCCGTTGCCGCCCCCGCCCGACGGGCGCGTCCTCTCCTTCGCGTTCGACAGCGCGCTGCTGCCCGAAGCACGGCGCGTCGTCGTGGAGCGGGCCGCCGCGCTCGGGCTGTCCCCCGGGCGCCGGGACGACCTCGCCCTGGCCGTCGCCGAGCTGACCACCAACAGCGTGGTGCACGGCGGTGGCTCCGGGACGGTGCGGATCTGGGCGGAGGCCGACCACGTGGTGTGGGAGGTGGAGGACCGCGGCCATGTCGCCGATCCGCTGGCCGGCCGCCGGCCGCCCACGCCGGACCGGCCGGGCGGCCGGGGCCTGCTGCTCGTCCACACCCTCAGCGACCTGGTCCGCACGCACACCCACGCGGGCGGCACCACGACCCGCTGTCTCCTCACCCGCGCGCCGCTGCCCTGACGCGGTCCGTTCGCGCCGGCCCGCCGCCGGTGCGTCAGCCCTCGTAGGACCGGAGCTCGACCAGGTCGCCCTCGGGGTCGCGGACGTGGGCCGTCCGCATGGCCGGCCTCCACTCCGGGCGGTCCGCGGGCTCCGCGACGGCGGTGCCGCCGTGGCGCAGGCACAGGGCGAATCCGGGTGTCCGACGAATCTCTCGCGCTCGGCGATCGGGTCGGCCGGATCGGCCCGGGCGAGCAACGGGATGAATGCTTAGGGTTCGGGATTCATGCCGCCCTTCCTCACGGTCCCGCTCCCGTCCCCGCAGCCGCCGTCCGTCGGGCATCCCGCCCGGATCGCGCGCCGACCGGCGCTTATGCTCCTGCCATGGAGGCACTGGTTGGCATGGAGAAGACCGTACAGAAGAGACGGTTGCGGCAGGTGCGCCCCGCCTGGGAGGCTCCTGCCGCGACCGGCCGGAACCACGACGCCGCGGGATCCTGGTGCACGGCGGGCCTCCTGGTCCGCGGCCGTCCGGACGGTCTGCACGCCTACGACGTGGAGACCGGGAAGCCGCGCTGGTCCTGGATCGCTCCGGGCCGCAGGGCGCTGATCGCGATGAGCCGCACCGCGGCGGACGGGGTCGGTCTGGCCCTCCACACGGCGGAGGACGACGGACAGTGGCCGGAGCGGCACGAGGTCACCGCGGTCGACCTCACGGACGGCAGCGCCCTCTGGTCCGCCCCGCATTCCATGTACCACGACCCCTGGTCGCGGGGCACCGACACCCTGGCAGTGGCCGGGGACCGCGCGGTCGCCCTGGCGAAGGGCGTCCCCACGGCCCGCTCCCTGCGCGGCGGGAACATCGCCTGGCCTCGGGTGCCGCCGTTGCGGGGCGACGGCCGGCTCGCCGTCTGCCGGACGGGCGTCGTCCAGACCGCGCTGGACGCCGGACGGCTCACGGTCCGCTGCCTCGACGCCGCTGAGGGCTCCGTCCGCTGGACGGTCCGCCCGCGGTTGGAGGGTCCGGTCGAGAGAACCGTCGTCCTGCACCAGGATCCCCTCGCCCTTCTCTGCCTGGGCGGTGGACGCCGTTCACCCGAGAGGTCGGTGCTGGTCCTGAGCGCCGAGGACGGTCGGACGACCGCCCGGATACCCGTCGACGGCCCGCACGGCGAACTCCTCTTCCCCTCCGACTACGGCTTCCCCGAGGACCAGCCCGTGACCGCCGTCCAGGACGTGGTGGTCATGGAAGCGCGCCCGCCCCACGCGCACCACGACCACCTGACCGCGTTCGCCGTCGACGGCGGCACGCCACGCTGGACATGGGAGTCCCGGGGAACGATCACGGGCGTCACCCGGTGGGGTGACCACGTCCTCGCTGTCAGCAAGCTGGAGAACTCCGAGGGCCCGGACGGCACCGTCCACGTCCACCTTCTCAGGGGCGCCACCGGCACGGTGGAGGCCGTGCGCCGGCTGTACGGCTACCAGGCGGGCATGTCCGGCCGCTACCACATCGACGAGGACGGACGCCTGGTCCGGGTCTCCGGGTGGGGCGGGCAGAACTGGCACCCGGCGCAGATGTTCCGGCTGTGGTGACGGCCGTCCGGTGACCCGGTCGCCTCTCACCTCCGGCGGCTCGCGACGGCCGCCAGGTACGCCGGCGGCACGAACCGCGTGCGCAGCGCGACGGGGGCGCCGCAGGCCCCGGCCAGGTGGTGCAGTGCCGCCGGGCCGTACGCCTTGCGGAGGCTGATGATGCCGTCGTGTGCCAGGACCGGTCCGCCGCAGAGGAGGATCAGCGGGGCCGCGGCCAGGCACGCCGGGTGGCGCCACACGTCGACGATCAGCAACCGGCTTGCGACGCGCGTGCCTTCGCGCAGCAGGGCCGCCACTCCCCCGGGCGGCAGGTGGTGGAGGGACAGGCTGAGCACGGCGAGGTCGTAGGAGCCGTCGGGTTCGTCGATCGCCGTGGCGTCGAGCCGGGCGACGGTGGCCCGCCCGTGGCGGCCCAGCGGGCCCGCGCGCAGCGTCTCGACGGTTTCGTGTCCGACGTCACTCACGGTGAGCCGCGCGGCGGGGTGCCGGTCGAGCACCTGCCGTGCCAAGTGGCCGTTTCCGGCGCCCAGTTCGAGGATGCGCGGATGGGGGGCGTCCCGCACCTGGGCCAGGACCAGTCCGCTGAACGAGCGGTGGGCCAGGGTCAGCCGCTGGAGCCGGGCCAGCCTGCGCAGCACCCGGCGGCGTTGCGGGCCGGCCTCGGGGCGGTCGATGTACTCGGTGCGGTCCGTCTCGTAGAACCGGTCCCACCATGCGGCGTTCGGCCCGCCCCGGGGCATGTCGTCGGTCACGGCTGCCCCAACGAACGCCCGCGGGGCGGGTCACGCTCCGTGGTCCCGCCCGGGAACGGGACGGTCCGCACGGGAGGCGGCGGCAACCGCCCGCGGTCCCTCGGCGTCTTGTGCGAAGCTCCGGTGTTGCGACGCGGGGGCGTCAGGGCTGGTGACCGAAGGGACCGTGGAAGCAGTGGACGACATACGCAGGCCGGCCGCGACCGCCGTACAGGAGGTGCCGCCCGGGGAGCCGGCGCCGGTGCTGCGTCCGAGGGGCCTGGTGGACCTGCGGGGGAAGGAGCGCGCACCGGCGCTGCTGTCGTACCCGGCCGACGCCGTGGTGGTCGTCTCCGGGCTGCCCGGCAGCGGCAAGAGCACCTTGATCCGCAGGTGGTCCGGGGCCGCGTCGGTCGTCGACCCGCGGGACGTCCACGTCGCGTGCGAGGCCGTGATGCCGTCCTTCCTCCCGTACGCCGTGTACCGCCCGTGGGCGCGTCTGGTGTACGTCCGCCGGCTGCGGGCGGGGGTCCGCGCGGGCGGGCCGTTCCTCGTGCACGACTGCGGGAGCCGCGCCTGGATGCGCCGTTGGCTCGCGCGGGAGGCCGGGAGTCAGGGGCGTGAACTGCACCTGGTGCTCCTGGACGTCGGGGCGGCCGAGGCCCTCGCCGGGCAGGAGGCGCGCGGCCGTCGCGCCCGTCCGCGGGTCTTCGACCGGCACCGGCGGGGGCTGCGGCGCCTGGTGGCCGCCCTCTCCGCGCCGGGTGCCGCGGGGGGCGACGGGGGCCCGGTGCCGGAGGCGGCCTCGGTCGTGCTGCTGGACCGTACGACGCGGGAGCACGTACGGGCCGTCGAGTTCCGGCGCCGGGCCGGGCGTCAGGCGTCCGGAGTCAGGCCCGGGGTTGGACGCCCGGCGTCAGGCCCGGAGTTGGACGTCCCCCGTCAGGCCCGGCCTTGAGCGCCCGGCGTCAGGTCAGGCATGGGATCCGGCGTCAGGCAGGGACGCCACCCGGCGCGGAGGCCCGGATCGCGGCGGACGCCGGAGGCCGCCGTGGTCAGCGCCCCGGGCCGGCCGGCGTCCGGTGGCGTGCGGCGGCGGCCGGGGCGGCGAGGGCGAGCCGGCGGTGGGCGCGGCGCAGCATGAGGCGGGCCATGGCCGGGTGGACGTGCCGGACGAGGCCGAAGTACAGGCGGCCCAGCCGGTTGTGGGTCCGTACCACGGTGCTGAGGGTGACGTGGTCGTCCTCGACCCGGACGGAGGCTCGGAAGTCGAGGTGGGGCGCGTTCTTGCCGAGGACGACCTCCGTGTCGTCGCGGTGGAGGACGGGGAACGGCAGGGTGTCCTCCCACCGGCGCGGGTCGCGCGGCATGCCGGGGCGCAGGGGCAGCCGCCAGGCGTCCGCGAAGTCGGGCCGTGCGAAGGCCCCGTGGGCGAGGCGGGCGCCGGCCGGGAGGGGCACGGCGGTGGGCCGCTCCCAGAGCAGCCGGTTGAGCAGCCGGACACGGGGAGTCCAGCGGGTGGGCTCGGGCGGTGCGCCGGTGGCGGCGAGCTGGAGGTTGTCGAGGAGTTCTGCCACGACGGTGTCGTGGAGCGGGCGGATCACCAGGTTCCACATCAGCCGCTCGGCGGTGTTCCGCCGCTGGTGGAGGGTGTGCCGGACGAGGCACCGCCCGTCGGGCAGGGGACGAACCGTCAGTTCGTGGCCGCCGTTCGAGGGCGGCGTGAAGGCGAAGGCGACGCGCCGGACCGGCCCGTGTCCGCCGTCGGCGCCGGGCCCGAGCGGGCGGTCGAAGCGCATGGGCGGCCAGGCGGGGGTGGGGAACAGGGGGTCGTCGTCGGCCGAGAGACGTTCGATCAGGGCGCCGACGGTGGCGGCGGACGCCTCGACGACGCGTTCGTGGGTGGTGTGGACAGCGTGCATCGCGCCCTCCATACGATGGCGTACGGTCAACTGTACGGTAGCGTATGGACATGACGCGACGGCGGGCCGAGGGGCCGGAAGGCGGCAGGCGCACACGGCTGAGCGCCCGGGACTGGGCGGAGGCGGCACTCGCCGCGATCGGCGAGGGCGGTCTGGCGGCCGTCGCCGTCGAACCGTTGGCCGTCCGGCTGGGAACGACCAAGGGCAGCTTCTACTGGCACTTCGCCAACCGGGACGCCCTGATCGCGGCGGCGCTGGACCGGTGGGAGGAGTCCCGCACCGAGGACGTGATCGTGGCACTGGAGGCGGAGCCCGACGCCCGGCAGCGGCTGCGGCGGCTCTTCGCCCAGGCCACGGAGGCCGCCGCCCGGGACCCGTTGGAGGTCTCCCTGCTGGCCACCTCCTCCCACCCTCAAGTAGCCGCCGTGCTGCGACGCGTCACCGACCGCCGGCTCGCCTACCTCGCGGAGCTGTTCGCCGAGCTCGGCTTCCCGCCGGGCGAGGCGCGCCGCCGGGCACTGCTGGGATACACCGCCTTCCTCGGCCAGACACACCTCGGCCGCGCGGTCCCCACGGCGCTGCCCGCCGGGGCCGAACTCTCCGCCTACCTGGACGGGGTGATGGACACGCTGCTCCGGCCGGAGCCGGGGCCGATGGGCTGAGCGCTGCCCGTCGGACCGCGTCCACCGGCCGGCGCGCGGCGAGTCCGGACGGTACGGGGGGCGGGCATCCGGGCTCCGACGACCTCGCGGATCCGTCCACACCGCGCACCTTGCCGGCAGCCTCGCGTCGCCGGACGCCCCGTACCCGTCATACCCCGGTGGCAGCCGCGACATGGCTCCCCGGTGTGACGCCGGACGCCCGCCCCCGCTCCTACCTTCCCTCCACCCGCAAGGACCCGGAGGGAAGACGCCATGCCCGCACCCCGCGCCCTGGCCCGCCACATCGAGAAGGCGACACCGCCGGACCGCGACCGCGCGCTCGACGCGCTGCGGGCCCTCGCGATCCTGGGGGTCGTGCTGGGCCACTGGCTGGTCACCGCGCTGGTGCCGGGTGACGGCGGGCTGCGCGGGGCGAGCCCGTTGGAGCGCCTGCCCCGGCTGGCCCCGATGTCCTGGCTGTTCCAGACGCTCGCCCTGTTCTTCTTCGTGGGCGGTGTCTGCGGCGCGCGCGGATACGCGTCGGCCCGTGCCCGGGGGACGTCCTACCGGTCCTGGCTTGGCGGCCGGCTGGCCCGGCTGGGCCGGCCCGTCACCGCCGTGCTCGCCGTGTGGGCCGTGGTCTGCGCCGTGGCGCTCGCCGCCGGGGCGGCCCCGGCCGGCCTGCGCACCCTGGTGAACCTGGTCGTGTCGCCCCTGTGGTTCCTCCTGGTGTTCGCGGCGCTCACGGCACTCACTCCGCTCGCCTCCCGGCTCGGACCCCTCTGGCCGCTCGCCGTCGTCGTGGCCGTGGACGCGGTCCGTTTCGGGCTCGGCGGGCCGTCCTGGACCGGCTGGACCAACGTCGGGGCCGGCTGGCTCGTCCCGTACGCCCTCGGCGCCGCCCGGTCCCGCGGCCGGTTCGCCGGACGGCGTTCCGGATGGCCACTGTTCGCGGCCGGCGCGGCGGCGACCGCGGTCCTCGTCCTGTTCTGCGGCTACCCGGCCGCCATGGTGGGCGTCCCCGGCGCTGCCGTCTCGAACCTCAGCCCGCCCACCCTGGCCGCCGTCACCTTCGGCCTCGCCCAGTGCGGCCTGGCCCTCGCACTGCGCGAACCGCTGCGCCGCGCGATGCGGCGCCCCGCGGCCTGGGCCGCGGTGACACTGGTGAACCTGTCCGCCATGACGGTTTTCCTGTGGCACCAGACCGCGATGATGGCGGTCACGACGACCGCCCTGGCGGCGGGCCCGCTGCCCGGACTGCACACCCTGCCGGACAGCCCCGGCCGGCTCGCGGCCCGGCTCCTCTGGCTGCCGCTCTTCGCCCTCGTCCTGCTGGGTCTGTGGCGGGTGTTCCACCGGTACGAACGCCCGGCACGCCCCCGCCGGGCCGCGCGGGCGGCGGGGGTGCCCGGACGCCTCGTCGCCCGCGGCCGGGCCGGGCGGCCCGAGCTCCCGTCACCGGAGTCGGAACCCGCGGTGTATTGACGGCCTCGGCCGCCACTTTCACGACCCCGGTCCGTCCGCAAGGCGGCGGGCGTCGGCGGCACGACACGCTGGAACACCTCCCACAGACCGCCCAGCGCTGTCCGCTCAACCAGATCCACCACCGAGCCGGAGTGCCGCGAGATCACCGCCGGATGTATCGGCTTGTCAGGCGGTGAAGCGGGGTCACCAGGTGATGACGGTGACTCCGGGCCGGCCCGGGGAGCCGGGGACACCGTCTTGTCCATGTTGGCCGGACTTGCTCCCGGTGCCCAGGTCGACGCCTCCTGCGCCGCCGGCCCCGGGGAAGCCCCCTTGCCCGCCGTTGCCGCCGCTGCTGGTCCCGGCAGGGGGCACGTACCGCGCCCCACCGGGCAGCGTGATGCCAGCCGTCAGAGTTCCTCCCGCGCCCGGCAGCCCGCCGTAGAAGGTTCCGCCCTGGCCCGGACGTCCGGTGGTGCCCGCTTGCAGCAGCCGGCAACCGCGCGTCTCCAGGTGAGGTCGGCCGACTCGCCCCTGCGCGCCGGCAGGCACGGCACCCGCGGGTGTGCGGTTGGTCTCGCTGCCGCCCTTTCCGCCCTCACCGGCCAGGCCGCCGCCCCCACCGGTCCCGCCGTTGGCCCACGTATAGGGGAAGGAATAAGAACGCAGGATGGACATCACGGAGATCCGGGACTGGCCTCCCTGGTGAGCGAAGGGCGCCGGGGTGCCGCGCGTTCCCGCCGAGCCGTCACCGCCGAAGAAGTCATGTCCGCTCCTACCGCCGCTGCCACCCCGGCCCTGGGAGCCTCCGCCGCCGCCCTCCCCGTTGACGATCCGCAGGAACTCGTATGTGCCGAGGCGGCGGATGTGGCACGAGAAGAGGGAGCCGGCACCGCCGCCCGCGCCACCCGAGCCGCTCGCGCCTCTGGCGCCCTTGCCTCCGAGGTGGCCATGGGTGGTCGGGCTTGCCTTCCAGCCTTCCCCGCCGCCTCCACCACCGGCACCTCCGCCACCGCCCCCTCCGCCTCCCGAGGTCCACACGTAGGCAGTGGCGCTCGTCACTCCCTCAGGCGGAGCCCATGTGCCGCTGATGCCGGTGAACACCTGATAGCCGTGAGCGGGGGCGGCGTGTCCTGGCTGCGGTGTCATCGCCAGTGCTGCCACGGCCACAGCCGACGCTCCGATCGCCTTCAGGCTCCTACGCGTTGGTCGCCACACGAGCACACCTCCGGTGTTGCGTCAGTCGGACTGCGACCGTGCAGGCTCGCAACGAGCGGCAGGACGGTCGCAGAGGGACGGTTCCGCCCCGCTAACGAGGTGATCGCCTCATCGGATACTCCAACTGCCGGGGAGAGGACCGCCCGACGGCGCCCATCAGGCAGTCGGCCGGCCTGAGCGGGCATCAGCACCGGTTGCTGTCACGTCCGGGGCTCTTCGCCCGCCCCTCGCGGACTTCCAGCACTGCCGGCATGCAACGTCAGCGGTCCTGTCCGGTGAGGAAGTCACGCACCTGACGGACCGTGGCGGTATCCGTGAGGAGGTCGTTGTGCTTGAGGCAGCCGGTCGCGGTGTTGACGGCCCCGGACAGCTGCGTGCTGGTCGCCGGCTTGATCTGCTCGTCGCAGGACGACCACCACGTGGCGTACCGCACCGGTCCGGGGGTCTCATCGCCCTCGTTGAGGCGTCTCAGGACGTACGAGTCGGGGGTCATGTCCCGGCATCCCTGGTCCCACAGAGCACAGAGATAGGCAACGCTCGTCCCGTGGTTGGGGCCTGCCAAGGACGCCCAGTGGCCGACCTTCCCCGCCCCTTCCCCGAACTTGACGTACCAACGGGCGGGCAGGCTGCCCAGGCTGTGGGCCACGAGGTCCACCCGCTTCGCACCCGTCCGGGCCAGCACCGTGTCCACATAGGCCGACAGCTCCGCGCCCAGCGTCTCGTTCGTCGACCGCGTCGTGTCGTACGACCACGCGAACAGCCGGTCGCCAGGGTGCCCGGCCGCCGTGAACGCCTCCCGCATCGAGCCCCAGACACCGGGCCCCGCGTTCCGCCCGTGAACGAAGACCACCGGATCCGGCGGCGGTGGAAGAGCACTGGCGGGGGTGGCGACGGGGGCCGCCGTCGTGCCGAGGGCGGCGGCGAGGACGGCCACGAGAACACCGCGCATGAACGCACCTCCCGGGTTGTCCGTGACGGGCGGTACGGACTATGGCAGGACGGCAGTTCGCTGCCAAGGCGTCGGGGCGCCAGTTCGGCCGGGGTACGGCGTCTGGTGATCGCGGTTCTCCGCTACTCCGGGTAGAGAGCTGCCAGGCGTGGCAGTCGGCGAGCCATTTCTTCTCGGTCGTCGAAGTCGAAGTCCCAAGCGGGGTCCAGCTCCGGGTACCGGATGGTGTACGCCTCGTCAGGGAGTTCCTTACCCGTCGCCATGATGTGTGCGTTCCGGACGATGTTCAGCACCTCCTCACCGTCGAGATCGAGTCCGTCGGCCGCTGAAGCTCGCACGACGGGCACTTCCGCGAGGGCATCGGGGTCGGCGACTGTGCGCTCGAAGACCTCGCGTCCCTGCCCGATCAGCCAGCCGCGGAAGTAGTCGAAGCCGTCGTCGGAGCATCCGCCGTTGACCACATGGGCAGCGGCCCACAGAGGATTCGTGTAGGAGTCGGCCATCAGGTCCCACAACACCTGCTGAGCGGCGACGATCTCCTCGGCCGGGTGTGCGGCCAACAGCGAGGTTGCCCGGCGGACAACCGCTTCTTCGTCGTCCGGACGGGACGTCTGGTCGCGCGCTGTCGCGATCAGTTGCCAGAACTGCTGATTGTTCATGACTGCAGAGCATGCCACCCGGTACTGACAGGGCACTCCGGGTTCAGTGTGCCGTGCCCGTCGGCTCGGCACGGGGCGTACGACCCTCCCGCACCGCTCCGCAAGGGCATTGTCAGACCCCTCTGTCACGATCGTCGTGCGAGTACCCGTGAGGGCGGGTGCGGGGAGGACAGCATGGGATTCTTCGACGGTCTGGTGGTGCCGGACGAACCGGAGCCGGAGCAGCCGGAGTTCACCGAGCTCGGGCCGTCGCGGTCACGGTTCCGGCACATGCCGCCTGCCGACTGGTACGTGCCGACGGTGCTGCCGCGGGTGACGCAGGTGGGTGCGGGGCCGCGGGTGCGGGTGGTGTTCGCGGGCTGGGAGGTGTGGCCGGAGGAGGTGACGCTGTGTCTGGACGTCTTCTGGCGGCAGAGGAGGACGGATGAGGTGTTCGGGGGTTTCTGGTACGGCCGGGAGGGCGCGGGGGCGTTGCGGGTGGGGCTGCGGCTGGCGGACGGCCGTCGGGTGACCACCCTCGACGGTGAGCCGTGGCTCCCGCCGGGGAACGAGGAACAGCCCGTCACCCTGCGGGAGTACGGCACCGATTCCGGCAGCGAGTTCCACCGGCCCGTGCGTCTCCTCCTGTCCTGCGTACCGTCCGACAGGCCCGTGGCGCTGGTGCTGGAGTGGCCCGACGAAGGCGTCCCGGAGACCGCCACCGACCTGGACACCAGCGGTCTCGACGAAGCCGCGCGCCGGGTGACCGAGATCTGGCCGGAGCTGACCGGCCCGGCCGACGCCGAGGGGGACGCCCTGCCGTCTCCCCGCCTCGTCGTCAGCAGCCCGTCCGGCCTCCTGGCCGCAGCTCCGACGGGGAACCGCCCGCTGGTCCGCGCCGACTGGTACGGCATCGACCTCGACGACTGGACCGACCTCGGCCTGATCAAGGCCCGGCTCCGGGCCGGGGCGGTGCCGGAGGACCCCGACACCCATCCCCTGCACACCGCCGCCGGCTGGGGATCACCCGAAGTCGTCACGGCGCTCCTGGAACACACCGACGGGCCCGATCTCCTGGACCACACCGGCGTCACCCCCCTGTGGGAGGCCGTCCGTTACGCCCGCTCCGACACGGCGGCCGTGCTGCTGGCAGCCGGGGCCGACGCCTGGAAACCGCTCGTGGGCCACTGGTCACCGGGGCGGCTGGCCTTCCTGACCCCTCTCGCGCCGATGTTCGAGGACCTTCCCGGGGCGGAGCCCCTCACCCCCGAGGAACGCGCCGCGCACAAGGACGCCGACCGGCTGACGGCTGTCTTCGCCGACGCCGAGACGGACGGTCTCGGCGTGGCCTTCGTCGCCGGTATCGACGAGGACGAGGTGATACGACGCCTGGGCGGCGACCCGGCCGACTTCCCACCGCTGGACCTCGCCCGCGAGCCCGGCCCCTACGGCACCGGACCGGCCGCGTTCGACCCCGACGACTACGAAGCGTCCCTCCGCTACCTGGGCGTCAGAAACGTGCCCGGCGGCTGTGTGCTCACGCAGCCCATGGGCTACCTGCCCTCCGACTCCGCGATTCTGGAGCCCGTATCGGCCGGAACAGCCGCCTACGGCCTGTACTTCAATCCGAACGGCGGCACGTTCGGCACCTTCGCCCGGGACGGACGGACGGTGGTCCAGGAGGAAATAGGCATGACCCCCGCCGCCGACGACCCGCCCGAGCACTGGTTCTACCGCTTCTGGCAGGTCGGCGAGCACGGCACCATCGACGCCGGTTGCCTCGCCTACGCCTGCCACCGGACGGGCCTGCGCCTGGAGGACGCCGACGCGGTCGACGGACCGCCGAGCCGCTGGATACCGGTGACCGTGCCGGCCGACTGACCCGGCCGGCGCGGGCAGGTGCACCGCCGGCCCCTGACGGCTCAGCCCACAGCGGACCGCGTGGTCTCGTCCCACGCGACGTACTCGACAACCGCGCCACCCGCATGCCGCACCGTCACGTCGCGCCCGGTGCCCGGCAGTGCGGCCAGGGCTCCGACCGCGGCCGGAGCAGCGGGCCGCCGAGCGAGCTCTCCCGCACGCCGGGGCTCCCGGCCCTGGGGTGCAACCGGACGGCGTCCCGGCGGTACTGGGCGACTTCGGGGAACAACTGCTCCACGTCCACGGGACGCGGCGGGGTCGTGCAGACCATCTCAAGGGCTTCTGGCGGTGCAAGCGGTACGCCCGACGGTGATGTCGCGGCGAGGTGCAGCGTAAGCGGTCCCTCCGACATCGCCGTCGGCCCGTCCGGCGTACCGTCAGTTCCCCTCGGCCGTGGGCACCCGCCGCTTCCGCGGACCCGGCAGCGCCTTCCGCGCGCGCGATCAGGGCCCGGCCCGCCGGACTGGCGGGCCCGTCCGTCCGCCAGGCGAAGGCGAGGCGGCCCCGGAGCGCCGGCGGGTCGATGGTCAGGGACCGGAGTTCCGCGCGGGCCGCGGCGAAGGCGCCGGGGAGGATGGCCGCGCCCAGTCCGTACCCCGCGAGTTCGGCGAGCGTCGCCGGGTCCCCGGCCTCGAAGGCGATGCGCGGGGTGAACCCGGCCGCCGCGCAGGCCTCGTCGAGCCGGGCCCGCAGCCCGGTGCCCCGGGGCAGGCTGATCAGCGGCCGGTCGCGCAGGGTGTCGAGGGAGATGACCGGGTGGACGGCCAGTTCGTGGCCGGGGGCGACCGCCGCGACGATCGGCTGGTCCTCCAGCACGTGCAGGGCGATGCCCGCCGGGCCGTCCCGGCCCACGCTGATGATCGCGGCGTCGAACCGGCCGGTGCGCAGGCCCTCGACGAGCCGGTCGGTCGTGTCCTCGGCCAGGGTGATCTCGACCGCCGGGTGGGCGTCGTGGAAGCCCGCCAGCAGCGCGGGCAGGTCGGCGTTGTGCGAGGTCACCGTGCCGACGGCGACTCGCCCCCGGAGCAGTCCGGCCATCTCGTCGACGACGAGCCGGGCGCGCTCCACGGCGGCGAGCGCGGCGCGCGCGTGCGGCAGGAAGGCAGCGCCGACCTCGGTCGGGACGACGGACCGCCCGGAGCGGTCGAGCAGCTCCTGGCCGAGCTCGCGTTCCAGCTTGCGGATCTGGGCGCTGACCCCGGGCTGGGCCACCCGCACCTTCTCGGCGGCCCGGGTGAAGTTCCGCTCCTCCACCACCGTCACGAAGTACTCGAGCTGACGCAGTTCCATAACTGTTGATGCTAGCAGTCAGATCATTCATGTCTTGGACTTCTGGCGCGCTCCGGCGGAAGCTGATCACAGAAGGAACGGAAGCCCCGCAGCAACCCCCTGAGAGAGGAACAGCACCATGACCGAGAACCGCGAACGCGCCGCCACCCCCGAGGACTTGACGAGGCTGTTCGTCGAGCGGGCCAACGCCCGCGACGCCGACGGGCTGGCCGAGCTCTACGCACCCGACGCCGTCCTCGCCTTCCCGCCGGGCAGCGCGACGGTCGGCCGGGAGGCCATCCGCGCCGCGTGCGAGCAGATGCTCGCGCACGTACCGCTGCCGTTCCCCCGGGAGGAGCCGCTGCCGACGGTCCACTACGGGAACGACCTCGCCCTCACGTCGACCAGGTCCTCCGACGGCATGGGCACCCGCGTCCAGATCGTGCGGCGCGAGCCGGACGGCAGTTGGGTGCGGATCATCGACCGTCCCGAGCCGGAGGCGGAGGCGGACCGATGACCGTGCTCGTCGCGGGGGCGGGCATCGGCGGACTGACCGCGGCCCTGAGCCTGCACGCCGCGGGGATCGACGCGGCCGTGGTGGAGAGCGTCCGGGAGATCCGTCCGCTCGGCGTCGGGATCAACCTCCAGCCGCACGCCGTGCGCGAGCTCACCGAACTGGGGCTCGGCGACGAACTCGCCGCCATCGGCGTGCCTCCCGCCGAGCTCGTCTACTGCGACCCGTCCGGCGCCGTCCTGCACTCGGAACCGCTCGGCCTGGACCGGGGCTACCGCTGGCCGCAGTACTCGGTCCACCGCGGTGAGCTCCAGCTGATGCTCCTCACGGCGGTGCGCGAACGGCTGGGGGCGGACGCCGTGCGCACCGCGACGCGCCTGACCGGCTTCACGGAGGACGGCGACACCCTGCGGGTCCGGGTGCTCGACCGGCGGACCGGCGGCCAGGAGGTCCTGGAGGCCGAGGTGCTCGTCGGGGCGGACGGCCTGCACTCGGTGACGCGCGGTCTGCTGCGGACGGACGACGATCCGCTGCTGTGGTCGGGCGTGCGGATGTGGCGCGGGGTGTCCCCGGGGAAGCCCTTCCTCACCGGCCGTTCGATGGCCATCGTGCGGGACGGCGACGCGGAGCTGGTCGCCTACCCGATCGGCCGCGACCGGATCAACTGGGTCTGTCTGGTGCGGGTGGCCCCTCCCGGGCCACTGGGCGAGGACGCCGGCTGGAACCGCCCGGGCTTGCTCTCGGACGTGCTCCCCCACTACGCGGGCTGGTCGCTCGACCGGCTCGACGTTCCGGGCCTGCTGGCCGGCGCCGACCGAATCCTGGAGTACCCGATGGCCGACCGCGAACCGCTGCGGTCCTGGGGGCGCGGCCGGGTCACCCTGCTCGGCGACGCCGCGCACCCGATGTACCCGGTGGGGGCGAACGGTGCCTCCCAGGCCATCCTGGACGCCCGGTTCCTCGCACGCGAACTCGCGCGGAGCGCCGACGTGCCGACCGCGCTGGTCCGGTACGCGGACGAACGCCGGGAGGCGACGGCGGCCGTGGTCCACGCCAACCGGGCGATGAACCAGGGCATCGAGGAAGGGGCGGGCGCCACCGGGCGGACCGCGACCGAGCACTACGCCCGCATCAGCGACGTCTACCGGCGTACGACCGGCGGCGACGCCGAGGCCCTCAACGCCCGCCCGTCGCTGACGCCGCGGTGAGGCGTCCGGCCGGCGCTCAGTAGCCCGTCGGGGCACCGCCGGCAAGCGTGCGCAGCATGTAGTCGAGCTCGTTCCGCCAGGCTCGGTTGACGTTGATGCGCGTCGGCTTCTCGCGGCCGGGCATCCAGAAGCGGAAGGAGCTCCACAGGGTGCCCATCCGCACGTCGCTGACGAGCTGGCGGGCCTGGTCGTGCGGCAGGGCGAGGACGAGTTCCTTGGGGCGGTTCGAGAACTTGCCGCAGCGGTGGAAGAGCAGGCCCTGCTGCGTGAAGGTCACGAAGTAGGTGTCCATGAAGAGGATCCACAGGCTGGTCAGGAAGGCCATCGCCATCGGGTTGGGGCCCGTGACGCCCTGCACCATCACCACCGGCTGGTCCCAGGGGTTCGCCTCGGTCACCGCCCGACCCACGTGCTCCTGGATCGTCGCCTTGCGCAGCGGCATGCCTGCTCCTTGTCCTCTTGAACGGGAAAACGCCCATTCAATCCCGTGCCCGGGTCCCGGGGTCCACCGGGTCCCGGGCAGGGGGCGGAGCCGTACGCCGCACCGGGCCGCCCGGTCACCCGGCGGACCGGGACAGCGCCTCCCGGACCGCCTCGTCCGTGCGGGCCACCACCGCGGTGCCGTCGTCCGCCGTGATGATCGGGCGCTGGATCAGCTTGGGGTGCGCGGCGAGGGCGTCGGTCCAGCGGTCCCGCGCGGCGGGGTCGCGGGGCCAGTCCTTGAGGCCCAGCTCCTCGGCCTCGGCCTCCGCGGTCCGCGTGATGTCCCACGGCTCCAGGCCCAGGCGGTCGAGCACGGCGCGGATCTCGGCCGCGTCGGGGACGTCGTCCAGGTAGCGGCGGACGGTGTAGTCGGCGCCCTCCGCGTCGAGCAGACGGACGGCGGAGCGGCACTTCGAGCAGGCGGGGTTGATCCAGATCTCCATGGGCCCACGGTACCGCCCCGACCCGTCAAATCCCGTCTGAGCTGGGCCGATTGTCAGTGCCCGGCAGTAGAATGGAGGGGTAGTGAAGAGGTCGCCCGACCGCTTCGTCAGGAGGACGCCGATGGCCGCAGCAGTCACACCGCTCACCGACCCGTGCACCCTCGCGACGCTGCCGAAGAAGCGTCTGCCCGCGGGCCACCCCCGGGAGTGGTACGAGTCCCACAACCGCCGGCTGAAGGCCATGCGCCTCGCCATCGCCCTGCTGCACAGCGGGGCGTACCGGCCCGAGCAGGCGACCAACCGCAGGATACGGCGGGTCGCCGTCCGGATCGGCGTGCACACCCCGTCGAACACGACCTGCCGGATGGTGCGTTCCCTCATCCGCGCCGAGGAGGCCATGGCGGCGTCCGGCCGCCGCTGACACCGCTGTTCCCTCCCGGCCCCAGGCTCCCCGGGTGGTGGCGGCTCTCCGTGCGGCGCCGCCTCCGCCCGTAACCTTCCGGCCATCGCCCGTCCCCCGGCCCGTCATCCGCCGGTCCGGGCCCGTCCCTAGCGTCGTCGTATGACGACCTCTCAGGTGTCCCCGGGCCCGGCCGCGGTCGTGCCCGTGCCGCCGGCGCCCGGGCCCGTGCGGCGGCCGCGGCCCCGGGCGCCGTGGGGCCCCCGCGGTCGCCGCGGGGCCGCA
>NZ_JABETO010000065.1 GCF_013055795.1 Streptomyces sp. I05A-00742
CCGCCGGCCTTCCCCGGCCCGCGGAACGGGTGACGGCCCGCGGCGGCCGGCCGGGGGCGAGGCCGGACGCCCCGAGCGGGCGCCCCGCCGCCGGGGCGGCCGGGCCGGTTCAGCCGATGTCCGGCGGGTCCATCCGCAGCCGTACGGGCTCGCCCTCCCGCCGGGTCAGCCGCACCGCCTGAGCGGTCTTCAGCGCGGCGGCCAGCGCGGCCCCCCGACCGGGCCGCACCCGCACCAGGGCCCGTTCCCAGTGCTCCCCGGGCGGCGGATCGCCGGGCCGGCGCGGCCGTCCCGCGGCCGCCGGCGGCACCGGAACGGGACCGAGCACATCGGCCCCCTCCGGCAGCTCGGCGAGACCGAGGAAGTCCGCGACGGCCTCCGGCACACCACTCACCGAGGCCATCCGCGACACCGGCGGGAACCCCAGCTCCGCCCGTTCCGCGAGCTCCCGCACCGCGTGCCCCGCCGGGTCCCACCGGACCAGCGCCTGCACCGGCCGCAGCGTCGGCTCGGCCACGACGACGACGGTGCCGCCCGCCTCCTGCCCCCGCACCAGCGCGGCCGCCGCCAGCCAGCGGCGCAGGGCCTCCTCCCCCGCCCGTAGATCGGGCAGCCCGAGCAGCGCCCAGCCGTCCAGCAGCAGCGCCGCCGCGTAGCCGCCCTCGGCGACCGGCTCGGCGCCGGGAGTGGCGACGACGAGGGCGGGCGTGCCCGGGACGGTGTCCAGCACGTGGTCGCGGCCCGAGGTACGGACGGGGACGGCCGGGAACGCCCGGCCCAGCTCCTCGGCGGTCCTGCGGGCCCCCACCACCTGGGCCCGCAGCCGGGCTCCGCCGCACTCCGGGCAGTGCCAGTCCCGCGCCTCCAGGCCGCACCAGCCGCAGTGCAGCGCGCCATCGGCTCCGCGCGCCTCCAGGGGCCCCGCGCACCCGCCGCACCGGGCGGGCTCGCGGCACCGCTCGCAGGCCAGCCGGGGGACGTAGCCCCGCCGGGGCACCTGGACCAGCACCGGCCCGTGCCGCAGGCCCTCCCGGGCGGCCTGCCACGCCAGTGAGGGCAGCCGGGCGGCCCGCGCCGCCTCGTCCCGCGCGAGATCGCCGTCGCCCACCGTGCGGACCAGGGGCGCGACGGCCCGTACCCGCTCCCGGTCCGCCCCGAGCGGCAGCGCCCACCCGGTGCGGACCAGCTGCGCCGCCTCCACACTGCACCCGACGGCCCCGAGCAGGAACGCGGCCTTCTCCTGGGCCGCCCGCAGCAGCAGCACCTCACGGGCGTGCGGCTGCGGCGCGTGCTGCTCGCTGTGGCTGGAGTCGCCGTCGTCCCAGATCGCGACGAATCCCAGGTCGCGCACCGGCGCGAACATCGCGGCGCGGGTGCCGACGACGGCCCGTACCGCCCCCCTGCTGACCGCCAGCCAGCGCCGGTAGCGCTCCTCCGGGCCGGTGTCGGCGGTCAGCAGGACATGCCGGCCGTCGCCCAGCAGCCCGGTCAGCGCGGCGTCGACCCGGGCGGCCGCCCGGCCGTCGGGCACGACGATCAGCGCGCCGCGCCGCGAGGCGAGCGCGGCCGCGGCGGCCCGGGCCAGCTCCTCGGCCCAGTGCGGCCCCGGGAGCGCCGTCCACACCGCCCGCGGGCTCTCCCCCCGGGCCAGGGCCTCCAGGTAGCCGGGCCCCGTCGGGTAGCGGGCCCAGCTGCCCGGCGCGGGCGCCCCCGGTGGCGGCAGCAGCGGCCCCGACGGCTCGCTCTCGATCCGCGCGTGCCGGGGCGGGACGGCCAGCTGGACCACGTCCGCGAGCGACCCCGCGTACCGGTCGGCGACGGCCCGGCACAGCCCGAACAGCTCCGTCCCGAGCACCGGTTCCGGGGACAGCACCTGGGCGATGGCGGCGAGCGGCCCCCGGTAGTCCGACTCCGCCACCCGCTCCACGATGAAGCCGTCC
Organism: Streptomyces sp. I05A-00742; assembly: GCF_013055795.1. Classification (GTDB taxonomy): domain Bacteria; phylum Actinomycetota; class Actinomycetes; order Streptomycetales; family Streptomycetaceae; genus Streptomyces. The sequence goes on from NZ_JABETO010000065.1 coordinate 1,941, forward strand.
AGCAGGCCGCCGCCCTCCCGGCGCCCGTCCCGCACGTTCTTCGTGCCCGCGCCGAACCGCACCCGCACCCGCGCGCCCGGCCGCGCGTCGGCGTCCAGCTCCGCCGGCACCGCGTAGTCCCACAACTTGTCCAGGTGCACCGGCCCCTTGTCCACCAGCACCTTCGCCACCGGCCACTCCTTGGCCAGCTCCGCCCCCCGCCACGTCCGCGGCCTCGCCCTCGGCGCCTTCGCTTTCGCCTTCCGCACGCTCTCCCGGATCAGCGCGAGCTGCTCTGGCTCGGGGTGCTCGTTCTCGCTGCTCACGGCTTCAGTCTTAGCAGAGGGGTCGGACAGTGGGGGTGGGGTGCCCCGGGCCCGCCCTTTCACCGTTTCTGCGGGGGCAAGCCCCCGCTCCCCCGAGCCGCGCTGCGCGCGGCGTCCTCAAACGCCGGACGGGCTGAAGTGTGCGCCCGGGCGCGAAATCCAGCCCGTCCGGCGTTTGAGGACAAGCGGCGAAGCCGCTTTCAAGGGGTCCGGGTCTCCCGGGAAACGGTGAAAGGGCGGGACCGGGGCACCAAAAAACCACGCGAGCGCCCGAGATCCTCATCGGCAGCGGCATGCTGTGCCATAGACCAGACTCGGCCACACCCACCCCCGAAGGAGCGGGCGACGGGATTCGAACCCGCGGGGGACTGCAGTCCCAGAAGGATCCGCCACCTGCGCACCGAGCGCCCGCGCAAACCGACCCTACCGCGCACACAGCACGGCCCCGGAGCGAATATCCCGCTCCGGGGCCGTCCTGACGACAACTACGGACGACTACAGCCCCGCCGCCTTGCGCAGCGCATCTACCCGATCCGTACGCTCCCACGTGAAGTCGGCCAGCTCCCGCCCGAAGTGACCGTACGCCGCGGTCTGCGCGTAGATCGGCCGCAGCAGGTCCAGATCGCGGATGATCGCGGCCGGCCGGAGGTCGAAGACCTCGGAGATGGCGGCCTCGATCTTCTCGGTGTCGACCGTGTTGGTGCCGAAGGTCTCGACGAACAGACCGACGGGCTCGGCCTTGCCGATCGCGTACGCGACCTGCACCTCGCAGCGGGCGGCCAGCCCGGCGGCGACCACGTTCTTGGCGACCCAGCGCATCGCGTAGGCGGCCGAGCGGTCGACCTTGGACGGGTCCTTGCCGGAGAAGGCACCGCCACCGTGGCGGGCCATGCCGCCGTAGGTGTCGATGATGATCTTGCGGCCGGTGAGGCCGGCGTCGCCCATGGGGCCGCCGATCTCGAAGCGGCCGGTCGGGTTCACCAGCAGGCGGTAGCCCTCGGTGTCCAGCTTGATGCCGTCCTCGATGAGCTCCTTGAGGACGTGCTCCACGACGTACTCACGGATGTCGGGGGCGAGCAGCGAGTCCAGGTCGATGTCGGACGCGTGCTGCGAGGAGACGACAACGGTGTCGAGACGGACCGCCTTGTTGCCGTCGTACTCGATGGTGACCTGCGTCTTGCCGTCGGGGCGCAGGTAGGGGATGGTCCCGTTCTTGCGGACCTCCGTCAGCCGGCGCGAGAGGCGGTGCGCCAGGTTGATCGGGAGGGGCATGAGCTCGGGGGTCTCGTCGCAGGCGTAGCCGAACATCAGGCCCTGGTCACCCGCGCCCTGCTTGTCGAGCTCGTCCTCGTCGCCCTCGACACGGGCCTCGTACGCGGCGTCCACACCCTGCGCGATGTCCGGCGACTGCGACCCGATCGAGACCGAGACGCCGCAGGAAGCGCCGTCGAAGCCCTTCTTGGACGAGTCGTAGCCGATCTCGAGGATCTTGTTGCGCACCAGCGTGGCGATCGGCGCGTAGGCCTTCGTGGTCACCTCACCGGCGACGTGCACCAGGCCGGTGGTGATCAGGGTCTCGACGGCGACACGGGAGGTCGGGTCCTCCTTGAGGAGGGCGTCGAGAATGGTGTCGCTGATCTGGTCAGCGATCTTGTCGGGGTGGCCCTCGGTCACGGATTCCGAGGTGAACAGGCGGCGGGACACATCGCTCCCTGGGGTTGCAGCGGCTGCTGGCTGATCATTAGATGGCTCCGGGTCGAGAGCTGCGCTCGGCACGGGCCGGTGTCAGTTTATCCGGCCTTCGCTCCCGACGGACCTCCTGTCCACCATCACTACCTGCCCATTCAGTGACGCTCGTCACTATGTTCGCCACAAGCACATCCGGGGCGTTCACGCCAGACGGCCTGCGACGAGGTCCCAGACGATGTCGGCCAGGGCCTCCTTCGGACCGTGCGGGACGGGGGTCTCACCGCCGTCGGCGGCCAGGACGACGGCCTCGTTCTCCGTGGAACCGAAGGTGCGGCTCTCCCCCACCTCGTTGACCACGAGGAGGTCGCAGCCCTTGCGGGCGAGCTTGGCGCGGCCGTTGGCGAGCACGTCGTCCGTCTCCGCCGCGAAGCCCACCACGACCTGCCCGGGACGGGCCCGGTCCGCGGACAGCTCGGCGAGGACGTCCGGGTTGCGGACAAGCTCCACCGGCGCCGGCTCCTCGCCGTCCCGCTTCTTGATCTTGCCGGTGGCGTAGTGGGCGGGCCGGAAGTCGGCGACCGCGGCGGCCATCACCACGGCGTCCGCGTCCGCGGCGGCCTTCAGCACCGCCTCCCGCAGCTGCACCGCCGTCCCCACCCGCACCACGTCCACCCCGGCGGGGTCGGGCAGCTCGCTGTTGGCCGCGACGAGAGTGACCCGTGCGCCGCGCGCGACGGCCGTGCGGGCGAGGGCGTAGCCCTGCCGTCCCGAGGAGCGGTTGCCGAGGTAGCGGACCGGGTCCAGCGGCTCGCGGGTGCCGCCGGCGCTCACCACCACGTGCCGGCCGGCCAGGTCCCGTCCGGCGCTCCCCCGGGCCAGCACCCGCCGGCAGATCTCGAAGATCTCGCCGGGCTCGGGGAAGCGGCCCTTGCCGGTGTCCACGCCGGTGAGCCGCCCGACGGCGGGCTCCAGGACGACGGCGCCCCGGCGGCGCAGGGTGGCCACGTTCTCCTGGGTGGCCTGGTTCTCCCACATCTCGGTGTGCATCGCGGGCGCGAAGACCACGGGGCAGCGGGCCGTGAGGAGGGTGTTCGTCAGCAGGTCGTCGGCCAGCCCGTGGGCCGCCTTGGCCAGCATGTCGGCGGTCGCGGGGGCGACCACCACGAGGTCGGCCTCCTGGCCGATGCGCACATGCGGCACCTCGTGGACGCTCTCCCACACCTGGGTGACGGCCGGGTGTCCGGACAGCGCGGACCAGGTCGCCTCGCCGACGAAGTGCAGCGCGGACGCGGTGGGGACGACACGTACGTCATGGCCCGACTCGGTGAGCCGGCGGAGCAGCTCACACGCCTTGTAGGCGGCGATCCCGCCGCTGACCCCCAGCACGACCTTGGGCTTGTCCATCGCTCGCTTCTCCCCGCGCTCTCGTGTTCCAGGCTTCCATGACACACCAAGGGCCCGGCAGCCGTGCTGCCGGGCCCTCGATGAACGTTCTCGTCGCCTACTGCGCCGGGGCCTCGATGGCCTCGGAGGTCAGCAGACCCGCGTTGATCTCGCGGAGCGCGATGGAGAGCGGCTTCTCGTGGACGTGGGTGTCCACCAGCGGGCCGACGTACTCCAGCAGGCCCTCGCCGAGCTGCGAGTAGTACGCGTTGATCTGGCGCGCACGCTTGGCGGCGTAGATCACCAGGCTGTACTTCGAGTCGGTCGCTTCGAGCAGCTCATCAATCGGCGGGTTGATGATGCCCTCGGGCGCGGTGATGGAAGAGGACACGCTCTGCCTTCCGAAGGGGGTGAAGAAAGATGTGCGATTCACAAACGGGGCGTACGTGAGGTAAACCCCAGCTCATCGGAGCAAGGCTAGCAGCTCGCGCGCGACGTCCGCGACGGAGGTGTTGACCAGCGTGGTGTCGAACTCCGACTCCGCCGCCAGCTCCGTCCGGGCCGCCGCCAGCCGCCGCTCGATGACCTCGGGCGACTCGGTCCCCCGGCCGGTCAGCCGGCGGACCAGCTCGTCCCAGCCCGGCGGCGCGAGAAAGACCAGCTGGGCGTCCGGCATGGACCCGCGGACCTGCCGGGCGCCCTGGAGGTCGATCTCCAGCAGGACCGGCTCGCCGGCCTCCAGCCGGTCGAGGACCGCCTGGCGGGGCGTGCCGTACCGGTTGCCGGCGAACTCGGCCCACTCCAGCAGCTCACCGTTGGCGACGAGCTTGTCGAACTCCGTGTCGTCCACGAAGAAGTACTGGACACCCTCCTGCTCGCCGGGGCGCGGCTTGCGGGTGGTGCAGGAGACCGAGAGCCATACCTCGGGGTGGGCCTTGCGCATGTGGGCGACGACCGTGCTCTTGCCGACCCCGGAGGGGCCGGAGAGCACGGTCAGCCGCGGACGTCTGGCCGGGGGGACGGGGGACGTCCCCCGGGAGACTGCAGTACTCATGCAGCGATTATCCCGGTTCCCGGGAGTGCCCGGTAACGTCAGGCCGCGGTGCTGCCGAACTCCCGCTCAAGTGCCGCGATCTGGTTGGAGCCGAGCCCCCGGACTCGGCGGCTCTCGGAGATCCCGAGCCGCTCCATGATCTGCTTGGCGCGGACCTTGCCCACGCCGGGAAGGCTCTCCAGGAGAGCGCTGACCTTCATCTTGCCGATGACGTCGTTCTCCTGGCCTTGCTTGATGACCTCGTGCAGCGAGGCGCCGGAGTGCTTGAGCCGATTCTTGACCTCGGCGCGCTCCCGGCGAGCCGCGGCGGCCTTTTCGAGCGCGGCTGCGCGCTGTTCAGGGGTAAGGGGCGGAAGAGCCACGCCTACGTCACCTCGGATGTCGAACTGTCGGATAAGGACCGGTGAGAACCTAGTCGGCCCACACCTGGGGAGCAACGAGCAACGCGCTTGCACGTTCGCTCTTGTCGGAGACTAGCGGCCGATCCCGCTCCAGTCAGCGAGAACAGCGGAAAAGTCCTGGTCAGCCTCGCTCGACCAGGACTTTTTCGGACATAGTGGCCGTCAAATTCCCGGCAGGACCCCGACAGAACCCCGACAGGGCCCGTCGGGACGCCTCCCCCGGCCCCGGGCGTGCCGGGTTCAGCCGGCGTCCACGGCCTCCCGCACCTCGTCGGCGAACCGGGCCGCGGCCGCCCGCAGGGCGCTGACGTCGGGCCCGTGCCGGAGCACCCCCCGGCTCACGTTGGGGACGACGTCGCGGACCGCCGTGCCGAAGACCTTCGGCAGGTCGGCCGCCGTGGCGCCCTGGGCACCGATGCCGGGGGCGAGCAGCGGGCCGTTGATGGCCAAAGCCTGTCCGGCGTTCGAGGACGACAGAGGTGTGGCGCCCGCCGCGGCGGGCCCGCCGGCCAGTGTGGCCCCGACGACGGCGCCGAAGGACCCCATGGGGGCGGCGTCGGCGTTCTCGGCCCGCAGGTGGTCCAGCATGGTCGCGGCGACGCTGGAGCCGTCCGCGCGGACCGCGTGCTGCACCTCGGCGCCCTCCGGGTTGGAGGTGAGGGCGAGGACGAAGACGCCGGTGCCGGTCGCGCGGGCCAGGTCGAGGGCCGGGCGCAGCGAGCCGTAGCCGAGGTACGGGCTGACGGTCACCGCGTCCGAGTAGAGCGGCGCGGCGGGGTCGAGGTAGGTCTCGGCGTACGCGGCCATGGTGGAGCCGATGTCGCCGCGCTTGGCGTCCATCAGCACCAGCGTGCCGGCGGCGCGGGCGTCGGCGACGGCCCGTTCCAGGACGGCGATGCCGCGCGAGCCGAAGCGCTCGAAGAAGGCGGACTGGGGCTTGAGGACGGCCACCCGGTCGGCGAGGGCCTCCACGACGGTGCGCGCGAACCGCTCCAGGCCCGCGACGTCGTCGCCGAGCCCCCAGGCGGAGAGCAGCGCGGCGTGCGGGTCGATGCCGACGCACAGCGGGCCGCGGTCGTCCATGGCGCGGCGCAGGCGGGCGCCGAAGGGCTCTCCAGAAAATCGCTGCGGCCCGGAGGGCCTCGTTGAGGGGTGGTGGTCGGGCGACGGGTGGGCGGTCACGCGGTCACCTTCCGGTGGTCGGCGCCGACCGCGTCGGCGAGGGTGGCGTACGGGCTCGCGGCCAGCTTCTCCGCGAGGCCGCGGTGGATGGCGCGGCACCAGAAGGGGCCCTCGTAGATGAAGGCGCTGTAGCCCTGGACCAGCGTGGCGCCGGCCAGAATGCGCTCCCAGACGTCGTCGGCGGTCTCGACGCCGCCCACGCCCACCAGGGTGATCCGGTCGCCGACGCGGGCGTACAGGCGGCGCAGGACCTCCAGTGAGCGCTCCTTGAGGGGGGCGCCCGACAGTCCGCCCGCGCCGATCGCCTCGACGGTGCGCCGCGGGGTGCGCAGACCGAGGCCGTCGCGGGCGATGGTGGTGTTGGTGGCGATGATGCCGTCGAGGCCGAGTTCGACGGCGAGGTCGGCGACGGCGTCCACGTCCTCGTCGGCGAGGTCCGGGGCGATCTTCACCAGGAGCGGGACGCGCCGCCCGGTGACGGTGCGGTCGGCGGCCTCGCGGACGGCGGTGAGCAGCGGGCGCAGGTGGTCCACGGCCTGGAGGTTCCGCAGCCCGGGCGTGTTGGGCGAGGAGACGTTGACGACCAGGTAGTCGGCGTGGGCGGCCAGCCGCTCGGTGGAGGTCACGTAGTCGGCGACGGCCTCCTCCTCGGGGACGATCTTCGTCTTGCCGATGTTGACGCCGACGGTCGTCCGGAAGACCGGATTCCGCTCGGCCAGCCGGCGGGCGACGGCGGCGGAGCCGTCGTTGTTGAAGCCCATGCGGTTGATCAGCGCGCGGTCGGCGACCAGGCGGAACAGCCGCTTCTTGGGGTTGCCGGGCTGCGGCTGGGCGGTGACGGTGCCGATCTCGACATGGTCGAAGCCGAGCATGGTCATGCCGTCGATCGCCGCGGCGTTCTTGTCGAAGCCCGCGGCGAGGCCGAACGGGCCGTGCATGCGCAACCCCAGCGCCTCGGTGCGGAGCTCCTTGTACCGGGGCGCGAGGACGGCGGCGACGAACGTGCGCAGGACGGGGATCCGGGCGGCGGCGCGGATCCAGGCGAAGGCCAGGTGGTGAGCCTTCTCGGGGTCCATGCGCTTGAAGATCAGATCGAAGAAGATTCGGTACATTTCGGGCCTTCTGGGCGGCAGGAGAGGGCGGAGGGGCGTACGAGGAGGGGGACACCGGCCGGTGTCCCCCTCCCGTGTCCTACGCCTCGCGGGCGTCGGTCAGCTGTCGCGCGTGCTCCTGGAGGGAGCGGACGCCCACGTCGCCGCGGGTGAGGGCCTCGATGCCCTGGACCGCGGCGGCCAGCGCCTGGACCGTGGTCAGGCAGGGCACCCCGCGGGAGACGGCGGCGGTGCGGATCTCGTAGCCGTCGAGGCGCCCGCCGGTGCCGTAGGGGGTGTTGACGATCAGGTCGACCTGTCCGTCGTGGATGAGCTGGACGATCGTCTTCTCGCCGTTCGGGCCCTCGCCCTCGCTCAGCTTGCGGACGACGGTCGTCTTGATGCCGTTGCGCCGCAGGACCTCGGCCGTGCCGGAGGTGGCCAGCAGCTCGAAGCCGTGGGCGACCAGCTCACGGGCCGGGAAGATCATCGAGCGCTTGTCCCGGTTGGCGACCGACACGAACGCCCGGCCCTTGGTGGGCAGCGCGCCGTAGGCACCGGCCTGCGACTTGGCGTACGCCGTGCCGAAGACGTTGTCGATGCCCATGACCTCGCCGGTGGAGCGCATCTCCGGGCCGAGGACGGTGTCCACGCCGCGGCCGGAGGTGTCGCGGAACCGCGTCCACGGCATCACGGCCTCCTTGACGGAGATCGGCGCGTCCAGCGGCAGCGTGCCGCCGTCGCCCTGCGCCGGGAGCAGGCCCTCGGCCCGCAGCTCGGCGACGGTGGCGCCCAGCGAGATCCGGGCCGCCGCCTTGGCCAGCGGCACGGCGGTCGCCTTGGAGGTGAACGGGACCGTGCGGGAGGCGCGCGGGTTGGCCTCCAGGACGTAGAGGATGTCCCCGGCCATCGCGAACTGGATGTTGATCAGACCGCGGACGCCCACGCCCTTGGCGATCGCCTCCGTCGAGGTGCGCAGCCGCTTGATGTCGAAGCCGCCGAGGGTGATCGGGGGCAGCGCGCAGGCGGAGTCGCCGGAGTGGATGCCGGCCTCCTCGATGTGCTCCATGACGCCGCCGAGGTAGAGCTCGTGGCCGTCGTAGAGCGCGTCCACGTCGATCTCTATGGCGTCGTCCAGGAACCGGTCGATGAGGACCGGATGCTCGGAGATCAGCCCCGCGTGGCGCTCTAGGTAGCCGGCCAGCGAGGGCTCGTCGTAGACGATCTCCATACCGCGGCCGCCGAGCACGTAGGACGGCCGGACCATCACCGGGTAGCCGATCTCCGCGGCGATGGCCTTGGCCTCGTCGAAGGAGAAGGCCGTGCCGTACTTGGGCGCCGGCAGTCCGGCCTCGGTGAGCACCCGCCCGAAGGCGCCGCGCTCCTCGGCGAGGTCGATGGCCTCGGGCGAGGTGCCGACGATCGGCACGCCGTTGTCCTTGAGCGCCTGCGCCAGGCCCAGCGGTGTCTGCCCGCCGAGCTGGACGACGACGCCCGCGACCGGGCCGGCCTGCTGCTCGGCGTGCACGATCTCCAGCACGTCCTCCAGGGTGAGCGGCTCGAAGTAGAGCCGGTCGGAGGTGTCGTAGTCGGTGGAGACCGTCTCCGGGTTGCAGTTGACCATCACGGTCTCGTAGCCCGCGTCGCTGAGCGCGAACGAGGCGTGGACGCAGGAGTAGTCGAACTCGATGCCCTGGCCGATGCGGTTGGGGCCGGAGCCGAGGATGATCACGGCGGGCTTCTCGCGCGGCGCGACCTCGCTCTCCTCGTCGTAGGAGGAGTAGAAGTACGGGGTCTTCGCGGCGAACTCGGCGGCGCAGGTGTCCACCGTCTTGTAGACCGGGCGCACGCCCAGCGAGTGCCGGACCTCGCGGACGACCGCCTCGCCGATCCCGCGGATCGCCGCGATCTGGGCGTCGGAGAAGCCGTGGCGCTTGGCCTCGGCCAGCAGCTCCGGCTCCAGGGCACCCGCCGCCGCCAGCTCCTGGGCGATCTCGTGGATCAGGAAGAGCTGGTCCACGAACCAGGGGTCGATACGGGTGGCCGCGAAGACCTCGGCCTGCGTCGCCCCGGCCCGGATCGCGGCCATGACGGTGTTGATCCGGCCGTCCGTCGGGACCGCCGCCCTGGCCAGCAGCTCGGTCTTGTCGCCCGGCTCGGAGACGAAGTCGAACTGCGAGCCCTTCTTCTCCAGCGAGCGCAGCGCCTTCTGGAGCGCCTCGGTGAAGTTGCGGCCGATGGCCATGGCCTCGCCCACCGACTTCATGGTGGTGGTGAGGGTGGCGTCGGCGGCCGGGAACTTCTCGAAGGCGAAGCGCGGGGCCTTGACCACGACGTAGTCGAGCGTCGGCTCGAAGGAGGCCGGGGTCTGCTCGGTGATGTCGTTGGGGATCTCGTCCAGCGTGTAGCCGACGGCCAGCCGGGCCGCGATCTTGGCGATCGGGAAGCCGGTGGCCTTGGAGGCGAGCGCGGAGGAGCGGGAGACCCGCGGGTTCATCTCGATGACGATGACCCGGCCGTCGTCGGGGTTGACCGCGAACTGGATGTTGCAGCCGCCGGTGTCGACGCCGACCTCGCGGATGATCGCGATGCCGACGTCCCGCAGGGTCTGGTACTCGCGGTCGGTCAGCGTCATCGCGGGCGCCACGGTGATGGAGTCACCGGTGTGCACGCCCATCGGGTCGAAGTTCTCGATGGAGCAGACGACCACGACGTTGTCGTTCCTGTCGCGCATCAGCTCCAGCTCGTACTCCTTCCAGCCGAGGATGGACTCCTCCAGGAGCACCTCGGTGGTCGGGGAGAGCGTGAGGCCCTGGCCGGCGATGCGGCGCAGCTCGTCCTCGTCGTGGGCGAAGCCGGAGCCGGCGCCGCCCATGGTGAAGGAGGGGCGGACGACGACGGGGTAGCCGCCGAGCTCGTCGACGCCCGCGATGACCTCGTCCATGGTGTGGCAGATGACCGAGCGGGCGGATTCGCCGTGGCCGGTCTTCGCGTGGACGGCCTCGACGACGCCCTTGAACAGGTCGCGGTCCTCGCCCTTGTGGATGGCCTCGACGTTGGCGCCGATCAGCTCCACGCCGTACTTCTCCAGCACACCGTTCTCGTGCAGGGAGATGGCGGTGTTGAGCGCGGTCTGGCCGCCCAGGGTGGGCAGCAGGGCGTCGGGGCGCTCCTTGGCGATGATCTTCTCGACGAACTCGGGGGTGATCGGCTCGACGTACGTGGCGTCGGCGATCTCCGGGTCGGTCATGATCGTGGCCGGGTTGGAGTTGACCAGGACGACCCGCAGGCCCTCGGACTTGAGGACGCGGCAGGCCTGGGTGCCCGAGTAGTCGAACTCCGCGGCCTGGCCGATGACGATCGGGCCGGAGCCGATGACCAGAACGGACTGGATGTCGGTGCGCTTAGGCACGCTGGCCCTCCATCAGGGACACGAAGCGGTCGAACAGGTAGGCCGCGTCATGCGGGCCCGCTGCGGCTTCGGGGTGGTACTGGACGCTGAAAGCCGGCTGGTCGAGCAGCTGGAGACCCTCGACCACGTTGTCGTTGAGACAGACGTGGGAGACCTCGACGCGGCCGTAGGGGGTGTCGGCGGGCCCGTCGAGCGGGGCGTCGACGGCGAAGCCGTGGTTGTGCGCGGTGACCTCGACCTTGCCGGTCGTCCGGTCCTGCACGGGCTGGTTGATGCCGCGGTGGCCGTACTTCAGCTTGTAGGTGCCGAAGCCCAGCGCGCGGCCGAGGATCTGGTTGCCGAAGCAGATGCCGAAGAGCGGGGTCTTCCGCTCCAGCACCGCCCGCATCACCGAGACCGGGTGGTCGGCGGTGGCCGGGTCGCCCGGGCCGTTGGAGAAGAACACGCCGTCCGGCGCTACCGCGTAGACGTCCTCGACGGTCGCCGTCGCGGGCAGCACATGGACCTCTATGCCGCGCTCGGCCATCCGGTGCGGGGTCATGCCCTTGATGCCCAGGTCGACCGCGGCGACGGTGAACCGCTTCTCACCGATGGCCGGGACGACGTACGTCTCCTTGGTGGCGACCTCGGCGGAGAGGTCGGCCCCGGTCATCTCGGGGGCCTGCCGCACCCGCTCCAGCATGGTGCCCTCGTCGGGCAGCGCCCGGCCGGAGAAGATGCCGACCCGCATGGCGCCGCGCTCGCGCAGGTGGCGGGTGAGCGCGCGGGTGTCGATGCCGCTGATGCCGACGACGCCCTGCTTGCGCAGCTCCTCGTCGAGCGAGCGGCGCGAGCGCCAGTTGGACGGGGTGCGGGCGGGGTCGCGCACCACGTAGCCGGCGACCCAGATCCGTCCGGACTCGGGGTCCTCGTCGTTGACGCCGGTGTTGCCGACGTGCGGGGCGGTCATGACGACCACCTGGCGGTGGTAGGAGGGGTCGGTCAGGGTCTCCTGGTAGCCGGTCATCCCGGTGGAGAACACCGCCTCGCCGAAGGTCTCCCCCACGGCCCCGTAGGCACGGCCGCGGAAGGTGCGGCCGTCCTCCAGGACAAGTACGGCGGGAACTCGGGTTCCCTCGGTGGAGGTCGTCATCGTGCGCCTTCCGTCGTGCTGTTCAGGTTCTGCAGGGTGGAGAGTTCCTCGACCCAGGCCGGGTGCCGGTCCGTGCTGTCGGCCCGGAAGCCGGAGTCGATCAGCCGGTCGCCGTGCTGCCAGGTGATCACCAGCAGGCCGCCCTCGGTGAGGACCTTGCCGGCGATCCCCTTGTCGAGGCGGGCGCCGCGCACGGCGGCGGCGGGGATCAGGAAGTCCGTGGCTCCGGGGCGCAGCACCGTCACGCCCTCGTCGGTGAGGGTGAGCTCGGCGCGGCTGCGGGTGCCGAGGCCGCGGGCCACGATGCGGTCGAGCCACTGCCCGGCGGTGGTGGAGCCGTGGTAGCGGCCGCTCAGGGAGAGCCGGGCCGCGCCCGGCTCCTCGGGAACGGCGGGCAGCTCGGGCAGGTCGCCCTGGAGCGTGCCGCGCCACTTCCAGCCCTCGCGCATCAGCCAGTAGAGGAGCGCGATGAAGAGCAGCAGTCCGACGACCCAGCCGGCCCGCGCCGCCCAGTCCGTGACGGCCTGCGACTTCTGCTCGTCCGCGAGGTTGGTGATCAAAGGTGTCACGTCAGATTCCCGTCAGCTTCCCGTCGGCGACCGTCGCCCGGCCCCGCAGGAAGGTGTGGGTGACGCGCCCCGGCAGCTCGCGGCCCTCGTAGGGGGTGTTGCGGCTGCGGGAGGCGAAGCCCGCGGGGTCCACGACACCACGGTAAGCGGAGTCGACCAGGGTGAGGTTGGCGGGCTCACCGGCGGCCACCGGCCGGCCGTGTCCGGCGAGGCGGCCGATGCGGGCCGGGGTGAAGGACATCCGGTCGGCGACGCCGGCCCAGTCCAGCAGGCCGGTGTCGACCATCGTGTGCTGGACGACCGAGAGGGCGGTCTCCAGGCCCACCATGCCCATGGCCGCGGCGCCCCACTCGCAGTCCTTGTCCTCGTGCGGGTGCGGGGCGTGGTCGGTGGCCACGCAGTCGATCGTCCCGTCGGCGAGCGCCTCGCGCAGGGCCATGACGTCGGCCTCGGTGCGCAGCGGCGGGTTCACCTTGTAGACGGGGTTGTACGAGCGGACGAGCTCGTCGGTGAGGAGCAGGTGGTGCGGGGTGACCTCGGCGGTGACGTTCCAGCCCTTGGACTTGGCCCAGCGGACGATCTCCACCGAGCCGGCCGTCGACAGGTGGCAGACGTGCAGACGGGAGCCGACGTGCGCGGCGAGCAGCACATCGCGGGCGATGATCGACTCCTCGGCCACGGCCGGCCAGCCGCCCAGGCCCAGTTCGGCGGAGACGATGCCCTCGTTCATCTGGGCGCCCTCGGTGAGCCGGGGCTCCTGGGCGTGCTGGGCGACGACGCCGTCGAACGCCTTCACGTACTCCAGGGCGCGCCGCATGATCACGGCGTCGTCCACGCACTTGCCGTCGTCGGAGAAGACCCGCACGCCGGCGGCGGAGTCGTGCATCGCGCCGAGCTCGGCGAGCTTCTTGCCCTCCAGGCCGACGGTGACCGCGCCGACGGGCTGCACGTCGCAGTAGCCGGACTCCTTGCCGAGCCGCCAGACCTGCTCGACGACGCCGGCGGTGTCGGCGACCGGGAAGGTGTTGGCCATGGCGTGCACGGCGGTGTAGCCGCCGACGGCCGCGGCGCGGGTGCCGGTGAGGACGGTCTCGGAGTCCTCGCGGCCGGGCTCGCGCAGATGGGTGTGGAGGTCGACCAGGCCCGGCAGCAGGACCTTGCCGGCCGCCTCGACCACCGTCGCGCCGTCGGCCTCGATGCCGTTGCCGACCTGCGCGATCGTCTCGCCGTCGATGAGGACGTCCTGCGGCGCGCCGCCGAGGACCTTCGCACCACGGATGAGCGTTTTCGCCATTACTTGTTCTCCTCGGTGCGGGTGTTCGTGTTCGTGACGGCGGACTCGGAGCCGCCCAGCAGCAGGTAGAGGACGGCCATCCGGATGGAGACGCCGTTGGCGACCTGCTCGACGGCCGTGCAGCGGCGGGAGTCGGCGACCTCGGCGGTGATCTCCATGCCGCGGTTCATCGGGCCCGGGTGCATGACGATGGCGTCCTCGGGCATCCGCGCCATCCGCTGCCCGTCGAGGCCGTACCGGCGCGCGTACTCGCGCTCGGTGGGGAAGAAGGCCGCGTTCATGCGCTCGCGCTGGACGCGCAGCATCATCACCGCGTCGGACTTGGGGAGCACCGCGTCCAGGTCGTAGGAGACCTCGCAGGGCCAGTGCCCGACGCCGATGGGCACCAGGGTGGGCGGGGCGACCAGGGTGACCTCGGCGCCGAGGGTGGTCAGCAGGTGGACGTTGGACCGGGCGACGCGGCTGTGCAGCACGTCGCCGACGATCGTGACCCGGCGGCCCTGCAGGTCGCGGCCGATCCCGGCGTCGGGGCCGACCAGCCGGCGGCGCAGGGTGAAGGCGTCCAGCAGGGCCTGGGTGGGGTGCTCGTGGGTGCCGTCACCGGCGTTCACGACCGAGCCGTTGATCCAGCCGGAGGTGGCCAGCCGGTGCGGGGCGCCGGAGTCGTGGTGGCGGATGACGACCGCGTCGGCGCCCATCGCCTCCAGGGTGAGGGCGGTGTCCTTGAGCGACTCGCCCTTGGAGACCGAGGAGCCCTTGGCGGAGAAGTTGATGACGTCGGCGGAGAGCCGCTTGGCGGCGGCCTCGAAGGAGATACGGGTCCGTGTCGAGTCCTCGAAGAACAGGTTGACGACGGTGCGGCCGCGCAGGGTCGGCAACTTCTTGATCGGCCGGTCCGCGACGCGGGCCATCTCCTCGGCGGTGTCGAGGATCAGTACGGCGTCGTCGCGGGTGAGGTCGGCGGCCGAGACGAGGTGGCCGCGGGTACGGGGGCTCCCCCCGGAGAGGTGCAGCATCCGGATGCTCCGTGGTTGAGGGTGTGCGTGGGGACGGCCGGGCGTGCGGCGTCGCGGGTCCGGCGTCCGGACCCGTACGGGGGGCTGCTAGCGGCCGTCGGCCGGGGTGGCCGCGCGCACGCCGAGGAGCACGCTGTCGCGCCCGTCCTCCTCGGTGAGCTGGACCTTGACCGTCTCCCGCAGCGACGTGGGGAGGTTCTTGCCGACGTAGTCGGCGCGGATCGGGAGTTCGCGGTGGCCGCGGTCCACGAGGACCGCGAGCTGGACCGCGCGGGGGCGCCCGATGTCGTTCAGGGCGTCGAGCGCGGCGCGGATGGTGCGGCCGGAGAAGAGCACGTCGTCGACGAGGACCACGAGACGGCCGTCGATGCCGTCGCCGGGGATATCCGTGCGGGCCAGCGCCCGGGCGGGACGGAGCCGCAGGTCGTCGCGGTACATCGTGATGTCGAGGGAGCCCACGGGCGTGCTGCCACCGGTGATCTCGGCCAGCTTGGCGGCGAGGCGGTGGGCGAGGAAGACCCCGCGGGTGGGAATGCCGAGCAGAACCACGTCGTCGGCGCCCTTGGCGCGTTCGACGATCTCGTGGGCGATGCGGGTGAGGACCCGGGCGATGTCCGGTGCTTCGAGCACAGGGCGCGCGGGACCCGCCGCGGATACGGTGGTGTCCATACGAAACGGACCTCCTTCTCCGCCTCACGGGACGGACATTAAAGGACGTCGGAATTGCGTGGTCCACAGTAGCAGCATCCCGGGAGTGCCCCGGCCGTCGTCCCCTGACGGCGGAAGCCGTGAACCTTTCGGCTTGACGAAGCCAGATTACGCTGCGTAACCTCACAGTGAGTTACCAGCCACGCGGCAGAGCCGCACATTGATACCGCGTCCGGGGAGCTTTATGTCCAGCGAATACGCCAAACAGCTCGGGGCCAAGCTCCGCGCCATCCGCACCCAGCAGGGCCTCTCACTCCATGGTGTCGAGGAGAAGTCCCAGGGCCGGTGGAAGGCCGTGGTGGTGGGCTCGTACGAGCGCGGCGACCGTGCCGTGACCGTGCAGCGCCTGGCCGAGCTGGCCGACTTCTACGGTGTGCCCGTGCAGGAGCTGCTGCCCGGCACCACGCCGGGAGGCGCGGCCGAGCCCCCGCCGAAGCTGGTCCTGGACCTGGAGCGCCTCGCCCACGTCCCGGCCGAGAAGGCGGGCCCGCTCCAGCGTTATGCGGCGACCATCCAGAGCCAGCGCGGCGACTACAACGGCAAGGTGCTGTCGATCCGCCAGGACGACCTGCGCACCCTCGCCGTGATCTACGACCAGTCGCCCTCGGTGCTCACCGAGCAGCTGATCAGCTGGGGTGTGCTCGACGCGGACGCGCGCCGCGCCGTGCAGCACGAGGACGCATAGCTTTCAGGTCCACATGCAGAAAACCGCCAGGGGGCGGGGAACCGAATGGTTCCCCGCCCCCTGGCGGTTTGTCGTCAGGCCCGGCGAATGCCCGGCTTGAGTTCCTTGAATCGGCCGAGCAGGCCATTGATGAAGGCCGGCGAATCGTCGGTGGAGAACTCCTTGGCGAGCTCCACCGCCTCGTCGATCGCCACGGCGTCCGGGGTGCCGTCCTCCCAGATGAGCTCGTAGGCACCGAGCCGGACGATGTTCCGGTCGGCGGCCGGCATCCGGTCCAGGTCCCAGTCGACCGCGTAGGTCGCGATCAGCTCGTCGATCCGGGCCACGTGCTCGGCGTAGCCCTCGACCAGCTGCATCGTGTACTCGTTGACCGGCGGCTGCCGGTCGTCCGAGCGCGAGTGCCGGATCCAGTCCGCGAGGACGTCCAGCACGGCCGCCTCTCGCTGGTCGGCCTCGAAGAGGATCTGGAAGGCGCGCTTCCGGGAGTTGCTGCGGGCGGCCACGGTTAGCTGTTCACCCGGCCGAGGTAATCGCCGGTACGCGTGTCGACCTTGATCTTCTCACCCGTGGTGATGAAGAGCGGGACCTGGATCTCGTAGTCGGTCTCCAGGGTGGCCGGCTTGGAGCCGCCGGTGGAGCGGTCGCCCTGGACGCCCGGCTCGGTGTGCTTGATGACGAGCTCGACGGCGGCCGGCAGCTCGACGTAGAGGACGTTGCCCTCGTTCTGCGCGACGACGGCCTCGAAGCCCTCGATCAGGAAGTTGGCGGCGTCACCGACGGTCTTGCGGTCGATGTGCAGCTGGTCGTACGTGTCCATGTCCATGAAGACGAAGTAGTCGCCGTCCATGTACGAGAACTGCATACCGCGCTTGTCGACGTTGGCCGTCTCGACCTTCACACCGGCGTTGAAGGTCTTGTCCACCACCTTGCCGGAGAGCACGTTCTTGAGCTTCGTGCGGACGAAGGCGGGGCCCTTGCCGGGCTTGACGTGCTGGAACTCGACGACGGACCAGAGCTGGCCGCCTTCGAGCTTGAGCACCATGCCGTTCTTGAGGTCGTTCGTGGAAGCCACGGTTGCGGAATCTCCTGGACTGAAGCTGCGACCCCGAAGAGGCACGCGCTACAGCGCGAGCAGCTCCTTGGTCGTGATGGTGAGTAGCTCGGGACCGCCGTCCGCCTCGGGGCGGACGACGAGCGTGTCATCGATCCGGACGCCGCCCCGCCCCGGGAGGTGAACCCCCGGATCTACGGTGACCGGCACGCAAGCGTCCAGTTTACCCATGGCCGAGGGCGCGAGCCGAGGGTCCTCGCCGTTTTCGAGTCCGACCCCGTGCCCGATCCACGGTCCGACCCGGTCGCCGTGGCCCGCCGCCTCCAGCACCCGGCGGGCCGCCCGGTCCACCTCGCGGCAGGGCGTGCCGGGCAGCAGCGCCTCCCGCCCGGCCCGCTGGGCGGCGAAGACCTGCTCGTAGAGCTCGATCTGCCAGTCCGCGGGGGACGTCCCGATGACGAAGGTACGGGCGATCTCGCTGCGGTAACCGCGGTAGTCGGCGCCCAGGCAGACGGTGAGGAAGTCGCCCTCCTCGACCCGGCGGTCCGACGGCACGTGTCCCGCCAGCCCCGCGTCCGGGCCGGTCCCCACCGAGGTCGGGAAGGCCGCGCCGGTGGCACCGTGGTCCACCAGGCGGCGTTCCAGCTCCAGGGCGAGGTGGCGCTCGGTACGGCCGACGAGGATCGACTCCAGCAGCTCCCCCAGGGCCTGGTCGGCGATCTCGGCGGCGATCCGCAGGCAGGAGATCTCCTCCTCGTCCTTGACCAGCCGCTGCTGCTCCACGGCCGGCCCCAGGTCCTCCAGCCGCAGGCCCGGGGCGACGGACCGCAGCGCGCGGTGCCGCCGTACGGTCAGGTGGTGCTCCTCCACCGCCAGGGACCCCGCCCCCGCGGCCGCCGCCCGCTCCGCGCCCGCCGCGGCCGGGTCGCCCTCCGGGCTCGGCAGCACGAAGACCCGCAGGTCCCCGGCGGGCCGGACGCCCACGGCGGCGTCGAAGGGGTCCGAGACGCACAGCAGCACGTCGTGGACGGGTCCGACGAGCAGGGCGGCGCCGGCCGGGGCGTGGCCCGCGAGGTAGCGGACATTGGCCGCGCCGGTCACCAGGGCGGCCTCGCTCCCGCTCGTCATACACCGTTCCAGCAGCCGTGAGCGCCGCGCCGCGTACACGTCGGACATGCCCCGAGCGTACGTACGGCGGCCGGAACCGGCCGCTCCGGCGCGTCCGACCGGGCAGCGGGCCCCTCGGCCACTACCAGGCGGGCGGGGCCGCCAGAGAGCGCGCCACGGCCTCGTCGATGAGGCGGGCGGTGGTGCCGACGTCCTGCTGCGAGTTGTCGATGATCGGCAGCCCCGAGCCGTACCAGCCCGCCATCCGGCCGTGGATGCGGGCGACCTCCTCGTCGCCCAGCCGGCGGTTGCCGCTGCGCTCCGCGTTCCGCTCCAGCACCACGTCCAGCCCCGGCAGGAGCACGACCGGCAGCAGCCCCGGGCCGATGTGCCGCTGCCAGCCGCCGAGGCCGACGGCCGGCCGGTCAGGGAAGACGGCGTCGTCCAGGATGCAGGAGATGCCGTTCGCCAGGAAGTTCCGCGCCGCGAAGCCGCACGTCCGGCGGGCCAGCCGGTACTGCGCCTCCGAGTGGTCGTTCCAGCCCGCCTGCGGGTCCGCGAAGCCGGCCCGCACCCACTCCCGGACGTCGTCGAGGCTGATGTGAGCCGTCGGCACCCGCCGCGTATCGGCCCAGTGCCGGGCCGCCGTCGTCTTCCCCGCTCCGGCCGGGCCGATGAGCAGCACCGCGACGGGGGCGGTGGAGGGGTCGACGGGTAGGGCCGGGACGGGGATCGGGGCCGGGGGGCGGGCTGGTGGCGGCGGTCCCACTGGGTGCTGCATCCGGTGGCACTCCGTCTCGTGCGTGGTCTGGTGGGTCGGGGGGTGGGTGCCCCGGTCCCGCCCTTTCACCGTTTCTGCGGGAGGGCCCGCACCCCCGAAACCGCTCCGCGCGGTTGTCCTCAAACGCCGGACGGGCTGACGTTCGCGCCCGGGCGCGAAACCCAGCCCGTCCGGCGCTTGAGGACCTCGCGGCGGAGCCGCGATGCCGGGGTCCGGGGCAGAGCCCCGGGAAACGGTGAAAGGGCGGGACCGGGGCACCCTACCCCCTCAACCCAGACGCTCCGCTCAGCCGCGAAGTTCCTCCGCCAGCGCCCGCAACGCAAGCCGGTACGACCCGACACCGAACCCGGCGATCGTCCCGGACGCAACCGCCGAGATCACGGACGTGTGCCGGAACTCCTCCCGCGCATGCGGATTGGAGATGTGCACCTCGATCAGCGGAGCCGTCCGCTGCGCCGCCGCGTCCCGCATGGCATACGAATAGTGCGTGAACGCACCGGGATTGATGACGACGGGCAGCCGCCCGTCGGCCGCCTCGTGGAGCCAGCGGATCAGCTCACCCTCGTCGTTGGTCTCGCGGACGTCGACGTCGAAGCCGAGCTCCGCGCCGAGCCCGGTGCACTCCTCGACGAGCCCGGCGTAGGAGGTGGACCCGTAGACGTCGGGCTCACGGGAGCCGAGCCGCCCGAGGTTGGGCCCGTTGATCACCAGGACCCGCTGAGCGGCGCTCATGCGGCTCACGCCGCGATCTCGGCGTGCGCGGCGAGCAGCATCGCCGGATCCGGCCCCTCCAGAACGGTCGGCTTCGCCAGCCCGTCCAGGACGATGAAGCGCAGCCGGTCACCGCGGGTCTTCTTGTCGATCCGCATGGTCTCCAGCAGCTTGGGCCACTGGTCGCCCCGGTAGGTCACGGGCAGGCCCACCGCCTGGAGGACCGCGCGGTGGCGGTCGGCGGTGGCGTCGTCCAGCCGGCCGGCGATCCGGCCGAGCTCGGCGGCGAAGACCATGCCGACGGCGACGGCGGCGCCGTGCCGCCAGTTGTAGCGCTCGTTCTTCTCGATGGCGTGGGCGAGGGTGTGCCCGTAGTTGAGGACCTCGCGGAGGCCGGATTCCTTGAGGTCCTGGGAGACGACGTCGGCCTTGACCCGGATCGCGCGCTCGATCAGCTCGGCGGTGTGCGGACCGGCGGGGGTCCGGGCGGCCTCGGGGTCGGTCTCGATGAGGTCGAGGATCACCGGGTCGGCGATGAAACCGGCCTTGATGACCTCGGCGAGCCCGCTGACGTAGTCGTGGACCGGCAGGGACTCCAGTGCGGAGAGGTCGCAGAGGACCCCGGCCGGGGGGTGGAAGGCGCCGACGAGGTTCTTGCCCTCGGCGGTGTTGATGCCGGTCTTGCCGCCGACCGCGGCGTCGACCATCGCCAGCACGGTGGTGGGCACCGCGATCCAGCGCACACCGCGCAGCCAGGTGGCGGCGACGAAGCCGGCCAGGTCGGTGGTGGCGCCGCCGCCGACCCCGATGACGACGTCGGTGCGGGTGAAGCCGGACTGGCCGAGCGCCTTCCAGCAGTAGGCGGCGACCTCGGCGGTCTTGGCCTCCTCGGCGTTCGGGACCTGGATGGCGATGGCCTCGTAGCCCTGTTCGGCCAGGTCGGCGCGGAGGACCTCGCCGGTCTCGGCGAGGGCCTCCGGGTGCAGCACGGCCACGCGCCGGGCGTCGGTGCCGATGAGCGCGGGCAGTTCGCCCAGCAGCCGGTGGCCGACCAGGACCTCGTACGGCGCGGTGCCCGCGCTGCCGGCGACCTGGATGCGGGTGGTCATGTCGGTCATGCGTTCCTCACTGCGAGGTGTCAGGGGTGCCGGTCGTGTCCATGGCGTCCGCGGCGCGGTCCCGGGGCGGCTCCAGCGCCGCCAGCACCGCGTCCGCGACCTGGTCGGGGGTCCGTCCGCCGGTGGCGACAACGGCCCGGGCGACCTCGGTGTACAGCGGACGCCGCTGTTCCATCAGCTCCCGCCACCGCTTGCGCGGATTGACCGCGAGCAGCGGGCGCGGGACGTCCAGGCCGACCCGGTGGACGGCGTCGGCGAGTTCGACGTCGAGGAAGACCACGGGCAGGCCCTTCAGCAGGGCACGGGTGTCCGGGTCCATGACCGCCCCGCCGCCGAGGGCGAGCACCCCGGGGTGCCCGGCCACGGCGGCGCGGACGGCCTGCCGCTCCAGTTCGCGGAAGTGCGGCTCGCCCTCGTCCAGGAAGATCTCCGGGATGGGCTTGCCGGCGGTGCGCTCGATGTCGGCGTCGGTGTCCCGGTAGCCGACGCCGAGGCGTTCGGCCAGCAGCGCTCCGATGGTCGACTTGCCCGCGCCGGGCGGGCCGACCAGGACGGCGAGCGGCGCGGTCACTTGATGGCCAGGTTGTCGAGGTAGCCGCGGACGTTGCGGCGCGTCTCGGGAACGCTGTCGCCGCCGAACTTCTCCACCACCGCGTCCGCCAGCACCAGCGCCACCATCGCCTCGGCCACGATCCCCGCCGCCGGCACCGCACACACGTCCGAACGCTGGTGATGCGCCTTGGCCGCCTCGCCGGTGGTCACATCGATGGTGGCCAGGGCCTTGGGCACCGTCGCGATCGGCTTCATCGCCGCGCGGACACGCAGGAGTTCGCCCGTCGTCAGACCACCCTCCGTACCGCCCGAACGGCCGGAGGCCCGGCGGATACCGTCCCCGGTCGCGACGATCTCGTCGTGCGCCTTCGACCCCGGCACCCGCGCCAGACCGAAACCGTCACCGACCTCGACACCCTTGATCGCCTGAATCCCCATCAGCGCCGCCGCCAGCCGGGCGTCCAGACGCCGGTCCCAGTGCACGTGCGACCCCAGCCCCACCGGAACCCCGTAGGCCAGGACCTCGACGACACCGCCAAGGGTGTCGCCGTCCTTGTGCGCCTGGTCGATCTCCGCGACCATCGCCTTCGACGCGTCCGCGTCCA
>NZ_JABETO010000066.1 GCF_013055795.1 Streptomyces sp. I05A-00742
GCGGGCGGCGGCCATCGTCGCGGGGGTGGCCGCGGCGGCGGGCGGCTACGCCCTCGGCCGGGTCCGGGCCCGCCGGGGCGGCGGCCGGTTCACGGTGCCGCACCCCGCACAGCCCGCGGCGGCCCCGCCGCCCTCGTCCGACGGCGGGGAGGCGGGCGGATGACGGCTCCCGCGGAGGTGCCGATCCTCATGTACCACGCGGTGGCCCACTCCCCCGCGCGGGCCACGCACGCGCTGTCGGTCTCGCCGGAGGCCTTCGCCGAGCAGATGCGGCTGCTGGACGCGTCCGGCTTCGTCCCGCTGACGGCCGGGGAACTGGCCGCCCGCTGGCGCGAGAACCGTCCGCTGCCGCCCAGGCCGGTGCTGATCACCTTCGACGACGGCTACGAGGGCGTGCACCGGCACGCCCTCCCCGTACTGGCCGAACGGGCGTTCCCCTCAACGGTGTTCGTGTCCACGGGGTGGCTGCGCGGGCCGTACGACACGGGGGGCGCGCTCGATCTGATGCTCACCTGGGAGCAGCTGCGCGAGCTCGCGGAGTCGGGTGCCGAGATCGGCGGACACAGCCACACGCATCCGCAACTCGATCAACTGCCCGACGACGGGCTGTCGTTCGAGATCGGGCGCTGCCGCGAGATACTCACCCAGGAGCTCGGCCGCCCACCGGAATCGTTCGCCTATCCGTACGGCTACTCCAGCCGCCGGGTGCGGCAGGCGGTGCGCTCGGCCGGCTTCGGGGTCTCCCTGGCGGTGGGCAACGGCATGGCCGCGCGCCGGCAGGGTCCGTACGGGCTGCGCCGGGTGACCGTGCGCCGGACGACGGGGATCGCGGACTTCGAGCGCATGGTCCAGGGCCGGGCGGTCGGCCGGCTGTTCGCGGTCGACCGGGCCCTGACCAAGGGGTACGCCGTCGTCCGCCGGGGCCGGCAGGCGATGAGAAAGGCAAGAGAGGCGCGTGGCTGACACGTCCACCCAGGACCCGTCCGCCGAGGACGTGTCCGCACGGACCGAGGAGCAGACGGTGGCACCGGCGGGCCGCGGGTTCCGGCTGCCGGGGCGGGGCGGGGGCAGCAGCCCGCTGTTCCGCAACGCCTTCGCGCTGATGCTCAACACCGGCATCAGCGCGGTCCTCGGCGTGGGGTTCTGGCTGGTCGCCGCCCGCTACTACAGCGAGGACGCGGTCGGCCGGGGCTCGGCCGCGATCGCCGCCATGAAGCTGCTGGCCGGCCTCACCGCGGTCACCCTGACCGGCGCGCTGGCCCGCTTCATCCCGGTCGCGGGCCGGTCGACCCGCCGGCTGGTGGTCCGCACCTACGCGGGCAGCTCCCTGGTGGTCGCCGTCGCCGCCGGCTTCTTCCTGCTCACCCTCGACCTCTGGGGACCCTCCTACGGGGCGCTCCACAGCCCCCGGAACGGACTGGTGTTCGTCGTCGCCGTGATCGCCTGGTCGCTGCTGACGCTCCAGGACGGGGTACTGACGGGACTGCGCCAGGCGATATGGGTGCCGGTGGGGAACACCGCCTTCTCCGCGGCCAAACTCGCCCTGCTGATCGGCCTGGCGGCGGCGCTGCCGGCGTCCGGGGTGTTCGTCTCCTGGGTGGTGTCGATCTCCGTCTCCGTGCTGCCGCTGGGCTGGCTGGTGTTCCGGCGGCTGGTCCCCTCGCACATCCGGACGACCGGGCCGACCGCCCGTCCGGCGTCCACCCGCGAGATCGGCCGGTTCCTGGCCGGGGACTACACCGGCTCACTGTTCTCGCTGGCCGTCGTCTACCTGGTGCCGGTGCTCGTCGCGTCCCAGATCAGCTCGGCCGAGAACGCGTACTTCTACATCGCCTCCACCATAGGAGGCACGGTCAATCTGCTCGCCATCAACATGGGCGCGTCGCTGACCGTCGAGGGCTCGCACGACCCGGAGCGGCTCGCGGAGAACTGCCGGGCGGCGCTGCGCCGGATGGCCAAGCTCATGATCCCGGTGTGCGGGCTGCTGTTCCTCCTCGCGCCCTGGATCCTCGGTGTCTTCGGGCCCGCCTACACCGAGGCGACCCCGCTGCTGCGCTGGTTCGCGGTGGGGGCGGCGCTGCGGGTGGTCATGGAGACGTACTTCGCCGTCCTGCGGGCGCAGAGCCGGACGGCCGGACTCGCCTGGCTCCAGGGGCTGTTGTGTGCCCTGGTGCTGGGGCTGACCTTGCTGCTCCTGCCCCGGATGGGGCTGACGGGGGCGGGGGTGGCGGAGATCTCCAGCCTCACGGTGATCACGTCCATCGCGGCCGTGAAGCTGTGGGGAGTGCTCCGGGTTCCCGCCCGGCCGCCGGCCCGTGCGGCGGAGCGCGCCGCCGAGGCCGCGCCCGACGGCGATCTCGCGGACCTCTCGGC
Source organism: Streptomyces sp. I05A-00742 (assembly GCF_013055795.1). Lineage (GTDB taxonomy): Bacteria > Actinomycetota > Actinomycetes > Streptomycetales > Streptomycetaceae > Streptomyces. The sequence goes on from NZ_JABETO010000066.1 coordinate 2,374, forward strand.
CCGCGGCGAACGGCGGGTCGAGCGGCGGGGCGAGCGCCGGAGTGAGCGCCGGGGCGAGGCCCGTCCCCGGGGGACGGACGGTGCCTACGGGACGCGCTGGGCGCTGCGGGCGGCTCTGGACGCGGACACGCTGCCGCTGGGCGTACGGCTCGACTTCGACCACCTGGAACGGCGGCCGGACGTACGGCTCTCCCCGGAGGCGCTCGCCCTCCGCGCGGAGGGCACGGGCCGGGCCGGGCACCCGTGGCCGGGCGCGCGCCCGCGCGGTCGCACCGGCGGGGCGGGTCACCCGGACGGGACGGCTGGATCCCCCGTGGCACGGGTAGCGGGGGAGGCGACGGGGTCGGGGTCGGGGACGGGTCGAGGGAAGGGTACGGACGGAACGGTGACGCCGGACAGGACCGGAGAGCTCCGCGAACCGCCGCCGGGTGGAGCCCGGCCCGCGGCCACCCAGCGGCAGGAGGTGACGACCGGGTCGTCCGACCACCCCGGGCCCGCACCGGAGCCGGACGACGCGGACAGGACGGTGACGCTGAGCGGCACGCCGTGGCGCCACGGGCCGACAGCCGATTCGGCGGGGGCCCAAGAGGCAGGAGCGACCCACGAGTCGGGGAGCGCCCGGCAGAACGGCGCCCCGGGGGCTCCGGACGAAGCACAGCTGCCGGTCCGGAAGTTGCCCGGCCCGGCGGCGGAGCACCCGTCGGCTCCGGCGCGCCACCCGGTCCTCGGCGGGAAGCCCCCGGCGCCACCGACTCCCGCGCCTCCGGCCGGACCGGTCGAGTCCGTGCCGCTGCCACCGGCAACGCCACCGCCGCCCGCACCCGCACCCGCACGCGGGTGGCTTGTGCGTCGTGTGGAGGCCGTGGCGGGACTCCTCCTCCTGCTCGCGCTCGCCCTGTACTGGGTGCCGATGACGGCCGCCGGCGAGGTGAACCTCGACGGCATGGGCGGCCTCGGGCTGGTGTCGGTGCTCCCTGCCGCGACCCTGGCCGGCGCGGCCCTGCTGGTCGTGGCGTTCGCCGCCTGCCTGGTGCCCGACCGGCCCCGCACCTGGCTGCTCGCCGCCGTGCTGCTGGCGACCGTGGTGTCCCTGCACGCCGTGCCGGCGGTCCTGGAGGACCGGCCGCGCTTCGCGACGGCCTGGCAGCACCTGGGGTTCCTCGACTACATCGACAGGACCGGCTCCGCCGCGCCCGACCTGGACGCCCGCTGGAGCTGGCCCGGCTTCTTCGCGCTCGCCGCGCTGGCCGCCAGGGCGTGCGGCGTGGACGACCTCACGGAGGTGCTGCGCTGGTGGCCCCTGGCCATCCAGCTGGTCTGCCTCGCCCCGCTGGCGCTGCTGCTGCGGGCCGTGCGGGCGCACTGGCGGGCCAAGTGGACGGCCCTGTGGCTGTTCGCCCTCTGCGGCTGGGTCGGCCAGGACTACTTTTCCCCGCAGTCCCTCAACTACGTCCTCTACCTGCTCTTCGTGGCCGTGCTGCTGGTCTGGTTCCGCTGGCCCGGCGAGCTCCCCGGGAAGCGGCTGCCCGGCGAGCGCCGGGTCGAGCCGGCCGACCGCCGGACGCTGACGCTGCTGCTGGGCCTGCTGATCGCCCTGTTCGCGGCCTCGGTGGCCAGCCACCAGCTCACCCCGTTCGTCATGCTGGGGGTGCTGACCACCCTGGTGCTGGTGCGGCGCTGCACCCTGCGCGGGCTGCCGCTACTGTGCGGGGTGATGTTGGCGGTGTGGGTGGGGTTCCTCGCCGAGCCGTACTGGTCGGGCCACTTCGATGAACTGTTCGGTGGTGTCGGGTCGTTGGGCGGCAACGTCTCGTCGTCCGTCTCCGGACGCATCGAGGGCGGCAACCCCGTCCACAAGCTGGTGCTCTACACCCGGGTGGCGCTCGCCGGGGGCGTCCTCGCGTTCGCCGCCCTCGGCTGGTGGCGCCGCCGCCGCGCCGGCGTCGGCGACACGGCCCTGGTGGTCCTGACCTGTGTGCCGTTCCTGGCCTTCGGCATGCAGTCCTACGGCGGTGAAGTCGCCCTGCGCGTCTTCCTGTTCGCCGTCCCCGGCGCCTGCGTCCTCGCGGCGCTCGCGCTCTTCCCCGCGGCCGCGAGGAAGCCCCGGCCCCTCGTCGCCCCCCTGGGCGCGCTGGCGGCCGGGCTCGTCCTGCTCTTCGGCTTCCTCGTGGCCCGCTGGGGCAACGAGGACTTCGAGCGCGTCCGGCCCGGCGAGGTCGCCGCCATGGACTACGTCCACGCCCACGACGAGCCGACCGTGCGGCTGCTGTGGATGAGCAGCGACACCGTCAACAACGTCACCCCCGCCATGCCCTGGGGCACCCGTGACATGGAACGCGTCCTCTACGAGCCGACCCTCGCCCCGCGCGACCCGGCCCGCGTCTCCGACCTCGTCACCGCCCTGCGGCAGGCCGGCCCCAACTCCTACCTCATCCTCGGCCAAGGCCAGTCCACCTACCTGGAACTCAGCGCCGGCTACCGCGCCGGCTGGGACCTCCGCATACGGCAGGCTCTCGACCGGCGCCCCGAACTCCGCCGCGTCCTCTCCAACCACGACGCCGCCCTCTACGAACTCCGCGACCGGCCCGCCGGCACTCCTGCCGAGCCCCGGCCCGGGCCTGTGGGGCCGCGCGTCACCTGGACGCCCGTCTCGGTGGTCGGGGGGCTCGCGGCGCTTTCGCTGCTGGTGCTGCTGACGGCTCGGGAGCTGTCGCGGGTGGGGATGCGGGTGGGGGTTCGTCAGGGGCGGTGGTTGCAGGGGTCGTTCTGGTTTGCGGTGCCGTTGTTGGTGGTGCTCGTGGCAGTGCTGGTGCAGCGGCTGGTGACGATGTCGTGAGGGTGCCCCGGCCCCGCCCTTTCACCGTTTCTGCGGGGGCGAGCCCCCGCACCCCCCTGAGCGCGCCTGCGGCGCGCGTCCTCAAACGCCGGACGGGCTGAATCGTGCGCCCGGGCGCGACATCCAGCCTGTCCGGCGCTTGAGGACAAGCGGCGAAGCCGCGGGCATGTCAGCCCGTCCGGCGTTTGAGGACAACCGCGCGGAGCGCGGTTTCAGGGGGTCCGGGGATCTCCCCGGGAATCGGCGAAGGGGCGGGTCCGGGGCACAACCCCCCTCACCCCAACCACCGCACCTCGTACCCCTTCAAAACCACCGCCCGCCCATCCACCCGCACACTCGCTTCCTCGTCCCGCGTATTGACAACGAGCAAAACGTCCCGCGACGCAAGCGCCTGCACCCCCTCCCCCCGCACATCCGGCCTCCGCACCCCCTTCCCCACCGGAAACTCCTCCGCGAACCGGGAGAGCAGGTCCATCATGGGCAGCCGCCCACCACCACCGCTCAGCTCGGTGCTGCTCCAGAGGCAGCCCGGGCAGGCGTCGGTGTTGCCCTCGGGGTTCCAGTAGAAGGCGCCGGAGACGCCGGCCTCGGCCATGTTCATCATGGCGGTGGCCTGGACGGCGGTGCGGTGGTCCTCGGTCCAGGCGGCGCGGCGGTCCTGGGTGTCGGGGGGTTCGACGTACCACTCGGCCCACCAGACGGGGAGGCCGGTGGCCTTGCGGAGCCAGGTGGTGACGTCGGCGAACTTGCGGGTGGCGCGGAACTCGTCGGGGAGGAGGCGGCTGCCGTCGCGGGTGTAGCTGGAGCCGTCGACGACGAGGAAGTCGGCGCCGGTCCTGTGCCGGTTCCAGTACTCGAGGGCGTCGATGGCGCGCTGGTCGACGACGCCCCAGGCGCCCTGGAGGGCGGAGGCGTTGGAGGCGGATCCGGGGGCGTTGCTGTCCATGACGACGTACGGGCCGCCGATGAGGACGTCGTCGCGCTGTTTTCGGATCTCCTCGTAAACGAGGTTGTAGAGCTCGGTGTAGCCCTCGTAGTTCCAGCGCTTGCGGGATTCGTCGTAGAAGCCCTTGAGTTCGTTCCAGACGACGAAGTGGTGGACGTCCGGGTAGCGCTTGGCGATCACGCCGGCGAGCCGGGCGAAGTCGCGGTAGTGGGCGCGGTCCGGGGCCTTCTCCAGGGACTTCTGGGCCCAGTCGGTCTGCGCGCCGCCGCCCTTCATCCAGTCGGGGGCGCAGCAGAGGGTGAGGACGGGCGTCCCGGCGGTCCGGCGCATCAGGGCGACCCGGCGGTCGAGGTCGGTGAAGTTGTAGGTGCCGGGCCGGGGTTCGGGGTTGTCGGCGCCCCAGCCCATGATGTGCTGGTTCTGCGGCAGGGATGTGGCGGTGAGCAGCTTGCCGGCGGCCTTCCGGGCGGTGTCCTCGCCGCGGTCGGCGCTGTACTTGGTGTGGGTGAAGCCCCAGCCGACGTCGGCCCGCTCGTCGTGCACCGTGCCGTTCCGGGAGCGCCAGTCGGAGAGAACGAAGGTGAGCAGCAGGGCCAGCGCGCACACCAGGGCCGCGAGCAGGGCGGTCAGCCGCCACCGCCCCCGTATCGACAACGCCGGTCCCCCGGCATGACGTCCCATCACGGGCAAGGGTATCGGCCGAAGGTCCGGTTCGGGGGGTTCCGCCCGAACGGCGGCGGGGAACCCCGGGATCCGGGTCCGCCCGCCGGCGGTCAGCCGTCGTAGACGGCGCGCAGCGCCTGTTCGGCGGCGGTGAGGGCGGCCTCCCGGCCGAGGCCGAGGCGCCGGGCGCGCTCGGCGTAGGCGCGGGCGGCGGCCGCGGCCTCGCGTGCGGCGGTGTCGCCGGGGGCGGCGACGAAGGTGCCGTTGCGGCCGTGTGTCTCGATCACGCCGTCGGTCTCCAGGGCCCGGTACGCCTTGGCCACGGTGTTGGCGGCGAGCCCCAGTTCCTCGGCGAGGCCGCGGACGGTCGGGAGCCGGTAGCCGACGGGGAGCGCTCCCGTGCGGGCCTGTTCGGCGATGCGGGCGCGGATCTGCTCGTAGGGCGGTTCGGGGGCGTCCGGTTCGACGGTCACGTGCAAGGCCACGGGGGTCTCCTGGCTGGCGGGGCGGTGTGCGCCACCCATTGTGCGCCGTCCGGCCCGTGGCACCGGGCACCCCGAGGGGGCGCGCCACGGCCGTCCGGGGGCGCCCCCTCGTCCGTACCGCCGCGGCTACAGCCGCAGGTCGATACCGCCGGTGCGCAGCCAGGAGTCGAGGCCGAGCACGAGTTCGGTGGCGCCGCGGTAGTGGTCCCCGGCGTCCTCGGCGAGGGCTTCCCTCAGGGCGTCCTCGCGGAGCAGGGACCGCACGGGCGCGTCCCGGTCGGCGGCGATCTCGCGGAGTCCGGCGCGGAGCGCGTCCCCGTAGCGGGGGTCCTGGGTCGCCGGGTAGGGGCTCTTGACGCGGTCGGCGACCACGTCGGGGAGCACGTCGCGGACGGCGGCGCGCAGCAGGGACTTCTCGCGGCCGTCGAAGGTCTTCATCGCCCAGGGGGTGTTGAAGACGTAGGAGACGAGGCGGTGGTCGCAGAAGGGCACCCGGACCTCCAGGCCGGTGGCCATGCTGGCGCGGTCCTTGCGGTCGAGGAGGATCTGGACGAACCGGGTGAGGTGCAGATGGCAGACTTCGCGCATGCGCTTCTCCAGCCCGGTCTCGCCGGGCAGCCGGGGCACCTCGGCGAGGGCCTCGCGGTAGCGGGCCTCGGTGTAGCCGGGGACGTCGACGGCGTCGAGGACGTCCTTGGCGAGGAGGTCGCCGAGCCCGCCGTGTCCGCCGGAGAAGAGGTGGGCGACGCCGGCCGCGACCCAGGGGAAGGTGTCGGCGTGCGCGGACCCGTCGTGGAACCACTTGTAGCCGCCGAAGACCTCGTCGGCGGACTCTCCGGAGAGGGCGACGGTGGACTGCTCCCGTATCGCCTTGAAGAGGAGGTAGAGGGAGGTGTCGCCGTCGCCGAAGCCGGTGGGCAGGTCCCGGGCGGTGAGCACGGCCCGCCGGTGGCGGGGGTCCATCAGGGCGGCGGTGTCCAGGACGATGTCACGGTGGTCGGAGCGCACGTGTTCGGCGAGGGCGTGGGCGTACGGGCCGTCGGGGGTGCCGCGCAGGTCGTCGGGGACGAAGTGGTCGGTCTGGCCGGTGAAGTCGACGGAGAACGAGCGCACGGGCCCGCGTCCCGCCTCCGCGAGGCCCTTGGCGGCGAGCGCGGTGATGGCGGACGAGTCGAGTCCGCCGGAGAGCAGGGTGCACAGCGGGACGTCGGCGATGAGCTGGCGGGTGACGATGTCGTCGAGGAGTTCGCGGATGTGCGCGACGGTGGTGGGGATGTCGTCGGTGTGCTCGTGGGCCTCCAGCGCCCAGTAGCGCCGGACGGTGATCCCGTCCCGGCGGACACGGACGGTGTGTCCCGGCCGCACCTCGTGCAGGCCGTCGTAGACGCCGTGGCCCGGGGTCTTGACGAAGGCGAGGACTTCGGCGAGCCCCTCGGTGCCCACGGTGGCGCGGACGCCGGGGTGGGCGAGGACGGCCTTCTGCTCGGAGCCGAAGAGGACGCCGTCGGGGGTGGGGCGGTAGAAGAGCGGCTTGATGCCCATGCGGTCGCGGACGAGGAGGAGTTCTTCCGTGCGCGGGTCCCAGAGGGCGAAGGCGTACATGCCGTTGAGGCGTTCGGTGAACGCCTCGCCCCACTCCAGGTAGGCGTGCAGCACGACCTCGGTGTCGCTGCTGGTGCGGAACACGTGCCCGCGTCCGGCGAGTTCGGAGCGCAGCTCGCGGTAGTTGTACACCTCGCCGCTGTAGGTGAGGGCCAGTTGGGTGCGTCCGTCGTGTTCGGCGAGCATCGGCTGCCGGCCGCCCTCGATGTCGATGACGGCCAGCCTGCGGTGGCCGAGGGCGGCGTGCGTGTCCGTCCAGAGGCCCGAGGCGTCCGGGCCGCGGCACTCCATGGTCCGCGTCATCCGCTCCAGCGTGCCGCGCGCGGCCGCGGTGGTGAGGTCCTGGTCGTAGGCGATCCATCCGGTGATCCCGCACATGTCGCGGTGTCCCCTTTCGGCAGTCGCCCCGGGTGTCCCGGGGCATGGCTCGACCCCCGTTCGGCACGGGCCGCCGTCTCCGTCGCGGCCCGTGCCGGAGACGCTACGCCCATATAGATGTATGTACCAACCATAAGAGGTAAAACCTTTTGCAACTCCCTCGCCGGCTCGCCTACCGTCCGCGCATGCCCTTCACCGTCCGGGACCTCACCCCCGCCGACGCGCACGCCGTCGCCGAAGTCCGCCGCGCCGCCGCGCCGTTCATGGTCTGCGCGCCGGAGATGATCAGCTGGGAGGCCGGACAGGCGCCTCCCGGGCAGCGCTTCCGCCACCTCGTCACCGAGTCCGGCGGCCGGGTCACCGGCTCCGTCCGCATGGGCCTGTACCCGGACAACGGCGAGGACGGCCAGGCGTTCGCGAACCCGTACGCCGATCCCCGCGTCGGGGAGCGGGAGGCCGACGCGACGGCCTCGGCCCTCCTGCGGGCGGCCGAGGAGTACCTCGCCGGGATCGGCGCCCGGTCGGTCTTCATCCGGGTGACGGACGACGGGCGCTCCCCCGCCCGGGCCGAACGGCACGGCTACCGGCGGCTGCGCCGGTCCGGTTACCTCCGGCTCGACCTCGCCGGCACCCCGCTGCCGCCGGAGGCGGAGCCGCCCCGGGGCGTCGAACTGCGCCCCTTCACCGCCTTCGCCGACGACCCCCGCCCGATCCACGCGCTGGACATGGAGACCGTCCAGGACGAACCGTGCGACATTCCGGCCGAGATCCTGTCGTACGAGGCGTGGCTCGCCCACGAGTGGCGGCAGCCGGACATCGACCACTCCCTCTCGACCGTCGCCGTCGCGGACGGTGTGGCCGTCGCCTTCACCCTCGTCCGGACCGACGGGCTCGGCCGGATGATGTCCGGCATGACCGGCACGGCACGGTCGCACCGCGGCCGGGGCCTGGCCAAACTCACCAAGAACCGCGCCCTCCACCTGGCGCGGGCGGCCGGCTGCACGGAGGCGTTCACCTGCAACGACGCGGAGAACGGGCCCATGCTGGCGATCAACAAGTGGTTCGGCTACGAGTGGACCGCGGCGGACTGGCGGTACGTGCGGGAACTCCGGGAGCCCGACGGCCGGGAGGCCGCTCAATCACCGGCGGCGGCCAGGTAGTTCGGCCCGTTCAGATAGCGCCGCCCCGCACCGCCGGTGACCGCGGCCCGGACCGGCAGTGCCCCGGAGTCCAGCAGCCGGGTGCGGAGCACCGTCGCGGCGCCGGGCGGGACGCGGTCCACGGCCTCGGCGAGCCGGTCGCGCACCAGCCGCAGCCATCCGGCCCGGCTGCCGCGGCCGTCCCGGGCGAACGCGTCCAGGGGTTCCACCGCGCACCGGTACAGGGCGCCGGTGGCGAGGGCGTCGGCGACGGGCCCGTCGTGCCCGGCGAGGGTCCGCCGGTCGGCGAAGCCGAGGAGGTCCGCCGCCTGCCCGCCGAGCCGCGAGGCGAACCGCACCCCGTTCACCAGGAGCCCGCCGGGGGTTCCGTACAGCAGCCGCAGCCGGGGGCGGCCGCGGTGCGCGTCGAGCACCACCGACAGGCTCCGCGGGTGGACGTCCAGGGCCACGCCGTAGGAGAAGAGGGTGGTGTGCCAGTCCAGGAGCAGCGTCACCCAGGCGTCGGCGAAGGCGGGCAGCGACCCGCCGTAGTGGCGCGCGGCGAGGGCGTCCGCGACCGTTCCGCCGTCGGGCGTCCGGGCGGGCAGCGCGGCGACGGGCACCACCTGCGCGTCGGCCGGGTCCGGGCGGTGAAGCACCCGGGCGGCGAGCAGGGGGTGCCCGGCGCGCAGGTACGCGCTCCCGTCGGCCGGGAGGACGGACCCGACGAACCGCGGTTCGCACAACAGGACCTCCTCCAGGAGCCGTTGTGCCACCACACCGTCGGCGAGCGCCCCCGGCCACGCGTCCGGAACGGCTCCGGCGAGCGGCACCTCGACCCGCGTCGCCGGTGCGTCGGCCGGGGCGAGCGTCCCCGCCGACCGCGTCGGCACGACGTCCGCCCAGGGCTTCTCGGCGAGGTGCGCCCTGCCCTCCAGTCCGGCGGCGCGCAGCGCCCCGTCGAGCGGTTCGCCCGCGGTCAGCGGGTGCACCGGCAGCATCGTGTGCGTGGCGTCCAGGCCGGACAGGCCGAGCGCGTCCGGTCCTGGCCACCACTCCGGGAGGTCCCCCGGGCCGCGATGGACGGCCTCCCGCGGCAGGGCGAGCCAGCGCAGTCCGAAGCAGGGGTGGAACTCGGGGGCGTAGGCCGTGAGTTCGCCGGGGCCGAGCGCCGCGCGGCCCGTGGGAAGGCCGGGTTCGGGACGGAGTGCGGCGAGCACGTCGAAGGCGAGGGCGCCGCGCGGTCCGGTCCACTCGGCGGCGGTACGCCCGTACAGCGCGGCCAGCCGCTCGGTGACGTCCCCGCGCGCCCGTTCGCGCAGCCGCAGGACCTCCAGCTCCGCCGCGCACGCGGCGGCGAACGCGTCGAACCCGGCGCGCTCGTCCGGATCCGCCGCCGCACGCAGCCGGTTCAGCACCGCGTCCAGGCCGGTGACGACGCCGTCCGCGGTCTCCAGCAGCGGGGCGCGGATCCGGACCGCGCACTGGAGCCCGTCGTGGACGACCGGCAGCAGTAACGATTCTCCCGCCACGGTCAGCGCCAGCCGGTCGCCGTCCGGACGGCTCTCGGTCCGCGCCGTGCTGCGCAGCCGGCAGACGTCCTCCCGCAGCAGGGCGTCGAGCACGCGGACGACGAGCCCGCCCTCCACGCCGTCGGCCCCGTCGTGCTCACTCATGACATCTCCCCTGGATCGGTGCGGGTGCCGGACACCGTGCCGACGGCCCGTTGAACACGACGGACAGGGCGGTTCGCGTCCGGGGACGGACGCCGCCGCCGAAGGGGCCGCCGGGTCTGCGTCTGCGGCCGCCGGGCCGGGCGGTCGCGAGGGGGGAGCCCTCGGGGGAAACGGAGGTGAACGAGAGGAGCAGCCGCACGGGAGTGCCTTTCGGGCCGAGGGCAGGGTGCGCGGAGACGCGAACGGACGGGGCGGGCACGGCGGTTCGGCACGGCCGGCCCCCGGTCCGACGGCGTTCGGGGAGGGGTCGCTACTCGGGAATCGCGACGCCGACGGCGATCGCATGCAGGGGCGCGGGGCGTGTGCGAGGGTCCGTGACGGGACGGAGAGGGAACTCGGTCACGGAACCGACATTAGGTTAGGCAACCCTAAATTTGTCAATTCACTAACGCAGTATGGGACTTATATCCCATATATCCACCCACCCGCAGCCCTCCGGAAAGTCGTTTGCTCCCCTGGGCCGGCACCTGGAACGGTCACCCCATGCCCGAAGAGGAGATCATCACACGCCCCCTGGACCCGGACGAATGGCGGCTCTACCGCTCCGTCCGCCTGACCGCGCTCGCGGACACGCCCGAGGCGTTCGGCTCCACGTGGGACCGGGAGAACGCCTTCCCCGAGGAACTGTGGCGGGAGCGCCTCTCCCGGCGCAACACGTTCCTGGCCGAACGGCGCGGAGAGGCCTGCGGGCTGGTCGGCGTGGTCCCCACGGGCCCCCGGACCGCCGAGCTCGTCTCCCTCTGGGTGGCCGCCGGCGCCCGCGGCACAGGCGCCGGCGGCCTGCTCGTGGACGCGGCCGTCGGCTGGGCGGCGGACCGCGGACTCGCCGAGATCCGGCTCTGGGTCACGGACGGCAACGACCGCGCCGAACGGCTGTACCGGAGAAAGGGTTTCGCCCGGACGGGAGAGTCCCAGCCCCTCCGGGCGGACGACGACCTGACGGAATCCGCCATGGCCCGGCCCGTGCGCCGCGGCTTGAACCCTCGGGCCACTCACTGACGTACGGGAACCCCCCGCCCCCACAACTCCTCCGCGTGCTCCGCAAAACGGTCGAACAGTCCGCCGCGCGGTGCCGGTATCTCCCGGAGGGCGCGAAGGAGCGCCCGCCCCCGCCTTTCGGTGGGTACGGGCGCTCCCGGAGCGTGAAGAAACGATTCTTCGGGAGGTCAGCTCACCATGTCGGCACAAGTGGCCGGCTTGGCGTGGGACGGGTCCAGGGCGTTGGTGACCTCCTTGAAGGCGACGCGGTCTATGGTGCCGATCGCGAGGTGTTCGGAGAGGTCGACGGAGCAGCGGTCCTGGAGCAGGATGTTGCGGACGTCGGGGCCGGAGAGGTAGGCGGTGCGGTACGGGGTGACGACCTCGTCGTACTTGGTGGCGATGACGGTGTAGCGGACGCCGGGGACCGTGTCGGGGCGGGAGTTCATCTTCTTGATGAAGTCGGAGCCGACGGCCTGGTCGGTGAGGCCGGGGGCGGTGCCGTGGATGGCCTCGCGGGCGCCGGGGATCAGGTCCATGAGCTTGGTCAGGCCGGAGAGGGTCGTGCCGTGGTTGGACGGGGCGAGTCCGGTCAGGGAGTTCACCTTGCCCGCGCCGTCCAGGAAGTTGAGGTAGTAGCGCGGCATCACGCCGCCGCCCTGGGAGTGGCCGACGAGGTCCACCTTCTGCGCGCCGGTGGCCTTGCGGACCTTGTCCACGAAGGTGGAGAGCTGGCCGGCCGACTTGGCGACCGGGCCGAGGCCGTTGAAGACGGGGACGCCGGGCAGCTGGCCGTAGTCCAGCGAGTAGACGCAGTAGCCGCGGTTCACCAGGTAGGGCGCGAGGAAGACCCAATTGTCCACGGAGTTGGCGAGGGTGCCGTGGACGAGGACGACGGGCCGGGGGTGGGCGGACGACGGCTTGCAGGAGTAGTTGTTCCAGCCACTGCTGACCGTCTGCGCACCGGCGGGGGCGGCCGGTGCGGCGGATCCGAAGGCCAGCACGAGGGCGAGCGCGGGCAGCAGGGTGCAGAGGATTCTGAAGACGCTGCGGATACGAGGGAGTCTTCGGGTGCCGATCATGAGGGGAACCTCGCAGGTGGGGGAGGGCGCACGGCAGCGGCACGATGGTCCGGGGGGGCCTCGCGCTGAAAGGGCATCAACTTACGTGCGAGTAGGTTGCGTGAAGGTCATAACTTCGTCAAGAAGTTCGACATGTATTCGTTCGCACGAATTCGGCCAGTTACCTGGCAGTAACAGATAGGTGGTAAAGGGCAGTCCGCACTCGGGCGGTCAGGCGACGTGCAGCGCCGCCGCCGGCCCCACCGCCGACGGGCCGAAGCGCGCCCGCGCCCGGTCGACGGCGGCCTCGACCCGGCGCGCCTTGTCGTCGGCGGCGTCGAACGTCAGCTGGTGCGGGACCCCTTCGGCGTCGGTGAGCCCCTCGGCGCGCAGCGCCACCGCCCGCACCCGGGCCCGCTGCAGGCCGAGCGCGCCGTGCAGGTCGTACGCCACGGCGGTCAGCTCCGGGGTGTGCGCGGTCGGTTCGGCGAAGGTCCTGGTCCGGGTCGTGGCGGAGCCGTCGGCGTACCGGACGGTGAGGGTGAGGCCGCGGGCGGCCTGGCCGCTCTCCCGCAGCCGGGCGCCCAGCCCGTCGGCGAGCGCGAGCAGGGCGCGCCGGCGGTGGGCCGGGTCCAGTTCGTCGGTTGCGAAGCGGTGTTCCGCCCCCATCGAACGGGCCCGCGCCTCAGGGGTGACCGGCGTGGGGTCGATGCCGCGCGCCCGCTCGTGGAGGGTCCGCCCGGCGGCCGCGCCGAGGATGCGCTGGAGCGCGGGGAGCGGCGCGGCGGCGATCCGGCCGACGCTGTCGAGCCCGTACGCGCACAGGGTGCGGGCGGTGGCGGGGCCCACCCCGTGCAGCGCCGCGGCCGGCCGGCGGGCCAGGAAGGCGGCCACCTCGTCCTCGTCCGCCGGGAGCACGCGGACCGTGCCGGGCGCCGCGTCCCGCGCGGCCATCCGCGCCAGCATCGGGTTGGCGGCGACGCCGACCGCGCAGTCGGTGCCGTACCGGGCGAGGCTCCGGACCCGCAGCAGGGCGGCGATCCCGGCGGGGTCCCGGCCGAAGTACCGCGTGGCGCCCCGGACGTCGGCGAGCGCGGCGGCGGGCGGGAGCGCCTGGACGACGGGGGTCACCTCCGCGAGCAGGGCGAGGAGGCCGTCGTAGATCTCCTCATCGAGGGGCCCGTCCGCGGCGGGGTGGAAGTGCACGCACAGGACGGGGGTCTCCCCGCCGGCCTCCGCCGCCGGTCGCGGCCGCCGGACCGGCGCACCCTCCGGCAAAGGGGGAACCGGGGTCAGTCTCCGTCCGTTCATCGTCCCGCACTCCCCTGGCTCGCGTGCCACAACTTCCGCCCCGTGGCCTCCCCTTCGCCCGCCGGCCGCAGGTCGGCCCACGGGTGCATCGCGTATCCGGTGGGCAGCTCGATACGGCGCTGCGGACCGGCGGGCTGCTCCTCCGGTGGCCGGGCCAGCAGTTCGGCCACCGCCTCCAGGCCGCCCTCGGCCCGGAGGGCGACGAGCTCCGCCAGGTTCCACGCCCGGGTGCCGACCACGCTCAGGCTGCGCGGCCCGCGCCGCTGGACCGTGCCGCGGACCAGCAGCAGCCAGGAGTGGAAGACCGTGTGGGCGCAGGCCGCGTGGGAGTCGTCGAAGAACGCGCAGTCCACCAGTCCCGTGCCGTCGTCCAGGGTCGCGAAGACCACCCGCCTGCCGGACCGGACCGGCGGGGTCTGGGTGGCGGCCTTGGCGCCCGCGACCAGCACGGTCTCGCCGTGCCGCGCGTCGCGCAGCCGGCTCGCCGGGAGCGCGCCCAACTCCCGCAGGAACGCCCGGTGGTCGGTCATCAGATGGCGCGAGGTGTCCATGCCGAGCACGTTCAGCTCGGCGCCCAGGCGCTCCTTCGCGTCGAGGTCGGGCAGGCCGATCGGCTCCGTCCGCGCGTCGTCGACCAGGGTCGGCTGGGCGGTGGGCCCCCGCTGGTGGCGGTGGAGCTCCGCGAGGTGCAGCAGCAGGTCGCGGCGGTTGGTGCCGAACGCGTCCAACGCGCCGACGCGCGCCAGCCGTTCGGCGACGGGGAGGCCGGGCCTGGCCCGCCGCCACAGGTCCTGGAGCGAGGTGTACGGGCGGCCGGCGACGATCCGTTCCGTCTCGGCCGCGGTGATGCCGTGCACCTCGGAGAGGGCGAGACGGACCCCGAACCGCCTCTCAGACACCAGTTCGATTCGATAGGCGGCGTCCGAACGGTTCACATCCAGCGGCAGCACCGGCACCCCGTGCCGCCGCGCGTCCGCCAGCAGCAGCCGCTTCGGGTACATCCCCGGGTCGTGGGTGAGCAGTCCGGCGTAGAACGCGGCCGGGTGGTGCGCCTTGAGCCAGGCCGACTGGTAGGTGGGCACGGCGAAGGCGACCGCGTGCGCCTTGCAGAAGCCGTACGAGCCGAACGCCTCGACGATCTCCCAGGTGCGGCGGACCACGTCGGCGGAGTAGCCGCGCTCCGCCGCCCGTGCCGCGAACCACGCCCGTACCCGGCCCAGCAGTTCGGGGTTGGAGAGCGCGCGCCGGGTCTCGTCCGCGGAGCCCCGGTCGCAGCCGGTCATGATCCGCAGGATCTCGATGATCTGCTCGTGGAAGACGACCACGCCGTGGGTCTCCCTCAGCACCTCCGCCAGGTCCGGGTGCGGATAACGGGCGGGCGCGCGGCCGTGCCGGGCCTCGATGAAGGGGCGCACCATGTCGGCGGCGACCGGGCCCGGCCGGAACAGCGAGATGTCGACGACGAGGTCGTGGAAGTTCTCGGGCTGGAGCCGGCCGATCAGATCGCGCTGGCCGGGCGACTCGATCTGGAAGCAGCCGAGCGTCTCGGCGGAGCGGATCAGCGCGTACGTCCGCCGGTCGCCCGGGCGCACCTGCCCGGGGTCGTCGAGGTCGATACGGCGGCCGGTGGCCCGTTCGACCTCGTCCACCGCGTGCGCCATCGCGGACTGCATCCGCACGCCCAGCACGTCGAGCTTGAGCAGGCCCAGCTCCTCCACGTCGTCCTTGTCGAACTGGGACATGGGGAAGCCCTCGCCGCTCGTCGGCACGACGGGGGTGCGGGCGCGCAGGGTCGCGTCCGACAGCAGGACGCCGCACGGGTGCATGGCGACGCCGCGCGGCAGCGCGTCCAGCGCCTCGGTCAGCTCCCACAGCCGCCCGTACCGCTCCGGCCGGATCCCGCGCAGCTCCGGCAGTTCGGCGAGCGCGGCCCGCGCGTCGCGCGCCCGGATGTGCGGGAACGCCTTGGCGAGGCGGTCCACCTCGGCGGGGTCCATGGCGAGGGCGGCGCCCACGTCGCGGAGGGCGTGCCGGACCCGGTAGGTCTCGGGCATGGCGACGGTCGCGACCCGCTCGGGGCCGAAGCGGTCGAAGATCGCCCGGTAGACGTCCAGCCGGCGCGCGGACTCGACGTCGATGTCGATGTCGGGCAGCGCGGCCCGCCGGGTGGACAGGAACCGCTCCATCAGCAGGCCGTGTTCGACCGGGTCGGCGCCGGCGATGCCCAGCAGGTGGTTGACCAGCGAGCCGGCGCCGGAGCCGCGGGCGGCCACGCGGACGCCGAGGTCGCGGGCGTCGTCGACGACCCGGGCGACGGTGAGGAAGTACGAGGCGAAGCCGCGGTGCCCGATGATGGCCAGCTCGTCGTCCAGCCGGTCGCGGTACTCCCGGGCGCGGGCGCCCCGGTCGAGGCCGCGCAGCACCAGGCCGGCGGTGCAGCGGGAGCGCAGCACCCGGTCGGCGGTGCGCCGGTCCGCGCCGACCAGGCGCGGCTCGGGGAAGTGGACCGAGCCGAGGCCGAGGTCGTCCTCGGGGTCGACGCGGCAGGCGGCGGCGGTCTCCTCGGTGGTGGCGAGCAGCCGGTGGGCGGCGTCGCGGCGCAGCCCGGCGGCCTCCGCGATCCGCTCGGCCGCGGCGGCCATGGCGCCGGGGTCCTTGAGCCAGCGCTCGCCGCCGTCCAGCGCCCCGGGCCGGCGGAAGTCGATGGGGACCAGCCGGCGGGCGGCGTCGAGCACGTCGGCGACGGGCCCCTGGCCGGGGTCGGCGTAGCGCGCGGCGTTGCTCAGGACGGCCGGTACGCCCTGGTCGGCGGCGAAGCCGACGGTACGGGCGGCGAGCCGCAGCGAGCCGGGGCCGGTGCCGGTGCGGCCGTGCCGGACGGCCTCCAGCCGGAGGGCGGTGCCGAACGTTTCGCGCCAGGGCGCGAGCAGCCGGGCGGCCCGGTCGGGGCGTCCGGCGGCGAGGGCGCGGCCGACCTCGGAGTCCGGGCCGAGCAGCACGGTCACCGGCGGGCGGGGCCCGGCC
>NZ_JABETO010000067.1 GCF_013055795.1 Streptomyces sp. I05A-00742
CGCCGGGCGCTCCCCGTCCCCGGCCCGCCCGTCGCGGCCGGCGGGGGCGGCGGACGCAGTCCGGCCAGGCGGCGCGCCCAGTACGCGCGCGCCGCCGGCCCGGACGCCCGTTCCTCGGCGGTCAGTTGGAGCTCGACGGCCTCGCGGTAGGCGGCGAGCCCTTCCGCCGCGAGCGCGTCCGGCACGTCGTCGGCGCCGAGACCCTCGTCGTACGCGCGGGTCAGGCCAGCCGTGATGCCGCCCAGCGACTGCTCGTCGCAGACGGCGTGGTCGAGGACGAGCGCGAGGACGTCCTCCGCGCTTCCGGCGGCCCCGGCGGCGAGGAACAACCGCAGCGGCGGCCCCTCCGACGGCCAGTCGGCCGACGCGGACAGCACCGCCTCCGCCGCCGTACGGCCGGGCGGGACCGCCACCTCCCGGACCCACCCCTCGGGCGCGCCGACCCGCTGCACCGGTACGCCCCGGCACACCTCCGGACGCACCCGCAGCGCGGGGTGCAGGGCGGCCAGGTGACCGGCGGCGGCCCGCAGCCGCGCGGCGTCAACTGCCCCGCGGGGAAAGACGAAGAACAGCGGGACGAGCGCGGGCCGCCCGGCCGGATCCATCCGGCGGGCGAGGAGGAACCTCCGCTGGGCCCCGGTGACGGGGAGCGGGGCGCCGGCCGGCCCGTCCGGACCGGTGAGCCGCCGGAAGCGGTCGAGATAGGACGAAGTGATACTGCGGGACTGCACGCTGACCTCCCGTGCGCCGGGGGCGCGACGGTTCGGGGAAACGAAGGGGGGTGGGAGAAGGACCGGGCGGTTCAGCCCGCGACGGGCCCCGGCACGCTCTCGGGGGCGGGCAGGTCGCGCAGCCGCCGCAGGGGGGAGAGCAGGAGGGGAAGCGGGACCAGCACGAAACCGGCGGCGCACAGCCAGACGGCGGCGCGGGCCCCGCAGGCCCCGGCGACGGCCCCGCCGAGCAGGGCGCCGAAGGGCATCGTGCCCCAGACCACGAAGCGCAGGGTGGCGTTCATCCGGCCCAGCAGCGCGTCGGGGCAGAGAACCTGCCGGAAGCTGACCTGGGCGACGTTGTAGACCACGGCGCCGAAGAAGACGGCCGCCGAGCCGACGGCGAACCACACCGCCGCGGCACCGCGCCCGGCCAGCGGCCACAGCACGGCGAACGGCCCGCTGACGAGCGGGGCCAGCCAGATGACCCGCGCTCTTCCGAGGGTCCGCCCGAGGACGTCCGCGCACAGCGCCCCGGCCAGTCCGCCGACGGCCGACGCCGACAGCATCAGCCCGATGACACCGGGCGGCAGGTCCAGTACCCGGACCAGAAAGACCGTCTGCACGGCCACGAGCATCGAGGCGAAGAAGTTCGCGACCGCCGTCGAGCAGGCGATCATCCGCAGGACGGGGTTCCGGAAGACGAAGGCGAGCCCCTCCATGATCTGGGCGCGCAGGGGCTCACCGGTGGCCGGGGCGGGCTCGGGCTCGGGGGTGCGGATGCCGCGCAGGAAGAGCGCCGAGACGAGATAGCCGGCCGCGTCGGCGAGCAGGGCGAGGGGCGCGCCGACGACCTGCACCAGGACGCCGCCCACGCCGGGACCCGCCATCTGGGAGGACGAACGCACCGTCTCCAGGGCGCCGTTGCCCGCGACCAGCCTCTCGCGCGGGAGCAGGGACGGCAGATAGCTCTGGTGCGCGATGTCGAAGAAGACCGAGGCCACGCCGGTGACCAGGGCGACCACGTAGAGCTGGGTCATGGTCAGGACCCCGGCCCAGGCCGACAGCGGCAGGGCCGCCATCGCCACGGCCCGGACGACGTCGGCCCGGACGAGCACCGGCAGCCGGCGCATCCGGTCCACCCACGCCCCCGCGGGCAGGCCCACGAGCAGGAACGCGGCGGTCTCGGCGGCCGTCAGGATCCCCGTCTGCAGCGGCGAGGCGTCGAGTTCGACCACGGCGACCAGCGGCAGGGCGACCACGGTCACCTGCGCGCCCAGCTGACCTGCTGCCGCGCCGGACAGCAGCAGCCGGAAGTCACGGTCGCGTAAGAGGCCGCCGCCCTCGGACGTCATTGACAACATTTGACAGAGATTTGGCTATGCCGACCCCTTCAGTCAAAAACGGCGGATATTTTCGGTCAGTTGTGTTCGGATTGCGGACAGTGATGGCTGACCGTTCGGCGAAACACTTCGGACCGTCAGCTGAACGACACGTGACGTGACGCCTGGTGCGGCGGGTGATCGAAGGGGTGTGCGGCTCAAAAGGGGACGGGTCGTGCGAATGTCCGGATTTCGGTGCTCCGGCGTCGGCCGGCCCGTACCACCGGGGGCCCGGCGTCACGGCCAGGCCCCCGCACCCCCTCCGGCCCCCGTCAGCGCCCGGGGATGATGACCCGCTTGCCGGCCGGACCGAGCGGCACCGGGACCGACCGCGCCGCCGCCGCGCTCCGCTGCCCGCCGTCGAGCGGCTTCTGCACGGTGTTGATGCTGAGGGAGACCCCCTGGCCACCGGTGAACGTCCCGCTGGCGAAGGCGTTCACCCCGTCCGCCGTGACCTCGTACCCCGTCGTGTCGACGATGCCGTGCGCCCGGCAGTCGCGGAAGACCTCCTCGACCGGGACGAACCAGAGCCAGTGCAGGTCACCGTCGTGGTTGAGGTCGACCTTCTCCTCGAACCAGATCGCCACGTTCCCCGTCAGGGAGACGGTGGCCGTCCAGTCGATGTCGTACTTCTGGGTGCCCACCACCAGTGACGCGTCGACGACCGACTTCGGCGGGATCCGCAGCGGCAGGTCCACGCTCCAGTTCTGCACCTCCTTGTGCGAGAACTCCTGCGTCGAGGAGAGGGTCGCCTCGATCGACGTGGTCTCGCTGACCTTGGCGACGGCCGGGATCTCCGCCGAGACCTCCACCGTGACCCCGACCTTCAGCGCTTCCGTCACCGAGATCCGCAGGTCCTGCTCGGTCGTCCGGCTCTGCTTGTACGTGACCACCTGCTCGACGGCCGTGCCGTTGCGGTAGCTGGTCGAGACGGACGTGACCTGCCCGGGGACGGGGGAGGGGGCGCTGGGGTCGTAGACGATCCCGGTGTACCCGGTGCGGACCTGATGCCGGTGGTAGTCGCCGAGCGCGCCCTGCTTCCCGTAGTCCGTGGAGGCGGTGAACCGGCAGCCGTTCGAGCGGGGGAACCGCTCCCTGGCCATCCAGCGCCCCCACTCGTCCGTGATCTCCTGGAGCGGACGGGCGGCGGCCCTGGGCTTGCCGGAACCTGCGGTACGGGGCGCGGCGACGACGGAACCCGCCGCCACGCCGGGGACGGCGGCGGCGACACCGAGGGCGGGGGCGAAGGTCAGGACACGCCGTCTGGAGACATGACTCATTGAATTCCGTACTTCCGTAAGGGGGATGGGGGGCAAGCGGTGATCACCGCTTGGCACGCCATGCAATCCGCATTGCCTCCCGCTGCCCAGGGTCTTTGGTCCCGAATGCCGCGCCCCTGACGGAACCGCAGTTTTTGCGGCCTTCCCTGACCACGGTCAGCGTCGGGATGCCTGCCCCCTCAACCCCCGTACGTGTCCGCGGAATCGCCCAGCACCGCGGCGAAGTCCCGCGCCAGCCGCGCGGCGTCCTCCGGGACGAGGTCGGTCACGGTGATCCGCACGCCGGGCGCGGTGTCGATGCGGAAGCGGGCGCCGGCGGCGACCCACCAGCCGTGTGTGCGCAACCCGTTGACCACCGCCGACTCGTCCCGGACCGGCACCCACACATTCAGGCCGCTCGCGCCGTGGCCCGCGATGCCCCGCCGCCCGAGCTCCCCGAGCAGCGCGTCCCGCCGCTGCCCGTACGCCGCGCGGGCCCGGCCGACGAGGTCCCGTGTCCCCGTGTCCGTCATGAGACCGAGCACGGCGGTCTGGAGCAGATGGCTGACCCAGCCGGACGTGAGCAGCAGCCGCCCGTCGTGCCGGGCCAGCGTGGTCGCGTCGCACGCGGCGGCGGCCCACCGCAGGTCGCTGCCCAGGTGCTTCGTCACCGTCCGGACGTGCGCCCAGCGCGCGGGGCCCGTGCCGCAGAGCGAGTGCAGGGGCGCTCCGGCGACGTCCGCCGCGTGGTCGTTCTCGACCACGAGGACGTCCGGCGCGCCACGCAGCACCTCGGCCAGCGCGTCGCGCCGGGCGGCCGAGAAGCACCCGCCGTACGGGTTCTGCGCGCGCGGGCTGTACACGACGGCCCGTACGCCCGCCCGCAGCGCGGCGCGCAGCGCCTCGGGGCGGATCCCCTCGCCGTCCACCGCGACGGGTACGGAGCGCAGCCCCAGGGCGGTCACGAGGTCGAGCAGGTGGTGGTAGCCGGGGTCCTCCATCGCCACCGCGTCGCCGGGGCGCAGTTCGACGGAGAGCAGGCGTCCGACGAGGTCCAGCGATCCATGGGCGAAGGTCACGTGCCGCCCGGGGACTCCGTCCCGCTCCAGCCACCGGCGGACGGCGTCCTCCAGGGCCGGCAGCCGGGGCGCCGACCGGTGCGCGCCCGAGCCCGGCGACAGCCGGGCCGGCGGGACGAGGGCGGGCAGGAACGCCGGGTCGGGCTGCCCGTCCGCCAGATTGCGCAGCCCTTCCGGGATTCTGGGCGGCCGGCGGGACGCCACGGCGAGGGCCTCGGCGACGACGGTGCCGCCGCGGCCCCGCGTGACGACGACGCCGCGGCCGCGGAGCTCCTTGTAGGCCGTCGCGACCGTGCCGGGGCTCACGCCGAGCTCCTCGGCGAGCCGACGCACGGGAGGCAGGGCCGTCCCGGGCGTCAGCGTGCCCTCGGACACCGCGCGTTCCACGGACGCGGAAATGGCCTTGGCGGTCGTACCGGTGATCCCATAATGTATTGCCACGTACTCAACTATGTACCAATACATAACTGCTGGGCAAGGACACCGGGGGGAGTCAGTGACCGTTGACCGTGGGCGGACCGCACTGGGGAAGCGGCTGGGACGGCTGGCGCCGGGAAATCTGCCGGGGGGCCGCGACGGGCGCCGCATGCTCTGGGTCGCACTGGTCGACCGGGTCGGCAGCGGGCTGTGGGCCTCGACGTCGGTGCTGTACTTCACCTTCGTCACCCGGCTGACCGTGGGGGAGATCGGCGCCCTGGCCGCCGCCGCGGGCCTCGCCGGCCTCGTCGGACCGCCGGTCGGCGGCCGCCTCGCCGACCGGCTGCCGCTCACCCGCGTCCTCATCGCCTTCCAGCTCCTGCGCGCCGTGGCCGCGGCCGGCCTGCTCGTCACCGACGGCCTGGTACCGCTGCTGGCACTGTCGGCGGCCGGAGGCTTCGGCGACCGGGCGGCGAGCGTGCTCACCAAGCTCTACGCCTCCCGCGTCGCGGGCGCCGAGCGCGTCCGCTACCAGGCGGTCAACCGTACGGTGGCGAACGCGGGATGGACCGTCGGAGGGCTCGGCGCGGCGGCGGTCCTCGCCGTCGGCGGCGAGACCGTCTACCGCGTCCTGCTCCTCGGCGACGCCCTGTCGTTCGTGGCCGCCGCCCTCCTCACGGCCCGCTGCGCCGACGTCTCCGCCGGCACCCGTGTCGTCACGGGAGGCGCGGAGGGTGAGGAGGGAGGGGAGGGCGGGGAGGAAGCGGAGAGGGCCCGTCCCACCGGCCCGTGGCGCGACCGCACCTACCTGCTGTACGTGCTGACCGACGCGCTGCTCTTCCTCGACGACGCGGTCTTCAGGGTCGGCCTGCCGCTGTGGGCCGTGCACGCCACCGATGCCCCGCACGGAGCGGTCCCGCTGCTGCTGGTGCTCAACAGCGCCATGGTGGTGGGGCTCCAGGTGCCGCTGGCCCGGTTCGGCGCGACGACCCGCGCGGCGCACGCCCTGCTGCTGCCGCTCTCCGTCGTGTTCACGGTGTCCGGCGTGGCCATGGCTGCCTCCGCGGTGCACGGAGCCGTCGCGGCCGCCGTGTGTCTCACGGTGGCTGCGGCTGGGTTCACGCTCGCCGAGATGCTGCACGCGATCGTCTCCTGGGAGCTGTCGATCGCCCTCGCTCCCGACCACGCCCAGGGCACCTACCTCGGGGTTCACGGTCTCGCCCAGGCGAGCCAGCGCGCGGCCGGCCCCCTGGCCGTCACGGCGGCCATCGCCGCCGGACCGTTCGGCTGGGGCGTCTTCGGCGTGATCATCGCGGGTGGGTCGCTGGCCCAGCACCGCCTCGTCCGCGGGCGGCTCCCGCGCGCGGCGGAACCGGCGGAGACGGAGAAGGGGAAGGCGGTGGTGGAGCAGGCCCCGGAGTCGGTGCAACGCAGCTGAACCGAGGGGGCGTTCGTCGCGGCCGGAACGGGCGGCGGCCGGGGGTGCCGACATGGAGACCGCAACAGGCCTCGCCCGCCCGCCCGTTCACGTCACCGGCTTCTGCACCTCCCGCACCCAAGCGGTGAGCCCGGCCAGGAATCCCGCGCGCTCCTGCGGAGTGAGCGAGGCCAGCGCGCGCAGCAGCGGCCGGCCCCGCAGGGCGACGAAGGACTCGATCGGCTCCCGGTACCCCTCGGCGAGCGACACCAGGATCCGCCGGCGGTTGGCCGGGTCCTCGGCGCGTTCCACGATCCCCGCCCGGTGCAGTCCCCCGACCAGTTCGCTCGCGGTGGACAGCGAGACGTGCAGCCGCCGAGCGATCTCACCCACGGTCAGTGGTTCCGAGGCGAGCAGCTGCGGCAGCACCGCACCATGACGAGGCGTCAGCTTGAACGTCTCCATCGCGTCGAGCAACGGCGCGGGCATGAGGCCCTGTACGGCCGCGGAACGGAAGTGGGGCTCCAGGAGCGGTACGAGGCTGACGACGGAGGTGTCGTCGGGGCCCGGCGTGGGGGCCGGGTGCGGGGGCGGATCAGCATGCTGCATACTGCGAAGTGTAAACGGTTCGGAACAACAAACTATTCGGAAATCCGAAAGGTTGGTGTCCCTGTGTCGCCGGTCAGCTATCACGACGCCGTCAACGATGCTCTGGAACGGCTGGACGATCTCGGGTACGAACGGGGAAAGGGCGCGGATCTGGCCAACCACGGCCCGATGGGGGCGGAGGCGCTCGCGCTGCTCGGCCACGAGGACGAGGTGGCCGGCTGGGTCCGCCGGTACCGGGGGGTGATGGAGCACCACGAGCCGCCGGCCGGGCGCTTCCCCCTGGACGCCGCCGACGAGTCCTCCTGGCGCCCCGCGCTCGGCGCCTTCCACCGGGCCGGCGACTGGGAACGCCTCTTCGAGCGCGAACTGTCGGAAGCGCACTGGCGGGACGTCCTCGGCCGGTGGTGGCCGCGCCTGCTCCCCGGACTGTTCGCCGGGCTGACCCACGGCCTCATCCGCACCGCGCACGCCGTCCGCGGCCTCTACGCCGCGGGGGACGGACCCACCCCGTTCCAGCGCCGCGAACTGGCCCGCGGGCTCGCCTACTGGGCCGGCCGCTACCGGGAACTCCCCGGCACACCGCGCCTCGAAGGGACGTACACCCTCCCCGCCGCGGTGGCCGCCCTGCCCCGCACGGCCGAGGACGGCCCGTTCACCGTGGGGGTCGTCCAGCGGCGTCTCGCGTCCCTCGGCGAACTCCCCGGCTACGGCGAGGCGATGGGACGGCTGGCCCCGGAAGAGACGTCCCGGCTGCTGAGCGAGATGACGTGCCAGTTCGCCGACGTCTACCTCGGCCACCCCGAGGTGTACCCCGTACCGCTCGTCCACGGCGTCACCGCTCCCGCCGCCGTCCGCATCGTCCTGCCCCACCTGCCGCGGGAAGTGCACGCGCCGACGCTGGCCCGGATCTGGCAGGTGCAGTCCGCCCTCCTGGTGATGCTCACCACCGACCGGCGCGGCGAGGGCACGACGGCATGGCTGGAGGAGGTCCCGGAGCCGCCCCGCACGGCCGAACTCGGTGCCCGGGCGGCCGAGCACGGTGACGAACACGTCATCAAGATGACCGAGGCGTGCCTGCGCGAGTACGCCCTGCGGCCCGACCCCCGCTACCTCGCCGCCGCGGCCGCCGCCCAACGGCGCATCCCCCGGCTGGACGGCGGCGGCGGAATCGGCGGACTGCGCATGGACACGGCCTGACCGACGGCCCGCGACCGGTATGTAGTCAGTCCGCGGAGGAAGGGGAGGAGGGCGAGGAAGCGGAGAGGAAGGAAGAGGCGCGGGACCGGGTCTCCTCGGGAGAGAGGTAGGCGTCCGTGTACTCGAAGTCCCGCAGGGTGGCCGGCCGTCGGCTCTGGAATCCGGTACGGACGTAGTCGTCGCCCGCCGCGGCGTTGAGCAGCCAGTTCGTCGCCGTCCTGACCTTGGCGACATTGGTGCGCAGGGCCATCAGGTGGTAGCCGCGGGCCACCGCCTGCGCGGGCAGCCCCGTCAGCTGCACACCCAGCGGCCGGGAGACCGCGTCCTTGCCGCCGAGGTCCACCACGAGGCCGAGGTCCTTGTGGACATACGGACGCAGGGGCTCCCCGCGCAGCCGCGCCACCACGTTGTCGGCGACCACCCGGCCCTGGCGCTGGGCGTGCTGCGCCGTGGGCGGGCAGACCGCCCCGTCGCCCTTGGCGCGGTCCGGCACGGCCGCGGCGTCGCCGAGGGCGAAGACGCCGTCGAACCCGGGCAGCGTCATGCGGTCGGTGACGGCCAGCCGCCCCTTCACGGTCTCGGCGCCCAGCGTGCCGACGAGGGGGCTGGCCGTCACCCCCGCCGTCCAGATCAGGGTCCGGCAGGGCAGCTCCCGGCCGTCCGTCAGCGTGACCCGGTCGTGCTCCGCCTTGGCCACCGAGACGCCCAGGGAGATCTCGATGCCCCGCCGGCGGAGGGTCCGCGCGGCCTCGGCGCCCAGCCGGTCGCCGAGCTCGGGCATCAGCTTCGGCGCCTTGTCCACGATGTGCCACCGGATCTCCCGCGGGTCCAGCCGCGGGTAGCGCCGGCACGCCGCCGTGGTGATCCGCTGCAGACAGGCCGCCGTCTCCGTCCCCGCGTAACCGCCACCGACGACGACGAACCGCAGCCGCGCGGCACGCTCGGCCGCGTCGACGGCGGCATCGGCCAGGTCCAGCTGCGCGATGACGTGATCGCGCAGGTAGGCGGCCTCCGCCAGGGTCTTCATGCCGCGGGCGTGTTCGGTCAGGCCGGGGATGTCGAAGGTCCGGGTGATGCTGCCCGGCGCGAGCACGACGATGTCGTACGGCTCGTCGACGACCTCGTCGGTGATCTTCCGGATGACGCACACCTTGGCCGCCGCGTCCACCCCGATGGCACCGCCCGGGAGCACCCGGGTCCGGCGCAGCCCGCGGCGCAGCGAGACGGCCACGGACTGCGGAGTGAGAACCCCGGAAGCCACTTGAGGCAGAAGGGGCAGGTAGAGCTGATAGTCGAAGGGAGTGACGAGAGTGATCTGTGCTTCGTCGGGCTTGAGCTTGCGTTCCAGACGCCGGGCGCACTCGACTCCGGCGAATCCGCCGCCGACGATCAGGATGCGGGGGCGGGTCGTGGCCCGGGGTGTGGTCGTGGTCGTGGTCATGCCCTGACGTCTGCTCGCTCGGAGCCGGTTCAGTGCTGATTCCGGGTGGTTGGGTGTACGGGTCTGCTCGTCGGACGGGCGCCGCGTCCCCTCCTCGTGGTCCCGTCAGCGGTGGAGGAGCTGGTCCGGGAGCCGCGCACAGTGCCGGCTGGCCCGGGCAGGGCCGGCGGTGAGGGCGTGGGAGGCGGCGGTGAGGAGGGTCGCCAGCGTGGTGAGGGGCCAGTTGGCGGTGAGGGGCGTGGTGGTGGCCAGGGCGAACGTGGTGAGCGCCATGGACGCCGTGACCGTCGTGCTCGTCCACGCGACCGTCCGGGGAAGCCGGTGAGGGGTGGGGATCCACCGGGCCAGCGTGCCGGTCATGGTGATGGCCACCAGCGTGACGAGGGCGGCGAGCGCCGTGAACGTGGTGAGCTGTGTCGCCAGCAGATGTGCCGCGTGCGGCAGTTGCCAGGATCCCGACGGAGCCGTGGTGCGGAGGAGGTACCAGGCGGCGACCAGCAGCGGAGTGGCGAACGCGGTGGCCCGGGCGGTGTGCCGGATCTGGGCGATGGTGAGCTCGTGCTGACAGGCGGGGCGGAGCTCGTCGGCCGTCCCGCACTCCCGGACGGCGAGCTCCGCGGCCCGCTCGTAGGGCATGCCGTCCCGCACACGCTCCGCCACGGCGTCGGTAAGACCGCCCCGAAGCTCCTCCAGCATGCGGGCCTTGGCCGCGGGCGGGCCGTGGAGGGCCGCGTCCAGAGCGGTGAGGTGGTCCTCGACGGGGTCGCCGGACGGTTGGAGGGCGAC
This sequence comes from Streptomyces sp. I05A-00742, assembly GCF_013055795.1. Taxonomy (GTDB): domain Bacteria; phylum Actinomycetota; class Actinomycetes; order Streptomycetales; family Streptomycetaceae; genus Streptomyces. Next base: position 10,298 of record NZ_JABETO010000067.1, read on the forward strand.
GGGCGACGGAGCGTCAGTTCCGCTGTTAGGGCCGCCTGTTCGGCTGTCGGATGTCATGTGGTGAGTCCGGACGGTGTGGTGGGATTGAGGACGGAGCCGATCGCGGCGGTGAACTCCCGCCAGGCCGTCCGCTCGGCGTCGAGCGTGTGCCGGCCGGCCTCCGTGAGTTCGTAGCAGCGCCGCCGCCGTTCGCCGTCGGCCTGCCAGGTGCTCCGCAGGAACCCGAGCCGTTCCAGGCGGTTGAGCGCCGGATAGATCGTGCCGGTGCGGAGTTCCAGCATGCCGCTGCTGCGGTGCTGGACGGCCGTGATGATCGCGTATCCGTGGAGCGGGCCGGTTTCGAGTACGGCGAGCAGCAGCCCGTCGAGATGCCCTCGTACAGCGTTCTGCCTCATAAGTAGCCAGCGTACTCATCCGACTTGTTGGTGTGCTATCTATTGCCAGCCAATATATTGACGTGACGGGTTGGAGGTGTTGGCGGTGGATGCGACGGACGGCCGACTGCCCGGGACGCCGGACCGGCAGCGGGAGTTGAGGGCTCACGGGGCGCCGCCGCGACTGCTCGCCTTGGGCGAAGTGCTTGCCTTGTGGGACGGGCGAGGGCACGTTGGGCCGGACCGGTTCTTGACGCGGCGCGCCCGGGGGAGGGGCGGTGGATCCGCGGGAGCGGTGGAATCCGGACGGATTTCCTACACGGGAGGGGGTGGTCGCAGTGGCGCGGAGCGGTGACGCGGCTGTCGAAGTGGCTGGTTTGGTCAAGGTGTTCGGTGGCGGGGTACGGGCGGTGGACGGCGTCGACCTGGTCGTGCCCACGGGCGGGGTCTACGGCGTCTTAGGGCCCAACGGCGCGGGCAAGACGACGTTCATCCGGATCCTGGGAACGCTGCTGCGGCCGGACGGCGGCCGGGTGCGGGTGTTCGGCCGGGACGTGGTGTCGGACGCCGAGGGCGTACGGGCCCGGGTCTCCCTGACGGGACAGTTCGCCTCGCTCGACGAGGAGTTGACCGGCCAGGAGAACCTCGTACTGCTGGGCCGTCTGCTGGGCTACGGGCGCCGGGGCGCGCGGGAGCGGGCGGCGGGACTGCTGGAGGGGTTCGGCCTGACCGAAGCCGGAGGGCGGCAGGTCAAGAGCTACTCGGGCGGGATGCGGCGGCGGCTCGACATCGCTGCCTCCCTGGTGAGCAGGCCCGACCTGCTGTTCCTGGACGAGCCCACCACCGGCCTGGACCCGCGCAGCCGGAACCAGGTGTGGGAGATGGTGCGCGGAGTGGTGGCGCAGGGAACGACGGTTCTCCTGACGACGCAGTACCTGGACGAGGCCGACCGGCTGGCGTCCCGCATCGCGGTGTTCGACCGCGGGAGAGTGATCGCCGAAGGGACGAAGGCAGAGCTCAAGGCATCGGTCGGAGCCGGGTCGGTGCAGGTCAGGCTGGAGGACCCGGACTGCCGGGAGAAGGCGGAGCGCGTGCTGAGCGGCTGCCTGGGAGCCGCCGCACAGCCGGAGGACGACCCGGTGGCCCTGACCGTACGGCTGGGCGGCGGGGGCACGGACGCGGCGGAGCAGGCCGCCCGGGCCCTGGCGGAGCTGGCCAGGGCGGGGATCGGCGTGGAGTCGTTCGCCCTGGGACAGCCTAGCCTGGACGAGGTGTTCCTCGCGTTGACCGACGACGGTTCCGGCACTGTCCGGAAGAACGGGGAGGTGGCGGCATGACCACGGTGACGGGCTCCGGAACCGGCGCGGATCCCGGGGCGGGTCCTGGAGCGGGTCCTGGAGCGGGTCCCGGCGTGGACTCGGGGGCGGGTCCTGGAGCGGATCCGGGAACGGGAACGGCAACGGCCTCGGATGCCGGGGTGGGCACAGGCGTCGGGACGGCATCCGGGACCGGGACGGCTCCGGGCACCGGGACGGCTCCCGGCACCGGCGCGGCGCTCATCGGGTCGCTGCTCGCGGGCGAGAGGCCGCCGAAGCCCGGGGCGTTGTCGACGTCACTGGCGTTCGGATGGCGTGCGGTATTGAGGATCAAGCACGTACCCGAGCAGCTGTTCGACGTCACGGCCTTCCCCGTGATGCTCGTGCTGATGTACACGTACCTGTTCGGCGGCGCGCTGGCGGGATCGACCGGGGAGTACCTGCAGTTCCTCCTGCCCGGGATCCTGGTGATGTCCGTCGTGATGATCACCATGTACACGGGGATGGCGGTCAACACCGACATCGGCAAGGGCATCCTGGACCGTTTCCGCAGTCTCCCGGTGTGGCGCCCGTCGGTCATGGTGGGCTACCTGCTCGGCGACATGCTGCGGTACGTCTGCGCCTCGGTGGTGATCCTGACGGTGGGTCTGGTGATGGGCTACCGCCCGGACGGCGGAGCCGGTGGCGTGGTCGGGGCCGTGGCCCTGCTGCTCGTGTTCAGTTTCGCCTTCTCCTGGGTGTGGACGATGTTCGGACTGTTGCTCCGCACGGAGAAAGCGGTGATCGGCGCATCCATGGCAGTGATCTTCCCGCTGACCTTCTTGAGCAATGTGTTCGTCGACCCGCACACCATGCCCGGCTGGCTCCAGGCCTTCGTCAACAACAGCCCACTGACGCATCTGTGCAGCTCGGTGCGCGGAATGATGGAAGGGAACTGGCCGGCGGCCCACATCGCGTGGTCGCTGGGCTGGTCCGCGCTGTTCGTCCTGGTCTTCGGCCCGGTCACGATGCGGCTCTACGCCCGCAAGTGACACCGGGGTGGGGCGGTACGCGGCGCGGCTGCCCCACCTGGTGGGTCCCTGCTCGCTGCGCGAGAGCCCGTTAGCGGTCCCCGAGCGCGTGGAACGCTTCCTTGGGCTCCCGGGCACGCCGGGGTACATGCGGTCCGAGTCGAGGATCCCGTGGCCCTCGGCGGGAACCTTGACGATGGCGTAGGAAGCCGTGTCCAGATCCTGCCCCCCCTCCGTGCGGACGGTGCGGGAGGGCGTAGCCGGAGAAGCTGAACCAGAGGACGGAATCGACGCCTTCCTCCTCGAAGACGGGCAGGAGGCTGTCGAGTAGCGGACTCTGCTCGCCCTCGTCGCCTACCAGGTCCGGCTTGAGGGTGACACCGTCCTTCTCCATGGCCACGTACCGGCCCGCGCCACCGAGGTCGCCCGCCTCCTGGAAGGTGCAGCACCCGACCTCCAGCACGGCCACCGGCTTGCCGTGGGCGAACTCCTCGCGCAGGTCGTCGCGGTAGGTGTCCGCGTTGCGCAGGCTCCGGAAGGCGTCCAGGCCGACGATGTCGAAGGGGCTCCGGTCCACGCCGTCCAAAGGGCTGGACGCGTAGCTGAGAGGGCCGCCGAAGACGGGGCGCACGGCCGCGACGACCTCGTGAGACCCCCTCGCCGTCCTCGCTGCCCGGCCGGCTGGTCACTTTCCCGGCCGTCCTGGTCGTCCACGAGTTGTTCACGACCCAGCGCACCCCGTCGCCCGACGCCGACTTGGAGGAGATGGCGGACGTCCTGTTCCTGCCGCTCGTCAGGAGGCGGTAGAGGGAGCGAGGGCTGTCCCAGGCTTCCCCTCCCCGCAGGCCACATGGCCGGCGCCCGCCCTTCCGCCCGTCCGGCGAAACGCAAGTGCCGATCGTGCATTATCGGACACCTCGTTCCGAACGCGACCGGGCGCCCGAGGTGGCGCAAGCCCCTTATGTCCGCCCACCCGAAGCATGCCGGATCACGGCAAAGCGGACTCAAGTCGCCCTCTCCTCGGCCCCCGGCGACCGGTTCGGCCGGGCGCTCCCGACGCCCAGAACGGCGTAAAGGCGACGGCACCCCTTCTCCCGCCTCGACCAACATCATCTGACGCTGCTTCACTTGCGCGTCCGGAGCCCGGTCACCCGATCAGGTGAGCAATAGGGCTCCTCTTTGACGTGTGTGCCCAGACGGAAGGACCGGGATGTCGACCGCAGCGCACCGGCAGCAGCCGGAGCAGCCCGAGGAGCCGGCGGGGCGTGCCCAGCTCAGCCTGGGGATCGCCGCCGCGCGGAATCTGGCGACCACTACCAAGAGTGTCCCGCAGATGCAGGGCATCAGCTCGCGGTGGCTGCTGCGGATGCTGCCCTGGGTGGAGGTCAAGGGCGGTACGTACCGGGTCAACCGGCGGCTCGTCCACGAGGTCGGCGACGGACGGGTCACCTTCGTCCAGGAAGGGGCCGCGGTCCGTGTCGTCCCGGCCGAGCTCGGCGAGCTGTCGCTGCTGCGCGGGTTCGAGGACGACGCCGCGCTGCGGGCGCTGGCCGAGCGGTGCGAGCAGCGGGAGTACGCGCCGGGACAGGTGATCGTCGAACGGGGCGGGACCGTCGACGAGGTCCACCTCATCGCGCGCGGCAAGGTCGAGAAGCTCGGTGCCGGGAAGTACGGCGAGGACTTCCGGCGCGGCGTGGTAGCCGACGGCGGGTTCTTCGGCGGCGAGACGCTGGCCGACGAACCGGGCACCTGGGAATTCACGGCGCGGGCGCTGACTGCGTGCACCGTGCTCACGCTCCCCCGCGCCGCGTACGAGAACGTGGCGGAACGGAACGAGCGGCTGCGGGCGCACGTCCACCACCGCCTGGCGGAGACGTCGCGCCCGCGGAACAGGAAGGGCGAGGCGGAGATCGCCCTCGCTGCCGGCCACACCGGCGAGCCCGTCATACCCGGCACCTTCGTCGACTACGAACTCGTGCCGCGTGAGTACGAGTTGAGCGTGGCGCAGACCGTGCTGCGGGTGCACAGCCGGGTCGCCGATCTGTACAACGACCCGATGGACCAGGTCGAGCAGCAGCTCCGGCTGACCATCGAGGCGCTGCGCGAGCGCCAGGAGTCGGAACTGGTCAACAACCGCGAGTTCGGACTGCTCCACAACGCCGACCACAGCCAGCGCGTCTCCACCCACTCCGGGCCGCCCACCCCGGACGACATGGACGAGCTGCTGAGCATGCGGCGCGGCACCAAGGCGTTCTTCGCCCACCCCCGGGCCGTCTCGGCCCTCGGCCGCGAGTGCAACAAGCGGGGACTGGCGCTGGACAGCGCCGACGTCAACGGCCGGCCCGTGCCCGCCTGGCGGGGCGTGCCGATCCTGCCCTGCGGCAAGATCCCGGTGACCGAACAGGGCACCTCCTCGATCCTGGCGATGCGCCTGGGCGAGGACGAGGAAGGGGTCGTCGGCCTGCGGCAGACCGGCATCCCGGACGAGTACGAGCCCGGCCTCAACGTCCGCTTCATGGGCATCAACGACCAGGCGGTCATCTCCTACCTCGTCAGCACCTATTTCTCGGCGGCCGTCCTCGTGCCCGACGCACTGGGTGTCCTGGAGAACGTCGAGGTCTTCCACACGCCCTCGTAACGCCCTGCGCCCTCGTAAAGCCTGTCCGCGCCAGGAACAAGGAGAACGAACCGGTGTCACTGCTGTCGCGGATGACCGCGCCCACGGCCCGGCACGATGCGGCACGGCTCGTGGCGTCGCTGCTCACCGAGGACAGGACCGCCCCCAGGTCGCTCCGTCCGCCCACCGGGCCGACAGGACTGGGCACGTCCGCCGCCCGTGTCGTGGCAAAGAACGCGCATCTTCCGGTTCCGGCGAGGAACGCGCACGCTTCGCCACAGGACGCACACACCCCGGCGCGGGAGCCGTCCGCCCCCGGCGTCGTCCCCGAGCTCTACTGCCCGCCCGCCCTCCGGGACGACCCGGCGCTCGGCCGGGAGGTCAACGACCGCCTGGTCGCCTGGGCCGGCGAGGCCGGCATCTACGCAGGACGGCTCGACCGCGTCCGCGCCGCCGACTTCGGACGGCTGATGATGCTGGCCCACCCCGACACCGACGACCCGGACCGGCTCCTGGCGGCGGGCAAGTGCGCGCTGGCCGAGTGGGCCACGGACGACTACTACTGCGACGACGGAGCGGGCCCCGAGATGCTGGGCTCGCACCTGGGCCCCGCGTACGCGTCCCTCGACCCGGCCCACCTCCCCGTCCGCCACGCGGCAGCCTGGGAGCGGGAGATGCGCGAGGACCCCGTACGGGTCGCCCTGCGCTCCGGGATGGAGCACCTGTCCCGGTACGCGGAACCGTCCCAACTCGCCCGGCTGCACCACGAGGTGGCCGTCCTCTTCGTCGGGTACGGACAGGAGGGCTCCTGGCGTTCCCGGGGATATCTGCCCACCGTCCCCGAATACCTGGCGCACCGTCAGATCAACAGCTTCCTGCCCTGCATCGCGCTGGCCGACGTGGTGGGCGGCTACGCCCTCCCCGCCGACGAGTACGCCGACCCGCGGGTGCGCCGCGCCGTGACCATGGCCGCCACCGCCGCCACGCTCGTCAACGACCTCTACTCCATGACCAAGGAACACGACGCGGAAGGCGTGGAGTTCAACCTGCCGACCGTGATCGCCGAGCGGGAACGGTGCTCGGTGCGCGAGGGGATCGAGCGGAGCGCGGAGATCCACGACGAGCTGGTGCACACCTACGAGGCGGAGGCGGCGGCCCTGGCCCTCACCGGCTCGCCGCAGCTGCGCCGCTTTCTCACGGGGGTGTGGGCCTGGCTCGGCGGCAACCGGGCCTGGCACAGCGGGAGCCCCCGCTACAACACCGCCTGACCTCCCTGAACCGCTCAACTGCCTGAACCGCCTGACCAACGCTTCGAGGAGCACAACCCATGACCCCCGTCCTGCGCACTGCCTACCAGAAGTCGGTCGCCGAGTACTGGAACAAGGAGAAGGACCCGGTCAACCTGAGGCTGGGCGACGTCGACGGTCTCTACCACCACCACTACGGGCTCGGCGACTACGACCCGTCCGTCCTGGAGGGCCCCGAGGAGACCCGCGACGCGCGCATCGTCGAGGAGCTGCACCGGCTGGAGTCGGCCCAGGCGGACGTCCTCCTGGACCACCTCGGCCCCGTCGCCCCCGACCACCGGCTGCTGGACGCCGGCTGCGGCCGCGGCGGCAGCAGCATCATGGCCAACGCCCGCTTCGGCTGCCGGGTGGACGGCGTGTCCATCTCGCAGGCCCAGGTCGACTTCGCCAACGAGCAGGCCCGCAAACGCGGCGTGGACGACCAGGTGCGCTACCACTTCCGCAACATGCTGGACACGGGCCTGCCGACCGGAGCCTTCCAAGGCATCTGGAACAACGAGTCCACCATGTACGTGGACCTCTTCGAACTCTTCGCCGAGCACGCCCGGCAACTGGCCTTCGGCGGCCGCTACGTCGTCATCACCGGCTGCTCCAACGACGTGACGGGCGGCCGCTCCAAAGCCGTCAGCCGGATCGACGAGCACTACACCTGCAACATCCACCCCCGCAGCGCCTACTTCAAGGCGATGGCCGCCAACGGTCTCGTCCCCATGAACGTCGTCGACCTGACGGCGGCCACGATCCCGTACTGGGAGCTCCGCGCACAGTCCTCCCTCGCCACCGGCGTCGAGGACCCGTTCCTGACCGCCTACCGCGAGGGCAGCTTCCACTACCTGCTCATCGCTGCCGATCGCGTCTGACCGTTCGGTGTGTGGGGCCGTCCCTGTGGCGGGGAGACGGCCCCACACTCGCTATGGGTGGTGGTGTGGGTGGGGTGTGTGGGTGGTGTAGTGGGTGGGGTGGGTGGGGTGGTTGGGGGTGCCTTGTTGGGCGG
>NZ_JABETO010000068.1 GCF_013055795.1 Streptomyces sp. I05A-00742
CCGACCCGCGCGGCGGCCCGGTCGCCGCCCCCGCCCCCGCTCCCGCCCAGGGGCGGCACGCGGCCGCGCCCGTCTTCACCGACGACGGCTCCGTACGGCTCTCCGGCGCCCAGGTGCCGATCGGCCCCGGGCCGCGCGTCGCCGACGCCCACGACCCGTACGCGCCCGCGGCGGCCGGCACCGCCACCGGCTGGGTCCGCCCGCCCGGCGCCGCGGCGGCCCCCGCGGCACCCGAGCCCGCCCCCAACGCGACGGTGGATCCGGCCCGTTGGCGGCCGTGGCGGTTCCGGATGTCCAACGACGTCTGGGGCACGCCCGTCGTCTCCGGCGACCTGGTGTACGTCACCTCCTTCGAGGTCCACGCGCTCGACGTGGCCAGCGGGCGGCGGCAGTTCAAGACCCGTGACGTCGCCTGGGCCATGGCCGTCGCCGACGGCCGCATACACGCCACCGACGGGCCGACCCTGTACGCCCTCGACGCCGCCGACGGCGCGGAACGCTGGCGGCTGTCCACCGACGGCTGGGTGTACTCGCTCGACACCGACCGCGGCACCGTGGTGACCGGCACCCGCGGCGGCGGTGCCCAGGCGTGGGAGGCCGCCACCGGCGAACTCCTCTGGGAGACCAGCGGTCTTCAGACCGACTTCGAGACCCCCGACTGCGGCCCCGTCGTCCAGGACGGCACCGTCTTCATCTGGTCCGACGCCCGGCTGCGCGCCCTCGACGCCCGCAGCGGCACCGAGCGCTGGACCTACCCCGTCGGCGACACCGGCTCCTGCGGCGGCGTCCCCGTACGGCTGCGCGCCGCCCCCGACGGCGTCGTGTACGTCGCCGCCGGCACCCGCCTGCTCGCCCTCGACACCGCCCGCGGCGACGTCCGCTGGCGCTTCGAGGCGCCCGCGGTGTTCCTCAGCCCGCCCGCCGAGGGCAACGGCGGCGTCTACGCGGCCGACTACCTCGGTACCGTCTACGCCCTCGACGCCGCCACCGGCCAGGAGCGCTGGCGCATCGCCACCGAGGCCCGCCAGTCCACCGAGCCCGTGCTCGTCTCCGGCGGCCTCGTCCACCTCGGCAGCGGCGGCGCCCTCTACACCCTGGACGCGGTGACGGGCACCCCCCGCTGGCGCTTCGCCGCCGGCGGCGACATCGTCGGCTCCCCCGTCGTCGCCGACGGCCGCGTCCACTTCGGCTCCGCCGACCACTGCCTCTACGCCCTCGACGCCGCCGGCGGCCAGCTCCGCTGGAAGCTCGCCACCGGCGGCGAGATCACGGGCACGCCGCTGGCGGCCGGCGGCGTGGTGTACGCCTGCAGCAAGGACCGGTGCGTGTACGCCCTCGACGCGGCGAAGGGGACAGGGCAGGCGCGGCGTTGAGGCGTGCGGCTCCGCCGCCGCCTCCTTGGAACGAGCGAGTGGCCCACCGCTGGGATGCGGTGGGCCACTCGTCGTGTGCCGACGGGGGCGGCGGTGGGTCAGCCGACGTGGTTGTCCATGACGTGGTCATCCATGACGTGGTCGTCCATGACGTGGTCGTCGTTGACACCGGCGGTGATGCCCACGTGGTTGTCCATGACGTGGTCGTCCGCGAGCGCCGAGCCGGCACCGAAGGCGGTGGCCGCGCCGGCGATGGCGAGGACGACGAGCGCCTTCTTCGCGCGGGTGAGCTTGGTCTGCGACATGAAGACTCCTGTGAAAGGTGTTACCCGTGTTGCTTCAGATGCAGCTGCGATTCGTGAGTCTAGGCAGACGGGTAATAGGAAAGCGAGTCCTATTGCCGACAACACCCGCTGCATACCGAGCAGTTGGTGTGTTTCAGGAGGCGGTGCGAACTAAGTCTGGAACCGCGCACCGAAGGGGGAGGAGTCCGACAGGGGGCGGAAATGCCGAATGGCCCTCCGGGCGTGATCGCCCGGAAGGCCATTCGGTGGTCAGGTGAGGCTGTCAGCCCTTGTTGGTGCCGGTGCCCACGGTGACGTGGTCGTCGTTCGTGCCCGTGACGTGGTCGTCATTGGTGCCCGTGACGTGGTCGTCGTTCGTGCCCGTGACGTGGTCGTCATTGGTGCCCGTGACGTGGTCATCGTTCGTGCCCGTCGCCACGCCCTGGTGGCTGCCGAACGAAGCGATGCAGACCTCCTTGCCGGGGTGGTCGTCGGCGAGGGCCGTGCCGGCGCCGAGGACGGCGGTCGCGCCGGCGATGGCGAGGACGGCGAAGGCCCTCTTCGTGCGGAGGAGCTTGGTCTGCGACATGGGTATCCCCTGAGAAGCGTGTGACTGATGTGTTCCCAGATGCATCTGTTGCGTTTGAACCTCGCAGAGATGCGATGGGAAAACGAGTGGCTGAGCCTCAACTACTCCTGAAATAAGAGGTGTTGCTGGTAACAGGCAGCTCAAGCAGTCGTTCCGGGGGAGTCGTCGGCCGACCGCACATTGGTCCCCTGGCTGTGCCACTACTGACGAGGTGTCAGGGAGCCGTTGTCAGTGCTCCCCACGAGAATGGAGCTACTGGTCACCGGTCCGGGACCGCTCTCCTGCCGTCAACGCTTCCACCTGTCGTCAACAGGTGTGCTCGGCATGGGCGGACTCCCGGACGGGAGGCCTCGAACCGTCGTGCAGTTCGTCGAGGGGGGAAGTCATGCAGGTGCGCGATGCGGGACTCGGGACTGTGGCACGTGATGGCCGGCTGGGCGTCAGCGGTGGGGACGACCATCACGCCGGGCTGATACAGGTCGACGGCGGGTGCGGTTCCGTCGTGAACCGGTGAGCGTCTGACGGACACATGCGAGTGGCCCACCGCGGTGGGGCGCGGTGGGCCACTCGGTTGTCCGACCGTCAGAGGGACGCGCTGTTGGCGTGGTGGTCGTCCACTCCGTTGACGCCGTCCGGGGAACCGGCGAACGACTGCGGGGCGAACTGAGCGGCGCTCGTCGCGTTCCCCGCGCTTCCGGCGTGGTTGTCGGCGGCGGCGGAGGTGGTGCTCAGCACCACTGCCGCTCCGGCGATCGCGAGTGCTGCCAGTGCCTTCCTGGCGCGGTCGGCTGTCGAGCCCGTCATGATGACTCCTCTTGCTCGGGGGTTTGTCGGGGGTGAGGGGGGTGGGTTCATGGCGCCACGGCCCCTTGGTGCTCAGGGGGTGTGCTCCGGGGCGCGGGTCTCTTCACGGCGCCCGGCTCACGACGCCCGGCGGCTGCCGTCCCGGGCCGTGGGGGTATGCGAAGAGGCCGACATCGACGGCTCCCCCTCCGTGTCGCCGATGCCGACCGCTGTGCTGCTGCCCGGCCGGCGAAGTCCCCTGTTCCCCCGCGCCTTGGGAATTCGCCTGCGGGCTGCCGGTGGGGCGGGTGCTCCGGAGATTCCGTCGAAACGGATTCCGAAGCCCCCGCGATCCGTCGGGCGGGTCCGGCCGGTCGGGTCAGACCGGCTCGGAGCCCGCGTGGTGGTCGTCCGGGTTCGCCGGGGTGTCACCGAGCTGCTTGGCCTTGGGCTTCAGCGGCGCGGTGGCCGTACCCGGCGTGGTGCCCGGCACCTGACCGTCGAGCGGTGCGGGCAGAGTGATGTCGAGCTTCTTCTCTTCGCTCATGGTTGTTCAACTCCATGGGACAGTGCGAGTCGTGCGGTACGACGGGGCGGACGACCCGTCCGGCGATTCCCCCGAGGATCGCCGGACGGATCTACCAAGCCGTGCGCCACGGTGCGTGGTGCTCCGGCGCGACCCGCCTGCCCCCCGACGCGACGGATCGTGAATATGAGAATGACATGAACCGATAAACGATCGATGAACGGCCACGTCAACGTTCGCGCCGGAATCTCCCGGGGCTACGCGTCCACCCGCGTCAACAGGCCCCGGACGCCGGAGGCTTCCTCCTCGTCGCCCAGCTGCTCGAACACGCTCAGCGCATCCGTCCAGCAGGCGCGGGCACGCCCCTGCTGGCCCAGCCGGTCGAGGCAGTGCCCGAGGACCGTGAGGATGTTCCCACGCCGCCATTCGCCGCCGATGCCGCGGAGCCGGACGAGGGCCTGTTCGGCGTGGGCGGCCCCGCGGGCGTGCTCGCCCGTCGCGTGGAGGACCTCCGCCATGCGGAAGAGGCTCCAGCCCTCCCACATCCGCTGCCTGTTGTCGCGGAAGATCGCTAAGGCGTCGACGAACTGGGTCAGTGCTTCCTGGTGCCGTTCGGCGCTGTGGAGCGCCAGGCCGTAGGCGTAGTGGCCGTTGGCCAGGCGCCAGGACACATCGAGCTCGTGGTAGATGCCGAGGCTCTGTTCCGCGAGGCGGACCGCGGAGTCCGTGCGGCCGGTGTCCCCGTGGATGCGGGAGAGGTTGCTGAGCGCGCTGGCCTCGCCGGGACGGTTGCCGTCGGCGCGGAAGGAGGCCAGGGCCTGGCCGCAGTACGCCTCCGCCTCCTCGTACCGGTGCTGGTAGATGCCGATGATCCCGCGGATGTTGGCCGCGATGCAGGAGGGGATGACGTCCCCGTCGGCCCGCGCGAGCCGCATCGCCTCGCCGGCCTGGTGCTCCGCTTCGGGGAACCGGCCGGAGAGGCTGTGGACATGGGCGAGAACGGTACGGGCCCGGCCTTCCGCGCGGATGTCCCCCGACGCCCGGGTGGTGACCAGCAGGTCCTCCGCCGCGTTCGCGTAGAGCCGGGAGTAGGCGCCCGACTCGGTGAGGTCGTTGGTCGCGAGCAGGAGGTCGACGGCCTTCCGCATCGGCTCGCCCGAGTCCTGGGCGTGCTGCCGTACGCAGGCCAGCAGGCACGCCGCCTCCGCGAACAGCCAGTCGGCGCCGGCGGCCCGGTCGGTGAACGCCAGCCCGGGGTACGCGGTCGGCGTGATGTTCTTCAGGAGCTGGTCCCCGGGCCGCTCCAGCACATAGACCCCCGCCGCCGTCGCCAGGTAGAAGTCGAGCAGCCGCGACAGCGCCGCCTCGCGTTCGGCGGGCGGGTGTTCGTCGCGTTCGGCGCAGGAGCGGGCGTAGAGGCGGAGGAGGTCGTGGTAGCGGTAGCGGCCGGGGGCGGCGGATTCCAGGAGCGAGGCGTCGACGAGGGTTTCGAGGAGCTCCTCGGTCGTGTCGACGTCGAGGTCGAGGACGGCGGCCGCGGCGGTGAGGGAGATGTCGGGGCCGTCGGGGAGGCCGAGCAGGCGGAAGGCCCGGGCCTGGGCGGGTTCGAGCTGGCCGTAGCCGAGTTCGAAGCTGGCGGTGACGGCGAGGTCGCCGGCGCGGAGCTCGTCCAGGCGGCGGCGTTCGTCGGCGAGCTTGCGGGCCAGGACGGACACGGTCCAGGTGCGGCGGGCGGCGAGGCGGGACGCCGCGATACGGATGGCCAGTGGGAGGAAGCCGCAGGCGGCGACGGTGTCCATGGCGGCGTCGCGCTCGGCGGCGACGCGCTCGGTGCCGACGATCCGGGTGAAGAGGACGAGGGCTTCCTCGGGGCTCATCACATCGAGGTCGACCAGGTGGGCGCCGGCGAGGTCGACCATGCGGGTGCGGCTGGTGACGAGGGCGGCGCAGCCCTCCGTGCCCGGGAGCAGCGGGCGGACCTGGGCGGCGTCGCGGGCGTTGTCGAGCAGGGCGAGGACCCGGCGGCCGTCGAGGGTGGAGCGGAAGAGGGCGGAACGTTCCTGTAGACCCTCGGGGATGGCCGGGTCGGGGATGCCGAGGGCGCGCAGGAAGGCGCCGAGGACCGCCTCGGGTTCGGCGACGACGGGCCCGGTGCCCTGGAGGTCGACGTAGAGCTGGCCGTCGGGGAAGTGGTCGCGGGCGGCGTGGGCGACGTGCACCGCGAGGGTCGTCTTGCCGACGCCCCCGATGCCGGCGACGGCGGAGACGGCCATCACCCGTCCCTCGGCGGTGGCGAGCTGGTGGCTGAGCTCCTGGACGAAGGCGTCGCGGCCGGTGAAGTCCGGTACCGTGGCGGGGAGTTGGGCGGGCCGGATGAACGTGGGGCCCGCGATGCCGCGGTCGGCCGGCAGGTGGAGGGTGAGGTCGGCGTCGCCGCGGAGGATGCGCTGCTGGAGCTCGGAGAGCTCGGCGCACGGCTCGACGCCCAGCTCGTCGTCGAGCAGCCGCCGGGTGTCGGTGTAGACGGCCAGCGCCTCGGCCTGCCGGCCGCCGCGGTAGAGGGCGAGCATCAGCAGTTCGCGCAGCCGCTCGCGCAGCGGGTGGGCGGCGGTGAGGGCGGTGAGTTCGGAGACGGCCTCGGCGTGGTGACCGAGTTCGAGGTCGAGGTCGAGCCGGGTCTCCACGAGGCCCAGCCGCCACTCCTCCAGCCGGGTGCGCTGTGTGTCGGCGTACGGGCCGGGGACGTTGGCGAGCGGTTCGCCGTCCCAGACGGCCAGGGCCTCGTTGATGAGGGCGCGGGCCCGGGTCCCGTTGCCCGCGGCGCGCGCCTTGTCGGCCTCGGCGGCGAGGCGTTCGGCGGTGTCGATGTCCAGGCAGCCGACGCCGGTGCGGATCGCGTAGCCGCCGGCCTCGCTGACGAGGACGTCGGCGTCCGGCCCGAACGCCTTGCGCAGCCGGGAGGCGTAGGTGCGCAGCGCGGCGAGCGCCGCGTGCGGCGGGTCGTCACCCCACAGCGCGTCCACCAGCTCCGGCGCCGTGGCCGTGCGTCCGCCGCGCAGCAGCAGGGCGGCGAGCAGGGCCCGTTGCTGGGGCGAACCGGTCTGCAGTGCCTCGCCGCCGCGCCAGGCGCGGACGGGCCCGAGCACGGCGAAACGCAACTGCTGTCCGTGCCCTGTGTCGCCGGCCATCGTGACCCCCTGCTCGTCCTGCTCGGTGGCACCGGTCAGTCTGCCCTGTCCGGGGCCCCGGCGTCAGCATCGGTCAAGCCCTCTCCACAGGGCCTTCAAAGGCTGCGGGCACGGTGGGGCGGGCGTCCGCGGAGCACGGCCGGGCGGGGGTGCGGAACTCGGCCGTCCGCGGCGGGCTCCGCCCGGACGGGGGGCGGGTTCGGCACGCCGGCGTCCGTATGAACAGGGACGGGAGGCTCAACTACCGTTCGTGGACGGGGAATCGACCGCCCTCGCGGGCCCGGCCGCGCGTCGTTCGCTGTGCGGCGGCGTGTCGGCGGCGCGGCGGCGGGGGGAATTTGCCCGGGGGGTACGGGAGGGTTTGCGGGGTGCCCCGTCCGGCCGGATACCGACGGTGCCTTCTCCGGCGGGCCGTCGCGGGGGTGACGAGGGTCGCAGGGGGAGGGGCGTCGCGGGCCGCGCGGCGCGGAAGGCCCTTGCGCGGGGCAGGAGCAGAGCAAAAGGGGTGCTGCCGGTCATTTCGCGGCACGCGCTCGCGGACGGCGTCGCCCCGGGGCGGCCCGGGGCGCCCCGGGGTCCCCCGGGGCTGCCGCCGGTGTCACCGCTTGGCGTAGTCCGCGAACCCCTGCCAGTCGATCAGGACACAGGGCTCGTCGCCGAGCACCCAGGCGTCGTGCCCCGGCGCGCAGGACATGCAGTCGCCCGGCCCGAAGTCGTCCTCCTCGCCGTCGTCCATGACGACCCTCATCCGGCCGGAGACGACATAGGCGGCGTGCGCGTGCATACAGCTGTCGGTGCCCGCGATCGGCTTGACGTGCTCGGACCACCGCCAGCCCGGTTCGAACGTCGCCCGGCCCACCGGGCGGCCCTCCAGGTCGATCAGCTCCAGCTTCCCCTTTTCGTCCTCGAACGGACGGACCTCTTCCGGAGCGTCCAGGCTCTTGCGTACGAGACCGGCCATGAGTGCTCTCCTCTGTCGGAGGGGCAGGGGTCACTTTCCGACGCTAGTCGGGGGTCCGGCGGGCGGCCATCGGTGTGGGCCGAACGGGTGACGTCCGGTTCGTCCGCCGCGCTGTTTCCGCTCCTCGATCCGCGGCCGCCGTCCGTCCCTGTTGGCGATCACCACTCTTCCGCGGGCCGCGCCCCCGCGGCATCTGCCGATCGGCGGGATCCGCGCCGGCCGGGAGGCGGTTGCGTCTGCCGTCCGGCATACGGCGGACGGGCGGTGGCGCGCGGACTTGAACCTCACGCGACGTGAGGTTGCAGGGTGGTGTCATGACCGCTTCCACGACCTGGCGCGTGGGCCCGTTGGCCGAGGCCTGCGGGCTGACCGTGCGCACGCTGCACCACTGGGACACGATCGGGCTCCTCAGCCCGTCCCGGCGCACCTCCGGCGGCCACCGCGAGTACACCGAGGACGACCTCGTCCGCCTGTACCAGGTGCTCGCCCTGCGCGGCCTGGGGCTGAGCCTGGAGACCATCGGCGTCTGCCTCGACACCGGCGTCGACCCCGCCCGGCTGGTCCGGGACCACCTGGCGGAGGTGGAGGCGTCCCTCGCACGGCTCGGCACCCTGCGGCAACGGCTCGTGCGGCTGGGCGACGCCCTGTCGGCGGCCGAGGGGGAGCCGTCCACCGGCGGCCCCGCCGCGTCCCTGCTGCTCGACGCCCTGCGGGCGACGGGCAGTGCGGGTGCGCACGGCGAGCACGTGCTCCGCCGGCACGTGGACGCCGACGGGGTCGGCGCCCTTGCGGCCCGCGTGAGCGGGCTCGGCCCCGCGGCGCACTACCTGCTGGAAGTCGAATGGCCCGAGCTGTACCGCAGGGCCGAGCGGCTCCGCACGGAGGGCGTCCCGCCCTCCGATCCACGCGTCGGGCGGCTGGTGGCCCGCATGGACGAACTCGGCACGCTGTTCACCGGCGGCGACCGGGGCATCTCGGCCGGGGTCCGGGAGGCGTGGCGGGACGACCCGGCCGCCCTGTCCGGCGATCCGGACGCACCGGCGGACGACTGGCGCGACCTCTCCGCCTACCTGGAGGCCGCCCGCCGCGCGGCCGTTCACGCGCCTCGCCCACCGTCCCGCCGGGAGCCCGGCCAGGAGCCCCGTCAAGAGCCCCGCCGGAAGACCCGTCAGGAGAAAGGAACCCACTCATGACCACCCGTACCCGCGCCCTCCTCGCCCTCTTCGCGACGCTCCCGCTGTTCCTCCCGGCCGTCCCCTGTGTCCTCCTGTCGGCGGCCGGGGTTCTGCCCGGGTCCCTGACCGTCGCCCTGCCCGTGGCCCTGGCCGCGCTCTGGCTGTGGCGCTTCCTCCGCCTGCCGCGGGCCGCGGGGGCCGGTGGATGAGGGCGCGGTTCCGTGCCGTGGTCCACCTGTTCCCGGGGTCCCGTCAGTCTTCCTGTGGAGGGGACAGGAAGACGGGGTTGGTCAGGGCCGCCATCCGGCCGGGCAGCGGCGCCCCCGGTGCCGCGGGGTGTCGTATCTCCGCCCGGACGTAGGCCGAACGGGCCGGAGTGGTCCGCCACTCCACCCGGCCGTCGGCGGGGAGGGGGACGGAGACCAGGGTGCCCTGGTCCGTCACGAAGGACGCCGTGCAGCCGGGGGGCGTGCCGGTGACCTTCAGCCGGACCGTCACTTCCCGGTCGCGGCCGGTGCGCAGCCGTTCGCCGAGGCCCGCGTGGCTGCCGTCGGAGCCCGCGGCGGTGAGGGTCAGGCCGATGGCCGAGGACTCGGCGATCCAGCTGCGGCCGGCCCGGATGCCGTCCAGGACGGCCGCCCGCGACAGGTCGTCGGCCAGGACGACGGTCTGCGGGAGGCCGACCTGCTGCGGTTCGCGGTGGGCGTCGCTGTTGCCCATGGCGGGCAGCCACCGGCCGCCCTCACGGACGGCGGCGACGAGCATCGCGTCCCAGGTGGCGACGGCCATCTCGTCGTCCGGCGTGTACGGGCCGTTCCACACCTCGACCGCGTCCGCGTGCGCGTAGCCGAACTTCCAGGAGCAGCCGACGCAGCCGGCGTGGGGATGGGCGGGGACGACGAGGCCGCCGGCGCGGCGGATCGCGCGGGCGTGGCGGCCGAAGACGCCGTCCCGGGCGCGGTGGCGCCAGTCGACGAACGTACCCGGATCGGTGCCGAGGGCCAGGACGTGGCCGTTGCGGGTGGTCACCTCCTCGCCGGTGAGGATCAGCAGGTCGTCGCCCCACAGGCCCTGCCACGCGCCGTGGGCGGAGGTGGTGTTGTGCTCGGTGCTGACGATCCAGTCGAGCCCGGCGGCGCGCGCCGCCGCCGCGATCTCCGCCGGGGTGCGGCTCCCGTCGGAGTGGACGCTGTGCAGATGGCCGTCGCCCCGGTACCAGGAGCGGCCGCGGCCCCGCGCCCGCTCCGGTGGGTGGACCGGCACCGGGGTGGTGCCCGGACGGCCGTACCGGAGGGTGACCGTCACCTCGTACCGCATGCCCTGCGGCGCCACCGTGTACGGGCCGAGGACGACGTGCCAGGTGCCGGGCCGGACGGGACCGGCGAGGTAGCCGGGGGTGGCCCGTTCGGCGCTGACCGAGAACTCCGTGCGGGCGCCGCCTGACCAGCCCCGGAAGCCGTCGGGGCCGGTGCCGCGCTCGTCGAAGACACCGATGTCGCAGGCGTTGCCCGGGACGCCGGGCGGTACGGCGGGTCTGTCGTAGGTGTACGAGACCGCGATCTCACGGACGCCGCGCGGCACTTCCACGGGGAGGTGGACGAAGTCGGGCGCGCCGGCCGGCAGGCTGCCGGTCACCTTGCGCGTCTCCGTCGTGCCGTTGCCGCCGGTACCCGGGGGACCGGCCGCGTGAGCGAACGTCACGCCGTCGAGCGTAAGGGCACCCGCCGCTCCCGCGACAGCCGTCAGTTTCAGGACATCCCGCCGTTCCACCCGGACCTCCCCGCGCCGCCTGGTACCGCCTCGTGCCGCCTCGTGCCGGCAGTCACCGTTCTACGCCCGCGGGGCGGCCGGGGGAACGTACGGCGGACGACGGTTGTGTGTCGCCCGTTCGACATGGGTCACCGGCGGCCCTCCAGGGATTACCGTGGGTACAGGCGACAGACGGAGGTTCCCCGGCATGCGGATCGCGACCACGGTCTTCCTCACGGACGAGACGATCACCCCGGTCCGGCTCGCCCGAGAACTCGAACAGCGCGGCTTCTCGGGTCTCTATCTGCCCCAGCACACCCACATCCCGGTCGACCGGGAGACCCCCGCGCCGATGGGGGACCCGCTGCCGCGCGAGTACGGCCGGGCGTACGACCCGTTCGTCGCGCTCGCCCAGGCCGCCGCCGTCACCCACCGGATCGCCGTCGGGACGGGCGTCGCGCTCGTCGCCCAGCACGACCCCGTCGTCCTGGCCAAGCAGGCGGCCAGCCTGGACCAGCTGAGCGGCGGCCGGTTCACCCTCGGCATCGGCTTCGGCTGGAACGTGGAGGAGGCCGCCGACCACGGCGTCGACTGGAAGACCCGGCGCCGCCTGGTCCGCGACCGGATGGCGCTGATGCGGGCGCTGTGGACGGACGAACCGACCGCGTACGAGGGCGAGTTCGCGTCCGTCCGGGCCAGCTGGGCCCACCCCAAGCCGCTGCTCCCGCCGCGCGAACGGGTCGGCGCGCCCCCGCTCACCGGCCCCCGGACGCTGATCGGCGGATCCGCCGGGCCGGGGCTCTTCGCGGCCGTCGCCGAGTACGCGGACGGCTGGCTGCCCATCGGCGGCGGCGGGCTGCGCGAGGCCCTGCCCCAGCTGCGCCGGGCCTGGGCCGACGCGGGCCGGCCGGGCGAACCGGCCGTGGTGCCGTACGCCGTGCACCCGTCGGCGGGCAAGCTGGCGCACCTCGCCGACCT
This sequence comes from Streptomyces sp. I05A-00742, assembly GCF_013055795.1. Classification (GTDB taxonomy): domain Bacteria; phylum Actinomycetota; class Actinomycetes; order Streptomycetales; family Streptomycetaceae; genus Streptomyces. The sequence goes on from NZ_JABETO010000068.1 coordinate 11,607, forward strand.
GGGCATCGAGGAGGTCGTGGTGGGGCTGCCCGCGGAGGGGGAGGGGGAGGTGCTGCGGGCGCTGGACGCGCACGCGGAGTTTCTGTGAGCGGTGGGTGTGCCCCGGTCCCTCCCTTTCACCGTTTCTTGCGGGAGCAAGCCCCCGCACCCCTTTGAGCGCGCCTGCGGCGCGCGTCCTCAAACGCCGGACGGGCTGAATCAGCCCGTTGGGGGTCCCCCCCGGGGAGGGACCGGGGCAAAACCCCCTCACCGACCCCCTCCGCCAACGCCCCGCCAGGCGTGAGCATCGGCACAAAAACCCTGGCGGAATGCCCCCTGGCATCACCGCTTTGCCCTCGTATGCTCGGGGAATGACTTCGAGCGCACATCGGCCCGTTTCGGCACCACCGACCGCGAACGCCATGCGACGCGCGCTCAAACGGGCCCGGGACGGTGTGGCGCTGGACGTCACCGAGGCGGCCGTGCTGCTCCAGGCGCGCGGGGCGGACCTGGAGGACCTGTGCGCCTCGGCCGCGCGGGTGCGGGACGCGGGCCTGGAGGCCGCGGGCCGGCCCGGCGTCATCACCTACTCCAAGAGCGTCTTCATCCCGCTCACCCGCCTCTGCCGCGACCGGTGCCACTACTGCACCTTCGCCACCGTCCCCGGCAAGCTCCGCCGCGCGGGCGAGGGGATGTTCATGTCGCCGGACGAGGTCCTGGCCATTGCCCGCCGAGGCGCCGAACTCGGCTGCAAGGAAGCCCTGATCACCCTCGGCGACAAGCCCGAGGACCGCTGGCCCGAGGCCCGCGAGTGGCTGGACGCGCACGGCTACGACGACACCATCGCCTACGTCCGGGCGATCTCCATCCGGATCCTGGAGGAGACCGGGCTGCTGCCCCACCTCAACCCGGGCGTCATGTCCTGGACGGACTTCCAGCGGCTCAAGCCGGTGTCGCCGTCGATGGGCCTGATGCTGGAGACCTCGGCCACCCGGCTGTGGAGCGAGCCCGGCGGGCCGCACCACGGCTCCCCCGACAAGGAGCCCGCCGTCCGGCTGCGCCACCTGGAGGACGCGGGCCGCAGCTCGGTGCCGCTGACCAGCGGGCTGCTGCTGGGGATCGGGGAGACGCACGAGGAGCGCGCGGAGTCGCTGTTCGCGCTGCGCCGCGTCTCCCGGGCGTACCACGGCATCCAGGAGCTCATCCTGCAGAACTTCCGCGCCAAGCCGGACACGGCGATGCGCGGCATGCCCGACGCGGAACTGGACGATCTGGTCGCCACGGTGGCCGTCGCCCGGCACGTCATGGGCCCGTCCGCCTGCCTCCAGGCGCCGCCGAACCTGGTGGACGAGGAGTTCGCCCGGCTCATCCGGGCGGGCGTCGACGACTGGGGCGGCGTCTCGCCGCTCACCCCGGACCACGTCAACCCCGAGCGCCCCTGGCCGCAGATCGAGGAGCTCGCCGAGCGCTCCGCCGCCGAGGGCTTCGAGCTGAAGGAACGTCTCGCCGTCTACCCGGAGTTCATCGGGCGCGGTGAGCCCTGGCTGGACCCGCGGCTGCTGCCGCACGTCCGGGCGCTGGCCGACCCGGAGACCGGGCTGGCCCGCGAGGACGCCGTGGTGGAGGGCCGCCCCTGGCAGGAGCCGGAGGAGGTGTTCGTCCCCAGCGGGCGCACCGACCTGCACCGCACCATCGACAGCGAGGGCCGCACCGGCGACCGCCGGGCCGACTTCGACGAGGTGTACGGCGACTGGGAGGCGCTGCGCGAGGCGGCGGCCCCCGGCATGGTCCCCGAGCGGCTGGACGGGGACGTGCGGGCGGCGCTCGGGCAGGCGGCCGACGACCCGACGCGGCTGACGGACGCCGAGGCGCTCGTGCTGCTGCACGCCGACGGGCCGGCGCTGGACGCGCTCTGCGGGATCGCCGACGACCTGCGGCGGGCGACGGTCGGCGACGACGTCACCTACATCGTCACCAGGAACATCAACTTCACCAACGTCTGCTACACCGGCTGCCGGTTCTGCGCCTTCGCCCAGCGCCGCACCGACGCCGACGCCTACACGCTCTCCCTCGACCAGGTCGCCGACCGCGCCCAGCAGGCGTGGGAGGTCGGCGCCGTCGAGGTGTGCATGCAGGGCGGCATCCACCCCGACCTGCCGGGCACCGCCTACTTCGACATCGCGCGGGCGGTGAAGGAGCGGGTGCCGGGGATGCACGTGCACGCGTTCTCGCCCATGGAGGTCGTCAACGGCGCCTCGCGGACCGGCCTTTCGATCCGCGACTGGCTCGCCGCCGCCAAGGAGGCCGGCCTCGACAGCATCCCCGGCACGGCCGCCGAGATCCTCGACGACGAGGTCCGCTGGGTGCTCACCAAGGGCAAGCTGCCCACGAAGGACTGGGTGGAGGTCGTCACCACCGCCCACTCCCTGGGCCTCCGCAGCTCGTCCACGATGATGTACGGGCATGTGGACCAGCCCCGGCACTGGCTCGGCCACTTCCGGCAGCTCGTGGAGATACAGAAGGAGACGGGCGGCTTCACCGAGTTCGTCACCCTGCCCTTCATCCACACCAACGCCCCCGTCTACCTCGCCGGCATCGCCCGGCCGGGTCCGACCATGCGGGACAACCGGGCGGTGACGGCGATGGCCCGGGTGCTGCTCCACCCGCACATCACCAACATCCAGACGAGCTGGGTGAAACTGGGCACCGAGGGCGCGGCCGAGATGCTGCGGTCGGGCGCCAACGACCTGGGCGGAACGCTGATGGAGGAGACCATCTCCCGGATGGCGGGCTCGTCCTACGGCTCGTACCGCTCGGTCCGCGACCTCGTCGCCATCGCCGAGGCCGCGGGCCGGCCGGCCCGGGCGCGGACCACGCTGTACGGAGAGGTGCCGGAGGAGCGGCAGCGGGCGGCGGCCGCGTCGGACGGGCACCTGCCGGAGCTGCTGCCGGTGCTGGGCGACGACTAGGGCCGGCCCGCTCCCCGGGCGCGGCGCGGCCGGTCGAAGTACGACTCGAGGGTGCCGCGCCGCCGGACGTCGAGCGTCGCGCAGTGGAACGAGCCGCCGAACGGCGCGTAGTGCAGCAGGTCGCACGGGATCGGTTCGAACCCCCACCGTTCGAGGGCGCGGAGCATGCCGGTGTGGTGCCGCTCCGCGATCACCCGGTGCCCGTCGACCGAGAGCACGTTCAGACTGAGCCACTTGCCGCACATCGAGGTGAGTTTGAGCAGACGGTCGTCGATGGGGTCGGGCTGCGGGGCGATCAGGATGTCCCAGGAACGCAGGATGTCGGGCAGCCGGTGGATATCGACGTACTCGGGGTTGACCAGGACCTTGCCGGGCGCGAGCGGGAGGAACGTGGTGTCGATGTGCATGGGCGTGCGGCAGCGGCTCTCGATCTCGTGGACGCGGTAGCCCGGCCCGAGATGGCGGCGGAGCCAGTCGACGCCCATGCGGTTGGTGACGTTGCCGCGGGTGACGAACAGGTCGCGTCCCGCCCGGACGAAGTCCGCCGCGTCGAAGACCGGCTCGAACTCGGTGAGGATGAACCGTGGGGGCTCGTCCGGCCCCGGGGGGCGGAAGTCCGCGTCGAACAGTTCGTCGGTGAGCTGCGGCTTGGGCGCCGCCGTCCAGCGCGCGCCGCGCCGGAAGTAGTCCTTGAGGAGCGTGCGGTAGGAGTGGGTCTCGAAGTACCGGCACGGCCACGCCATCGGCGTCTCGATGATCTCGTCGCCGACCACCAGCAGACAGTCGCGCGGGCAGGTGTTGCAGAAGCCGCGCGACGACCAGTCGGGGGTGGCGAAGCGCCGTTTGTGGTCGACCGCGTCCGGGCGCCTGACCGTGATGCCCAGGGAGAGCAGGAGGTCGACGAACTGGTCGAGTTCGCGCCGCGCCCGTTCGACCAGCACGCGCGGGTACCGGTGACCGGCGGCGAGCCCCTGGAGGCGTGCCGCCCAGGGTGGGAGGTTGCACCCGACGACGGGATGGTTCGAAGGGATCGTCGCGTCGTCGAGCCGCCCGACGATGATCTCCTCCAGCGGGTCCCACTCGTTGTGGGAACCGACGGGCGGGCCGGCCGGCTCCGCCGTCGCCGCCATCGGAATGTCGGAGTCCCGCAGTTCCGCCATGCTCATCCGCTTTCGATCGCAGAGTTCAATAACTCACTGTATCCAATACATTGCCTGGAGTTGTGGGGATCGTGCGGTCGGTCCGCGTCGATGGGTGCAACTGCCCGTCCGTGCGCCGGAGACGGGCGCGTGCGCTCGCCCGGACCACTTCCCCGGGCGCGGGCGCGGTGTTGCCGATCTGTCGCACGGGCTCGATCCGACGGCGACAGTCACCCGCATAAGGTGTCCGGCATGTCTTCGCCCCAGAACCCCCCACAGCCCCAGCAGCCGCAGCACAACGGACAGCCGCAGAACCCGCAGCCCCCGCAGGGCGGTGGGTTCGGTCCGCCGCCGACCTGGGGTCCCGAAGGGACGGGCCACGCCCAGCCGACGATGATCGGGCAGCAGCCGGCCGTACCCTCGCCGCCTGCGCCGCCGGGCCCCGTGGGCGCGGGCGCGCCGGTGCCGCCGCCCGGCCCCGTGCCCGGCGGCCCCGCCCCGCAGG
>NZ_JABETO010000069.1 GCF_013055795.1 Streptomyces sp. I05A-00742
CGCCGACCACGCCAAGGAGGCCGCCGCCGCCGAGTCCCGCGCCGAGCTGGCCGCGGCCCGGTCCGCCGACGCGGCCACGGCCGCCGCGGGCGCGTACGACGCCGAGCGCCGCCTCGCCGAGTCCCTCGGCGCCGAGCGGCGGATCGCCGAGCTGCTCGGCCTGCCGCAGCCCGCCGCCGGCGGCACGCTGCCGGGGCAGCGCACGGCCGACGGCACGCCCCGCCGCGCCGGGGACGGCCCGCTCACCGCCGAGGAGCTGGACCGCAACGCGGACGCCCTCCGCGAGCTCCTGGACGACAACGTCGCCACCGCCGAACGGCAGCTGTTCGACCTGCGCACCGCCGCGGCCGACGACTCCCGCATCCTGGGCGCCCTCGGCGACGGCGGCCTGCTGCCGCCCAGCGCCGACGTCCTCGCCACCGTCGAATTCCTCGGCGAGCACGGCATCCCCGCCCTCCCCGGCTGGCGCTACCTCGCCCAGGCCGTCGACCCGGCCGACCACGCGGCCGTCCTGGCCGCCCGCCCGGAGCTCGTCGACGGCGTCGTCATCACCGACCCGGACGCCCACGGCCGCGCCCGCGACGCGCTCGCCGACGCCTCCCTGCTGCCCCGCTCCGCCGTGGCCGTCGGCACCACCGCCGCCCTCCTCGCGCCCGTGCCCGAGAACGACACCACCGACAGCGGTGTGTTTCTCGTACCGCCGAACCCGGCCATGCACGACGAGCGCGCCGCCGACGAGGAGCGCCACGCCCTGCGCGAGCGCGCGACCGCCCGGGACGAGGAGATCCGCGCCGTCGCCGCCCGGCTGACCGCCGACCGTACGCTCGCCGCCCGGCTGGCGTCCTGGCGGTCCGGCTGCCCGGAGGGCCGCCTCGCCGAGCTCGCCGCCGAGGCCGAGCGCTGCCGCACCGCCGCCGAGACCGCACAGGAGGAGCTGGCCGCCGCCCGGACCGCCCGCGCCGAGGCCGACGGGACGGCGGCCGAGACCGCCCGGGTGCGCGACGAACGCCAGGAGGCCGCCCAGCGCGCCCGCCGCGTCGCCGACGCCCTGGCCGGCCTCGCCCACCGGCTGCGCGAGCGCGCCCACTGGCAGACCCGGCTGCGCGAACTCGCCGAGGAGGCCGCCGAGTCCGAGGAGCGCGCCGAAGCCTGTGTGGACCGCGCCCGCGCCGCCGACGAGGACCGCCGCACCGCCCAGCGCGCCGCCGACGACGCCCACCGCACCGCCCGCGCCCTGCGCGCCGAGCGGGCCGAGATCGCCGGCGCCCCCGACGACGTCACCGAGGACGCCGAGGCGTCCACCGACTCGCTGCCCGCGCTCCGCGAGGCGTACCGGGCCGCCTCCCAGGTCTACGAGAAGGTCGGCGTCGGCGCCGACCTGCGCGCCGAACAGGCCCGCGCGGAGAGCGACGAGAGCGCCGCCCGCGCCGCGCTCGACCGCCTCACCAACAAGGTCCGCACCCGCGCCGCCCAGCTGCTGGAGGGCACCGACGGCGCCGACGGCCCGTCCCGCCAGGCCGCCGCCGCCCGCGCCGAGGCGCTGGTCCAGCTGCTGGAGGGCCGTGCCTCCACGGCCAGCGAACAGCTCGGCCGGCTCCGCGGCGAGGCCGAACGCCTCGCCCCCGAGGACGGCGACGCCCACACCGAGCTCCCGCCCGGGCAGGTGCCCGCCGACGCCGACCGGGCCAAGGAGCTGCTGCGCACCGCCACCGCCGAACTCGCCGCGCGGACCGACGCGCTGGAGGAGGCCAGGACCGCCCACGCGAGCCTGCTCCGCTCGCACCGCGCCGCGGAGGACGCCGCCACCGGCTTCGACGACACCGCGGCCCTCCTCCGCGACCTGCTGCGCGACAACGCCCCGGACGAGGAGGAGGCGGCCACCGAGCCGTACCCGGGCACCCTGGAGGAGGCCCGGCAGGCCGCGGCCGAGGCCCGGCGGTCGCTGCGCGGCTGCGCGGGCGACCTGTCGGCGGCCGAGGCGGCCGTCCGCGAGGCCAGCGACGTCCTCGTCCGGCACGCCAACGCGACCCGCTACGAGCAGGTCCGCACCCCCGCCCGCCAGCAGATCCGCGAACTCCCCGCGTCCGCCCTGCCCGAACACGCCGCCGCCTGGGCCGACGCCTTCGCGCCCCGGCTGCGGGTGCTGACCGACGAGCTGGACCAGCTGGAGCGCAACCGCGACAGCATCGTCGACCGGCTGCGCGGCCTGGTCGAGTCCTCGCTCACCACCCTGCGCTCCGCCCAGCGGCTCTCCCGGCTGCCCGAGGGCCTGGGGGAGTGGTCGGGCCAGGAGTTCCTGCGCATCCGCTTCGAGGACCCGGACCAGAGCACCCTCACCGAGCGGCTGGGCGAGGTCATCGACGAGGCCACCCGGTCCGCCGTCAGGAAGAACTCCGACCTGCGCCGCGACGGCATGTCGCTGCTGCTGCGCGGGGTCCGGGCGGCCCTGCTGCCGCGCGGCGTGGCCGTCGAGATCCTCAAGCCGGACGCGGTGCTGCGCGCCGAGCGGGTGCCGGTCGGACAGATGGGCGACGTGTTCTCCGGCGGCCAGCTGCTGACCGCGGCCATCGCCCTGTACTGCACGATGGCCGCCCTGCGCAGCAACGACCGCGGCCGGGACCGGCAGAAGCACGCGGGGACGCTGTTCCTCGACAACCCGATCGGCCGGGCCAACGCGACCTACCTGCTGGAGCTCCAGCGGGCGGTGGCGGACGCCCTCGGCGTGCAGCTGCTGTACACCACGGGCCTGTTCGACACCACGGCCCTGGCGGAGTTCCCGCTGGTCATCCGGTTGCGGAACGACGCGGACCTGCGGGCGGGGCTGAAGTACATCAGCGTCGAGGAGCACCTGCGGCCCGGCCTGCCGCAGCAGGACCCGGAGTCGGAGCCTGTGCACGGCGAGATCACCGCGACGCGGATGTACCGCCGCCCCGCCGAGGAGGCGCGGGAGGTCCCGGCGGGCCGCTGACCGGAGGGGCGGGCTCCGGCCCGCCCCGTCACGGATACCGGGGGCTGCGCACCCGTCGCATCTCCCGGGCCGTACTGCTCGGCACGGACACCACTCCGTGCCGCTGGCGCCACACCTGACGCGTCACCCACACGTCGAGGACGCCCCACGTCGTCGCCACGGTGCCGGCCACCGTGGCGAGCAGCACCGGGAAGGCGAGCCAGGACCCGGCGAAGGTCAGCAGCAGCGTGGCCATGGCGTGGGCCAGCGTCAGGGCGACGAGGAGCACGGCGCGCACCGCCGCCGCCCGCACCGGGTCGGGCATCCTCGGCCGGTGGACCGGCTCCTCCGTCCACAACGGTCCGCGCGCCCGCGGCCCTTCGGCCGTCCGTCCGTCGCGACGCCTGTCCATGGCGGCTCACCTCCCCCAGTGGCTGCCCCGTTCGGGGCTTTTCCCGCAGGAATGCCAAAAATAACGCGCGCGGCGGAACGCGTGCCCGGGCGCGGGCGCCGGGGCGCGCGTCCGGCCACCCGGGAGGGAACGGCAATGGCCGAGGATCATCGTCAGGAGGGTCGAATTTCGGCCACTTGGGCTTGATCACATAGGCCGCTCCGACCGGTTCCCGGGCCGGTTCTGGCGAGCCTGGTCACGGAAGAAGTGCGGTGATCGCGGGAGAACTCGGGACGACATGGCCAACGACCGCTGCTTCAACGGCCGTACGGCCCTTCGAGCCGTAATCCCCGCAGTAGTAGGCTCACGCCGCATTACTGTCGGAGCACCACCCCCGTCCGTGCCGCGGGGTGCAGTGGGGGAGGCCATGCGCTTTCGCGGGAAATCGATCCGCCGGAAGATCGTGGCACTGTTGCTCGTGCCACTGGTGTCCCTGACCGTCCTGTGGGCGTTCGCCACAGTGATCACCGGTATGGAAGCGGACCGCCTGCTGTCCGCCGTCGAGGTCACGCGCAGAATCGGCCACCCCACCGAGGACATGGTCCGCGCCCTCCAGAAGGAACGCCGCCAGGCCCTCGTCGTCCTCGCCACCCCGCGCACCCGCTCCGGCGGCACCACCCGCGCCCGGACCGCCGCGCTGGCCGACCTCCGCGCCCGCCAGCGCGCCACCGACCAGGCCAGGGCCGCGCTCCGCGACGGGGCCACCGGCGGCGTCCGCGGGGACATGACCTCCAGCGCCGCGGAGTGGTTCCGCACCATGGAACGCCGCCTCGCCGGCCTCGGCGCGCTGCGCACCAAGGTCACCGAGAGCACCGTCACCCGCGACGGCGCCTTCCTGGGATACAACGAGGTCATCGACCCCCACCTGGACTTCCTCAGCCTGGTCGGCTCCGTCCAGGACGCCGGTCTGGAACAGCAGCGCCGCGCCCTGATGGGCCTCACCTTCTCCCGCGAGGCCCTCTCCCGCGAGGACGCCCTGCTCTCCTCGGCGATCGCCTCCTCGGCCATGACCGCCCGCGAACAGCGCTTCCTGGCCGACCACATGGCCGAACGCAAGATCCTCTACGAGACCAACCTCTCCGTCCTGCCCGTCAAGGACCAGAAGACCTTCGACGACTACTGGCTGCGGGGCCCCGCGGCCCGGGCCCTGGAGAACGCCGAGGAACTCGTCGTCGCCGCGCCGCCGGCCAAGGCCCACCGCGCCGTCGACGGCAAACGCTGGCAGGCCGTCGCGAGCACCGTCCTCGACGACCTCGCCCGGCTGGACCGCGAGGCGCACGAACGCCACGAGGACCGGCTCGAACCCGTCGCCACCTGGGTCCTCACCAAGGCCGCCGTCGCCGGCGTGCTCGGCCTCGCCGCACTGATCTGCTCCGTCGTCGTCTCCTGGCGCGTCGGCCGCGGCCTGGTCAGGGACCTCAGGGAACTCCGCCGGGAGGCCCACGAGGTCTCCGGCGTGCGCCTGCCGGCCGTCCTGCGCCGGCTCGCCGCCGGCGAGCAGGTCGACGTCGAGACGGAGGCCCCGCGCCTGGAGTACCCGACGGACGAACTCGGCCAGGTCGGAAGGGCCCTCAACTCCCTCCAGCGGGCCGCCGTGGAGGCCGCCGTCAAACAGGCCGAAATGCGCCGCGGCGTATCCGACGTCTTCGTCAACATCGCCCGCCGCTCCCAGGTCCTGTTGCACCGTCAGCTCGCCCTGCTCGACACCATGGAGCGCCGCACCGAGGACGCCGACGAGCTCGCCGACCTCTTCCGCCTCGACCACCTCACCACCCGCATGCGCCGGCACGCCGAGGGGCTCGTCATCCTCTCCGGCGCCACCCCCTCCCGGCAGTGGCGCAAGCCCGTGCAGCTGATGGACGTCGTCCGCGCCGCCGTCTCCGAGGTCGAGGCGTACGAGCGCATCGAGCTGCGCCGGCTCCCACCGCTGGCCGTCCCCGGCCCCGCCGTCGCCGACCTCACCCACCTCCTCGCCGAACTCCTGGAGAACGCCACGGTCTTCTCCCCGCCGCACACCGCCGTCCAGGTCCTGGGCGAACGGGTGCCCAACGGCTTCACCCTGGAGATCCACGACCGCGGCCTGGGCATGAGCGCCGACACCCTGCTGGAGGCCAACCTCGGCCTCGCCGAGGCACCGGAGTTCGACCTCTCCGACACCGACCGCCTCGGCCTGTTCGTCGTCAGCCGGCTCGCCCGGCGCCAGGGCGTCCGGGTCTCGCTCCAGCCCTCGCCCTACGGCGGCACCACCGCGGTCGTCCTCCTCCCCGCCAAGCTGATCGGCGAGCCGTCCGTCGAGGACGCCCCGCCCGGAAGGACCCTGCGGAAGCCGGGCCGCGCCGACGGCCCCGTCGAACTGGAGCCACCGCTGTCCCCTCTCGAATCACCCGCCCCGCTGACACCCCGCGACACCGTCGACCCCCGCGATCCTCTCGTCGTGCTTGACGCACCGGTCCACACCTACCCGGGCGACGAACCCGGCGCCCGCCTCCTCCGCGGCCTCGGCACCCCGCCCCCCGCCCGCCCACAGGACCGCAGGCCCGGCGAAGGCCACCCGCCGGCGGGCGGCCTGCCCCGCCGCCCCCGGCCCCCCGTCCTGGTCTCCGACCACGGCCGCCCGGTCGGCGGCCCCCCGGACCTCCTCGACGAACCCACCCCGCCCACCGGACTGCCCCGGCGCGTACGGCAGGCCGGTCTCTCCCCCTTGCTCAGGGACTCCGCCCGGGCCGCCGCCGAGCCGACCACCCACGAGACGGCGCGCGACCCCGAGGAGGTCCGCGCCCGTATGGCGTCCCTGCAGCGGGGATGGCAGCGCGGCCGGACGGACACACCGCCCACCGCGGAGAACGGCGGCACCGGCACCACCGAGCACGACAGCACAGGAACCACGAACGAAAGGGACGGTCGATGACCGCCATACGCAACGCATCGGCAGACGCCGCCACCGCACGGACCGCGGGCAACGGCAAACTCAACTGGCTCCTCGACGACCTCGTCGAGCGCGTCGGCACCATCCGCAAGGCGCTCGTCCTCTCCGGCGACGGCCTGGCCGCCGGCTCCTCCGCCGACCTCACCCGCGAGGACGCCGAGCACCTCGCGGCCGTCGCCTCCGGCTTCCACAGCCTCGCCAAGGGAGTGGGCCGCCGCTTCGACGCCGGACAGGTCCGCCAGACCGTGGTCGAACTCGAGGGCGCGTTCCTCTTCGTCACCGCCGCGGGCCACGGCAGCGCCCTCGCGGTCCTCGCCGACGCCGACTCCGACATCGGGCTGATCGCCTACGAGATGACGCTCCTCGTCAAGCGCGTCGGCGCCCACCTGGCCAGCTCCCCGCGCACCGGCGAGGCCGCCGGCGGATGACCGGACGGAGGCCCGGAGACGGCGGGCGCGACGGAGAGCCCCGAGATACCGGAGACACCAGAGACACCGGAGACACCGGGGAACCACAACACTGGTACGACGACGCGGCGGGCCCGGTGGTCCGCCCGTACGCCATGACCCGTGGACGCACCAGGGGCACCGGACAACACCGGCTCGACCGCACGGCGTTCGTCATCGCCGAGCGGTCCGCCGACGGCGCGGACGACGGACTCGGCCCGGAGCACCTCCGCATCGCCGCCCTCACCGCCGCGGAACCCCGCTCCGTCGCCTTTCTGTCCGACCGCCTCGCCCTGCCCCCCGGAGTCGTCCGCGTCCTCGTCGGAGACCTCCTCGAAGCCGGGATCGTCCGCGTCGACCGGCCGATCCCCCCGGCGGAACTCCCCGACGAGAACATCCTGCGGCTGGTGATCAACGGCCTCCGGACATTGTGAACCGGCCGCACGCGGGCGGGGCGTACGGAACCGGAGCGGTGGCCGCGCGGCCGGGACACCGCCCCGGCCCGGACCTCGCCGAACCGGAGCGGCACAGGCCCCGCGAGGCCTGGCACGGCACCTCGCTGCTATCAGCCGGGCGCCCGTGACCCGGGTGAAGCTCCGCCTCACGAAGCACCGCAGGGCCCCTGCGTCGACCCGTTGGACACGCCCTAACCCTCCGGGCTGGCACAGGCCTTGGGAGGCCTGGCACGCGCCTCGCCGCATCAGCCGGGCGCCTGGGACCCAGGTGAAGCTCCGCTTCGCGGCGCACCCCACCGGACGCCGCAGGGCCCGCGCGGACCCGTCGGACCTGCGGAACTGGAGCGGCACAGGCCCCGCGAGGCTCGGCACGGCACCTCGCCGGGACCCGGCTGAAGCTTGCCTCGCGACGCCCTGCGGGCCCCGCGCTGACCCCTCGGATGCGCCCTAAACCCCCCGCACCCGCACCGGATATCCGACGCCGCCCTCCCCGCCCCCCTCCCGCTCCACCACCACGGCACCGTCCCGCCACTCCACGGTGAACCGCACCACCTCCGCCCGCGCCCCCGCCTCGACGACCAGCACCCCGCTCCCCGTCCGCCCGGCCGCCGGCGCCCACACCTCCAGCTCCACACCACCGTCCGCACCCGCCACCGGCACCACGGAACCCGCCCGCGCCAGCACCGGGATCCGCGCCTGCGGGGCGTCCAGCAGCACCTGCCCCGGCCCCTCGTGCGCCCGGCCCGTCGCCGTGTCGTACCAGCGCCCGCGCGGCAGCCGCACCGCCCGCCGGTCCGCCCCCTGCTCCAGCACCGGCGCCACCAGCAGCGCGTCGCCCAGCAGGAACGCGTCCTCGCAGTCCCGCAGCGCCCGGTCCTCCGGCGAACGCCACCACACCGGGCGCACGTACGGCGCCCCCGTCAGCCGCGCCAGATGGGCCAGCGTCACGAAGTAGGGCAGCAGCCGCATCCGCTCCCGCAGCGCCGCCCCCGCGTGCTCCAGCACCTCCGGCCCGAACTCCCACGGCTCCCGGCGCCCCGCCGAGATCGCCGCATGCGTGCGGAACAAGGGCAGATACGCCCCCAGCTGGAACCACCGCAGATACAGCTCGGGCGACGGCGACCCCGTGAACCCGCCCACGTCCGGACCCGAGAACGGCACCCCGCACAACCCCAGCCCCAGCACCAGCGACAACGACGCCCGCAACCCCGGCCAGCCCGTCGTCACATCACCGGACCACGTCCCCCCGTAGCGCTGCATGCCCGCCCACCCCGACCGCGAGAACAGGAACGGCCGCTCCTCCGGCCGCAGTTCCCGCAGCGCCTCGTCGGCAGCCCGCGCCATGCCGAGCGCGTACACGTTGTGCGCCTCACGGTGGTCACCGCCCCGGCCCTCCAGCGCGTGCCGGGCCGACAGCGGCAGCGTGTGCTCACCGAACGCCGCGAACGCCGCCGGCTCGTTCATGTCGTGCCAGAACCCCGAGAACCCCTCCGCCAGCCGCTCCGCGTACAGCCCGCCCCACCACCGGCGCACCCCCGGATCGGTGAAGTCGGGGAAGACCGACGTCCCCGCCCACACCTCGCCGCGCACCGGACGGCCGCGCCCGTCCCGCACGAAGGCGTCGGCCGCCAGACCGCCGTCGTACACCTCCCAGCCCGGCTCGGCCTTCACCCCGGGGTCCACGATGGACACCAGCCGGACGCCCTCCTCCCGCAGGCCGGCGGCGAGCCCCGGCAGATCGGGGAACCGCTCCCGGTCCACCGTGAACACCCGGTGCCCCCGGTAGTGGTCGATGTCCAGGTGCACCGCGGACAGCGGCAGATGCCGCTCCCGGTACCCGGCCACCACCCGCCGCACCTCCGCCTCGCTGCCGAACCCCCAGCGCGCGTGGTGGTGGCCCAGCGCCCACGCGGGCGGCACCGCCGGGCCCCCGGTCAGCGCGGCCCAGCTCCGCAGCACCCGCGCCGGAGGACCCGCCATCACCCAGTACCGCAACGGCCCCCCGGCCATCCGCACCTCGCAGCGGCCGGGCCGGTCGTGCCCCGAACCGGCGCCCTCCTCGCCCTCCCACAGCGTCACCCGACCGTCCCACGCGTTGTCGTGGAACACCAGGTGCGTCCCGACGTCCGCCACCACCAGCTGCACCGGCATGGTGATGTACAGCGGATCGTCCCCCGGCACGAACGAACCCCCCGGATCGGAGTTCCACAGCCGGTACGTGCCGTCCCGCAGCCGCGGCCCCGCCGACCGGCCCCCCAGACCGAAGAACCGGGCGTCCGCCGCCACCTGCGACCGCTGCGTCCACCGCGGGCTCCCCTCCGGTACCGCCGGTTCCACCGGGTCCCACCAGCGCGGCGGCTGGTCCCGGCGCAGCACCACCCCGCCCGGCGTCCGCACCTCCACCGCCCCGTGCCGCGACACCACCACCAGCACCCGCTCGGACACCACCCGCCAGCCGCCGTCCGTGTCCGGCTCCAGCACCGCCCGCTCGTCCACCTCCGGCACCGGACCCGCCAGGGCGTACGACGGCTCCGGCCCCGCACCGTCCCACCCGCAGAACACCGCGCCCCCGGCCGCCACCCGCACCCGCAGCGACGACCGGGCGAACCGCACCACCCCGCCGCCCGGCTCCGGATCGGCCCCGCGCGCCTCGCCCGGCACCCGCGCCCGCTCGGCGACCGGCCCCGGCAGCCCCGCCGCGTCCACGCGCCGCCGCCACCACGCGGCCCGCACCGACCGCAGCACCCGCGCCGCCCCCACCGTCCTGAACGACGTCACCCACTTGACCGACCGTCCCAGGTCATGCGCATCCATGGCGCTCACCCTGCCACCGACCTCCCACCCGACGGAGCGGGTTCAGCCCCCGTTCACCCAGCGGGGACCGCCACCCCCGGACCCGGGGGCGCCCGCACCCCTGGTGCGGATGTCGATCACGTGGCATCGTCCTCGTCAGCCGTGCACGCCGACCCCGACCGCGGGCACGGTCACGCCCACGACGCGGACCAGCCGGGAGCAGCCGATGACCACCGCACCGACCCACGCCGAACAGCCGACGCCGCTGTGGCGGCCGGACGCCGACCGCGTCGCCCGTGCCCAGGTCACCCGCTTCCACGCCCGCGCCGCCGAACGGTACGGCGCCCCCGCGCCCGTACCCGGCGACCCCGAGGCGGACTACGCCGCCCTCCACCGCTGGTCGGTCACCGAGCCCGAGCCCTTCTGGCAGGCCGTCGCCGACTGGTGCGACGTACGCTTCTCCCACCCCGCCGACCGCGTGCTCGCCGACCGGACCATGCCCGGCGCCACCTGGTTCCCCGGCGCCACCCTCAACTACGCCGAGCACGCCCTGCGCACCGCCGAGGACCCCGCCAGGGCAGCCGAGCCGGCCCTCCTGCACACCGACGAGAACCACGACCCGCGCCCCGTCACCTGGGCCGAACTCCGCGCGCGGGTCGGCTCGCTCGCCGCCGAGCTGCGCCGCCTCGGCGTCCGCCCCGGCGACCGGGTCAGCGGCTACCTGCCCAACATCCCCGAGGCCGTCGTCGCCCTCCTCGCCACCGCCGCCGTCGGCGGCGTCTGGACCTCCTGCGCGCCCGACTTCGGCGCCCGCAGCGTCCTGGACCGCTTCCAGCAGGTGGAACCCGTCGTCCTGTTCGCCGTCGACGGCTACCACTACGGCGGCAAGCGGCACGAGCGCACCGACACGGTCGCCGAACTCCGCGCCCACCTGCCCACCCTGCGCGCCGTCGTCCACGTCCCGCTGCTGGGCACCCCGGCGCCCGAGGGCACCCTGGAGTGGTCGGCGGTCACCTCGGGCGACACCGAGCCCGTCTTCGAGCAGGTGCCCTTCGACCACCCGCTGTGGGTGCTCTACTCCTCCGGCACCACCGGCCTGCCCAAGGCCATCGTCCAGTCCCAGGGCGGCATCCTGCTCGAACATCTCAAGCAGCTCTCCCTCCACTGCGACCTCGGCCCCGGCGACCGCTTCTTCTGGTACACCTCGACCGGCTGGATGATGTGGAACTTCCTCGTCTCCGGCCTGCTGGTGGGCGCCACCGTCGTCCTCCACGACGGCAGCCCCGGGCACCCCGACACCGCAGCCCAGTGGCGGGTCGCGGAACGCACCGGCACCACCCTCTTCGGCACCTCCGCCGCCTATGTGATGGCCTGCCGCAAGGCCGACGTCCACCCCGGCCGCGACCTCGACCTCTCCCGCGTCCGGTGTGTCGCCACGACCGGCTCGCCCCTGCCGCCCGACGGCTTCCGCTGGATCCACGACGAGGTCGCCGAGGACATGTGGATCGCCTCGGTCAGCGGCGGCACGGACGTGTGCAGCTGCTTCGCCGGCGCCGTCCCCACGCTGCCGGTGTACGTCGGCGAACTCCAGGGCCCCGGCCTGGGCACGGACCTCCAGGCCTGGGACGAGCAGGGCAAGCCGGTCGTCGACGAGGTCGGCGAACTCGTCGTCGCCCGGCCCATGCCCTCCATGCCCGTCCGCTTCTGGAACGACCCCGGCGACCGGCGCTACCGCGAGAGCTACTTCGAGATGTTTCCCGGGGTCTGGCGGCACGGCGACTGGATCACCGTCACCTCCCGCGGCACCGTCGTCGTCCACGGCCGCTCCGACTCCACCCTCAACCGGCAGGGCGTCCGCATGGGCTCCGCCGACATCTACGAGGCCGTCGAACGGCTCCCCGAGATCCGCGAGTCCCTCGTCATCGGCCTCGAAGAGCCCGACGGCGGCTACTGGATGCCGCTCTTCGTCCACCTCGCCCCCGGCGCCACCCTGGACGACGAACTCCTCGGCCGCATCAAGCGGATCATCCGTGAACAGCTCTCCCCGCGGCACGTCCCCGACGAGGTCATAGCGGTCGACGGCATCCCCCACACGCTCACCGGCAAGCGCATCGAAGTCCCCGTCAAGCGCCTCCTCCAGGGCACCCCGCTGGAACAGGCCGTCAACCCCGGATCCGTCGACAACGTCGAACTGCTCCACTTCTACGAGGACTTGGCCCGGCGGCGACGCCAGGCCTGACCCCTCCCGCACCGCCCTCCGGCGCGTTGTCAGTGCCCTCGATTACTCTGAGTGAGCATTGGTCACCGCGCTGAGGGGGAGTGGGAACATGGCGCACACCGACGACATCCGCACACGGCGGAGCGCACGGCAACGCCTGCGCAAGGAGGTGCCGAGCACCGTCGCCGTCCTGGCCGACGAACGGGACTTCGCCGCCATGCGGAGATACACCAGCTTCGGCTTCGACGACCACCCGGGCTATCTGCGGCACGTGGACGGCCTGCTCCGCGCCCTGGCCGCCCAGGGCACGTACTCCAGCGTCGCCCTCTTCGACCCGGCCGAGTACGCCGCCTACTGCGCGGAGCTCCGCCTCGAACCGGACAGCGCCGCCAGCCGCACCCGCTACACCGCCGAGGTCGCCGCCTCGGGCACCACGGTCGCCTACGACGGCCGGCCCGTCACCCGGCTGCTGCCACGCCTCATCGACGCGGCAGAACAGCAGGCGACCTGGGAGTACGCCACCGAACTGCTCACCGGCGACGACTGCGGCCACTGCGGGGACGACACCGGCCGGATGTCCTTCACCCGCGCCTCGCTCGCCCTGCGCCGCATCGTCGAGGCCCTCGGGACGGGCACCCACCACCTCGTGTGCAGCGTCCCCGCCGACGGCGACGCCCCGCTCGTCGCCCTGCTCCAGGCCGAGTGCGGCCCCGACGGCCGGCTCCGGCTCGACGAACCCTCGGCCCTGGTCTTCTGCACCGTCCTGGCCGCGGGCATCGCCACCGACCGCCCCGGCGGCATCGTGGCCCGCACCCACACCCCCGGCCGGCCGCCCACCGTCCGGGGCTGGAGCCTGCGCTCCGGCTGGCCCCGCCCGCTGAACGAGGCCGAGGTCTTCTCCGCCTACTGCACCGACCCGGTCACCGGCGAACCGGTGCCGCCGGAGCACGGCGTCGCCTACGAGGCGGGCCTCGAACTCACGGAACAAGAAGGGGCAGGGGCAGGGGAAGGAGAGGAGCACGGACACTGAACGCGGAAGGGGTGCCTGCCAGTGGCAGACACCCCTTCTCACCCACTGCTCATCCACGCCCCGGCGCGGACCGCCGTAGGCTCACTCGCCGGACAGCACCGCCTGCGCCGCGACCCGGGCCTCCTCGGCCGAGTCCGTGGCACGGGCGGCGGCGGCCGCACGCTCGCACTGGGCGAGGGTGTGCTTGGCCAGCGCGGCACGCACATAGGGGATCGAGGCGGCGCCCATGGACAGGCTCGTCACCCCGAGACCGGTCAGCACACAGGCCAGCAGCGGGTCCGCCGCGGCCTCGCCGCACACGCCGCAGCTCTTGCCCTCGGCCTTGGCCGCCTCGGCGGACGCGGCGATCAGGTCGAGCAGCGCCGGCTGCCACGGGTCCTGCAGCCGCGACACCGCACCGACCTGACGGTCGGCCGCGAAGGTGTACTGCGCGAGGTCATTGGTCCCCAGGGACAGGAACTCGACCTCCTGCAGGATG
Source organism: Streptomyces sp. I05A-00742 (assembly GCF_013055795.1). Lineage (GTDB taxonomy): Bacteria > Actinomycetota > Actinomycetes > Streptomycetales > Streptomycetaceae > Streptomyces. The sequence continues at coordinate 13,745 of NZ_JABETO010000069.1, forward strand.
GAGCGCGCCCGCAGCGCGGCGGACGGAATCTCCACCATCGCGCCGAACTTGGCCCGCAGCCCCGCCTCGCGGCACGCGTCCGCGAACGCCTTGGCGTCCGTGCGGTCCGCCACCATCGGGGCCATGACCTCAAGGTAGACCGGCAGCCCCTCGGCGGCCTTGGCCAGCGCGGTGAGCTGGGTGCGCAGCACCTCGGGGTGGTCCAGCAGCGTCCGCAGACCACGCACGCCCAGCGCCGGGTTGGGCTCGTCCGCCGGGGTGAGGAAGTCCAGCGGCTTGTCCGCGCCCGCGTCCAGCACGCGCACGACGACCCGGCCCTCCGGGAACGCCTCCAGCACCTTGCGGTACGCCTCGACCTGCTTCTCCTCGGACGGCGCCTTCGCGCTGTCGTCCAGGAACAGGAACTCGGTACGGAACAGGCCCACGCCCTCCGCGCCCGCCCCGACCGCCGCCGGCACATCGGCGGGACCACCGATGTTGGCGAGCAGCGGCACCTTGTGCCCGTCGGAGGTGGCACCCGGGCCGGACGAGGCGGCCAGCGCGGCCTTGCGCGCCTCGGCGGCCTTGGCCAGCTCGGCGCGCTTCTCCTGGCTCGGGTCGACGAAGATGTCGCCCGTGCTGCCGTCCACGGCCACGACCGTGCCCTCGGCCAGCTCACCCGCACCGGGCAGCGCGACGACCGCGGGCACCCCGAGGGCACGCGCCAGGATGGCGCTGTGACTCGTCGGCCCGCCCTCCTCGGTCACGAAGCCCAGCACCAGCGTGGGGTCGAGCAGCGCCGTGTCGGCCGGCGCGAGGTCCCGGGCGATCAGCACATACGGCTCGTCGCTGTCCGGCACACCCGGCATCGGCACGCCCAGCAGCCGGGCGACGATGCGGTTGCGCACGTCGTCGAGGTCCGCGACCCGGCCGGCCAGGTACTCGCCCGCACCCGCGAGCAGCGCCCGGTAGGCGGCGAAGGCGTCGTAGACCGCGCGCTCGGCGGTGCTGCCCACGGCGATGCGCCGTTCGACGTCCGCCATCAGCTCCGGGTCCTGGGCCATCATGGCCTGGGCCTCCAGCACGTGCTGGGCCTCACCACCGGCGAGGTTGCCCCGGGCGATGAGGTCGGCGGCCACAGCCTCCACGGCCTGGCGTGCGCGCCCCTGTTCGCGCGGCGCCTCGTCCGTCGGAATCTGCTTGGCCGGCGGCTCCAGCACCGCCGTGCCCATGTGCCGGACCTCGCCGATCGCCACACCGTGGCTGACGCCGACGCCTCGCAGCGTTGCTTCCATCATGTCCTCTCGAAGGGGACCACCGGCCGCGACCGGTGGGGGACCGCGTCCCTGATTGCGTTCAGCTGAACCGTTTCTGCCGGGGGTGCGTGGCCCGGCAGTCCTGCTACTGCCAGCTGAACAGCTGGTCGCCGGTCTTGACGTCGCCGTCCTCGCGCAGGTCGCCCAGTGCGTCGGCGGTCGCCTCCAGCGCGATCACCGGGGAGATCGGCGACTTGCCGGCCGCCTCGACGGCGGCCGGGTTCCACCGCACGACGGCCTGGCCGCGCGTGACGGTGTCGCCCTTGTTGACGAGCAGCTCGAAGCCCTCGCCGTTGAGCTGGACGGTGTCGATGCCGAGGTGCGTCAGGACACCATGCCCCTCGGCGTCGACGACGACGAACGCGTGGGGGTGGAGCGAGACGACGACACCGTCAACGGGGGCGACGGCCTCGGCGGGCTCGCGCGCGGGGTCGACAGCGGTACCGGGACCCACCATCGCGCCGGAGAAGACCGGATCGGGCACTGCCGCGAGTCCGATGGCGCGTCCGGCGATGGGGGACGACACGGTGGTCATGGGAGGCCTCCCAGGGGTGGAGATTCATCACGCACCGTCACTACCTGTCCTGGACGGCGCACTGATCAGAGCCTAAGTCATAGGAACTGAGGGTTCCGCACGAGCGCATCCACCCCCCGTCCAGTGCGCTCCGTAACCGATTTGCCTCGTCCGCCGCGGGGCCTGTACTGTCGGATCCCTGCCCACGACCGGAGCTCGCAGCTGCTGCTGATGAGCACGGTAACGGGGGCGGCCTCCATTCAGATGTGATCCTCTTTCAGGACCGCTTTCGTCTGCCCGTATGCCTTGTGTATACGGAAAGGCGAGTGGTGAGAGAGACGGAAAACCCCTGATAGAGTGTGAAACACCGGAAGGAAGCGCCCGGAGGAAAGCCCGAGAGGGTGAGTACGAAGGAAGCGTCCGTTCCTTGAGAACTCAACAGCGTGCCAAAAGTCAACGCCAGACTATAAAACAACCCCGTCCACGGGCCAT
>NZ_JABETO010000007.1 GCF_013055795.1 Streptomyces sp. I05A-00742
CGCACTCGTCGACGGCATCCCGCCTGTCGCCGGACGGCACGGACGCCCACGCAGACGCCCCGACGCCCTGCTCGGCGACAAGGGCTACGACAGCAACCCCAACCGCCGCGAACTGCGCAAGCGCCGCATCCTGCCGGTCATCTCCCGCAAAGGCGCACCCAACATCGAGGGGCCGGGGAAGCTCCGCCACGTCGTCGAGCAGACCTTCTCGCTCCTGCACCAGTTCAAGCGCCTGGCCGTCCGCCGGGAACGACGGCTCGAACTCCACGACGCCCTCGTCTCCCTGGCCTGCGGCCTCATCTGCTGGAGACGCCTCAACAACCGCAAACCATGATCCTGTTACGAGCTCTAAGGAGAGCTGGCAGGCCCTGGTGGTGACGATGGAGGACTCCCTGCGACTACACGCCCATCGTCCCGGCACCTTGGTCGCCATGACCGATTACCTCCACGAGCGCACTGGCGGGCTGATCGGCAGTCTTTCCCAGCTCGTCCGAGAAACCACAGTCGACGCCATCGACAGCGGCACGGAAAAGATCACCAAGCGCATGCTCGACGAGATCGAGCTCGACCACGCCGTCCAGAAGACCCGGCCTGATCGCCCCCGTGCCAAGTATGCTCGCAGGCCGAAGGCGACCTGAGTAATGGAGCCCTGGGAAGCCCCGGTCCGGTTCCTGCCACTTCCTCTGCCACCGGTCCACGGAGAGGTCTTCGGCTGGCACCTGAACCGCCTCGCCGCCGCAAACTACGTGACATCGGGCCAACTGGCGCAAACCCTGACGCCGTTCAAGAACGCGCTGATCGGCAAGCGGACGGACACGTTATGGCGCTGGACTCCGATGGTTCTGCCGCGGCTGGCACTCCTGACGGGGCTCACCCACGAAACCCTTCGAATGCTGCTGCCAGCGATCTCCCGGATTGAGGCGCGTACCGGAGGCGAGGTGATCCGCTACCGGCGGCGCCTCTACGTCGCGTGCTCAGGAACTGAACCCGATAACATCCCTGCCGCCAAGATCTGCAAAATGTCATTCGCAGGGCATAGATATTTCCGCATTCACCCCGAAGTGCGGTCGACGAATGCCTGGTCCGCCCGAGAGGTCATCATGTCGGCAAGTTATTTCACATTCGTGAACTATCCCGACATCGACGAGTTTTCTGATTTCGCTCAGCGCCGATCTTGGGTGCTGACGTTTCCGTCCGAGGAGGCGGGCGAGTCGGCGCTCGTCGATGACGATCGGATTGAGTACGCCTGGACACCCCCGAGCGGGGGTGAAGTGCGATTTGTGCAAGATGCCACCCTTGAGCTCTTCTGCCTTGGGCTCACGCGGGTCACCGATGATGTCCTCGAAGCCCTGCGAATCTCCTACGGCATCCAAAGCAGGGAGGATCTCCTGGATCTTTGGGAAGCGGATTCGGATCGGGAGGATATCCTCCTGCGGCTGGCTAATGCCGGTGGCGCCGAATACTCGAACGAGGTTTCCGCCGTAGTCGAGGAAGCGCTGAGCGACGTCGATTCCAGGGTCCGTGCCACTGCGCTGTTGACTGCCGCCTACCTGGGATGGAATGAGCTTCTCCCAACCGTGGAGCGGGTGAGTCGAAGCGATGAAGACCCTCACGCCAGGGCAATTGCTCTCAGTGCTGCCCACTCGATTACCCTCAGCAACTCCGTAACAGCCCGATGAACCACCATCCTGGCCACAGTTGTCCGGTCTCGCCATGGATGAGCCAGTCCCGCTCGACGGGCGCCGGAATTGGTGCCATGTCTCGTTTGGTGAGTTTCTCAGCGGTGGACGCGGCGCGCCGCGCACTCGTGGATCGTCCTGGTCCAGGCGGCGAGCGCAGGGGTGGGGGACGTCGCCTCGCTCAGGCTCTGCCACAGATTCGCCTCGCTCCAGCGGGTGAACCAGCGGTGGGCCGTAGGCACGCTGACCCCGAACGAGGGGGGCAGATGCTGCCAGGCGCAGCCGCTGGTGAGCACGTAGACGACGGCGACCATGACCCCGCGCGCGTCGGCCGCGGCCCTGCCACCGCCCTGGGGTCGCGGCGGCGGGGCCGGCAGGAGCGGACGAGCCGCCGCCCACATCTCGTCGGGGACCAGGCGCTGAGCGAGTGCGTCCATTCCTTTGATCGTACGCACCCGTGACGGGCCACCCTGCCGCTCCGCCAAATGAGATGTGCGCGCCAGAGCCACCCGGGCCTATCGTCGGCCGCCCGCCGACGAGTTCGGCGCCGACTACGGAGGGGAATCCATGACCATTCTCGTAACGGGCGCGACGGGAAAGACCGGCCGAGTCCTGGTCGACCGGCTGCTCGGGGCCGGACAGCGGGTGCGGGCCCTGACGAGGAACCCGGAAGAAGCTCACCTTCCCGATGCCGTCGAGATGGTGGCGGGCAGCCTCACCGACCTCACCGGAGCCGCAACGGCACTCGACGGAGTGGACGGCGTCTACTACCTGTCCGGAGCACTCGACCCGGAACGTGCGGTACAACAGGCCCGCGCCTTCGTGGAGCTCGCAGCGGACGCGGGGGTCAGGCGCATCGTCGACCTCTCCGGCCTCGCCGTCACCGTGCGGCGGCCGGGCAGCTACGAGATGCTGCGCGACGTCGAGGAGGTCATCGAAGCCTCGGGTTTGGAATGGACGCACATTCGGCCGGGCGAGTTCGCCAGTAACAAGCTGGATATGTGGGGTGCGTCGATCCGCGCGGAGAGCACGGTGCGCAGCGCCTTTCCCGACGCGCTCGGTGTCCCCATCCACGAGGCGGACATCGCCGAAGTGGCCGCTGCCGCGCTCCTTTCGGATGGCCACGCCGGGCACGCGTACTCGCTGAGTGGGCCGCAGCAGCTCACGCACCGGGAGCAAGCCGCGGCGATCGCCGAGGGCCTGGGCCGGCCGCTGAGCTTCGAGCAGGTGACGTACGGCCAGGCCCGCGCCGCGTACATCACGGCAGGGATGCCGTGGGACATCGCCGAATACCTGTTGGGCTATCAGGCCGAGTACGCGGCGGAGCCGCCCGAGGTCCGGCCCGATGTCGAACGAGTCCTGGGCAGGCCGGGCCGCACGCTGGCGCAGTGGGCCGCGGATCACGCGTCCGACCTCTCGGATGATCCCGTGCGGCGGGCGAAGGACTCGGCCGGTGCTGTCACGGGCTGACCCGATGCGTTCTCCTTGTTCCCGGCGTCGCCGAATCCCGCGCTGACGGACCGATTTCGACGCTCGGCCGGGCGGGTGACCGCCCGGCCGTCCAGTCCTGCTCAGCGATGCTGCCGAGCAGGGTCTGAAGGTCCGCGGTCAGCTCCCGGTCCACCAGCGGCGAACGGACCTCGGCCCGTCGCGCGGGGTGGCCGCGGCGACAACTGTCCCCGCGGCCGCCCGTATCGGTGAGTCGTGCGGGGCCGCACCGCCCCGCACGACCCGGCGGCTCAAGGGGTCCGCTCGTCTCCGGTGAGCGCGGTGATCAGGCTGTGGGGTGCGTCGTGATCGGAGAGGAAGTCGTGCAGTTGGAGCTCTTCGACGGCGGCTGCGGCGCTGCGGGGGAACATGGCCTGCTCGTACTCGGTGAGCGCGGCTTCGGTGTCGTCGGGGTGTGCGGCGAGGGCCTTGCCGAGTTCGGCGCCGTCGAGCATGGCGAGGTTGGCGCCTTCGCCGTTCGGGGCCGAGAGGTGGGCGGCGTCGCCGAGCAGGGTCACCCCGGGCACCCGGTCCCACCGGTGGCCGGCCGGCAGGGCGTAGAGGGGGCGCAGGACCGGCGGGATGTCGCTGTCGGTGATCAGTGCGGTGAGCTCCGGCGCCCAGCCGTCGAATTCCTTCGCGATCCGCGCGGTGGCCGCGGCGGCGTCGGTGAAGTCGATGGCGGCGAACCAGTCCTGCGGCTCGGCCAGCCCTATGTAGGCGTGCAGGGTGTCGCCCTTTTCCCGGTGGGCGAAGATCTCCCTGTCCGGTGTGGGCACGATCATCGACCCGCCGCCGACCGCTTTCGCGGCGGCGGGGTGCCGGGTGTCGGCGTCGAACAGGTAGGTATCGACGACCGACTTGCCGGTGTACTCGGGTGTGGCGGCGGAGAGCAGCGGCCGGACCCGTGACCACGCGCCGTCCGCGCCGACCAGCAGGTTCGTGACGACGGTGCCGCCGTCGGCGAACGTGACCTCGTGGCGGCCGTCGCCGAGGGTACGGGCGCTGCCGGCCTTGTGGCCCCACCGGACGGTGCCGGCGGGGAGCGAGTCGAGGAGGATCTGCCGCAGCTCGCCGCGCTGCACCTCGGGGCGTCCGCCCGTGCCGTCGTCGGCCTTTTCGAGCAGGACGGTCCCGTTCCGGTCGAGGATCCGCATCGCCTGGCGGCCCTCCAGGACGAGTCCGCGGAACTCGCCCAGCAAGTCGGCGGCCTCAAGCGCGAGTTGGCCGTTGTAGTCGTGGATGTCGAGCATGCCTCCCTGTGCGCGGGCGGCCGGCGAGGGCTCCGCCTCGTAGACCGTGGCCGGGATGCCGTGGACGTGCAGGACGCGGGCCAGGGTCAGGCCCCCGAGCCCGGCGCCGATGATGGTGACGTCAGTGGTCATTGGTGGCTCCTCGCGTGTCGCACGCCTGCCGGGCGGGCACCCGGCGGGATCACAGGAAAGGTGCCTGGCCCAGCCGACAATTCGTCGACATCGGACCGACAGCCCCGATATGCGACCGACACCGCAAATCGGTCCCTGCGCCCGGACGTTCAGGGCCGGCGGTCTTCATCCGGGCCCCCGGGCTGAGCGATCGCGTCGGCGAGGTCGTCGCCTGGGTCCAGGGCAGCGATCTCGACACCCGTTCCTGGCGGAACTGGCCGCGGAGTACCGGGGACGGGCCGGCGGGCGGGGCCGGCGGGCCGACGGCGGAGGCCTGGCGGTGTCGGTCGCCTTCCGGTCCGGTGGTCTCGTCGGGTTGGTCTGGGAGTCGCGGCCGTGGCCGACGGCCATCGGCGGCTGGGGGGCTTCGGTGACCGTCTGGCTGGAGGCGGGTGTGCAGTCGAAGCCCTCCGGGGCCTTTGAGGCGCTCGTCGGCATTCCCCTGACGTGTAGGGGCCACGGAACGGCCTGCGTAGGATTCCCGGATGGCGATCACCGGTTACTCCCTGGAGGGGCCGCGCGTGGCCGTACGCCACGTCGTGCGGCGGGACTTCGACGAGCTGGCGGCGCTGGCCCGGGAGAGCGCCGGGATGCTCGGCCGGTGGCTGGGGGCCCGTGAGCACACGGTGGAGGAGTTCGAGGGCTACCTGGAGCGGCTGGAGCAGCCGACGCATGAGGGATTTGTGATCTGCCTGCGCGGCACGGGGGCGATCGTGGGTGGCGTCAACATCAACAACATCGTGAGAGGCGCGCTGCGGAGCGGGACCCTGGGGTACACCGCCTACGCGTCCACGACCGGCCGCGGCTATATGACCGAGGGGCTGGGCCTGGTGATCCGGCTCGCTTTCGGGCGGATGGAGTTGCACCGGCTGGAGGCGAACATCCAGCCGGACAACACCGCCTCGCTGAGGCTCGTCGAACGTCTGGGCTTCCGGCGTGAGGGCTACTCGCCGGCGTTCCAGTTCATCGACGGCGAGTGGCGGGACCATGAGCGCTGGGCCATCACGGCGGACGATGTGTCGCGCCGTGACCGGCGCTGATGCGCGGAGGGGCCGACCCCCGTGCGGCCCCCGGGGCGGGTCAGACGAACGGGGTGATGCGTTCCTCGATGCCGAGCAGCGCCTTGCCGTAGACCTCCATGCCCACGGCGGGGGTGGAGGCGGCGTGGCGGCCGGCGACGGAGGCGTCGCGCCAGATGCGCTGGAGGGGGTTGACGTCGGCGAAGGAGCCGGCGCCGTGGACGTTGAGGAGGGTGTTGATGGCGGAGAGGAGGTTGTCCACGGCGTGGCCGGTGTCGGCGCGTATGCGGGCCCTGGTGAGGTAGTCGAGGTCGTCGCCCCGGGCGGCGGCGGTGTCGAGGTCGGTGGCGGCGCGCCGGGCGTGCAGGTGGGCGGTGTCGATGCGGAGGGCGGCTTCGGCGACCTGGGTCTGGACGCCGACGGATTCGGCCTGGGTCCCGTAGTAGGTGTACGAGATCGGCTTGGTGGCGGTCTTCGCGGTGACGAGCTTCAACGCGGCGCGTCCCAGGCCGAGTTGCGGGCCGACGAGGCCCACGGCCAGGAAGGGGGCGAAGGAGGTGCGGTAGAGGCCGCTCGGGCCGTGGTCGGCGGGGAAGTCGCCGTTGATGGCGCCCGGTACGGACATCACCCGGTGCTCGGGGACGAAGATGTCGTCGGCGATGAGGCAGTTGCTGGCGGTGCCGCGCAGGCCGGCGACGAACCAGGTGTCCTCCAGGGTCAGGTCGGACCGCGGGGTCAGGGCCATCGCCTGGTCGGTCACGGTGCCGTCCTCGTCGGTGAGGGGCATGCCGAGAACGGCCCATGTGGAGTGCGGGGAGCCGGAGTTGTAGTACCAGCGGCCGGTGACCCGCCAGCCGCCGTCGACCCTGCGGCTGGTGGCGGTCGGGCTGAAGACCCCGGTGACGCGGGCGTCGGGGTCGGCGCCGAAGACCTCGTCCTGGGCCTGTTCGGGGAAGAGGGAGGCCAGCCAGTTGCAGGTGTTGACCACGCCGGTCACCCAGCCCGTCGAACCGTCGCCCTCGGCCAGCGCGGCCGTGACGTCGAGCAGGGTGCGGACGTCGCTCTCGTAGCCGCCGAAGCGGCGCGGGACGGTCAGCCGGAACAGCCCGGCCCGCGTCAGCCCGTCGATCACTTCGTCGGTCAGCCGCCGGTCCGCGTCGATCCGGGCGGCGTGGTCGCGCAGCAGCGGCTGGAGCGCCTCGGCCCGTGCCACGAGCTCGGCGCCGGACGGGATCGGGGCGGACGGGGCCGGGGCGGGCGCGGCCGGGGTGGGCGGGGCGGCGGACGCCGCGGGGCGGGGAGGGGTGGTGGTCATATGGGCCTCCTGGCTGAGGTTCGGAACGGCTGAGGTTCGGAGCGGCCGGTGTTCGGTCGGCCGGCGTTCGGAGCGGCTGAGGTTCAGCGCGCGAACGCGGAGTGGGTGCCGAAGGTGCGGTGGCTGTAGACGAGGGGCGCGGCCTCGTCCGTGCGGACGTGCTCGACGTCGCCGAGGAGCAGCAGGTGGTCGCCGCCCTCGACCGCCGAGCGGAGCCCGCACACGAGCCAGCCCGGCGCGTCGGTGAGCCGGGGCAGCCCGTGGTCGTAGCGCCAGGGCACCCCGGACGCGGCGAAGCGGTCGGGCAGCCGCCGGGCGAAGGTCCTGGCCGGCTCGTCCTGGTCGCTGCCCAGCACGTTCACCCCGAACCGCCCGGTCGCGAGGATGCGCCCGAGCACGTCGGAGGAGCGGTTCAGTGCGACCGAGACCATCGCGGGGCGCAGCGACAGCGAGGCGAAGGCGCTCACTGTGACCCCGTAGGGGATCTCGTCCTCGGTGGCCGTCACGATCGTCACCGGGGCGCAGACGCCGGCCATCGCGTCGCGGAAGTCCTGCTCACCCATCAAGCTCAAGCCCCCTAATCATTATGATGATTAGGGTGATCATGCATCCGATTTACGAAAGGCGTCAAGGGGTGCGAGGCTATTCGCCATAATCAATTCAGCCCGGCGCGCCGAGGAGACACCGTGGGAACCACAGACGACCGCACGGGCGGGCACGAGGCGCGTCACGCACGCGACGGCGCGGACCTTCCGGCCCTGTGCCGCGACGACTGGGAGCGCCGCTCTTCCCCGTCCCGCGCCGAAGTGGCGGCGGACCGCATCGCCGACCGCGTCGCCCGCACCCCGCCGGGCGCCCGCCTCGGGACCAAGGACGAGCTGCGCGCCGAGTGCGGGGTGTCCGTCGGCACGTTCAACGAGGCGCTGCGCCTCCTGCAGGCCCGCGGTCTGGTCACCGTACGGCCCGGCCCCGGCGGTGGGCTCTTCGCCGCCCAGCCGCCCCCCGCCGGGCGCCCGGAGGCCTGGATCGGCGCCCTGGACGAGCAGCGGCCCGACGAGGCCCGGCGCATCCGTGACGCCCTCGACCCCCTCCTCGTGGAGGACGCCCTGTGGCACGCGTCCCCCGCCGACATCGCCGCGCTGCGGGGGCACTTGGCGGCCCTGGCCGAAGCGGCCGACGCCGCCGACCCGGCCGCCTCCGCCCGCGCCGACCGGCTGCTGCGCACCCGCCTCGCCGCCATCGGCCCCGGCGTGCTGCTGCGTTCGCTGTACGACGGCCTGCTGACGGTCGTCGAGCGTGCCGAGTCGGCCGCCGGCCCGGAGGCCCTGCGTGCCCGGTACGACCGGCACGCCGCGCTCATCGACGCCCTCGACGCGCGCGACCGCGACCGGGCCCTGCGCCTGGCCGCGGCTCCGATGCCCTGAGCCCCCCGCTCAGCAGGCGCGTTCGTACTCGACCTGGGCGAGGGGGTTGCCGTCGCCGAAGTCGTGGGTGCGGGTGGTCCCGCGTTCGGTGAAGCCGGACTTGACGTAGAAGCGGCGGGAGCGCGGGGTGTCGCGGAGGGTCCAGAGGTGGACCCGGGCGAATCCGGCGGCGCGCAGCCGGTGCAGCGTCCCGGTCATCAGGGCGGGGGCGACGCCGCTGCCCCAGCCGTCGGGGTGGCCGTAGAAGGTGTAGAGCTCGGCGAGGCCCGGTCGGGTGGGGGAGGGGAGGGAGAAGGAGAGCGCCAGCGGGCGGGCGTCGAGCGTGGCGAGGAGCAGCGTTCCCGTGCCCTCGGCGATCCGCCGGTGCCAGCGCGTGCGCCGGTCCCTGACCCCCCGCGTGACGAACTCCGGGGCGAAGAAGGGCCCGTAGGCGGCCTCCCAGGCCGCGGCGTGGATCTCGCCGAGTGCGTCCCCGTCGTCCGGGCCGGCGTCACGAACCTCGATCATCCGTTCACCGTAGCCGGATGCCGGGAGTCACCGGATGCCGGGAGTCAGGGAACCCCGAGGGAGACCCCGAGCGTGCCTCCGGGCCGCGCTATTCGGCGGCGTCGGCGGCGGGCCCCCGGTCGCGGAGCGCGGCCAGTGAGTCCACGTACTGGAGCATCAGCCGGGCGAACTCCAGCCGGTCGTGCGACGTCCAGTCGGCGGTGATGTACTCGAACGCCGAGCGCTGGTGACGGCGGAAGCGGGCCATGAGGTCGCGGCCGGCGGGCGTGAGGTGGAGGACGCTGCGGCGGCCGTCCTGCTGGGAGGCGCCGCGGACCAGGTAGCCGGCCTTGATGTTGTCGCTGACCATGCGGCTGGCGACCGAGGGGTCCACGACCAGGTGTTCGGCCACCGCGCCGACGGTGATCTCCCGGTCGGGGTCCTGGGTGGCCTCCAGGACGATGTTGAGGACCAGGGTCCGGCTGAGGTCCTTCGTCGAGACCGGGTGCTCGACCTCGAGCAGTGCGGTGCGGCGCAGCTTGGAGAACGCCGGGCCCACGGCGTCCAGCAGCTCGTCGGCCGTCTTCGGCCCGTTCGTCGTCGTCATGCCCCACATCGTACGTCCATGAGGATCCGCAAACATGTGTTGACTAGAAAACGTGTGCATGTAAGCATGCATATGTAAGTCAGCAGGAAACAGGAACGGAGATCTTCGTGACCACCCTCATCACCGGTTCGCGCGGCAAGGTCGGCCAGACCGTCATCGAACGCCTCCACTCGGCCGGTGTCGCCGTCCGGGCCGCCAGTGCCGATCCCGCCGCGCTGTCCGTCCCGGACGGTGTCGGGACCGTCGAGCTGGTGCTGGACCGGCCCGAGACGTTCGAGGCCGCGCTCGCCGGGGTCCGGCAGGTGTTCCTCTACCCGGAGCCCGCCGGCATCCACGACCTGATCAAGGCCGCCGAGGCCGCCGGGGTCGAGCACGTCGTCCTGCTGTCCTCCGCCTCCGTCCTCGCGCCGGACGCCGAGGACAACCCGCTGGCCTGGCACAACCTCCAGGTCGAACGCGCCCTGGCGGAGGCCGACTTCACCGTGACGTTCCTGCGTCCGGACGCCTTCGCCAGCAACGCGCTCGGCTGGGCCCACTTCATCGGCCGGGGCCTCCCGGTGCCGCTCGCCTACCCCGAGGCGTCCCTCGCGCCCATCCACCCCGTCGACATCGCCGACATCGCCGTGCACGCCCTCACCGACGCCTCCTTCGCCGGCCGCGCGGTCACGCTCACCGGCGGCCGGTCGCTGACCTTCCGCGAGCAGCTGGCCGTCATCGCCGACGTCACCGGGCGGGACATCGCCGTCGAGGAGATCACCCGGGCGCAGGCCGAGGAGCAGATGGGCCGCTCCATGTCCGCCGCGATGGTCGGCTCGCTCCTCGGCCTGTGGGCCTCCGCCACCGTGACCCCCGTCCCCGTCGCCGACACCACCGAGACCGTCCTCGGCACCCCGGCCCGCACCTTCGAGCAGTGGGCCCGCGAGAACGCCGCGGCCTTCATCCAGGGCTGAGTCCGCCCGTGCCCCGCGACGTACGACGCGGCCCGTGACGATCACGTACGAGTGGCGCGGCGATGTCGACAGCGCGGCCGTCGACGCGCTCCACGCCGAGGCGTCCGGCCACGCCCCGGCGCCCGTCGCGCCGCGCCGGACCGGCTCAGGCCGCCGGCGGCGCCGGGACGAGGCCGTCGGCGACGAGGCCGGCGTACACCGCGTCGCCCAGGGCGCGGACCGCCGAGTGCGGGCGGACCATGACCGTCAGCGTCCGGATGCGCCCGGAGTCGTCGGTGTGCAGCAGGTCGATCCCGTGGATCTCCTTGCCGTTGACGCCGGCGCGGAAGACCAGGACGGTCGCCGGGGTCGGTGTGCCGTCGGTGAGGGGCTCGGCGGTTCCGTCGCACGAGCCGACGTAGCGGAAGTCCTCGAAGGTGCGCAGCAGGATCCTGAAGAGCCCTATGACCTGGGACTTTCCCTTGAAGGGGGTGAAGGTCACAGGGCTGTTGAAGGTGATGTCGTCGGTGAGCAGGTCCTCCAGGGCGGCGAGATCGTGCTGCTCGACGGCGGTGCGGAAGCGGTCTGCGGCGGTCGTCATGGGCTTCACCCGGGCCGCGGTCGTGGGCTTCACTCGGTTCCTCCTGTAGTCATAAAATTGACTAGTCACTTTCTTGAGTACCATGCGGCGAGGGAGGACCGGAAGACCCGAGAGGGCGGAAGGAGGGGGCTCATGACGTTGCGTCACGCCGTGCTCGCGGCCCTGCTGGACGATGAGTTGAGCGGCTATCAGCTGACCAAGTCCTTCGACGTGGGCGTCGCCAACTTCTGGCACGCGCTGCCCCAGCAGCTGTACGCCGAGCTGACCCGGCTGGAGAAGGACGGTCTTGTCACCGGGCGGGAGGTCGTGCAGGACACCCGGCCCAACAAGCGTCTGTTCAGGGTCACCGAGGCGGGTCTCGCCGCGCTGGAGGAGTTCGTGGCGGACGCGGCCAAGCCGTCGTTCGTCCGGGACGACCTGATGGTCATGGTCCAGGCGGCCGACCACGTGGACGTCGACGCGGTCGTCGCCCGGTTCACGGAGCGCGCGGCGTTCGCCGAGGCGAAGGCGGAGCTGTTCCGGGCGATGCTGCGGAAGATGCGGGGCGGCCGGGAGGAGGGGGAGTTCCTGCGGCACGGTGAGCGGATCGGCCCCTACCTGACCTGTCTGCGCGGCCTCGCCTTCGAGGAGGGCAACCGGGACTGGTGCCTTCGCGGCGCGGAGATCCTGCGGGAGAGGAAGCGTGCCCGTGTCTGAAGGACCGTCGGTTTCCCACCTGCGGTACGTCGCCCTCGGGGACAGCCAGACCGAGGGGCTCGGGGACGGCGACGAGGCCACCGGCCCGCGCGGCTGGGCCGACCGGTTCGCGGACCGGCTCGCGGAGGTCAACTCCGGCCTGCTGTACGCGAACCTCGCGGTGCGCGGCCGGCTCGCCGGTCAGGTCCGCACCGGGCAGCTGGACCCCGCCCTCGCCCTGCGGCCCGATCTGGCCACCGTCGTCGCCGGGTTCAACGACCTGCTCCGGCCGCGCTTCGACGCCGACGAGACCGGCGGCCACCTGGAGGCGATGTTCGCCGCGCTCCGCGCCTCGGGCGCGGAGGTGGTGACCATGACGTTCCCCGACCCCGGTCGCGTCACGCCGCTCGCCCGCCCGTTCGGCGCCCGTGCCGAGGCGCTCAACCGGCGCATCCGGCGGGCCGCCGGGCGCCACGGCGTGCTCGTGGCCGAGACCGCCCACCACCGGGTCGTCACCGATCCCCGGCTGTGGAGCGCGGACCGTCTGCACGCCGGCCCGCTGGGCCACGCCCGTATCGCCGCGGCCGTCGCCCACACCCTCGGGCTGCCCGGCAGCGACGACTCCTGGACGCACCCCCTGCCTCCGCCGCCCCTCCCGCCCCGCACCGGGTGGCGCGCCGCTTCCGAGGAGGCCCGCTGGGCCGCGTCCTTCCTCGGCCCCTGGCTCGTCCGCCGGCTGCGCGGCCGGTCCTCGGGGGACGGGCGGGAGCCCAAGCGGCCCCTGCTCCTGCCGGTACGGGCGGCGGCTGGGTGACCTGCGCGGCATATGTCCCGGTCGGGAGTGGACCTTGACCTGACGTCCGGTTGAGGAAATAGCGCTCCTGGGTGGGCGAGCCCGGCGTCGTGAGCGTCAGGGCGGGGGGCCGGCAGGCGTTTCTGTTGGCCCGCCGGCCGGTTCAGGGCGCGGGCCACGGCAGCCCGGGGCGGGGTCACGAGGCGGAGGCGCGTTCCGCGCTCTCCCGCACCGGTACCGGAGAGGCCGCGACCGGAGAGGCCGCGACCGCCTCCGCCGCCGGGCCCCGCCGCACCCACGTCAGGGCGAAGGCGAGCGCGGCCAGGGCGGCCGCTCCGGCCAGCACCCCGTACAGCCCCTGGGTGACGGCCTCCCCGACCGCCGCGCGCACGGCGTCGGGCATCTCCGCCAGTGAGTCGGGGGACAGGGCGTTCCCGCCGGTCAGCCGGTCCGTGGCGGTGTGGCCGAGGCGGGTGGTGAGTTCATCGTCCATGCGGCCCGCGTAGACGGCGCCGAGGGCGGCGGTGCCGAGGGTGCCGCCGATGGTGCGCAGCAGGGTGACGGTTCCGGCGGCGGCGCCCATGTCGCGGGGGGCGGCGGTGGCCATGGTGGTGAGGGTGGCGGTCTGCATGGCGGTGCCGAGGCCGGCGCCGAGGACGGCCGTCAGGGCGGAGGCGACGGGCGTGGGGGTGTCCGCGTCGAGGAGGAACAGCAGGAGCGCGCCGGTGAGCATGAGCGCGCCGCCGGCCACCGGCAGCAGGTGCTCGTGACGGCTCTTCCCCGTCATGCGGCCGACCGTGAGCTGGGCCGCCAGCATGCCGAGCATCAGGGGGAGCAGCAGCATGCCGCCCGCCGTGGACGAAGCGCCGCGCGCGAGCTGGAGGTACTGCGGGAGGTAGCTGATGACGGCGAGCATGACGGCGCCGGACAGGAAGCTCATGCCCTGGGCCAGGGTGAAGGAGCGGTTGCGGAACAGCCGGGGCGGGATGACCGGTTCCGCCGCCCGCCGCTCGGTGCGGACGAACCGGGCGAGGGCCGCGGCGGCGACCGCGGCGAGTGCGGCGGTCTGCGGCGACAGCCAGGGGTAGCGGGTGCCGCCCCAGCTGCCGAGCAGGGTGAGGGCCAGGATGCCGGTCGTCAGGAGGGCGACGCCGGCGACGTCGACGCGGGCCTTGATCCGTTCGCTGTGCAGCCGCACCCCGGCCGTGGTGGCCAGCAGAACCACCGCCCCGACGGGCAGGTTGACGTAGAACGCCCAGCGCCAGCCGATGTGGTCGGTGAGGAAGCCGCCGAGCAGCGGGCCGCCGACGAAGGCGACCGGCATCATGATGCCGATCATGGACTGGGAGCGGCCGCGGTCCTCCGGCGCCACCAGGACGCCCATGACGGAGATCGCGCCGACCATCAGGCCGCCGCCGCCCAGCCCCTGGAGGGCGCGGAAGGCGATGAGCTGGCCCATGTCCTGCGCGAGGCCGGACAGCGCGGAGCCGGCCAGGAAGACGACGACGGAGGCCAGGTAGGCGCCCTTGCGGCCGTAGAGGTCGCCGAGCTTTCCCCAGAGCGGGGTGGCCGCGGAGGCGGTGAGCAGGTAGGCGGTGACCACCCAGGAGAGGTGGTCGACGCCGCCGAGGTCGCCGACGACGGTGGGCAGGGCGGCGCTGAGGATCTGGCCGTCGAGCGCCGACAGGAAGATGCCGAGCATCAGTCCGAAGACGCCGAGGCGGGGGAACGGCCGGCGCGCGGGCTCCGGTCCGTCCCCTGCGGGGTGGTTCATGGGTCCCCCTGGGACGGTGACGTGTGGTGAGGGCGGGTCAGGCGGTGGTGTAGGGGCTCCTGCGCCGCGCGTCGCGCAGCGCGTGGGCCCACCAGGCCAGTTGGTCCAGCTGGGACTTGGCCGCCGCGTCGGAGCGCGGGTCGGTGGGCCGGCCGTCCGCGTCGAAGGGACCGTCGGAGAGCTGGAAGCTGACGGTGTCGCGGAGGGTGGCCGCGTTGAGCTCGGCCAGGACGAGCCGCAGCTGTTCGACGGCGCGCAGGCCCCCGGAGCGGCCTCCGTAGGAGACGAAGGAGACCGGCTTGGCGTGCCACTCCCGGTTGTGCCAGTCGATGGCGTTCTTCAGTGAGGCCGGGAAGCTGTGGTTGTACTCCGGTGTGACGACGACGAAGCCGTCCGCGGCGGCCAGCCGGGGCGAGACGGCGGCGAGCAGCTCCCCGGCCCCCTCGGGGGCGGGTCCGCCGAAGGCCGGGAAGACGGTGGGCAGGGGCGTCTCGACGAGGTCGATCAGGTCGGCCTCCATGTCGTCGCGCCCGGCGAGGTGGCTCATGACCCAGTCGGCGACCACGGGGCCGAAGCGGCCTTCCCGGGTGCTGCCGCTGAGGACGGCTATGCGGAGCGGAGCGGTTGTGTACGTCGTATCCATAGAAATACAACGTACACGCTGATGTGTACAACGTCTACCGTTGATACGCTGTACGCAGCGGAAGGCCCTCCGACGGCATCCGCGTCCGGCCACGAGGAGCAGGAGCGGAAGATGTCAGGCGAGAGCGGGAAGAGCGGGAAGAACGGCAAGGGGGGCAAGGCCGGAAGCGGTGCCCCCGGGCCCGGCCTGTGGGAACGGCTCGAACGCCCCGCGCCCGCGCCGCGGTCCGCCGCGCTCACCCCGGGGCGGATCGCCGCCGCCGCGGTGGCCATCGCCGACGCGGAGGGGCTGGAAGCCGTCACCATGCGCCGGCTCGCCGCCGACCTCGGGGTGGCCCCCATGGCCGCCTACCGCTATGTGACCGGCAAGGACGAACTCATCGCTCTCATGGTCGACTTCGTCCACGGCGAGCTGGAACTCCCGGACGCCGCGGGGGGCTGGCGCGGGACCATGCGCGCGGTCGGGCTGCGCACGCGCGCCCTGATGCTCGCCCACCCCTGGATGGCCAGGGCCGACCATTTCTCCCTCACCCCCAGCCAGTTCGCCGTCTCCGAGCGGGTCCTGACGGCCCTGGACGGCCTCGGACTGGACGCCGACACGATGATGGCCGTCTTCCGTACGGTCACCGCGTACGTGCACGGCGCCGTCGACTCCGAGATCGGCCTGCTGCGGATGATGCGCAAGCGGGGCTGGACCACCGGTGACGAGACGCGGGAGGGCCTGGCCCCGGAGATGACCTGGCTCATGGGCACCGGGAGGTATCCCGCGACCCGGCGCTATCTGGCGGAGGCGCAGCGCAAGGACGACGCGGCGTGGCGGTTCGAGCTCGGGCTGGACTGCGTGCTCGACGGCATCGCCGTGCGCCTGGGCATCTGAGGCATCTGCGGCGTCTGACTGCCCTGTGGCCGCGCCGACTTGACAAGGTAGGAGAAAAATCCGGCCGGTCTCCGCGGCCGCGGCGCTAACATGCCGCCGCATGATCATGCGCAGACAGGACGGATACGAACTCTCGACCGACCCCGACCGTATCGACGTCGGGCTTGTCCACCACTGGCTCTCCACCGACGCGTTCTGGGCCATCGGCCGCAGCAAGGAGACCGTGGAGAAGTCCGTCGCGGCGTCCCTCAACTTCGGGGTGTACGAGCCGGGGGGCCGGCAGGCCGGTTACGCGCGGGTCGTCACCGACCTGGTGACGTTCGCCTGGCTCTGTGACGTCTACGTCTCCCCGGACCACCGGGGACGGGGTCTCGGCGCCTGGCTCGCGACCGCCGTCCGCGACCACCTCGCCCCGTACCGGCTCAAGCGGCTCCTGCTGACCACCAAGGACGCGCACGGGCTCTACGCGCAGGTCGGGTTCGTGCCGGTGTACGACCCCGAGGGCATGATGATGATGAGCTTCGAGAACGACCCTGTCTGACTCGCGCCTTCGGGGCGGGACGGGCGCGCGGCCCGGGTGGCCCGGGCCGCGCGTTCCGCTGGGCCTTCATGCCTCCAGCCTCCAGGCCGCCGTGTCCGCCGCCGCGTCCGGGGGCAGCATGCGGCAGTGGTACGGGATCTGCTTGGTCATCCGCCCATCGTGCCGCACCGCCCCCGCACCGGTCAGCCGGCGTAGGGCCGGGCCGCCCGGGCCTCGCGCAGCGAGACGGCCCACCAGGTGAGCTGGTCGAGCAGCACCTTGGCCGCCCCGGCCGCCTGGTTGCCCGCCTCCTCGTCCAGGTGCCGGCCGTTGGCGTCGAACGCGCCCCACGGGTTGTGGAAGCTGATCGTCTCGCGGATGGTGACGGCGTGCAGCTCCGCGAGGACCGGGCGCAGGTGCTCTATCGCGCGCAGGCCGCCGGAGAGCCCGCCGTAGGAGACGAAGGCGATCGGCTTGGCCCGCCACGGCGTCGCGTGCCAGTCGATGAGCGCCTTGAGCGAGGCCGGGTAGCTGTGGTTGTACTCGGGCGTGACGATGATGAACGCGTCGGCCCGCTCCAGCTTCGGGGACACGGCGGCGAGCAGCGCCGCGTCCTCCGGGCCCGGCTCGGGGCTGAGCTGGGCCGGGAGCGGGTGCTCGGCGAGGTCGACGACGTCCACCTCGATGTCGTCGCGCTGGGCGAGGTGGGTGCCGAGCCAGCCGGCGACGGTCGGGCCGAAACGTCCGTCACGGGTCGAGGCGACGATGACGGCGAGGCGGTACGGGGCGTGCGACATGGCGGTTCCTCTGTTCTCCGTAGGGGTTTCCCCGTGGGGTGTCCACGGTGGGGTTTCCACGGCCGCGCCGGCGCGGCGGGTGACACGGAAAAGCTTGATACCTCAACCTCAGTAGAGGTCAACTGAAACAGGAGCACCTTCAGTAACACGGTGCGCCCGCCCACCTTCCCTCAGAACACGTCCGGGCACCAGGGCCGTTGGGAAGTCCGCAGCATGAGGTCGGCCCGGGCGGCCGCGCCGGGCCGCTCCTCGGTGACCGAACCCAGCGCCACGAGCCGCACGGCCGACTCGTCGCCGAGCCAGAGGCGGCCCAACTCGCCCGCCCCCAGGGCGAGATCGGCGTCCCGCGTGGTGGGCGTGCACGTGGCACCGTCGGGGCCGGCGTCGAGCAGGTACCGGCCGGCCGCGTACCCGTCCGGGTCGGCGACCTCGACGACGAGGGTGCCGGGAGCGGCGTACGTACGGGCCTCCAGCAGCGCCGGCACATCCAGCGGGCGCAGCCACAGGAAGTCCGCCTGGCCGGTGACGCGCGCGGCGCGCGGGTCGGGCAGCAGCAGCGGCAGGAGGTCGTCGGGGGCGCGGTTGCCGGTGTCGGCCCTGGTGATCCAGTCGACGGAGAGCAGGAAATGCCACAGGGCGCGCTCGGCGGCCGGGGAGACCGCGACGAGGTCGCGCACGATCGCCTTGTCGTGCGGCTGGTGGGCGGCCCACTTGTGCTCGACGGTGTAGGTGAGCAGGCCGTCCACCCGGCCGTCCGGCGCGCGGTAGAGGACGTGGTAGGGCTCCGTCCAGTCGGCCGCGAGGGTCGGCCAGGAGAGGTCCCCGGTGGCGAACCGCCACCAGCGCTCGGTGCGGTCGACGACGCCGTGGCGCCCCGCCCGCAGCCGTTCGTGCAGCCCGGGACCCAGCTCGCGGACGGTCGCGCCGTCCGCGAAGTCCACCCGCCCGCCGCACGCCGGGCCCGCGTACCGCCGGTCGAGGCCGCTGCGGGCGACGTCCACCTCCCAGGAGGCGACGGAGGCGGCCGGGCCGAAGCCGTACCGCCCGTAGATCGGGTACTCCGCGGCGATCAGGGTCGCGGCGGCGTCCCCGCGCTCCTTGGCGGCTCTCAGGTCCCGGGCCATCATCCGGCTGAGCACCCCGCGCCTGCGGTGCGTGGGGGAGACCGTCACATTGGTGACCGCGTTCACCGGGACCGCGGTACCGCCGACCGCCGTGAGCTCCTGCGGATGGCTGCGGAACGTGCCGACGCAGCGCCCCGCGTCGAAGGCGCCCTGCGTCCGCGCGAGGTCCATGCCCGCTCCGCGTATCTCCACCTCTTCCTTGGAAGCCTCGGGAGCGGAGAGGAAGCCGACGTGGAGGGCGGTGATCCAGTCGGTGAGGTCGTCGCGGTCGATCGTGCGTATGTCGAGAGGCATGCGCCGCACGCTAGGCGCATGATCGCCCCGGACGCGCGCCATTTATCGCGGGGACAGCGGCGGCCCCGAGGAGCCGCCCGCCCGGCCCGGCTCAGAACGCCGCGCGGATCTCCCCGACGCGTTCCCCGCCGCCGAAGAGCGGCACGTCGCGGATGCG
Organism: Streptomyces sp. I05A-00742; assembly: GCF_013055795.1. Taxonomy (GTDB): domain Bacteria; phylum Actinomycetota; class Actinomycetes; order Streptomycetales; family Streptomycetaceae; genus Streptomyces. The sequence goes on from NZ_JABETO010000007.1 coordinate 18,626, forward strand.
GTCGAGGACGGGCGCGTCGACGCCCATCAGCTCCAGGGCCCGGGCCAGGACCGGGCCGAGGGCCCGCAGCGCCCCGTCGTCGATCTTGAAGGCCAGGGCGCGGCCGTCGGGCAGGGCGACCGCCTGGACCGCCTCGGCGCCCATCTTGGAGAGCGCGCCCGGCAGCTCGCGCATCAGCCAGGTGTCGGGACGGCGGGTGCCGGCCACGTACTCCGGGTGGGCACGCATCGCGTCCGCGACCCGGCGCTCCGGGGTGCCCGGCGCGGCCAGTACGAAGTGGCGGAAGGCGCGGGCGAGGCCCACGAGGGAGAGGGACATCAGCGGGGCCCCGCAGCCGTCCGTGCCGATGTGCGCGACGCGCTCGCCGCTCGCCTCCTCCACGGCGCCCAGGACGAGCTGCTGGAGGGGGTGGGCCGGGTCCAGGTACGAGTCGACCGGCCAGCCGTTGGCGGCGGAGGCGGCGATCATGGCGGCGTGCTTGCCGGAGCAGTTCATGGTGACGCGGTCCCGGACCCGGCCCGAGGCCAGGTACTCCTCCGCCTCGACGGGGTCGAGCGGGAGGTCCGGCGGGGTCCGCAGGTCGCCCTCCGCCAGCCCGAACTCGTCGAGCATCGTGCGGACCAGGTCCAGGTGGAAGTCCTCGCCGGAGTGGCTGGCCGCCGCGAGGGCCAGCCGCTCGCCCGACAGGTCGAGGCCGGCCCGGAGGACGGCCACCGCCTGCATCGGCTTGTTGGCGGACCGCGGGAAGACGGGCGCCGCGGGGTCGCCGAACGCCAGCTCCACGCTGCCGTCCGCCGCCAGCACCACCAGCGAGCCGCGGTGGTGGCCCTCGACGAAACCGGACCGGACGACCTCGGCGAGGACCGGGCGTATCGCGGCGTCGTCGTCCACCCGGGATATCGCGGGCGGGGAAGGGGTCGAGGTGGTCATGGGCCGGGCCTTCCGGGGGCGGGGACCGCCCCCGGAATGTCACGGGAGCAGGTCGTCTACTTGCGCTTCTCCTTCACGGTACCTTCGCGCGATCTCCGCACCGCAATCGTCCGCCGTCCGCTGGAGCTGCCGGCGCCGCTCCGAGACGTGCCGCTCGTACGCCGCCAGCCGGCCCAGGCCCGCCCGCAGCTCGGCGTCCGTGCGGGCCGTCAGGTCGGAGAGCCCCACCTCGCCGAGCATGTCCTCGGCCAGCCGCCGGTACTCCTCCGCGTGCGGCGTCCCCAGCGTCACATGGCGGGCGGACGAGCGGTGGGCCGACGGGTCGTCCGTCAGGATCTCCGACAGCCGCTCCACCAGCAGCCGCCGGTCCGCCGCCGGGGTGTCCGGCGCCGCCCGCCCCTCCAGCGCGGCCCGCAGGATGTCGATGCGGCCCTGGAGCAGCCGCCGCACATAGCTGAGGTCCGCCTCCTCCTGCCGGGCCTCCTTGCGCACCGCCCGCAGCTCCGCCAGGCGCAGCTCCCCGAGCTGCCGCACCGGTACGTCCGCCAGCCGCCCGGACCGCTGGCTCGGCGGCCTCGCGTGCAGACCTTCCACGGCGTCCCCGGCCTCCGATGCCTTCGCCTTGAGCGTCTCTAGCGTGGTGGGTGTCCTGAGCGTCTCAAGCCCCTTGAGGTGGTTCCCGGTCGGTGTGGTCATGCGGCTCCGTCCCCTCGCGCCGGGTGCGTACGGAACGCTGTGCCCGCATATCGCACCGCCTGCACGCATCGTGCCACTGTGCCCCGCCCGGCCGCAGGCCGTCTCCACCCGAACGGCCCTGAACGGGCGCCGTGCATCATGGACGCCATGCGAGCTGTGGTGCAGAGGGTGAACGGGGCGAGCGTCCTCGTCGACGGCCGGACCGTCGGCGAGATCGTCGGCGAAGGGCTGTGCGTGCTGGTCGGGGTGACCCATGACGACACTCCCGCGAAGGCGGCTCAGCTGGCGCGCAAGCTGTGGTCCTTGCGGGTGCTGGGGGATGAGAAGTCGTGTTCCGACGTGGGGGCGCCGTTGCTCGTGATCTCGCAGTTCACGCTTTACGGTGATGCGCGGAAGGGGCGGCGTCCCACTTGGAACGCGGCTGCTCCGGGCCGCGTGGCCGAGCCTTTGGTTGACGAGGTCGTCGCACGGCTGCGTGAGCTGGGGGCTCGGGTTGAGACAGGGGTGTTCGGGGCGGATATGAAGGTGTCGTTGACGAACGACGGGCCGTTCACGGTGCTGCTGGAGGTGTGAGGGGCCCCGGTCCCTCCCTTTCACCGTTTCTGCGGGGAAGACCCCGCGCCCCCGGGTGAGCGCGCCTGCGGCGCGCGTCCTCAAACGCCGGACGGGCTGAAGTGTGCGCCCGGGCGCGAAATCCAGCCCGTCCGGCGTTTGAGGACCTCGCGGCGAAGCCGCGATGCCGGGGGCCGGGGCAGAGCCCCGGGAAACGGTGAAAGGGCGGGACCGGGGCACCCCCCTACGGCTCGACCACAACCTCCTGCGCCGCAGCCGTCCCCTCACCCACAACCAACGCCGCATCCACCGGAACATTCCGCTTCACGAGCGCCAAAGCGATCGGCCCGAGCTCATGGTGGCGCACCGCCGTAGTGACAAACCCGAGCTGCCGCCCCTCCGCTCCATCCGCGGCCAGCCGGACGGCGGAGCCGTGCCCGGGCAGATGCACCTCACTGCCGTCGAGGTGCAGGAAAACGAGCCGCCGCGGCGGCTTCCCAAGATTCTGGACGCGAGCGACGGTCTCCTGCCCCCGATAGCACCCCTTCTGCAGATGGACGGCGGAGCCGATGAGGCCGAGCTCGTGGGGGATCGTCCGGTGGTCGGTCTCGAGGCCGAGCCGGGGGCGGTGGGCCTCGACGCGGAGGGCTTCGAGGGCGAGGACGCCGGCGGCGGGGCCGTGGTCGGCGGCGAAGGAGTCGAGGTGCTCACGGGGGAGGAAGAGGTCACGGCCGTGGGGGGTCTCGCGGACGACGACACCGTCGGGGACGCCGGCGATCGAGCCGGCGGGCAGATGGACGACGGCGAGGTCGTCGGTGCGGTCGGCGACCTCGACCCGGTAGAAGAACTTCATGCTCTCCAGGTAGGCGATGAGCGCCTCCTGGGTGCCGGGCTCGACGTGGGCCCAGACGGTCTCCCCGTCGTCGACGAGGGAGAGGGCGTGCTCGATGTGGCCGTTGGCGGTGAGGATCAGCGCCTCGGTGGCCCGGCCGGGCGGCAGGTCACTGACGTGCTGGGTGAGGAGCAGGTGCAGCCAGCTCAGCCGGTCGGGACCGGAGACGGCGACCACCCCGCGGTGCGAGAGGTCGACGAAGCCGGACCCGTCGGCGAGCGCGCGCTGCTCACGGAACGGGTCGCCGTAGTGGGCGGCGACGCCCTCGTCCGGGCCCTCGGCGGGCACGGCGCCGGGCAGCGACAACAGAGGGCTCTTCGATCGACGCAGCATGCGCCCAGCCTACGACTCGTCCGGAGCCTTCCCGGAGGCGCAGGAGCCGCACCGGCCGAAGATCGCGAAGTGCTTCATGTCGGTGTCGAAGGCGAACTCCTCACGCAGCCGCGCGGTGAACTCCGCGGCCACGGAGAGGTCCGCCTCGATCACTCCGGTGCAGTCCCGGCAGACGAGGTGTATGTGGTGGTGCCGGTCCGCGAGGTGGTACGTGGGAGCGCCGTGGCCGAGATGGGCGTGGCTGACCAGGCCCAGCTCCTCCAGCAGCTCCAGCGTCCGGTAGACGGTGGAGATGTTGATCCCGCCCGCGGTCCTGCGGACCTCGGTGAGGATGTCGTCCGGCGTCGCGTGCTCCAGCCGGTCCACCGCCTCCAGCACCAGCTGGCGCTGCGGGGTCAGCCGGTAGCCGCGCCTGCGGAGATCGCTCTGCCAGTCGGTGTCCACCACGCTTCCAGTCTAGGCAGCGTCAGCCCTCCCGTACGCCCTTCAGGTAACCGGCGAGTGCCGCGATCGCCGCCGGGTTGCGCGGGCTCTCGACGAGGTCCACGTAGTCGAGGACGAAGACGCGCTTGTTCTTGATCGCGGGCACGTCGGCGAGCGGCGGGTAGGAGAGCAGGAACTTCTTCTTCTCCTCCGCGGTGACGTCACCGTAGTTGTTGATCACGATGACGTCGGGCTGCCGGTCCACGACGGTCTCCCAGCCGACCGTGGTCCAGGTGTCCTTCAGGTCGGCCATCACATGGTCGCCGCCGGCCTTGGTGATGATGTCGTGCGGCCCGGCGTAGGCGCCCGAGGTCACCGGCTTGTCGCGGCCGTCGTCGTAGAGGAACACCTTGGGGCGCTTGCCGCCGGCGGGGATGCCGGCCTGCGCGTCGGCGACCTGCTTCTTGAAGTCCGCGACGAGCTTCGCCGCCCGGTCCTCGACGTCGAAGATCTTCCCGAGGGTGGTGAGGTCGGTGTACAGCGCCTCCAGCGGCGGCATCACGCCCCGCTGCTTGCCGCTGCCGCTGCGGCAGGACTCGGTGAGCACGTACGAGCCGATGCCCAGCTTCTTCAGCCCGGCGGGCGTGAAGCCGTCGCCCTCGCCGAAGCCGTAGTTCCAGCCCGCGAAGACGAGGTCGGCCTTGGCGTCGAGGACCATCTCCTTGTTGATCTGCTTCTTCGACAGCCACTTGACCTTGTCGTAGCCGCCCTTCCAGGGCACGTCGTCGCGGCTCCCCTTGTAGTCGGGCGCCACATAGCCCGCCATGTGCTTCTCCAGCCCCAGGGCGAACATGATCTCGGCGATGCCCACGTCGTTGGTGACCACGCGCTGCGGGGCCTTGTCGTACGTGGTCTTCACCCCGCAGTTCTCGATCGTGACGGGGTAGTGGCCGCCGGAGGCCTTGGACGCCTCGGCGGGCTTGTCGTCGCTCACCTTCGCGCCGCAGCCCGCGAGGGCGACGGCGGTGAGCAGGGCGACGGCGGTACGGGTGATGCGGGAGGTCATGGGAGTCCTCATCGGGGCAGGCGGTCGAAGAGCAGTTGCGGTAGGCCGGACTCGGGGTGCGGCACCCGGTGCGCCCGGACGCCGAAGACGTCGGCGAGGAGGCCGGGCGTCAGCACCTCGTCGGGCGGCCCGGAGGCGACGATCCGGCCGCCCGCGAGGACGTACAGCACGTCGCAGTGGGTCGCGGCGAGGTTGAGGTCGTGCAGCGCGGCCAGCACGGTGAGCCCGGACTCCCGTACCAGCGCCAGGACTTCGAGTTGCTGGCTGATGTCCAGATGGTTGGTCGGCTCGTCCAGGACGAGGATCTTCGGCCGCTGGGCCAGGGCGCGGGCTATCAGCACCCGCTGCTTCTCACCGCCGGAGAGGGTCAGGAAGCCCCGCTCGGCGAGGTGCCCGGCGCCGACCCGCTCCAGGGCCGCCGTGCAGACCTCCGTGTCCTCGCGGCTCGTCCGCCCGGCCGCCCGCTGGTGCGGCAGCCGGCCCATCGCGACGACCTCGCCGACCGTGAAGTCGAACTCGCTGCCCGACTCCTGCGGCAGCGCCGCCAGCCGCCTCGCCCCTTCGCGGGCGCTCAGGCCGTGCAGGTCGTCGCCGTCGAGCAGCACCCGGCCGTGGGTCGGCCGCAGCGCCCGGTAGACGCACCGCAGCAGGCTGGACTTCCCGCTGCCGTTGGGACCGACGATCCCGACGAACTCCCCGCTGCCGGCCCGCAGTTCCACGTCCCGGACGAGCCGGGCGCCCGGGACCTCGACCGACAGGTCCTCGATGTCCACCCTCATCAGGCACCTCCGAAGCTGTAGCCGCGGCGGCGCATCAGCAGCACGAAACACGGCACGCCGATCAGCGCCGTGATCACCCCGACCGGCAGTTCGACGGGGGCCAGCAGCAGCCGCGAGACGACGTCCACCCACACCAGCAGCACCGCGCCCAGCAGCGGCGCGACGGCCAGCACCCGGCGGTGGTCGGCGCCGACCAGCATCCGGGTGGCGTGCGGGACCATCAGCCCGACGAAGCCGATGGCGCCGCTGACGGCCACGACGGCCCCCGTGACGGCCGCCACGACGACGAACAGCACCCGGCGCCGCCGCTCGGGGTCGACGCCGAGCGCGGACGACGTCTCGTCGCCCATGGCCAGGACGTTCAGCCCGCGCGCCGACCACAGCAGATAGCCGAGCCCGCACAGCACGGCGCCCGCGGCGAGCGGCACGGACTGCCAGCTGGCGCCGCCCAGGCTGCCCAGCAGCCACATCATCGCCGAGCGGGCGGCGTCGCCGCGGTCCGCGCTGAAGACCATCAGCGTGGTGATCGCGGAGAAGCCGTAGTACATGGCCGTGCCGACGAGGACGAGCCGCAGCGGCGTCAATCCGTTCGCGGTGCGGGCCGCCGCGTAGACCAGGGCCATCGAGGCCAGCGCCGAGACGAACGCGGCGCTGGACAGCGCCCAGACGCCGAGCGAGCCGAGCACGCCGAAGAGCAGCACCGCGTTGGCGCCGACGGCCGCGCCGGAGGAGATGCCGAGTACGAACGGGTCGGCGAGGGCGTTGCGGACCAGCGCCTGGGTGGCCACGCCGACGGCGGACAGCCCGGCGCCGACCACGGCCGCCAGCAGGGCGCGCGGGAAGCGCAGCTCCCAGACGATGGTGTAGGCCGCGATCTCGTCCCGGTCGATCCCGCCGCCCGTCAGCCCCGCCGCCAGGTAGCGGAGCGCGTCGCCCCAGCCGATGCCGGAGGAGCCGAGGGCGACGCAGCAGAGGAGGGAGCCGAGCAGGGCGACGCCCAGCCCGGCGAGCAGGGGTGGCAGCGGGAGCCGCCGCGACGGTGCGGTCGTGCCGGGTGGAGCCTGAGCGGTGATCGCCAAGGGGTACGCCTCGCGTCGGGCCGTGGGCCCGGGCGGATGTGCCCGCAGGAGCCCCGCCGCGACCGCGGGGGGCCTCCCCTCGCAGACCACGGCGAGTTGTCAGGAGCTGACACCGCCGCGGGCGATCGGGCTCGCAGAACGGTGTTCTGCTTTACCGTTGCGGGTCAGCGCCGGGATGTGACCGGACTTCCCCCGCGGGGCGCTGGGTGAGCGGCCGGGTTACGGCTGCTCGGGGTTGTACGGGGTGCCGTCCGGGCGGAAGAACGAGACGCCGTCCGGGAGGTCGTCCGGCAGGTTCCGGGCCCACTCCTCCAGGCCCGCCACGTCGGCGGTCTTCTTCAGCTGCGCCGACATGTACGGCCGCAGCGGCACCTCGGGGGTGGCCTTCTCGCCGACCCACATCAGGTCGCCCTTGACGTACCCGTAGAGGCGCTTGCCGCCGGAGTACGGGCCGGACGCGGCGGTCCGCGCGACCGCGTCCGTGACGATGTCGATCTGCGGCTTCTTGTCGGCGAGCTCGCCGTACCAGACCTCGACGACGCCCTGGTCGCGGATCATGACGACCTCGATCTTGCGGTCCTTGTCGATCCGCCAGTAGCCGCTCTCGGTCTCCAGCGGGCGGACCTTGTTGCCCTCGGCGTCGAGCACCCAGCTGTGCGAGACGTACTCCAGGAAGTCCCGGCCGTCGTGCGTGAAGGTGACTTCCTGCCCGAAGTTGCACTTCTCGGAACCGGGGAAGTCGGCGACACCCGCCCCCTCCCACTTGCCGAGGAGGAAGACGAGGGGCACGAGGTCCCGGTGGAGGTCGGAGGGAATCTCGATCATGGGATCAGCTCAGACGATCTGTAGGGGCGGACAAGGAGGGGTCAGCGCTGGCCCTGGTACAGCTTCTTCCAGGTCAGCCCGGCGAAAGCGAGAACGCCGACGGCGACCAGGATCAGCAGGGTGGTGAAGACTGCCTCAAGCACGAGCGCGCTCCTCGGTCGGAGTGAGGGTGTGTACGGACCGCGGCCGAGTCTAGTCGGCCCCGTGCGGATCGGCGGTGTGAGGTGGTACGGCCCTCCGGGCCGGGCGCCCGGCCCGTCGCCCGGCCTAGAGTGATCCCATGCGGAAGAAGCTCGTGATCAAGGTGACGGCGGGCGCGGACGCGCCCGAGCGGTGCTCGCAGGCGTTCACGGTGGCGGCCGTCGCCGTCGCGAGCGGCGTCGAGGTCTCGCTGTGGCTGACGGGGGAGTCGTCGTGGTTCGCGCTCCCGGGCCGCGCGGCGGAGTTCGAGCTGCCGCACGCGGCACCGCTGCCCGAGCTGATCGACGGCATCCGGGCCGGCGGCGGGATGATCACCGTCTGCACCCAGTGCGCGGCGCGGCGGGACATCGAGGAGAAGGACCTGATCGAGGGCGCGCGCATCGCCGGCGCCCAGGTGTTCGTCGGCGAGGCCATGGCCGACGGGGTGCAGGCGCTCGTCTACTGACCGGGTGATCTTGGCCGGGTGGCCGGGTGGCCGGGTGGCCGGGTGGCCGGGTGACCGGGTGACCGGGTGACCGGGTGACCGGGTGACCGGGTGGCCGGGGGCCGGGGCGTCGGGGAGCCGTCAGCGCCGGTCGTCCAGTTCGTTCCACCAGCGGTCGGACTCGGGGTCGCCCGTCTCCTCGTCCCACCAGCGGTCGTCGGGGCCCCGGCGGTTGGCCACGACGGCCGCCACCGGGGGGATGACCATCGCGAACAGGCACATGCCGATGGCCGCGGGCACGGACCACAGCCGCACGACGGCCCAGGCCAGGACGAACATGCCGATGCACGTCCCCATCATGGCGAAGTACAGGTGCCGTCGCCGTGCGTACATGGTTCAACGGTACGGCGGGGTCCCGCCCCGGGCGAGACCCCGCGGGCGGACGTCCCGGCGGTTCCGCCGATGGACGGACGACGGGCGGCGACGGCGGACGGCACGGAGGGCCGCACCCCGCCACCAGGCGTCCAGACCCCGGGGGTGCGGCCCTCCGGCCGTTCGTTGTGACCTGACCGTCAGACGGCGATGGCGACCTCGGCCAGCCCGCCCTCCTGGGCGACGACCGTGCGGTCGGCGGTCGCGCCCGTGACGAGCGCGCGGACCGTCCAGGTCCCCTCCGCCGCGTAGAAGCGGAACTGCCCGGTCGCGGAGGTGGGGACCTCCGCCGTGAACTCGCCGGTGCTGTCCAGCAGGCGCACGTAACCGGTGACGGGGACCCCGTCGCGGGTCACGGAACCCTGGATGGTGGTCTCACCGGGCTTGGCGGTCGAGGCGTCCGGGCCGCCTGCCTTTGCTCCACACATGGTGCGTTCCTTTCCGTGGGCGTCAGTGGCGGGCGTCAGTTCGCGCCGAGCTCGATCGGCACGCCGACGAGCGAGCCGTACTCGGTCCACGAGCCGTCGTAGTTGCGGACGTTCGGCTGCCCGAGCAGCTCGTGCAGGACGAACCACGTGTGCGCCGACCGCTCGCCGATCCGGCAGTACGCGACGGTGTCCTTCGACAGGTCCAGCCCTGCGCCCTCGTAGACGGCCCTGAGCTCCTCGTCCGACTTGAACGTGCCGTCGTCGTTGGCCGCCCTGGACCAGGGGACGTTGCGCGCCGTCGGGATGTGGCCCGGCCGCTGCGACTGCTCCTGCGGGAGGTGGGCCGGGGCGAGCAGCTTGCCGCTGAACTCGTCGGGCGACCGGACGTCGACCAGGTTCAGCGTCCCGATCGCGGCCACCGCGTCGTCCCGGAACGCGCGGATCGAGGTGTCCTGCGCCGTGGCCCGGTACTCGGTCCGCGGCCGCTGCGGCACCTCGGCCACCAGGTCGCGCGAGTCCAGCTCCCACTTCTTGCGGCCGCCGTCGAGGAGCCGGACGTCCTCGTGGCCGTACAGCTTGAAGTACCAGTACGCGTACGCGGCGAACCAGTTGTTGTTCCCGCCGTACAGAACGACCGTGTCGTCGTTCGCGATGCCCTTCCCGGACAGCAGCTCCTCGAAGCCTGCCTGGTCCACGAAGTCCCGGCGCACCGGGTCCTGGAGGTCCGTCCGCCAGTCGATCCGGATGGCGGACTTGATGTGGTTCTTGTCGTAGGCCGAGGTGTCCTCGTCGACCTCGACGATGACGGTCTTGGGGTCACCTGCGTCGATGCGGGCCTGGACCCAGTCGGCGTCCACCAGGACGTCACTGCGGCTCATGCTGTTCTCCTCCGGGGCAGTTGCTGAGGTACGCCGGGTGCGCGCGGGGCGCCGGCACACGGCGGTGATGCGGGGAGGGGGCCGGAGCGGCCGGCCGAACGAAGGGGTGCGGGGCACCCCATCAGGCACGGCGACACAGCATGGCGGCCACACGGCACAGGTCGACTGCCCGCCGCTTGGTGAGATCCGCCTGTCGCCTCATGGGGCGATCGTAGGGAGGGCGGGGGAGGGGTGTCACCGGTGTGTCGGTATGTGAGACGGTTTGTCTCGGGTGGTGGACAGCTTCAGCCCGTCCGGCGTTTGAGGACAACCGCGCGGAGCGTGGTTTGGGGGGTGCGGGGGCTTGCCCCCGCAAGAAACGGTGAAAGGGCGGGACCGGGGCGAACCCCCTACCCAGCGAGCCGCACGTCCGTCCCCCCAAGCGTGATCTCCACACCCTTCTCATCCGTCACAACCTTCTCCAGCTTGATCCCCCGCGGCAGCCCCGTGATCTCCCGCTCGAAATCCGTCTTCTTGCGAATCAACTTCTCCAGCCCCGGCAGATCATCCGGCACCTTCTCCGCATGCACCCGCACCCGCGTCCCCCCCACCACACTCACCGTGGAGACAACACTCCGCTTCACCACACCCATCGGCAGCGGAACACTGCCGGTGACCTTGACCCGGCTGGTCCCGGACGCGTCCTTGCCGCCGTAGCCGACAGTGATGCCCGGTCCGGCGATACGGCCCAGGTCCTCGTAGGAGATGTGGGCGGTGCCGGTCGCCCGGTCGGCGACGGCGGAGGAGAAGCTGCTGTCGACGCGGACGCCGTGCAGGGTGGCGTCGAAGTCGCTGACCCGGATCGACTTGTCGCCCGCGCCGGCGGTCACCCCGCCGTCGAGCGAGACCTCGACCTCGTCGAGCTTGGAGTCCGCGACCTGGGTCAGGAACGGGAAGCCCTTGATGGAGACGTCCGGCGTGCCGGACATGTTCTGGCTGCTGCGTATCTTGTCCGCGGCTTCGTTCTCCGCGTACCAGACCGCACCGCGGTCGGCGGCGACGAAGAGGCCGCCCAGGACCACGACGACGATCAGCAGGGTGCGTATGGCGCGCATCGGGTGACGATCCCCCAGGTTGGTTCGGGCCTTGCCGTTCCGGCGAGCCTACTCAGTCGGTCCTGACGACCGTTCGGTCCTGACGACCATGAGGACGGCCGCGGACGGCCCCTGGTTCTGCCGGCGGGGCGACGGTGACCCGACGGCCGCGCCCGGTCACGGTGCGTCGCACACCGGGCGCCCCTGCCCCCGCCCCAACCCCGTCCGCGTCAGAACAGCGCCCGGCCCAGCACGTAGACCACCGGACCGGCGAGGGCCAGCGGGAGGGCGACGCCCGCGGTCATGTGCACGAAGCGCGACGGGTAGTCGTAGCTCGCCACGCGCAGACCGATGAGCGCGCAGGCGCCGGCCGCCAGGCCCAGCAGGGCCGCGGAGCCGCCGGTGTGGGTCAGCTGCCCGCCGAGCACGCCCGCGCCCGCCGCCGCGATCAGCGCGACGACCGGGGCGGCGGCCGACGGCAGCGGCAGGGCCCGGGCCAGGACCGTCGCGGCCACGGCGAGCGCCCCGACCACCACGGCGTCCTGGTCGGCGGACAGGTGCCCGGCCGCGAGGACCGCGAGGGCCGCGGAACCGGCGGCCGTCGTCAGCCCGTACAGCCGCTCGTCCGGCGAGGCATGGCTGCGCAGCTGGAGCATGACGGTCAGCAGCAGCCAGACGCCGAGCGTGCCGAGCACCACCGTGGGCGCCTGTTCGGCCTTGGCGGCCAGCAGACCGGCGTCGGCGACCAGGCCGCCCAGGAACGCCAGCGCGATGCCCTGCCGCGCCGGCCACATCCCGTTCAGCCGGAACCAGCCGGCGGCCGTCACCGCCTGGAGCAGCACGACGGGAACGGCCAGCGCCGCCTGGCCCACGGGCGCGGCGAGCGCCACCAGGGCGGCCAGGACGGCCGTCAGCAGGGCGGGCCGGAAGCCCGGCGACAGGATCTGCGGCCGGCCCTCGGCCTTGGCCTTCTCCGCGGCCGTCATCGGCTTCGCCGGCTCCTCCGCCACGGCGGGCACCGGCGCGTACGCCGCGTCCTGCCGAGCGGGCTCCGCCGTGAACGCCGCGGCCCGGCCCGGCTGCTGGACCTGCGGCCAGGCAGCGGCGTCCGCCGCGCGGTCCGGCGCGCCGGACCAGGCGGGCGCCGCCGAGCCGTAGGACGGCTCCGCCACCGGCAACTGCTGCTGCCAGGCCTCCGTGTCCCAGCTCTGCGTCTGCCACGTCTGCGTCGACGGCTCCTCGGCGGGCGCCCAGGCCTGCTGGTCACCGGCCGTGGGCCAGGCCGTTCCGCCCTGCTGCTGGTGCGGCTGCTGGGGGTACGGCTGCTGTTGCTGTGGCTGCTGGTACGGGTAGTCGTACGAGCCGCCGCCCGTGGCGGTGTGACCGGCCTGCGGGTCGTAGGGGGCCTGCTGCCCGTACCCGTCGTACTGCTGACCGTGCTGACCGGGTTGACCGTGCTGGCTCTGGTGCCCGTGCTGCCCGTACTCGTCGTACGGGTCCCGGGGTTGCCGGGGTTGCCGATGCTGCTGGTACGGGTCGTGGTACTGGTCGCTCATCGTGCCGGTGTCACCCTCCTGCGAAGGGCGGGAGCACTTCGACCGTGCCGCCCTCGGCCAGCTGGACCGTGGTGTGCTCGCGGGTGCCGACCGGGTCGCCGTCCACGAGGAAGGAGCAGCGCGCGAGGACCCGCGCGAACTCCGGGCGCCCCGCGTGGCGCTCCCGGGCCGCGGTCAGCGCGTCGGCGAGCGTCGGTGCCGCGTAGGGCTCCTCGGCCGTGCCGGCCGCGGCCTTCGCCGCGGCCCAATACCGGATCGTGCCCGCCGGCACCGTCCCGCCCGGCGGCTCCGGTCGTGCCGTGTGTGTGGTCGCCACGGGCACCCCGCTTTCACGTTTCGGTTCCATTGTTCGCTGCGTCGTCGCCGCTTCTTCCGCCTCCATGATGACGGGTACCGGGCCGCCCCCGGTCCCGGGCCGGAAAAACCGGGGCGAAAGTCAGGGGGGAATGCGGGGGAATCAGGGGAAGGACCAGGGATGGGTGGGGAAAAAACCAGGGGATCGTACGAACGGTATTCGCTTAGGCTTCTGGTGTGCTGGTACGCCTACTCCGAGCTCGACTGAAGCCCTACTCCCGCCTCTTGGCGCTGGTAGTGCTTCTGCAACTCGTACAGACCCTCGCGACGCTCTATCTTCCCTCGCTCAACGCGGACATCATCGACAAGGGGGTCGTGAAGGGCGACACCGGATACATCCTCACCACCGGTGGCGTGATGGCCGCCGTCGCGCTCGTCCAGATCGTCTGCTCCCTCGGCGCGGTCTACTTCGGCGCGCAGACCGCCATGGCGATCGGCCGCGACCTGCGCGCGGCCGTCTTCGACCGGGTGCAGGCCTTCTCCTCCCGCGAAGTGGGGAAGTTCGGCGCGCCCTCCCTGATCACGCGGACGACCAATGACGTCCAGCAGGTTCAGATGCTGGTCCTGATGTCGTTCACGCTGATGGTCACCGCGCCCATCATGTGCGTCGGCGGCATTGTGATGGCCCTCCAGCAGGACGTGCCGCTGTCCGGTCTGCTGCTGGCCATCGTGCCCGTGCTCGGTGTCATCGTCGGGCTGATCATCCGGCGGATGCGCCCCATTTTCCGGGATGTGCAGGAGCGCATCGACACCGTGAACCGCGTGCTCCGCGAGCAGATCACCGGTATTCGCGTGATTCGTGCCTTCGTCCGCGACACCCATGAACGCGAGCGCTTCGACGGGGCCAACGCCGCGCTGATGGACGTGTCACTGCGGGCCGGCCGACTGATGTCGATCATGTTCCCGGCCGTGATGCTGGTGGTGAACGTGTCCTCGGTCGCCGTGCTGTGGTTCGGCGGACACCGCATCGACGGCGGCGACATGGAGATCGGCGCCCTCACCGCGTACCTCAGCTACCTCATGCAGATACTGATGGCCATCATGATGGCCACCTTCATGTTCATGATGGTGCCGCGTGCCGAGGTCTGCGCCGAGCGGATCCAGGAGGTCCTGACCACCGAGTCCAGCGTGGTGCCGCCCGCCGCTCCGGTCACCGAACTGCGCGGGCACGGCCACCTCGAACTGCGCGACGTCGGGTTCCGCTACCCGGGCGCCGAGGAGCCCGTGCTCAGGAACGTCTCCCTGGTCGCGCGCCCCGGCGAGGTCACCGCCGTCATCGGCTCCACCGGCAGCGGCAAGTCCACGCTGCTCGGGCTGATCCCGCGGCTCTTCGACGCCACCGAGGGCGCGGTCCTGATCGGCGGGGTGAACGTGCGCGAGGCCGAACCGGCGCTCGTGGCCCGCACGGTGGGGCTGGTCCCCCAGAAGCCCTACCTCTTCTCCGGGACGATCGCCTCCAACCTCCGCTACGGGCGGCCGGACGCGACCGACGAGGAGCTGTGGGCGGCGCTGGAGACCGCGCAGGCCCGGGAGTTCGTCGAGGCCATGGAGGAGGGGCTCCAGGCCCCGGTCGCCCAGGGCGGCTCCAACGTCTCCGGAGGCCAGCGCCAGCGCCTGGCCATCGCCCGCGCCCTGGTCCGCAAGCCCGAGATCTATCTGTTCGACGACTCCTTCTCCGCGCTCGACTACGCCACCGACGCCCGGCTGCGGGCGGCGCTCTCCCTGGAGACCGGGGACGCCACCGTCCTCGTCGTGGCCCAGCGCGTCTCCACCATCCGTGACGCCGACCGGATCGTCGTCCTGGACGAGGGCCGCGTCGTCGGCACCGGAACCCATACCGAGCTGATGGCCTCGAACGAGACCTACCGGGAGATCGTGCTGTCCCAGCTCACCGAGGAGGAGGCCGCGTGAGCACTCCGGCGAAATCCCAGCGGGCGACGGAGCCCGAGGAGCCGGCGACGGCCACGTCGTCCCCCGCACCGGAGGGACACCCCGGGACGGAAGGGGGCAGGCAGACCGGCGAGGACGGCACGGCCGGCAAGGACGGCAAGGCCGACGCCCCGGGCCGGAGAGGCCCCGCGCCCGCGACCGGCATAGCCCGCTACATGGGCGGCCAGCCCACCGAGAAGTCCGCGGACTTCAAGGGCTCCTGCCGTCGCCTGTTCGCGCGCATGGGCCCCGAGAAGGCCATGCTCTGGGCCGTGCTGCTGCTCGGCCTGGTCAGCGTCGCGCTGACGGTGGCGGGACCGAAGGTCCTCGGCCACGCCACCGACCTGATCTTCTCCGGCGTCGTAGGGCAGCAGATGCCCGCGGGCACCACCCGGGAGCAGGCCCTCGACGCCATGCGCCGCGACGGCCACGGCAACATCGCGGACGTGCTGTCCGGCGTCGACTTCACCCCCGGCCAGGGCATCGACTTCGGCGCCGTCGGCACGGTGCTGCTGTGGGTGCTGCTGATCTACGTCGGCGCCTCCCTCTTCAGCCTCGTCCAGTCGCGGATCGTCACGACGGCCATCCAGCGCACCGTCTTCCGGCTCCGCCGGGACGTCGAGGAGAAGCTGGCCCGGCTGCCGCTGAGCTACTTCGACAAGCAGCAGCGCGGCGAGATCCTCTCCCGCGCCACCAACGACATCGACAACATCGCCCAGACCTTCCAGCAGACGCTGGGCCAGATCATGGCCTCGGCGCTGACCATGGTCGGTGTGCTCGCGGTGATGTTCTGGATCTCCTGGCTGCTCGCCGTCGTCGCGCTGATCACGGTCCCCGTCTCGGCGGTCATCGTCACCGTCGTCGGCAAGCGGGCGCAGCCGCAGTTCGTGGCCCAGTGGGCCTCGACGGGCCGGCTCAACGCCCACATCGAGGAGATGTACACGGGCCACGCGCTGGTGAAGGTCTTCGGCCGGCAGGAGGAGTCCGCGGCGGCCTTCCGCAAGGAGAACGACGAGCTCTACCGGGCAGGCTTCAAGGCGCAGTTCATATCCGGCGTCATCCAGCCCGCGATGATGTTCGTCGGCAACCTGAACTACGTGCTCGTCGCCGTCGTCGGCGGTCTGCGGGTGGCCAGCGGTTCGCTGTCGATCGGTGACGTCCAGGCGTTCGTGCAGTACTCGCGCCAGTTCAGCCAGCCGCTCACCCAGGTCGCCTCCATGGCCAACCTCGTCCAGTCCGGCGTCGCCTCCGCCGAGCGCGTCTTCGAACTCCTCGACGCCGAGGAGCAGTCGCCGGACGACGACGCGCTGAAGCTCGGCCGGGTCCGCGGCGAGGTCGTCTTCGACAAGGTCTCCTTCCGCTACGAGCCGGACAAGCCCCTCATCGAGGACCTGTCCCTCACCGTCCGGCCCGGCCAGACGGTCGCCATCGTCGGCCCCACCGGCGCAGGCAAGACCACCATGGTCAACCTGCTCATGCGGTTCTACGAGGTGAACGGCGGCCGCATCACCCTCGACGGCACCGACGTCGCCTCCCTCTCCCGCGAGGAACTCCGCTCCCACATCGGCATGGTCCTCCAGGACACCTGGCTCTTCGGCGGCACCATCGCCGAGAACATCGCCTACGGCGCCCAGGGCGCGTCCAAGGAACAGATCGTCCGGGCGGCCAGGGCCACGCACGTCGACCGCTTCGTCCGCACCCTGCCCGACGGCTACGACACCGTCCTCGACGAAGAGGGCGCCAACGTCAGCGTCGGCGAGAAGCAACTCATCACCATCGCCCGCGCTTTCCTCGCCGAGCCCGAGATCCTCGTCCTCGACGAGGCCACCAGCTCCGTCGACACCCGCACCGAAGTCCTCATCCAGCAGGCCATGGCCCAGCTGCGGACCGGCCGCACCAGCTTTGTGATCGCCCACCGGCTGTCCACGATCCGGGATGCGGACGTGATCCTTGTGATGGAGGCCGGGCGGATCGTGGAGCAGGGTGATCATGAGTCGCTGCTGGCGGTGGGGGGTGCGTATGCGCGGCTGTATCAGGCGCAGTTCGCGCAGGCGGTGGTGGAGGGGGCGTAGGGGGTGCCCCGGGCCCTCCCCCAGAGGGGGACCCCCAGTCCTCAAACGCCGGACGGGCTGAAGTGTGCGCCCGGGCGCGACAACCAGCCCGTCCGGCGTTTGAGGACAAGCGGCGAAGCCGCTTTCACGGGGTCCGGGGCAGAGCCCCGGGAAACGGTGAAATGGGGGTGCCCCCTCTGGGGGAGGGCCCGGGGCACCCCTACCCCCCAACCACCCACCTTGCGATCCGCCGCAACAACGGCACCGGCGCAGCCGCCTCCGCATGCCCGAACCCCGGCTCGACCCACAACTCCGTGCACGCCGGATCCCCGGCAGCAACCAGCATCCGCGGATGATCCAACGGAAAATACGCATCCCGATCACCGTGCACGATCAACACCCGCCGAGGCGCGATCAACGGCACCGCCCCCACCGGCGGCACCGGCACCGGATCCCACTCCGCGGAGTGGACCCGGGTCCGCAGGGCCCACCGGGCCACCACCCGCCCGGCCGGCCGCGTCACGGCCCAGTGCAACCGCCGCATCGGAGCGGTGCCCCGGTAGAACCAGCGGGCGGGAGCGCTCACGGCCACGACCGTGTCGGCGTGTGCCCCTGTGCGCCCCTCGTGCTCTCGGCCGGTCTCCGGGAGGTAGAGGCCGCCGTGGCGGAGGGCCACGGAGCCGCCCATGGAGAAGCCGACGGTGGCGACCCGCCGGTGCCCGAGGCGGCGGGCCCAGCCGACGGCGGCGGCGAGGTCGAGCACCTCGCGGTCGCCGACCGTGGAGTGCCCGCCGGACCGGCCGTGCCCCCGGAAGGAGAAGGTGATCACGGCGGTGTGCTGGGCGAAGACGGCGGCGGCACGGCGCAGGGCGGGCCGGTCGAGGGCGCCGGTGAAGCCGTGGGCGAGCACGACGGCGGGGGGCCGGGGGCCCGTGCCGGGCGGTGGGCCCGGCTCGTAGGCCGCCTCGACGGGCACGCCGTCGGCTGTCAAGAGGACGATGCGATGACCACCCGAAGTGATCGACGAAACACAAGATCGGGCAAAGTCGCCGGAGCCCGGGAAAGTCATGTGGGTTATTCTGCTGCGCAGAGAGGATCCGGGCAGAGTCGCCCCCGGGTCCTTTTGTGCATTCGGACGTGCGGTACCGCGCGTACGACCGGGCGCACGCGTGCTTCCGGGCGCGCACCCGCACACTCCCCCAGCACCACGCCTGGGTGGTACCCCCGTCGCAGGGACCGAGGAGGAACCGACGCCATGGGCGAGCGAAGCGCGCACGACAGGACGAACGGCAGGACGGACGGCAGGACGGACGGCAGGCCGGGGGACGGACCGGGCAACCGGGCGGGTGACCGCCGATGAGCTCTCTCCTGCTGCTGACCAACGCCCTCCAGCCGTCCGCCGAGGTCCTGCCCGCGCTCGGGCTGCTGCTGCACAGCGTGCGCGTGGCCCCGGCGGAGGGACCCGCCCTGGTGGACGTCCCGGGGGCCGACGTCATACTGATCGACGGTCGGCGCGACCTGCCGCACATCCGCAGCCTCTGCCAGCTGCTGCGGTCCACGGGCCCCGGCTGTCCGCTGCTGCTCGTGGTCACCGAGGGCGGCCTGGCCGCCGTCACCGCCGACTGGGGAGTGGACGACGTCCTCCTCGACACCGCGGGTCCCGCCGAGGTGGAGGCGCGGCTGCGGCTGGCGATGGGCCGGCAGCAGATCTCGTCGGACGACAGCCCCATGGAGATCCGCACCGGCGACCTCTCGGTCGACGAGGCGACGTACAGCGCCAAGCTCAAGGGCCGGGTGCTGGACCTGACCTTCAAGGAGTTCGAGCTGCTGAAGTACCTCGCCCAGCATCCGGGGCGGGTCTTCACCCGGGCGCAGCTCCTCCAGGAGGTCTGGGGGTACGACTATTTCGGCGGCACCCGGACCGTGGACGTCCATGTGCGGCGGCTGCGGGCGAAGCTGGGGCCCGAGCACGAGTCGTTGATCGGGACCGTCCGGAACGTCGGTTACCGCTTCGTCCTGCCGGAGAAACCGGAGAAACAAGAGAAACAGGAGAAAAGCGAGAAGGCGGACCCCGCCGACCGGGCGCCCGGGCGGGCGGAGGAACCGCGGGCCCAGGACCCCGCCGCCGGGGCGGGAGCCCCCGGCCGAACAAAGAGTCCGCGACCGGCCAAACGGTAGGTGGACCCGCGTAGACTGCCGCGCGTGGCCAAGGTGACGCGGGACGATGTGGCGAGACTGGCGGGGACATCCACCGCGGTGGTCAGTTACGTCATCAACAACGGACCGCGCCCGGTGGCACCGGCGACGCGGGAGCGGGTGCTGGCCGCGATCAAGGAGCTGGGCTACCGGCCCGACCGGGTGGCCCAGGCGATGGCCTCCCGGCGGACGGACCTCATAGGCCTGATCGTCCCGGACGCCCGCCAGCCCTTCTTCGCGGAGATGGCGCACGCGGTCGAACAGGCCGCGGCGGAGCGCGGCAAGATGGTCCTGGTCGGGAACTCCGACTACCTCGACGAACGCGAAGTGCACTATCTGCGGGCCTTCCTGGGGATGCGGGTCTCCGGCCTGATCCTGATCAGCCAGGGTCCGAGCGAGCACGCCGCCATAGAGATCGACGCGTGGGACGCGCGCGTGGTCCTCATGCACCGCAGGCCCGACGCGATCGACGACGTCGCCGTGGTGACGGACGACATCGGCGGCGCCCAGCTCGCCACCCGCCACCTCCTCGAACACGGCCACCCCTACGTCGCCTGCCTCGGCGGCACCGAGCACACCCCGGCCGTCGGCGACCCCGTCACCGACCACGTCGAGGGCTGGCGCCGGGCCATGCGCGAGGCCGGTAAATCCACCGAGGGCCGCCTCTTCCACGCGCCCTACAACCGCTACGACGCCTACAAGGTCGCCCTGGACCTGCTGGCCGGCCCCGACCGCCCGCCCGCCGTCGTCTGCGCGACGGACGACCAGGCGATCGGCGTCCTGCGCGCGGCCCGGGAGCTGCGCATCGACGTCCCCGGCGAGCTGGCCGTCGCCGGCTTCGACGACGTCAAGGAAGCGGCCCTCACCGACCCGCCCCTGACCACGGTGGCCTCCGACCGGCAGGCGATGGCCCGGTCGGCGGTCGACCTGGTGCTGGACGACGGGCTGCGGTTCGCGGGGACGCGGCGGGAGCGGCTGAAGCAGTTCCCCTCGGCGCTGGTCATCCGGCGGTCGTGCGGGTGCGGCGGGGACCAGGGGACGTCCTCGTCCTGAGCGACGGGAGCGACGGGTGGGCCCGGCGCCCGGCGCGCGATATGCGGTGGTGCCCCTCCCGCCTCATGGCCGCAGCCTCGCCTGAACCAGCGCCCGTGTGCCGTCCGTGCGCCAGTCGGTCCCGGTCGCGTCCAGCTCCTTCGCCGTCTCCGCGTCGAGGCCCACGACCACGTCCGACTTGAGGGTGCGCAGCGCGACGAGCGAGCTCGGCACCCCGGACACCGCGTCGGCGAACGGACGGGTGGCGGGCCATGCGCGATCGCCCACCAGGCGGCGGTAGTTGAGGTCGCCCTTGAAGACGAGGAGCCCGGCCGCGGCGAGGGCCGCCCGCAGGTCGGCGGGCATCTCGTCGAAGGTCGAGGGCGAGCAGTAGAACTCGTGGGTGGCGAGGCGCAGCCGTCCCCCGGCCGCCGCTTCCCGGAGGCGGCGGGCCGCCTTTCCCGCCGCGCCGGAGAAGGCGGCGATGCGCAGCAGGCAGTCCCGTACGTCGGCGGCGGTCGCGTCGGAGACGTAGTAGGGGAGCGGTTTGACGTGCAGGACGACCGCGTCGGCCCGTCCGGTGGCCAGGAGGTGGTCGGCGAGCAGCAGGTCGGCGAGGAGCTCGCGGCCGGCGTTGTCGAGGATCATGTGGACGTCGCCGGGCGGGCGTTCGCCGATGTGGCGCCAGAGGGCGGCGGTGTCGTCCGCGAGGAGGGGCAGGTCCGTGGCGTCGGTGGTGGCCTGGACGAGCTGGAAGCCCAGGTCGGCGCGGTTGCCGTAGAGGGCGGCCAGGATCAGGGCATGAAAGGTCTCGGCGGGGGACGCGTCGGCCAGTCCGTCCCGCCAGGCCGTCTCGGCCTCCAGTCCCGGGTCGGCCAGCTCGGCCGCCTTCATGGGGGCGAACGGGTCGACCCCCTGCCAGGGGCCGGGGACGAAGTGGTCGACGCACTCCAGCAGGCGCAGGTAGAAGTAGCTCTCCGCCCAGAGGAACGGTGCCTCGTGCCACGGCCGGCCGACGTACCGGTGGCCCCGGGCCGCCCACGGGACGTGCGCGGCGGTCTCCGGGGCCGGGGACCGGACCGTGCCGCTCCGCGACTCCTCCAGCAGGGCGTCGAGCCGGGCCCGCTGCTCCGGCGTGTAGGGGTTGCTCTCGCACAGCCGCCGGACGAGGGCGGGGTGGCGTTCGTGGAAGACCCCCCAGCCGAACCCGTCGGGGTCGGCGATGCCGTAGGCGGGAGCCGTCCCACTCGTGCTCGTCGTCATCGTCGCTCCCTCGGTGTCGTGTGCGTGGGGGAGCCGTCACCTGCCCGGTGGCGGCTCCGCCCCTCCTCTCCCAGGATGCCCGCCGGTTCGCGCCCGTATCGCCCGTTCAGCCCAGACGGAACCCTGTCAGGGGCGCTCGGGGATGGCCTTGCGCTCCTGGGCGCCCACCGGGCAGCCGGGCCGTCGGGGCCTTTATACGGACCGCACGCCCTTCTGGCGGGCTTCTCAGCGCTCACTCAGACTGTTCTCATGAACAGGGAGGACAGTCATTCATATGACGACGGAGAACCCCCGCCCGAGCGGTCACCAGCACCCTGAGTCCCCCTACGGGTACCCGGCCCCGCCGGCCCACCCGCCGCAGGGCCCGGTCAGCACGCCGGACGGCTCGACGGTCTGGCCCGGTGGCGTGCACCGCACCGGCGTGCACGGCACCAGCGCGTACGGCACGGGTGCGTACAGCGGCGGCAACGGAGGCCACGGCGGGTATGCCGGCTTCGGCGCCCCCACCCCCGCCCCCGCCCCTGCCCCCGAACCCCGGCACCGCCGCCGGGGCGCCCGTACCCTCATCGCGACCTGCGCGCTCGTCGCGGCCCTGGTCGGCGGCGGTTCCGCCGCGCTCGTCTCCGGGCTGACGGGGAGCGGCGACGCAGGCAGCAGCCCGACTCCGGTGCAGAACGCGTCCTCCCGGAGCGCCGGCGTGACCGCCGTGGCGCAGGCGGTCAGCCCCAGCATCGTGGAGATCAAGGCGGCCACCTCCGGCGGCCGGTCCACCGGCTCCGGCGTGATCGTCGGCGCGAACGGCGAGGTGATCACCAACAACCACGTCGTCGCCGGCGCGGACACCGTCCAGGTCACCCTCCACGACGGCTCGACGAAGAACGCCAAGGTGGTCGGCACCGATCCGGGCAAGGACCTCGCCCTCATCAAGATCGAGGGAGCGAGCGGCCTCAAGCCCGCCAAGCTCGGCGACTCAAGCAAGCTCCAGGTCGGCGACCAGGTCGTCGCCATCGGCTCGCCCGAGGGCCTGACCGGCACCGTCACCAGCGGCATCGTCTCCGCTCTCAACCGCCCGGTCACCGTCCCCAAGGAGCAGGGCGACCGGCAGCAGCGGGACAGCGGCGAACCCCAGTGGCCGTTCGAGTTCGGCGGCAACCAGTACAACGGCGACACCGGCTCGTCCAAGACCACCTACAAGGCGATCCAGACCGACGCCTCCCTCAACCCCGGCAACTCCGGCGGCGCCCTCATCAATATGAACGGCGAGATCGTCGGCATCAACTCGGCCATGTTCGCGCCCGGTTCGGGCGGCGGCTCGGCCGACACCGCCGGCAGCGTCGGCCTCGGCTTCGCCATCCCGGTCAACGACGTCAAGGCCGACCTGGCCGGTCTCCGCACGGGCGGCAGTGGCGACTGAACCAGTAGCAGCGACCAAGCGGTAGTAGTGACTGAACCGGCAGCAGCGACCGAAGCGGTAGTGGTGACTGAAGCGGCAGCAGCGACCGAAGCGGCAGCGGCAACTGAAGCAGCACCGGCGACCGAGCCGCGTGGGAAGCTGAGGTGCCGACGGACCGGCCGCCGGCCGCCGGCCGCCGAGGTGACAGCCGACCGGAAGAACACGTGAGGAAGTCGATGAGCTCCGCCGACCCGTCCGCGCCCGCCCGCATCCTGGTCGTGGACGACGAACCCGCCGTCCGCGAGGCCCTCCGCCGCAGCCTCGCCTTCGAGGGCTACGGAACGGAACTGGCCGTCGACGGCCTGGACGCGCTCGCCAAGGTCGGCGCGTACGAGCCCGAACTGATCGTCCTCGACGTGCTGATGCCCCGCATGGACGGCCTCACCGCCGCCCGCCGGCTGCGCGCCTCCGGCGTCACCACCCCCATCCTCATGCTCACGGCCCGCGACACCGTCGGCGACCGCGTCACCGGCCTCGACGCCGGCGCGGACGACTACCTCGTCAAGCCGTTCGAGCTCGACGAGCTCTTCGCCCGGATCCGCGCCCTGCTCCGCCGCAGCTCCTACGCGGCGCCCGCCGCCCCCGAGGAGCCGCACGTCCTCACCTTCGCCGACCTGCGCATGGACCTCGCCACCCGGGAGGTCACGCGCGGCCCCCGCCACGTCGAGCTCACCCGCACCGAGTTCACCCTCCTCGAACTGTTCCTCGCGCACCCGCGCCAGGTGCTCACCCGCGAGCAGATCCTCAAGCACGTCTGGGGCTTCGAGTTCGAGCCGTCCTCCAACTCCCTGGACGTCTACGTGATGTACCTGCGCCGTAAGACCGAGGCCGGCGGCGAACCCCGCCTCGTCCACACCGTGCGCGGTGTCGGCTACGTCCTCCGGGCGGACGGCGGCGAATGATCGAGCGCTTCCGCCGGCTGCCCCTCCGCTCCCGGCTCGCCCTGCTGACGGCCGCGGCCGTCGCCGTCGCCGTCGCCGTGGCGGCCGGAGCCTGCTGGATACTCACCAAGGAGCAGCTCGAAAAACAGCGGGACACCACGCTGACCAGCCAGAAGGTCGCCGACGACTATGTACGGAGCCTGCTGGACCACTGCGGCGCCCGCGTCCCCGACAAGCTCGTCTCCCCGTCCCCGTACACCATCCAGGCCGTCACCGCGGACGGCGCGGTCTGCACCCAGCTCGGCCGGTCCCCGATCCGCGTCGACGTCCAGGACTTCGCCGTCGCCACCGGCCGGCGCACCGACGCCCTGCACAACGCCCGCGCCCAGGACGGCACCGAGATGCGCGTCGCCACCTCCCCGGTGGCCGGCGGGCTCGCCGTGATGATCGCCCAGCCCGTGAGCGACATCGACCGGCCCATGAACGCGCTCGCCATCGTCCTCGTCGTCACCGCCGGGATCGGCGTCCTCGGCGCCGCCGCCATCGGCCTCGTCGTCGCCCGCGCCGCCCTGCGCCCGGTCGACCAGCTCACCGGCGCCGTCGAACACATCGCCCGCACCGAGGACCTGGCCGTCCGCATCCCCGCCGAGGGCGAGGACGAGATCGCCCGCCTCTCCCGCTCCTTCAATTCCATGACGGCCGCCCTCGCCTCCTCCCGCGACCGCCAGCAGCAGCTCATCGCCGACGCGGGACACGAACTGCGCACCCCGCTCACCTCGCTGCGCACCAACATCGACCTGCTCGTCCGCAGCGAGGAGACCGGCCGCGCCATCCCGCCCGAGGACCGCAAGGCCCTCCTCGCCAGCGTCAAGGCCCAGATGACCGAACTCGCCGATCTCATCGGCGACCTCCAGGAGCTCTCCCGCCCCGACAGCGCCCCCGGCAGCACCCCGGTGCAGGTCATCGGCCTCCACGAGGCCGCGGGCAAGGCGGTGGAACGCGCCCGGCTGCGCGCCACGGGCCTGACCGTGACCGCCGAGCTCGACCCCTGGTACGTCCGCGGCGAGGCACCCGCCCTGGAGCGGGCCGTCGTCAACCTCCTCGACAACGCGGTCAAGTTCAGCCCGCCCGGCGGCACGGTCGAGGTCCGGCTGTCCGGCGGTGAACTCACCGTCCGCGACCACGGCCCCGGCATCCCCGCCGACGAACTCCCCCACGTCTTCGACCGTTTCTGGCGCTCCCCCTCCGCCCGCGGCCTCCCCGGCAGCGGCCTCGGCCTCTCCATCGTCGCCCGCACCGTCCGCCGCTCCGGCGGCGAAGTCACCCTCCGCCCGGCGGAGGACGGCGGCACCATCGCGAGCGTCCGGCTGCCGGGGGCGTCGGTGGAGCCGCCGGCGGGGATGCCGGGGGTGTGAGGGGGCGTCCCTGTGCGGAGAAAGCGCGCATGGGCCGGCGCCGGAAAGCGGCACGGCGCCTGCCACTCCGTAGCGGGACGGACCTCAGTCGTCGGCCGCGACGAGAAGCGTCAGGAGTCCCGCCGAGCGGTCGATCAGGACGAACTCGTGGAAGTCGATCTGCACGCCGCCCCAGTCGTGGAAGGCGTCGTCGCCCAGGTCGGGCAGGTGATGCAGGCTGCTCGCGGCGGTGACGCGGTCGAAGACCTCCCGCCGCAGGTCGGCCTCCAGGGTGTCCGGCACCTCCCCGAACTGGTCCGTCCACGTGCGGAGGACGCGTACGGCATCCTCCTCGCCGACGGGTTCGTACGCCTCGGGGGACACCCGGGCCAGCCAGTAGGGGCCGTGCCGGGTTCCCTGCGGGTCCACGCCGCCGCCGGCGTAGTCGTCGCGGAACTGCTCGTGCCGGACGAGGGCGGCGAGGAGGGCGGCGTCGGTGGTGGCCGGGGCCGTCTGCGGAGGGAACCGCAGGTGCTTGATGTCGACCCACCGGCGGGCGTACGCGCTCGGCCTGCGGAACGGGTAGTCCGCGAAGTTGATGAAGGTGCTGTCCTGGTGGGCGAGTGACATGTCCACAATGTTCCACATGTCGGTCGACTCTCCGCGGCCGGGGCGAGGTCACTCGTTCACCGGCACCGGCGCGCTCTGCCGACGCGCGCGGCTTTTACTGTCCTTGGGGCTGGAGAAAGCCGATCGCTGGAAGGCGTGTGCCCGTGCCGGAGCCGAACGACGTGCCGTCCGCGCGGGGATGGCTGGGGCGCCTGGGGGAGTGGTGCGCCCGGCACTTCGTGATCGTCTTTGTGGTGTGGCTGGCGGCGCTGGGCGGGATGCAGGGG
This sequence comes from Streptomyces sp. I05A-00742, assembly GCF_013055795.1. Classification (GTDB taxonomy): domain Bacteria; phylum Actinomycetota; class Actinomycetes; order Streptomycetales; family Streptomycetaceae; genus Streptomyces. Next base: position 44,642 of record NZ_JABETO010000007.1, read on the forward strand.
CTGGACAAGGCGTTCGGCGGGTCGTTCTCCGACAACTTCGACCTCCCCGGTACGCAGTCGGTGCGGGGGCTGGACGTGCTCAAGGAGCACGATCCGAAGACCGGCGGGACCAGCTCCCCGGTCGTCCTGCACGACGCCGCACGGCCCCTGGCCGATGTATCCGCGCAGGTCAGCAGCACCGTCGCGGCCCTCCAGAAGCTGCCGCACGTGCTGGCCGCCGCCAACCCCCTCCTCGTACCGTCCACGCCGTCCAAGGGCGGGCAGACCACCGGTCCCGTGTCGGCCGACGGCCGGACGGCGTACATCACGGTGCGGTTCGACACCTCGCCGGTCCTCCTCGGCGAGGACACCGTACGGGGCGTCGACCGGGCGGTGACGCCGCTGCGCACGGCCGGTGTGCAGGTGGAGTACGGCGGGCCGCTGGGCGAGCTCGCCCGGCCGAAGCCGGACGACCGGCTCAGCGAAGCCATCGGATTCGGCGCGGCCGTGGTGGTCCTGCTGATCGGCTTCGGCAGCGTCCTCGCCGCGGTGGTGCCCCTGGTGGCCGCCCTCGCGGGCGTCGTCACCGGCCTGGCGTGGCTGGGCCTGCTGGCGGCCGCGTTCACCTTCTCCACCGTCTCGCCGACCCTGGCCACCATGATGGGCCTGGGCGTGGGCATCGACTACGCCCTGTTCCTCCTCACCCGCCACCGGCAGAACGTCATGGACGGCATGGACGTCGCCGTCAGCGCGGGACGGTCGGTGGCCACCAACGGCCGGGCCGTCCTCGTCTCCGGCTGCACCGTCATCGTCGCCCTGGCCGGACTGTGGGCCTGCGGCATCCCCTTCGTCGGCAGGCTCGGCACCGCCGCGGGACTCACCGTCGTCACCGGCGTCCTGGCCGCGCTCACCCTGGTCCCGGCCCTGCTCGGCCTGATCGGGCGGCGCGTCGACCGCTACCGCGTCCGCACCCCGGTCGCGGAGACCACCCCGCACCGCGAAGGCAAGGAGCGCGGGGGCTGGCACCGGTACGCCGGACGGCTGGCACGCCACCCCTGGCGCTTCCTCGTCGCCGGCGTCGCCGTCGTCGGCATCCTCGCCATCCCGCTCTTCTCCCTGCGCCTCGGGCACATCGGCGACGGCGCCGACCCCGTCAGCTTCACCGACCGCCGCGCCTTCGACCTGATGTCGGCCGCCTTCGGCCCCGGCTCCAACGGACCGCTGACCGTCGTCGTCGACGGAACCGCCGTACCGCCCGCCGACTGGTCCGCCCTCGTCCGGCAGGTCGGCGGCGCCCTCGCCCACCTGCCCGGGGCGGCTGTCGTCGGCCCCTTGCAGACCTCGCCCGACGGCGATGTCCTCTCCGCCACCGTCATCCCCGCGGCCTCGCCCCAGGACGCCTCCACCACCGACCTGGTCAACCGGCTCAAGGACACCGTCCTGCCCCGGACCGTCGCCGGAACCGCCGCCCACTCCTACGTCACCGGTTTCACGGCGGTCCAGGTGGACTTCGCCGATCTCCTCTCCAGCCGCCTCCCGCTCATCATCGCGATCGTCGTCTGCCTCGCCTTCCTCCTCATCCTGGCCGTCTTCCACGGCCTCCTGGTCGCCCTCAAGGCGGCCGCGCTCAACATCGTCTCGATCGGGGCCTCCTACGGCGTGGTCGTCGCCGTCTTCCAGTGGGGCTGGGGCGGCCCCGCCCTCGGCGTCCACGGCACCGTGCCCATCGAGAGCTACGTACCGATGATGATGTTCGCCATCGTCTTCGGCCTCAGCATGGACTACGAGATCTTCCTGCTCTCCCGCGTCCAGGAGGCCTGGCTGCGCACGGGCGACTCCCAGGGCAGCGTCGCCTACGCCCTGGAGATCACCGCACGTGTGATCACGTGCGCCGCGCTCATCATGACCAGCGTCTTCGCCGCCTTCCTCATCAGCTCGAACGTCACCGTCAAGATGCTCGGCCTCGGCCTGGCCGTCAGCGTCCTCATCGACGCCACGGTCGTCCGCCTCGTCCTCGTCCCCGCGAGCATGACCCTGCTCGGCAGGAGCAACTGGTGGGCCCCGCGCTGGCTCGACCGGATGCTGCCCCGCATCCGCACCGAGGGCCCGACTCCTGGGCAGTGAGCGGTAGTTCGGTGTCAGTCGGCGGCCGGGCCGCGTACGAGGTCGGACGGATCCGTGTTGGCGCCGCACAGGACGACGGCGACCTTCTCGCCGGCCTCGGGACGGTACGCGGACAGCGCCGCGAACGCCGTGGCCCCGGCGTGCTCCACCGCGATCCGCCACTCGTCCCACAACTCCCGCCGCGCCCGGACGATTTCCGCGTCCGGTACGAGCACCGAGCGCACGTCGGACCCTTGGGCCGCGGCCAGGGCGAGCGGGGTCGCCCGTCGTGCGCCGAGCGCGTCGGCGGCGACCGAGTCCACGGTCACGTCGACCGGCCGTCCGGCGGCCAGCGCGGAGCGCAGCGCGCGGCTGTTCTCCGGTTCGGCGGCCACCGTACGGATGCCGTGCTCCCGGGCCGCCGTGGCGACCCCGGCGAACAGACCGCCACCTCCGGCCGCGACCATCACCGTGTCCAGGTCCGGCAGTTGGCCGTGGATCTCCTCCAGCAGGGTGCCGGCCCCGGCGGCGATCAGTGGATGGTCGTAGGCGTGCGAGGCGAGCGCGCCGGTCCTCGCGGCGAACTCCTCGCAGGCGGCCAGCGCCACGGCGTACTCCGTCCCGACGAGGCGCACGTCCGCCCCGTACGCCCGCAGCCCGGCCACCTTCACCGGCGGCGCGGTCTCCGGCACGAACACCGTGGCCCTCACGCCTTCCCGCCGCGCCGCCCAGGCGCAGGCCAGGCCCGCGTTGCCGCCGGAGGCGATGGTCACTCCGGCCTCGGGGAGGGTGCCGGCGTCCCGGTGCGCCCGGAGGAAGTTCTGCGCGCCGCGCGCCTTGAAGGAGCCGGTGTGCTGGAGGTACTCCAGGGCCAGCCAGAGCTGGCTGCCGTCCCCGGAGTCGGCCGCGACGTCGGCCGGGACGAGGGTGACCGGTCTGACGCGGCCGGCGATGCGGTCGGTGGCGGCTCGGACGTCGGTGTAGGTGAGGGCGGAGGCAGCCGGGTGGGACACGGGGGCTCCTGGTGGGAGGCGGGGGTGACGCGGTACGGTACGCCGTACCGTACGCTGTCCCGTATGCCCCGGCAATCCCCCTCCCTGGACCTCGCGACCCCGGACCACATCGCCGCCACGGCCCTGCGGCTCGTCGACCGGGAGGGCGCGGGCGCCCTCACCTTCCGGACCCTGGCAGCGGAACTTGGCATCTCTGTCGCCTCCCTCCAGCGCCGCTGCACGGACCTCGCCGGGCTCCTGGACCTGGTCACCGACCACCTCGCCGCCGAACTCCCCGACGTTCCCCCCGGCACCCCCTGGGCCGCCGCCACCGAACTCCGGTTCACCGCCCTGTACCGGCTGCTCGCCACCCACCCGGGACTGGTCACCCTGCGCGGCAGCCGACCCCTCCTCGGCCCGAAGCTGCTCGAACGCCTCGTCGAACCCCAGCTCGCCGACAGCCTGGCCGCCGGCCTCGCCCCCGAGGCCGCGATCGCCGCCTACCGGCGCATGTACCTGCTCACCCTCGGCAGCGCGGCTTTCGTCGACCACCGCGACCACAAGTCCGCCCAGGCGCAGACCCGTTCCGCCCTCGCCGCCCTCGACCCCGACACCTTCCCGGTGCTCACGGGCCACCTCGCGGCGATCGTCCCCGCCGTGACCGACCACGAGGTCTACTACGACGCCCTCCGCCAGCTCATCCGCGCCGCGGACCCGGCGGGGCCAGCCCCCGTCACGCGGTGACCGAGTACCGGGCCGCCCGCTCACCCGCGCACAGATAGCGACAACCCGCTCCCACCGCCCCCAGCGCCGCCTCGACTCTCCGCCGCTCGTACGGCTCCACCTCCGCCGGCCAGCACGCCGGGTCCACGAACCCCCAGGCCAGCACCTCGTCCGTACCGTCGCCCGCGGTTCGGGGGAGGTTGACGCACGTCGCCTGCTCGGCGCTCAACCGGCCGCAGTCCACGACGAACTGGATGCTCTCGCCCTCCGGTCCACTGACCCGCGCGTCGTGGTCCACCGCCACCACGTGCCCGGGGTCGACCGGTACGCCGAGCATGCGGCGCGCGTGGTAGGTGGCGGCCCACAGCGCGGTCTCACCGGGGAGGGCCGGGCCTCCGGGCAGCACGCGGCGGGCGCGGCCGCCGGGGGAGGCGAGGGTGACGAGCAGGGGGTGACCGAGGTCGTTGGTGAGGAGGGCGTGGCCGAGGAGGCGGTGGCGAGGGGGGTTTGTCATGGGGGGTGCTCCCTTGGGTGGGTGAGCGGAGGCGGGCACCGAGGAGAAGTGGTGACGCGGGCAATCGCCCGCGGTGCGGATCCACTTGGGAGTTCCTCTTCGCCTCGGTGCAGACGGAAGCTAGCGCCCTCGGCTCGTCAGTTACAAGAGTGCAACGTTGAACTCGTGCAACGTGATCTGCTCAAACGCCACCCACCTGCGGAGATGGAGGGTCGGCAGGCTGCTGAGATCACCCGATCGGGTGGCCGAGATCTGACGTCCTGGCATACAGGAGCAGTGCACCCAGTTGGTGTTGGCCGGTCGTGACGAGCGCCAGAGGGTCGTCACTCTCCCGTATGAGAATCCCGTCTCTGGATTGACTCAGCTCGACGCAGTCGTCGCTGTCCCCGGAGAATGAGGATTTCTGCCACTTCGGTTCCATCATGCCGTGTCCTCACAACTGCTCAAGAGTGTCGCGCACGAAGCGCAGCGACTCGGGTGGTGGTAGGGAAATGTCCAGGGCGCGGCGGAGAATGCTGCGGTATTTCTCCAAGTGCGCTTCTGTGTCCAGGAGGACGGATCCGTGGGCGGTGTCGAGCGAAATCGTGTCGAGCCTCGGGACGGGTCCGGACGCATAGGTGAGTGAGCTGTTGGCGCTGGGGAACGCGCCGGCGGCGAAGGGGATGACGCGTAGCGTGACACCGTCATGTCCGGCCATCTCGATCAGCCTTTCCAGTTGCCGCCGTTGCCCGTCCCTGCCCGGGAATGTCATGCGCAAGGCCGCTTCGTGGACGACGAAGGTGCACTGCTTCGCGGGACTCTGCTCGATCACTCGCTTCCGCTGCATCCGGTAGGTGACTCTGCGCTGGACATCGATGGCGGACAGCTCCGGGACGGTCTGGCCGAAGACGGCACGCGCGTACTCCTCGGTCTGCAACAGGCCGGGAATGTAGACCACCTGGAAAGCGGTCAGCGCGATCGCGTGATGTTCGAGTTCTGCCAGATCGAGGGCGGTGGGCGAAATCGACTCCCGGTACTCCTCCCACCATCTCTTCCCGCGTTCTTCCGTCATGCGGACGAGGGCTTCGATGTACGCGGAATCCGGGCACGCGTAGATTCTCGCGAGCGCTCTCAGACGCTCCGCGCTGATCCCGATCCGCCCGGCCTCGATATTGCTGATGCGCGTACGGTCGGCACCGAATTGCGCACCGGCGTCGGCGACGGTGATTCCGCAGTGCTCGCGCATCTTGCGCAGTTCCGTACCCAAGCGCCGCTGACGGCCCGTCGGCGCTGACCTGGGTGGCATATCCGGTCCTCCCCTGATTCTTGCGCACAGTCTCCCGTGCGGTCTTCACGTCGTCCAGGTGTTGCACTCACACCCCTGCGCTAGTTGCACCCGTGCATCGACACGTCTACGGTCCTGCCTACACCGCGCCGCACCGCTCCGGGAAGACCCGAAGTGCAGCCACCTATATGTCCGTTGAGGCATCCCGGGAGGTGGCCGAGCCACGGACAGGGGCGCAGGCGCATGCAATCGACCGACCGCTCGGAGGCAACCTCATGAGTACGGCAACCCTCGACCACCCCCGCGCCACCGGCCCCTACCGGATAGTCGCCCCCGCCGACTTCACGACCGTGCACCTCGCCAGGGAGTTCACGGCATCCGTCCTGGTGGCCATGGGCCGCGCCGCGCTGGTCGACGACGCGTGCCTCTGCGCGGCGGAGCTCGTCACGAATGCCGTGCGGCACGCCAGGACGTTCCGCGTGACGGTCGACGTCGCGTTCCGGCCGGGGCGGGTGGTTGTCGCGGTGGGGGACGAAGACCCATTCCGCCGGGCGCAAGAGGGCGGAAGCAGGCTGGAGTTGGTGCGCAGCGTCTGTGTGGCGCACGGAGTGAACCGCACCTGGAACCGGCCGCCGGGCAGTCGGGCGCTGATTGTCACGGGGAAGCGGGTGTGGTGCGAGCTGGACGACGGGGGCGAAGCTGACGCGGAGAGACACCCGTTCGCCATGGAACGCTCGATCGAGCCAGGCGTCGAATGAGTGATCGCTCTCCGAATTCCGGACCTTCGGCCCCCGCCGGTTCATACCTTCAGCCCATGGTCACATCACGCCATGAGGCGTCGCACCAAATCTTCCGGGAACGCCCGGAGTTGCTGGATCCGGTGTTCCAAATCTTCGGGGTGCCGTTGCCGGAACGGGCTGCCATCGAGGTCATCTCTCCGGACGCAACGGAGATCAGGCCCCTCGAACGGCGCGTGGACAGTCCTGCGCGTCAAACCGCCCAGCGGAATCGGCTTCCTGCTCGCCATCGAGTCGCAGGGGCGACGGGACGCGGACAAGGCGGTCAGCTGGGCCTACTACCTGGCCTTTTTGAAGGCGAAGTACAAGTGCCCGGCGCTGTTGCTCGTGGTCTGCCAGGACAAGGCGACAGCGGACTGGGCGACCGGGCCGTTCCGGTTGGGTGCCGGCGGCTGGACGGCGCTTTCGGTGCGTCCGATGGTGCTGGGGCCCGGCAACACCCCAAAGATCATCGACAAGGAGGAAGCCGCACAGAACCTGGCTCTGGCGACGTTCTCCGCCATGGCACACGGGCGCGACCCGGCTGTCGACGACATACTGGACGCACTGGCGCGGGCCCTGGGGACGGCGGACGAGGAAGACGTCGTGTTCTACGCGGAAATGCTGGAGAGCGGCCTGGGAGACACCCGGGCGGCGAAGACCTGGAGGAAGCTCGTGAAGATCCACACCTATTTCCCCGGCCGCGGGACCCTCATCGAGGAGACGCTCGAACAGGGACGTGTCGAGGGACAGGCCAAGGAGCGCGCCGAGACGGTGCTGCGCATGCTGGAGCGTCGGGAAGTCGCCGTTCCGGACGAGGTGCGGGAGCGTGTTCTCGGCTGCTCCGACCTGGAGACGCTCGGCCGATGGCTCGATCGAGCCTTCACCGTCACCAACGCCGAGGACCTCTTCGAGGAAGAGCGCTGAAGCCGTACACACGCGACTGTGCCCCACAGTGGCGGACCACTGCGGGGCACGCGCGGGCTACCCGAACCGCCCTGCCTTGATCCGGGACAGAAGCCCGTGAGTCACCCGGGGGCTGGTGTCGAGGACGACGTCGGCATCGTCGCTTTCCCGCACCAGCACAGCCCCCTGCCGCCGGGCGAGTTCCAAGCACTCGTTTTGTTCAGTGGAGAAGGATGATCTCTGCCAGGGCGTATCCGACATGCTCACCTCCAGGTGTGTCTCCTGCTGGGCGGGGCGAAGGAGCCTACTTCACGACCGTGATCCGCTCCGCCTTCGGCGGATCCAGCGGCGCGTTCTTCGACGAGTGGGCGCTCAGGTACGCGAGGAAAACATCCAGGTCGGACGCCCCGACCCGCTTGTTCTTCGCCTCCTTGAAGGTGGCGAAGCCGTCGCCGCCGCCCATCAGGAACTCGTTGGCCGCGACGCGGTACGTCTTCGCCGGGTCGATCGGCGTGCCGTTGAGCTTCACGGACGAGGTGACGATGCGGTCGGCGCCGCTCTTCGTCAGGTCCAGCGTGTACGTCAGCCCCTTGCTCACCTGAAGGATCTTCGGCTGGGGGCCGTTGACCGTGCCGCTGACCTGCTGCTGGAGGACGGAGATGAGCTGGGCGCCGGTGAGGTCGGCGGTCTGCATCATGTTGGTGAAGGGCTGGACGGTGAAGGCCTTGCCGTAGGTCACGACGCCGTCGCCCTCGGCGCCGGCGGCCTTGTAGGCGAGGTCGGAGCGGATGCCGCCGGGGTTCATGAAGGCGATCTGGGCGCCGCCCTTGTCGGCGGGGGCGAGGGCTTCGAGCTGGGAGTCGGCGATGACGTCGCCGAGGGGCTTCTCGTACGCGTCCGAGCCCCGGCCGTTGATGTCGGCGGAGATGTAGCCGACGGGGCGGTTGGCGATCGGCGCGGCGAGGGCGTTCCAGCGGGCGATGAGGGAGGTCATGTCCGCGGCCTTGGGCCGGTCGCGGTCGACCACGTGGTTGGTGGCGCGGGGGCGCGCGACGGGGGTGCGCACGATGTCGCGGGTGCGGCGGTCGTACGTGAGCTTGGTGTCGGTGTAGAGGCGGCCGAAGGAGGCGGCCGAGGTGACGGTGCGCGGGTTGCCCGCGGGGTCGGGGATGGTGCAGGCGTAGGCCTGGTGCGTGTGGCCGGTGACGAAGGCGTCGACCTTCGGCGTGACCTTCTTGGCGATGTCGACGATCGGGCCGGAGATGCCGGCGCCGGCGCCCGGGGTGTCGCAGTTGTCGTTGTACGAACCCGATGCCGGCATGCCGCCCTCGTGGACGAGGGTGACGATCGCCTTGACGCCCTTGCGGTCGAGCTCCTTGGCGTACTTGTCGATGGTGGCGACCTCGTCGGCGAACTTGAGGCCCTTGACGCCCTCCGCCGTGACGACGTCCGGCGTGCCCTTGAGGGTGAGGCCGATGATGCCGATCTTCACGCCCTTGTGCCGCCAGATCGTGTACGGCTTGAGGATGGGCCTGCCGGTCTTCTCGTCGGTGACGTTCGCGGCGAGGTAGGGGAAGTCGGCGCCCTTGAACGTCTTGCCCTTCTCGAAGCAGCCGTCCTTGGGGTGGCACCCGCCGCGCTGCATCCGCAGCAGTTCGGCCCGGCCCTCGTCGAACTCGTGGTTGCCGACCGAGGTGACGTCGAGCTTCAGCTTGTTGAGCGCCTCGATGGTCGGTTCGTCGTGGAAGAGGCCGGTCATCAGCGGGCTGGCGCCGATCATGTCGCCGGCCGCGGCGGTGATCGAGTACTCGTGGCCCTTGCGCGCGGTGCGCAGCGCGTCGGCCAGGTACTCCACGCCGCCCGCCGGTATGACCTTCTTCGTCCCGTCCTTCTGCGTCTCGGTCACCGTGCCGGACGAGCCCTGCGGCGGCTCCAGGTTGCCGTGCAGGTCGTTGAAGGACAGGAGCTGGACGTCCACCGTGCGGCCGTGGCGGTGGCCGTCGCCGCGGCCGTGGTCGCGGTCGCGGTCGTGGGAGGGCGCCGCTCCGGCCGGAGCGGCGGCGAGGACACCGGCGGTGGCGGCGAGGACGGCGGCGCCGGCCGTCAGTCGTCTCGCGAGGCGCTTCCGTGGTGGCGTCGCGTGCATGTGTTCCCCTTTGTGCGGGTTTGGCAGTGCCAGGTGATGCGGTCTGCGGCAGCCTACGGTCAACGCGCGTAGCGCGCAGGAGGGTTGAGGTGACGAATTGGTAGCGCTTGGGCGCTCCGTCCCCCCGCGAGTACCGCCTGCGGGCACCCCTTACGGACACCCCCGCGGGCAACGAAAAGGTCACGTCGCTTGACCGAATCCGCCCCCTGTGGCTTATTGGGCGCCAGCACCACTAAGGCAAGGCTTCCCTTCCCTTGGGCGTCCCTGCCGCAGCACCACCCACACCCCTGAGGAATCCACCGTGTCCGCCCCGGCCGGCCCCGCACCCCTCGTCACCCGGCCCGTCCTCCACACCGCCGCCGCCGCGGGCCTCTGCGCCCTCTGGGCGGCGGCGGTCTGGACCGCCGTCCACCTGCGGGCCGACCCGCACCTCCATGACGTCGCGCTCTTCGTCCACCTCGCCTCGCTGCTCGTCGGCTTCGGCGCCGTGCTCACCGTCGACTGGCTGGGCCTGCTGTGGCTGACGGGACGCAGGGAGCTGCCCGAGGTCCTGCGGACGGCGGGCGCGGTCCACCTGCCCGTCTGGCTGGGCCTGGCCGGGCTCGTCGGGACCGGCGTCCTGCTCCACCCCGACCCCGGCTCCCCGCTCACCCGCGTCAAGCTCGGCCTCGTCCTCCTCGTCGCCCTCAACGGCCTGCACGCCCGGACCCTCCAGCCGCGCATGGAGGCCGTCGCCGCCGGACGGACGCCCGCCTCCCGCGCCCTGACCGTCCGCTGCGCCGTCACCGTCCTCCTCTCGCAACTCGGCTGGTGGGGCGCCACCGTCATCGGCTTCCTCAACAGCAGGCGCTGAGTCGGAGACCAGGCGAACCCCCCAAGACGGCAGACGCGGCGCTGGTCCGAACCCCGTCCGGGCCGCGGCATAGGCTCGACCCATGACTGACGAGTTGAACGACGCGAGCGGACGGCGACGGATCGAGGTGCTGGACGAGCCGGCGCCCGAGCACGTGCGGGACGTGCTGCGGCTGATCGCGGAGGCCGCGGCGGTCGACGGCCAGCAGGCCGTCTCCGAGCAGGGCCGCCTCCAGCTCAAGGGGCGCCGCCCGGGCGTACGGCACCTGCTCCTGCACGAACAGGGCGGAGAGGGTGGAGAGGGCGAGGCGGGCGGCGGGGACGTCCTCGTCGGATACGCGCAGCTGGAGGACACCGACCCCGTCGAGGCCCCGGCCGGCGAGCTCGTCGTGCACCCCGCGCACCGCGGCCGCGGCCACGGCCGGGCGCTGGGCAGCGCGTTGTTGCAGGAGTCCGGCAAGCGGCTGCGGGTCTGGGCGCACGGCGGCCACCCGGCCGCGCGCCACCTCGCCCAGGTGCTGGGGATGAGCCTGTTCCGCGAGCTGCGGCAGATGCGCCGCCCGCTGGAGGGCCTGGAGCTCGCCGAGCCCGTCCTCCCCGAGGGCGTGACCGTACGGACCTTCCGGCCCGGCGCCGACGACGCGGCGTGGCTCGCCACCAACGCCGAGGCGTTCGCGCACCACCCGGAACAGGGCTCGCTCACCCAGCGCGACCTGGACGACCGCAAGGCCGAGAGCTGGTTCGACCCCGAGGGCTTCTTCCTCGCCGAACGGGACGGGGAGATCGTCGGCTTCCACTGGACGAAGGTCCACGCGGCCGAACGCCTCGGCGAGGTGTACGTGGTCGGCGTCCGCCCCGGCGCGCAGGGCGGCGGGCTCGGCAAGGCGCTGACGACCATCGGCCTCCGCCACCTCGCGGCGTCGGGCCTGCCGACGGCCATGCTCTACGTGGACGCGGACAACGTCCCGGCGGTGACGGTCTACGAACGCCTGGGCTTCACGATCCACGAGACGGACCTGATGTACCGCACGGAGAGCTGACCCCCGCAGCCACTGAAGGCCCCCGCCCGCAAACCGGCAACCCGGCAACCCAAGGTTGACAACGGGCGGGGTATCCGAGCACCCTGCTTCCACTAATCAATTAGTGAAAGCAGGGGAGATGATGGCGTGGTCGAGTTCCGCATCGACCGCCGCAGCGGTGTCGCCACGTACCTCCAGATCGCCCAGCAGGTCGAACAGGCCCTGCGCCTCGGTCTGCTGATGCCCGGCGACCAGCTGCCCACCGCCCGTGAGGTCGTCGCGGCCACCGCCATCAACCCCAACACCGTCCTGAAGGCCTACCGCGAGCTCGACCGCGCGGGCCTGGTCGAGGCGCGCCCCGGAATGGGGACGTTCGTCCGGCGCTCCCTGGCGAGGCCCGGCGCCGCCGCCGACTCGCCGCTCCGGGCCGAACTGGCCGCCTGGGCGGACCGCGCCCGCGCGGCCGGGCTCGACCGGGGCGATGTCACCGCGCTGGTGACGTCCGTCGTGGACGAGGCCTACGGCTGCCGGACCCCCGGCGCCCAAGGCGGTAGCGGCGGGAACCCGACAGGACACGCGGACGAGGGGACCGGATGACCGACCTGACCTACCTCCCCGGCGGGACCGCGATCGAAGCGGTCGGGCTGGGCGTGCGGCACGGACGCGCCCGGGTGCTGAGCGACTGCTCGTTCCGGGTGCCGACGGGCCGGGTCTGCGCGCTCGTCGGACCCAACGGGGCCGGCAAGTCCACCCTGCTGTCCGCCGTGGCGGGGCTGCGGCGGCCGCACAGCGGCTCGCTTGAAGTGCTGGGCGGGCCCGCGGGCGGTTCGGACGCCCGGCCGCGGGTGGCCTATCTGGCCCAGGAGAAGCCGCTCTACCCGCAGTTCACCATCGCCGACACCCTGCGCATGGGCCGTGAGCTCAACCCCGGGCGCTGGGACCAGGCGGCGGCGGAACGGCTGGTGCGGGAGGGGAACCTGTCGCCGCACGCGCGCGTCGGTGCGCTCTCCGGCGGCCAGCGCACCCGCGTCGCGCTGGCCCTGGCCTTCGGCAAGCGCCCCGAACTGCTGCTCCTGGACGAGCCGATGGGCGATCTCGACCCGCTGGTGCGGCACGAGATGACGGCCGCCCTGATGACCGAGGCCGCCGAGAACGCCACCACCATCGTGCTGGCCTCCCACGTCCTCTCCGAACTCGACGGCGTCTGCGACTACCTGCTGCTCCTGGGCGACGGCCGGATACGGCTCGCGGGCGAGGTCGAGGACCTGATCGGCGCGCACCGCGTCGTCGTCGGCCGGCACGAGGAGCCGGGGACGCCCCGGGCGTTCGCCCTGCACACGGTCGTCTCCTCGCGGACGACGGGCCGTCAGCTCACCGCCGTGCTCCGGCCCGAGGGGCCGATCGCCGGGGACTGGGAGATGTCGGAACCGACCCTGGAGGACCTGCTCCTGGCCCACCTCCGGGCCCCCGGGGTGCCGCCGCTGCTCACCCCGAGCGCCGAACCCCGGTCCGGGAGGGCCGCCGCGTGACGTCCACTTCAACACCCGCTCCGCCCGTCCCCGTCGCCCGGCGCTCCCTCCGGCCGCGCGGTATCGCCTGGCTCGTCCTGCGCCAGCACCGGGCCACCTTCATCGTCCTGGCGCTGCTCCTGGTGGTGGACCTGGGGCAACTCCTGGTGCTGCGCTGGCTGTTGGCCCACGAAGCCGACTCCCAGGGCCTCGCCCGGCTCTGCGCCGACATCGGTCCGGAATGCGTGGACCAGTGGTCGTCCATCGGTGACTTCCGCTCCACGTACGGCGACGCCCTGCACTTCAACGGCCTGGTGGTGCAGTACGTGCCGCTGCTGGCCGGGCTGTTCACCGCCGGGCCGATGGTCGCGCGCGAGCTGGAGAACGGGACGTGGAAGCTGGCGTGGACGCAGTCCGTGTCGCCGGTCCGCTGGCTCGCGGCCAAACTGGCCGTGCCCGCGGTGCTGGTGCTGACCGGGGTGTCCCTGCTGTCGGCGGTCTACACATGGTGCTGGGCGGCCGTACCGCCCGAAGTGCTGCCGGGCCAGCGCTGGTACGACTCGTTCGGCATGCTCGGCCCGATGCCGGTGGCCGACGCCCTGCTCGGGGTGGCGCTCGGAGCGCTCGCGGCGCTGCTGACCCGGCGCACGGTGGCGGCGATGGTGCTCACCCTTGTGGGCTATGGGCTGGTCCGGTCGGCGCTGGGCCTCGTCCGCCCCTACCTGCTGCCCCGCACCCGGCTGACCTCGCTGGACATGCCCGCCTGGTCCACCGACGGCTGGGTCGTCGACCGCGGCATGCTCACTCGTTCGGGTGAACGCGTGTGGGGCGACTCGTGCGACGTCGGCGTCTCGCCGGACCGGTGCCTCGCCCAGCACGGCGCCGACCGCTGGTATCTCGACTACCACCCCACGGCGCACCACTGGCCGCTGGCGTGGATGGAGGCGGGCCTGCTGGCCGTCCTCGCCGCGCTCGCCGCCTGGGCGGCGGTGCGCTGGCTGCGGCGGGGCCGGCCCTGAGGCCGACGGCCTGTTGTCACCCCACGTGACGGCCGGAAGCCCTCCGTCGCCCGCGGGAGGCTCCCGGGTTTCCCGCACGCCATGTGGGCGTTACCCGTGATTCAACCGCGGTTGCCAGTCTTGCGGGATGCAGCCGTTCGCCCCCCACGCACGACAACGCAGGCCACGCGCCGCCGCGGTCTCCGCCGTGCCCGCCCTCCCGGGTGAGCGGAACAATGAAGGTATGGCAGACCCTCCGGCGTTCTCGCGCCCCCGGGAAGAGGACCGGCCGCACGGTGACCGGGCCGGGGACCCGCCGCCCGTGAGCTTCCTGGCCGCGCACCGGCCCGGCCCGGACCGCTCCCCGGCCCTCGCCCCGTACGTCCCCGAGCTGGAGCCCGACCTGGACGCCGACCTCGACGACTACGCCGAGGACGACTCCGGCGAAGGCGACTACAGCGAGGACGGCTATGGCGAGGACGGCTACGGCGGGGGAGGTTACGGCGAGGGCGACTACGGCGGAGCCGATTACGGCGCCCGCGCCCCCGCCCGCGAGCCCGCCCGCCACCGGCAGGCGCCGAGCACGGCGGACCGCGGGATCGACTACACGGACGGGTACGACGACGGCGAGGAGGACCCCGCCCGGGACGGCGAACCGCTGCCCGAGGGCCGTTTCCTGGACCGCGAGCGCAGCTGGCTGGCGTTCAACGAGCGGGTGCTGGAGCTGGCCGAGGACCCGGCCACCCCGCTCCTGGAGCGCGCCAACTTCCTGGCGATCTTCGCGAGCAACCTCGACGAGTTCTTCATGGTCCGCGTCGCCGGCCTCAAGCGCCGCATCGCCACCGGCGTCGCCACCCGCTCCGCGTCCGGCCTCCAGCCCCGCGAGGTGCTGGAGCTGATCTGGACCCGCTCCCGGGAGCTCATGGCCCGGCACGCCGCCTGCTACCAGCAGGACGTGGCCCCCGACCTGGCCGAGCGGGGCATCCACCTGATCCGCTGGCCGGAGCTCACGGAGAAGGAGCAGTCCCGCCTCTTCACCCTCTTCCGCCAGCAGATCTTCCCCGTCCTCACCCCGCTCGCCGTCGACCCGGCGCACCCCTTCCCGTATATCTCCGGGCTGTCGCTCAACCTCGCCGTGGTCGTCCGCAACCCGGTCAGCGGGCACGAGCACTTCGCGCGCGTGAAGGTCCCGCCGCTGCTCTCGCGGTTCCTGGAGGCGTCGCCGCAGCGGTACGTGCCGCTGGAGGACGTGATCGCCGCGCACCTGGAGGAGCTGTTCCCCGGCATGGAGGTGCTGGGGCACCACATGTTCCGGGTGACGCGCAACGAGGACCTGGAGGTCGAGGAGGACGACGCGGAGAACCTGCTCCAGGCGCTGGAGAAGGAGCTCATGCGGCGCCGCTTCGGCCCGCCCGTGCGGCTGGAGGTCGAGGAGTCCATCGACCCGTACGTCCTCGACCTGCTGGTCCGCGAGTTGAAGATCTCCGACGCGGAGGTCTACCCACTGCCGGGCCCGCTCGACCTCACCGCGCTGTTCCACATCGCGGCCCTCGACCGGCCCGAGCTCAAGTACCCCAAGTTCGTGGCGGGTACGCACCGCGATCTGGCCGAGGTGGAGTCCGCCTCCGCACCGGACGTCTTCGCCGCCCTCCGCGAACGGGACGTGCTGCTCCACCACCCGTACGACTCGTTCTCCACCTCCGTCCAGTCCTTCCTCGAACAGGCCGCCGCCGACCCGGACGTCCTCGCCATCAAGCAGACGCTCTACCGCACGTCCGGCGACTCCCCGATCGTCGACGCGCTCATAGACGCGGCGGAGTCCGGCAAACAGGTCCTCGTCCTCGTCGAGATCAAGGCCCGTTTCGACGAGCAGGCGAACATCATCTGGGCGCGCAAGCTGGAGGAGGCCGGCTGCCACGTCGTCTACGGACTCGTCGGGCTGAAGACCCACTGCAAGCTGTCCCTGGTCGTGCGGCAGGAGGGCGACACCCTGCGCCGCTACTCCCACGTCGGAACCGGCAACTACCACCCCAAGACCGCCCGCCTCTACGAGGACCTGGGCCTGCTCACCGCCGACCCGCAGGTGGGCGCCGACCTGTCCGACCTCTTCAACCGGCTGTCCGGCTACTCGCGCCGCGAGACCTACCGGCGGCTGCTCGTCGCCCCGCGGTCGCTGCGCGACGGCCTGGTCTCGCGCATCGCGCGCGAGGTGGCCCACCGCAGGGACGGCCGCCCCGCGTCCATCCGGATCAAGGTCAACGCGATGGTGGACGAGGCGGTCGTCGACGCCCTCTACCGCGCCTCGCGCGCCGGTGTCCCGGTGGACGTATGGGTGCGTGGCATCTGCGCCCTGCGTCCGGGGGTGGCCGGGCTGTCGGAGAACATCCGGGTGCGCAGCGTCCTCGGACGGTTCCTGGAACACTCCCGCGTCTTCGCCTTCGCGAACGGTGGGGAGCCCGAAGTGTGGCTCGGCAGCGCCGACATGATGCACCGCAACCTCGACCGGCGCATCGAGACGCTCGTCCGCGTCACCGACCCCGCGCACCGCGCCGCGCTCAGCCGGCTGCTGGAGCTCGGGATGTCCGACCGCACGGCCTCCTGGCACCTCGGCCCGGACGGCGGCTGGACCCGGCAGGCGACCGACGCCGACGGCCGGCCGCTGCGCAATGTGCAGGAAATCCTCATCGACGCCCGGAGGCGCCGGCGTGGCTCAGCGACCCCGTGAAACGCCGGTCGCCCTCACCGCGGCCGGAGGACGGACCGACAGGACGACGACCGACATGACGACCGACGCCGCCACCGACGGCCGGCCCCCGCTCCCCGGACGCCGGGGACCGGACGGCGGCCACACCCCGCACCCCACCGGCACCGCCGCCGACGTCCTCGCGCGCTATCTGCACCAGCAGGCCACGGAGTTCCTGCGCGCCCTGCGCCTGCACGGCGACAGCGGGCACGGCACCGGGACCGCCGCCGAGGACAGCGCCGAGGCCGTCCGGCTGCTGCGCGGCGCCGCCCGCCGCGTCGCCGGAGCGCTACAGGTCTTCCGGCCGCTGACCGAGGTCCCCTGGACCGACCAGTTCCGGACCGAACTCGGCTGGCTGACCGAGACGCTGGGCCGCGAGTACGCGTGCGCGGCCCGGCTGGCCCGGCTGCGCGGCGCGCTGCACCGGCTCTCCGGCGCCTCCGCCGACGGCGGCCCCGGGAGCGCCCCCGCCGTCGGCGCGGCCCGCGCCGGTGCCCTGCTCGAACGCCAGCTGACCCTGGCCCGGACGCGCGCCCACTCCGCCGCGCTCCAGGCGCTGGGCTCCGCGCGCTTCCATGCCGTCGCCGACGCCGTCGCCGTGCTCTCCACCGACCCGCCGCTCGACCCCGCCGCCCACGACCTGCCCGCCCACGAGGCCCTGCCGCTGCTCGCCGAGCAGACCCACCGGCTCCTCCTCGAAGCCGCCGGCACCCTGCCGCTCTCCGTCGCCGGACTGCCGTACAACGCCGAGGGGCTCTCCCACGGCCTCGCCGGCCCGGGCGCCCCCGCCGCCGAGGGCCGGCAGGACGCCCCCTGGCACCACGTACGCCTGCTGGTCCGCCTCCGCCGCTACGCCCAGGAAGTCCTCGACGAACAGCACCGCACCGAGGTCGAACCCGCCCTCACCATAAGGCTCCTGAGCGCCGGCCAGACCCTCGACCGGCACCGCGACGCCGCCGAGGCCGCCTCCTACGCGGCCGCCGCCGCCCGCACCCCCCGCATCGCCCCCGCCACCGCCTACGCCCTCGGCGTCCTCCACGCCGACCAGCGCCACGAGGTCGAAGCCGCCCGGTTCGCCTTCGGCCGGATCTGGCAACGAATGGCGGTCCCCCGATGAAACCCGTCAAACCCGCCCCCGGCACCGCCGACGCAGTCGTCCGCGCCGCCGGCTGCGTCCTTTGGCGCCGCGCCCCCCACGGCGGCATCGAGCTCGCCCTCGTCCACCGCCCCAAATACCTCGACTGGTCCTACCCCAAAGGCAAACTCAAACCCCGCGAGGACCCCCGCACCGGCGCCCTCCGCGAGGTCCGCGAGGAGACCGGCATGGACTGCGTCCTCGGCGCGCCCCTGCCGACCTCCGGCTATCCCGTGGCCGACGGGCGGTGGAAGGAGGTGCGGTACTGGGCGGCGGAGGCGTGCGGGGGCACGTTCGTGCCCAATCGGGAGGTGGATCGGTTGGCCTGGCTCCCGCCCGGGGAGGCGCGGGGGCGGTTGACGCATGAGCGGGATCGGGGGTTGGTGGATGCGTTGCTGGTGGTGTTGGGGGTGGGGTAGCCCCGGGCCCTCCCCCAGAGGGGGCACCCCCAACGGGCTGAGATAGCCCGTCCGGCGTTTGAGGACAGCGCGCGCAGCGCGCTTCTGGGGGTGTGGGGGCTTGCCCCCGCAGAAACGGTGAAAGGGAGGGACCGGGGCACCCCTACCCCCGAGGCGCCACCGCCTCCCACCGCACCGTAACCTCCCCCTGCCGCCACCGCCGCACCCCACCCACCAACGGCCAATCCGCACCGAGCGACGACACCGCCCGAATCCACCGCTGCCGAGCCCCCAAAGACGCATAGGGCGCGGCCGCCGCCCAAGCCCGGTCGAAGTCACAAAGAAACGCATGCACCGGCTCCCCCGGCACATTCCGATGAATGAGCGCCTTCGGCAACCGCTCCGCAAGATCCGAAGGCGCCCCCAGCGACCCGAGCCGCGCCGCGAAGGTGACGGTGCGCGGCCCCTCAGGGCCGAGGGCGACCCACACATGCCGCCGCCCGATCTCGTCGCAGGTGCCCTCGACGAGCAGCCCGTCGGGCGCGAGCCGCGCGCGGAGCCGCGCCCAGACGGCGGCGACCTCGTCCTCGTCGTACTGGCGGAGCACGTTGGCGGCCCGGATGAAGAGGGGCCGGCGCCCGGCCGCGAGGGGCACCTCGAAGCCGCCGCGGGCGAAGGCGAGCCCGTCGCGCTCGTAGGGGGCGGCGGCCGCGACCCGGGCGGGGTCGATCTCGACGCCGACGACCTGGGCGTCGGCCCGCACCCGCCGCAGCCGGTCGAGCAGCTCGACGGCGGTCCAGGGCGCGGCCCCGTAGCCGAGGTCGACGGCGACGGGGTCGGCGGAGCGGCGGAGGGCGGAGGCGTGGACGGCGGTGATCCAGCGGTCCATCCGGCGCAACCGGTTCGGGTTGGTCGTACCGCGCGTCGCCGCCCCGACGGGGCGCTGGTGGGGGGCGGATGCGGGACGGACGGCGGCCATGCACCGAGCGTAAGCGGTTCCGGTCGGACGCCGGACCGTGCGGCGGGCCGCATCACTGTTTGGTAAAGGAGGAAAGAGGAGGGAAGGGGAGCGGGCGGTTCCGCGTTCCAGGGTTGACCCCTGACGTACGCACGCCCCCCACAGGCGGACGGAGGACCCGAACGGTGAGCCAGTACGCACCCCGGCGCGGTGCGCGCCGCACCCGTACGCATGGCAGCCCCTTCGCCCGGCCCCAGCAGTTCCTGCGCCGCGCGCAGGGCCGGCTGCCGCGCCGCGTCGCGATGCTCAGCGTCCACACCTCGCCGCTGCACCAGCCCGGCACGGGCGACGCGGGCGGCATGAACGTCTACATCGTCGAGCTCGCGAAGCGGCTCGCCGCCATCGGCATCGAGGTGGAGGTGTTCACCCGGGCCACCACCGGCCATCTGCCGCCCACCGTGGAGCTGGCCCCCGGCGTCCTCGTCCGGCACATCGACGCGGGCCCGTACGAGGGCCTGGCGAAGGAGGAGCTGCCGGCCCAGCTCTGCGCCTTCACACACGGCGTGATGCAGGCGTGGGCGGGCCACCGGCCGGGCCACTACGACCTCGTCCACTCGCACTACTGGCTGTCCGGGCACGTCGGCTGGCTGGCCGCCGAGCGCTGGGGCGTGCCGCTGGTGCACGCGATGCACACGATGGCCAAGGTGAAGAACGCGGCGCTGGCGGCGGGGGACACCCCCGAGCCGCAGGCCCGGGTGATCGGCGAGACGCAGATCGTCCGGGCGGCCGACCGGCTGATCGCGAACACGGAGGGCGAGGCCGAGGAGCTCGTACGGCACTACGACGCGGCCCCGGGCAAGGTCGCCGTGGTCCACCCCGGCGTCAATCTGGAGCGGTTCCGGGAGGCCGACGGCCGGGCCGCGGCCCGCGCCCGGCTCGGGCTGCCGCAGGACGCGCTGGTCCCGCTGTTCGCCGGCCGGATCCAGCCGCTGAAGGCGCCCGACGTGCTGCTGCGCGCCGTCGCCGAGCTGCTGGACCGCCGTCCCGGGCTGCGCTCGCGGATCGTCGTCCCGGTGGTCGGCGGCCCGAGCGGCAGCGGTCTCGCGAAGCCGGAGGAGCTGCACAAGCTGGCCGCCCGCCTGGGGATCACGGACGTGGTCCGGTTCCGTCCGCCGACGGATCAGGATCGGCTCGCCGACTGGTACCGGGCGGCGTCCGTGCTGGTCATGCCCTCGTACAGCGAGTCCTTCGGCCTGGTGGCGGTGGAGGCGCAGGCCTGCGGCACACCGGTCGTCGCCGCGTCCGTGGGCGGTCTGCCGGTGGCGGTCAGGAACGGGACGAGCGGCTTCCTGGTGGACGGCCACGACCCCGCCGACTACGCGCGGGCGCTGGAGCGCTTCGCCGACGCGCCGGAGCTGGCCGGCACGATGGGCGCCGCGGCGGCGGCGCACGCCCGGTCCTTCGGCTGGGACACGGCGGCCGGCGTCACGGCCGGGGTGTACACCGAAGCGATCATCGAACGCCGTCGTCGCCTACGCTCGGCGTATGTCTGACGCGAAGACCACCATCGAGCGGACGCTCAGCGAGGCCGCGCTCGAATGGGAGAGCCCGGACGACGGCACGTACGTCGTGAAGCTGCCCGGTACGCGGAAGTTGTCGACGACCGTGTCGCTGGTCGTCGGCAACCACTCCCTGTCCGTCAACGCCTTCGTGGTGCGCTGCCCCGACGAGAACCACGAGGCGGTGCACCGCTGGCTGCTGGAGCGCAACACCCGGCTGTACGGCGTGGCGTACGCCCTCGACCGGCTGGGCGACATCTACCTCGTGGGGCGGCTGCCGCTGGCCGCCGTGACGCCCGACGAGATCGACCGGATCCTCGGCACGGTGCTGGAGAACGCGGACGGCAGCTTCAACACCCTTCTGGAGATGGGGTTCGCGAGCGCGATCCGCAAGGAGTACGCGTGGCGCACCGCACGGGGCGAGTCCACGCGCAACCTGGAGGCGTTCACCCGGCTGACGGGCGAGGGCGAGGACGGCCGGAAGGAGTGACGCGGGGCCGGGGCGTTCAGGCCGGCATGGCCTCGGCCTCCGGCTGTCCGGTGGCCGGCGTCTTCCCCTGTGCCACCGGCGTCTCCGCCGCCCCCTCCTCCGGCAGGTCGCGCGTCAGCAGCCAGTACCCCGCGCCGGCGATCGTGCCGACCACCGCGCACCCGGCCCACAGCACGCCGGCCCCGAACTCCTCGATGATCACGCCGCCCGTCAGCGGCGCGACCAGGGCCGCGAGCGTCCACGACAGCGAGAACACGCCCTGGTAGCGGCCCCGTGCGTGGAGCGGGGAGAAGCGCACCACCATGCCCGACTGGGTGGGCGAGTTGATGATCTCGGCGAGCGTCCAGACGACGATGGTCAGCGCGAAGACGCCGACCGAGCCGGCGAAGGCGGTCAGCCCGAAGCCGTACCCGGCGAGCAGGGCGGAGAAGACCAGCAGCCGCCGCGGGTCGTGGCGTTCGATGACCCGGGTCACCGGGATCTGCAGCACGACGATCATGATGCCGTTGACGGCCATGACCATGCCGTAGTCCTGGGTCGACAGCCCCTCCCGGCCCATCGCCACCGGCAGCGCCACCGAGCTCTGATGGAAGATCACCGCCACCAGGAAGGCCAGGCCGGTGACGCCCATGAACCGGCCGTCCCGCAGCACCGAGCCCAGCCCCACGGCCGGCGCGGCCTCGCCGGGGCCCGACGGCGCGACCGGCTCGGGCCGCGACTCGGGGAGCGTGAAGTAGCACAGGACCGCGCAGGCCAGCGTGATCGCGGCCTCCCCGAGGAAGCCCGCCAGGTAGCTGTACTCGGCGACGAAGCCCGCCGCGGTCGAGGAGACCGCGAACCCCATGTTGATCGCCCAGTAGTTGATCGAGTAGGCCCGCAGCCGGTCCTCGGGCCGGATGATGTCGGCCATCATCGCGGTGACGGCCGGCCGCGAGGCGTTGCTGGTCAGTCCGACCAGGAAGGCGGCGCCCGCGATCGGCACCGGGTCGTGCACAAAGCCCAGCAGCGCCACGGACGCGGCGGTCGACACCTGGGCGATCATCAGGGTGGGGCGCCGCCCCAGCCGGTCCGTCATCACCCCGGCCCCGAGCGAGGCGACCACCCCGCCGAGCCCGTGCAGCGCCGCGACCAGCCCGGCGTACGAGGCGGAGTAGCCGCGCTCCATCGTCAGGTACAGCGCGAGGAACGTCGCGACGAACCCGCCCAGGCGGTTGACCAGCGTGGCGACCCACAGCCACCAGAACGCCCGTGGCAGTCCCGCCACGCTCTCCCTCGCCGCCCTGCCCATGCGCGCGATCACGCGTGCCCCCTGGATGTAAGTGGTGTTCAGCTGATCCGCACCTTACGAGCGCCGGGCATGTGCACGCCATCCAATTGACACGATCCGTCAAGTGGACCGCCGGCCACCGCCGGGAGCGACGCCCCCGCACCGTCGATTACGCTCAAGGGCATGGCCGACGCACCGTACAAGCTCATCCTCCTCCGCCACGGCGAGAGCGAGTGGAACGCGAAGAACCTGTTCACCGGCTGGGTGGACGTCAACCTCAACGAGAAGGGCGAGAAGGAGGCCGTCCGCGGCGGAGAACTGCTCAAGGACGCCGGCCTGCTCCCTGACGTGGTCCACACCTCCCTCCAGAAGCGCGCCATCCGCACCGCGCAGCTGGCCCTGGAGGCCGCCGACCGCCACTGGATCCCCGTCCACCGCTCCTGGCGGCTGAACGAGCGCCACTACGGCGCCCTCCAGGGCAAGGACAAGGCCCAGACCCTGGCCGAGTTCGGCGAGGAGCAGTTCATGCTCTGGCGCCGCTCGTACGACACCCCGCCGCCCGCCCTCGAGGACGGCTCCGAGTTCTCCCAGAGCGACGACGCGCGCTACGCCTCCATCCCCCCGGAGCTGCGCCCGCGCACCGAGTGCCTCAAGGACGTCGTCGTCCGCATGCTGCCCTACTGGTACGACGGCATCGTCCCCGACCTGCTCGCCGGCCGCACCGTCCTGGTCGCCGCCCACGGCAACTCGCTGCGCGCCCTGGTCAAGCACCTCGACGGCATCTCCGACGCCGACATCGCCGGCCTCAACATCCCCACCGGCATCCCGCTCGCCTACGAGCTCGACGCCGACTTCCGCCCCGTCACCCCCGGCGGCACCTACCTCGACCCGGAGGCCGCCAAGGCCGCCATCGAAGCCGTCAAGAACCAGGGCAAGAAGAAGTAGCCCGGCACGGACCGGACATACAGGCAAGGGCCCCCGGCCGGCGACAGCCGTCCGGGGGCCCTTGCCCGTGAGTGACGTGGACGCGGCGTGTCAGCCGCAGCTCCCGCCGCACTGGCAGGAGCCGCCTTGCTGGCAGCCGCAGGTGCAGCCGGGCCCGCACTGGCATCCGCTCATCGCGGGCGCTGCGGGGATGTGCGCGAGAGAACCGGTCATGCGGTACCTCCTCGATGGGTGGTCTGCCACACCCCACTCAACGCTCACCCGGCGTCGGTCGTCAATGCGCTTGGTGTACGAGTGTGCGGGCGCACGGAGTACGCCGGGGAGCGTAGCGGCGCACTCCATGAGTCAGGAAGCCTCCCCTGCGCCGGGGGTGTTCGCCGACTGGCCGAGCTCGTCCGCGTGCTCGCCCGTGACCAGGTAGACGACGCGCTTGGCGACGGAGACGGCATGGTCGGCGAACCGCTCGTAGTAGCGGCCCAGCAGGGTCACGTCGACGGCCGTCTCGATGCCGTGCTGCCAGCGGTCGTCCATCAGGTGCTGGAAGAGCGCGCGGTGCAGCAGGTCCATGGCGTCGTCGTCCTGCTCCAGCTGGAGCGCCAGGTCCACGTCCTTGGTGATCAGCACCTCGCCGGCCTTGGCCATCAGCCGCTGGGCGAGCTGGCCCATCTCCAGCACGGTGGAGTGCAGGTCGCGCGGGACCGCCGTGTCGGGGAAGCGCAGCCGGGCGAGCTTCGCGACGTGCTGCGCGAGGTCGCCGGAACGCTCCAGGTCGGCGCTCATCCGCAGCGACGTCACGACGATCCGCAGATCCGTGGCGACCGGCTGCTGCCGGGCCAGCAGGGCGATGGCCCGCGCCTCCAGGTCCCGCTGGAGGTCGTCCACCTTGCTGTCGCCGGCGATCACGGCCTCGGCGAGCTTGAGGTCCGCGTCCAGGATCGCCGTCGTGGCGCGCCCTATGGCGGAGCCGACGAGCCGTGCCATTTCGACCAGCCCGTCGCCTATCGAGTCCAGCTCCTCGTGGTACGCGTCCCGCATCGTGTCCTTCTCTCGCTTCGAGTCGTGCGGCGGCCGGTGCGTGCTCTCGTCGCCGTCACCGCGGCACCGGGCGGGGATCCTGCCCGGTCGGCCGGCCCGGCTCCTACGATCCGGCCGGAAACCGACGGGTGACGACCTCCCGAGTGAACCACCACCGACCTCAAGGTGAACTCTCGGCAACGTGTGTTCGAGGCACCCCCCATTTGGCTGTGGGGCTGTCGGTGCGCACGCCTAACCTGGAGACATGAACGTGGACGCGGCCGTCGCCGCAGCGGCAGCCCTCGCCGGACTGTGCACCGGCGTGATCGCCATGCTGGCGTTCCGCTGGAGCGAGCGCGACCAGGCCCGCCCGACCCGCAGCTCCCTGCACACCGACGCGGTCCTCCCGCCCGGGGTGGACACCGTCCTCTCCGTGCTGCGGTCCTCCGCCGTCGTGCTCGACGAGGGGGACGCCGTGGTCAAGGCCAGCTCGGCGGCGTACGCCCTGGGCCTGGTGCGCGGCGGCCGGCTCGCCGTGGAGCCGATGCTCCAGATGGCCCGCGACACCCGGCGCGACGGCGAGATACGCCAGGTCGAGCTGGACCTGCCGCGCCGCGGCACCGGCCGCGGGGACGCCCTCGCGGTCTCCGCCCGGGTCGCGCCGCTGGGCTCGCGCCTGGTCCTGCTGCTCGTCGAGGACCTGACCGAGGCCCGCCGCATCGAGGCCGTGCGCCGCGACTTCGTCGCCAACGTCAGCCATGAGCTCAAGACCCCGGTGGGCGCCCTCTCCCTGCTCTCCGAGGCCGTGATGGACGCCAGCGACGACCCCGAGGCGGTCACCCGCTTCGCCGGCCGGATGCAGATCGAGGCCACCCGGCTGACCAACCTCGTCCAGGAGCTCATCGACCTCTCCCGGGTGCAGAACGACGACCCGCTGGAGGACGCCGAGCCCGTCCGCGTGGACGAGCTGGTGGCCGAGGCCATCGACCGGTGCCGCCACCAGGCCGGCACCAAGCAGATCACCATGGCCAGTTCTGTCGGCGGACCCGAAGGGTCCTCCACTCGGGGTGGTGGCGGGCGACGGGCGGGCGGCTCCGCCGGCCTGCACGTCTGGGGCAACCGCGGCCAGCTCGCCGCCGCCCTGGGCAACCTCGTCGAGAACGCCGTCAACTACAGCCCGGCCCGCACCCGGGTGGGCATCGCCGCCCGCCGGGTCGCGGCGCCCGGCGGCGATCTCATCGAGATCGCGGTCACCGACCAGGGCATCGGCATCTCCGAGAAGGACCGCGAGCGGGTCTTCGAGCGCTTCTACCGGGTCGACCCGGCCCGCTCCCGCGCCACCGGAGGCACCGGCCTCGGCCTGTCGATCGTCAAGCACGTGGCCGCGTCGCACGGCGGCGAGGTCACCGTCTGGAGCGCCGAGGGCCAGGGCTCCACGTTCACCCTGCGCCTCCCGGAGGCGGGCGTGGACCGCGACCGGCTCCGCCTCCGCCGCTACGACGACACCGCCCCCGGCAGCGCCGGCATCCCCGCCCCGGAGACCCTCCCGTGACCCTCTTCCGCCCGCACCGCCAGAACGAGACCCGACCGGAGGTCGCCCCGTGACCCGAGTGCTCGTCGTAGAGGACGAAGAGTCCTTCAGCGACGCGTTGTCCTACATGCTGCGCAAAGAGGGCTTCGAGGTCGCCATCGCGGCCACCGGCCCCGAGGGCCTGGAGGAGTTCGAGCGCAACGGCGCCGACCTCGTCCTGCTCGACCTGATGCTGCCGGGCCTGCCCGGCACCGAGGTCTGCCGGCAGCTGCGCGGACGCTCCAACGTGCCCGTCATCATGGTCACCGCCAAGGACAGCGAGATCGACAAGGTCGTGGGCCTGGAGATAGGAGCCGATGACTACGTCACCAAGCCCTTCTCCTCGCGCGAGCTCGTCGCCCGCATCCGCGCGGTGCTGCGCCGCAGGGGCGAGCCGGAGGAGGTGACGCCCGCCGCCCTGGAGGCGGGACCGGTCCGGATGGACGTCGACCGGCACGTCGTCACCGTCTCCGGCGGCAAGGTCGACCTGCCGCTCAAGGAGTTCGACCTGCTGGAGATGCTGCTGCGCAACGCCGGCCGGGTGCTGACCCGGATGCAGCTCATCGACCGGGTGTGGGGCGCGGACTACGTGGGTGACACCAAGACGCTCGACGTCCACGTCAAGCGGCTGCGCGCCAAGATCGAGCCGGACCCGGGGGCCCCGCGCTACCTGGTGACGGTGCGCGGGCTCGGCTACAAGTTCGAGCCGTAGGCCCCGAGGGGCCATGGACCCCGAGGGGCAGAAGCGGCGAGGGCCCGGAGCCGACGGCTCCCGGGCCCTGCGGCGTGGCCGGCGCCGCCGTCAGTGCTCGCCCGCCGTCAGCGCTCGGTGCCCGGCGCGGCCGGCGTCTGGCTCTTCTTCTCGCCGTTCTTCTCGCCGTTCTTCTTCTCGCCCTTCTCGGGCTTCTCCGCCTTCTTCGCCGCGTCCTCCGGCTTGCCCGCCGGGGCGGAGGCGCCGGGGGAGGCCGGGGCGGACGCGCCCGGCTTGCCCTGCTTGCCGCCGCCCGGCTTGCCCGGCTGCGGGGACTGCGGCGCCTCGGCGGGGCCCCAGTCCTTGAAGTAGCTGGTGGCGGGGACGACGAAGGCGCCGACGCGCACATCACCGGTGCTGCTGAAGACGAACGACAGCTGCTGCTGCTCGCCGTCCTTGAGGCTCTCGCGGCCGTTCGGCAGGACGGCGGAGGCGTTGCCCTTGCCGCCGAGCGTCAGCGAGCCCCCGGCCGGGATCTCCACCGGGCCGTTGCCCTTGGCGCCCTTGAGCTGCACCGTGACGTTCTTGCCGGGCAGCTTGACGGCGTTCAGCGACTGGGCCTTGTCGCCGTTGTTGAACACCTGGCCCGTGATCACGGCCGGGCCGGTCGTGGTCTGCCCCGGCTGGGTGATCACGTTGACGTTCTGGAGCTTGATGTCGCCGACCGCGGTGGCGGCGTTGTCCGGCTTGACCTGCAACGTCTGCGCATCGTTGCCCGCCCCGCAGGCGGAGAGCGAGGCGATCGAGAGCGCGAGGACGGTGGCGGCGAGAGCGCCGCGTCGAAGGCTGCTGCTCACGGCGGCGGCATCTCCTTGACGAAGTAAGAGGTGTGTCAGCGCGCTTAGGTTACCGAGCCGTCGCCGGGCCGCCGCACCCGACCCGCCTCTCAAGGTCCACTCGGCCGTCGACAGTCCTACCACCGGCTTATCCGAGGACCTGTCCGGGTGGATTATCGGTAAGGAATGCGAGTACCGAGCGGAACGCGTTACGGAATTGATCACGTTCGGCTTGATCAATTCCGTAATGCGCGCGAGGAAGGGTCCCGCGCCCCGAACGGAGTACCGGAACTGCGGCGACCGGACCCCGGCAAAACGGGACGTTCGACCGCTCGCGCGCCCGTCCCGGTACGTGTAACGTGCCCGTTTCGCTTGCCCCGGACAACCGCTCCGACCTGCGAATACCTGCTTCCGGAACCCCCGCGCAGCACGTCCCGGGCGCTGTTGTCAAGCCCCGAGATATGCCCTGACCTGCGGAAACGCCATTCAGAACGGACACTTCCCGTGTTAGACTGGATAGCCACGGAAGGGGTACCTGTCACATGACGTTCAAGGTTGGCGACACCGTGGTCTATCCCCATCACGGGGCCGCGCTGATCGAGGCCATCGAAACTCGCCAGATCAAAGGCGTGGACAAGACCTACTTGGTGCTGAAGGTCGCCCAGGGTGACCTGACGGTTCGGGTGCCGGCAGACAATGCGGAGTTCGTCGGTGTTCGCGACGTGGTCGGCCAGGACGGGCTCGACCGGGTCTTCGAGGTGCTTCGCGCGCCGTACGCCGAGGAGCCGACGAACTGGTCCCGCCGCTACAAGGCAAACCTGGAGAAGCTCGCCTCGGGCGATGTGATCAAGGTCGCCGAAGTGGTGCGCGACCTGTGGCGTCGCGAGCGCGAGCGCGGCCTGTCCGCGGGTGAGAAGCGCATGCTCGCCAAGGCACGGCAGATTCTGGTGAGTGAGCTCGCCCTCGCGGAGAACACCAACGAGGACAAGGCCGAGGCCCTGCTCGACGAGGTTCTCGCGTCCTGACGCCCAGAGCCTGACGCTCGGATGTGCCGGCTCCCCGCCGGGCGACAAGCACGACGAGAAGGCCGCACGACAAGAAGTACGCCGCAACCGTTCACGGACGTGAGCGGCAGCAGTGCGACCCGGGGGTCGCCACGTAGAAGTGCCGCGGTGCCCGCGCGATGACGGACGTCATCCGGCGGGCGCTGCGGCATCTCTGCTCCGGCCGTGCCGGTGCCCGCTCGCGGGTGGGCGAACCGGACCAGTCGTTTCACGGAAGGGGCTGGTCACGGTGGGCGCCGGCACACCCCCGAGCTCCAGGAGCAGGGGGTTCCCCCAGGCCATACCCAACTCGGCCGAGGAAGCAAACCTGAACGCCAACGCAATGTCTGATCGAGCCACAGTTCCCGACCGGACCGGCGCTCCGGCGTCCCGTACCGCCGCGG
Organism: Streptomyces sp. I05A-00742; assembly: GCF_013055795.1. Lineage (GTDB taxonomy): Bacteria > Actinomycetota > Actinomycetes > Streptomycetales > Streptomycetaceae > Streptomyces. The sequence continues at coordinate 73,475 of NZ_JABETO010000007.1, forward strand.
TGATCCCCGCGGCCGGGCGTGGCGTCCGGCTGGGTCCCGGCGCGCCCAAGGCGCTCCGCGCCCTGAGCGGCACGCCCATGCTCGTGCACGCGGTCCGGGCCATGACGGCCTCCCGCGCGGTCTCCCTCGTCGTGGTCGTCGCCCCGCCGGACGGCGAGGCCGAGGTGCGCTCCCTGCTGGACGAGTTCCCGCTCGCGGGCGACCGGACCGAGGTCGTGGTCGTCCCCGGCGGGGCCACCCGGCAGGAGTCCGTGGGCCGGGGCCTGGAGGCGCTGCCCGACGACATCGGCATCGTCCTCGTCCACGACGCGGCCCGTCCGCTCGTCCCCGTCGACACGGTCGACGCCGTCGTCGCGGCCGTCCGCGGCGGCTGCCCGGCCGTCGTTCCCGCGCTGCCCCTCGCCGACACGGTGAAGCAGGTCGCGCCGCGCGACGGCACCGAGGACGCCGGAGCCCCCGAGACCGTCACCGGCACCCCGGAGCGCGCGCTGCTGCGGGCTGTGCAGACGCCCCAGGGCTTCGACCGCCGCACCCTCGACGCGGCCCACGCCGAGTTCCTGGAGCACGCCCGGGAGGGCGAGGGGGCCACCGACGACGCGGGCCTGGTGGAACGGCTCGGCCTGCCCGTCGTGGTCGTCCCCGGCCACGAGGAGGCGTTCAAGGTGACCAGGCCGCTGGACCTGGTCCTGGCCGAGGCAGTGATCGCCCGGAGGAGGGCCAACGATGGCTTCTGACGCACGGACCGTGCCCCTGATCGGCATCGGTACCGATGTGCACGCCTTCGAGGAGGGCCGCGAACTCTGGTGCGCGGGCCTGCTCTGGGAGGACGCGACCCACGGCCTCGCCGGCCACTCCGACGGCGACGTCGCCGCGCACGCCGCCTGCGACGCGCTGTTCTCCGCCGCCGGCGTCGGCGACCTCGGGGAGCACTTCGGCACCGACCGGCCCGAGTGGTCGGGGGCGTCCGGCGTCACCCTGCTGACCGAGGCGGCCCGTGTCGTCCGCGCCGCGGGCTTCGAGATCGGCAATGTGGCCGTGCAGGTGATCGGCGTCCGGCCGAAGATCGGCAAGCGCCGGGACGAGGCGCAGCGTGCCCTGTCCGACGCGGTCGGCGCGCCGGTGTCGGTCTCCGGGACGACGTCCGACGGGCTGGGCCTGACGGGCCGCGCGGAGGGTCTGGCGGCGGTGGCGACGGCGCTGGTGTACCGGCGCTGACGGCGGCCCCCGCTGTGGCGTGATGCCGCCGGCACCCCGTCCGTAACGCCCCGGTGGCATACCGTGACCGGTACCGACACTTCGTCGTGCGCGCACCCGCCCGGTGCGCGCCGTCACTCGAAGGAAGGACCCGGAAGGTGTCTGCCGAGCTCTCGGACGATCTGAAGAACTACCTCGACGACAATCCCGCCTTCATCACCGTGGCCACCGTCCAGCCGGACGGCAGCCCGCAGCTGTCCGTCACCTGGGTCAAGCGCGACGGCGACGACCTGCTGATCTCCACGACCGTCGGGCGCCGCAAGGAGAAGAACCTGCGCCGCGACCCGCGGGTGACCATCCTCGTGAACCCGCCCAACGCGCCGTACACCTACGCGGAGATCCGCGGTACCGCGGAGCTCTCTTCCGAGGGCGGCCAGGAGCTGATCAACGAGCTGTCGCGGAAGTACACGGGCAAGGACTACGCGGACTTCAACCCGGAGGCCGAGAACGACGCCCCCCGGGTCGTCGTCCGCGTCACCCCGCGCAAGGTGGTCGGCTCGCTCTGAGCCGGTCGCGCCCGCCGCGCCGCGGCGGGCGCCAAGGCCGCTGTCAGCCTCCGTCCGCCGTGCCCGCGCCCACCCGGCCCTGCTCGGCGGGCTCGTACGGCTTGTGGTGGGTCCGGGGCTCCTGGAGGATCGTCGTCAGGTCGTTCTGCGGGTCGGGCTTCCGGAGGGCCGGGACGGCCGAATTGCGGCGCATCTCCTCCATGCCCTTCTGCATCGCGCGCCGCAGCCGCTTGCCCACCGGGCGTTCGACGCAGCGGTTGATCAGCCAGGCCAGGCCCAGCATCACCACGATCAGCCCGGCCACCAGCGGGTAGGGCGCGACGCGGGTGCGCAGGCCGTGGATGACGGTCATGCCGATGTACTGGTGGACGAGGTACAGCGGGTAGGTGAGCGCCCCCGCGGTCGTCAGCCAGCGCCACTGGATCCGGTTGAAGTGGCCCAGCGCGATCAGCGCCATGATCACGAACGCCGCGACCACTATCAGCCTGGCCGGCCAGACCGGGATGCTGGTGGTGGTGTTGTCGGCGACCCGCTTGGGCATCCCGTGCAGCGCGATCAGCAGGGACATCGAGACGATGCCCCACAGCAGCGCCGTGGGCTTGAAGCGGTGCATCAGGTAGAAGGCGATGCCCGCCACGAAGTAGGGCGTGTAGAGCGGCATCGCCCACATCTGCAGCAGCTTGCTGTCGGACCGGGGGGCCACGACCGCCGCCACCGTCCAGATCCCGCAGAACAGGACGCACTTGCGGTACGTGACGCCGGTGGCCACCACGATCGCGAAGAGGACGTAGAACTTGAGCTCGATGAACAGCGTCCAGTAGACGCCGTCCACGTCCCACACCCCGAAGGCCTCCTGGACCATGGTGAGGTTGGTGAGGACGACGTCCAGGTTCTCCACGCTGCGCACCTGCGGCCAGAGCGTGATCACCCCGGCGGTCAGGAAGATCGCGAACCAGTAGGCGGGGTAGATCCGGGAGACCCGGGAGACCACGAAGTCACCGAGCGACCGCCCCCAGGTGCTCATGCAGATGACGAACCCGCTGATGAGGAAGAAGACCTCGACGCCGACGAATCCGTAGCGGGTGAACGTCCGCAGGTGGGGGAAGACGTCGTCGGGGTTCTGGTCCCAGCCGCCCCGCAGGGCGGTGTAGTGGAAGACCACGACCATGAGGGCCGCCACCAGGCGGAGGCCGTCCAGTACCGCGAGCCGGGGTGCCGGGCGCCGGACGGCAGGAGGGCTGCCGTCGAGTCCACCTCGCCTGGCGAAGCGCATGTCGTCCTCTTCCGTGGGCTAGTCGGATCGTCATACAGAGCGGGGGTGTGCGGGAATGCTGACACAGAGGACGTGCGGATGGCTGCGACAGCGGTCTCCTGTCCCGGTTTTTCTCCACCGTCTCCCCTGGATGGTGGTATTCATCCGTGCCCTTTCCCGGCCGCCTTCCCGGCCGTCCGGTGACGAAGAGATGACCGGACGGTGCCGGAGGCCCGCGGTGACCCGGCGCGGACCTCGGCCACGGCGCGTCGGAGCGCGCCGCCGAGGCGGCGGGCCAGCGGGCGCTCGATGGCCATATGCACCAGCCAGGCGGCCGTCAGCGCCCCCGCCAGCAGGGCGAGGAGCAGCACATGGCGCGGCAGACGGCCGTCCGCGTACTTGATGATCACCCAGCCGAGGCGCTCGTGGAGCAGATAGAGCGGGTAGGTCAGCGCCCCTGCGGTGGACAGCCAACGCCAGTTGAGCCGCTGTGTCCACCCCAGTGCGACCGCCATCACCGAGAGGTAGAACACGGCCACCAGAAGGAGGGTGGGCCAGTGCGGGACGTGGTGGCCCATGTACGTCTCCGCACGGCGCTGCGCGACCAGCAGGTCGTGCTGGGCGATCAGGAAGCTGCCGCCGACGATCAGCCAGAGGACGGGGGCCGGGCGGAAGCGGTACATCAGGTAGAAGGCGATGCCCGCGAGGAAGTACCAGCAGTCGTAGGGCAGCAGGACGCGTTCGAGCAGGGTGTCGTCGGTGGCCCGGGCGACGACCGCCGCGGCGGCCCAGAGGCCGCAGAACGCCACGACCCGCCGGTAGTCCAGCCCCTTCCGGACGACGAGCGCGAACAGCAGGTAGAAGCGGACCTCGATCCAGAGCGTCCAGTACACGCCGTCGACCGGTTCCACCCCCAGGGCGTCCTGGAGCATCGTGAGGTTGACGGCGACGTCCCCGAGGTCGGCGGGGGAGTTCACCGTGGGCCACAGCCGGACGACGAGGGCCACGAGCAGCACCGCGAACCAGTAGGCGGGGAAGAGCCGGGTGACGCGGGAGACGGCGAACTCCCCGACCCCCTTGCCCCAGCCGCTCATACAGATGACGAACCCGCTGATCAGGAAGAACAGCTGGACGCCCAGCCAGCCGTAGGACGCCGGCAGGTAGGCCGTCGGGAAGAGCGCGGGCGCGGACCGGTTCGCCCAGGCGCCGCTGTCGAAGACGATCCAGTGGTAGGAGACCACCATCAGCGCGGCACACAGCCGCAGCCCGTCCAGGGCGGCCAGTCTTCCGTGCTGCCGCGGGCCGCCCGGCGGCAGCGGGGTCCCGTCGGTCCGGTCCCGGGGGTGGGGGTGGTCCTGCTGTACCGGCAGAGTGGAGTGCAACGCCCCTCCTGGTGTCCGCGGCGCTCCGCTGTCCCGAGGTGTGCCCGGGGCCCGGGTGTGTCCGGGCCCGAGGTGTGCCCGGGAAGTTACCACGAGGAATTGCATTTTTGCCGCAAAACATTAAATAGCGGGCAAAAGCGCGTCGGAGTGCCCATCCGGGGCCTCACCCGTCCAAGGGGTGCCGTCAGGGGCCCGGGGCACTGTCGCGGGGCCACTACCCTGGTTCCGTGACTATTCGCCTGTACGACACCAGCGCCCGGCAGATCCGTGACTTCTCCCCGATCGTCCCGGGCTGCGTCTCGATCTACCTCTGTGGCGCGACCGTGCAGGCCGCACCGCATATCGGACACATCCGGTCGGGGCTGAACTTCGACATCATGCGCCGCTGGTTCGCCTACCGCGGCTACGACGTCACGTTCGTCCGGAACGTCACCGACATCGATGACAAGATCATCAAGAAGTCGGCCGAGCAGGGCCGCCCCTGGTGGGCGATCGGCTACGAGAACGAGCGCGCCTTCAACGCCGGCTACGACGCCCTGGGCTGCCTGCCCCCGACCGTCGAGCCCCGGGCGACGGGCCACATCCCCGAGATGATCGAAATGATGCGCGGGCTGATCGAGCGCGGCCACGCCTATGCCGCGGACGGCAACGTCTACTTCGACGTGCGCTCCTTCCCCGAGTACCTCCGGCTCTCCAACCAGGAGCTGGAGAACCTGCTCCAGCCCGCGGGCGAGGGCGAGACCGGCAAGCGCGACCCGCGCGACTTCGCCATGTGGAAGGCGGCCAAGGAGGGCGAGCCCAGCTGGGAGACGCCCTGGGGCCGCGGCCGGCCGGGCTGGCACCTGGAGTGCTCGGCCATGGCACACAAGTACCTCGGCACCGCCTTCGACATCCACGGCGGCGGCCTGGACCTGATCTTCCCGCACCATGAGAACGAGATCGCCCAGGCCAAGGCCTTCGGCGACGACTTCGCCGCGTACTGGGCGCACAACGCCTGGGTCACCATCAGCGGCGAGAAGATGGCCAAGTCGCTGGGCAACTCCGTACTGGTCTCGGAGATGCTCAAGGACTGGCGCCCGATCGTGCTCCGCTACTACCTGGGCACCCCGCACTACCGCTCGATGATCGAGTACAGCCCGGAGGCGCTGCGGGAGGCCGAGTCGGCGTTCGCGCGGATCGAGGGCTTTATGCAGCGGGTCACCGAAAAAGCAGGGAAGGCCGTCCCTCCCGCGGCCGAGGTGCCGCCGGCGTTCGCCGAGGCGATGGACGACGACTTCGGCGTCCCGCAGGCGCTCGCCGTCGTGCACACCACCGTCCGGCAGGGCAATTCGGCCCTCACCGCCGACGACAAGGAGGGCGCCGTCGCCCGCCTCGCCGAGGTGCGGGCGATGCTCGGGGTGCTGGGCCTGGACCCGCTGGACGAGCGGTGGGCCGGCGCCGACCGCGGCGACGACCTGCACGGCGTGGTGGACTCGCTGGTCCGCATGGTGCTCGAACAGCGCCAGGCGGCCCGGGCCCGCAAGGACTACGCCGCGGCCGACGCCCTCCGCGACCAGCTCCAGCAGTCCGGTCTCGCGATCGAGGACACCCCGTCGGGTCCGCGTTGGTCGCTGTCCTGAGGGACACTTTTCGTACGTACGTTTACTGAGCCGCACCCAGCGGCTCTGGCAGTGAAGAAACAGGTGACCCCATGGCCGGCAACAGCCAGCGCAGGAACCGCCGCACGTCCAACAAGAAGGGCGCGACGGTCGGCAGCGGCGGCCAGCGGCGCCGGGGCCTGGAGGGCAAGGGCCCGACCCCGCCCGCGCATATGCGCAAGGGCCACAAGAAGAACCGCGTCGCGAACGCCCAGGCCAAGCAGACGGCCCGCCGCCCGGCCCCGCGCCGCGGCGGCCCCAAGGGCACCAACGAGCTCGTCGTCGGCCGCAACTCCGTGGTCGAGGCGCTGCGCGAGGGCGTCCCCGCGACCACGCTCTACGTCCAGCAGTACCTGGACAACGACGAGCGCGTCCGCGAGGCGCTCCAGCTCGCCACGGACAAGGGCCTCAACCTCATGGAGGCCCCCCGCCCCGAGCTCGACCGGATGACCAACGGGCTCAACCACCAGGGCCTCGTCCTCTCCGTGCCGCCGTACGACTACGCGCACCCCGAGGACCTGACGGCCGCCGCCCTCGCCGACGGCGAGGACCCGCTGATCGTCGCCCTCGACGGCATCACCGACCCGCGCAACCTCGGCGCCGTCGTCCGCTCCGTCTCCGCCTTCGGCGGCCACGGCGTGGTCGTGCCCGAGCGGCGCGCGGCCGGCATGACGGCCAGTGCCTGGAAGACCTCGGCCGGCACCGCCGCCCGGACGCCCGTGGCCCGCGCCACCAATATGACGCGGATGCTGGAGGCGTACCAGAAGGAGGGCCTGATGGTCGTCGGCCTCGCCGCCGACGGCGATGTCGAGCTGCACGAGCTGGAGGCCCTGGACGGGCCGGTCGTGATCGTCGTGGGCAGTGAGGGCAAGGGGCTCTCGCGGCTCGTCGGTGAGACCTGTGACTTCCGGGTGCGGATTCCGATGCCGGGTGGGGCGGAGTCGCTGAACGCGGGTGTCGCGGCGGGTGTGGTGCTGTACGAGGCGGCGCGCCGGCGGGCGTAGTCCTGCCCCGGTCCCCCCCAGAGGGGGCACCCCCATTTCACCGTTTCTGCGAGGGGTGCCCCGCGCCCCGTTGAAACCGCGCTTCGCGCGGTTGTCCTCAAGCGCCGGACGGGCTGATTTCGGCCCGTCCGGGCCGCCTTGACGGGCCTCGGACACCCGTGTCGGTCAAGGCAGTGTCCTAACCTCCGGTCACTCGGTTAGATGAGTGTGGACACCAGAACACCCCGCACACCTACGGGGGGAAGCTCTTCCGGGTACGACGACCAGCCCGCGCTGAGTACGGTGAAGGTCCCGTCCGACCCCGCGCAGGTCTCCGGCAACCACCTGAGCTTCCGCGTGCAGCTCGCGCGTCCCCCGCACGCCGCCGCCCGGCAGTACGCCGGGGTCGCCGCCGACACGGCGCAGCTGCCCACCGTCAAGGGCCCGGCCAGGCGCCGGGCCCCCGTGGTGTGGAGCGGGCGGGCCGAGCCGGGTGACGGGGCGCCGACGCAGCTCCTCGACGCGATGAGGGAGTCCGGGGCCTCGCGCACGGACGCCCTCGGCGGTATGGCCGGGGCCACCCAGGTCCTGCCGCGCGTCGGCGTCGACGACGCCCCGCCCTCCGTGATCGGGCCGCGCGGGCCCGTCGAGCCGGGGGAGCCGCTGCTGAGCGGGGTGCGCCCCGCGCGCGGAGCGTTCGACGAACCGGCGTACGGATACGGCGAGTTCGACGAGGGCGAGGACGACTGGTCCGCCGAGGACGAGGAGGCGGGCCGCGACCGCGGCGACTCCGTCCGGCATGCCTACTACCCGGGCCGCCGGATGAACCTCGGCGTCGTCCTCCTGCCGCTGCGTATCTTCCTCGGCCTGATCTCGGTCTACGCCGGCATGGGCAAGCTGTGCGACCCCGTCTACTTCGACGGCGGCAAACGCGGCTCGATGGTCACCTGGCTGACCTCACTGCACCCCTGGGGTGCCGCCGCGCCGCTGCGGGAGATCGCCCTGGCCCACCCGGTGGGCGCGGGCCTGACCGTCGCCTTCCTCCAGATCATCGTCGGCGTCCTCACCATCTTCGGCCTCTGGCAGCGCCTGGCCGCCGGCATCGGCGTCCTGCTCTCGGCCACGCTGCTGGTCACGGTGAGCTGGCGGACCGTCCCCGTCTACGACGCCCCCGACATCATCTACCTGGCCGCCTGGAGCCCGCTGGTGATCGCGGGCGCCCCGGTCTACTCCGTCGACGGGCGCCTCGCCGGTGAGGCGTGGCGGCGGCTCGGCCCCCGGGCCGGGATCGGACAGCTGCGGCGGCGGGTGCTGCGCCGCGGCGGGATCATGGCGACGGTGCTCATCGGGCTCTCGCTGCTGGTCGGTTCGATGCTGGGCGGCGCCGTGCGCTCCTCGCAGCCGGCCCCGGCCCCCGGCCCGTCCGCGCCGCCGGTCAACCGCCTGCCCGGTACGCCGCTCCCGCAGCGTCCGGAGACGGCCACCCCGCGCGGGCCGCACGGCTCCGCCACCCCGGGCAAGCCCCGGCCGAGCGCCCCCGGCCGGAAGACCACGCCCCCGAGCGCGACCCCGGCCGCGCCGGGATCCGTCAAGTCGCCCACCGGGGCGGCGACTTCCGGCCACCCGGGGGTCAGCTCCGGAGGCCCCCGCCCGGCGCCCCAGACGCCCCGCCAGCGGCCCGCGGCCCCGGCCGCGCCGCACAGCCCCTCGGGCGCGGCGACGAGCGGTGGCTCGGGCGGCGGGACGTCGGGGGGCTCCGGCCTCTCCGGCGGCACGACCGGCGGCGCCCTCGGCGGCCTCCTCGGCTGAGCCCGTACGGACGGCCGCGGCCCCGCACCCGGGTGGGTGCGGGGCCGCGGTGCGTCGGGGGCTCAGCCGGCGAGCTCCCGGGCCGCCTCCGTGAGGTCCTTGGCCGTGTCGATGGCCCGCCAGTACGCGCCGTGCGGCAGCGGGAAGCCGGCCAGCCGCCGCTCCCGGGCCAGCCGGGGGAAGGTGGTGCGCTCGTGGTCGCCGCGCTCGGGCAGCAGGTCCGCGAAGCCGGCCGAGAAGACGTAGACGCCCGCGTTGATCAGGTACGGCGAGGGCGGCGCCTCGATGAAGTCCAGCACGTGCCCGAACTCGTCCGTCTCCACCGCGCCCCAGGGGATCCGCGGCCTGGCCAGGGCCAGTGTGGCCGTGGCGTCCCGCTCGTGGTGGAAGGCGGCCATCTCGCGCAGGGAGAACCGCGTCCAGATGTCGCCGTTGGTGGCGTACCAGGGCCGGTCGGGGTGGGGGAGGGAGGCGGCGGCGTGCTTGAGGCCGCCGCCGCGGCCCAGCGGCTCCTTCTCCACCACCGTCGTCACCCGCAGCGGCAGATCGGCCGACACGAGCCATGCCTCCAGCACCTCGGCCAGATGGCCGCACGAGACGACGGCGTCGGTGACGCCCTCGGCGGCGAGCCAGGCCAGCTGGTGGCCGATGATCGGGATCCCCGTGCCGGGAATCTCGACCATCGGCTTGGGCCGGTCGTCGGTGTACGGGCGAAGCCGTGACCCCTGGCCTCCGGCCAGGATCACGGCTTGCGCGGGGGTGGGGACGGGGTGCGTGCCGGTCATGCCCCGCACGATATGCCGTGCCGCGGGGTGCGGTGCGACCGGCCGCCGTCGGGGGCGGGAGAGCNGACCCCTGGCCTCCGGCCAGGATCACGGCTTGCGCGGGGGTGGGGACGGGGTGCGTGCCGGTCATGCCCCGCACGATATGCCGTGCCGCGGGGTGCGGTGCGACCGGCCGCCGTCGGGGGCGGGAGAGCCGTCAGTGGCCCTGGGCCACCCCGGAGGCGTACGAGGTGTCGCAGACGGGGCGTGAGTACGCCTGGGCCTTCTTCGCGGAGTGGTACTTGGCGACGGCCGCCTGGCCGAGGACGCGGGCGATGTCCACGCAGTAACGGGCCAGCGAGGGGCGGCCGTTGGTGGCCTCCTGGAGGTGGGTCAGCGCCACCCCCGGGTTCTTCACCTGGAGCTCCGTGAGCAGCTTGTCCCGCAGCACCTCGTGCGGGGCGCGGGCCCTGGCCTGGCTGGAGGCGGCGTCCGAGGACGCGGTGAGCACCTGGGACTCGGCGTTGGGCGCCGCCCACGGGACGCGTGTGACGGCGAGGGTCCCGGAGAGCACCATGACGACGGGGAGGACGAGGGCGAGGGTTCTGCCGATGCGGCGGGCGGCCTGGTTCATGCCGCAGATGGTAGCGAGGCGTAATGAGACCGCGACATTTAGTCACCCGATCGGGTGGCATTACTTCGGCCCTTCGGTGGGAAGGGTTGACGCCTGCGGTGTCGGACCAGGGGCGGTCGGTGCGATTTCCGTGACGCGTCCGGTTGACCGGCCGTGAGGGCCGCCGTGCCGCCCGGGGAGGGGCGGCACGGCGGCGTGAATCAATCGCTCAGCCGCTCGCCCGACGAGGTCGAGAACACGTGCAGCTCACCCGGGCGGGGGACGACGTGCAGCGCGGAGCCCTTTTCCGGTACGCGCCGCCCGTTGACGCGGACGACCAGGTCCTTCTCCTCGTCGCCGACCTCGGCCGTGCCGTATACGTACCCGTCGGCGCCCAGCTCCTCGACGACGTTCACCGTGACGGCCAGCCCGGCCGGGGCGTCGGCCGACGCCTTGGACAGCGAACGCGCCGTGTCGCCGTTCTGCTCCACGACGTCGAAGTGCTCGGGCCGGACGCCGACGGTCACCGTCCGGTCGCCCCGGTCGGCCGCGGCCGCCAGGGCCTCGCGGGAGACCGGCACCACGCTGTTGCCGAACTTCACGCCGCCGTCGGTGATCGGGACCTCGACCAGGTTCATGGCGGGGGAGCCGATGAAGCCCGCGACGAAGAGGTTGGCCGGGCGGTCGTACATATTGCGCGGCGAGTCCACCTGCTGGAGCAGGCCGTCCTTGAGCACCGCCACCCGGTCGCCCATCGTCATGGCCTCGACCTGGTCGTGCGTGACGTAGACCGTGGTGATCCCCAGCCGGCGCTGGAGCCCGGCGATCTGGGTGCGGGTCTGCACGCGCAGCTTGGCGTCCAGGTTCGACAGCGGCTCGTCCATCAGGAAGACCTGCGGCTCGCGGACGATCGCCCGGCCCATCGCCACGCGCTGCCGCTGGCCGCCCGAGAGCGCCTTCGGCTTGCGGCCCAGGTACTCGGTGAGGTCCAGGATGCGGGCCGCGTCCTCGACCTTCTGCCGGATCTCCGCCTTGGGGACGCCCGCGATCTTCAGGGCGAAGCCCATGTTGTCCGCGACCGTCATGTGCGGGTACAGCGCGTAGTTCTGGAACACCATGGCGATGTCCCGGTCCTTCGGCGGCAGATTGGTGACGTCCCGGTCGCCGATGCGGATCGATCCGCCGTTGACGTCCTCCAGGCCCGCGAGCATCCGCAGGGAGGTGGACTTTCCGCAGCCCGACGGGCCGACCAGGACGAGGAATTCGCCGTCCTCGATCGCGATGTCGAGCTGGTCGACGGCGGGTTTGTCGGAGCCCGGGTAGATCCGGGTCGCCTTGTCGTACGTGACCGTGGCCATGGTGGTGGGTCCCTTCACCGGCAGGAACGTGCCGGACGATCCGAGTAGAGGGAGTGGTCCAGTCCAATGTGGACGGGTTGTGCGTGACGGTACCCGGGGAGGGGGCGGTTGTCAGCAGGTCGCCGGTCGCGAAAATCGGGGGGAGCGGCGGGGCTGTCTCCGGTTAGACTGCTTCTCGCGTGCCGCCTTAGCTCAGTTGGCCAGAGCACCTGTCTTGTAAACAGGGGGTCGTCGGTTCGAACCCGACAGGCGGCTCTTGTGCAGCGCGAAGCCCGGGCTTGTTGGCCCGGGCTTTGTTGTTGCCCCTGTCCCGCCCTTTCACCGTTTCTTGCGGGGGCAAGCCCCCGCACCCCCNGCCCCCGCACCCCCGAAACCGCGCTCCGCGCGGTTGTCCTCAATCGCCGGACGGGCTGAAATCAGCCTGTCCGGCGATTGAGGACGCGCGCCGCAGGGGCGCTACCGGCTAGCGCTGCCCGGAGTAGTACGCCTGGTCCTGCGCGGCGCCGTGCGGAGCGGGCTCCGCCGCGCGCGGGGAGTCCTGGTGGCCGGGCCACCAGGCCTTGTGGCCGAGGAGCGAGGTGACCGTCGGGACGAGCAGCATCGCCATGATGAAGGCGGTGAGCAGGATGCCGAAGGCGACCGCGAAGCCCATCTGCTGGAGCATGGAGTTCTCGGCGAGGAGCAGGACGCCGAAGGTACCGGCGAGGATGATCGCCGCGGCGGAGATCGTCGGGGCGGACTGGGCGACCGCGGTCCGGATGGCCTCGCGTGGGGAGACGCCCTTGCGGATCTCTTCGCGGAGGCGGGCGACCATGAGGATGTTGTAGTCGGTGCCGATGGCGACGACGAAGAGATAGATGATGACCGGGAGCATGAAGAGCATGCCCTTCTCGCCCTTGAGGTCCTGGAAGAGCCAGACCGTGGAGCCGAGGGTGGCGCCGAAGCCCAGGGCCACCGCGATCATCAGGTAGATGGGGGCGACGAGGCTGCGGAGCAGCAGGGCCAGGATGATCAGGATCGCGAGACCGGCGACCGGGAAGACCACCTTGTAGTCGTGCTCGACGGCGTTCTCCACATCCGCGAGGACCGCGGAGGTGCCGCCGACCAGGGATTCGGTGCCCTGGGGGGCCGCCTTGTGGGCGGTGTCGCGCAGGTCGCCGCCGGCCAGCTCGATGGCCTCGTCCGCGCTGGGCTTGGCCTTGGTGATCACGCTGAACTGGACGACGGACCGGTCCTTGTTCGGAACGGCCGGGCTGACCTCGGCCACGCCCTCGACGGCCTTGAGCTTGCCGCGGAACGCCTCCAGCCGGCCGTTGTCGATCGGCTGGTTGTCCTTCGACTTGAGGAAGACGTTGGAGGGGTCGGCCTGGCCGGCGGAGAAGCCCTTCTGGAGGTCCTTCATCGCCTGGACGGACTCCAGCTTCTCGGGGAGCTGGCTCTCCATGTCGAACTGCGACTTGAAGCCGAACGCGCCGACGGCGAGGACGGCGAGGACCACGGTGGAGAAGGCCGCCACGAGGCCCGGGCGCCGGGAGACCATGCCGCCGACGCCGTTGGCCATACGGTTCTTCGGGGTCTTCTTCCACGCCTTCGACGGCCAGAACGCCTTGGTGCCGAGCAGCGAGAAGACGGCGGGGACCAGCGTGAGCGCGGCGATCAGGGTCACGCCGACGGCGATCGCCAGCGAGGGGCCCATCGCCTTCATCATGCCCATGGTGGACAGCAGCAGGGCCAGGAAGGAGGCGATGACGGCGCCGGCGGCGGAGGCGATGGTCTCGCCCACCCGCGCGACCGCCTCGGTCAGGGCCGCCTTGGGCTCGTTGCCCTGCCGCAGCAGCTCCCGGTAGCGGAACAGCAGGAAGAGGATGTAGTCGGTGCCCACGCCGAAGAGCACCACGATGAGGATCGGGGTGATGCTGGCGTCGGCCTTGAGACCGCCGACGTCGGCGGCGACGCCGATGAGGCCGTTGGCCACCATGGCGACGAGGGCGATGATGAGGACCGGCAGGAGGGCGATGAGCGGGCTGCGGAAGATGATCCCCAGCAGCACGATGATGAGGACCAGCGTCGCCATCATGATCATGCTGTCGGTGTCGCCGGACGACTCCGCCGAGTCGAGGTTGGACGCCGCCTGACCGGTGACGCCCATCTTCAGCTGCGTGCCCTTGAGCAGCGGCTTGGCGTCCTCGCGAAGCTTCTTGACGGAGTCCGTGACCGTCGTGTCCGACCAGTCCTTCGAGCCGGAGTAGATGTTCGCGAGCGCGATCTCACCGTTCGGGGAAACCGCCTTCGGGCCGCTCACCACCTTGGATATCTTTTTGTAGTGCTTGTTGTCCAGGCCGGTCGCGACCTTCGCCACGTCCCGCTGGTCCGCGGCGGTCAGTTTCCCGCCGTCGGCGCGCTTGAACACGGCGATCGCGGCCGCCTGTTCGTCCTGGGGGAAGGCTTTCTCCTGGAGCTTGCCCGCCTTCACCGATTCGTAGTGGGACGGCAGGAACTCCGCCTGGTCCGTGGTCGACTTCAGACCCGGCGCCAGCGCGATCAACGCCACGGCTGCGACGACCCAGGCAAGGATCGTGAGCCAGGGCCGGTGGACGGCGAACCGCCCGACTCGTCGGAACATGGTGTGGAGCTCCCCCTCGGTACGACAGGTGTTGTTGCGGACTCAGCAGATGGTTCAATGCGGCCCGACAGCGGTATGAATATCCGGTCGGGCATGCCCACGCTAGGGATTTTCTTTACCCGGGTACAACAGATCACCGGTGAATCAGGGGAAAATCGGCCCTGGGGTGGGGAACCCCTAGGGAACCCCTCCTCCGCTCGGATGAGAGACGTCTCACCCGAGAGGTAGAGATCACAGGCCGAACATCTCCACCCGGACTACGCTGCCCCCATGGCGCCCTCGTCGATGGAAGCGTTCTCCGGCCCGGAGACCCCCGGGCACTACGCGGCCCGTATGGACCGTGCCGCGCGGTCCGCCGCCCAGGCGGGCATGGCCGGGCTGATCGTCTCGCCCGGCCCCGACCTGGACTGGCTCTGCGGCTACGGCCCGCCCGTCACCGAGCGGCTCACCGCGCTGATCGTCGTCCCGGACCGGAGGCCCCTGCTCCTGGTCCCCGAGCTGGAGCGGCCCGACGCGGAAAAGGCGCCCGGCGCCGCCGCGTTGACGGTCAGCGGCTGGAAGGACGCCGAGAACCCCTACGACGTGCTCGCCGGGCACCTGGAGCCGCACGGCCGCTACGGGGTGTCCGACAACACCTGGGCGCTCCACCTGCTGGCCTTCCAGCGGCTGCGGCCCGGCGCGGCGTACGCGGCGCTGACCGAGGCGCTGCCCATGCTGCGCGCGGTCAAGGACGCCCACGAGGTCGAGCGGCTCGCGGCGGCGGGCGCGGCGGCCGACGCGATCTACGAGGAGATCGTCCGGCTGCCGTTCGCCGGGCGGCGGGAGCGCGAGGTGGCCGCCGACCTGGACCGGCTGCTGCGCGAACACGGCCACGACCGGGTGGACTTCACCATCGTCGGTTCCGGTCCCAACAGCGCCAACCCGCACCACGACGCGGGGGAGCGGGTGATCGAGGACGGCGACATGGTCGTCATGGACTTCGGCGGGCTGATGGGCGGCTACGGCTCCGACACCACCCGTACGGTGCACGTCGGCCCGCCGTCCACCGAGGAGCGCAAGGTCCACGACCTGGTGCGGGAGGCGCAGCAGGCGGCGTTCGAGGCGGTGCGGCCGGGGGCCGCCTGCCAGGACGTCGACCGGGCCGCCCGCCAGGTCATCGCCCGCAACGGCTACGGCGAGTACTTCATCCACCGGACGGGGCACGGCATCGGCGTCACCACGCACGAGCCGCCGTACATGGTCGAGGGTGAGCACCTGACGCTGGTGCCGGGGATGTGCTTCTCGATCGAGCCGGGGATCTATCTGCCGGGCCGGTTCGGGGTGCGGATCGAGGACATCGTGGTGTGCACGGAGGAGGGCGGCCGGCGGCTGAACGCCACGGGGCGCGAGCTGCTGGTGGTGGCGTAGCCGCTCAGGGTCGCGAGCGTGTCCGCTGGACGTCGGACGCCCCGCTGACCTCGCCCTCCACCGCCCGGTCGCCGTCCTGGGGCGCCGGCTTCGTGATCAGCACCCAGGCCACGGCCGACGCGGCCAGCATGATCCCCGACGCCCAGGCCAGCCCGACGTGGAAGCCGTGCACCACGCCGTTCCTGGTGATGGCGGTGCGCACCGCCGGGGTGATGGGGCCGGTGGCCGCCGCGGTCTTCAGATGGGCGGCGATGTACGCGCCGGCCGTTGAGATGGCGATCGTGTTGAGGAGGGCGGTGCCGATGGAACCGCCCACCTGCTGGCAGGTGTTGACGGTGGCGGAGGTGACACCGGAGTCGTCCGGGGCCACGCCCTTGGTGGCGGTGTCCATCACGGCCACGAAGATCAGGCCCAGGCCCAGGCCGAAGAGGATCGTGGACGGCAGCACGTGCGCCACGTAGTCCGCCTTGACGGGCAGGAACGTCAGCAGGAACAGGGCGACGGCGGCCAGCAGGGTCCCCGGAGTGATCATCAAGCGGGGCGCGACCCGGTGCAGCAGCCGGGACGAGACCTGGGTGCTGGTCAGGACGATCGTCGCGGACATCGGCAGGAACGCCAGGCCGGCCTCGACGGGGCGGTAGCCGAGGACGTCCTGGAAGTAGTACGTCATGTACAGGAACATCCCGAACATGGCGATCACGGCGAGGGCCAGCGTCAGGAACGCTCCGGTCCGGTTGCGGTCACGGAGGATGCGCGGGGGCAGCAGCGGGCTGCCGGCCCGGGTCTGCCACCGGCCGAACAGCGCCAGCAGTGCGGCGCCGCCGAGCAGCATGGCGAGCACGAGGCCGTCGTCCCAGCCGCGAGGCTCGGCCTCGCTGCACCCGTATACGACGGCGACCAGGCCCGTACAGGCCAGCAGGACGCCGCGGAGGTCCAGCCGGGAGCGCCGCTCGGGGCGGGCGTCGTGCAGGGACCACAGGCCGCCGGCGAAGGCGATGAGGGCGATCGGGGCGTTGACGTACATGCACCAGCGCCAGTCCAGGTACTCGGTGAGCAGACCGCCCGCCAGCAGGCCGACGGCCGAGCCGGCGCCCGCGATGCCGCTGAACACGCCGAACGCCTTGCCGCGCTCCCGCGGGTCGGTGAAGGTCGTGGTCAGCAGGGAGAGCGCGGAGGGCGCCAGGAGGGCGGCGAACACGCCCTGGAGCGCCCGGGCCCCGAACAGCTGCCAGTCCGTCTGCGCGGCGCCGCCCAGCGCCGAGGCGAGGGCGAAGCCGACCAGCCCGGTGAGGAAGGTCCGTTTGCGTCCCACCAGGTCCGCGATCCGGCCGCCGAGCAGCAGCAGGCCGCCGAAGGCCAGGGTGTAGGCGGTGATCACCCATTGCCGGTTGGTGTCCGACATCGACAGTTCGCGCTGGGCGGACGGCAGGGCGATGTTCACGATCGTCGCGTCCAGCACGACCATCAGCTGGGCGAGGCCGATGAACACCAGTCCCCACCAGCGGCGGGCGTCGGACGGGGAGCGGGCGGCGGTGGTCGGTGCGTTCGTGGGGCTCATCGGGGAACCTCGCAGCCATGGGGTGCAGAAGCTCTCGGATCAGCCTAGGTCCGTCGGGGGACAACCGCCTCTCGGGTTGCTCGCGCCCCGTCAGACCCGGGGAAAGCGGCTCTGGAGCGTCCAGACGACCGGGTTGTCCGCCAGTCCCTCGTGCATGTCGGAGAGGTCGGCGACGAGGTCGTGCAGGAAGTCCCGGGCCTCGCGGCGGAGCGCGCGGTGGTCGAGGACGAGCGGGGGCTCGTCGGCGGGGACCCAGTCCGCGGTGACCTCCACCCAGCCGAAGCGGCGCTCGAAGAGCATGCGGTCGCTGGACTCGGTGAAGTCGAGCTCGGCGTACTGCGGGGCGGACGACCGGGAGCCGCGCGGGTCGCGGTCCAGCTGCTCGACGATGTCGCACAGGGCCCAGGCGAAGTCCAGTACGGGCACCCATCCCCAGGCTGTGGACAGCTCCCGGTCCTCCTTGGTGTCGGCGAGGTACACATCGCCGCAGAAGAGGTCGTGCCGCAGCGTCCGGACGTCGGCGGAGCGGTAGTCCGTCTGCGGCGGGTCCGGGAAGCGGCGGGAGAGCGAGTAGCCGAGGTCGATCACGTCCCCGATGGTGTCACGGCGCCCGTGCCCCCGGCGCGGCGGCCGGGGGCACGGGCTGCGTGATCACCTGACGTGCGGTGTGCGGCGGGGTTACTTGACGCTGATGGCGGTCCAGGCGGCCGCCACGGCCTTGTACTCCGCGCTGTTGTTGCCGTAGAGCGACGCCGCGGCCTTCAGGGTGCCGGTGCGTGCCTTGGCGTAGTTGGTGTTCGAGGTGAACTCCGTGGTCAGCGCCTTGTACCAGATCTTCTGGGCCTTGTCCCGGCCGATGCCGGTGACCTTGGACCCGTCGGCGGTCGGGCTGTCGTAGGTCACGCCGTTGATCGTCTTCTTTCCGCTGCCCTCGGAGAGCAGGTAGAAGAAGTGGTTGGCCGGACCGGACGAGTAGTGGACGTCGATCCCGCCGAGGCCGGAGTACCAGCTGTCCTTGGACTTGCCGTCCTTGCTCGGCTTGTCCATGTAGCGCAGCGGCTTGCCGTTGCCGAAGATGTTGATCTTCTCGCCGATGAGGTAGTCGCCCACGTCGGTCTTGTTGTTGGCGTAGAACTCGGTGGCGGTGCCGAAGATGTCGCTGGTGGCCTCGTTGAGGCCGCCGGACTCGCCGCTGTACACGAGCTTCGCCGTGGCGGCGGTGACGCCGTGGCTCATCTCGTGCGCCGCCACGTCGAGGGACGTGAGCGGGTTCTTGTTGCCCTCGCCGTCGCCGTACGTCATGCAGAAGCAGGAGTCGGACCAGAAGGCGTTCACGTAGTTGTTGCCGTAGTGGACGCGCGAGTAGGCGCCCTTGCCGTCGTTGCGGATGCCGTTGCGGCCGAAGGTGTTCTTGTAGAAGTCCCAGGTGACGGCCGCGCCGTAGTGCGCGTCGACGCCGGCGGTCTGCCGGCCGCCGCCCCAGGTGTCGCTGCTGTTGGAGTACAGCGAACCGGTGCCGGACTGGCCCTGGTTGAGGTCGTACGTCTTGTGGCCGCCGCGCGCGCCGTCGGTGAGCTGGTACTGCGAGCCCGACTTGGTGGTGGTCAGCGGAACGGTGCCGCTGTAGGTGCTGGTGCCCGTGCCGGTCTCGATGGCCTCGTGCTGGAACAGCTTCTTCCCGGTGGCCGCGTCGGTGACGACGTGCAGCTCGCTCGGGGTGCCGTCCTTCTGCACGCCGGTGACCACGGTCTCGTACGCCAGGACCGGCTTGCCCTGCGCGGCCCAGACGACCTTGCGCGGGGCCTGCCCGGCGGTCTTGGCGGTCTTCTCCGCCGCGGCGGCGCTCAGCGCCGACTTCTTCGCGTCGGCCGGGGCGAGGGAGGGGCTCGTCGAGGGCACCGATATGGCCTCGTCGGTCGCCTTGGTGACCGAGCGGCCGCCGCCCTTGGCCTCGTGGACGATCAGGTCGCCGCCGAGCACGGGCAGCCCGTCGTAGGTGCGCTCGTAGCGCGTGTGCACGGTGCCGTCGGCGTCCTTGACGACGTCGCGGGCGACCAGCTTCTCCTTGCCCCCCAGCCCGATCTTCGCGGCGGTGGCCGACGCCCCGCCCTGGGCGTCCTGGATCGCCGCGGCGCGCTGGTTCGCGGAGAGCGTCAGTGGCAGGCCTCCGCTGTCACGATCGCCCGAGGCGCTCGCGCTGCCCGTCTGGACGCCGACGACGACCATCGCCGCGGAGGCGACGAGGGCGGCGGCGCGCAGGGCGGTGGTGCGGGGGGTGGCGGTGAGTCTCAACTCTGTCTCCTCTGAGGGGGGTTCGGGCAGCCCTGGGTGAGGCCGCCCGTTGATGCGTGAGAGGTGCACGAGTGAATCGAGGAGAGCGTGCCATCTACTGAGCGTTTTTGACAGGGGCGCAACAAGGATGTGATCTGCTGTTATCGGAAAGGGGTCAGTTCTGGTCGGAGTTGATGGATCAGGTTTAAGAAAGGCAGAGTTGGGACTGGAGTGACTGGTGTGGCGTTCACGGGGCGCCGCGAAGACGGTCGCGGGACGTCCCGCGGGAGGGAGAGGCGTGCAGGTCAGGACCTACGCGGACGGGTGCGTTCCGGCGGAGTTGGCCGCGCGGGCGGAAGCGTTGCGCGCACAGGTGTGGACCGGTGGCGGACCGCCCGATCCCGAGCTGCGCCCGGTCGCGATGCTGCTCGTCTCGCCGGAGGGCGAGGTCACGGCCGCGCTGGACGTTCTGTCGAAGGACATCGACCACGCGGGGCGGCGCTACCGCGCCGCCGGGCTCAGCGCGGTCGTCACGGACCGGGCGCACCGGGGCAGGGGGCACGGGCGGCGGCTCGTCGCCGCCGCCCGTGCGTGGATCGCCGCCGACGGGGCCGACCTGGGGCTCTTCACCTGCGACCGCCCGCTGCGCCCCTTCTACGAGAGCGCCGGCTGGGAGGCCCTGGAGGGCACCGTCCTCGTCGGCGGAACGCCGGGGGATCCGTTCCCGAGCGACGGGCCCGGCTTCGACAAAGTCACCATGGCCGGATTCTTCACCGCCCGGGGGCGGCGTGACGCGGGGGCGTTCCGTGGGTGCCGCATCGGTCTCTACCCGGGTGATATCGACCGGTTGTGGTGAACTGCGCGGTGGCGGGGGCCTCTTGGGCGCGCCGGTTGTCTTTGAGGGCTCCGGTCAGCGGAGCCCGTCGAGCCAGGCCAGTACGGCGCCGTTGTCCGCGCCCTCGGTGATCAGGGCTATGTGGTTGTCCGGCCGTACGAGCACCAGGGCGTCGCCGTCGACGCCGTAGGCCCTCCGGGCGTGGCCGTCCGTGTCGAGGAGTCCTGACGGGGAGGCGTCCACGGCGTGGGTGCGGACGAGGTCGCCCCGCTTCGCCGCCACCTCGGGCAGTACGGCCGCGGCCGCGGGGCCGAAGGCGAGCAGGGTGAAGTGCGGTCCGGCGAAGAGCTTGAAGAGCCGGACGGGGTGGCCCGTCGCGTCATGGCAGGGGGCGTCGGGGGCGCGGTCCCCGGGGTGCAGGGTGCGGCTCCCGGTGCCGGTGGCGAGCGGGCTCCACCGGTAGCCCTGGGGGACGGCCTCCGTGGTGGCGGCCTCGATCCCGTTGCCCGGCTCCTTGACGGCCTCCAGGATCTGGTGGTGCCGGTCGGTGGTGATCCGCAGGGTCCGGGCGGCGATGGGGAGCCGTTCCTCCTCGTAGCTGTTCAGCAGCGCGGAACCCCCGTGCCCCGACAGGGCGAACGCCAGCTTCCACCCCAGGTTGTAGGCGTCCTGGATGCCGGTGTTCATGCCGAGGCCGCCGGCGATCGGGTGGACGTGCGCGGCGTCCCCGGCCAGGAGGACCCTGCCCACGCGGTTCCGGTCGGCCATGCGGACGTTGACCCGCCAGGTCGACAGCCAGGTGGCGTTGCGGAGTTCGATCCCCGACACCCGGGCGTGGCGGTCGAACAGGCGCTGGAAGCTCTCCAGCGACGGCGGGACGAGGTCGCCCCGGTCGTCGGTCTCCGGCGAGGCCTGGAACTGGAAGGAGTCCGTACCGGGTATCGGGCAGAGCATGACAGCGCCGTCCGGCGTGAACCACTGGTGCCAGTGGTCCCGGTCGATGCCCTCGGCCTCCACGTCGCCGACGACCATGGCCTGTTCCTCCGCCGAGTGCCCCTCGAAGGACACGCCCAGTGCCTTGCGCACCGTGCTGCGTCCGCCGTCGCACCCGGCCAGGTAGGCGGCCTCGACGCGGCGTCCGTCGGCGAGCGTGGCCGTCACGCCGTGCGCGTCCTGGGTGAACCGGGCGAGTTCCGCGCCGAGTTCGACCTCCACGCCGTGGTCGGCGAGGCGCCCGCGCAGGATCTCCTCGACGCTCCACTGCCCGATGATCACGCCGCCGCCGAACGGCGCGTCGGGGGCCGGTCCCGCGTCCGCGGAGGGGTCGGTGTCGTTGACGTACTCGCCGTCGAAGTACTTGCGGAACGGCAGGCGCGCGGTGGCGGACGCGAGGATCCGGTCGGCCACCCCGAGGTCTTCGAAGACCTCCAGGCTGCGCGGCTGGAGGCCCTTGCCGCGGGATTCGCGGTGGTGGGCGGTCCGCTTGTCGAGGATGCGCACGGCGACGCCGCGGCGGGCGAGGTCGCAGGCGAGGGTGAGGCCGGTGGGTCCGGCACCCACGATCAGCACGTCGGTCATCGGGGTCCTCTCGTCTCTGAGGGGACCACTGAACCCGATCGGCGAATGAAAAGCAACCCGGTATCAAAAGTGACTTGGTTCTGGTGGGTGTGCGGGCGCGCGCACAGCACCGGACGGGCTGTGATCAGCCCGTCCGGTGGGACGCGGTGAGGATCCGGAGCCGCCCGTTACGGCTGGTTGTCCGTGGGCGGCCGGTTGCCCAGCTGCTCGTCGATCTTCCGCTGGGCGGCGTCGACCTGGCTCTGGTACTTGTTCCCCGTCTTGGCGTCGAAGGCGTCACCGCCCTTCTCGACGCCCTTGCGGGCGGTGTCCTCGTGGCCCTTGAGCAGGCCCTTGAGCTTGTCGAGCATGGACATGGGGGTCCTCCTTACGCATGCCTGACTCACCCAGGATCACCGCATTCGTCCCGGTCCGCACCCCGGCGCCGTGCCGGTCGGGTCGCACCGGGTGGTTGGTTACGGGTTGACGATCTTGCCGTCGCGGGTGTGGAAGAGGATGTTGCCCGTTCTCTCGCTCTTGCCGCACGTGAGCTTCTCGTCGTGCTGGACGCGGGTGGGCCGTCCGTTCGGGCTGACGACCAGCTGAACGTAGCTGTACACGAACTCCAGCACGGTGGTGTTGCCCTGGCGGGCGGAACCCATGACGGTCCGGGTGCCCGTGTGCACGGTGGAGATCACGGGGTTGCTGCCGGTGGAGTCGCTGCCCGGCTCGCAGTTCACCCAGTACTGAAGCCCTGTCGTACTGCCCATCGTCGCGACCTGCGCGGAGGTGTGGCTTGTGTCCGCGGTCGCGGTCGCGGCGGTCGCGCCCGTCGCCAGGGCGAGGGAGCCGAGAACCGCTCCTGCGCGCCAAAGGGTCTTCCGGCCGGTCGTTGCCATGTTTGTCTCCTCACTTCACGTCCTCCCGGAGGCCCGGGAGATGGACATGTGGAGGCTACGAAGGGGAGATCAACAGGGACTAAACGCGCATTTATCGCCTGGGTCCGGACCTGCCGGGGCCGGTCCTGTTCCGCCTAGATGCCGTCGCCCGTCCTGTCGTCGGGCCCGATCGTCGGGTCGAGGAGCGAGTCGTACGACCCCGTCCCCCGGCAGTGCTTGCACTGGCCCGTGCGGTGCACGGTGTCGGCCGGCCCCCGGAACGGGTCGGGGCCGGGGTTGTAGGCGAGCACGCGGGGGACGAACCCCGAGCCCTGGCACCAGTGGCAGAGCGGGCGCGGCGGCAGGCCGGGCCCGTCGTCCTCCTCGGGCCGGGGGCCGGGGTCCTGGGGGTCGTCACTGTCGGGCATCGGGACCGATGATGGTCCGCCGGGGGTCCGGCCGTCCTCCGGAAGGGGGCGCTTCATCCGTAAGGGGCAGCCGGTCCCGTTCTCAGAAGTGGATCTCCTCGCAGGCCCGGCCGCGCGACTCCATGCGGCCGTTGATGTGCTCCCAGCCCTCGGCGCAGACCACCGAGCGGTTCGGCAGGTCGCGCCCCACCTGCACGGTGAAGCTCTGGTGGTAGCCCCAGAAGCCCGTGGCGCTGTTGCGGTCCAGGCCGCCGCCCCAGATGTGGAAGTGGCCCGTGAAGTCGCCGTTCCAGGTGGTCGACGCCGACACCGAGTCGACGTGCAGCCCGCTTCCCCGGACGGAGATGCACGTCCGGTGGTTGCAGCCGTTCGCCCCCGCCTCCGCCGGTGTCGCGGTGAACACCAGCGCCAGCGTGCCGAGCGCGCCGAGCGCCCAACGCACCTTGTTCCTCATGCCGTTCACGTTCTCCTCTTTCATGGTTTCTCGGTCTTCTCGGTCTTCTCGGTCCGGCAGGGGCGACCTTGCCACCGGCGCCGCCCGGAGTGATCGTTTCGGCGGCCGAATGCGCTCGAAGGGCTGAGGGAACCGGCGCCGTGGACAACGGCGTTGACGAGGAGCGAACGACGCGAGCTTCCGTGCTCCTCCGGGAGTACCACCCCCGGTGTGTCTCCCCGGGGAGTAACACCGGCTCGGTCCCCCGGCGGACGCGTCCGCCCCCACGTCCCGGAAGCCTGGACACGTCAGTGATCCGCGCGACCGGGAGTGAACGACATGGAGCGGGTGGGACGGACGGCCGGAGGAA
Source organism: Streptomyces sp. I05A-00742 (assembly GCF_013055795.1). Taxonomy (GTDB): domain Bacteria; phylum Actinomycetota; class Actinomycetes; order Streptomycetales; family Streptomycetaceae; genus Streptomyces. Next base: position 97,393 of record NZ_JABETO010000007.1, read on the forward strand.
AAGAAAGGTGGCTGCCGTGGGCCGTGCTCGCCCTGTGGGTCGCGCTGCTCGCCGTCGCCGTGCCCTTCCAGGAACGGCTCGGCGGTGTCACCCGGGACGGGATCGTGGACTACCTGCCCGCCGGGGCCGAGTCCACCAGGGTGGAGGAGCTGGCGCGGCACCTCCCCGGCGGCAGCACTGCCGACGCGCTGCTCGTCCTCCACCGCGACGGCGGCCTGACCGACGAGGACCGGGCGTTCGAGCGCGAGCGGGTGCGGCGGGCCGCAGGGGCGCACAAGCTGCTGGACGCCCGGCCGCCGCGCGTCGAGTCCAAGGACCACGCGACGTCCGTGACGACCCTGTCCCTCACCGGGCTGCCGGACGCCGTCGACCAGGCCGACGCCGTGGACGATCTGAAGAAGACGGTGAGCGGGGGGCCCGCCGGGCTGTCCGCCCGGATCGGCGGTCCGGTCGCGCTGCTGGCCGACCAGACCGAGGTGTTCGCCTCCCTCGACGGGACGCTGCTGGTGGGGACCGGGATCGCGGTGGCGGTGCTGCTGGTGCTGATCTACCGCAGCCCGTTCCTGTGGCTGGTCCCGATCAGCGTCGTCGGGGTGGCGGCCACGGTGGCCATGGCCCTGACGTACGGCCTCGCCGAGGCGTTCGACATCACCGTGACGAGCACGAGCACATCGGTGATGACCGTGCTCGTCTTCGGCGCGGGCACGGACTACGCCCTGCTGCTCGTCGCCCGCTACCGCGAGGAACTGCGCCACCGCGCACGGCCGTACGACGCGATGCTCGCCGCCGTCCGCGGCTGCGGCCCGGCGGTGCTCGCCTCCGCCGGAACGGTGATCGCCGGACTGCTGTGCCTGCTGGCCGCGGACCTCAACAGCAGCAGTGGGATGGGACCGGTGGGAGCGGTGGGGGTGGTGTGCGCCCTGGCCGCGATGATGACGCTGCTGCCCGCGGTGCTCGTCCTGCTGGGACGCCGGCTGTTCTGGCCGCTGATCCCGGAGTACGGCGTCGAGCCGGTGCGGCGCCGGCGGTCGGTGTTCGCGGTGATGGGGAGTTCGGCCGAACGCCGGCCTGTCGTCGTGCTGGTGGCCGGGTGCGCCCTGCTCGGCGCGCTGGCGGTGGGCTCCCTGGCGCTGCCGGGCACGCTGCGGCAGGAGGACGCGTTCGTCGACCGGCCGGACTCCGTCACCGCGACGGACACCGCCGCGCGGGCCTTCCCCGAGGCGGGGAGCCAGCCGACCGTCGTCATGACGAACGAGGAAGAGGCGGACCGGGCGGAGTCCGCGGCCCGGTCCGTCCCGGGCGTCGCCTCGGTGACGCGCGGCCGGAGCGGGGCGGGCCGCACCGAGCTCCTGGTCTTCCCGGCGGCGCGGCCCGAATCGGACGCCGAGAAGCGGACCGTGGGCGAACTCCGCACCCGCCTGCACGCCGTGCCCGACGCGGAGGCCCTCGTCGGCGGGGCCACGGCCCAGCAGATGGACCTGGCCGACACCAACGCCGACGACCGCCGCAGGGTGATCCCGCTCGTGCTGGCCGGAGTGCTCGCCGTACTGATCGTCCTGCTGCGCTCGCTGACCGCGCCCGTCGTCCTCCTCCTCGCCGTGATCGCCTCCTGGGGCGCCGCGATGGGCGCCAGTGGCCTGCTGTTCGGGCCCGCCCTGGGATTCGAGGGGCTCGACCCGAGCATGCCCCTGCTGACCTTCGTCTTCCTGGTGGCGCTCGGCGTCGACTACGGCATCTTCCTGATGCACCGGGCGCGCGAGGAACGGCTGAAGGGGGCCGGCCCGGAGGACGCGGCGCTCATCGCGCTGCGGACCACCGGAGGCGTCATCGCCTCGGCCGGCATCGTGCTGGCCGCCACCTTCGCGGTCCTGGCGTCCCTGCCGCTGGTGTCCCTGGTGGAAATGGGGCTCATCATCGCGATCGGGGTACTGCTGGACACCTTCCTGGTCCGCACCTACCTGGTCACCTCCGCGAGTCTGTTGCTGAAGTGGTGGATGTGGTGGCCGGGACGGCTCTCCCGGCGTTCCATGGAGGGATGATGCCGCCCGTGGACCCCGTCACCCCCTTGATCGCGCGCCTGCTGCTGCCCCAACGCCCGGTCGCGGCACGGCCCTTCGGCCGTTCCGACGTCGCCGTGGCGCTCGGGGTGCTCCTCGCGCAGAGCCTCCTCTGCGTGCTCCTTCCCGGGGACGGACGCGCCCCCGGCGCGGCCGGCTGGGCGCTGCTCACGGGGTCGGCGCTGGTCCTGGTGGCGCGGCGGCGGGCGCCGTTCCTCACGGTGCTGGCGGAGGTCTGCCTCGCCATGCCGTACCACGCCTGGGAGGACCCGTACTACGCCGTCCTGCCGTCCGGCCTGGTCGCGCTGTGGTCGCTCGCCGCCGCCGGGCCGCCCGCGCGCAGCTTCCTGACCCTGGGCGGCATCCTCGTCTCGGCCACCGTGGTCCTGTTCGCCGCGGGCCGGGGCGACTCCGTCCTGCCGACGCTGCTGCGCGCCGGCTGGGTCGCCGACGTCGTCCTCCTCGGCGAGGCGATGCGCCTCCACCGCGACCACGTCGCGGCCATCGTGGAACGCGCGGAACGGGCCGAGCACGCCCGGGAGCGGGAGGCGGAACGCCGCGTCGTGGAGGAGCGGCTGCGCATCGCCCGCGACCTCCACGACCTGCTCGCCCACAGCATCACCCTCGTCGGTGTGCAGGCCTCGGTGGCGGCCCACGTCCTGGTCGCCGACCCCGGACGGCTCGACCGCGCCGCGCTCGCCCGCTCCCTGGACGGCATCGCCGACACCTGCCGGTCCGCGCGCGGCGAACTGCGCGACATGCTGGACGTCCTCCGCGCCGGGGAGCCCACCGAGTACGGCCCGCCGCCCGGCCTGGACGGCCTCCCCGACCTGGTCCGCACGGCCGGCGGCACCGGCGCCCGGGTACGGCTCAGCATGCCCGACGGGACGGACGCCCCCGGGCCCGCGGTGGGCGCCGCCGCCTACCGCATCGTCCAGGAGGCGCTCACCAACGCCGTCCGGCACGCGGGCCCCTCCGTCGGCATCCGGGTGACGGTGGACCGCGCCGGGCCGGAGGGGGCGCTGCGGGTCACTGTGCTGGACGACGGCGGCGGGCTTCGGCCGCCCGTACCCGCCGACGGCGGTGGTGCGCTCCGGTCGTCCGCTGTCGCCAACCTGCCTGACGCGCCCGGCGGTTACGGCCTCGTCGGCATGCGGGAGCGGGCCCGCAGCGTCGGCGGCACTCTGGAGGCCGGGCCGCGGCCGGACGGCGCCGGGTTCGCGGTGACCGCCGTCCTGCCGCCCGCCCCCGCGGCCGGAGGGGACCGCGGGGGCGGGCGGCAGGACGGCGGCGCGGACCGCTCCGAGGCGGGCGTGGCATGACCGGCGACCCGACGATCCGCGTCCTCCTCGCGGACGACCAGCAGCTCGTCCGCTCCGCCTTCGCCCTGCTGCTGGGCACCGCCTCCGACATGACCGTCGTGGGCGAGGCGGGCACCGGCCGGCAGGCCGTCGCCCTCACCCACGAGACCCGCCCCGACGTGGTGGTCATGGACATCCGGATGCCGGACCTCGACGGCATCGAGGCCACCCGGCTGATCGCGGAGGACGAGGAGCTGGCGGACGTCCGCATCCTCGTCCTGACCACCTACGACACCGACACGTACGTCATGGACGCCCTGCGCGCCGGCGCCTCCGGCTTCCTCGTCAAGGACGCCCGCCCCTCCGTACTCCTGGACGCCGTCCGCACCGTCGCCGTCGGCGAGTCCCTGCTCGCCCCCGGCCCCACGTCCCGCCTCATCACCCGCCTCCTCCGCACCACCGCTCCCACCTCCCTCCCCCCACTCCTCTCCGCCCTCCCCACCCTCTCCGACCGCGAACGCGAAGTCCTCACCCTCGTCGCCCGCGGCCTCACCAACACCGAACTCGCCACCACCCTCGGCCTCAGCCCCCTCACCACCAAGACCCACGTCAGCCGCATCATGGGCAAGCTGGGGGCACGGGACCGGGTGCAGCTGGTCATCGCGGCGTACGAGGCGGGGCTGGTGAGGCCGGGGGAAGCGGGGTAGGGGGAATGGTGCACTGCGGCGACGCCGGGCAGTACATCAGGGCAGCGGCCAGGACACCTTTTGCGGGGCTTCGAGCCACAGCGTGTGGCTACCGTCCCGCGTGATCGTCAGGCCGAAGCGAGTGTGGTGCGGGCGACCGTGCAGTGCCCGTGCGCTGAGGTACGGTTCGCGCTCGGCCCACAGGTTCCGGGGGCCGCCATGGTCGAGCCGGGCGGCCCGCACTTCCAGGAAACTCAGGCGGGTCCGTGATTCGGTGGAGGGCTCGTCAAGGCAGTGCACCTGCCGGCCTTCCGCGACCGAGGCACCGAGCGGCCGAGTCAGGACGTGGGCGATCCGGCTGCGGCTCCCGGATTCCGGCCGAGAGCGACTCGCCGAGGCGCAGACGGATCCGGCCTTGCCGGCTGCAGGCCGACCACCCAGCCGTGGCCGGCTGAGACGGTCCACCCGCAGGCGGCGTGCCGGAGGTCTCCGGCCGTCCGGGGTCAGACGGTTGCGATGACGTCCGCCTGGGTGATCAGCAGATCCAGCAGCGAGAGCAAGGCGCTGCGGACGTCCTCCCGGGAGCGGGCGTCGAGCAGGAGGACGGGGGTGTCCGGGTCCCGTAGGTGCAGGGCTGCCGTGATCTCCTCGGTGGTGTACGGCTGTTCACCGTGGAAGCAGTTCGCGCCGACGACGAACGGAAGTCCGCGGTTCTCGAAGAAGTCGATGGCGGGGAAGCTGCGGTCCAGCCGCCGGGTGTCGACCAGAACGAGCGCCCCGAGCGCCCCGTTCAGCAAGTCGTCCCACATGAACCAGAAGCGCTCCTGGCCCGGTGTACCGAAGAGATACAGGACCACTCCGGCGTCGGTGAGAGTGATACGGCCGAAGTCCATCGCGACCGTGGTCGCCTTCTTGCTCTCGATGCCGTCCAGATCGTCGACTCCGACGCCCGCGGCCGTCAGCCGCTCCTCGGTACGCAAGGGATCGATTTCGGATATCGCTTCGACCAGAGTCGTCTTGCCGACGCCGAAGCCCCCGGCGATGAGGATCTTGACGGGAGACGCTTCCAGTGCGGCGGTGTCATAGCCGGGCAAGGTTGTCCCTGATTTTCATGAGCAGGTGAACATTGGAGGTTTCGGAGACGTCCAGCGGCGGCCGGTGGCGGATCAGACCGCGTTCCAGCAGCTCGCCGAGCAGCACGGTCACAGGGGTCAGCCGCATCTGCATCCGGGCGGCGATCTCGGCGATCGCCCGTCCGTTCGGCGACGGGCACATGGCGAGGATCTCCTGCCACTCCGTGGGCAGGCTGCCGTGACCGTCGGCGTCGTCAGCCGCTGTGATCAGCGTGTCCATCGTCAAACCATGGCGGGATGCGGCTGTACGACCATCGGTGAGGGCGTACAGCCGCGTCCGGCGGCCGCGTCCGGGCTCGGGGTCGGCCGCCATTACGACGTGAGCGCCTGTGAGCGTTCGGGGGTGCCCAGCCACTCGCCGAGCGCCTGCGCGGCGCGGACGGTCTCGCCGCCCAGCTCGCCGAGCCGTGCCTTGCGGGAGGCCACCACGATCAGTGTGCTGCCCGCCCCGCATCCGACGATGCACAGGTACCGGTCGTCCATCTCCACGAGCTGGCGCACCACCCCGCCGCCGTCGATCTCTCGCGAGATGGCCTTCATGGTGGACGCGATACCGGAGGCCGCCGCGGCCACCCGCTCGGCCTGGTCCCGCTCCAGCAGATAGGCGCTGAGTTTGATCCCGTCGTTGGAGAGGAGCACGGCTCCCTGGACTCCCGCGATCCTGCTCAGATTGTTGTCCAGGATGCTGTAGATCACGTCGTTGTTCGTCGTCGTCATGGCTGGTCCCCTCGGAGCTCGAGTTCCACTTGCCGGGTGTTGTCTTCGTAGTCCGTCCAGGCGTCGGCCACCTCTTCCGGCGTGGCGGCATCCTGACGGACCGGTTCGGCCGCACGCCGTTCGCGGAGCCGCTGGGCCATATGGGCCTGCGGGACGCGCTCGGGGAGGGCCGGCCGGGTGGGGAGGTCCCCGGAGCCGGATCGGAGCGATGCCCCCGGCGCCGTGGTCCGGGCCGGCCGCGCCTGCTCCTTCCGCTGGCGCCGCGGCAGTTCCGACGTGGTGGGAGCGGGGTCGCCAGCCGGATCGAGGGACCGCTGAAGCGGGACGAGCTCGGGCCGGCGTTCCTCGGCGGACCGCGGTACGAGCAGACGCTCCTTCGCCGGCCCGGGGTCCGGGGTGCGCTCCCGGGTGTCCACGAGGTGCTCACCCGGGACATTCACCACGGCGGATGTCCCGCCGAACGCCGACCGGCGCAGCGTGACCGTCGCACCCAGCTGGTCGGACAGATGGCCGACCACGAAGAGGCCGAGCCGGTGCGCGTTCTGGGCCAGCACGGAGTACGGCGGGGCGGAATGCAGCCGGTCGTTCATCTCCTCGTACTTCTCGGTGGTCACCCGCGGGCCACGGTCCTCGATCTCGACGCAGAGGCCGTCCGCCACGAGTTCGGACCGGATGGCGACCCTCGTCACCGGCGGGGAGAAACGGGTGGCGTTGTCCAGCAGCTCTGCCAGCAGGTGGCTGAGCTGACTGATCACGCCGGGCTCGACACTGGTCTCGTCCATGGCGTGGCGGTCGACGCGCCGGAAGTCCTCGACTTCGGCGGCCGCCTCCCGGAGCAGGTCGGCGATGCGCATGGGCTCGGTGTGCGGGTCGGGGATCTCACCGCCCGCCAGGATGAGCAGGTTCTCGATCTGCCTCCGCATGCCGACCGTGAGCTGGTCGGACCTCATGAGGTCGGCGAGGAGTGCCTCGTCATGGCCGAAGGTGTCCTGGAGGTGCTCGGTGAGGGCCAGTTGCCGGCTGACCAGGTTTCCGGTCCGTGAGGCGATACCGGAGGCGAACACGCTGAAACCCTGTCGCTCCTCTGCGAGCGTCCGGTGCCCTTCGATGGACACGGCGACGACGCGGGCGAAGGCGTCGCTGATCCGTCCGACCTCGTCCTGCTCACCCCTCGGCTGCGGTAGCGCGTCGGCGCCGACGGCTTGTCCGCGCCGCAAGCGGGCGACGAGGTCCGGCAGGGTCTCCTCGGCGACCGTCACCGTGCGGTTGTGGAGATCCCGCAAACGGCGCAGAACCGAGCGCGTGGTGAAGACCACGACGGCGATGACCAGCAGGAGGGCGGCCCCGCTTGCCGCCACCAGCAGGACGACCTGGCGCTCCAGCTGTGCCGCCTTGTCGTCGCCGTGGGCGAGCATTTCCTGGAGCTCGCTCTGGTTGAGGGTGTTCAGCTGGGCGGAAACAGCATCGTCGGCCGCCCGCCAATCGCGGGTGTCCGGTGGCAGCGCGACGCCGGAAGAGATGTCCCGGTGCCCGGTGATGACCGCCTTCTCGATGCGGGACTTGGTTTTCCAGGCCTTCGAGGCGAGGATCCGCTGGAGGCTCTCCTGGTCGTCGGCGGGCAGATCGAGGGCGGCCGTGTCGTACAAGTAGTCGCTCGCGCCGATGGCTTTGAGGAGTTCTCCGAACCTGGCGGCCGTCAACTTCCCGGAGGGGCCCGACATCGCGAGGATGGCGTTCTCGCGAGCCACCACCTCCGCTGCCGAGAACAAGGCCACCAGCGACGTTCTCTCCTGCGTGAGCGCACCGTCATTGATGTGGCCGACGTCTTCGTGGATGTGGATCGTCTCGTTGATGACGTCGGTGTAGTAGTCGACGGTGTCGTCCAGGCCGCCGTTGCGTGCATCGGCTCGTGCGCGCTGAGCGCCCAGGTCGGCCAGCCGTCGCGTGACTCCCGGCAGGTATTGCTCGGGCTGGTCGGGATGGACCCCGGCAATGCCCAGCGACTTCAGGAACGCGGCCACGGCCCGGTCGGTCTCGGTCCGGTGGCTGCGCAGGTCGGCCGCGTTCACGGGGAGACCCGCCGACCAGGCGGCGGTGATCGCGCGCTCGGACTGCAGTGTGAGCATGAGCTGGTAGAGGGGTACGCCGGTCTGCCGACCGGCCGCCACGTCCTCGCGCAGGTGCCGGGACTCCTGCAGCAACCGATTCGAGCTGATGAGGACTTGGACGCTCATGGCCACGGTGGGCACCACCGCCAGCCAGATGAGCAAGGTACGCAGGCGCACTGCGCGCCGTCGTCTCCTTCGCGGCGGCTCGCCCGGGACTTCGGATCTGGCAGGAGTCATCAGCCCTCGTCAAACAGAGTCGGCCATTCTCGGGAAGGAGGCGATCATAACCAGTCAACTCAAGAAAGAAACGTTGAGGTTGGCGTCGAGGAATGGTATAGACGCCCAAGAGGAGTTGATTGCCGGTTGGGGCGATTGTCGGATCCGCCCGAAGAGTGAGTGGATCGCAAGCCGAGGCGTCAACATACGGGCCGATGTGGGGGATTTGAGGGAGCTGACAGGCAGCACTCCTGGAGGACCACCGGCTGCGCTGACACGACTCCCGGGCCGGTGGGGCGAACGGCGAAGCCGTTCGCGGCGGAGTGCCGGATCGTTTTCCGCGGTGTCCGGCGATCCGCCGCGACTGGCAGCGCCGCACTCCGGCGGTCGGCGGCGGTCGCCGACGGTACTGATGCCGACCTGGTGTCTGATCCTGCTGACGGCGTGTCAGCCAGTGCTGAGAGGTTCCTGTGGGCCTTGGGGGCACGAGCCGGGGACGAGACCTCAGGGCCCGCTCCGGCGAGCCCTGTCCGCTGAGCGGGGCGGAGGTCTTCGGGAACTGGAAGTGCACGGGGCAACGCGACGTAGATCCGGCGTCCGCATACTGGACGCCTTGGGTTGAATTGATTCGCAGCGCGACAGCCCGAGGCGTGGCGGTCCGTCGCGCCCGTATCGTCTCCGAACCGGTCACTGATTACATCCGGTACGAGCACGCCGGCACCGTGGTCAACGTGCATGCCGGGGAGCGAGTTCGCCGGCTGTCCCGGCGCCAGGCGTCGGACATCGCCCTGCCCGGAAACGATTGTTGGGTGTTCGACGGTGAGACCGTTCTGTTCAACCATTTCTCCGGGGACGGCAACTGGTCCGAGCCAATGCTGGGAGGTTCGCTCCGAACCGGCAGTAGCGCGGTTGGCATCGGCTGCGTTCGAGGCCGTATGGGAGCGCGGCATCCCACACGAGGAGTACGCGGCCTGATCCGGCGGAGCACCGAAGAGTCAACTCATGTCAGTCGGTCGGGTAAATGAACGTGCCCCCATGGGATCGGCGGTGCGTTCTCCGGACTGTTCCGGAGGGCTCGGAGCAGCGCTCGGAACGGAATGTCGGCCCGAGCCGGAAGCGTATGAAGGAGACCCCCCGACACAAGTCGGGGGGTCTCCTTGCCGGCCGAAGTCATACCGGGCCGGTTATGTGCCGATCCCAGTACCGGCCAGCACCACGCTGTTCCCGGGGCCAGGGGGCGGCCGGTCTCAGACGTTGACGCCGAAGTCCTGCGCGATGCCGGCGAGGCCCGACGCGTAGCCCTGGCCGACGGCGCGGAACTTCCACTCGGCGCCGTTGCGGTAGAGCTCACCGAAGACCATGGCGGTCTCGGTGGCGGCGTCCTCGCTCAGGTCGTAGCGGGCGATCTCGGTGCCGCCGGCCTGGTTGAGGATGCGGATGTAGGCGTTGCGGACCTGGCCGAAGTTCTGCGAGCGCGTGGTGGCGTCGTAGATGGAGACCGGGAAGACGATCTTGTCGACGTCGGCCGGGAGGCCGGCGAGGTTGACGTTGATCTGCTCGTCGTCGCCATCGCCCTGGCCGGTGGTGTTGTCACCGGTGTGCACGATGGTCTGGTCCGGCGTCTGCTTGTTGTTGAAGAAGACGAAGTGGGCGTCCGAGTAGACCTTCCCGGTGGGGTTCACCGCAATCGCGCTCGCGTCGAGGTCGAAGTCCGTGCCCGTGGTGGTGCGGACGTCCCAGCCGAGGCCGACGGTGACGGCCGTCAGGCCCGGGGCCTCCTTGGTGAGGGAGACGTTGCCGCCCTTGGACAGGCTTACAGGCATGGGGGTGATCCCTTTCTCATCGACTCGCGGACCGCGTGCTGCCACGCGCTCCCGTCACCCGGGATAACGTCGACAGCGGGGGGTGAGGTTCCATCTCCCTTTACTTTCTTTACTGCTTTCTGATGCCGGGTCGGGGCGTCGCCGCCCGGGAGCGGGCGGAGTGGGGCAAAACGAGGTGACGGCGGCGTCTCCGGCGGGGGACGATGGAGCCATGTCCGGTCCCTACGTCATCCGTGGTGCCGTCCACCTGCCCGAGGCGGAACTGCTCTGGCGCTTCTCGCGCTCCTCCGGGCCGGGCGGGCAGCACGTCAACACCAGCGACAGCCAGGTCGAGCTGCGCTTCGACCTCGCCGCCACCGACGCGCTGCCGGCGGTGTGGAAGGAGCGCGCCCTCGACCGGCTCGCGGGGCGGCTGGTGGGCGGTGTGGTGACCGTACGGGCGTCGGAGCACCGGTCCCAGTGGCGCAACCGGGAGACGGCCGCGGTCCGGCTGGCGGCCCTGCTGGCCGAGGCCACCGCGCCGCCGCCGAAGCCGCGGAAGGCGACGCGGATACCGCGCGGCATCAATGAGCGGCGGCTGCGGGAGAAGAAGCAGCGCGCCGAGACGAAGCGGGGGCGCTCCGCGCGGGACTGGCACTGACCGCGGCCGGGTCCCGCAACTGGTTGGAATCGGTCAGGACAGGTGCCGGTAGCGGCCCCGGAAGTACGTCAGCGGTCCGCTCTCCATGCTCGGGGCGGAGGCCCGGAGCACCCGGCCGATGACGAGCGTGTGGTCGCCCGCCACGACCCGCTGCTCCGTCCGGCACTCCAGCGTCGCGAGCGCGCCGCGGATCAGCGGCGAGCCGGAAAGCTCCCCGCGCTCGTACGTCAGGTCCTCGAACAGCAGCCGGTCGCTGACGCGGCCCTTCATGGCGAACCGCCCGGCGACGTGCCGCTGGCTCTCGGAGAGCAGGGAGACCGCCCAGAGGGGCTGGCGGGCGAGCAGATCCTCCATCCGGGAGTCGTTGCGAACGCTCACCATCACGAGGGGTGGGTCGAGGGATACGGAGAGGAACGCCGTCGCGGTCATGCCGACGTCCTCGCCCCGGGGGCCGTCGTCGGGATCGTGCGCGGTCACCAGGACCACACCCGCGGCCAGGCGGGCGAGAGCGGCGCGGAACTCCTCGGCGGTCACACCGTCAGGATGCGGTATACGGGTCTCGGCGGGCGAAGTCGTCTGCAACACACGAAGCACGCTAGCCGCCCGTGACGATCTGTGGCATCGGGCTGCGGTACCAGGATCGTCCTGGTATTGGGGCCTAGGCCTTTCTGCCCCCGATCTGTCCCTGATCTGTTCTCGGGCCCCGGGAATCCCGGCAGGCCCTGCCTTATTTGCGTTTAAGAAACGTAGGACGACTGCGAACGGAAAGTAAGGGTCACCGTTACTCCCTGTGACATGAGTCACAGAAGGCCCTATTTGTTGACCCTGTGTACCGAGTTGTCAGCTCGCTGTGATTCAGTGGCCGTGTAATCGGACGACAAGAAAATCTGGAGAGTTGCTGTCGAGGTCTCGGGGGAGAGCGAGCTATGGAAACCGAGTCGGAGCCGTATGTGCGTCTGGCGACCCTGCGGCAGGTTCACCAGGCGGTCGCGGATCTGAACACCGCGCGCAGCCTCGCGGACACCTTGCAGACCGTCGCCGAGGGCGTGGTGAGCGGGCTCGGGTACGAGCTCGCGGCGGTCAACCTGGTCCGGCCGGACGGTGACCTGGTCGTTGCCGCCGTCGCCGGCAGCGCGAGCGCCGAGGCGTTCCTGTCCGGCAGAGTCGGCTCGCGGGTGTCGTGGGAGCGGCGGCTGAGCATGGGCGAGCGCTGGGGAGAGCTGCGCTTCATCCCGTACACCGAGGGCTGGGTCCTCGACGACGACGACGTCCCGCAGTGGCGCACCACCGGCCCCGCACCGCGCTTTCCCGATGAGTGGCACCCCATGGACCGCCTCCTCGCGCCCCTCTACTCGGCCGGCGCGGCCGGCGGCGAGCTGCTGGGCGTGATCTCCGTGGACAAGCCGCGCAACGGCCGCCGTCCCGGCGCCTGGGGCCGGGAGGCCCTCCAGATGTATGCCTTCCAGTCGGCGATTGCGATCAACAACGCCCGGCTGCGGGCCAACATGCAGCGCGCCCTCGTCCGGCTCGAACGGGAGCAGCAGGCCCTCCGCGCCAGCGAGGAGAGCTTCCGGCAGGCGTTCGAGTACGCGCCCAGCGGCATGGCCATAGCCGAGCTGGGCGGCGACCAGCACGGCCGGCTGCACCGGGCCAACGACGCCCTCTGCCGGCTCCTCGGCCGCTCGGCGTCCCAGATGCGCCGCTACTCGTTCTCCGACCTCGTCCACCCCGAGGACATCGGCACCCTGCTCCGCACCTCCGCCGAGGGCGGCCGGGCCGAGCTGCGGCTGCGCCGCCGGGACGACACGTTCGTCTGGGTCTCGCTGCGCAACTCCGTCGTCGCCGACGCCGCCGACGGGCCGATCTACCTGCTCACCCACGTCGAGGACATCGAGGACCGCAAGCGGCACGAGCTCCAGCTCGCCCACCGCGCCAGCCACGACTCCCTCACCGGCCTCCCCAACAGCGCCGAGCTGCGCGCCCGGCTCAGCAGCCGGCTCTGTTCCCGGCCGCCCGGCAGCGAACCCCACGCCGCGGCCGCCCACGGCCCCTTCGGCCGGCTCGACGGCTTCGACGAGGTCGTGGGGGTCGGAGACCCCTTCGGCGGCCCGTTCGGCGAGCCGCTCGGGGTGCCGGGCGGCGACGGCGCGTACGGGCACGACCACCACGCCCCCGACCCGCTGGGCGACGACTACCCCTCCGGCGGCCACCCCACGGGCGACTACCCGACGGGCGCCGGCGGCTACGACCACCGCGACCACGTCCACACGGTCCCGCTCGACGAGGGCAGCGACGACGGCAGCAAGGGCCTGGCCGTCCTCTTCTGCGACCTCGACGGCTTCAAGTCGATCAACGACCGGTTCGGGCACCACACCGGCGACGCGGTCCTGATCGAGGTCGCCCGGCGGCTGAGCAACGGCGTCCGCGACGGCGACACCGTGGCCCGGCTGGGCGGCGACGAGTTCGTCGTCCTCGCGGACGGACTGGGCCGCGCCGACGCGGAGGACCTGGCGGTCCGGCTGCGCAACGCGATCATCCCGCCGATCCGGGTCGACGGCCGGGCGGTACGGGTCGGGGCGAGTTTCGGCATCGGCTGGGCGGGCTGCGGGATGTCCGCCGACGAGGTGCTGCGCTCCGCCGACCAGCGCATGTACGTCGAGAAGCGGTCCCGCGCCAGGACCGGCCGGCGGGCGGGCTGACCGGCCGGTAGCCCCCCGCGCCAGGGCGTGGCCCGTCCCGCACGGGGTAGGCTGCGCCGATGCGGCACCGCCGCCGGACCGTGGTGGCCGAACCGGCCTCGACAGCCGCGGACCCGGTGCAGAACGTGGGTGCCCGGACGGCACATCACGTGGGGAGTGACTGGGGATGACGGCCGGTAACAACGGCAACGGCAAGCCGGAGGAAGAGGACCCCTTCGGCTACCTCTACCGCTCGGAGGGCGGCGACCAGGGCGCCGACGCGTCTGCGTCCGCGCCACAGCCCGGCGTCCCCCGCACGTCGTACAACCAGGTCCGGCCGGTCGGCTCCCGCCAGTACACCCCCCAGCCGGGCGGCACCTACGGCGCCGGCGCCCCCGCCCCCCAGCAGCCGCCCGCCCCGCACTACGCCGCCCCCGAAACCCTCCCCGGCGGCGCCCCGCGCCAGCCGGGCCCGCCCCCGGGCGGCCACGGGGGCCACGGCGGCGACGCGGGCCGGCCCAAGCGGCGTGGCCTGCTCATAGCCGCGATATCCGTCGTGGTGGTGGTCGCGGGCGGGATCGCCGCGGCGGTCATCACCAACATGGGTGACGGCGATGAGAAGAACAGCACGAACGTGAACGCGGACAAGTCGCCGTCGCCGAACACCGAGGACAAGAAGAAGGACCAGAAGAAGGGCGGCGAGGACAAGCCGTCCGGCAAGCCGGTCAAGGACCTGAAGCGGGACGCGGCGTCGCTGCGTCTGGGCGGCGGCGCGACCACGTCGACGGACGTGAAGAATGCGCCGACCGAGGGCGGCCTGTACGTCGCCATGAAGCAGGGGTCTTCGATCGAGTGGGGCAATGTGGACGTCAAGGACGGCGGCCAGTACACGGTGTGGGTCGACTACGGAGCGCAGAGCGGGGAAGCGGGACTTTCGCTCTGGGTCAACGGGCAGAAGTTGGACACCACCGTGAACCTGAAGAAGTGGCCCGGTGACGGCTGGTCGTACACCTACAACTACGTTCAGCTCAAAGCTGGCAAGAACGACGTCAAGCTGTCGTGCGACTCCCAGTGCAACGTCAACGTTGCCCGGCTCAAGGTGCTTTCGGGCTGGTACAAGTCCAAGTCGTAGCCTCGCCCTCCCCGATGGCCGCGGCCGGGCCGTCGGGGCGCTCCACCTTCATGGATCAGACGTCCTTGAGCAGGCGGTTGATGAAGTCGCGGGAGGCCGCTATGTCGAGCGCTTGCTCGCGCAGGTGGTTGAACGCCGCGTCGTAGCGGACGGTGTGGGTGTCCTCCTCCAGGTAGAAGGACGTGGTGAGCGGTTCGATCGCCACCAGCGGCTGGCCCTCGTCGAAGTGGAAGACGGTGTAGGCCCCGTTGAGGCCGGTGTGCGCGCCGGCGGTGAACGGAAGGACGCGGACCTCGACATTCGGCATCTCCGACGCGTCCAGCAGGCGCTTGAGCTGCCCTTCGAGTACCCCGGGTGCTCCTGCTCGGCGCCTCAGGCATGCCTCGTCGAGTACGCAGCGCATCATGAGCGGCGGCATGGGCACGTCGTCGAGCTGACGGCTCTCCAGGGCCTGTTGGCGCTTCATGCGTAGTTCGGCGAAGGTCCTGGCCTGGCGGGTGGTGCTCCATGAGCGGCTGCTCTCGATGACCGCGCAGGCGTAGTCCATGGTCTGGAGCAGGTCCGGAACGGCCAGTGCCGCATAGGTGTCGGCTTGGCTCGCGAGCTCTTCGAGCTCGATGAGGTCGGCGAGCGAGTCGTGGATGACATCACCGTATTGAGTGAACAAGCCCCTTCGGCGGCCGGTCTCCGCGAGTTTCGCCAGCTTTCGGATCTCCGTGATCCGTACTTCGTCCTCGACGCCGTACGCGGTGAGGCACTTGTCGAGGTCGGCGCGCTGCTTGCCGTATTCGGCCTTGCTCAGGCTCGGTGAGGAGGTGCCGAGCAGCTTGGCGGCCTCCGCCAGGCTCATGCCTGCCCGGATGCGCATGGTCCGCAGCTCTGCCCCGAGTCGTCGGCGCATCAGGGTGGGCACGGCGTCCGACAAATGATCACCTACCTCATTCTCGGACGTCGACTCTACGACAAGCGTCAGTACGAGTACGCCAGTTAACTCGTTTGGGCATATATCGGGGGGAAAGTTTCGCCCCAATCCCGGGGATGCCTCAGGCTGGGCACATGGACGGATTTCAAGCCATCCGGGGAGGCCGTCGGCAGTGACATACAGAGCAGGCAGCTACGTGGTGGACGTACGCGACGGCCGCCTGGCGCAGGTCGCGGAGGCCGCCGACGGCCTCGTCCGCGTGCGGAGCCTGAAGGGGGGCGCCCCCTGGAACGCACCGCCCGACGCCCTGCGTCTGGCGACCCGCGAGGAGCGGCAGGCGGCCGGCCTGCGCCCGTACCAGACCGGCTGCGACGAGTGCGCCGCGCTCGAAGCGGCCAGGAGGACCGCCGCCGAGGGCGGGGACGTCTTACGGTCGCGGAACGCCACCGCCGCCGCGTACACGCACTGGATCGTGACGCACTCCGCGTCCGCCATGAAGAGGGGGAACTGATGCGAACCGTAGGGCGCTTGATCCAGCACTGTGGGCACCGCTCCGGCTGGGAGCAGGGTGGCGGCGAGCGGCGCTGCCGTGACTGTGGTGCGCGCCGCTTCACGGACTACGCGGCGTTGCTGACTCCGGAGCGTCCGGTGGAGGTCGCTCCGCCGACCCGCGACCGGACGTGGTCGGACCGCTCGGCCGCCGCGCTGATTGCCGTCGGACTCCACAACCTCAGTCGTTGGGGTACCAGTGCCACCACCTGGCGGCTGGCAGTCTGACCAGCATCGCGGCATGCGGGTACGGTCGGAGAGATCAAGGTCACACTGGCCGACCAGGGTGCCGTACGATCGCCGTGCTGCGGTATCGCTGCGGCAGAAAGGAGCGCACAGCATGAGTGCACAACCCGCCGAGCGTCCGTGTGGTCCCCCGGAGCGTCTGCGCACTAGCGCGGAGATTCGACGTGCTCTTCCGGAAGGTATGCGCAGCGAGTTCGACAAGGCCATCAGTAGCGCGACCTTGACCGAGCGGGCACACGTCCTGGCCCTCTGGTCCGGAATCGCGATTGAGGCCGCCGATCCCTCCGGCGACGAGCAGGTCCGTCGGTTTCAGGAAGGGCGGCTGGAAGCGCACGCGCTGGAGTGGTACCAGGAGCGAGAAGGGCGCAGTTGGTGAGCTACGCGTACCGCGTCGCCTATACCCCCGAGGCGCGTGCCGACCTGATCAAGCTGGGTGAACAGCTTGCGAAGACCGTCAGTGCCGCCATTTCCGCCGAGATCGCACCTGCCCCCTATGGGGGCTTGTCGGTTCCACGGCCCATGGGCGGAGGTGAATGGGACCGAACGGCTCTGGTTGCCATGTCGGCCGTTCGTTACGTCGTTTCGGATGGAGAGGGCGTCGACCCCCCGACCATCACCATCGTGCGGGTTATCAACCGGGGGGCTTCGTAACAACCTTCAGTCCGGCCTGCCAACCTCGGCCGCAGGGTGTGGCCCGGCCAGCGCATCCAAGAACCGCTCCACCGTCGCCGCCATCGCCTCCCGCGCCGGGGCGAGGTAGCGGCGCGGGTCGACCGTCGACGGATGCGCTTCCAGGAAGGCGCGCACGGCGCCGGTGAAGGCGGTGTTGAGGGCCGTGCCGACGTTCACCTTCCTGATGCCCGCCGTCACCGCGCGGCGGAGTTCGGGGTCGGGGACTCCCGACGAACCGTGCAACACCAGCGGGACGGGGACGGCGTCGCGGAGGGCGGCGATCAGGGTGTGGTCGAGGGTCGCCGTGCGGGCCGTCATCGCGTGGGAGCTGCCGACCGCCACCGCCAGGGCGTCGACGCCTGTGTCGGCGACGAACGCGGCCGCCTCCGCCGGGTCGGTGCGTACCCCGGGCGTGTGCGCGTCCCCCGGTTTGCCGCCGACGCGGCCCAGTTCTGCCTCCAGCCACAGCCCGCGGGTGTGGGCCCAACGGGCGGCGTCCGCCGTGGCCTTGACGTTCTCGGCGTAGGGCAGCTTCGAGGCGTCGTACATGACCGACGAGAAGTCGTGGGCGCTCGCGGCGTGGAGGAGGTCGATGGACTCGACGTGGTCGAGGTGGAGGGCGAGCGGGGCGGAGGAGGAGCGGGCGACGGCTGCGGTGGCTGTGGCGAGTGGGGTGAGGTTGCCGCCGTGGAATTTGACGGCGTTCTCGGAGATCTGGAGGACGGCGGGGGAGCCGGCCGCCTCGGCGCCGGTGGCGATGGCCTCGGCGTGTTCGACGGTGATGACGTTGAAGGCGGCGATGGTCGCGCCGGGGGTCAGGAGGTCGGCGGTACGGGCCAGGGGCATGGGGATCGACTCCCTTGCTGGAGGGCGGCGCTCAGACTGCCACTACTTTCACCAGCGGCAGCGCCGCCTCGTACGCCTCCGCGTCGAACTCCCCGGCCACGGGCGCCCGGACGGTCGCCGCGGACACGGCGATCGCGCGGGCCAGCCGTTCCGGCCAGGGCAGGCCCTCCAGCCAGGCGGAGAGGAGGCCGGCGACGGCGGAGTCGCCGGCGCCGGTGGGGTTGCCGCGCAGGCGGGCGGGCGGGGTGGCGCGCCAGGTGCCGTCGGGGGTGATGGCGAGCATGCCGTCGGTGCCGAGGGAGGCGGCGACGGCGTGGGCGCCGCGGCGGCGGGCGTCGAGGGCGGCGCGTACGGGGTCGGTGGAGCCGGTGAGGGCGGCGAGTTCGGCGGCGTTCGGTTTGACGACGTCGGGGCGGGCGGCGATGCCGCGGCGCAGGGGTTCCCCGGCGGTGTCGAGCAGGACGGGGATGTGCCGGGTCCGTGCCTGGCGGATCAGCTGCGCGTAGGCGCCGACCGGGACGCCCGGTGGCAGGCTGCCGCAGAGGGCCACCGCCCGTGCGTCGTCGAGGAGTTGGGCGTAGTGGGCGGTGAAGGCGGCCCACTCGGCCGAGGTGACCGGCGGGCCGGCCTCGTTGAGCTGGGTGGTGTCGCCGGTGGCGGCGTCCACGATGCCGACGGTGCGGCGGGTGGTCCCGGCGATGGGGACCAGCGCGTCGGTCAGCCGTCCCGGTGTGTCCGCGGCGGCCGCGGCCAGCAGGGCGCGCAGGGTCTCGCCGGTCGCGCCGCCCGCGAAGCCGGTGACGGTGGTGTCGTGGCCGAGCCGGGCCAGTACGCGGGAGACGTTGAGGCCCTTGCCGCCCGGGCGTTCGACGGCCTCGGCGACCCGGTGGGAGGTGTGGGGGCGGAGCCGTGGGACGCGGTAGGTCAGATCGAGCGCGGCGTTGAGCGTGACCGTGAGGATCATCGGCGCCTCTCTCGGACCGGGGACGCTTGGACGGGATCGCGGGAGCGATCATGCCAAAACAGCGGCGGCAGGCCCAGACCCCGGACCCGCCGCCGCTCGTCGTCCCCGCCCAAAGGCGGGAGGAATCACCGCACTTCGGGCCGGACCAGCCAGGTGCCCTTGCGCATCACGCCGACCAGTTCGTAGGCACTGTCGAGCACGACGAGGTCCGCGTCCTTGCCCGGTTCCAGCGAGCCGACGCGGTCGGCCATGCCCAGCAGCCGGGCCGGGTTCTCCGACAGGGCCCGGACGGCGTGCTCGACCGGCAGGCCGTCGACCGTCACCGCGCGGCGGAAGGCCGTGTCCAGCGTCAGCGTCGAGCCGGCGATCGAACCGGCCGTCGGGCCGTCCGCGATGCGCGCGACGGCGTCCTTGACCTCGACCCGCATCGGGCCCAGCGCGTACATGCCGTCGCTCATGCCCGCCGCGCTCATCGCGTCGGTGACGAAGGCGACCCGGCCGGCGCCCGCGCGGGCGAACGCCAGCTCCAGGACGGCCGGGTGGAGGTGCGTCCCGTCGTTGATCAGCTCGACGGTGACCCGCTGGTCCTCCAGCAGCGCCGCGATCGGGCCCGGGGAGCGGTGCTGGAGCGCGGGCATCGCGTTGAACAGGTGGGTGGCGACGGTCGCGCCCGCGTCGACGGCGTCGAGCGTCGCCTCGTAGGAGGAGTCCGTGTGGCCGACGGCCGCGACGATGCCCAGGTCCACGAGCATGCGGATGGATTCGAGGCCGCCGGGCAGCTCGGGGGCGAGGGTCATCATCCGGGCCGTGCCGTGCGCCGCGTCGACGAGCTTGCGCACGTCCGCGGGGTCCGGGTCGCGCAGCAGCTCCGGCTGGTGCGCGCCGCAGCGGTGCGGGGAGATGAACGGGCCCTCGAAGTGGACGCCCGCCAAGTCGCCCTGCTGGGTCAGCTCGGCGAGGACGGCCGCCTGCCGGGCGAGGTCGTCCAGGTCGCCGGTGACGGTGGAGGCGACCATCGTCGTGGTGCCGTGCGCGCGGTGCGCGCGGACCGCGGTGAGGGCCTCCTCCGGGTCGCCGGAGGAGAAGGAGGCGCCGCCGCCGCCGTGGACGTGCATGTCGACGAAGCCGGGGACGATCCAGTGGCCGGTCAGGTCCCAGGCCGGCGTCTCCTCGGGCACGTCCGCGACGACGCGGGTGCCCTCCACGGTGACGCGGCCGTGCTCCACCACCCCGGCCGGCAGCACGACACGGGCGCCGTCGAGAACCGTTCGTTCGACCATCAGGCGGATACCTCCGTGGATTCCGTGGATTCCGTGGCGAGCAGGTCCCAGGCGAGCAGACCCGCGCCCAGGCAGCCGGCGGTGGCCCCGAGGGCCGCCGGGACGACGATGGGGAGTTTCTGGAACGTGACGCGGTCCGCGAGCGCGGCGCGCAGCGGCCCGAACAGCGTTTCACCCGCTTCGGCGAGGCCGCCGCCGATGATCAGCGTACGGGGGTCGAGCAGCGTCAGGCCGATGACGAGGCCGTCCGCGAGCGCGTCGACCGCGTCCTGCCAGACGCGTCGCGCGCGGGGGTCGCCCGACTCCACCGCCCGGGCGCAGGCGGCGGCGTCCGCGGCCGGGTCGCCGCTCGCCGCCGCCCATGCGCGGCCCACGGCAGCGGCGGACGCCAGCGTCTCCAGGCAGCCGCGGCCGCCGCAGCCGCACGCGGGGGCGTCGGGGCCGCGGCGTACGGCGATGTGGCCGATCTCCCCGGCCGAGCCGTTCGCGCCCTCCTCGATGCGGCCGTCGATGCCGATCGCTCCTGCGATGCCGGTGCCGAGGGGTACGAACAGGAAACGGTCCGCTCCGCGGCCGGCGCCGATCCGGCCCTCCGCGAGGCCGCCCGTGCGGACGTCGTGGCCCAGGGTGACCGGGATGCCGCCGAGGCGGCGGCTCAGCAGGTCCCTCAGCGGGAGGTCGCGCCAGCCGAGGTTGGCGGCGTAGACCGCGGTCCCTGTGCGGGCGTCGACGATCCCGGGGACGGCCGCGCCGACGGCCGACGGGGGTTCGCCGAACTCCTTCTCGCCGAGTTCGCGGAGCTCCGCGGCGAGGGTGAGGATGCCGTCGACCACGGCTTCCGGGCCTCGGTCGCGGCCGGTGGGGCGGAGGGTCTCGTGGTGGAGTGTGGCGTCCGGGCCCATGAGGGCGGCTTTTATCCCGGTGCCGCCCACGTCGAGGGCGATGACATGTTTCACCCGGACAGTTTCGCGTGTGGGGGTGGGAAAGGTCTAGTCCACTGTGCGGTGGGGGGTGCCCCGGGCCCGCCCTTTCACCGTTTCTGCAGGGAGGTCCCCGCGCCCCCGGGTGAGCGCGCCTGCGGCGCGCGTCCTCAAACGCCGGACGGGCTGAATAGCCCGTCCGGCGTTTGAGGACAACCGCGCGGAGCGCGGTTTGGGGGGTGCGGGGGCTTGCCCCCGCAAGAAACGGTGAAAGGGCGGGTCCGGGGCACCCCCACCCCCACCCGCCCGCCGCGTCAGGCGCCGAGCACCACACTCCGCGTCAGCCCCCGCGGCCGATCCGGATCGCACCCCCGCCCCTCCGCCACCGCCACAGCCACCCGCTGCGCCCGCACCAGCTCCGCCAGCGGATCCCGCCCGGCATGGACGAACATCCCCCCGGCCCGGACGACCGCCGCCTCCAGCCCGTCGGGCACGGGGCCGAAGGCCCAGGTCACCCGGCCGGGGGCGGCGATGGCGACGGGGCCGTGGCGATACTCCATGGCGGGGTAGGCCTCGGTCCAGGCGCCGGCTGCCTCGCGCATCTTGAGGGCGGCTTCCTGGGCCGTCCCGTAGGCCCAGCCGCGGCCGAGGAAGGTCCACTGCCCGGCTTCGAGGAGGGCGGCGGGCAGCGGCTCGGCGAGGGCGGCTTCGGCCTCGTCGGCGGCGCGCAGGACGGCGGTGGAGCCGTCCGGGAGGGCGGCCCGGAGGAGGGCGAGGGCGGTGGTGGCGAAGCGGGTCTGGACGACGGACTGCTCGTCGGCCCAGTCCAGGACGGCGACGGCGTCGGCGGCCTCGCGCACGGGGGTGCGGGGGTCGGCGGTGAGGGCCAGCAGCGGGGTGCGGCCGCGGAGGGTGCCGAGAAGGTCGAGGACCTCCGTCGTGGTCCCGGAGCGGGTGATCGCCACGACCCGGTCGTAGCGGCGGCCCGCGGGGAACTCCGACGCGGGGAAGGCGTCCGTCTCGCCCTGCCCGGCCGCCTCGCGGAGGGCCGCGTAGCCCTGGGCCATGAACCAGGAGGTGCCGCAGCCGGTGACGGCGACGCGCTCCCCGGGCTCCGGCAGCCCGGCGGTGCCGGGGACGGCGTCGACGGCCCGGCGCCAGGAGACGGGCTGGGTGGCCAGTTCGGCGGCGGTACGGGAACCGGAAGCGGTGGGTGATGCGGCCATGACCTGGGCTCCTTGCGTTCTGCGTGAGCGATCCGTCCGTGTCCCACCGTGGATAGCAGCCCGTCGCCCGGAGGGGGAAGGGCAAGGCCGGAGCGAGTCCGTGTTCGAAGAGCCCTTAAAGTGGCGCGGAAGGAACGTGCGGAGGCGGCGGTTCCCGCGGCCTTCACCGGGCGGGTCATCCGCGCCACGGCAGGGTCACGAGCACGGTCACACGGACACAACCACAAGGGCGGAAAGCAAGTGCAGCGGCGGCGGTTCTTGGGTCTCTCGGCGGCGGGTGCCGCGACGGCGGCGATGGCGCCCGCACTCTCGGCGTGCGGGAACGGCGGGCCCGGGGGCGGTAAGACGCTGAGGCTGGTCGCAGCGGAGTACGGCGACGGCAAGCCGGAGAACAGCTCGAAGAAGTACTGGGAATCGGTGGCCCGGACCTTCATGGGCGACCACAAGGGCGTCAAGGTCGAGGTCGAGGTCTACAACTGGACCGAGGTCGACAAGAAGGTCGCCGACATGGTCGCCGAGGGCAAGGCGCCGGACATCGCGCAGATCGGCGCGTACGCCGACTTCGCCGCGGCCGGCAAGCTCTACAGCGCCGACCAGCTGCTCTCCATACCCACCCAGGCCGACTTCATCTCGTCGATCGCCCGCGCGGGCGAGGTGCGCCGGATGCAGTACGGCCTGCCGTTCGTCTCCTCCACGCGGCTGCTCTTCTACAACAAGACGCTGTTCGACAAGGCCGGGATCGCCAAGGCCCCCGAGAGCTGGGCCGAGCTGCAGGCCGCCGCGGCCAAGCTCAAGGCGGCCGGGGTGAAGATCCCGTTCGGGCTGCCGCTGGGCCCGGAGGAGGCGCCCGCCGAGACCATGCTGTGGATGCTGGGCGGCGGCGGCAGCTACACGGACAAGAACGGCAGCTACACCATCCGCTCGCAGCCCAACATCAAGACGTTCACCTGGCTGCGGGACGAACTCGTCGGCAAGGGGCTCACCGGCCCCGGCAACCCCGCCCGCACCAACCGCCAGGAGCTCTTCAACGCCTTCTCGAAGGGCCAGGTCGGCATGCTCCACGGCCACCCGAGCCTGATGGAGCAGGCCGAGGCCGGCCAGGTGAAGTACGGGAGGGCGCCGCTGCCCGGCGCCAACGGCAAGGCCCAGTCGACGATGGGCGTCGCCGACTGGATCATGGCGTTCAAGCAGGGCGGCAACCGCAAGGAGGCCGGCCTCTTCCTCGACTTCCTCTACGGCACCCAGACCGTGCTGGACTTCACCGGCAAGTACGACCTGCTGCCGGTCACCTCGTCCGCCTCGGCGCAGATGTACAGGGACGACTCCCCGCGGCGGAAGAAGCTGCGGCCCTTCCTGGAACCGCTGAAGAACGCCGAGTTCTACCCCGCGGACAAGACGTCCTGGGCCAAGGTCAGCAAGACGATCAAGGAGAAGATCGGCGCGACCGTGCAGAAGGGCGCGGACGTGGAGGGCATCCTCGACGAGATCCAGCGCGAGGCGGACTCCACGGACGGCGTCGCGCGCTAGGCAGGGCTCCGGAGGGACGGACGGACGGACTTCCCGGCCGTCCCGCCCGCCTCCGGCCGTCCCCTACGCTGGACCGCATGGAAGAAAGCGAGCGGCCGCTCTCCGAGCGCGACCGGGCCGTGCTCGCCCTGGAGCGGCGGTCGTGGCCCGGGCCCGGGGCCAAGGAACGGGTCGTGCGCGAGCGGCTCGGTATCACGCCCACCCGCTACTACCAGCTGCTCAACGCGCTGCTGGACGATCCGCGGGCGCTCGCCCACGACCCCGTCACCGTCAACCGGCTGCGCCGGCTCCGCGACGCCCGCCGGGCCCGCCGCTGAGCCCGGCCCTGCCGGTCTCCGACGGTGAAATCGCGAAGGCCCGTCGAAATCGCGAAGGCCCGTCTTGGCGGCCCGCGCCTGGGTAGGGTCGTTGTCATGGGCAGCCACCCCCTTCCGGAACCCTTGACGTCCGCCGGGCGCGAGGGCCTCGCCGCGCTCCTCGCCCGGCCCGAACGCGCGATCGTCGCCCTGGACTTCGACGGCACGCTCGCGGAGATCGTCCCCGACCCCGAGCGCGCCCGAGCGCACCCGGAGGCCGTCCCCGCCCTCGCCCGGCTCGCGCCGCGGCTGGGCTCCGTGGCGGTGATCACCGGCCGCCCGGCGGGGGTCGCCGTCCGCTACGGCGGCTTCGCCGGGGTGCCGGGCCTGGACCGGCTGGCCGTCCTCGGCCACTACGGCGCCGAACGCTGGGACGCGGCCACCGGCACCGTCCGGTCGCCCGCGCCGCACCCCGGCATCGCCGCCGTCCAGGCCGAACTGCCCGGTGTGCTCGACGCGTCGGGGGCCTGGCGCGGCACCTGGGTGGAGACCGCGCCCATCGAGAACAAGGGCGGCCGGGCCATCGCCGTCCACACCCGCCGCGCCCCCGACCCCCAGGCCGCCTTCCGGGCGCTGGAGAAGCCGCTGGCCGAACTCGCCGCACGGCACGGGCTGATCGTCGAACCGGGCCGGCTGGTGCTGGAGCTGCGCCCGCCGGGCATGGACAAGGGCGTCGCCCTCGCCGACCACGTCCGCGCGACCGGCGCCGAGTGCGTCCTCTACGCCGGGGACGACCTCGGCGACCTGGCCGCCTTCGACGCCGTGGAGCGGCTGCGCGCCGACGGGCTGACCGGCCTCCTGGTGTGCAGCGGCAGCAACGAGGTCACCGAACTCGCCGCCCGCGCGGACCTCGTCGTGGACGGCCCGAGGGGCGTCGTGGAGCTGCTGGGGGCGCTGGCGGACGGGCTGGAGTCGCGCTGAGGGCCGGCCTCGCCCTCAGTCGCCGTCCGCGTCGGCCGTCTCCCGCCGCCCCTTCCCGTCGTCCTTGACGCCGACCGCCGCCAGCGCGGTCGTCCAGTCCCGCGCGATGGCCTGCTGCGCCTTCCGCAGATCGGCCTTGCCCGCGCAGATGGCGTGCTTCAGCTTCGTCTCGACGGAGTCCTTGGGGTTGTTCGGCCCGGCGCCCTCCTTGTGGCCCGGGGAGGGCGGCTCGACCCACAGGTTGCGCGGGTCGTTGGGGTCGCCGCCGAGCTGGAGGCTGATGAGGTGGTCGTACTCGGCGTCGCGCAGGGACTTCTTGTAGCCGTAGGAGGCGGCGTTGGCCGTCTTCTCCCGGCCGGTGATGTTCGTGGGCGGCCGGATGTCCTTGGTGTAGCCGCTGCGGCAGATCGTCGTCTTCAGCGTGGCCGGGGTGACCTTCGGATTGGTCGCGCCCGGTGTGCACTTGGGGTCGGGCAGCGGCTCCTTGGCCGCGGTCCAGCGGTAGGTGCAGGTGCCCGGGGCGGGCTGCTTCTGCACGGTGTACGAGGACTGGGGGCCCGGCCCGTCCGGTATCGTCCCGTCGCCGGCACCGGCGGACGGGCTGCCGCCGGAGGCGCCGGGTGCCGAGGGCGACGCCGTGCTCCCGGCCGCGCCTCCCTTGGACTCGGACTTCTTGTCGTCGGATTCCGACGAACAGCCGGACGTGGTCACGGCGAGGACGGCGACGGCGGCCGTGGCCGCCGCCAGGGCGAACCCGCGCGATGCGATCGACATGCCCCGATGATTACCCGCCCGCCCCACCCGTCAGCGGGGCGGGCGAAGCACACCGGCGCGAACGGGACGCCGTCACGCGCCCCGTTCGGCCGTCGGCCCCAACGCCCGCAGAGCCTCCAGCTGTTCGACGAACCACCGCGCCGGCGGCAGCGCCGTCGCCGCCGCGGCCAGCCGCTCCGTGCGTTCCGCGCGCCGGTCCGGCTCCATCAGCAGCGCCTCGTGCAGGGCGCGGGCCGTGGCCTCGATGTCGTACGGGTTGACGAGGATCGCGTCCGCGCCCAGTTCGGCCGCGGCCCCCGCCTCCCGGGAGAGCACCAGGGCGCAGCCGTCGTCGGAGACGACCGGCACCTCCTTGGCGACCAGGTTCATCCCGTCGCGGATGGGGTTGACCAGGGCGACGTCCGCCATCCGGTAGGCGGCCAGGGAGCGCGCGAAGTCGTCCTTGACGTGCAGGGCGACCGGCTGCCAGTCCGCCGTCCCGAACTCCTCGTTGATGCCGTCCGCGACGCGTTCCACCTCCGCCGTGTAGTCGCGGTACACGGCGAGGTCCTGCCGGGAGGGGTAGGCGAACGCGATGTGCACGACGCGGCCGTGCCACTGCGGGTGGTCCAGCAGGAGCCGCCGGTAGGCGTAGAGGCCGCGCACGATGTTCTTCGAGAGCTCGGTGCGGTCCACGCGGACGATCGTTTTGCGGCCCGGTCCGATCTGCTTCCGCAGGGCGGCCATCCGCTCCTCGACGTCCGGCCGGTGGGCGCGCTCGCGGAGGAAGGCGGCGTCCGCGCCCAGCCCGTGGACGCCGAGGAGGGTCGTGCGCCCCTCGAAGCGCACGGCCGTCGCGGTCCCGTCCGTCCGTTCGACCTCCGCGCCGAGCACGTCCGCGCAGCAGGCGGCGAACGCGTCGGCCCAGCGGCGGGTGAGGAACGCCGCGCGGTCGCCGCCCAGGATGCCGCGCAGCACCTGCGCCGCCACGTCGTCCGGCAGCATCCGGTAGTAGTCCGGCGGGGCCCAGGGCGTGTGCGAGAAGTGGCCGATGCGCAGGTCGGGGCGGCGCTCGCGGAGCAGCCCGGGGACCAGCGTCAGGTGGTAGTCCTGGACGAGCACGGCGGCGCCCTCGGCGGCCTCCTCCGCGAGGGCGTCCGCGAACGCGGCGTTGTACGCCTCGTAGGCGGCCCACTGCTCGCGGAATTCGGCGTCGAAGGCGGGCTCCAGTGGGGTCTGGTAGAGCAGGTGGTGGACGAACCACAGCACGGAGTTGGCGACGCCGTTGTACGCGGCGGCGAACGTCTCGGCCGGGATGTCCAGCATCCGCACCCGGTGGCCGCCCGTGTCGGCGGGGTCGAGTCTGCGGCCCGCGCGGCGGGCCGCGAGCCGGTCGCCCTCGCCGAGCGCGGCGCAGACCCACACCGCCCCGGCGTCCGCGCCGATGGCGCTGAGCCCGGAGACCAGCCCGCCTCCGCCCCGGCCCGCGGTCAGGGTGCCGTCCTCGGCGATCCGGTACGCGACCGGGCCGCGGTTGGAGGCCACGACGATCGGGGCGGAGTGCACGTGCTCAGCGACCATGACGCGAGCCTTGCCACCCCGCCAACCGCTCAAACGTACGCTTACGCCGCGCGGCGCCGCGCGTACTCGGGGATCCCGGCCATCGGCGGGCGCTCCTCGGTGTCCACGGGGTAGGTCCGCGGAACGAAGCCGTCCGCCGTACGTTCGAACTGGGTCAGCGCCGGGCGCACCAGCGGCTCGCGGCCCAGCCGCAGCTGTGCGGTGCGGTAGATCGCGGCGGCCATCCGGCCCAGCGCCCGCCCGTCCTGGTGCCGGTGCCTGCGGACCCCCACGTCCACCTGGGCCAGCGCGTCCAGGCCCACCGTGTGCAGCGCGTCGACCAGCAGCCCGAGCTCCACGCCGTAGCCGACGGGGAACGGCAGCCGCTCCAGCAGCGAGCGGCGGGCCGCGTACTCGCCGCCCAGCGGCTGTACGAATCCGGCCAGCCGCGGCCAGTGCAGATTGAGCAGCGGGCGGGCCACCAGCTCGGTGACCCGGCCGCCCTGGCCCGCCGCCCCGCCGAGCGGGCGGTCGTACATGGCCTTGACGAAGTCCACGTCCGGCTCGGTCAGCAGCGGGCCGACGATCCCGGAGACGAACGTGGACGAGAAGTCGCGCAGATCGGCGTCGACGAAGCAGACGACGTCGCCGGAGGTCACCAGCAGGGAGCGCCACAGCACCTCGCCCTTGCCGGGGACGGCCGGCAGGCCGGGCAGCACGTCGTCGCGGTGCTCGACGCGGGCCCCGGCGGCCCGGGCGGCGCCGGCCGTGCCGTCCGTCGAGCCGGAGTCCAGCACCACCAGCTCGTCCACCAGGGGGACGCCTGTGGGGGGTGCCGTCATCAGGTCGCGACGGATCGCGGTCACGATGTCCCCGACCGTGGCCTCCTCGTTCAGCGCGGGCAGGACCACGCTGACGGTGGTGCCCGTCTCGCGCTTCGCGGCGAGCAGCCGGTCGAGCGGGCGGTCTGCGGCGGTCCAGGACCGCCGGGCCAGCCAGCGCTCCACCTCTTCCAGCACGTGTACGACTCCTCGGTGTGGTTGTCCGGTGCGGTTGTCCGGCGTGGTTGTGACGCATCTCGCGGTACGGACGGCCCTCTCAGGGCGCCGCGCCTTCCGTTACAGTCTTGAACAACGCGGACCGCGCCCGTATGTCGGGGTCCTGCGTGCCACAAACGCCTGGGCGACGCCCAGCGCCATACCGCTCATCCAGAGGGGCAGAGGGACACGGCCCGTTGAAGCCCCGGCAACCCTCCAGCCGGTCTCCTTGTGAGGCTCCCGGCGGGGAAGGTGCCAATTCCGTCTCGTGGCGAGGTGCGCCACGGGGAAGATGAGGAGAAAGGGCCTCGCCTCCATGGCTGTGCAAGCCGTTGAACGCGTTACTTCCTTCGGTCCCGCCGTCGCGCTGTCCTGCCGCGAGTGCGGCGAGCGCCTCCCGCTCGGACCGGTCTTCGCCTGTGCCTCCTGCTTCGGCCCGCTGGAGGTCGCCTACGAGCTGCCGCTCGGCGACCCGGAGGGGCTGCGGCGCCGGATCGAGTCCGGTCCTGCCAGCATCTGGCGGTACGCGCCCCTGCTGCCCGTCCCCGCCGACGTCGCCTCACGGCCCAACCTCGAACCCGGTTTCACCCGGCTCGTCCGGGCCGGCAACCTCGCCCGAGAGCTGGGCGTGACCGGTGAGCTGCACGTCAAGGACGACTCGGGCAACCCCACGCACTCCTTCAAGGACCGCGTCGTCGCCGTCGCCGTCGAGGCGGCGCGCGCCTTCGGCTTCACCACCCTCTCCTGCTCCTCGACGGGCAACCTGGCCGGTGCCGTCGGGGCGGCGGCCGCCCGCGCCGGGTTCCGGTCCTGCGTCTTCATCCCGCACGACCTGGAGGCCGGGAAGGTCGTCATGGCCGCCGTCTACGGCGGCGACCTCGTCGGCATCGAGGGCACCTACGACGACGTCAACCGCTTCTGCTCCGAGCTCATCGGCGATCCGCTGGGGGAGGGCTGGGGCTTCGTCAACGTCAATCTCCGCCCCTACTACGGCGAGGGCTCCAAGACCCTCGCCTACGAGATCTGCGAGCAGCTCGGCTGGCGGCTGCCCGACCAGCTCGTCGTGCCCGTCGCCTCCGGCTCCCAGCTGACGAAGATCGACAAGGGGCTGAAGGAGCTGATCGCCCTCGGGCTGGTCGAGGACCGTCCCTACCGGATCTTCGGCGCCCAGGCGGAGGGCTGCTCCCCGGTCTCCCGGGCGTTCAAGGACGGCCAGGACGTGGTGCGCCCCGTGAAGCCCGACACCATCGCCAAGTCGCTGGCCATCGGCAACCCCGCCGACGGTCCCTACGTCCTGGACATCGCCCGCCGCACCGGCGGGGCCGTGGAGGATGTGACCGACGCGCAGATCGTGGACGCGATCCGGCTGCTCGCCCGCACGGAGGGGATCTTCGCCGAGACCGCGGGCGGGGTGACCGTGGGGGTGACGCGGAAGCTGCTGGAGTCCGGCGCGCTCGATCCGTCGCTGACCACCGTCGTGCTCAACACGGGCGACGGGCTGAAGACGCTGGACGCGGTGGCGGCGGGGCCGACGGCCACGATCCGGCCGAGCGTGGAGGCGTTCCGGGCGGCGGGGCTGGGGTAGGGGGCGGGCGTTCTTGCGGACGCCCCTCCCGTAACTCCCTCAACTTCCGCACCGGACAACCACTCATCAACACGCGCACCAGAAAGGCGAACCCCATGAGCGTCACCGTCCGCATCCCCACCATCCTCCGCACCTACACCGGCGGCCGCGCCGAGGTCCCCGCCGAGGGGGCGAACCTGTCCGAGGTGATCGGCGACCTGGAGAAGAACCACCCGGGGATCGCCGCCCGGGTGCTCGACGAGACGGGTCGGCTGCGCCGCTTCGTGAACGTGTACGTCAACGACGACGACGTCCGCTTCGAGGGCGGCCTGGAGGCGGCGACCCCGGACGGGGCCGGTGTGTCGATCATCCCGGCCGTCGCGGGCGGCTGACCGGCCGACGGCCCGTCACCCCGGCATTTCACAACATCACCGCACAGAACACGGAGCGCCCCGGCCGGAAACGGACGGGGCGATTCCGTCTGTTGAAGCGCGATACAGTTGGGGCGTTCCCCCTCCGGTGTCAGAGCCGAACGCATATGAGAACCCGTCAAGTTGCGCGCGAATTAGGTGTGCGAATTGTCGGGTTGGCCGGCGTATGTCCGGCCCGACTTGCCCTGGAACATCCCCAGTTCACCGGCTTTCGCCGCTCGGCGATGCCGGTATTTCTCGTCCGTCTGACCTGTTGCAGACGGCATCCGTGCAGATACATTCAGCCGCGGTCGACGCGTTCCGGCGCACACCCCTCGGTGTCACAAGGGGTGAGGTCTGACCCGGGTCCGCGAAGTGCGGGTCCCGCGCAAGGGCCAGTAATAGGGGAGTTAGGCATGGCTCAGGGCACCGTCAAGTGGTTCAACGCGGAGAAGGGGTACGGCTTCATCGCGGTCGACGGTGGTGCGGATGTTTTCGTCCACTACAGCGCGATTCAGATGGACGGCTACCGCACCCTGGAAGAGGGGCAGCGGGTCGAGTTCGAGATCTCGCAGGGCCAGAAGGGGCCGCAGGCGGACATGGTGAGGGTGACCGCCTGACCGCGGCGCATCGACCACCGGAGTGCTCGGACTCCGGATCGCTCAGCCTGTCGAAGGGGCCCGTACCCGAAGGTGCGGGCCCTTCGCGCTGCCCGGATCCGGATACGTGGGTCCTTCGCGGCGCCCGGATCCGGATACGTGGGTCCTTCGGGTGCCCGGATCCGGATGCTGCGGTGCGAGGGGCGCGGGACCCGGGGAGTGCGTCGGGGGTGGGTGGGGAAGGGTCTCCGGGGCACCCTGAGGGAGGCCTCCGGGATGACCCCGATCTTCGGAGGGACGCTTGCACTCGGAGGTGCCGAGTGCTAATCATTGGCTTAGCACTCTCCGAGTGAGAGTGACAGACTTGGACCGTCGGTGAGGTCCGCGAGTCCGGTGGGGCAAGGAACCGCCGAGCGCGCGAACCGTCCGTCGCGGGCGCCTGTGCGGTCCGGAGCAATCCACCCCCAGTCCGGGAGGACCACTTCACATGGCCAAGATCATCGCGTTCGACGAGGAGGCGCGGCGCGGCCTTGAGCGCGGTATGAACCAGCTCGCCGACGCCGTCAAGGTCACCCTCGGCCCCAAGGGCCGCAACGTCGTCCTTGAGAAGAAGTGGGGCGCCCCCACGATCACCAACGATGGTGTGTCCATCGCCAAGGAGATCGAGCTGGAGGACCCGTACGAGAAGATCGGCGCCGAGCTGGTCAAGGAGGTCGCGAAGAAGACGGACGACGTCGCCGGTGACGGCACGACGACCGCGACCGTCCTCGCCCAGGCGCTGGTCCGCGAGGGTCTGCGCAACGTGGCCGCCGGCGCCAACCCGATGGCCCTGAAGCGCGGCATCGAGAAGGCCGTCGAGGCCGTCTCCGCCGCCCTCCTGGAGCAGGCGAAGGACGTCGAGACCAAGGAGCAGATCGCCTCCACGGCCTCCATCTCCGCCGCCGACACCCAGATCGGCGAGCTCATCGCCGAGGCCATGGACAAGGTCGGCAAGGAAGGCGTCATCACCGTCGAGGAGTCCCAGACCTTCGGTCTGGAGCTGGAGCTCACCGAGGGTATGCGCTTCGACAAGGGCTACATCTCGGCGTACTTCGCCACCGACATGGAGCGTATGGAGGCGTCGCTCGACGACCCGTACATCCTGATCGTCAACTCGAAGATCAGCTCGGTCAAGGACCTGCTGCCGCTCCTCGAGAAGGTCATGCAGTCCGGCAAGCCGCTGCTGATCATCGCCGAGGACGTCGAGGGCGAGGCCCTGTCGACCCTGGTGGTCAACAAGATCCGCGGGACCTTCAAGTCCGTCGCCGTCAAGGCCCCGGGCTTCGGCGACCGCCGCAAGGCCATGCTCGGCGACATCGCCATCCTCACCGGTGGCACGGTCATCTCCGAGGAGGTCGGCCTCAAGCTGGAGAACGCCGGTCTCGACCTGCTCGGCCGCGCCCGCAAGGTCGTCATCACCAAGGACGAGACGACCATCGTCGACGGTGCCGGTGACAGCGACCAGGTCCAGGGCCGCGTCAACCAGATCCGCGCCGAGATCGAGAACAGCGACTCGGACTACGACCGGGAGAAGCTCCAGGAGCGCCTCGCGAAGCTGGCCGGCGGCGTGGCCGTCATCAAGGCCGGTGCCGCGACCGAGGTCGAGCTCAAGGAGCGCAAGCACCGCATCGAGGACGCCGTTCGCAACGCGAAGGCGGCCGTCGAGGAGGGCATCGTCGCCGGTGGTGGCGTGGCCCTGCTCCAGGCCTCCCAGGTGTTCGAGAAGCTGGAGCTCGAGGGCGACGAGGCCACCGGTGCCAACGCCGTCAAGCTGGCCCTGGAGGCCCCGCTCAAGCAGATCGCCGTCAACGGTGGTCTCGAGGGCGGCGTCGTCGTGGAGAAGGTCCGCAACCTGACCGTCGGCCACGGCCTCAACGCCGCGACCGGTGAGTACGTCGACATGATCGCCGAGGGCATCATCGACCCGGCGAAGGTCACCCGCTCCGCCCTGCAGAACGCCGCCTCCATCGCGGCGCTCTTCCTCACCACCGAGGCCGTCATCGCCGACAAGCCGGAGAAGGCCGCCGCGGCCGCTCCGGGCGGCATGCCCGGTGGCGAGATGGACTTCTGAGCCCACCAGGCTCGCCGGTCCTGAAGCAGACCGAGGGCGGCACCCCCATCACGGGGGTGCCGCCCTCGGGCGTTCCCGGGGAAAGCCGAAGAAGTACGTGGCCGCGAAGCCGGCGGCGTACCCCACCAGGAGCCCCGCCGCGTAGACGGCGATCGCTCCACCCAACCCGTGATCGCCCTTGAGCAGCGGGAACAGCGCCCACCCCGACGGTCCGATCGCCGTCGCGCCCACCCTGCCGCCCTCCTGGGCCATGAACCCCACGAACCCGCCGCCGAACGCGCCCCCGACGCAGGCCGTCACGAACGGCCGCCCCAGCGGCAGGGAGATCCCGTAGATCAGTGGCTCCCCGATCCCCAGCAGCCCCGCCGGAAGCGCGGAACGCACCGTCCGCCGGACGGACGCGTCACGCGACAGCCGCACGTAGACCGCGAGGGCCGCGCCCACCTGGCCCGCGCCCGCCATGGCGAGGATCGGCAGCAGGACCGTGCTGCCCTGCTCGCTGATCAGCGTGGTGTGGAGCGGGATCAGCGCCTGGTGCAGCCCCAGCATCACCAGCGGCAGGAACAGCCCCCCGAGCACGAAGCCGGCCGGGGCGCCGCCGCGGGACAGCAGCGTGTCGGCGAAGTGGCCGACGGCGGCGGAGACTTCACCCGCCGCCCACATCAGCCCGTACAGCGTCGCCAGTCCGGGGAGCAGGACCGTCAGCGCCGGGGTGACGAGGACGTCCAGGGCCTCGGGGACGACGCGGCGGCACGCCCTCTCCACGACCACCGCGAGCAGTGCCGCAGCGAGTGCGCCCAGCACTCCGCCCTGCCCGGGCGTCAACTTGAGTCCGAACGCGTCTACTTGGGTCACCCCCGGCCAGACCGCGATCGCCGCGACGGCTCCGCCGAGGATCGGAGTCCCGCCGAACTCCCGGGCCGTGCGGTATCCGACGAACACCCCGATCAGCGACATGAAGCCGGAGGCGATCGCGGTCAGCGCCGGGACGAGGGCGGGCAGCCAGCGCAGGTTGGCGAGCAGTCCGGCGAGGCCGGCGATGATGCCGCAGCCGATCAGGGCCGGGATGAGCGGGACGAAGATCTGTGCGATGCGGCGGAGGGCGAGTTTGGCCGGGGTGGCGTTGCGGGCCTGCTGGTCGGCGCGGAGGGTGGCGCCGCGGGTGGCGAGGGTGATGGCGGTGTCTGGGGGGTGTCCGAGGGCGGCGGCCACCCGGGCGGCCGTTCCTGGGCCCAGGACGACCTGGTAGGCGGTGCCGTCCGTGACCAGGCCGAGGACGCCGGGGAGGGCGCGGAGTTCCGCCTCACGGACGAGGGTCGGGTCGGCGACCTCCAGGCGGAGGCGGGTCATGCAGTGGGTGATGGAGCGGAGGTTGGTGGGGCCGCCGAGGAGGGGGAGGAGGGTGGTGGTGAGGTTGTCGGTGGGGTCGGGTGCGGGCATGGGAGATGCTTGCCCCGCGGGGGGCGCTTTCGTAACGGTGGGGTGCCCCGGTCCCTCCCTTTCACCGTTTCTGCGGGGAGGACCCCGCACCCCCGAAACCGCGCTCCGCGCGGTTGTCCTCAAACGCCGGACGGGCTGTCTCAGCCCGTTGGGGGTGCCCCCTCCGGGGGAGGGACCGGGGCTCACCCCTCCCGCCGCGCGCCCTCCAGCGCGACCCGCAAATGCCCCCCGGCCGCCTCCAGCAACCGCCCCGCCGTAGCCCCGTCCACCCCACCCAGCAGCACCAGAATCGCGTCCTTGACCTCCCCACCCGTCTCCGCCAGCGCAGCCTCGATCTCCGCATCCCCCGCCCCCGTCGCCAGCGCGACGATATGCCGGGACCGCGCCCGCAGCTTGTCGTTGGAGGCGCGGAGGTCGACCATCAGGTTCCCGTAGGTCTTGCCGAGCCGGATCATGGTGATGGTCGAGAGCATGTTGAGGACGAGCTTCTGGGCGGTGCCTGCCTTGAGCCGGGTCGAACCGGTGATCAGTTCGGGGCCGACGACGACCTCGACGGCGTGCTCGGCGGCGGCGCCGAGCTCCGAGCCGGCGTTGCAGGAGAGCCCGATGGTGAGCGCGCCGGCCCGGCGGGCGCTGGTGACGGCGCCGACGGCGTAGGGGGTGCGGCCGGAGGCGGAGACGCCGACGACGGTGTCGTCGGGGGTGATGCCGAGGGCGGCGAGGTCGGCCCCGGCGGCGTCGGCCCGGTCCTCGGCTCCTTCGACGGCCGTCACCAGGGCCTCGGGGCCGCCGGCGATCAGCCCGACCACGCGGCCGGGGTCGGTGGCGAAGGTCGGCGGGCACTCGCTGGCGTCCAGCACCCCGAGCCGTCCCGCGGTGCCCGCGCCCGCGTAGACCAGCCGGCCGCCGCGGGCCATCCGTTCGGCGGTGGCGTCGATGGCGGCGGCGATGGCGGGCAGCCGGGCGGCGACCGCGGTGGCGACCGTGGCGTCGTCGGCGTTCATGAGACGCGCGATGTCCAGGGTCGGCAGCCGGTCGATGTCCGCCAGTTCGGGGCGGAACGCCTCGGTGGTGAGGGCGGCCAGCTGGGCGCGGAGTGCGGCGAAGGCGGCGGGTGACGTCATGGTGGCCTTCCCTCGGATCAGCGCGGGTCGGGCCGCGGGTCGTGGCGGTGGGCGAGTGCCTCGTAGGAGGCGGAGAGGGCGGGCGCGGCCCGTTCGTACGTCCGTTGCGCGACGCCGATGAACAGGCAGTCGACCACCAGCAGCTGGCTGGTCCGGCTCGACATCGCGGCCGGTCGCAGCTCGCTCTCCCGGGCGGTGGACGTGGCGAGGACGTGGTCGGTGTACTGGCCGATGCCGCCGCCCGGGTTGCCGGTCACGGCGACGGTGGTCGCACCGTGCTCGAAGGCGACCCGCAGGGGTTCGATGACATCGGTGGTCCGGCCGGAGTGGGTGATGGCGATGGCCACGTCGCCGGAGCGCAGCTGGACGGCGTTGGTGACGGCCAGGTGGGGGTCGGTGGGGGCGTGCGCGATCACGCCGATGCGCAGCAGCTTCTGGACGAGGTCCTGGCCGACGAGGTGGGAGGCCCCTATGCCGTAGACGTCGACGCGCCGGGCGCCCGCGAGCGCGGCCACCGCCGCCTCCAGTGCCGTGGTGTCGAGCCCGGCGGCCGTGTCGGCCAGGCACTGGGCCTCGTCGTGGGCGAGTTTGGCGACGACGCTCGGCAGCGGGTCGTCCACGGCGATGTCCGCCGTGACGGCCGGCGCCCGCCCCGCGGCCTGGTCCGCGGCCAGCGCGGCGAGGGCCAGGCGCAGCTGGCGGTAGCCGGGGTAGCCCAGGGCGCGGGCCGTGCGGACGACGGTGGCCTCGCTGGTGCCGGTGCGCCCGGCGAGGCCCGTGACGGTGAGGCCGGCCGCCCCGGCCGGGTCGGCCACCAGGGCGTCGGCGACGCGCTGCATCGAGCGGGTCATGGAGGGGGCGAGCGTGCGGACCTTGGACGCCAGCGCGGCGGGGGCCGGGGGCGCGGGGGGCCGGTGGAGGCGGTGGAGGGGGCGTTCGGCGATTTCCTTCGGATCGCTGCTCACCTGTTGAAAGGTATTTTCAGCGGGATGTGCCGTCAACCTTTCGCGTCCCGGACAATGGTGCACATGGAGCTCGAACAAGCACTGCACGCGGCCCGGGCGCTCGTCCTGGACGACCTGACCGCCGGGGGCGTGGCCGAGCCGGACATCGTCTCGCTGGTCGAGGACGCGGTGGCCGGCCGGCGGTGGTGGGTCGAGCAGTGGCCGGAGGGCGCCGCCTACGTCG
Organism: Streptomyces sp. I05A-00742; assembly: GCF_013055795.1. GTDB lineage: Bacteria > Actinomycetota > Actinomycetes > Streptomycetales > Streptomycetaceae > Streptomyces. The sequence continues at coordinate 134,098 of NZ_JABETO010000007.1, forward strand.
CCGGGCTCGTCGCCCAGGACGTCCAGGACGCCCTGCTGGAGCGGCACGGACGCTGGCCGCTGTGCCCGGTCTGCACGGACTCGGGCGACCCGCACGCCCTGGAGGTCGAGCCGGAGCTGGGGCCCGACCCGCACTGGGCCTGTACCAAACAGGCCGTGATCGTGGCACCGGTCGGCCGGCTGTCCTCGGCCCTGCGCGGATGACGGGCCGGATGACGGGACGGGGGACGGTCGGGTGACCCTGTACATCGACCCGCCGCTGTGGCCGGGGCACGGCCGCATGTGGTCGCACCTGGTGAGCGACGTCAGCTTCGACGAACTGCACGCGTTCGCCGGGCGGATGGGCCTGCCGGACCGCGCCTTCGACGGCGACCACTACGACGTCGCCGAGTCGTCCTACGCGGACGCGGTGCGGCTCGGCGCGGTCGAGGTGCGGAGCAGGGACGTGGTGCGGCTGCTGCGGGCGGCGGGGCTGCGGCGGCGGAAGGCCGGGAGGTACCGGTGACCGCCCCCTTCCGGCGCCGGACGGGCTGAGCTCCACCGCGTGCTCCCTGTCACGTCGTGCGGTTACGTCGTGAGCAGTGCGAGCTCCGTGGTGAGGTTGTGCCGGGCGGTGCGTTCCCACCGCTCGTACCCTTGCGGGGTGCGGAACAGCCTCTCCAGGCCCAGGAGTTGACGCAGCACGGCCGCCCGGCCGGCGCGGAACGCCCCGTCCGGCACGAAGCCGTACTCCTGGCGCACCTCGGCCGCGTACGTCGCGTACGCCTCGGGCGACCCGCCCAGGACGGCGAGGTCCGCGTCGCACAGCAGCTCGCCGTTGCGGTCCCCCGGGGCCGGGTCGTGCCCGACCGTCAGCAGAACGAGCCGTACGACCTCGGCGGTCACGTCCTCCGGCACCCCTAGCTCGGTGAGGGCGCGCTCCGCCAGCCGTGCGCTGCGCTCCTCGTTGGTCGAGCGCTCGGGCAGGTAGACCGCGTCATGGAACCAGGCCGCCAGCCGGACGGCGGCCAGGCCGACCGGGTCGTCGGCGGCCCCGGCCGGTTCGCCGGTCGGTTCGTCGGCCAGTTCGTCGATCCGGTCGAGGACGGCGGTCAGGTGCGCGACCGTGTGGTAGCGCCGCTGCGGCTCCGACCAGCGGGAGAGGAGATCGTCGGCATAGCGCCCGGGCGCCGGTCCCGCCGCCGCCTCCCGGACCGCCAGGACCGTACGCTCCCAGCGCTCCTTGAGCGCGGGGCCTTGCGGGTGCTCAGAGGGGTTGGCCATGGGGCAATTGTGGAGCACGCTCGCCTGTTCCATCCGCTGGGGGAACCGGCACCCCATCGGACTCCTGGATCCCCAGGCTCTCTTGTCGAAGGCTGTTGGCCACCAGTTCGGTCATCTTGAGCAGGGTGCGGACGTAACCGAACGCCTCGGGAGAGTTCGACCGGTAGCCCAGCCGGGACAGATGCCCGCGCAGTTTGGGTGCCCCCTCGGTGACCACGCGCCGACGGTGGGCGTCGAGGCTCCCGCCGTTCGCGAGGTACGTCGAGACGCACCCGGCCAGAAACGTGTCCAGCTCGGCCAGGGCGCTCTTGTCCTCGCGCGGGACGTCGCCGGGAAACGGCGCCCGCGCGAACTCGTTCCACAGCCGCTCAACCTCTCCGAGCATCGCGTCCCTGCCCTGGGGGCCGGGCCAACGGAACCCGTACACGTAACGCACCTGCGCCCGCGGCGGGGTACGCCGGTGCCGGGCCTTCTCCCCGCGGCGGTGCCCGGCGAACGCCTCGGTCTCCCTGATCCACACTGTCCGGCTGGCCTCCAGCATCTCCAGAGCGCGCAGCAGCGCCTTCTCGTCGTTGCGCAGGTCCCCCGCCGTGCCGAGGTAGGCCCAGGTGCCGTGGAAGCCCAGCGGGCAGTAGAGCCCCACAACGTCCCGCAGGGCACGGTGGCGCCGGGCAAGGGGAAGACCGCGGTCACGGACGCGCTTGGCATACACGGAGTGGCTCACACACCGATCATCCCCAGGCGCCGGGTGCGGCTTCAACCGGATTGACCGGCCCAGGCATTGAGAGGGCGGGGCGCCTGCGGGGGATGGAGAGGAGGGGAGGCCGGGTGCTAGCCGGGGTGGCGGAACCCGTGCCGGGTCGGCGGGGGTGTGGGCCCGGCTGCCTGCCGGTCTGGGGGCGGTGGGGCGGCATGGTGCTTTGTTGGCTGGTGGTTTCGTCTCGGGCCCTGCGGGCCCAGGGCGGCCGGCTACGCGGAGCGGGTGTGGCGGCCGGTCGTTGAGTGCGGGATGGCGTGACGGCTGGGGTGAGGGCTCAGGGTTGGTGGGGCGGCATGGTGCTTTGTTGGCCGGTGGTTTCGTCTCGGGCCCTGCGGGCCCACAGCGGCTGGCTACGCGGAGCGGAGGCCGGGCCGGGTGTTTGGCTGCGAGTGCGTTGTGGGGGCGGTGGGGCGGCATGGTGCTGTGTTGGCCGGTGGTTTCGTCTCGGGCCCTGCGGGCCCACAGCGGCTGGCTACGCGGAGCGGAGGCGGGGCCGGGTGTTTGGCTGCGAGTGCGTTGTGGTGGCGGTGGGGCGGGGTCGGTGGGCGGTTTACGTGGCGGGTGCCCGGCCGTCGACCTCTTTCGTCGTTGCGCGCGCCCAAAAGCCGCCTGACTGTGTAAGGGGCCGGGCTGCTGGTGCGTGTGGGACCAGTGGGGCGGGGAGGGGAGTCAACTGGTGGATTTGGGCGCGCTTTCGGCCCGGCCTGCCGAAAAAACCGCCCTGATCCGTCACTGACACGGAGGCAGGGCCTCGCACTCCGGCACCGGCCGTGCGACGGCGCCGGAGTGCAGCGCCCGCGCCCTCCTCGCCCCAGCCGGCGGGTTTTTGGCGTGCGCGCAACGACGAAACAGGGGCGGACGGCCAAGCACCCGCCATGTAAACCGCCCACCGACCCCGCCCCACCGCCACCACTCAACCTCCCGCACTCAAAAGCCTGCCCCTGCCCTCGCTCCGCGTAGCCGGCCGCTGTGGGTCCGGAGGGCCCGAGACGAAACCGCTCGCCGAGCAAGCACCATGCCGCCCCACCAGCCCTGAGCTCTCACCTCAGCCACCCAGCACCAGCAGTCAAACAACCGGCCCCCGCCTCCGCTCCGCGTAGCCGGCCGCCTTGGGCCCGCAGGGCCCGAGACGAAACCGTCAGCCAACAAAGCGCCATGCCGCCCCACCTCACCCAGTGATCCGGTTCGCCCGAAGTGAACCCGGCCGGGTGCCCTGATGCCGCGAACGTCTCGAAGGACTTACGCTGTGCTATTGGACTAGACCTGTGGTGCCCTGCCGTCGCTACGGCTGAGAGCTGCAGGGCGCGGGCCGTATGGGATTGCGCGCACGTTGCCCAAGTTGCGTGTGTTACTGAGAGGAATGGTGTCACGTGAGTAACGGTGCGATCTTGGAGGTGATCGCGCTCGGCGCGGAGGACGCGGTGGCGGCGCAGGCGGGTGGGGCGGACCGGCTGGAGCTGGTCAGTGAGATGGCTGCCGATGGTCTGACGCCCGGGCGGGAGACGTTCGCGCGGGTGCGGGCGGCCGTGGGGATCCCCGTCCGGGTGATGCTGCGGTCCTGCGAGGGCTTCGGGGCGGGGGGTGCGGCGGAGCTGGACGCGCTGTGCGCTGCGGCGCATGCGCTGCGGGCCGAAGGGGCGGAGGAGTTCGTGCTCGGGTTCCTCGGGGAGGACGGGCGGGTGGATCTCGCCGCGGTCTCCGCGCTCTGCGACGCGATCGGGCCCGAGGCCCGGTGGACGTTCCACCGGGCCATCGACCGGGCCGCCGACCGCGACGCGCTGCGCAAACAGCTCGCGGACCGGCCCGGGCTGGACACCTACCTGACCGCCGGCTCCGCCGCCGGTGTGGACGACGGCCTGCCGACCCTGCTCACCGAGGCGGCGCGCGGCGACGAGCCGGGGTACGAGCCCCGGATCCTGGTGGGCGGCGGGTTGCAGCTCAAGCACGTCCCGGTGCTCAGGGAGGCAGGGATCGACGGCTTCCACATCGGTGGCGCGGCTCGGCCGGGCGGCTGGGACGGGCCGGTGGACGCGGCGGCGGTACGCGTCTGGCGCGAGGCGTTGGACGGGTAGCGGGACGGATGGCGGGACGGGTGGCGGGACGGACGGCCCTGCTCCTCACGGCGACCGCCGGCCGGAGCCGCCGTCACACCTCGGCCCGTTCCGGGCCGGCCGCGGCCGGCGACGCCGTGTCCGTCGCGGCCGTCGCGGCCGCCGCGGCCGTCGACGACGCGGCCACCGGTCCGCCGCGTGCGCCGCGTCCCCCGTGCCCGGCGCGCCGGACGGTCGTCGCCGTGAGGAGCAGGGCCACCAGGCTGAGGGCCGTCGAGGCGAGGGGGAACCACCGTTCGCCGAGGAGGGCGATGGCGATGCTGCCCCCGCCGCCGCCCGCGGCGACGCCGAGGTAGAGCGCGCTGCTGTTGAGGGAGATGAGCAGGGGTGCGCTGGGCGGGTCGATGGAGGCGAGCCGGTGCGGGAGGGCGACGGCGACGGCCCAGGCGGCCATCGGGCTGACCAGGGCGTAGGCGAGGGCTCCGGGCATCGTCATCGACAGCCAGGGCAGGGTGGTGAAGCACACCGCCATGACGGTGCCGCCGGTGAACAGCACGGCCCGGGCCCCGACCCGGTCGACCAGCCGGCCGCCGAGCCAGCTGCCGGCGACCGAGGAGAGGCCCGTGGCCAGCAGGATCAGGGTCAGCCGGCCCTGGTGGCCGTCGGTGGCCGGGCGGACGGCGGTGGCCAGGTAGATGTAGACGGCGTTGACGGCGATGAAGAAGCTGAAGGTCGTGGCGGCGCCCGCGACCACCCGCCGGTCGCGCAGCGGCGCCAGCCGCTCGCGGAGGCCGGGGGCGGCGGTGGGGGCGGGCAGCCCGCGCAGCAGCAGCGCCAGGCCGCCGAAGGCGACCGCGCCGAGCGCCACGACCAGCCACATCGTCCAGCGCCAGCCGATGTCCGCGAGCCAGGCGCCGAGCGGGACGCCGAGCGCGGTGGCCACGGTCATCCCGCCCATCACGGTGGCGATGGCCCGGCCGCGGCGCTCCGGCGGCACCAGGCTGGTGGCGACGGCGTTGGCGGTCGGCGTGTACAGCGCGCCGCCGGCGGCGGCGAGCACCCGCGTGGCCATCAGCAGCGGGTAGTCGGGTGCCAGGGCGCTGAGCGCGTTGGCCGCGGTGAAGACCGCCAGCGCGGTGAGCAGCAGCCGGCGGCGGTCCCAGTGGGCGGTGAGGGCGGCGAGGACGGGGGCGAGCAGCGCGTAGGTGACGGCGAAGACCGTGACGAGCTGGCCGGCGGCGGAGACGGAGACGTCGAGGTCGTCGGCGATCCCGTCGAGGATCCCGGCCATGACCATGGAGTCGGTGCCGAGGGCGAAGGCGCCCAGGGCGAGCAGGAACAGGCGGAGACGCACGGGTGTCCTTCCGGGCAGGTAAGGTTGGACGTACGTCAAACAATAGAGACTGTTGGATAGGTGTCAAACAGTGGATGGTGAACTGCTGCCCCAGCCCGATGTCCAGGACATCGAGCTGGTGAAGGTGTTGCAGGCCCTGGGGGACCCGGTACGGCTGCATCTCTTCCGGGTTTTCGCGGAGAGTGTCCAGTGCGACTGCTCCGTCGAGCGACTCAACGTCTCCCACCTGCACAAGTCGACCGTCTCGCACCACATGCGCGTCCTGCGCGAGGCCGGGGTCAGCTCGACACGGGTGGTCGGCCGCAACCGTCACATGATGCTGCGCCGCGCGGACCTCGACGCCCGCTTCCCCGGCCTGGTCGACACACTGCTCGCCGCGGTCGCGGAGCTGCCGGAGCGCGGCCCCGAGGGCTGACGGGCTACGCTGCCGACGCCCCCGTCGTCATCGGGTCCCTGACCGGTCACTTCCGGCACAGCGCCGTGCCCAGGAACTTCGCCGCCTTGCCGTCCGCGTCCCGCGACTTGCTGAAGTTCCTGTTCATCGACAGCGTCACCTGCCGCTTCCCGTCGGCGGTGACGAAGCTGAAGGTGTTGTAGCCGGCGACGCTGCCCGAGTGCCCCCACACCGGCGCGGCGGTCCCGCAGAACCGGGTGCTGTTCTCCAGCCCGAGCCCGTACGAGCGGCCTTCCCGCCCCGCGCCCATGGGGATCAGGCGGTGCATCTCCTTCCGCAGGTGCGGCGGGAGCGGCTTGCCGTCGGAGAGGGCGCGGAAGAACGTGTTCAGGTCGTGTGCGGTGGAGATGACCGTTCCGGTGCTCCAGATGGTCGCGGGGTCGAACCGGGTGAAGTCCACGGGCCTGTCGCTCCCGGGCGCCCACTCGTAGCCGTTCAGGTGGTGCCGGCCGGGCATCCGGGACGTGGTCGGGAACGACGTGTCCTTCAGGTGCAGCGGGCGGATGACGCGGCCGGTGATCTCCTGGGCGAGCGTGCGCCCGGTGGCGCGTTCGACCAGCAGGCCGAGGACGACGTAATTGGTGTTGGAGTACGACCACTTGCCCTGCTCGTCGGGGGCGAACTTCCACCCGTGCTTCACGCCCAGGGCTGTCAACTGGCGCGGCGCGTAACGCGCGTTGCCCAGGCTCCGCAGCCGGTCGACGACCTGGTCCGGCTTCGACAGGTCGACGAGGTCGTCGGTGAGGTAGTCGGGAAGTCCGCTGGTGTGGTGCAGCAGCTGACGTACGGTCACGCGCTCGCCGCGCGGGCCCGGCGGCAGCAGGCCGGGCAGGTGGCGCTCGACGGAGTCGTCCAGCCCGAGCTTCTGCTCCGCGACGAGCTGGAGCACCACCGTGGCGACGAGGCTCTTCGTCACGCTGCCCGCCCGGAAGCGGTCCTCGGCCCGCGCCCGCCGCCCGTCCTCCAGGCCGGCCTTCCCGGCCGCCCCGCGCCACACGCCGTTCTCGTCACGGACCTCGGCGACCGCCCCGGGGACGCCCTCCGCGGTGATCGCGTCCAGGGCGCGCTGGAGGGCGGCCCGGCCGGCCGTACGGGGGTGGTGGTGCGCCACGGACTGCGGGGCGTCCGTCCGCGCAGGGGCGTCCGTCCGCGCAGGGGCGGCGAGGGCGGGAGCGGCCGTGGAGGCCAGCACCGTGGCGGCGACGAGCATGGTGAGAGTCGTGGTGAGGGTGCGGGACGGGGACATCGGTGGTGGCGCCTTTCCGGTGGGCGGCGGGACGTGGTCACTTGGCCACTTGGCCGCTTGGGCTCTTGGCCGCTTGGGCTCTTGGCCGCTCGGGCACTTGGTGATGTCTCCACGCCAGGCCGCGGCGCCGCAGCGTTGATCAAGCTCAAGGCGGAGGCGCCGGGCCGCAGGCCCCTAGGGGCGCCCCCGGGAGGAGCCCCTCGCGGGGCGGGCGCCCTCACCCCTCCGGGCGCTCCAACTCGCCCGGCAGCGCCTCCGCGTGCAGCACCGTCAGACCCGACACCGCCCTGGTCAGCGCCACGTACAGCCGCCGCAGCCCCGTCCGCTCGTCCGGCTCGGCGGCCACGATCGCGGCGGGCTCGTCGAGCACCACGTAGTCGTACTCCAGGCCCTTCGCCAGCGAGGCCGGCACCAGGGTGAGCCGCGCCTCGGCCGTCGTCTCCTCGCCGGGGGCGAGGTGGGACAGACCCGCCCCGGCCAGGGCCGCCGCGAGGACGGGCACCCGCGCGTCCGCCGCGATCAGGCCGATCGACCCCTCCCGCCGGAGCGCGTCCCGGCAGGCCGCGACCACCGCGTCGTCCAGCACCTCGGGACCGGCGACGGCCCGTACCGCGAAGTCGCCCGCGGACTCGCGCATCGAGGTCGCCTCGGCCAGCCCCGGCGCGATGGCCGGCAGCAGCCGCGAGGCGTACGCGATGACCTCGCGCGGGACGCGGAAGCCCTGCGTGAGCTCCTCGACGACCGCGTCCGGCTTGCCGAGGTGGAGGAGCGCCTCCTGCCAGCCGGGGGTCGCCCACGGCGTGGTGCCCTGCGCGATGTCGCCCAGCACGGTCGCCGAACCGGTCGTGCAGCGGCGGCCGACGGCCCGGTACTGCATGGGCGACAGGTCCTGCGCCTCGTCCAGCACCACGTGTCCCAGCGAGGACGTCCGCGTCACCAGGTCCATCGTCTCGTCGATCAACACCGCGTCCGCGGCGGACCACTTGGCCGACCGCACGCTCCGCGGCGGCTTCGCCCACAGCACGGCCCGCTGTTCGTCCTCCGAGAGGATCCCGGCCGCGTGCTCCGCGAGGAAGTCCGGGTCCGACAGCAGCCGGAGCACCAGCTTCGCCGGATCGACCGCCGGCCAGACCGCCTTGACCGCCGCCTTCACGGCGGGGTTGCGTGCCACCGCGTCCTGCACCCGGTCGTCCGGCGCCTCGCCCGCCTGCTCCATCCGGACGAGCACCGCGTGCGCGATGCGTTGCGGCAGGGCGTCGCGGGCGGCGCCGTAGCGGATGTCGCGGTCCAGCAGTTCGCGGACGATCTCCTCCAGCTCGTACGCCGGGACGCGCCAGCGCCGCGAGCCGCGCACCACGACCACCGGTTCCACCGGCATCGTCACCCCGGACCGGACCGCGCGCCGCAGCACCTCGGCCATCCGCGCGTCGCCCTTGACCCGGGCGGTCCCCGCCGGGTCCGTACCCCGCACCTCGACGTGCGCGACCAGGTCGTCGACCGTCGCCTGCGCGACGTTCAACTCGCCCAGGGCGGGCAGCACCTGCTCGATGTAGCGGAGGAACGACCGGTTCGGGCCGACGACCAGGGTGCCCGTACGGGCCAGCCGCTCGCGGTGCGCGTACAGCAGGTAGGCGACGCGGTGCAGGCCGACGGCCGTCTTCCCGGTGCCCGGCGCCCCCTGGACGCAGACCGTGCCGCCGATCCCGGCGCGGACGATCTCGTCCTGCTCCGGCTGGATCGTGGCGACGATGTCGCGCATCGGCCCGACGCGGGGCCGCTCGATCTCCGCCTGGAGCAGCGCGCTCGCCGCGTCGGCGCCGGCCGGGTCGGTCAGGTCCTCGTCCTCGTACGCCGTCAACTCGCCGCCCGTGTAACCGAAGCGGCGGCGCCGGCCCACGTCCATCGGGTCCTTCTTCGACGCCCGGTAGAAGGGCTGCGAGACGGGCGCGCGCCAGTCGATGACCATGGGATCGCCGTCACCGTCGTGGACGTGCCGCCGCCCGATGTAGAAGCACTCCCTGCCCGCCTCTTCCTCCTGGTCCACCCCCGGCGCGTGCAGATAGTCCAGGCGCCCGAAGAACAGCGGGGCGTGCGCCAGGTCGGCGAGCGCGCTGATGCGGTCCTCTATCTGCCGTTCCAGGACCTCCGCGTTGACCCAGTTGGCCGTGACGTCCTTGATGTCGAGCGCCTTCACGTCCTCGCGCATCACGCGCAACGCCGCGCGGGACGCGGCGAGATGGGCGCGCTCGCGGTGGAGCGGATCGTCGACGGGCATCCCGGGGACGTCAGGGTTCGGGTCAGGGTGCGGTCCGGGGTGCGGAACAGGGCGTCGGTCGGGGGCGTGCGCGGGCACGGCATGGCCTCCAGGGGCAACGAGCTGCGGGCGTACGAGCGAAGGACCGGCCGGTTTCCGTCCGGGCGGCGGCGCTCCCGGAGGACGCACGACGGGAGGCGGAAGATCGCGATTTTAGTCACCGGGCCCGACGGGCGCCAACGATTTTTCGTGCGCCCCCGGGTGGCTCTCAGGGTTGGGGTCCATCTCCCGTAGGGGTCGGGGTGATCCTGGAGTCGTAGGGCGGGGGGCGATCGTTTACACCGGCAGATCGATGTGCGGCGGCGTCGCGGATTCCATCATGGACACATGACCACCGCAGCGATCACCCCAGACGCCCAGGGCGCCGAGCACGGCGCCGCCACCGCCCTCTCCCACGCGTTCCGCGCCCTCAAGGTGTTCGCCGGCACGGCCGTCAGCGTGGTGCTGCTGGGGCAGTACGAGGGGGAGGAGACGCTGGTCAAGCGCTGAGCGTTCGCCGGGCCTCAGTCGTCCACCAGCAGGATGTCCGCGTCGTCGAAGATCCGCAGCACGACGAGCAGCAGCCGCCCCCGCGACACCATGTACTCCGCCACGATCTGCGCGGTGAGGCGGACCTCCCGGTCCTGCTCGCCCGCGCCGATGGGCCGTGAAAGCTTTGTATAGGGGTCCCGGGCGAGGATCTCGACCGCCTTGTCCAACGAAGCCCTGCGGACCGGGTCGAGGCGATCGCGGTCCCGCGCCGCCGGCTCGGTGTACAGCACCTCGTAGATGTCCTGGTGGGGCACCGTTCCCTCCAAGCCTGGCCTGTTGCTCAGGCCAGCGTACCCAGGACCGTCCCGCCCGTGCGGGCTCCGCCTGAGTACCCGCACGCGGGACATGAGTAGCCGCTCCGATCCGCCCTGCCCATGCCGTCCGGTGGGATGGAGACATGTCTCCGCACCCTCACCTCCCGCACGGCCGGACCGCCGGGCTCCTCGACGAAGCCGACGACCACTGGGCCGTACAGCCCGCCATCGCCTCGGTCCTGAGCGCCCCAGCCGTGCTGTGCAACGGCTTCGGGACGCCGCTCGACGGCGGCGAACCCACGCTGCGCGGGCTGTTCGTGACCGGGTTCGTCCTGCTGGTCCTGGCGTGGGGGCTGCCGCGCCGGGAGTCGATGGCGTTTCCCCGGACCGTGCTCTCGGTGACCGGCACCGTCGCCATGCTGATGCCGGTCCTCGTCATCGTCGTTCTTCTCGCGCTCATGGCCTTCGCCTGATCCGGCCGTCTGAGTACCTCTACCCGTACGGGATGAGTACCTGCCGGGATCCGTGCGCCCCCGTTGTCCGGTGGGATGGCGGCATGCCTTCTTCGACGACTACCGGACCGACGACCACCGGCACCCCCGCCGGCCCGCTCCACCGACTGCGCCTCCGGCTCGGCCGCCGCCTCGGGGAGGCCGACGGGAACTGGGCGAAGCCGCCCGCCATCGCCTCGCTCCTGTGCGCTCCCGTGCTGTGCCTGTACGCGTACTACGGTGGGCCGCTCCGTACCGGAGGCCTGGAGTCGGCCCTGCCGACGGCGGTGTTCGCCGGAGTGGTCGCGCTGCTCCTCGCATGGGTGCTGCCGCACCGGAAGGCGACGCGGTTCAGCCGCATCGCCTTCTCGGTCACCGGGACCGCGCTCGTCATGCTGCCGATCCTGATCGGGGCCGTCGCCGTCCTTGGAATGATCTTCCTGGTCTGAACCCGTGGGACGGTGGCCCGCCGCGGCCGGGTATCAGGCGTCCTCGTCCGCCAGCAGCTCGTCCGCGTCCACGATCCGGTACGCGTACCCCTGCTCGGCCAGGAACCGCTGCCGGTGCGCCGCGAAGTCCTGGTCGACGGTGTCGCGGGCGACCACCGAGTAGAACCGCGCCTCGTGGCCGTCCGCCTTGGGCCGCAGGACGCGTCCCAGGCGCTGGGCCTCCTCCTGGCGGGAGCCGAACGTGCCGGAGACCTGGATGGCGACCGTCGCCTCGGGCAGGTCGATGGAGAAGTTCGCGACCTTGGAGACGACGAGGACGGAGATCTCGCCCTGCCGGAACGCCTCGAAGAGCTTCTCGCGCTGGGCGTTGCTCGTCTCGCCCTTGATGACGGGCGCGTCGAGGTGTTCGCCCAGCTCGTCGAGCTGGTCGATGTACTGCCCGATGACCAGCGTCTGTTCGCCCCGGTGGCGGCGCACCAGCGCCTCGGTGACCTTCCGCTTGGTGGCCGTCGTGGCGCAGAAGCGGTACTTCTCCTCGGTCTCGGCCGTCGCGTACGCCAGCCGCTCGCCGTCCGTGAGGTTGACCCGGACCTCGACGCAGTCGGCGGGCGCGATGTAGCCCTGCGCCTCGATCTCCTTCCAGGGCGCGTCGAACCGCTTCGGACCGATCAGCGAGAAGACGTCCGACTCCCGGCCGTCCTCCCGGACGAGCGTCGCCGTCAGGCCGAGCCGCCGGCGGGCCTGGAGGTCGGCGGTGAACTTGAAGACGGGGGCGGGCAGCAGGTGCACCTCGTCGTAGACGACGAGACCCCAGTCGCGGGAGTCGAACAGCTCCAGGTGGGGGTAGATCCCCTTCCGCTTGGTGGTCAGCACCTGGTACGTGGCGATGGTGACCGGACGGATCTCCTTCTTCGTCCCGCTGTACTCGCCGATCTCGTCCTCGGTCAGTGACGTCCGCTTGACCAGCTCGTGCTTCCACTGCCGGGCCGAGACCGTGTTGGTGACCAGGATCAGCGTCGTCGCCTTGGCCTCGGCCATCGCCCCCGCCCCGACGAGCGTCTTGCCCGCGCCGCACGGCAGTACGACGACGCCCGAGCCGCCGTGCCAGAAGCCCTCGACGGCCTGCCGCTGGTACGGGCGCAGCGCCCAGCCGTCCTCCCGGAGCTCGATCGGGTGCGCCTCGCCGTCCACGTACCCGGCGAGGTCCTCGGCCGGCCAGCCGAGCTTCAGCAGAGCCTGCTTGACCTGCCCGCGCTCGGACGGGTGGACGGCGACGGTATCGGGGTCGACGCGGGCACCGACCAACGGCTGGATCTTCTTCGACCGCAGGATCTCCTCCAGCACCGGCCGGTCGGTGCTCTCCAGCACCAGCCCGTGCGTGGGGTGCTTCACCAGCCGCAGCCGCCCGTAGCGCGCCATGGTCTCGGCGATGTCGACCAGCAGGGCGTGCGGCACCGGGTACCGGGAGTAGGTGACCAGCGCGTCGACGACCTGCTCGGCGTCGTGCCCGGCCGCCCGGGCGTTCCACAGGCCGAGCGGCGTCACCCGGTAGGTGTGGATGTGCTCCGGAGCGCGCTCCAGCTCCGCGAAGGGGGCGATCGCGCGGCGGCAGGCGTCGGCCTGCTCGTGGTCGACCTCCAGGAGGAGCGTCTTGTCGCTCTGGACGATCAGGCAGGACACACATACCTCCGAAGTCGGGATCGCCGTCCGGGCGGACACCGCGGCGGCCACGGCCGGGCTCGTGCCCGTCGGCCTTCCGCGGGCACTCGCCCGGTCCCGCGCGGCCGGTCGCGTCCGCCTTCCGCGGGAAACGGAAAAGTCTACCCCGGCCGGGTGCGGAGGGGTGGCCCGCGCGGCGTTCCGCCTGGTCAGGGCGGTTGCAGGGAGACGGGGGAGCTTCACTGCGGCGCGCGCTCCCGCGCCCGCGCCTCGCGCCCCGCGTCCGCGAGCGAGCGCGGGCGCGGGGACCGGAGGCGTGCTGCGGAACGGGGGATGGTGCCGGGCGGGGAGAAGGTGGCCGGGGTGGGGGCGGGGGTAGGCCGGAGACCGGTGGGGATGTCCGGGATCGTGGAGGGGGAGCGGCATGGCTGAGGGGCGTGGGCGGGGCCGGCGCGGTGCGGTGGCGGTTCTGGGGGCGCTGGTCCTGGCGGGTTCGTCCGCGGTGTGGGCGCCGGCGGGGCAGGCGGACGGCGGACGGGTGCGGGGCGACCGGGCCGTGACCTGTACGGGGAGCGAGAGAACCGAGTTCGGCCCGGGGCTGTCCCTGGTGCCGCGCCCGACGCGGGTCCACGCGGAGGCGCGCTACACGTGCACGGTGGCCCCTGGCCGGACGGTCCCGGCCACGGGAGCGATCGACGCGTTCTCCCCGCAGGCCTCCTGCCTGACGGTGAGCAGCCCCCGTGGCCGGGAAACCGTCCGCTACGCCGACGGCCGGACCTCGGTCGTCGTCTACGACAGCGGCCGGGCCCTCCGCGTCGCCGGCGTGAACGCCGTCGAGCTGACGGGCCGGGTGGCCGGGGGCCGGGGCGCGGGTCAGGCGGCGCGGCGAACCCTCGTCGTGCTGCCGGGGCAGATGCCGACAGACTGCCTGGGGCCCGGCGGGGTCCGGCGGGCCGAGGGAGGGGTGCAGCTGGAGCTCGGGCCGGAGTGAGCGGGCCGGAGCGTCGGGAGTGGTCGGGTCGGAGTGAGCGGTTGAAGTGGCCGGGCTGGAGTGAGGATCGGGCAGGAGCGGCCGGGCCGGAGCGATCGGGGCGAGCGGCCGGGCTGGGGTGATCGGGGCGAAGAGGCTGGGCTGGAGTGATCGGGCCGAAATGGTCGGGAGTGGCCGGGCCGGAGTGGTCGGGTCGGAGTGGCCGGGTCGGAGTGAGCGGGCCGAGGCGGTCGGGAGTGGCCGGCGGGGGTGAGCGGGCCGAAGTGGCCGGGCCGAAGTGGTCGGGGCGGACTGAGCGGGCCGGAGTGGCCGAGCCGGAGCGACCGGGGCGAAGTGACCGAGCCGGACTGAGCGGGCCGGAGCGGCCGGGCCGGAGTGGCCGGGTTCGGGTTTGGTGGGTCGGAGTGTTCGGGGTTCAGGCGTGTTCGTCGGCCAGTTCGGCGACGCCGGTGATGCGGTGCAGCGGATACGTCCGCACCTCGTCCGCGGTGTGGTCGTACGCCGTGACGAAGCCGCCCTCCACCCGCACGGGGGCGATCACGCGCTGGCTCGCCGCGCCGTCCGCGTTGACGTAGCCGATCCAGACGACGGCGCCGGTGAGGACCGCCGCCTGCATGGTGGCGAGCGTCTCGGCCGAGGTGGTGCGGGGCAGGCCGCCGCCGGCGGGGGCGGGGGTGCCGACGGGTCGGCGTTCGGCCGTCGCCGCGAGGTCGCCGGCGCGGACGGCGCGGACTGCGGCGCCGAGCAGGGTGTCGTCGGGCTCGGGCGGGCCCTCCGGCACCGGCGCGGGCGGGGTGCGCGGGGGCGTGCGGTGGACGTCGGCGCGGGTGATCAGGACATCGCCCTCGGCGGACTCGGCCGCCGGCGCGTACCCCATCGCCCGCAGCCCGTCGAGCAGTTCGTCGGGCGCGGTCTGGGAGGCGAGGACGGTGGGGGCGAGCCGGCGCAGCCGCAGCGGGGCCGAGCGGCGGTCGGCGAGGAGCTCGGCGAGTACGGCCTCGTCGTCGCAGCGCAGGTACGAGGAGGCGGCGCCGACCCGCAGCCGGCCGTGGCGGCGGGCGACGTCCTCGATCAGGTAGCCGAGCGGCTGGGGCAGCGGTGTGCGCGAGTGCTCGGTGAGGAACGCGATGAGGTCGGAGGCCGACTGTCCGGCGTCCAGCGCGCGGCGCACCGACTCCGGCGTGAACCGGTAGACCGTGGCGCCGCCCTTGGACTCGATGTCCGCGAGGACGGCGAGCCGCTGGGCCAGCGGGCGGTGCAGCGGGCCCGGGGCGACGGCGGTGAGGTCGGCCTGGACGAGGACGTGGTCGAGCGGCTCGGGCAGCAGCGGGGCCAGGACCGGCGCGGGCGGCTCGCCCGCCAGCAGGGCGCGGCCGGGTGCGGAGAGCGCGCCGCGTCCGGTGACGCCGAGGAGTTCGGCCTCGGTGAGCGCCCACCGGGCGAGCCGGGCCCGCAGGTCGTCGCCGGTCCCGCGCGGCGGGCGCTCCCAGGCCAGCCGGGCCAGCAGCGCGTCGGCGGGGACGGCCGACCCCGCCGGCAGACCGGCGAGGAGGGCGAGGGCGCGCCGCCGGACCTCCGGCGCGGGCGCCCGGTCGAGGTCGGGCCCGAGCGCGGAGAGCGTGCGGCCCTTGGCGTCCCTGGTGCCCGCGAGGGCCGGGGTGCGGGTGGTCGCGAGCCAGGCGGTGGCCAGCCACGCCCAGCGCTCGGCGGGCGGCAGGTCCAGCCACTCGTCGTAGGCGGGGGTGGGGACGTACCGCTCGTCGACGTCCCCGTCGGAGGCCAACAGCCCTGCTGCGTACGCGAGTTCGGCCCAGAAGGCGGCGACGGGCCCGGGCACGTCGAGGACGGTCGCGGCCCGCTTGAGGTCCCGTACGCTCAGGCCGCCCGCGCGCAGCACCAGCGGCCCCGCGGTCTCCCAGTCCGCCAGCAGCTCCTCGACGGCGGCCAGAGCGGCGAGCGCCTGCCCGGCCGCGGCGGCGTCCACGGACTCAGGCGCGTAGGCGGTGACCGGCGCCGGCTCGGGCGCCTCCGGCTCGGGCGCGCGGTGCGCCCGCCCGGCCCGCAGATGGAGGGCCGCCTCCCGGGGCAGCACGACGTTCCCCGGACCGGTCGGCAGCAGCAGCCCCCGGTCCAGCAGCCAGCGCAGGTGCGGGGCGGGGTCGGCGGTCACCGTGCCGTACGGCGGCCCCCAGGCGAGACGTTCCAGGACGCCCCGCGCGCCCTCGGGCGCGGCGGCGAGCAGCGCGGCCATCCGGGCGCGGTCCTCGAACAGGCCCGTCAGCGCGGCGACGGCGGTCACCGGATCGTGGGTCGCGGGCAGCCCGGCCGCCTCGATGATCTGTTGCAGCCGTCCGGGTGACATCCCGGCCGTGGCCTCGGCGACGCTCGGGCCCAGCCCCGTCGCGGAGGGCCGGGTCGCACTGGGGGCCAGCAGCTCGCGGACCGTACGGACCAGCCGCAGCCGGTCGTCGCCGCCCCAGACCAGCGCCTGCCCCCGCAGCTCGGCCACGGCCCGCGGCAGCTCGCGCGCGATGCGCGGGTCCTCCGGCTCGTCGCCGGTCATGAGCCCGGCGAGCGTCCCGTACGGGCACGGGTCAGGGGCCACGGCCAGCGCCTCGGCGACCTGGAGCGCGAACCGGTCCAGGCGGTCCAGGGCCCGTACGGCGGAAGCTCGCGTCGCGGCCCGGGTGGCGAGCTGGGTGAGGTCGCCGGGGACCGGGTTGAGCAGGTCGGGGCGGGCCCGCAGCAGTCCGGCCAGGGCGTCGTCGGACCGGGCGCGCAACTCCTCGGCGAGGGTGCGCGGGGCCCCGCCGGTCCTGCCGCCGCCGCTGCCGGTCTCCCGCGAACTGGTCATTCTGCTAACGGTACCGGGTCGGTGCGGAGCCGGGCGGGCCTCCGGGACGGGCCGCACGCGGCCGCGACCTGCGATGCGCCCGGCCGGGTGCCCCGGTCCGTTCTCGCGGACAGCCGGGGGAGGACCGGGTACCGTCGGTTCCGGACGGCCGGAGGTCACCGGGGAGCCTGGGGGACGTGGTGGGGATCGAGAGCGACCAACTCGTCTACGACTACCTGAGCAAGGTGGGCGACATAGCCCAGCGGCGATCCCTCACCTCAGGGGACCGGATGCGCCTGGTCTCCCGGCTGCGCACGGAGATCGAACGGCGCAGGGCCGCCGAGAGCGCCGAGACGCCCGCCGCCGTGCGACGGATCCTGGACGGGCTGGGCACGCCCGACGAGGCGGTCGCCGGCGCCGGCGGCGAGGACCCCGCGGGACCGGCCGCCCCGGGCCGGGTGCCCGCGCAGCGCCGCGAGCCGGCGACCGGCGCGGTGCGCTTCCCCGACGCGGGCGCGCCTCCCCACCTGGCCACGGAGGAGGAGCTGCGCGGCCCGGCCGGGTCCGGGCGGACGGGCGGCGAGTGGTGGCGGGTGGAGCAGATGCCCTTCGGGGCGGGCGAGACGGCGTTCGGGGGCGGTGAGACGCCCTTCATGGCCGGTGAGACGCCTTTCGGAGCCGGAGAGACGCCCTTCGCGACCGGTGAGACGCCCTTCGCGGCCGGGGGGCGGACGCACGGCTTCACGGGCGGGATAGAGATCCCCGACATGCTCAAGCCCCCGCCCTCCCCCGAGGAGCTCGCCCGGCAGCGCGCCGGGGCGGAGGCACGGCCGGACGACCCGCTCCGGCCCTCCGCGACCGTCGGCGAACAGGCGCCGTCCGACGAGGGGGTGGGCGCCCCCCGCCGCCGCTTCCCGTTCCGCCGAGCGGACGGCGGGCAGGAGGGCACCGTTCCCATGAGCCCGCTGCTGGCCCTGGTGGCGGTCCTCCTGGTCGTCGGCGCGGTGCTCGGCAACTGGATCGTCATGGTGGCCGGCTGGGCCCTCGCCTACATCACGCGCCGGCTCACCCAGACCGAGTCCAAGTGGGCCGTCATGGGCGTTCCCGGCCTCGCGGCGGGCGGCGCCGTGGTGTGGCTGTGGGGCCGCCTCGAACACCGCTGGGGCGCCCCGGTGGCCCAGGGGCAGCTGGGCGCCACGCTCGTCGACACCCTGCCGGTCGTCGTCCGGGTCGCGGCGGTGGGCTCGGCGCTGTTCGTCCTGTGGCGGGCGCGCCGCCCGGGCTGAGCGGGGCACGCGGGGCGCGGCTGCCGGGGTACGGGCCGGGGTTCCGGTGGATCGGGGCGGTTTCCCGTCCCGAATGCCCCTTTTTGGCGCTCCGATCCACCAATTCCCGGGGGGGTGGGGGCGTGCGTGGAGGGTACGAGCGCCCTCCGCGCGGACTCGCGCCCCCCTGGCCTCCGGGTGCCCGACTCCCTGGCACCCTGACCCCTGCCCCGACGCATCGGTCGGCCACCCGCAACGGCCCGCAGCCGCCCGTCCACCTGGGCACTCGCCCCCACTCCGCCCCACCCTCAACACCCTTACCCCCACCACCGCATCCCGGCCCGAACGCGACTTGAACGCGTTCAAAAACAGGTCTACTGTCACCATCAACGGCAGTTTTGAACGTGTTCAAGAATGGGGCGGGAACATGGATTCTGCAGTCCTCGCGTACGTCATCTACCTGCTGATCAGCCTGGCGCTGACCGTCTGGGTGGCCCGCACGCTCAGCCGCAACGGACGGGTCTTCCTCGCCGACGTGCTCCACGGGAACGAGAAGCTCGCGGACGCCGTCAACCACCTCCTGGTGGTGGGTTTCTACCTGGTGAACCTCGGGTTCATCGCGCTCTACCTGAGGGACGACAGCGACATAGGGAACACCCGGGAGATCTTCGAGGCGCTGTCGTCGAAGCTCGGGGTCGTCCTGCTCGTGCTCGGCGCGATGCACCTCGGCAACGTCTTCGTCCTCAACAAGTTCCGGCGCCGGGGTGCCATGGAGAAGGAGCTGTACCCGCCGGTGCTGCCGCAGGGGTACGTGGCTCCGCAGGGCGCGGGGGCCGCGGGTGCGGACGGGAGCTCGTACCAGTGAACCCGTCCGCGGCGGCCGTCGAGCCGCCCCCCGTCCGCCGCTTCACCGTCCTCTACGACGCCCGGTGCCCGCTCTGCGCGTTCGTGCGGAACTGGCTGGCGGGGCAGGCGCAGCTGGTGCCGCTCGACCTGGTGCCGGCGGGGTCGGACGAGGCGCGACGCCGCTTCCCGGGGCTCGACCCGGCCTCCACCCTGGAGGAGATCACCGTGGTGGGGGACGGCGGCCAGGTGTACCGGGGCGCCGCGGCCTGGATCGCGTGCCTGTGGGCGCTCGACGAACACCGGCCGCTCGCGCACCGGCTGAGCACGCCGGCCGGAATGAGGTTCGCGCGCGGGGCGGTGCTGGCCGCCGCCAAGTACCGCGAGCTGCAGGGGCGGCGGGACCCGGAGGAGCCCGGCGGGCCGTACCGCCCCGAGGGCGGCCCCAGGTGGACCGACCCGCAGGTCTGCGGGAGCGGCGGTTGTACGGGGTCCGACTAGGCTCTGAGCGTGCCAGCAGTGAACGAGCCCCGACCCGCGAAGAGCGAGCAGACGCGCACCCTCATCCTGGAGACCGCGATGAGGCTCTTCCAGGAACGGGGCTACGACAAGACCACCATGCGGGCCATCGCCAAGGAGGCCGGGGTCTCCGTCGGCAACGCGTACTACTACTTCGCGAGCAAGGAACACCTGATCCAGGGCTTCTACGACCGGATCGCCACCGAACACCGGATGGCGGTCCGGCCGGTGCTCGACCGGGAGACGGACCTGGAGGCGCGGATCGCGGGGGTGCTGCGGGCCTGGCTGGACGTCTCCGAGCCGTACCACGAGTTCGCGGCCCAGTTCTTCAAGAACGCCGCCGACCCCGACAGCCCCCTCAGCCCCTTCTCCTCCGAGTCCGAGCCCGCCCGCGAGGCGGCCATCTCCGTGCACCGGGAGGTGCTCGCGGGCTCCAGGTCCAAGGTGCCGGCCGAGCTGGCGGACATTCTGCCGCAGTTGCTGTGGCTGTCCCAGATGGGGCTCGTCCTGTACTGGGTCTTCGACCGCTCGCCGGGCCACGAGCGCAGCCGCCGGCTGGCCGAGCGCGGCGCCCGTCTGACGACGCGCGGGGTGTCCCTGGCCCGCTTCCGGGTGCTGCGGCCGCTCGTCCACGAAGTGCACGAACTGTTCACGGACTTCCTGCCGGGCATGGCGCAGACGGTGGCGGCGCGCAAGCGGCCGTGAGGCCGCCGCGCTCGCTCGCAGCCCGCGCTCGCAGCCCGCGCTCGCAGCCCGCGCCCGCAGCCCGCGCCCGCCCGCAGCCCGTCGCCTCTGCCCTCAGGTGGAGGCGGTTCGCCGGACGGGAGCACGCGCCCTGAGCGCCCCGAGCTCCCGACCGGTAGGCCCGCCATGCGCCACCCCCTCTCCGTGGCAAGCAGACTGCGCGCGTCGTGGAGGGTGGCCCGCGCCCCCACGGCCGGGGTCCCCCGCTGGGCGCGCGTCGCCGCGGCACGCGGGTCCCGCTCGTCGTCCTGCCGTCGAGCCTGTGGCGGGCCGGCGGGGCATTCCTGCCGGGAGCGGACGGGCACGGGAGGGTGACCTGCCCGCCCGGGTGCCGGTCGAGCTGCCGGCCTTCACCGCCGTCGGCCCGGTCGCGGGCGGGGGCGAGGTCTTCCAGCGCTGGCGCTGGGTCCGTCCCCTTCCTGCGGGACGACGGGTGCCGACGGCCGTCGCCGTCGTGTCGGGCGCCGTGGGGGCGGCGGTGCTCACGGCGCTCCGGACGGTGCTCCTCGTGGTCACGGAGATCACCGGCGCCACCGTCCGGGGCCGATCGGCTCGCCGACGACCACCCGGGGAACCAAGGGAGTTGGGAAGCCTTCGCGTCCTACGTCCGTCACGTGCCCCTGATCCACTGGGGGCCGCTGCTCGGGGCGGTCACCGTGGCGTACTGGCGGCGGCTGTGCCGGGCGGTGACGCCGGGAGCGGGAAGGGGCGCGTCAGTCCTCTCCCAGCACCGCCCGGATCACATGCCGGGCGTTGCGTGCCATCGCCGGGTTCGTCCTCCGGTAGTACGGCAGCGCGATCAGCGCCTGTGAGAGCGTCCGCCCCCGGCCGCGCCGCCAGGTGGCGTCGTCCACGCCGAGGGCTTCGCGGAAGACCTCCCTGGCGTCGGGCGGGAGCAGGTTCCACGCAGGGAACAGGTCGCAGGCCGGATCGCCCACTCCCATGCACCCGAAGTCGATCACGGCGGTCAGCCTGCCGCCGTCCACCAGCAGGTTGCCCGGCATCAGGTCGGCGTGGAGCCACACCGGCGGCCCGTCCCCGCCGGGGGCGCGCAGCGCGTCCTCCCACACGGCGGTCACGGCGTCGCAGTCGACGCCCTCCTCCGGGATCCCGCGCAGTTCCTCGATCGCCGACCGGGTCTCCGCGTCGAGCGAGGCGACCGGTCCGCCGCGGTGGGCCCGCGGCGCGTCCGGGAGGGTGATGCTGCGCATCGCCGCCACGAAGGCGGCCAAGTCCCCGGCCAGCAGCAGGGGTTCGTCCAGCGCCCCCTCCCGCGGGTTCCCGCCCGCCAGCCACCGGTGGACCGACCACGGCCACGGATACCCCTCGGCGGGCACCCCGGCCCCGAGCACCTCGGGTACGGCGGTGGGCAGTCGGGCCGCGAGACGCGGCAGCCACTCCTGCTCCATCGCCACGTCCTCGGCGCCGCCCTTCACCAGCGGCAGCCGTACGGCCAGGTCGTCGCCCAGCCGGAACATGGCGTTGACCGTGCCGTCGGACGGGAACCGCTTCACCGCCAGGTCCGCCCACTGCGGGAACTGCCCGGCGACCAGCCGTCGTACGAGGTCTTCGTCGACGGTGTGCGGGCCCGGACGCGTCTGCCCTGTGCTGCTCATGAGCAGTCATCCGACCGCCGGTCGCCGGCGGGCGTCAAACGCTTTTCGGCCCGGCCGTCACCGCCGGGGCGCCCGGGACGACGAGCGGGCCGCCGGTCACCGGATCGGGCACGACCACCGCCTCCAGGCCGAAGACGTCACGGACGAGCTCCGCCGTCACCACCTCGCCGGGCCGTCCCTGGGCGACCACGCGGCCCTCCTTCATGGCCACGAGGTGATCGGCGTACCGTGCGGCCTGGTTGAGGTCGTGAAGGACGGCCACGACGGTCCGGCCGCGCTCCACGTTGAGACGGCGGACCAGGTCGAGGACCTCGACCTGGTGGGCGATGTCGAGGTAGGTCGTCGGCTCGTCGAGCAGGAGCAGGTCCGTCTCCTGGGCGAGGGCCATGGCGATCCAGACGCGCTGCCGCTGCCCGCCGGAGAGTTCGTCGACCGGGCGCGCGGCCAGTGCCGTGACGTCCGTCCGCTCCATCGCCTCGGCGACCGCCCGTTCGTCCGCCTCTGACCACTGCTGCCACCAGCGCTGATGCGGCTGCCTGCCACGGGCGACGAGGTCGGCGACAGTGATCGCCTCGGGCGCGACGGGGGTCTGCGGGAGCAGGCCCAGCCGGGTGGCGAGGGTGCGCGTCGGGATGCGGCCCAACTCCTCGCCGTCGAGGAGGACAGCACCCGCTGCCGGCCTCAACAGCCGCCCCAGGGCCCGCAGCAGGGTCGACTTGCCGCAGGCGTTCGGGCCGATGACGACGGTCACCTCGCCGTCGGGGACGTCGAGGCGGAGACCGTCCACGACGACGCGGTCCTCGTAGGCGAGCGTCAGGTCCCGGGCCCGCAGTCTGCTGCCGGTTGTGTTTCCGGCGGTGGCGTCGGCGGTGCTACCCGTCGTGCTGTCGGTCCTGCTCTCCGTCGTGCTGTCGGTCATGCCGCTTTCCCTCCCGTACGCCCGCGGATGATGAGCCGGATGAGGTACGGCGCGCCGACGGCGGCCGTGAGGACGCCCACCGGGAGCTGTGTCGGCTCGAAGAGCTTGCGGGCCAGCAGGTCCGCGAGGACGACGATCAGCGCGCCCGTCAGGGCCGAGCAGACGAGCGGGATCTGGGCGGTGCGTGTCGTGCGCCGGGCGATCTGCGGGGCGAGGAGGGCCACGAAGTCCACCGGGCCCGCCGCGCCCGTGGCGACGGAGGCGAGGACGACGCCGAGGAGGACGAGGCCGGCACGCACCCGGTTGAGCCGGACGCCCAGGGCGGTGGCGGTGTCGTCGTCCATCGCGACCGTGCGCTGGGCCCGCGCCGCCCAGCACAGGGGGACGGCGAGCAGCAGCAGGGTCCAGGCGACCGGGGCCGCGGCGTTCCAGCCGGCGCCGTTGAGGGAGCCGGTCATCCACACCTTGGCCTGCTGGGCGACCAGGTAGTCGCCCTTGGTCAGGAAGAGTTGGGTGATGGCGCGCAGGGCGATCGCGAAGCCGATGCCGATGAGGACGAAGCGGCCCGCGTGCAGGCCGCCGCGCCAGGCGAAGAGGTAGACGAGGGCGGCGGCGAGGAGGCCGCCCGCCATGGAGACGTACGGCAGCGCGGCGTACGAGGTGACGCCGAACGTCATCGCGCCGACCGTCAGCGCCCCCGCGCCCTGGGACACGCCGATGATGTCGGGGCTGGCGAGCGGATTGCGCGCCACGGTCTGGATGAGCGCGCCCGCGATGCCGAAGGAGGCTCCGATCAGCAGTCCCACCGTCATTCGCGGCAGCCGGAAGGTGCCGACGACCAGTTCGTCGGGGGAGGGCCGGCCGAGGAGCACGTCGAGGACCGCGCCCGGCGCGACGAACTGGTCGCCCACGCACAGGTAGGCCAGGCAGACGACGGCCAGGGCCGCGCCCAGGCACAGGGCGACGACCGCGCTGCGGCCGTGCAGGAGGAACGAGCCCCGGGCGGCGCGGACGACGGCGTAGCCGGCGGGACGCGCCTTGGACGGAGCGGGGGCGGGCTGTGACGGGTTCACGCGGCCACCGTCCTGCGGCGGGCGAGCGCGACGAGGAACGGGAGGCCGATGAGGGCGGTCATCACGCCCGCCGGGACCTCGCTGTCCGCGTAGATCACCCGGCCGACGACGTCGGAGAGGAGCAGGACGACCGGACCGAGGAGGGCGGCCATCGGCAGCAGCCTGCGGTGGTCGCCGCCGACGAGCGCACGGGCGATGTGCGGCACGGCCAGGCCGACGAAGGCGATGGGTCCTGCGGCGGCGACCCCGACGCCGGTGAGCACGGTGGCACCGGCGCCGGCGAGGATCCGTACGGCCGCGACGTTGCGGCCGAGGCCGCGGGCCAGGTCCTCGCCGAGCGCGAGCGCGTCGAGCCCCCGGGCCACGGAGAACACGAGCACCGTGCCCAGCAGCAGGAACGGCCACATCTGGCCCGCGATCTCCTGGTCCCGGCCGGCCAGCGAGCCGATCTGCCAGAACCGGAACTCCTCCAGGGCGGACGCCCGGGTGGTGAGGATGCCCGAGATCACCGAGACCAGCAGCGCGTTGATCGCGGCCCCGGCCAGCGCGAGCTTGACGGGCGACGCGCCGCCGCGGCCGCGCGAGGCGATGGCGTACACGGCGACGGACGCCACCGCGGCCCCCGCGAACGCGAACCACACCTGCCCGGCCAGGGTGTGCACCCCGGCGGCGGCGATGGCGAGGACGACGCCGAGCGAGGCGCCCTGGCTGACGCCGAGGATGCCCGGATCGGCGATGGGGTTGCGGGTGACGCCCTGCATGACCACCCCGGCCATCGCGAGGGCGGCTCCGGTCATGAGGCCGATGAGCGTCCGCGGCAGCCGCAGCGAGCGGACGACACCGGCGGTGGCGTCGTCCCCGCCGTGCAGCAGGGCGTCGAGGACGCGGTCCGGCGGGATCGTCCGGCTGCCCACGGCGAGGCTGAGCACCACGGCGGCCAGCAGCGCCGCGACGACCGCGGCCGTCCAGCCGGCACGGCGGCGCGTGCTGGGCGCCGGTGAGCCGGTGAGGCCTGGAGGGGGAGGTGGGGGAGATGGGGGAGGACCGACCGGGTCGGTGGCGGGTATGGCTTCCACGGCGCGGTTCCGGCGGCTCTCTCGGGTGGCGGACGGGTCTCTCGGGCGACGGACGGACGGACCGACGGCACGGGCAGCCGCGGGGGCGCCCGTACGGGACGTGACGCGATCCTTGCGGGACCGCGGCGTGCGGGCACGCGCGGACCCGATACGGCCGGCCGCTCTGACCGAAAGGCCCGAGTTAGGTTCGGCTAAGTCTACGGCGGGGTCCGGGGCGCCGAGGAGGGGCGTGGCCCCGAAGCGTGCACTCCGGCGCGCACCCCCTGGCCGCAAGTGCCCGCGGCCGCGGGCGCTCGCCGGGCTCAAGCGTTCACGGCCACAGATGCCCGCCGGGCTCAAGTGCTCACGGCCGCAGGCGCCCGCCAGGCACAGGCACCCGTGGCCGCGCCCCCCACCAGCCGCAAGCTCTCACCGGCTCAAGCTCTCACCTGCCCAAGCCCTCACCCGCCCAAGCTCCCGCCGACTCCAAGCCCCCACCGGGCCGCCCGCCCGCACAGCCGCGAGGAACAACCGCGGGGAACAACCACCGGGCCCGCCCCCCGGCACCCGCCCCCCGGCACCCGCCCCCACCACACCGCCTCGGCAGAATGAGCCGCATGACCACGCAGCCCCGTGCCGCCGCGCCGGCCCCCTTCACCGTCGGCTTCGACCTGGACATGACCCTGATCGACTCCCGGCCGGGGATCCGGGTGACCTACGAGGCCCTGGCCGCCGAGACGGGCGTGCCCATCGACGCGGAGCTCGCGGTCGGCCGGCTGGGCCCGCCGCTCGTCCAGGAGCTGCGCGAATGGTTCCCGGAGGAGGACGTGCCCCGGGTGGCCGACCGCTACCGCGAGCTCTACCAGGACCTCGCCATCACCGGGTCGCTCCCCATGCCCGGCGCCCGCGAGGCGCTCGCCGTCGTGCGGGAACTGGGCGGCCGGTCGATCGTCGTCACCGCCAAGCACGGCGGCAACGCCCGGCTCCACCTCGACCACCTGGCCCTGGAGCCGGACGCGCTGATCGGCGACCTGTGGGCCGAGCAGAAGGCGGTCGCCCTGCGCGACCACGGCGCGGGCATCTACGTGGGCGACCACACCGGCGACGTCCGCGGGGCGCACGCCGCGGGCGCGCTCTCCGTCGCCGTGGCCACCGGCCCCTGCCCCGCCGACGAACTGCGCGCGGCCGGGGCGGACGTAGTCCTGGCCGGGCTGGAGGACTTCCCCCGGTGGCTGCGGGCGCACCGGGCCCGGGCGGACGAGGAGGCGGCGGCCTCCGCGTGAGCGACCCGGGAGGCGACGATCAGTCCCGGCGGCTCCCGCTCACACCCCGGACGACGCCTCCCGCGCGCGCCGCCGCTGGTCGGCCGCCGTGCGGAGGACACCGGCCGCGGCGATCACGAAGCCGACGCCCATGAGCATGCACACGAAGTAGGCGGCCGACGGCAGCGGATCCGCGCCGAGGAACAGTGGGGCGACGGTGGCCATCGTGGCCACGGCGCCCACCAGGAAGACGATCGCGCCAGCGCGCACCAGCAGATCCCCGGCCCGGGGCGTTTCGTTGCTCACCCGAGCAGGGTAGTTGCCTTGTGGCGGGCACGTGCCCCCGGCTGCCCGGCAGGGCTGTGACCAGGAACGGCGCGAAAGGGCCGCCCGACGGCGGGGCGGGGAGAGGGCTCCACCGGACGCGCCCCCGACGCGCGCCCGGACGCGCAGAGGTACGACCTGAGGACGTCTTGTCACCGGGCCCGGGACCATTAGCCTTGGGGTAGCGGGTCTTGCGACCCGCTGTAGTGCTATCCAGAGCTGTTTTTTACTTGCTTTCAGAAGTTCGACCGTTTTCGATAACTTTCGCTTTTGCGACAGTTTTCCGATTTCCGACGAGTACGAGGACGAGGACAGACGTGCCTACCGGCAAGGTCAAATGGTTCAACAGCGAGAAGGGCTTCGGCTTTCTCTCCCGCGACGACGGCGGAGACGTCTTCGTGCACTCCTCGGTGCTCCCGGACGGGGTCGACGCCCTCAAGCCCGGTCAGCGCGTGGAGTTCGGCGTGGTCGCCGGACAGCGCGGTGACCAGGCGCTCACCGTGACGCTCCTGGACCCCACCCCCTCGGTCGCGGCCGCGCAGCGCCGCAAGCCGGACGAGCTGGCCTCGATCGTCCAGGACCTGACGACCCTTCTGGAGAACGTCACCCAGCAGCTGGAGCGGGGCCGTTACCCCGACAAGGCGCAGGGTTCCAAGATCGCGAGCATGCTGCGCGTGGTGGCCGACCAGCTCGACGTCTGACCGCCCGCGATACCGGAGGGTCCGCTTCAGGGGAACCTGAGCGCGTCGGGGCCGAGGGGCGGTACGAGCCCTTCGGCCGCGGCGCGGGTCAGCAGGCCGCGGACCGCCGCGTAGCCGCTCTCCCCGAGCTGCGCGGTGAACTCGTTGACGTACAGCCCGATGTGCTGGTCGGTGACGGCCGGGTCCATCTCCTGGGCGTGTTCCCGCACGTACGGCCGGGAGGCCTCCGGGTCGTCCCAGGCCATGCGGACGGACGTCCGGGCCGACTCGGCCAGCAGCCGCAGGGTCTCCGCGCCCAGCGACCGCTTGGCGACGATCGCGCCCAGCGGGATGGGGAGTCCGGTGGTGTTCTCCCAGTGCTCGCCCATGTCGGCGAGGCGGTGGAGACCGTAGTTCTGATACGTGAACCGGGCCTCGTGGATGACCAGGCCCGCGTCCACCCTGCCGTCGCGGACCGCCGGCATGATCTCGTCGAACGGCAGGACGACGACCTCGCCGACGCCGCCCGGCACCTCCGCCGCCGCCCAGAGCCGGAACAGCAGGTACGCGGTCGAACGCTCGCTCGGCACCGCGACGGTCCGCCCGGCCAGGGCCGCCGGGTCCGTCAGCCCGCCGGCGGTGAGGACCAGCGGCCCGCAGCCGCGTCCCAGCGCGCCGCCGCAGGGCAGCAGCGCGTAGTCCTCCAGCACCCAGGGCAGCACGGCGTAGGACACCTTGAGCACGTCGAGCTCGCCGCGCTCGGCCATGCCGTTGGTGACGTCGATGTCCGCGAACGTCACGTCCAGGGGCGGGGCGCCGGGGACGCGGCCGTGGGCCCACGCGTCGAAGACGAAGGTGTCGTTGGGGCAGGGGGAGTAGGCGATGCGGATCGGCCGGCCCATGGACTCCGTGGATTCCGTCGGCTCCTGGGACCCCGTCGATTCCTGGGACCCCGTCGATTCCTGGGACTCCGTCGGCTTCATCGGCTTCATCGGCCTTCCTCGGTGGATTCGGATGCCCGGCCCGCCCCGGCCGGCGATGCCGCGACCCGAGGTGCCGCGACCGGAGGTGCGACGACCGGAGATGCCGCGGCCCGAGGCGCGGCGGCGGCGTCACGGGCCGTGGCCGGAACACCCCCGGCCAGCCCCGCCCCCAGCGCCCCGAACGCCTCCGTCAGCGCGGCCAGCGCGTCCCCGATGCGCCAGGCCGCCCGGTCGCGCGGGCCGACGGCGTTGGAGACCGCTCGCAGTTCCAGCACCGGGACGCCGTGGGCCGCGGCGGCCTCGGCGACGCCGAAGCCCTCCATGGCCTCCGCCAGGGCGTGCGGGTGCCGGGCCGTCAGCTCCGCGGCGCGGGCCGCGGTTCCGGTCACGGTGGACACGGTCAGCACATCACCGGGCAGCGCGCCCGTCGCCGCGCCGACCGCGTGGACGAGGGCGTCGTCGACGACGTGCGCGTCCACGCCGAAGCCCAGCTCGGTAACGGGCAGGAAGCCGTCCGCGGTGGCGGCGCCCAGGTCGGCGGCGACGATGCGGGTGGCGACGACGAGACCGCCGACCGGCGCCCCGGGCGCGAAGCCGCCGCCGATCCCCGCCGAGACCGCCAGGTCGTACGGGGCGCCGGCGAGCGCCGCCGCCGTCAGGGCCGTGGCCGTGCCGGCCGCCGCCGCGGCGGGGCCCACCCCGGCCGCCAGCACGTCGTACGTCACGGTGGTGCCCGGGGCCGTTGCCGCCGCCGTCCGGTGCAGCACCGCGCCGCCGGGCAGCGCGGTCTCCGCCGGACCGCCGGGCCCGGCGGCCGTCACTGCCGCGCGCTCGGCGGCGACGGCGGTGACGACGAGGACACGCATCGTCAGCTGTTGTCCTTCAGCGTGTAGTTCCAGACGCCGTACGTCTTGCCGTCGCCGAACATGACGATGCTGACCTTGACCTCGCCCGTGCGGGAGGCCTGGAGGATCGTGCCGGCCGGGACGGTGCGGTACGTCTTCGTGCTCTTGCCCAGGCCGCGTTGGCTGCCGACGACGATCGTCCAGCCCTTCTTGGCGATCTTCGGGTCGACGCCGAAGTGAATG
The DNA here is from genome assembly GCF_013055795.1 of Streptomyces sp. I05A-00742. Taxonomy (GTDB): domain Bacteria; phylum Actinomycetota; class Actinomycetes; order Streptomycetales; family Streptomycetaceae; genus Streptomyces. The sequence goes on from NZ_JABETO010000007.1 coordinate 163,118, forward strand.
TTGTCGTCGACGGTCGCCTTGATGGTCTTGCCGTCGCCCTGGAGGCAGTCGCCGAAGTCCTTCTCGTCGATGCCCGCCTTGCCGTCGTAGCAGGCGGCCTGGGAGTGCACCTCCGACGTGCCGACGGTGACGGTCGTCAGCGGAGTCGGCTTGTCGCAGGCGGAGAGGGCGACGAGAGCGAAGGTCACGGCACCGGTGGCGGCAGCGGCGCGGCGGCGTCTGCCCCGGAAAAACGCAGCGGTCATGCGGGCAGGCTATCTGGCCACGTCAATCAGGCGACGCGCGGGTGCGGCGAGCCGCGCCGGGCGGCCGTCAGCAGGCCCCGTACGGCTGTCGCCACGCCCAGCGCGAGGAAGGCGGCGGCGACCGCCATCCCGAGGACGCCGTTGAGCGGCAGCAGGATGCCGATGGCGCCGCCGGCCACCCACGACATCTGGAGCAGGGTCTCCGAACGGGCGAACGCGGACGTCCGGACCGCCTCCGGGACGTCCCGCTGGATCAGCGAGTCCAGCGACTGCTTGCCCAGCGCCTGGGAGATCCCCGCGACCGCCGCGACGAGCACGATGAAGAACGCGGTGTAGAGCGCCGCCGAGACGACCGTGGTGGCCAGGGCGGCGGTCAGAACCAGTGCGATGGTCTTCTCCGGGCCGCGCGAGCGCAGCAGCGCGCCGATCGCGGTGCCCAGGGCGTTCCCCGCGCCGGCGGCGACGGCGACCATGCCGAGGGAGAACGCCGGGCTCAGCCCGTTCAGCGGATGGACGCGCAGCAGGAACGCCAGGAAGAAGGTGAGGAAGCCGGAGAGCATGCGCAGCGCGCTGTTCGCCTGGAGGGCGTGCAGCACCGACCGGCCGACGGTGCGCAGGCCGGGCCTGGCCCGCCGCTCGCGCCGCTCGCGCCGTTTCGCGCTCCCGGGGCGGGACGTCCTGTGGAGCCGGGGCAGGTGCGGCAGCGGGGTGCGGTGGGGGCGGTGTTCCGACGAGGTCAGGCGGGCGCGCGCCTCGCCCTTCGCCGAGTCGACCGCGTGCGGCAGCGACATCGACAGATAGGCGCCGAGCAGGAAGACGACGCACGCGCCGTACAGCGGCCAGGCGGGCCCCAGCTGGTGCAGCCCCGCGCCGAGCGGGGCCGCCAGTCCTGTGGCCAGCAGGCCTCCCAGCGTCACCCGGGAATTCGCCTTCACGAGGGAGATCCGTGGTGGCAGCAGCCGGGGTACGACCGCCGACCGCACCACCCCGTACGCCTTCGACGCCACCAGGACGCCGAGGGCCGCGGGGTAGAGCTCCAGGCCGCCGGTCGCCACCGCGCCGGTCATGGTCAGGGCCAGCACCACCCGGGTCAGCATGGCCGCGGCCATCGCGGCGCGGCGGCCGTGCGGGAGGCGGTCGAGCAGCGGGCCGATCACCGGGGCCAGCAGGGCGAACGGGGCCATGGTGATCGCCAGGTACAGCGCCACCCGGCCGCGGGCCTGGTCGGTGGGGACGGAGAAGAAGACCGTGGAGGCCAGCGCGATGGTGACGAGCATGTCGCCCGCGGAGTGCACCGCGTGCAGCTCGATCAGTTTGGCGAGGCCCGACTCGCCCGCCCCGTGCGCGTTCGTCGCCTTGCGAATGCCCCGCGCGGCGAACGTGACGGGCGCGCGCAGGGCGCGGCCGACGCTCCGGCCGCCGCGGCGGAGCGGACCGCCATTTGCTGACCGGATGGCTCCCACCACGCCATACTGCCCCACCCGGAGCGGAGTACGGCACTCCCGGCACGGTCGCTTTCAGGAGGTGCGGGCACCGCGGTCCGCTGCGCCGCGCGGGGGCGTACCGGAGTGACCCGGGGAGCTCGCCGAAACCCGGGTATCCCCCGGGCGGTCACCCGAGGTAGCGTGCCCCACGCGCCACCAGCGGTCGTTCTTGGCCGCGCGCCGAGTCTCGATCCCGCAGAATGGACATGACCAGGTGCGCCCGAGGCCGATCGGGCGCGGACGTCGACGCGGTCCTCCGGTCCGCTCCGTCCGCCGGCCCGGCCGTTCGGCTGGCGCACTCGTGAGACGGCGTGGAAGAGAGAATCGATTCTTGTGAGTGCTGCGATGCGAAGCCGTACCCCGGACCGCCTGTGCGCCGAGGCGGTCGAACTGGCCCGTGCGGCGGCCGAGGAGGCCGCGTTCCCCGGGCAGGTCGGTGACCACGTCGAGGCCGTCGCCGACGGGGACCGCGTCGTCACGCACTACTTCCGCTGCCTCGACCCCGGCTACCGCGGCTGGCGCTGGGCCGTCACCGTCGCCCGCGCCTCCCGCGCCAAGAACGTCACGCTCGACGAGACGGTTCTGCTGCCCGGCTCCGACGCGCTCCTCGCCCCCGAATGGGTGCCCTGGAGCGAGCGGCTCCGCCCCGGCGACATGGGCCCCGGCGATCTGCTGCCCACCGAGGCGGACGATCTGCGGCTGGAGCCCGGCTGGACCGGTGCGGAGGAGCCCCCGCCGAACTCCGCCGTCTCCGAGGAGCTGACCGAGCTCGCCGACGCCGAGGACGCCGACGTCGCCCCCGGTCCGCCCTCCGCCCAGCCCACCGCCCCCGCACGCGGCACTCTCACCTCGGTCGCCGAGGAGCTCGGCATGCGGCGCGCCCGTGTGCTCTCCCGCTACGGCCTGCACATCGCCGCCGACCGCTGGGACGAGTCCCACGGTGCGAAGACACCGATGGCTCAGGCCGCTCCTGCTTCCTGTGTCAGCTGTGGCTTCCTGATTCCCATCGGGGGCTCGCTCGGGCAGGCGTTCGGTATTTGCGGCAATGAGTTCGGGCCTGCGGATGGGCATGTCGTCTCGCTGTCGTATGGGTGCGGGGGGCATTCCGAGGCTGCTGTGATGCCTAAGCCTCCGCGGCCGGCGGAGCCGGTGATTGATGAGACGGTGGTTGATTTGCTGCCGCTGGGGGGCGAGGACGAGGACCTGGGGCACGCGTAGGGGGGTAGCCCCGGGCCCGCCCTTTCACCGTTTCTTGCAGGGGCTGCGCCCCCGCACCCCCAGAAGCGCGCTGCGCGCTCCCCCAGAGGGGGTACCCCCAGTCCTCAAACGCCGGACGGGCTGAATCGTGCGCCCGGGCGCGACAACCAGCCCGTCCGGCGCTTGAGGACGCCGCGCGCAGCGCGGCTCGGGGGCGCGGGGCAGCGGCACGCCATCCAGCCCGTCCGGCGTTTGAGGACAACCGCGCGGAGCGCGGTTTCAGGGGGCGTGGGGCCCTCCCCGCAGAAACGGTGAAAGGGCGGGCCCGGGGCGCCAACACGGTACGTTCACTCCTGGGCAATGCTTCGCGCCGGCGAAGCGCACGCACCGCGACGAGGGAGACGAACACAACGTGAGCGGCACAGCGATGGATCCGTTCGGAACCGCCCGCCTCCGCCGCGGCGTACTCGACGCCTGGACCGCGTCGCCGGCCCGCTTCCGGGAGGACGCCAACGCGGAGGAGGACCTCGCGCTGGGCGGCTACCGCGACCGCCTCGTCGTCGAACTGGCCCAGAACGCGGCGGACGCGGCCGCCCGGTCGGGTGTCCCGGGCCGCCTCAGGCTGACGCTGCACGCGGCGCGGGAGGACGGCCCGGCGGTACTGGCGGCGGCGAACACGGGGGCGCCGCTGGACGCGGCGGGCGTGGAGTCGCTGTCGACGCTGCGGGCGTCGGCGAAGCGCGAGGAGGAGGGCGCGACGGGCCGCTTCGGCGTGGGCTTCGCGGCGGTCCTGGCGGTGAGCGACGAGCCGGCGGTGGTCGGCCGTACGGGCGGTGTGCGCTGGTCGTTGACGGAGGCGCGCGGCCTGGCGGAGGAGACGGCGGCGGGAACACCGGCGCTGGGCGAGGAGATCCGGCGCCGCGACGGCCATGTACCGCTGCTCAGGCTGCCGCTGCCCGCCGAGGGGGCGGCGCCGGAGGGCTACGACACGGTGGTCGTGCTGCCGCTGCGCGACGGCGCCGCGCAGGACCTGGCCGAGCGGCTGCTGGCGGGGGTCGACGACGCCCTGCTGCTGGCCCTGCCGGGACTGCGGGAGGTGGTCGTCGAGCTGCCGGGCGCGGAGCCCCGCACGCTGACCGCCCGTCAGGAGGCAGGGCACGTCGTCATCGAGGACAGCGCGGGCGCGGCCACCCGCTGGCGGGTGGAGCGGGCCGCGGGCCGGCTGGACGCGGCGCTGCTGGCCGACCGCCCGGTGGAGGAGCGGCTGCGCCCGAACTGGTCGCTGACCTGGGCGGTCCCGGTGGGAGCGGACGGCGCGCCGGCCCGCCCCCGTACCGCGCCGGTGCTGCACGCGCCGACCCCCACGGACGAACCGCTGGGCCTGCCCGCCCTGCTGATCGCCACGTTCCCGATGGACCCGACGCGCCGGCACACCGCCCCGGGCCCGCTCACCGACTTCCTCACCGGCCGCGCCGCGGAGGCGTACGCCGCGCTGCTGCGCGACTGGCACCCCGTCTCGGCCGGCACCCTCGACCTCGTCCCGTCGCCGCTGGCGCAGAGCCCGCTCGACGCGGAGCTGCGCAGCCTGGTGCTGGAGCGGCTGCCGCGGGTGGCGTTCCTGCCGAGCGCGGCCCCCGCCCCGGAGGGCGAGGAGGCGTACGCGCTGCGGCCGTCCGAGGCGGAGATCGTGGAGGGCGCGGGCGCGGACACCGTCGCCGTGCTCGGCGAGCTGTTCCGCAGCCTGCTCCCCGCGGGTCTCGAACGCCGCCAGGAGCTGCGGGCGCTCGGGGTGTCCCGGGTGTCGCTGGGGGAGACGATCGACCGGCTCGCGGGCGTGGAGCGGACGCCGGAGTGGTGGTGGCGGCTGTACGACAGCCTCGCCGGGGTGGACCCGGACCGGCTGACCGGCCTTCCCGTCCCGCTCGCCGACGGCAACCGCACCGCGGTCGGCCCCCGCCAGGTCCTGCTGCCCGCCGCCGACCCGGAGGCGGCGGCCGGCGCGGAGCGGCTGTCCCGGCTCGGTCTGCGCATCGTCCACCCGGACGCCGCCCACCCGCTGCTGGAGAAGCTCGGCGCCACCTCGTCCTCGCCCCGCGCGGTGCTGACGACCCCTCAGGTGCGGGCGGCGGTGGCGCACTCGCTCGACGCGGCGGAGGCGTGGGACGAGGACGTCCTCGACCCCGACGAGCTCGCCGACACCGTCCTGGCCCTGGTCCGCGACGCGAACCTCGCCCCCGGCGACGAGCCGTGGCTCGCCGCGCTCGCCCTCCCCGACGAGGACGGCGAACTCGCCCCGGCGGGCGAACTCGTCCTCCCCGGCAGCCCGTTCGAGCGTGTGATCCGCCCCGGCGAGCTCGCCGCGTGCGACGCCGCCCTGGCCGGGCGCTGGGGCGAGCAGCCGCTGACCGCCGTCGGCGTCCTGGCGACCTTCGCCCTCGTCCGCGCCACGGACGTCGTCCTCGACCCCGACGAACTGGAGCCGCGCGACGGCGACTTCGCCGAGCCGGACGACGCCGGGCTGCTGGACGCGGTGGACGTGTGGTGCGAGGACGTCCTCGACCGGTTCCCCGACACGCCCGTCCCCCCGGTGGCCACCGAGCTCACCGCCGTCCGCGACCTGGACCTCGTCGACGACGACGCCTGGCCGCAGGCCCTCGCGATGCTCGCCCGGCCGCCGCTGCGCGACGCGCTGACCGCCCCCGTGCGCGTCCTGCTGCCGGACGGCACGACGGAGAGCGTCCGCCCGTACACCGCGTGGTGGCTGCGCGGCCACCCCGTCCTCGACGGCCGCCGCCCCGCGGGCCTGCGCGCCGCCGGCGGGGACCCGCTGCTGGACGGCCTCTACGAGGAGGCGGACGCGACCGGGTTCGCCGACGAGCAGGTGCTGCGCGCCCTGGGCGTCCGGACGACCGCCGCGGCCCTGCTGGACGAACCGGGCGGCCCCGCCGAGCTGCTGGCCCGCCTCGCCGACCCGGACCGCCCGGTGCGCGCCGACCGGCTGCACGCCCTCTACGGCATGCTGGCCGGGCTCGACCCCGAGGACGTGACCCTCCCCGACGAGCTGCGGGCCGTCGTCGACGGCGAGGTCCGCGTGGTGGACGCGGCCGACGCCCTGGTCGCCGACGCCCCCGACCTGCTCCCGCTGGCCGCCGGCCGCGCGCTGCTCCCCGTCCGCCCGGACCGGGCCGCGGAGCTGGCCGACCTTTTGCAGGTGCGACGGCTGAGCGAGGCCGTGCCCGCGGTGGTGGAGGCGAGCGCCGGAGAGCTCCGCGAGGTCCCGGACGGCGTCCGCGTCCTGCTGCCCGAGGCGCCGACGACCTATGTCGAGCACGAGGAACTGGCCGTCGACGGCGTCGAGTTGGACTGGCGTCTGGGGCCGGACGGGGTCCTCCACGCCACGACGCTGGAGGGTGTGGCGGCCGGTCTCGCCTGGGCCGCCGGGCACTGGGCCCGCCGCTTCGAGGCGGCGGCGCTGCTGGAGGACCCGTCGCGCACGGCGGAGCTGGCGCGGGACCGGTGGTTCGACTGACCGGCCGGTCCCGCCGCTCCCGCCGGGCGGTCACTTGCAGGGGGTCGACGGCCCGTTCTGCCGGGTGAGGTTGTCGTTGGACATCCAGCCCGCGGTGCTCGTGCCGGACACGCGGGCGTACGTCCATTGGTGGCCGTACGCGTGACGGCGTAGCAGTGGCACCAGAGCTTTGTGCCGGACGTGACCGAGGAGACAGCGGAGCACACCTGGTCCAGCCCGGTCACCAGGTGGTAGGTGCTGGGTTCGGGTCCCGCTGGCTCCAGCCGCCGCAACTTTTTGACACCGGGCTCGGCTTCGCCGTCGGAGGCGATCACGAGGGGGCCCGCGGCGTCACCGCGCGGCCTCCGCTAGGCGGACGAGGCCGGCGCGGAGCCGCCGCTCGCCGAGTTCGGGCAGGAGCGCGGTGATGTGCTCGGCGGACAGCGCGGCGAGCAGGGCGTGCGCGGTGTGGTCGGGGTCGGGCGCGCTGTCGAGCAGGATCGCCAGGTGGCGGTGCCAGAAGCGGTAGGAGCCGATCCGATAGCGGGCGCCGGGGGACGCCGTCTCCGACATCCGGACGAGGTCCAGGTGTTCCAGCAGGTAGTCGAGGTACGCCTCGACGAACGCCCGGATCCGTTCGTCCGCCGCGGCGCCGGGGCCCAGGGGCGGCGGGCCGTACAGGATCGCCTCCTGGAGATCGCGCTCACGGGCGTCGAGGAGCGCCGCGGCCAGTCCGGACTTGTCGCCGAAGCGGCGGAACAGGGTGCCCTTGCCGACCCCGGCCGCCGTCGCCACCTGGTCCATCGACACGGCGTCCACGCCGTGTTCGGCGAAGAGGCGGGCCGCGGCGTCCAGGACGGCGGCGCGGTTGCGCGCCGCGTCGGCGCGCTCCTTGGGCGGTGGGCCGACGCGGAGCTCAAGGAGCCTTGCGGAAGCGGACTGTGGTCCGTTAGCGTCTGGAGTCACGTAACCGGACTATAGTCCGTCTTTGGAGGAAGTGACATGACCGCACTCATCACGCGTGACGAGCTCAAGGCAGCGATCGACGCGGGCTCCGTGACCGTCGTCGACGCCCTGGGCGGCGAGTACCACGCCCAGCAGCACCTGCCGGGCGCGCTGGCGCTGACCCTCGCGGAGGTCGACTCCAAGGCGTCGGGCCTGCTGCCCGACCGCGACGCCGCGATCGTCACCTACTGCTCCAACCCCGGGTGCCCCAACAGCAGTCAGGTCGCCGAGCGGCTGACCGCGCTCGGGTACACCAATGTCCGCAAGTACCGCGAGGGGATCCAGGACTGGGTGGAGGCCGGCCTTCCCGTCGAGTCCGCCTGACCGCCGGGGCCGGGGCCGGTTCGGGGCGGCCCCGCCCCCGGCCCCGCCGGCGTCACGCCCCCGCGGCGGCGGGGGCGAGCGCCGTCAGGTAGTGGTCGTACGCCGAGCGCCAGGCGGCGGACGGCGCCCGGCTCTTCGGCATCCGGCTCGACGGGACGCCGGTCGGCGGGGTGATGTTCGTGGACTTCGACGCCGCCCTGGGGGTGTGCGAGATCGGGTGCCGGCCGGAGCCGGCCGGCGAGAGGCACGGCCTGGTCACCAAGGTCTGCGGCGCCCTGCCGGACCGGGCGTTCACCACCCGCGGGCCGCACCGCGCCGAGTGGAACTGCCGCGCCGACAACAAGCGGAGCTCCGCCATGGCCGAGCGGCTCGGCATGACGATGGAGGGCGTGCGGCGCGGGTACCGGCCGTACGACGGCGCCCGCCACGACAGGGAGGGCCGGGCGGCCCGGCCGGGGAGTGGCGTGCCCGCCGGTAGCGGGCGCCGGGAGTGGGTGCGCTCCCCGGAGCCCCGGCCCGCGTCCTAGGCTGGAAGGTGCGGCATCAGGACCGACGACGTTCGGGAGGCCGACATGACCAGGAAAGTAGCCGACTGCCGCAGGGTCCCCAGCGAGTCGCACTGCTCGCTCACCATCGCCGGTGAGGAGGACGAGGTGCTGCGCGCCGCGACCCAGCACGCCGTCTCCGTGCACCGGCACGAGGACACACCGGAGCTGCGCGAACAGATCAAGGAGTTCCTGGAGGACGAGAAGACGCCCGCGTGACCGCTGAGGCGTCAGGGGCGGCGGAATGCCTCCCATGCAAAGAAGCTCCGTCCGGAGTCATGCGGGGAACTTCCGCCCCACCCACCGCCAGGCGATCTCCAGCACCAGCGCCGACGCGGCCGCGATACCCACCGCGGCCCAGGGCAGCGTCGTCCCCACCAGCTTCAGCGCGAAGAACCGCTGGAGCCACGGCACGCCCAGGACGACCAGGAAGGCCACGCCCATGGCGGCGACCAGCAGGATCCGCCACCACGTATAGGGCCGGGCGATGATCGCCAGCACCCACATCGAGATCAGGAAGAGCGTCAGCGTCGCCGCGCTGGTCTCCGCGTCCAGGGCGCCCGCGCCCGAGTAGTGGTGCCGGGCCAGCAGGTACGTGGCGAACGTGGCCGCGCCCGCGATCAGTCCGGCCGGGACCGAGTACCGCATCACGCGCCGGACGAAGTTGGGCTTCGCGCGCTCCTTGTTGGGCGCCAGAGCCAGGAAGAAGGCGGGCACGCCGATCGTCAGCGTGGACAGCAGCGTCAGATGGCGCGGCAGGAAGGGGTACGGCACACGGGTGCAGACGACGAGGACGGCCAGCAGCACCGAGTAGACGGTCTTCGTCAGGAACAGCGTCGCCACCCGCGTGATGTTGCCGATGACCCGGCGCCCCTCGGCGACCACCGAGGGCAGCGAGGCGAAGCTGTTGTTCAGCAGCACGATCTGGGCGACGGCCCGGGTCGCCTCGGAGCCGGCGCCCATGGCGACGCCGATGTCCGCGTCCTTGAGCGCCAGCACGTCGTTGACGCCGTCGCCGGTCATCGCCACGGTGTGCCCGCGCGACTGGAGCGCCCCGACCATGTCCCGCTTCTGCTGCGGGCTGACGCGGCCGAAAACCGACCCCTCGTCGAGGACCTTCCCCATGTCCTCGCGCTCCGCGGGGAGCTTGCGCGCGTCGACCGGGGACTCGGCGCGGGGCAGTCCGAGCTTGGCGGCGACCGCGCCGACGGAGACCGCGTTGTCGCCGGAGATGACCTTCGCGGCGACCTTCTGTTCCGCGAAATAACGCAGGGTGTCGCCCGCGTCGGGGCGCAGCCGCTGTTCCAGGACGACGAGCGCGGTCGGCCGGACGCCGTTGGCGACCTGCGGGTCGTCCAGCTCCCGGTCGGAGCGGGCGAGCAGGAGCACCCGCAGGCCCTGGGCGTTCAGCTCCTCGACCTCGGCGAGCGCCCGGTCGCCCTCCCGGAGGAGCACGTCGGGCGCGCCGAGCAGCCAGGTGCCGCTGTCGCCGCCGGGTCCGTCGAGGGCGGCGCCGCTGTACTTGCGGGCAGAGGAGAAGGGCAGCGACCCGGTGCAGCGCCAGCCCTCGCCGTCCGGGTAGGCGTCGGCGATCGCCTGGAGGCTGGCGTTGGGGCGCGGGTCGGACTCGCCGAGGGCGCCGAGCACCTGGCGGACGTACGCCTCCTCGGTGTCGGCGAGCAGGCGCAGGTCCGAGACGTCCATGCCGCCCTCGGTGAGCGTGCCGGTCTTGTCGAGGCAGACGACGTCGACGCGGGCCAGCCCCTCGATCGCGGGCAGCTCCTGCACCAGGCACTGCTTGTTGCCGAGCCGGATGACGCCGATCGCGAAGGCGACGGAGGTCAGCAGCACCAGGCCCTCGGGGACCATGGGGACGATCCCGGCGACCATCCGCCGTACCGCCTCCCGCCAGTCGTGCTCCTGCACCACGAGCTGGCTGATGATCAGCCCGATGGCCGTCGGGATCATCATCCATGTCACATACTTCAGGATCCGGCTGATGCCGGTGCGCAGTTCGGAGTGGACGAGCGTGAAGCGGGACGCCTCCTCGGCGAGCTGCGCGGCGTACGCCTCGCGGCCCACCTTGGTGGCGGTGAACGCGCCGCCGCCCGCGACCACGAACGAGCCCGACATCACCTGGTCGCCGGTCTTCTTCAGCACCGGGTCGGCCTCGCCGGTGAGCAGCGACTCGTCGATCTCCAGCCCGTCGGTCTCCAGGACCTCGCCGTCGACGACGCACTTGTCGCCGGGGCCGAGCTCGATGACGTCACCGAGGACGATCTCGCCGGTGCCGAGGGCGACGGACTCGCCGTCGCGCCGGACGGTGGGTTTGGCCTCGCCGATGACGGCCAGCGAGTCGAGGGTCTTCTTGGCCCGCAGCTCCTGGAGGATGCCGATCGCGGTGTTGGCGACGATGACGAAGCCGAAGAGGCCGTCCTGGATCGGGCCGACGACCAGGATGATCAGGAAGAGCACGCCGATGATGGCGTTGAAGCGGGTGAGGACGTTGGCCCGGACGATCTCCGTCACGGATCGCGAGGAGCGCACCGGGACGTCGTTGACCTCGCCCCGGGCCACGCGTTCCGCGACCTCCCCTGCGGTCAGCCCGGGGTGCCGGGACGACCGGGCGGGAGCCTCGCGTGCCGTCTGCGCCGGATCGCTCATGCTCCGACGGTACGGGCGTTCAGCCCGTTTCACCTTCCGAAGGAACGCTTTCGGACGGGTTCCGCCCGGCCTCCCGGGCCGCCGCGTGCCGCTTGATCGCGGCGTCGCGCCGGCGGACGTACCAGACGCCGACGAGACCGAGGCCGCCGCCGGTCAGACAGGTCCACAGCCACCACAGGTGGCCGCCGTCGGAGAGCCGGCCGTAGAAGGGGAGCTGGACGAGGAAGAGGACGAACCACACGATCGTGCCGCCGGTGATGGTGGCGACGACATTGCCCTCCAGGGGCTCCGGCGCCTCGTGCCTGGGTGTCCACTTCGTCATGGCCGCCAGCCTAGTCCGTCCGGACGGACCGATCTTGGCCGGATCCCTGGCCTTATAGGGGTCTACGCGCGGAGATAGCAATTCGTGGCTTGTTTATTCATACTGAAACGCATCCGATCTGATCGGATTCTTCTGTAGAAACATCCAAAGCGGAAATTCAAAGCGAAACATCCCCAGTGACCGTCCCGTGGGCCTCGGCCCCCCTCCCGTCCGTCTGAGGTCCCGCATGCCCTCCTCGGCCACCGCACCGGTCGACGCCCAGCAGCCCTCCCCGCCGCCGTCCGGCAACCCGCTCGACCGCTGGTTCCGGATCACCGAGCGGGGCTCGTCCATCGCCCGTGAGGTGCGTGGCGGACTCGCCACCTTCTTTGCGATGGCGTACATCATCGTGCTGAACCCGATCATCCTCGGGGCCGGCCAGGACAAGTTCGGGCATCAGCTGGACAACGCCCAACTGGTCACGGCCACCGCCCTGATGGCCGGTCTCAGCACCGTCCTCATGGGCGCCATCGGCAACGTCCCCATCGCCTGCGCCGCCGGCCTCGGCATCAACGCCGTCGTCTCGCTCCAGCTGGCCCCCAAGATGAGCTGGCCGGACGCGATGGGCATGGTGGTCCTGGCCGGTCTGGTCCTGATGCTGCTCGTCGCCTCCGGTCTGCGGCAGCGCGTCATGGACGCCATCCCGAACGGCCTGCGGCGCGCCATCGCCATCGGCATCGGCCTCTTCATCTCGCTGATCGGCCTGGTCGACTCCGGCTTCGTCACCCGCAACCCGGACGCCGCCCACACCACCGTCCCCATGGGTCTCGGCCAGGGCGGCCAGCTGCACGGCTGGCCCGTCCTGATCTTCGCCGTCGGGCTGGTGCTGACCTTCATCCTGCTCGTCCGCAAGGCGCCCGGGGCGATCCTCATCGGCATCGTCGTGATGACCTTCGTGGCGATCCTGATCAACGAGCTGGCCGAGATCCCGGACGCCAACTGGGGCCTCAGCGTCCCCAGCGTCCCCGACAGCATCGTCGGCGCCCCCGACTTCGGCCTCGTCGGCGACATCAGCCTCTTCGGCGGCTTCCATGAAGTGGGCCTGCTCACCGGCTGTCTGTTCGTCTTCACCGTGCTGCTGTCCGGCTTCTTCGACGCGATGGGCACGATCATCGGCGTCGGCGAGGAGGCCGGCCTCACCGACGAGAACGGCCAGCTGCCCAACATGGGCAAGATCCTGATGGTCGACGGCGTCGCCGTCGCCGCAGGCGGCCTCGGCTCGGCCTCCGCCAACACCTGCTTCGTCGAGTCCACCGCGGGCGTCGGCGAGGGCGCCCGCACCGGCCTCGCCAACCTCATGACCGGCGGCCTCTTCCTGCTGGCCCTGATCTTCACCCCGCTCGCCACCGTCGTCCCCTCCCAGGCGGCGACCCCGGCCCTGCTGGTCGTCGGCTTCCTGATCATGGCGGCCAACGTCAAGGAGATCGACTGGAGCGACTTCACGATCGCGATCCCCGCGTTCCTGACGATCGTCTCGATGCCCTTCACCTACTCCATCACCAACGGCATCGGCATCGGCGTCCTCGCCTTCATCCTCCTGCGCATCGCCGACCGCCGCTTCCGCGAGATCCCGTGGCTGCTGAACGTGGTGGGGGCGTGCTTCCTCGTCTACTTCATGCTCGACCCGATCGAGCAGGCGCTCGGTGTGAAGTAGCAGGCGCTCGGTGTGAAGCAGGAGGAGAGAACGGGCCGTGGGCCCCGCCCGGCCGGGCGGGGCCCACGACGGTTTTCACCGCAGGGCCGTGCGCAGGGACAGCAGTTCCCTGGAGGCGGTCACCCCGGGCGTGCCGACAAGGCGGTCGACGATCTTCCTGTCGGCGGCCCGGCACGCCCGGTCGCGCTTCTTGATCACCCAGCGGTCGCCGTCGGGGTGGAAGTTCTCGTCCGCCCCCGTGTCCACCACGGCGAAGGGGCCGGCCGCCAGCTTCTTCCCGCCGTCGTGCTCGAAGACGACATCGGCCAGCCCGTACCAGGGCTCGCCCCCGTTCGAGGGGACCCCCACGGTGAGGGTCAGCCGGTCGAGCCCGGCCGGCTCGACCTGGAAGCTGATGTCCTTCTCCATCGTGTGGGGCGTCCTCGGCAGCGGCCACGGCACGGCGAAGTCGTAGTTGGCGCTGCTGCCGAGCTCACCGCCCGTCGCGCCGCAGGGCGGGAACCGTCCCATGTCCCGGAACCGGACCACGGCCTTGGTGATCAGGGACGGGCCACTGGCCCTGTTCTCGAACGTGATGTCGAGGTGGGGGCCGCGCAGGTCGCTCGCCTTGACGGGCTCGCTGTGACCGTCGAACGTGCTGCCTTCGATCCCGCCCCTGATGCCGGCGCTGATCCGGGCCACCTTCAGCCGGGGCAGCCGGCGGGCCTCCGCCGCCGCCACGTCGGCCTGCCGCCGGCCGCTGTCCGCCGATTTCCGCCCGCTGTCGGCGGAGTCCCTGGCGTAGTACAGCCCCGGGACCCCGAAGGCCACGGTGGCGACCACAGCGATCACCCCGGTGATCGCGGCCGGCGTCCGCCAGGACCAGCCGGCGTCGGGCGGGGCCCCGCCGCCTCCCGGTCCGCCGGGCGGCCCGCCCGGTCCGCTCCCCGCGCCGCCGCCTCCCGTGCTCGTCATCCAGGCTCCCGCGTCCGTGACTCAACTCCGCTTCCGGGACGGCCGATTATGCAGGAGCGCCGTGTGGCGTGCGATGCCCCGGACGCCGTCGGCCCGGCGGAGCCGGACGTTCACCGCTGTGGGCGACGGGATGGTCGTACGGCGCGCGCCTCCCGTCGATCCCGCCCCCGGGCCGTCCCCCTGCCCCCGTGCGCCCCCGCGTGCACACTTTCCTTAGGTGAAATAATGAGTTAATCTAATGAACATGCCGGACCTGTCCCGCACCTCTTCCTCCGAGGTCCCCGATCCCGAAGCGACGTCCCCGGAGACCGCCGCCACCACCGACACGGACGCAGTGAACGCACTGCGGTCGGGTGTCATGCGGCTGTCCCGGAGGCTCAAGCACCAGCGGGTCGACGAATCGCTCAGCCCCGCCGAGATGTCCGTTCTGGGCACCCTGGCGCGGTGTGGTTCCGCCACCCCGGGGGAGCTGGCCCGCAAGGAGCATGTGCAGCCGCCGTCGATGACCCGCATCGTGGCGCTGCTGGAGAGCAAGGGCCTGGTCAGGCTGGAACCGCACCCCGAGGACCGCCGGCAGAAGGTGGTCACACAGACCGAGCAGGCCGAGGCCATGCTCGAAGAGAGCCGGCGCAAGCGCAACGCCTGGCTGGCCGAGCTGGCCGGGCAACTGGACGAGGACGAGTGGGCGACGCTGCGCGCCGCCGCACCGGTACTGGAGAAACTCGCGCACTTGTAGCCCGAGCAAAGGAGGCGAACCCGCTTGAGTACGGGACCCGGAGCAGACTCCGCACCCGCACCGAACCGCCACGACGACGCACGCACCACCTCCCTGCCGCGTAAGGGAGGCATGTTCAGCTCACTCAGGATCCGCAACTACCGGCTCTTCGCCGCCGGTCAGGTCGTCTCCAACACGGGCACCTGGATGCAGCGAATAGCGCAGGACTGGCTGGTCCTCGGCCTCACGGGCTCCTCCACCGCGGTGGGCATCACCACCGCCCTGCAGTTCCTGCCGATGCTGCTCCTCGGGCTGTACGGCGGCGTCATCGCCGACCGGTGCCCCAAGCGCCTCCTGCTCCTCGTCACCCAGACGGCGAGCGGCCTGACGGGCCTCGCGCTCGCGGTCCTCACCCTCTCCGGCAACGTCCAGGTCTGGCACGTCTACCTCATCGCACTGGCCCTGGGGCTCGTCACGGTCGTCGACAACCCCGCCCGGCAGGCGTTCGTCCACGAGATGGTCGGCCCCGCCGACCTGGGCAACGCCGTCAGCCTCAACTCGGCCAACTTCCAGTCCGCGCGGCTCGTCGGCCCCGCCGTCGCCGGTGTCCTGATCACCGCCGTCGGCAGCGGCGCCGCGTTCCTCTTCAACGGGCTGTCCTATCTGGCCCCCATCGCCGGTCTGCTGATGATGCGCACCGGTGAGCTGCACAAGGCCGAGACCGCCCCGCGCGGCAAGGGCCAGCTCAGGGAAGGGCTGCGGCACGTCCGCGAACAGCCCGACCTGCTCTGGCCGATCATCCTCATCGGCTTCGTCGGCACCTTCGGCTACAACTTCCCCATCTGGCTCACGGCGTTCGTCGACGACGTCCACCACGCCGGGGCCGGTACCTACGGCCTGCTCAACACCCTGATGGCGGCGGGCTCCCTGGTCGGGGCCCTGCACTCGGCGCGGCGCGGCAGTTCGCGGCGGCGCGTGATGCTCGGCGCGGCCCTCGTCTTCGGGCTCCTGGAGATCGCCGCCGCCGTGTCGCCCACGTTCTGGATGTTCGCCGCGCTCCTGGTGCCGATCGGGATGTTCGGCCTGACGATCAACGTGACCGCCAACTCCAGCGTGCAGCTGGCGGTGGCACCGGCCATGCGCGGCCGGGTGCTCAGTCTCTACATGATGGTCTTCATGGGCGGCACCCCGCTCGGCGCGCCGCTCGTCGGCTGGATCACCGACACCTACGGGGCCCGCGTGGGCTTCGCCGCCGGCGGCCTGGTCTCGGTCCTCGCGGCGGCCGGCATCGGCCTGGTCCTGGCCCGCGCGGCCGGGCTGCGGCTCCGGGTCGGCCTGCGGCGGGGCCGTCCGCACCTGGCGTTCGTCCCGCGGGCGGCGTCGGCGGAGCGGGCGGAGGCCGCGATGGCGACGACGGGCTGACCGCCGCGGCGGTCGTGGTCACGCGACGGGCGGCTTCCCTGCGCCCGTCGCGGTCCCGCCGCGGTCCCTCCGGCGGGACCGTGCGTCAGACGGCGGTCCCGCCCCGGCCCACCCGCTGCTCCAGCAGCTGCCCGGGCCACTCGCCCACCGTGAACGTCTCGGTGGGGACGAAGCCCTGGCCGCGGTAGTACGCGACCAACTGCCCGTCGTCGCCCGCGTAGCAGTCCACCCGCAGCAGGTCGACGCCCCGCCGCCGGGTCTCCGCCACCGCGTGCTCCAGGAGCGCGGAGCCTATGCCCCGGCCCTTGTGGCGCCGGTCGGTGACGAGCAGCTGGATGTACATCTCCGGTTCGTCGACCGGGTCGATGTACGGAGTGGGCTCCGTGGCCAGCGTCAGCGTGCCCACGGGGACCCCGTCGACCTCGGCGAGCCACGGCGTGCCCGTCTCCAGGATGTCCCTGACCTTCTTCACCGTCGACGGCCGGGACGACCACGGCTCGGAGCCCCACTGTCCCGTGCGCCCCTGGGACGTCAGCCACTCGACGGCGCCGTCGAGCATCGCGAGGATCGCGGGGAGGTCGTCCACCCCGCCCTTCCTGATGACCGGACGGCCGGTCGCCTGTGTTTTGTTCTCCATCCCGGCACACTAAGCGCCATGCGTCTCTTTGTCGCCGTCGTTCCGCCGCAGGCAGCGCTCGACGAACTGGCCACCGCCGCAGCCGGGTTGCACGGTTTGTCCGACAGCGGGCGGTTGCGCTGGTCCGCACCCGCGACCTGGCACTTCACGCTCGCCTTCCTCGGCGAGGTGGACGAGTCGCTGCTGCCGGAGCTCATCGAACGCCTCGGCCGGGCCGCCCACCGCCACCCCGCGCACGAGCTGCGGCTCGCCGGGGGCGGCCGGTTCGGCGACCGCGTGCTGTGGGCGGGGGCGGAGGGCGACCTCGCCACCCTGCGGGCCCTCGCCCGCTCCTCCGGCGCCGCCGCCCGGCGCGCCGGCGTGGCCGTGGACGAGTCCCACCCGTTCCACGCGCACCTCACGCTCGCCCGCGCCACCGGACGGATCGCCCTCCGGCCGTACGCGGACGCGCTCGCCGGCTTCGCGGGCTCCCCCTGGCGCGCCGAGACCCTGGAGCTCGTCCGCAGCCGGCTCCCGGGCTCGGGCGTGCCGGGGGAGCGCCCCCGGTACGAGACCGTGCGGTCCTGGCCCCTGGGGCGCTGAGGGGGCCGGTTAGGCTTCTGGGGTGGACCCGAAGACCAGGAACCGGATCATGACCGGTGCGCTCGCCCTGATGCTCGTCGTCGTCGCCGTGGTGGCGGCCGTGCGCTGAGCCGTCCGCCCGGCGCCCCCCCCGCCTGGCTGCCGGGCGCAGCCGGGGATCACCAGGCGAACGCCTCCGGCGCGGCCCCCGGCCCCGGGAAGATCTCGTCGAGCGAGGCCAACAGCTCCTCCGGAAGATCGAGTTCGACCGCCTTGAGCGCCGAGCCCAGCTGCTCGGCCGTGCGCGGCCCGACGATCGGCCCGGTGATCCCCGGCTGCGCCAGCAGCCAGGCGAGGGCCACCTCGCCGGGGACCAGGCCGTGGGCGTCGACGACATCCTCGTACGCCTGGATCCGGTCCCGCACCGCCGTGTTCGCCAGCGCCTCCGCCGAGCGGCCCGTCTCCGCCGCCCGCCGGATCGCGCCGCCCAGCAGCCCGCCGCCCAGCGGCGACCAGGGGACGACCCCCAGCCCGTACGCCCGCGCCGCCGGGATGACCTCCATCTCGGCCCGCCGCTCCACCAGGTTGTACAGACACTGCTCGCTGACCAGCCCGTACGTGCCGAGCCGCCGCGCGGTCTCGTTGGCCTGTGCGAGGTGCCAGCCGGCGAGGTTGGACGAGCCCACGTAGAGGATCTTGCCCTGCTGGACGAGGACGTCCATCGCCTGCCAGATCTCCTCCCACGGCGTCTCCCGGTCGACGTGGTGGAACTGGTAGACGTCGATGTGGTCCGTCCCGAGCCGCCGGAGGCTGCCCTCCACCGACCGCCGGATGTTCAGCGCCGACAGCCGCGAGCGGTTGGGCCACTCGCCCTCCGACCCCGGCTCCATCGCCCCGAACACCTTGGTCGCGAGCACCACCTTGTCCCGCCGGCCCCCGCCCTTGGCGAACCAGCTCCCGATGATCGTCTCGGTCCGGCCGCGGTCCTCGCCGAAGCCGTAGACATTCGCGGTGTCGAAGAAGTTGACGCCCGCGGTGAGCGCGGCGTCCATGATCGAGTGGCTGTCGGCCTCGTCGGTGTGCGGTCCGAAGTTCATCGTCCCGAGAACGATCCGGCTGACCTTGAGTCCCGTGCGCCCGAGCTGCGTGTACTCCATGCGTCCAGCCAACGCCCTGCGGCGGGCCCGAATCAAGGGTGACTCTTTCGAGGGCGCGGCGCCCCGGGCCGCCGACGCGCCGCTACTCCCGGACCCGCGCGTCCCAGCGCCACTCGGTGACCCGTTCCCGTCCCGGCAGGTCGCCCCGGCCCGTGACCCAGAGCAGCGTGGCCCAGGGGTCGGCGCCGTCCGGCGCGTCCGGGAACAGCCGGGCGAGGGCGCGGGAGCACGGGCCGGCGGGCGGGTGCCAGGGGAGGCCGAGGCCGGTGGCCAGGTCGTAGGTGTGGAGGAGGGTCTCGACGGTGCCCATGGCCGCGAAGCCCGCCGGGTCGGACAGCCCGAAGCAGTGGTGCGCGCGGACGTCCGGCGAGGCCGTCCGGACCATGGCGGTCAGCAGCGCGCCGCACGCCTCCAGCACCTGGAGGAGGCCGTCGGGCCCGGCGGAGCGGTCCGCGTGGACGGCGTTCCGGGGCCCGCCGGGACGGCGGCTCTCCCAGACGAACGGGACCTCGCCGGCCGTCGGGGGCCGCCGGGGGCCCAGCTGGACAGCGTAGGCGAAGAGATCGTCGGCCAAGTGCTCGACGGTCTCCCAGCACGTCCACTCCAGGCCGCCCGCCGGGCGGTCCCAGGCGGCCGGGTCGGCCGGGCGGAGGGCCGCCAGGGCGAGCCGGACGGCGAGGTCGAGGTCGTCCGCGGCGACGGGGGAGGTGAGGGGGGTGGGCATGGCGGGACCGTACCGTCATGGGCGGGGTGCCGGACAGGGACTTTTGCGCGCGGACCGGGCGGCGGGTGCCGCGGACCGGGTGGGCGGATGCCGGAGCGGCGCCGCGAAGTGGAAGGGTTGCCGCCGCCAAGTGGAAGGGCGCCGTCCCGCCCCCACGCGGGACGGTGCCCTTCCGACCGTCCAGGTGTGCCCCCCAGCATCCCCGTCGCCCCCCAATGGTCGACGAGGCACCTGGACTCGCGCCGCGTGGCCGCGGCGCGCGGGCCGATGTGGAGGCGGCCCGCTCCGGGAGTGTGGAACAGGGGCGTCCGCACTTGCAAAGCTCTTCGGTCCTGGCCGAATACGGGTGGCGGAGCGCCCTTACCATAGGCAAGAGAGCGGGCTTCTTTGTCTGGTATGTACTGTTGCACTCCGCTATGGGGCCCGCCCCGTCCCCGCGTTTTCCGCGCCCAGACCGGTGGGAGGTCGGCCATCCATGACACTGCGCGTGCACTTCGACGCCGAGGACCTCGCCCGGGTGCGCATCACGCCCGTGCCCGATCCGCTCGCCGAGGCGACCTTCAGCCTGCCGCTGCTCCAGAGCCCCGGGCTGGGCGCGCCCGCCCTCGACGGCTGGCGGCAGCGGTCGCTGCGGCGGCTGAGCCCGGCCGTCCGCCCGCTGCTGGAGCTGGCGCCCGCGGGACTGGACGAGTACGTCCCCGAGGCGTTCATCCGGGTGCGGGGCTCGGCGTCGCTGGAGGACAGCCTGCGGTCCACGTGGAGCATGCCGCGCCGGATCTGGACGGCGGACCTGTCGGTCACCGAGGAGTGGCGGCCCACGGTGCCCCGGTGGATAGGCGACCTGCACACCGGTGACCGCGAGGCCGCCCTGCTCGTGGACCGCGGGTTCCGGGCCTACTACGACGCCGCGATAGCGCCCTACTGGCCCCAGCTCGCCGCCTCCGCCCACGCCGACCGGACCCACCGCGCCCGCGTCCTCGCCGACCACGGCGTCGAGGGGCTGCTCGCCGGCCTCCACCCCAGCCTGCGCTGGGAGTCCCCGGTCCTGCACGCGCCCTGCACCATGGACGTCGACCTGCACCTCGGCGGCCGCGGGGTGCTGCTCACCCCCACGTTCTTCCTCACGGCCCCGGTCATGCGCCTCGACAGCGCCGACCCGGACGCCCCCCTCGAAGTGCGCTACCCGGTCGCCCGCGACCCGGGCGCCTACCGGTCCGTACTGGTTCCCGCCGGCACCCGCCCCGGCGAACTCGCCCACCTGGAGGCCCTGATGGGCCGCACCCGGGCCCGCGTGCTCGCCGCCGCCGCGACCGGCGGCAGCACCGCACAGCTCGCGCGCGGCGCGGGCGTCTCCCCGGCGTCGGCGAGCGAGCACGCCACCGTGCTGCGGACGGCGGGCCTGATCACGACCCGGCGCGCCGGCTCGGCGGTGCACCACGAACTGACGCCGCTGGGGCGGGCGCTGCTGGAGAACGGGCCCGCCTGAGGGCGATCGCCGGATACCGGCCGCGCGGTCAGTTCCGCCGCTCCACGATCACCAGCGTGCCGCGGCTGCCCGGCCGCACCGCGTGCGGCGTCCGCGCCGGGACCTCGTACAGCTCGCCGGGGCCGACGGTCACCGGGTGCCCGTCGACGGTCAGCAGGAGCCGGCCGTCGAGGACGAGCAGCGCCTCGGGGTCGTCGTGCCGCTCCTCCGGGACGGGCCGCCCGTCCATCCGCAGCACCTTGACGCGGGCCGTTTCTGTCTGACTGACCGTCAAGCTACTCCAGGCGAGGGGTAGTTGGGCGGCTGTCGCGGTCAGGTCGGTCGGGTGCACGGCGCACGTCTCCTCTGGGAACGAGGGGTTCAAGGGACGCTCCGGAGCCTAGGTGCTCCGGGCCGCCCGCCGGTTGACCGTTCGGCAAAGGATGACGGGCGGTCCGTCGTCCGGCGGTCCGTCGTCCGGCGGGGCGGTCCGGTGAGGAGTGGCGTCCGTCCAGGCGTGGCGTCAGCTCAGGAGCGGTGCCCAGTGCAGGAGCGGCGCCCGGTTCAGGAGCGGCGTCCGCCGCGCCCCGGCCGGGTTCCGACGACGACGTTCGCGTCCAGGTCGTCGCAGCTCACCAGGCGGGGGATCAGCCCGGCCCGGGCGAAGACCGCCATCGACCGCACGGCCTGGCGCTCGCTCGTCTCCACCAGCAGGCGGCCGCCGGGCGCCAGCCACCGTGCCGCCTCCGCGGCCACGCGGCGCTGCACGTCCAGGCCGTCCGGGCCGCCGTCGAGCGTCACGCGCGGCTCGTGGTCGCGCGCCTCCGGGGGCAGCAGGGGGATCTCGCCGGTGGGCACGTACGGGGTGTTGGCCACCAGGACGTCCACCCGGCCCCGGAGGTCCGCCGGGAGCGGCGCGTAGAGGTCGCCCCCGTACACCCGCCCCGCCGCCCCGATGTTGCGCCGGGCGCACCGCACCGCGGCCGGTTCGACGTCGGCGGCGTGCAGTTCGGGGGAGTCCAGGGCCGCGGCCAGCGCCGTGCCCACCGCGCCCGAACCGCAGCACAGGTCGACGACGACGGCGCGCGGCCGGGCCAGTGCGACGGCCTGCCGGACGAGGAATTCGGTGCGGCGGCGGGGGACGAAGACGCCGGGGTCCACGGCGACGCGCAGTCCGCAGAACTCGGCCCAGCCGACGACGTGTTCCAGGGGGAGCCCGGCGACGCGCCGTTCCACCAGGGCGTCGAGCGCGGCGGGGGAGTCCGCCGCGGAGAGCAGCAACTCGGCTTCCTCCTCGGCGAAGACGCACCCGGCGGCGCGCAGCCTGGTGACGACGACGGAGGAGGAGGTGGGGAGGAGGAGAGAAGAGGAGGGGATAGCCGACATGGGAGCCTTCCGGAAGTCCGTGGAGCGCTCCCGGGGATCGTCTACGCCGGTACGGCTGCGACGTTCCGAGGCGGGAGCACCCGACCTGCCACTGCGGTAATGGGTCTCACCTCCTCGTTTCGTGCCCGGTCCGGGACAGCGTCACTGTACCTGACACACCGCCGGGCGGCCCGGCGGGTGCTCAGGGCAGCTCCGGCCGCACCAGCGCCCGCGCGAACGGCTCCCCGGTCCGCCGCGCGTACGTCATCCGCTCGCGGACCTCGGAGAGGGTGCGGGGGCGGTAGCCGGGCCCGTCGGAGCACCCCATCCGGAAGCGGACGCCCGCGTTCAGGAGGACGGAGAGGACGCGCCAGCCCGCCGTGTCCCCGCGGCGCGGCGGCTGGAACGCGGCACCGGCCTCGATCATCGGCCCGGCGCAGCGCGGACAGCGCCGCGCGGACTCCCCCGTCCCGAGCCGGGGTTGCTTGTACGAGGCCCGGCAGGGCAGGCAGACGTGCGAGGTCTTCGCGGGCGGCATGGGGAGAGCGTAGGAGCGCTTCCGGCCTGTGCGCGACGCCATTTCCCCTCGGTGGTGCGTCAGCCCAGGGCGCTCCGCAGGGCCGCCACCGCCGTGCCCGCGCCGGCGTCGCCCTCCGCCGCCTCCTCCAGCGCGGCGGTGAGCGTGGCCTCGTACGTCGCCGTCGCCGCCGCGTGCCGTGCGCGGCCGGCGTCCTTGAGGACGGTGTAGACGCCGCGCTTGTCGTCCGCGCAGACGTCCCGGTACGTGAAGTCGGCCGCGTGCAGCCGGCCGACCAGGCGCGTCACCGAACTCTGGTTGAGCCCCAGCCGGTCGGCCAGCTCCTGCATGCGCAGCTCGTTCCTGGGGGCGGCGGCGAGGAAGCCCAGCGCCCGGTACTCGGAGAGGCCGAGGCCGTGGTGGCGCTGGAGCGCGGTGCTCAGGCGGTGCTCGACGTGGGCGTGGAGGGCGAGGAAGCGATGCCACATCCGGGAGTCCGCGGAGGCCGGGGCGGTGATCGGGGCGGACGGCGAGGGTGGTGTGGACGGCGAGGGCATCTCCGGCTCCAGGGGTCGGCGGGCGGCGAACGGCGTTGACACAAGGTTACTTGTACATGCATGCTTTTTCTCGCACCCAAGAACATGCACATACATGCAAATAAGCGCCGTACGCTCTGGAGGAGCCGGAACCATGGCCTGGATCCATCTGCTCGTCGCCGCCGTCTTCGAGGTCGTCTTCGCCCTCGCCACCAACGCCACCGACGGCTTCACCCGGCTGTGGCCGTCACTCCTGACCGCCGGGGCCGCCGCCGGCGGGATCTTCTTCCTGAGCCTGGCGCTCAGGACGCTGGACGTCGGCGTCGGCTACACGGTCTGGACGGGCATCGGGTCCGTCGGCACCGTGGTCCTGGGCTCGGTGATCTTCGACGAGCCGGTCAATGCCTGGAAGGTGCTCGCCTTCGTCCTGATCATCGGCGGCGTCCTGGGGCTCAAGCTCGCCGACCGGTTCACCGGCGGCGCGTCCGTCGCCGACGGCGCGGCCGCCGGCCGGCGGACGGCCTCGACCGGCGCCTCCGCCTGACCCGTACACCCCCTCCCCGCTTCCCCTGCAACCGTCCGTCGCAGCCGTCCCCAAGGAGCACCGTCATGGCCTGGGCTTTCCTCGCCGTCGCCATCGTCTTCGAGATCGCCTTCGCGCTCGGCACCAACGCCACCCAGGGCTTCACAAAGCTCTGGCCGTCCGTCTTCACCCTGCTCGCCGCGGCCTGCGGGATCTTCACGCTCAGTCAGGCCCTGAAGACCCTCGACGTCGGCGTCGGGTACACGATCTGGACGGGCATCGGCTCCATCGGCACCGTGATCCTGGGTGCCGTCATCTACAAAGAGAAGATCACTCTGCCCAAGGTGCTGTCCTTCGCCGCGATCGTCGCGGGCGTCGTCACGCTCAAGCTGGCCGCCGGGGCATGAGCCCGGCGCACACGGTGTGACCTGTTACCTCGTCCTGCGTGAAGATCCCGAAAACACTTGTGGCTGGCCGAAATGCGTACCTAGGGTCGCGAGACCAAGATCTGTGCGTACTCGGACGAGACGAGGGGACGCGGATCGTCACAGAGGATCGAGAAGGGTTCTGTTGCATGCAGCCACCGACAGCGGGCGGGAAGACGCCGGCCGACGCCGTGCCCACGGTGTCCGGCGGGGGGAGTGCGTCGCTCTCGAAGAGCTCCCCCGAGGGATCCCCCGAGGGGTACAAGCGGGGACTCGGCACCCGGCAGATCCAGATGATCGCCATCGGCGGCACCATCGGCACGGGCCTGTTCCTGGGCGCGGGCACCGCGATATCCCAGGCGGGGCCCAGCCTGATCATCTGGTACGCGGTGGCGGGAGCCGTGCTCTTCCTCGTCATGCGCGCCCTGGGTGAACTGCTCACCCATCGACCGGTTTCGGGCAGTTTCGCCGAGTATGCCCGGGAGTTCCTCGGCCCGTTCTGGGGCTACGCCACCGCGTGGACCTACTGGATCATGTGGGTCACCACCGGCATGGCCGAGATCACCGCGGCCGGGCAGTACGTCAAGTACTGGTTCCCGGGGGTGGCGCAGTGGCAGACGGCGCTGGTGTCGCTCGTGGTGCTGCTGGCGGTCAACATGATCTCGGTCAAGGCCTTCGGTGAGCTGGAGTTCTGGTTCGCGCTCATCAAGGTCGTGGCGATCGTCGGCATGATCCTCATCGGGGTCGGCGTCCTGGTGATCGGGTTCGGTGACGTCGGGGACACCGCCTCCGTGACCCACCTCTGGAAGGACGGCGGGATCGCGCCGAACGGCGTGCACCAGTCCCTGATGACCCTCCAGATCGTGCTCTTCGCCTACCTCGGCGTCGAACTCGTCGGCGTCACCGCGGGCGAGGCCGAGGACCCGCAGAAGAACATCCCCCGTGCCATCAACAGCCTCCCGGTGCGCTTCGGCCTCTTCTACATCGGCACCCTGATCGTGATCCTGTCCGTGGTGAGCTGGGCCGAGTTCCACCCCGGGGTCAGCCCGTTCGTCGCCGCCTTCGCGAAGATCGGCATCCCGGCCGCGGCGGGCATCGTCAACTTCATCGTCCTCACCTCCGCGTTGTCCTCCTGCAACGCCGGCGGCCTCTACTCGACCGCCCGTATGCTGCGCACCGCGTCGGTCAACGGCCACGCCCCCAAGGCGCTCTCCCGGCTGACCGGGCGCGGGGTGCCGGCCGCGGCGCTGTGGGTGTCCGCGGTGGCCATGGGGATCGGCGTGCTCATCAACGCCCTCGACCCGGAGCACGCGTTCGCGTACATCACCTCGGTGTCGACCGGCGGCGCGATCCTGGTGTGGAGCATCATCCTGATCACGCATATGCGCTACCGCCGGGCGGTCGCCGCCGGCGCCGCGGAGGCGTCGCCCTACCGCCTACCGGGCGCCCCCTACACGAACCTGCTGGCGCTCGCGTTCTTCGCCCTGGTCACGGTACTGATCGCGTGGAGCTCGGACACCCGGGTGGCGCTGTACGTGATGGGCGTGTGGGTCGTGCTGCTCGTCCTGGGGTGGCTGGGCCTGCGGCGGCGTACCGCCCGCTGAGGGTTTCCGGCCACCGGCCCGCCCACCCCGCGGCGCAACCGTGGGGCGGGCGGGCTTGCGGGATCCGTAACAGCCCGGCGGCCCGGGATCCGGAACAGCCCGGCCCGGCTAGGCGCCCGTGGTCCCGTCGATCGCCTCCCGGAGCAGATCCGCGTGCCCGTTGTGCCGTGCGTACTCCTCGATCAGGTGGATGAGGATCCAGCGCAGGGAGACCTCCTCCGCCCCCAGTATCGCGGCCTCCTCCGGCGGCAGCCGGCACACGTCGTCCAGGGACACGTCCGCGATCAGCTCCTGTCCCCGCGCGACCTCGGCCCGCCAGGCGGCCAGTGCGTCGTCCATCCCCTGACCAGGGTCGAGGTCGAAGCCGGCGTGCGGCGGGACCCCCGTCACCGACCGGCCGGCGAACACCCGCTGGAACCAGTTCTGTTCCACTATCTCCATGTGCCGGACCAGCCCCAGCAGGGACATCGTGGAGGGGGACACGGAGGTCCGGCGCGCCTGTTCGTCGTCGAGACCCCTGCACTTCCCTTCGAGCGTCGCGCGGTGGAAGTCCAGCCAGCTCTCCAGTGCCTCGCGCTCACCGGCGAGCGGGGGCGGGACGGTGCGGCCGTCGGGCGTCGTCGTCATGCCGCCACTTTCCCACGCACCACTGACAATTGGGGGCGGCGGGCGGTGACACACAGGTCCCCTACATGCCCATCATCTGTGAATCCATGGCCGTTTCCAGCATGAGGAGGCTGTTACCGTCGCGACCGCCGCCGGCGGTGCAGTCGTAGTGCTCGCAGCCCGGACCCTCCAGCGTGCCGCCGGACTCAGGGCTGCCCGGCGGGCCGCCCGTCGCGGTGAAGGTGACGGGGGCGTCGCTCATCCGGTATCGGATGGCGGCCGCGCCGGACTCCCAGGGGAAGTGGACCGAGGTGACCCGGAAGGTGTCCGACTCCCGGGGACGGAGGACGTGTCCTTCGTCCGGGGCCTCGTCGAACGACCCGGCCACCGCCTTCGACGTCAGCACCAGCGCATGGGACGTCCGGTTGCTGACGGTGACCTCGTAGTGATCGCACTCCGGCAGGGGAACTCCGGTCGCGATGGCCGCGTCCCTGAGCCGCTTGGCGGATTCCGTGTTCATGCCCTCCAGCGTGCGCGCCGGAACGCGCACGCCGGGTCACCCGACGGCAGGGATGACCGGGGGACCGCCACCCCACCGATCAGTGGATGAGTGTCTGCTTCAGAGCCGCTCGATCACGTGGTCCACGCAGGCCGTCAGCGCCTCGACGTCGGCCGGGTCGATCGCCGGGAACATCGCCACCCGCAGCTGGTTGCGGCCCAGCTTCCGGTACGGCTCGGTGTCGACGATGCCGTTGGCGCGCAGCGTCTTCGCGACGGTCGCCGCGTCCACGTCGTCCGTGAAGTCGATGGTGCCGATGACCTGGGACCGCTTGGCCGGGTCGGTGACGAACGGGGTGGCGTGCTTGGACGCCTCGGCCCAGCCGTAGAGCGTCCGGGCCGAGGCGGCGGTCCGGCGGACGGCGAAGTCCAGGCCGCCCTGCCCGTTGAGCCACTCCAGCTGCTCGTTGAGGAGGAAGAGGGTGGCGAGGGCCGGGGTGTTGTACGTCTGGTTCTTCAGGGAGTTGTCGATCGCGGTCGGCAGCGAGAAGAACTCCGGGACGTGCCGGCCCGAGGCGTGGATCCGGGCGGCGCGCTCCAGGGCGGCGGGGGAGAAGACGCCGATCCACAGGCCGCCGTCGGAGGCGAAGGACTTCTGCGGCGCGAAGTAGTAGACGTCCGTCTCGGCGATGTCCACGGGCAGGCCGCCCGCGCCGGAGGTGGCGTCCACCAGGACGAGGGCCCCGTCGTCCGCGCCCTCGACGCGCCGGATCGGCATGGCGACGCCGGTCGACGTCTCGTTGTGGGTGAACGCGTAGACGTCGGTGCCGGCCTCGGCGTGCGCCTCGGGGTGGGTGCCGGGGTCGGCGGAGACGACCGTCGGCTCGTCCAGCCAGGGGGCGAGCCGGGCGGCCTTGGCGAACTTCGAGGAGAACTCGCCGAACGACAGGTGCTGCGACTTCGACGCGATCAGCCCGTGCGTGGCGACGTCCCAGAACGCGGTGGAGCCGCCGTTGCCGAGGATCACCTCGTAGCCCTCGGGGAGGGAGAAGAGCGCGCGGATGCCCTCGCGGACGGATCCGACCAGGTTCTTCACCGGCGCCTGGCGGTGGGACGTACCGAGCAGGGACGTTCCGGTGGCCGCCAGGGCGGCCAGTGCCTCCGGACGCACCTTGGACGGGCCGGCGCCGAAACGGCCGTCGGCGGGCTTGAGGTCGGCGGGAATCTGGATGTCAGCCACGGGGGCAGCCTAATCCGTCGGAGGCCCGCGGGTGGCGGAATGTCCAGCGGCTGAGACGTGCGTTCGGGCAGGCCGGGAGCCATGGTTGAGCACGACGGGAACGGCGGGGCGCCCGCCGGGGGCCTCGGGGCGGGCGTCGCCGGCGCGGCCCCACCCGGGACGGTCTCCTCCCGGCCCACACCGTTCGGGAGCACACCGCCCGGGAGCACACCGAAGCCGCCGCCCGGGCGCTCCTGAACGCCACCGCGCCTCCCGCGGATGCTGAACGGCGCCGCCCGTGCGCGAACTCGGCTGGGGCGGCGCCGCCGTCACCGCCACCTCCCGCCGCACCGGCCCGCTCGTCGTCCGGCCGGCCGTCGCACCGGCCGGGGCCGCGGCCCGGACAGCGGCCGATCTGCTGACCGACCCCGCCGACGGGTCCGACGCATCCGGCGCCCTGGACGGCTGAGCGGGCGACGAGGGGACGTAGGGTCCCGGCCCCGCGGTCACTCGTCGGCAGGCCCCATGGGGAAGATGACGAGCTCGGTCCGGCCGCGGTTGAAGCTGCCCATGGCGGTGGGTTCCAGGGCGGCGGCCAGCCATCGCCCGTCGGGTGACCAGGCGAGACCGTTGACGTAGGTCTTCAGGTGCCGCCCCAGGACGATCTTCTTGTCGGCCATCCGCCACACACAGATCTCGTGCGGCGGTGTCTTGCCGAGACTCAAGTACCCCAGCTTCCGGCTGGCGCTTCCGACGGCCACGTAGCCGCCGTCGGGGTTCGACGCGAGCGAGTACAGCCTGTCCGAGGCGTCCGCGACCCTGTCGACGACCTCTCCCGTCGCCGGGTCGACGACGTAGATGTTCTCCTCCGCGGCGAGGAACAGCCGGGATCCGTCCCCGGCGAAGTCCGCGCACTGGACCGGATCCCAGTGACCGGCGTGCGACATGTGCCGGTGGGGCGACCGCTCGGTGGGGAGCAGGTCGTAGCTGCCGTCGCCGGTCTCGTTCGGGCCGATCCGGTAGGCGCCGTCCCGCGAACGGAGGTGTCCTTCCTGGAAGGGGATCTCCACCTCCCTCCGGGCGTCGACGTCGAAGGCCCACTGCGGCCGGATCCCGGAGTCGCCCGGCTCTCCGCTGCTCTTGACCGTGAGGACGTGCTCACCCGGTACCCACATCGTGACGGGCGCGTCCCAGACGTCACCTGCGGAGGTGTGCACGACCTCCGTCCAGTCGGTGGTGTCGTACACCCAGACGCGCCCTTGGTCGCTGGCCGTGGCCAGATAGCTGCCGTCGTCGGAGAACGCCACCTGGGCGAGGTGGTCGTACTTGAGGTCCCCGGTGGCCGTGGTGAACGGACGCAGCGTGACCGCGGGACGCTCCAGGTCCGGGATGTGCGGTGCGTCCCCGGCCGTCCAGGTGTCCGCGTTGAGCGGGAACGCCGTCGTCCCCCAGGCGTCCCCCACGCGCAGCGGCTCCAGCCAGCGCCGGTCCGTGACCCGCACGTCGTAGGTGGACTGGACCAGCAGGTCTTCGTCCTTCCAGGCTCCGCCGCGCTCGTAGTAGAAGTCGCTCAGCCGGCCCCACTGTTCGTCCGTGGGCGGATGGTTGCGGGTGGCTACGTGCTCGACTCCGGAGATGAACCGGCGCGCGTTGGCGTCGACCCATGCGTGGTTCCCCAGGGTGTGGACGTTCACCAGCTTGCTCAGCGGCCCGTCCCGGTGTGTCCCGCAATAGCCGGACGCTCCCTCCCAGAGCAGATGGAAGAAGAATCCGAGGTCATCCGAGACGGGGGAATACGTCCGGACCTCCGTGTCGTAGTAGACCACGAAGACCTGAAATCTGACCTGTAGTTCCTGTGGGCTGACGGAAACCACCCGCACGCCGTAGATGTCGGTCGACATCGTCTTCCCTCCCGGAAGTAAGTGCCTTAACAGTGAACGAGGTTGACACACGGCACTGACATCGCGGGCCGGAGCTTCCGTTGGCGAGGACCCCCGCCGTGGCGCGGAGGAGGCGGGCCCCGTGGAGGGGGCGATGCGGCCGGTGACGCGCCGGACAAGGGGCTGCGGGTGCGGGATCGCACCGCGTGCCGCATTCTGGAGCGGCACTGCTGCTCCCAGTGCTTCCAGGGAGGCCGGAGTGGAAAAGATTGCGTTCCTGCGGTCCTTCGATATCGAGTGGCTTTCCCCCTATGTCGAAGAAGTGACGTCAGGTGCAGTCGGAGGCACCCGCCCCAAGCTCTTCTGCACCGAAGATCCCGGTGACCTTTCCGCCTACTGTCCGGAATTCGAACTGCTGGCACCCCAGGCCACCTGCGAGGAATTCGTCGAGCGCATCTGCCGGTGGGGTGCGGACGGCGCCATTTCCCTGTCGTGGCCCGATGAGAACTCCGTGCGCGACGCGGCCGTCGGCGAAACGCTCCGCAGTATCGGTATTCCCATGGTGATGCACGGCCAGGAGATCACCGCCCGTTTCTCGGACAAGTGGGAGACCCGCCGGATCGTCCGGGACTTCGGCCTGGAAACACCGGGCGGAGAGCTCCTGGAAGCCGGCCGCCTCAAGGGAAACACCTGGTCAGGCCTTGCCTACCGGCACTTCATCGAACAAAAGGCAGCCCGGCTGGGGTATCCCCTCCTGGCCAAGCCCCTGTGGGGATGCAGCGCCGAGGGCATCCTGTTCATCGAGGACGCCGCGGCGATGCGGCGGTTCCTCGACGAGCCTCCCGAAGCCGGCGTCGTGCTGGAGAAGTGTCTCAGCGGAGAGCTTTGTTCGGTGGAAATCATCGGCCACGACGGAAACTACATCCTCCAGCCCCTGGTCTGGAAAGGAGCGACCGGAGGCGCACCGACGCTGATGAGCGAACGGGTCCGGATCTGCGCCCGAAGGCAACAGGCCGAGACCGACTTCCTCCCTGTTGCCCGGCAGCTGCGCAAACTGTCCACCGAAGCTGAGGTGTGCGGCGCCATAGAAGTCGAAATGATTTATGTGGACGGGTCGTACCAGGTCATCGAGATAAACCCTCGGACGTCAGGAACCACAGTCATCTCGACCGCGGCGTCCGGCTGCAACACCTTCCAGTGCCTCCAGGACATCCTCCGGGGAAGGTGGTCGGCCGACAGGGCCCGGGCCCTGGAACAACACCCCTACTGCGCCGCCCAGATCCCGGTCGCTCCTGCCCTCGCCTCCGGCCCGGCATGGGCGGGCCCCGGCGTGAGCGGCTTCGAAGTGGTCCGTACCCGCCACTTCGCCTACCACGGCCAGGACTTCGGCGAACTGCTGATCCGTTGCCCGGCGGCGGATCTCCGAACCTTCATGGACCGGCTCGACGGGCTCCGCGCCGAACTTGCCTTGCCGCGCCTCGACATGGGGGCGGTGCACGACGAGCTCCTTCCGGAACTCCGGGCGGACGCCGCGTGATCGTGCATCTCAACGGCGGGCCCAGGGAGCCGGGTTACGCCCTGTCCGTGCCCTTGAGCACCCTGATCGCGGTGCGGAGGAGGCGGGTTTCGTCGGGGGCGATGTGGTCGACGAGGTCGGCCGGGTCCGTGAACGCCCACGCGACGACCGTCGACGACACCGAGCACGGCAGCTTGATCTGCGCGGCCTCGTCCGGGAGCAGCGTTCCGCACGCGAACAGGTAGGCCGTGCGGGCGCCTTGGAGGTCCATGTCGAGGACGAACCTCGGGGTGACACGGATCCGGAGGTCGCGGCGCACGTAGTACGTCGTGGCGTCACGCGCCGACTCACCGGCGATCGCCGGGCCGCCGGGGAGGCGCCAGCGGCCACCGTCCTCCTTGAGCAGCAGCAGGCGGTTGTTGTCGTCGGTGATGTGGGCGTAGCCGGAGGGGTGGGGGGTGGGGGGCATTGGTGCGCACTTCCTTACCTGGGTGGGTGGCTTCCGGGCGTCCGCCACGTAAAAGGGCGGCCCTTCGGCTCCCGCCGCACGTCAAGCGGAGGGCAGGGGCAGGGAGTTCGCCGAACCGCAGGCAGCAGCGTGGCTGCTTGGGCTGCGATTGCGGCGCGACGTACGGGGAAGGTAGCGCTCGCCGAGGCGAGGCGGCAACCATGCTACGGGGCAAGGTTGGAACTGGCATATGACGAAGCCCCCGACCGTCACGGAAGGGGGCAGGTGAGGGGGCCGACCAGGGGGACAGCGGGCCTCAGGGGGTGGGCTGATCCGACTCCCCGAACTTCACCCAGGTGAGTAGCGCGGCAAGGTTGCCCCTGCCTGTGATGATGACCGCCTTCGGCAGGTCGCTCTCCCGTATGAGGACGTCCTCGCCCCGGGCGGCGACTTCCATGCAGTCCTCACCGCCGCCTCCGGAGAACGAAGACTTTTGCCACGGTATGTGTCTGGTCATTCTCCGGTCTCTCACAGGTCCCTTGCGATGTGATGGATGAAGTGTCTCGACTCTTCGGGGTCGAGCGCTGCGTCTCCGGCGATGCCGATCAGCTGGCGGTACCTTTCCAGCTCCCTCTCCGAACTCAGGAAGCGGCCGCCGAACGGCATGTCGATCCGCACGGTGTCCAACTGGGGAACTGACGCTCCTGCGTACAGCACGGGATGGGTCACCTCGATGAATTCTTCGCTGGTGAAGGGGATGACTCGAACGGTGATACTGGGGTGCTGGGACTTCTCGATCAGGTTCTCCAACTGGTCTCTTGTGACCTTCCGCCCTCCGAAGCGCATGCGCAGCGCGGCCTCGTGAATGGTCGCGGCGAGTACGGGGGGCTCGTCGGCGTCCATGATCTGCTGCCGCCGCATGCGGTGCTCGACGCGAGCCCCGACCTCTTCGGGGGGAAGTTTCAGGTGCACGGCGCTGAAGAGCGCGCGAGCGTACTCCTCGGTCTGAAGCAGCCCCGGAATGGTGACGCTCTGAACGGAGGTGAGGGTGGTGGCATGGTGTTCGAGCTCCGCGATGTCGAGGAACCCGGGGGCCAGCACACCGCGGTATTCGTCCCACCAGAACTGCCCGCGGTGTTCCCGGGTCATGGCGCACAGAGCTTCCACCAGGGAAGCGTCATCGCACATGTAAAAGCTGGCAAGGCGCCGGATCCGTTCCTCGCTGATGCCGACGCGGCCGGCCTCGATGTGACTGATCTTCGCCTGATCGGTGGAGAGCAGTCCGGCCGCCTCACGGGCGGTCCTCCCGGCCTGCTCACGCAGCTTGCGCAGTTCGACGCCCAACCGCATTTGTCGCGCGGTCGGGTTGTCCCTTGGTGGCATGAGTCCCTTCCCCTGGTCCGGTGCGAGTGTCCTGCTAACCGTGGCATGGGTCCAGTCGCAACTCCAGCGTCGTGGACATGCTTGCTCCGGGGCATGCTTGCCACTACCTTCTTTCCAGCGCCGCGTCAGCGCGCCCGGAGACTCGAAGTGACGCCAACCGCCAGCCCGTTGATCAAGGACGAAGGTGGCCGGGTCGCGGGCGGCGCCGTGCGCGGAACCGGACCGTGAGGGAGTGCCCATGAGTACAGCTCGGCTCAGCCCCCGCCCGGCCGACCCCGGCCCCGCGGCGACGCCGACCTACCGTTTCAGCCTGCCGGCCCGGGCGACGACGCCGCGCCTCGCCCGTGACGTCGTACGGGTCGTGCTGAACGCCGACCACGCCACGCTCGTCGACGACGCGCGGCTCTGCGTCTCGGACGCGGTGACCGCCGTCCTGTCCGGGACGGCCTCACCCCACGTGCACGTCGACGTCTTCGTGGACCGGGACCGCGTGGTCCTCGCCGTCCTGGACGCCGACCGGACGCGCGACGGCCGCCGGCGGCCGTCGTCCGGCGAGGCGCTCCGACTGCCGCTGGTGCGACGTCTGTCGGCCGCGTCCGGGGTGACATGGGAGTGGGACGCCGAGCACCGGGTCATGGGACGGCGGGTGTGGTTCGCGCTGGACGGCAGTACCGGCACCAGCAGGACCGACAGCATCATGTGAAGCACCGCATCCGGTGTGGTGAGCACTAGTCCCAGAGTTCCGCGTTCGTCTCTCGGGTCCTGGCACCACTGAGAGTGCCAGGGACTGGCCCAGTGAAGTGGAACCTTCGTCTGGCGGCCGCCAACCGAGGCATCTGGAAGGCCGGCGAACTCCAGCGGATGCTCGCCGAGCGTGGCGTTGTGATCAGCGCGGGGAAGATGTCGGGGCTTTGGCCCGGTCAGCCGAACACCGTCAAGCTCGATGAGCTCGACGTCATCTGCGCGGTGCTCGGATGCGGAGTCGAGGAACTGCTGCTGCCCGAGCCGGAGCGGGTGCCGGCCCCGGCCCCGGCGTCGGCGGCGGACTCGCAGGCCACTGCGGTGGGCCAGCCGCGCGCCGTCGCCCCACGTCCTCGCACCGGCAGGTCTCTGCCACCGCGATGACCTGCGTGCACTGCGGCAAGCTGCTGCCCGCGGGCTCCCGGCTGGACCGGGCGTACTGCGACAACAAGTGCCGGGGCTTGGCCTCCTACACCGGCGCAAGGCGGGCGTCCCACCCCCACCACCCGGCTCAGGACGGAGGACATCCCACGCAGCCTGCTGCCGATGACCGACGACGAAGTGCTCGCCGTCCAGCGGATCGCCGTTACCCCGGCGCAACGGCTTGTCGTCGCCCTGGCTGCCGTCCACGCGGCCCGCGCTACGGCCATCCGTCGCCTCACCTTGGACGACCTCGACATGCCCAACCGCAGGATCACCATCGCCGGACATGGCCAACGGCTCGGCGAACTTCCCCACCAGGCGCTGCTGGCCTGGCTCGACCAGCGCCGGGCCACCTGGCCGAAGACCCCCAACCGGCACGTCCTGATCAACGCGAAGACAGCCCTGGGAACCGGGCCCGTCAGCCCCGAATACCTTAAACGGCACCTGCTGCACCACGGCGTTTACCTCGAACGCATCTACGGCGACCGGGTACTTCACGAGGCACTGACCGTCGGCACCGACCCACTGCATCTCGCCCTGGTCTTCAACCTGTCCCACACCGCCGCGAGCCGCTACGCGGCCATCGCCCAAAACCTGCTCGACGACCAGATCGAGCAGACCGCCGAGATACGGCCGGAAGGGAGAGCGGGCGCTCTTGACGGCTGCCCGTGAAGCGATCCCCGGCCGAACGGTGCCGGCGGAGCAGACAGAAAAGACCGGAACGGCTTCTGTCGAGGAGCTGCCGTTAAACCAGTGGCGCCCCGTGGACGCGCCTCATAGCTTGTGCGCTCGTGACTGATGATCCGCAGATGCGCCCGAATCGACATGACCTCGGTCGGGTGTTCAACGAAGTGCCCGAGCTCTACGACCGGGTCCGGCCGGGATACCCCGACGAACTGTTCGCGGACCTTGTCACCGTCACCGGCATGGACGAAAGGTCGTCGGTGCTGGAGGTGGGCTGCGGTACCGGCCAGGCGACGCGCTCGCTGGCAACGCTTGGATGCTCAGTGACCGCCATCGAGCCGGGCGAAGAAATGGCCGCACTCGCTCGCCGGCGAATCGCCACCTTCGGCAACGTCGAAGTCGAGACGTCGACGTTTGAGGAGTGGGACGACCGCGGTCGACGCTTCGATGTCCTTGTGGCTGCGTCGTCGTGGCACTGGGTCGACCCGTCGATCGGCTGGCGGCGAGCGCACGACGTGCTCCATCCCGCAGGCTGGATGGCACTGCTCGGCAACGTCGTTGTCCGCCGAGTGGGAGAGCCGGAGGTGTATGCCGAGACCGCCGATCTCCACGAGCGGTTCTGCCCCGGGAACCCCGACTGGGGTCATCCGCCCCTGGAGGACGACGTGCGCACCACCGACGAGGGCTGGGGACTGGTCGAAGATCCTGGCGGATTGTTCGGCTCAACGATCGTGCGCTGGTACCCGACCGTTCAGTGGTTCGACGGGGACGGTTTTGCCGATCACCTTCGCTCGTTGTCGCTGTACCGGAGGCTCGACCGCGACGTCCGTGAACCCCTGCTCGACGCAATCGCCGAGCGCATCCGCACACGGATGGGCGACCGAGCATCACGCCGATACCTGAGCGTCCTCCGCGTCGGACAGCGCACCGAGTGAGCCCAGCGGTGGAGGACCTGCCGATTCATCGGCAACGGACCCACCGCACTTCCATGCCTGCCTGCCCAAGACGCCGGGGGACCCAGTGAAAGCACTTCAGTCACGCTGAACTCACGGCCGGCGCGCCGGTAAGAGCCCTGTCACCAGCCGCAAATGAGGGGCATCACATCCGGAGCGACAGGGGTGCCGTATCGAGCGGCGAACCAACCGACAAGCAACCCGCCAGGAAGCGTACGGCTTCCCTTGTCCGGATCAGCAGTGAGCCGCCGACATTGATCAGGCCCTCCCGGTGATCTCCGACAAGAGGTCTCGCGCCGACCGTTCGTCTCCCTCGGCCACCAGCCACTGCGCGTACTGGGACACGGCGTAGGAGTCGCCATCCGGTCCTGGGCCGTGCAGCCGGGCCAGCTCGCCTTCGAGGACGTCGAGGACGTCGAGGTCGGCCGGTGTCCCGCTTTCGTCGTGTATTCGGGCGATGGCGGCGGTCACCCGGTCTTCGGCGTGGTCGGCCACTCCCTCGGATGCCTCCCGTGCTGCGTGGACATGGCCGGCCACCGCTGCGTACACCTCGCTGGCCGCTTCGACGTCACCGATCTCGTCGAGCAGCCGGGCGAGCCTGACGGTGGCCTCGGCTTCCGCTGCGGTACGACCGAGTTTGCGGACACACGCGTAGGCTGCGCGCGCCGCCTCCGTGTCACCGACCTCGTGGAGCAGGCGGCCGAGCTTGAGGACGGCCGCGTCGGCGGCCGGGATGCCGCCGAGTTCGCGGACGCATATCCAGTACGCGTCGTGGCACCAGGTGTAGGGCCGAGTGCCGTAGACCTCGTAGTCGGACGGAGGGAGCAGCGCAGCCAGTCTCTCCCCGATGGAGGCGACGGCCTCAAGGGGTTCGGCGGAACCGTTGGCAAGGGCGTAGTGCCATGCACCAGCCGCGAACTCGTTCCGGCTCAGCAAGTCCGCGACGGCTTCCGTCGCCGTGTCATCTGCCTCGCGGGCGTACAGGAAGGCCAGGTCGACGGCCACCTGTCCGATCTGCCTCTCTTCGAGGTCACCGCCGATCCGCTCCAGGGCCGCCTCCGCGGCCTCGAAGTCACGGGCGTACAAGGCCAGGCCGAATTCGACCACGAGGGAGGACGGTTGGTAGGCCCCCCGCAGCTCCGCCGCCGCTGCGGCACGGTTGCCTTGCTGTGCGAGGCGGTAGCCGTGTTCGGCGGGTGTCTCCATGCCGGCTCGCTGCCTGGCCTCCGCGAGGAGGGCCGGGTCCGCGGCCTCATGGACGATCAAGTAGGCGGCCCGCGCCGCATCCTGCCTCCCGTCCGACTGCAGCCGAACGCAGAGGTCCAGGGCGGACCGTGCGCGCTGCCTCAGCTCCTCGGCGAACCCGGTCTCCTCGCGCTCGGTGTGCAGTCCGTCAAGGCACGTCTGCGCCTCCACAGTTGTGTGCGCGTCGCCCAGGTCTGTGGCCCTTCGATACGCGGCAGCCGCGCCATCGAGGTCACCCCGCTGCTCCCGGTACCAGCCCAGGCTCAGACAGGCACTGCCCGTCGCCGCTGCGGGCAATCCGGTTGCGGCCAGGTGGTCGCGGGTCAGGGCATCGGCTTCGTCAGCGAGGCCGTGGTCGGACCGGCTCTGATACGCCGAAGTGCGGAAGCCCTGACCGTGCCGCAGTGGTGCCAGCCAGCGGGGATCGGTGACCCACACGTCGTAGTCGGCATGGACGAGGCGGTCTTCGAGCTTCCAGCGGTTGTCCCACTGGTGGTAGTGGGCGTCGAGGCTGTCGAAGTGGTCCTCGTGGAAGTCGGCGAGACGGTCTGCACGAGCGTCGTCGTCGGGGGCGTTGTGGATGGCCACCCGCTCCACCGCCCGTACGAAACGGCGGCTGTTGGCGTCGGTCCACACCGGGTCGATGCACTCCTCGATGCCGACGAGGTCGTGGAGGGGGCCGTGACGCCGATGCGCCACACCGTCAGCAGCGTCCCAGAGCACGCGGAAGAAGAAGCTCGCATCGTCCGGCAGCAGGCCCTCCCGGCCCCATGCCCGGTCGTACCGGACGAGGAAGACCCGGAACCTCACGCGTTGCTCAGTGGTGTCCAACTCCAGGACACGAACGCTGTAGAGAAAGGTGGACATGGCGCACTATCCCGATCAGGAGGAGGGCTTCACATCACCGCGTGGCGCGGCTTCCGCAACGCTACAAGCCACCTGTGACATCTCGGCTGCCTCCCGTTTCGTCCAGCATCGAACAGGAGCTTGTCGATTCCGGTGGGGCTTCACCCACCGCTGCCGTACGGCCCGGGGGACTCACTCACACACTCCGGTGGTGGCCTGAATGTGGACCCTGGCTCCGACTGGACAGTTCTGTAGCCGGAGACCGGTCAACTCAAGTGCTGGTCCGGGTGATGTCGACGTCGAGACAGTGTCGGAAACCCAGCTTTGTCGCGGTTGGCGTCAAGGTGACCATCAATGGATGACACGTACGCCCAAGCCGCATACGTAGGAGGCCGGTGACTCCGCCCGGCCGATGCCGTTCTGCTGCGGGTCGCCTCTGGAGGAGCCGGAGGAGTTCAGCACGCTGCGAACAACTGCCCCGGCGCCTTCCGGGCCTCGCCCTGCACGCCGCCCCGTGGGCGGTGCTGTCGACAGACAAGGAGCGGGTCACACCGCCAATGAGGCGATGACCCCGGCGAGCACCAGGGCACGGAAGCGCGGACGTGACATGTCGTCCCCCTCTTCGTCCCGGGTACGCGACGGGCCCGGGGGCGCGAACACGCACCCGTGTCGACGCGAATGCCTGCCTCATCTTCCAGCCGGGTGCGCACCACCGGCCATCACCCGCACCGGTGACGCTACGAGGACGCCAGTCGCGCCTGGCGCCAAGTGGCACCAAGTGGCGTCGAGTGGTGCCACCCGCCATCTCGGGGTGCCATTCCGCGCCCCCAGGAGTGCGTGAGCATGCATGGCGCCACCCTGGCGCAGGTCGATCTCCTTATGTTTCCGCAGGTAGGGCGGCTTCTTCTGCTCGCACCACCCGCGAGGCGCCATCGGGGCTTGCGTATGGCGCCACTATGGTGCCAAACTACTGCCATGGACCTCACGCCGTATGTCGACACCCTCCGCCGTGAACTCGCGGTGGCCGCCGAGGCCGGCGGGGAAGATGCCCGCGAGCTGGCCGAGCGGCTCACGGCTCCGCTGGAGTCGGCGACCCGTCTGACCATGCTCAATGTGCTCTCCGCCGCGATGGACGAGATCACCCGCGAGCTCGCCCCCGGCTCGGTCGACGTACGGCTGCGCGGGCTGGACCCGGACTTCGTGGTGACGCCGCCGCCCGCGGAGGGGGGTGCACCGGCGGAGCAGGGCGCGCCGGTCGAATCGTTCAGGGCCGCGGCCCCGGCCGAGGGTGACGAGGGTGGCACCGCCCGCGTCAATCTGCGGCTGCCGGCGCACCTCAAGGCGCGTGCCGAGGAGGCGGCGAGCCGGGAGGGGCTGTCGGTCAACGCGTGGCTGGTGCGGGCGGTGTCGGCGGCGGTCGACGGTGGTGCCGGGCCGCGTACGACGGAGAAGACCCGGACGGTCGGACAGAGCTTCACGGGCTGGGTGCGCTAGCCGCGCCCTGCTCGTACCCCTTCATCCACACCACGTCCCACCAGCGGGGACGTTCCGAAGACCCAAGAGGACGGGACAGCCATGCCTTCTTTCGACACTCCCGAACCGATCTCGGCCACGGCGCGCGTGGAGGCCGGTTCCCTCCAGTTCACCGCAAGCGACCGGCTCGACACCGTCGTCGAGGTGCGGCCGCGCGACCCGAAGAAGGACCAGGACGTGCGGGCGGCCGACCAGACCGAGGTCGCCTGTGTGAGCGGCGTACTGACCGTGAGGACGCCCAAGGCCGGCCTGTTCGGCCGCACCGGTGTCGTCGACGTGACGGTCGAACTGCCCGAGGGCTCGCGCGTCGACATGACCGGCGCCTGGACCCAGGTGCTCGGCGAGGGCCGGCTCGGTGAGGTCCGGGTGAAGACCTCGTCCGGTGACGTCCGCTTCGACACGACGGGCCCGCTGCACGTGACCGCGGCGCACGGCTC
This sequence comes from Streptomyces sp. I05A-00742, assembly GCF_013055795.1. Classification (GTDB taxonomy): domain Bacteria; phylum Actinomycetota; class Actinomycetes; order Streptomycetales; family Streptomycetaceae; genus Streptomyces. The sequence continues at coordinate 203,122 of NZ_JABETO010000007.1, forward strand.
GATCGCCGTGGACCGGGTCGAGGGCACGGCCGAGATCACCACCAGCTCCGGCAGCCTGCGCGTCGGCACCGTCGACGGCCCGGCCGTCCTGAAGAACTCGCACGGCACCACGATCGTCGGGGCCGTGACCGGTGAGCTGCGGGTGCGCGGGGCCAACGGGGACATCGAGATCGGGCGCGCCGGGGGTTCGGTCACCGCCGCCACCGCCCACGGTGCCCTGCGGGTGGGCGAAGTGGCCGGCGGCATCGTCAGGCTGGAGACCTCCTACGGCGCCATCGAGGTCGGCGTCCGCGAGGGCACGGCCGCCTGGCTCGACGTCAACTCGGGCTCCGGGCAGGTGCGCAACACGCTCGCCGCGTCCGAGACCCCGGAGAAGACCGAGGACACCGTCGAGGTCCACGCCCGCACCCGGCACGGCAACATCGACATCCGCCGCGCCAAGGCCTGAGCGCCGCATCCCCGGCCGGCTCCGTCCCTCACTCGCTTCAGCCTTCGAATGGAGGGCTCCATGCCTTCTTCTGTCATGCCCATGCCTAGTAAGCGCGACAGCCGCCCGTCGCCCGTTGCCGTCTCCGCCGTCGGTCTGCGCAAGTCGTACGGCGACAAGACCGTCCTCGACGGCATCGATCTGCGTATCCCGGCCGGCTCGGTGTTCGCGCTGCTCGGGCCGAACGGCGCCGGCAAGACCACCACCGTGCAGATCCTGTCCACGCTCATCACCGCCGACGGCGGCCAGGCCCAGGTCGCGGGCCACGACATCGCCACGTCACCGCACGGGGTGCGTGCCGCGATCGGCGTCACCGGACAGTTCTCCGCCGTCGACGGCCTGATCACCGGCGAGGAGAACATGCTCCTCATGGCGGACCTGCACCACCTGTCCAAGCGCGAGGGGCGGCAGGTCGCCGCCGAACTGCTGGAGCGCTTCGACCTGGTGGGCGCGGCGAAGAAGCCCGCCTCCACCTACTCCGGCGGTATGAAGCGCCGCCTGGACATCGCCATGACGCTGGTCGGCAACCCGCGGATCATCTTCCTCGACGAGCCGACCACGGGCCTCGACCCCCGCTCCCGCCACAACATGTGGGGCATCATCCGCGAGTTGGTCTCCGACGGCGTCACCGTCTTCCTCACCACGCAGTACCTGGAGGAGGCCGACCAGCTCGCCGACCGCATCGCCGTGCTCAACGACGGCGGGATCGCCGCCGAAGGCAGTGCCGAGGAGCTGAAGCGGCTGGTTCCGGGCGGGCATGTACGGCTCCGCTTCTCCGACCCCGTCGCGTACCAGAACGCCGCCTCCGCGCTGCGCGAGGTCACGCGGGACGACGAGGCGCTGGCGCTGCAGATCCCCAGCGACGGCAGCCAGCGCGAACTGCGCTCCATCCTCGACTGGCTGGACGCCGCCGGCATCGAGGCGGACGAGCTGACTGTGCACACCCCCGACCTCGACGACGTGTTCTTCGCCCTCACCGGCCCCAACCAGCCGGGCCAGCCGAACCAGCCCAAGGAGTCCGTCCGATGAGCTCCCTCGCCCTCGCCGTGCGCGACTCGTCCACCATGCTGCGGCGCAACCTCCTGCACGCGCGCCGCTACCCCTCCCTCACCCTGAACCTGCTGCTGACGCCGATCGTCCTGCTGCTGCTCTTCGTCTACATCTTCGGTGACGTGATGAGCGCGGGCATGGGCGGCGGCGCCGACCGCTCCGAGTACATCGCCTACGTCGTGCCGGGCATCCTGATGATGACCATCGGGGGCACCGTGGTCGGGACCGCGGTGTCCGTCTCCAACGACATGACCGAGGGCATCATCGCCCGCTTCCGCACCATGGCCATCCACCGCGGCTCGGTGCTCATCGGGCACGTCATCGGCAGCGTGCTGCAGTCCGTCGTCAGCGTGGCCCTCGTGGGTGCCGTGGCCGTGGCCATCGGCTTCCGGTCCACGGATGCCACGCCCCTGGAGTGGCTGGCGGCGTTCGGCCTGATGACGCTGGTCGCCCTGGCGCTCACCTGGATCGCGGTCGGGATGGGCATGATCAGCCCGAACGCCGAGGCGGCCAGCAACAACGCCCTGCCGCTGATCGTCCTGCCGCTCATCTCCAGCGCCTTCGTCCCGGTCGACGCGATGCCCGGCTGGTTCCAGCCGGTCGCCGAGTACCAGCCGTTCACCCCGGCCATCGAGACCCTGCGCGGGCTGCTGCTCGGCAGCGAGATCGGCAACAACGGGTGGATCGCGGTGGCCTGGTGCCTGGGTCTGGCCGTGCTCGGCTACTTCTGGTCGAAGGCGGTCTTCAACCGCGACCCGAAGTAGCCACGCCACGCCGGTCGCCCGTACCCCGCGACTCGTCCGCCCGAGGGCGGCGTACCCCGACACCGCGTCGGCGTGCGCCGCCCTCGGGTGCGTGCCGCGGGGTACGGGCGACCGGCGTGGCGCCTACTCCTTGTGCACCGAGCCCGCCGTTTCCACGGCGGCCGGGCTCCCCGCGGACGGCGCGGCCGGCCGCCTGGAGACGAGAGCCGTGGTGACGAGGCCGAGGAGGACGACGCCGCCGGCGAGGTAGCTGCCGAGGGTGATGGCGTCCGTCATCGCGGCGTAGGCCGCGTCGGCGGCCGGGGCGGTGGCGGGGTGGGCCGAGAGGGGTTGGATCGCGGCGCCGGCGCTGTCCGTGACCGTCCGGGCGAGGGCGTCGGCGCGGGAGTCGGGCAGGCCGCTGTCGGTGAGCCGGTCGTGGAGGCCGTTGCCGAGGGTGGTGAAGAAGACGGTGGTGAGCACCGCGATGCCCAGGGCGGAGCCGAGTTGGCGGAAGGCGGACTGGACGCCCGCCGCCTGTCCGGCGTCGCGGCCGGGCACGTCGGCGAGGACGACGTTGGTGACCTGGGCGGTGGCGAAGCCGACGCCGATGCCGTAGACGAAGAGGGCCAGGGCGATGGGCCACCAGGGGCTGTCCGGGGCGGCGACCAGCCCGAGCAGGCCGAGTCCGGCGGCCTCCAGGACGAGTCCGAGGCGGACCTGGCCGAGCGGGGAGATCTTGTGCGCCGCCCCGAAGCTCGCCCCGCTGGCGACGAAGCTGCCCACGGCCAGCGGCAGGAGGGCGAGTCCGGCGTCGAGCGCGCTGTAGCCGAGCGTGAACTGGAGCCACAGGGGCAGGACGGCGATGATGCCGAACTCGCCGAGGCCGATGATCACGGTGGCGACGTTGCCGTTGCGGAAGGAGGCGACGGAGAACAGCCGGACGTCCATCAGCGCCCGCGCCCCGTCGCCGCGCCGGACGAGGGAGGACTGCCGGAGGACGAACGCCGCCAGGGCCGCGCTTCCCAGCACCAGCGCGACCAGGACGGGCGAGGGGCCGCCGCTCCACGACCATCCGAACACCTCCATCGGGCGGACGACGGTCAGCCACCCGTACGTACGCCCCTCGACGAGCCCGAAGGCCAGCAGGCCCAGGCCGAGCACGGAGAACAGCCCGCCCGCCGCGTCGACGCGTCCGCCGCCGCGCGGGGAGGGCGCCAGGAAGGCCAGGGCGCCGACGCAGATCAGCGCGGCGAGCGGGATGTTGATCCCGAACGCCCAGCGCCACGAGGCGTGCGCCGCGAGCCAGCCGCCCAGCAGCGGTCCGAGGGCGGAGGCGGCACCGATGGTCGAGCCCCAGACGGCGAACGCCTGCCCGCGCTCCTTGCCCGTGAAGGTCGCGTTCAGCAGGGCCAGCGAGGTCGGCAGGATCATCGCCGCCCCCGCCCCCTGCAGGAACCGGGCCACCACCAGCAGCTCACCGGTGGGCGCCAGCCCGGCCGGCACGCTCGTGGCCCCGAAGACCGCGACGCCGATCACAAAGACCCGGCGGGCGCCGAGGATGTCGGCGAAACGTCCCGCCAGCAGCAACAGCGCCGCCAGCACGATCGCGTAGGACTCCTGGATCCACTGCGCCTGGGTGGAACTCACGTCGAGGTCCTCGACGACCGACGGGACGATCACATTGACGATCGTGGTGTCCACCACGATCAGGGCCACCCCCAGGGCGACGACGACCAGACCCAGCCATCGACGGGCAGGGGACGGGACAGCGCTCTCAGCGCTCACCGATTGCCTCCACTGTAAAGTAACTCCACCATGAAGTAATTCCGCAGTGAAGGTAAAGTGGCTCCGGCAGGTTGTCAACGCGGACGCCGACGCGGACGCGCCGGTACGAGACGAGGGGTGGCTCCGGATGCGGGAACCCATGAGGGAAGGCAGCATCGCGGTCCAACGTGGCCGGATCGCAGAGGAGTTGCGGGCCTACGGAGCGAGCTTCACCGAGCTCGGACGGCGCTTCGCCGCACTGCTGGGTGTGCACTCCACCGACGCGTTCGCCCTCCTGGAGATCGCCTCGGCGGAGGAGGCGGGCGTCCCCCTCTCCCCGGCCCTCCTGAGCCGGCGCATCTCCCTCTCCTCGGGAGCGATGACCGCGCTGCTCAACCGCTTGGAGGGGGCCGGGTACATCGCCCGCACCCGCGAGCACACCGACCGGCGGGTGGTCACCCTGCGCAGCAGCGGGCGGGCGGAGGAGCTCGCCGACGATTTCTTCGGGCCCGTCAACGAGCGGCAGGACGCGATCCTGGCCGAGTATTCGCCGGATATGCTCCGGGAGTTCGAGACGTTCCTGATCCGTCTGCGCGCGACGATGGACGACGCCGGGGCGGCCGCGGCGGACGAGGGTTCCTGACGGGCGCGGGGCGGCGGGGTGCTGCCGGTGTGGCGCCCCGCCGCCCCGCGGCCGTCGGCTACTGCGACTTCGTCGGCTACTGCGGCTTGAAGGACCGGATCTGGTACGAACCCTGCAGGTTGCCGCTCTGGCCGGCCGGTGTGGAGCCCACGCGGGACCGGTGGTTGGTGCCGGTGTAGTACTGGACGCGGTGACCGGTTGCGTTCCTGACCGAGCGGACGTTCTGGCCCCGCTGGATGAAGGAGCAGTCGTCGGCGGTGTTCGCCCTGCTCTCGTCGGACCACTGGCAGCGGGTTCCCGAGCCGTTCCAGTCGCTGTAGATGCAGAAGTGTCCCGGGGCGCAGTTGAAGGCTGCCAGGCTGGTGGCGGCGGGCGCCTCGGGGGCGGCGCTTACGGCGGGGGCCGCGCCGAAGGCCGCCACCAGGGCGGCGGCTGCGACGGCGAACGAGTGCATGCGGCGCATGGGGGATGGTCTCCTTCTTCTCGGGGGGTGGTCCAGGGGCGGCTGAGGCGCCCCGGACAGGCTGAGCCGCGAGAGGATCGGGCAAACCACCGAACATGCTCGCGAGCCGTCCCCCGGGAGCTCTGCCCGCGCATCAACCACCCGCCGAATCAAGGCAGTTCGTCAGCGGCCGAAAACCATTCAAGCGTGCTTGCTTGTTTTCCCGGCCGCTGTCACGCTCCCCACCGTGCTGAGGATCGGCAACGCCTCCGGTTTCTACGGTGACCGTTTCGACGCGATGGAGGAGATGCTCACCGGTGGCCCCCTGGACGTGCTCACCGGGGACTACCTCGCCGAACTGACCATGCTCGTGCTGGGCCGGGACCGGCTGAAGGACCCGGAGCGGGGGTACGCCCGCACGTTCCTGCGCCAGCTGGAACGCTGCCTCGGGATCGCCGCCGAGCGCGGCGTGCGGATCGTCACCAACGCGGGCGGGCTCAACCCCGCCGGACTCGCCGAGCGGATACAGGAGTTGGCAGAGCGCGTCGGCGTACCCGCCCGCGTCGCGTACGTCACCGGCGACGATCTGCTGTCCACCCGCGACTGGGGGCCCGGCGTCCTCACCGCCAACGCCTACCTCGGCGGTGCGGGCATCGCCGCCTGTCTGCGGGCGGGGGCGGACGTCGTCGTCACCGGGCGCGTCACCGACGCCGCCCTCGTCAGCGGGCCCGCCGCCGCGCACTTCGGGTGGGCGCCGGACGACCACGACGCCCTCGCGGGGGCGGTCGTCGCGGGGCACGTCCTGGAGTGCGGGGCGCAGGCGACCGGCGGGAACTACGCGTTCTTCACCGAGCACGACACGCACGACGAGCACGACCTCCGCCGGCCGGGTTTCCCGATCGCCGAACTGCACGCCGACGGCAGCTCGGTGATCACCAAGCATCCGGGCACAGGGGGTGCGGTGACCGTCGGCACGGTCACCGCACAGTTGCTGTACGAGACGGCTGGTGCCCGCTACCCCGGTCCCGACGTCACGGCCCGGCTGGACACCGTCCGGCTCGCGCAGGACGGCCCGGACCGGGTGCGGATCGACGGGGTCCGGGGCGAGCCGCCGCCCGCGACGCTCAAGGCGGGGGTCACGCGCGCCGGAGGCTGGCGGAACGAGGTCGTCTTCGTCCTCACCGGCCTCGACATCGAGGCCAAGGCCCGCCTCGTCCGGACACAGATGGAGGACGCGCTGTCCGGCCGCCGCCGGCCCGCACGCGTCCGCTGGTCGCTGGCGCGCACCGACCGCGCCGACGCGTCTGTCCAGGAGGAGGCGAGCGCCGTGCTGCGGCTGGTGGTGCACGACCCCGAACCCGAGGCCGTGGGGCGGGCGGTGAGCGGGGCGGCCGTCGAACTGGCCCTCGCCGGCGTCCCCGGGTTCCACCTCACGGCGCCGCCCGGTCCGGGCGCCCCCTACGGGGTCTTCGAGTCCGTGCCCGTGGACCCGGAGGGCGTCCGGCACGTCGCCGTCCTCCCCGACGGCACCCGCGTACCGGTGCTCCCACCGCCCGTACGCGCCACAGCGCTGCCACCCCCACCCGATCCCGTCCTCCCGGAACCGCTCCCGCCCGGCCCCACCCGCCGCGCGCCGCTCGGACTGGTCGTCGGCGCGCGCAGCGGGGACAAGGGCGGCGACGCCGACGTCGGCGTCTGGGCGCGAGACGAGGCCGGGTGGCGGTGGCTGGCCCACGAGCTCACCGTCGAGCGGTTCAGTCAACTGCTGCCCGAGACCGTCGGGTTGACCGTGACGCGGCATGTCCTGCCCAACCTGCGCGCCCTCGCGTTCGTCGTCGAGGGTCTCCTCGGACACGGCGTCGCGGAGAACGTCCGCTTCGACCCGCAGGCCAAGGGCGTGGGGGAGTGGCTGAGGTCCCGGCACCTGGAGATACCGGAGGTGCTGCTGTGACCGTCCTGACCTCCCGGCTCGACACCGAGGGGCCGGAGTACGCGGCCAACCGGGCCGCCATGCTCGACCGGCTCGCCGAGGCCGATGCCGCGCACGCGCAGGCCGTCGCGGGCGGCGGCGAGAAGTACACCGCCCGGCACCGGGCCCGTGGCAAGTTGCTCGCGCGCGAGCGCGTCGAGCTGCTGCTGGACCCCGACACCCCTTTCCTGGAGCTGTCCCCGCTGGCAGCCTGGGGCAGCGAGTACCCGGTGGGCGCGTCGCTCGTCACCGGCATCGGCACGGTCTCCGGCGTCACCTGCCTGATCAGCGCCAACGACCCGACCGTGCGCGGCGGAGCGAGCAATCCGTGGACGCTGCGGAAGGCGCTGCGGGCGCACGAGATCGCCCGCGCCAACCGGTTGCCCGTGATCAGCCTCGTGGAGTCCGGGGGCGCGGACCTCACCGGGCAGAAGGAGATCTTCATCCCGGGCGGCGCCCTGTTCCGCGACCTCACCCGGCTCTCGGCCGCCGGCATCCCCACCGTCGCCGTGGTCTTCGGCAACTCCACGGCGGGCGGGGCGTACGTCCCCGGTATGTCCGACCACGTGATCATGGTCAAGGAGCGGGCCAAGGTGTTCCTCGGCGGGCCGCCGCTGGTGCGGATGGCCACCGGCGAGGAGGCGGACGACGAGTCGCTGGGCGGCGCGGACATGCACGCGCGCGTGTCCGGCCTCGCCGACCACTTCGCCGTCGACGAGCGGGACGCGCTGCGGCAGGCCCGTACCGTCGTCGCCCGGCTCGACCGGCGCGCGCCGACGGCCGCGCCGTGGCCCGCCGAGCCGCCCCGCCACTCCGCCGACGAGCTGCTGGGCATCGTCCCCGGCGACCTCCGGGCGCCCTTCGACCCGCGCGAGGTCATCGCCCGTGTCGTCGACGGCTCCGACTTCGACGAGGTCAAACCCCTCTACGGCGCCGGCCTCACGGTCGGCTGGGCCCGGCTGCACGGCCGGCCCGTGGGGATCCTGGCCAACGCGCAGGGCGTCCTGTTCAGCGCCGAGTCGCAGAAGGCCGCGCAGTTCATCCAGCTCGCCAACCAGCGGGACACCCCGCTGATCTTCCTGCACAACACCACCGGGTACATGGTCGGCCGCGCCTACGAGCAGGGCGGCATCATCAAGCACGGCGCCATGATGATCAACGCGGTGTCGAACTCGCGGGTGCCGCACCTGTCCGTCCTCCTGGGCGCGTCCTACGGCGCCGGGCACTACGGGATGTGCGGACGGGCGTACGACCCCCGGTTCCTCTTCACCTGGCCGAGCGCCCGGGCCGCCGTCATGGGGCCCCGGCAGCTCGCCGGCGTCCTGTCGATCGTCGCGCGCGCGTCCGCGGCCGAGAAGGGGCTGCCGTACGACGAGGAGGCCGACGCGGGGCTGCGGGCCGCGGTGGAACGGCAGGTGGAGGCCGAGTCGTTGCCGCTGTTCCTGTCCGGGCGGTTGTACGACGACGGGGTCATCGACCCGCGCGACACGCGGACCGTGCTCGGCCTGTGCCTGGACGCGGTCCACCACGCGCCCGTGGAGGGGGTACGCGGCGGCTTCGGCGTCTTCCGGATGTGAGGGGTGAGTCAGAGGGGTGAGTCAGAGGTGACCGTGATCGGATCCGTGCTCGTCGCCAACCGGGGCGAGATCGCCTGCCGCGTCTTCCGCACCTGCCGCGAGCTCGGCGTCGCGACGGTCGCCGTCCACTCGGACGCGGACGCGGGCGCGCGCCACGTCCGGGAGGCCGACGCGGCCGTCCGGCTGCCGGGCAGCGCGCCCGCGGACACCTACCTCCGGGGCGACCTGCTGGTCCGGGCCGCGCGGGCGGCGGGGGCGGACGCGGTGCATCCGGGGTACGGATTCCTCTCCGAGAGCGCGGAGTTCGCCCGCGCGGTGGGGGAGGCGGGGCTGGTGTGGATCGGGCCGCCGCCCGGGGCGATCGAGGCCATGGCGTCGAAGACCCGCGCCAAGGAGGTCGCGGCCGCCGCCGGCGTGCCGGTGCTCCGGCCCCTCGACCCTGCCGCCCTTCCTGCCTCCGCCCTCCCCGTGCTCGTCAAGGCCGCGGCGGGCGGGGGCGGCCGGGGCATGCGGGTGGTCCGTGAACTCGGCGCGCTGGACGCGGCCTTGGCAGCGGCGCGTACCGAGGCGGCGTCCGCCTTCGGCGACGGCGAGGTCTTCGTCGAGCCGTACGTGGAGGGCGGGCGGCACGTCGAGGTCCAGGTGCTCGCCGACGCGCACGGCACGGTGTGGACCCTCGGCACCCGCGACTGCTCCCTCCAGCGCCGCCACCAGAAGGTCGTCGAGGAGGCCCCCGCTCCCGGCCTGCCCGGGGACCTGCGGGACGCCCTCTGCGCCCACGCGGCCGGACTCGCCCGCGCCGTCGGGTACATCGGGGCCGGAACGGTGGAGTTCCTGCTCGGCGCGGACGGGCGGCCGTGGTTCCTGGAGATGAACACCCGCCTCCAGGTGGAGCATCCGGTGACGGAGCGCGTGTACGGGGTGGACCTGGTCGCCCTCCAGCTCCGCGTCGCCGAGGGCGGCCGTCTGGAGGACGCGCCACCGGCCCCCGCGGGCCACGCCGTCGAGGCCCGGCTGTACGCCGAGGACCCGGCGCGGGACTGGCGGCCGTGGACGGGCACGGTGCACACCCTGGCGCTGGATCCCGACGGCGCCGGGCTGCGCGTCGACTCCGGCACCGGCGACGGCGACACGGTGAGCCCGTACTACGACGGCCTGCTCGCCAAGGCCGTCGCCTGGGCCCCCGACCGCCCCGCCGCCCTCCGGTTGCTCTCCCGCGCCCTCGAACGCGCCCGCATCCACGGGCCGGTCACCAACCGCGACCTCCTCGTCCGCTCCCTCCGCCACCCGGAGTTCGCCTCCGGCCGGGCCGGGACCGACTTCTACACCCGCCACCTCGCCGAACTCACCACGCCTTGTGAACGGGACGTCCGGCTCGCCGCCCTCGCGGCCGCCCTCGCCGACGCGCAGGGGCGGTCGCCGTACGGCGGCTGGCGCAACGTCCCGTCCGGACCCCAGGTGAAACGCTTCCGCTCGGAGCCGGACGGCGTGGAGTACGAGGTCCGTTACCGCCTCGGGCGGGGCGGGACGCTGGTGGAGCCGGACGGGGTGGCGCTGTGCGAGGCCGCCCGGGACCGCGTCGTCCTGGAGACCGGGGGCGTCCGGCGGCCGTTCGCGGTCGCGTTCCACGGCGCGTCGGCTTACGTGGACGGGCCTTCGGGCGGTTGGTCGTTCACCGTTCTGCCGAGGTTTCCCGATCCCGTTTCCCCGGCTGAACCGGGTTCGCTGCACGCGCCCATGCCGGGCACGGTCGTCCGCGTCGCTGACGGGGTCGGGCCAGGGAAGGGGGTGGAGGCGGGGCAGCCGTTGCTGTGGCTGGAGGCGATGAAGATGGAACATCGGGTCGTCGCCCCCGCGTCCGGCACTCTTACGGTGTTGCATGCCGTCCCCGGGCGTCGGGTGGCCACTGGGGACCTGCTCGCGGTCGTGGCAGCCGATGCTGCTGGTGCTGCTGACGGTGTCTGTGCTGCCGGCGCCCGTGACGCGGCCGCTACTGGCGGCGCGGGCGCCACTGGTGACGCGGGCGCCACTGGTGACGCGGGCGATACCGCCGTCACCGGCGAGGTCACCGACAGCGCCGGGAGCGCCAACACCGCCGTCATAGCCGACGTCTCCGTCACCCCCGTCAGCCCCGACACCCCCAACACCCCCGCCCCAGCCGTCCCGGACGAGGAGGCCACACCATGACCACCGCACCGACCGGCACCGCCGAACAGCACGCCCTGCGCACGGCCGTCGCCGCCCTGGGCGCCCGCCCGCTGAGTGCGGACGAGCTCTGGGCGGAGGCGGGGAAGCTCGGCTACCTGGGCGTCAACCTGCCGGAGGAGTACGGCGGGGGCGGCGCCGGGATCACCGAACTCGCCATCGTCCTGGAAGAATTGGCGGCAGCGGGCAACCCGCTGCTGCTCATGGTGGTGTCGCCCGCCATCTGCGGCACGGTCATCGCCCGGTTCGGCACCGAGCGGCAGAAACGGACGTGGCTCCCCGGGCTGGCGGCCGGGAGGCTCCGGATGGCCTTCGGCATCACCGAGCCGGACGCGGGTTCCAACTCCCACCGCATCACCACCACCGCCCGCCGCGACGGCGGCGACTGGATCCTGACCGGCAGGAAGGTCTTCATCTCCGGCGTGGACGTCGCCGACGCCACCCTGATCGTCGGCCGTACGGAGGACGCCAGGACCGGCCGCCTCAAGCCCTGCCTGTTCGTCGTCGACAGGGACGCACCCGGCTTCGGGCGGACCGCCATTCCCATGGAACTCTCCGGTGACCTGCGGCAGTTCGAGCTCGTCCTCGACGACGTGCGGCTGCCCGCCGACGCGCTGGTCGGCGACGAGGACGCGGGTCTGCTCCAGCTGTTCGCCGGGCTGAACCCGGAGCGCGTCATGACCGCCGCGTTCGCCCTCGGCCTCGCGCGGTACGCGCTCCGGCGGGCGGTGGAGTACGCCCGCGTCCGCGAGGTGTGGGGGCGGCCGATCGGCGCCCACCAGGCCGTCGCGCACCCGCTGGCGGAGGCGCACATCGGCATCGAACTGGCCCGTCTGATGACGGACCGGGCGGCCCGGCTGTACGACGCGGGCGACGACGCCGCCGCGGGCGAGGCCGCGAACATGGCCAAGTACGCGGCCGCGGACGTGGCCGTCCGCACGGTGGACCAGGCCGTGCACACCCTCGGCGGGAACGGGCTCACCAAGGAGTACGGACTGGCCGCGCTCATCACGGCGGTGAGGGTGGCGCGCGTGGCTCCGGTGAGCCGCGAGATGATCCTGAACTACGTGTCGCACCAGAGCCTCGGGTTGCCCAAGTCGTACTGAAGGGAGGGGCATTACGGCCCCGACCGGTCCACCCGGGCCATCTGACAACCCAGACGGAGAGTCCATGCCCGTACGCCTCGACGCCGACGCCGGCGTCACCACCCTCACCCTCGACTTCCCCGCCCGCCGCAACGCGCTCTCCGCCACCCTGATCGACCACCTCCGCGCCGGACTCGGCCGCGCGGCGGACGACGCGGGGACCCGGGCCGTCGTCCTCGCGCACACCGGTTCCACGTTCTGCGCGGGCGCCGACCTCGCGGAGCCGCCGGGCGCGGCGGAACTGGTCGCTCTGCTGCGGGAGATCACCGAGCTGCCGAAACCGGTGGTGGCCAGGATCGACGGTCACGTCCGGGCCGGCGGGCTGGGCATCGTGGGCGCCTGCGACCTCGCGGTGGCGGGGGAGGGGGCGACGTTCGCGTTCACCGAGGTCCGGCTCGGCCTGGCCCCGGCGGTGATATCGCTGCCGCTGCTGCCCCGGCTGGAGCCGCGCGCGGCGGCCCGGTACTGCCTGACGGGCGAGACGTTCGACGCCCGGGAGGCGGCGCGCGTCGGGCTGGTCACGGTGGCGGCCCCGGACGCGGGAGAGGCCCTTGCGGGCGTCCTCGACGGGCTGCGGGCGGCGTCCCCGCAGGGGCTGGCGGAGACGAAACGCCTGCTCACGGCGGACGTCCGGGCCGCGTTCGACCGCGACGCGGACGCGCTCGTGGCCCTGTCCGAACGGCTCTTCGCGTCGCCGGAGGCCCGCGAGGGCATCGCGGCCTTCCTGGAGCGGAGGCGGCCCGCGTGGCGATCCTGACCGACCCCAAGCAGAGCCGCGGCCGCGCCACCCGCAGGAGGCTGCTGAACGCGGCCGTCGAGTGCCTGGCGGAGTACGGCTGGGCGGGTTCGACCGCCGCCGTGGTGGCCGAACGGGCCGGGGTGTCGCGCGGCGCCCTGCAGCACCACTTCCCCACCCGGGAGGACCTGTTCACCTCGGCCGTCGAGCACATGGCGGAACAGCGGTCGGCGGCGCTCCGCGCGGTCGTCGAGAACGCCGCGCCGGTCCTCGGCCCCGCCCGCCGGTACCTCGTGGTGACGGAGCTCGTGGACCTCTACACCGGCCCGCTCTTCCGGGCCGCCCTGCACCTCTGGGTGGCCGCCGCCACCGAGGAGCACCTGCGGCCGCGCGTCGTCGAACTGGAGGCGCGCATCGGCCGCGAGGCCCACCGCATGGCCGTCGAACTCCTGCACGCGAACGAGAAGGAGCCCGGCGTCCGGGAGACCGTCCAGGGCCTGCTGGACATGGCCCGGGGCCTGGGCCTCGCCTCGCTCCTCACGGACGACGGGGCGCGGCGGCGCCGGGTGGTGGAGCAGTGGATGGCGATCCTGGACGATGTGCTGTGAGCGGGTGGGGGCGCTCGCCCACGGGGCGACCGCCCCCACCCCCACCTCCCACCGCTGTCAGCGCCCCTGGTACCCGGGGATCTCCCGCGGGTCGCGCGGGCCCGGGCCCACGTACCGCGCCGACGGCCGCACCAGCCGGCCGGTCCGCTTCTGCTCCAGGATGTGCGCGCTCCACCCGGCTGTGCGGGCACAGGTGAACATCGAGGTGAACATGTGCGCCGGCACCTCGGCGAAGTCGAGCACGATCGCGGCCCAGAACTCGACGTTGGTGGCGAGCACCCGGTCCGGACGGCGGTTGTGGAGCTCCTCCAGGGCCGCCTTCTCCAGCGCCTCGGCGACCTCGAACCGGGGGGCGCCCAGCTCCCTGGCCGTACGGCGCAGGACGCGGGCGCGCGGGTCCTCGGCCCGGTAGACGCGGTGGCCGAAGCCCATCAGGCGCTCGCCCTTGTCCAGGGCCTGCCTGACGTAGGCGGAGGCGTCGCCGGTCCGCTCGATCTCCTCGATCATGCCGAGGACGCGGGACGGCGCGCCGCCGTGCAGCGGACCGGACATGGCGCCGACCGCGCCGGAGAGCGCGGCGGCGACGTCCGCGCCGGTGGAGGCGATGACGCGGGCGGTGAACGTGGAGGCGTTCATGCCGTGTTCGGCGGCGGAGGTCCAGTACGCGTCGACGGCGGCGACGTGCTTGGGATCGGGCTCGCCGCGCCAGCGCTTCATGAAGCGCTCGACGACGGTCTCCGCCTTGTCGATCTCCCGCTGCGGCACCATCGGCAGGCCCTGGCCGCGCGCCGACTGGGCCACGTAGGAGAGGGCCATCACGGCGGCGCGGGCGAGGTTGTCGCGCGCGGTGGCCTCGTCGATGTCGAGGAGCGGCTTCAGGCCCCACACGGGGGCGAGCATGGCGAGCGCGGACTGGACGTCGACGCGGATGTCACCGGAGTGGACGGGGATGGGGAACGGCTCGGCGGGCGGCAGCCCGGGGTTGAAGGAGCCGTCGACCAGCAGGCCCCAGACGTTTCCGAACGAGACATTGCCGACCAAGTCCTCGATGTCGACGCCTCGGTAGCGGAGTGCGCCGCCCTCCTTGTCGGGTTCGGCGATCTCCGTCTCGAACGCGACGACTCCTTCGAGTCCGGGTACGAAATCGGACATCAGGCGGCTCCTCGTGATGTGTTCGACAAGCGACTGCTGACCGTGGCGGTGTCCCCGGCCGGTGGTCAGCGGGATGTCTGTGCGGTGTCTGGTGGTCCTGCTGCGGCGGTCCCCGGGCCCGTCCCGGCGGGTGGCGGGGCGGGTGCCGGACGGATGCGCGGCCGAGGCTCGCGCTCCGTGTCGTTCTCGGGTCCTTCTCGGCTCGTTCTCACCGGTCATGCCCCGTGCGGGAGCACTTCACCCGGCCCTTCACCCGTACTCCTCGGGGAGCCGGGTCAGGCCGGAAACGATAGCCGGTGCTGTGGGGGGTCCACAGCCTTCCACCTGCCGATTTTGGTGGGTTCGCCACATGCGGGGAAGGGTGATGTCCGGCACACAGTGCATTTCACCACGGGAAGGGTTGGGAGGGGTGGTGGCGGGGCACAATCATCTGTTCCGTACGCGGAGCCGCCGACGCGGCGTGCTGCTGCGGAGGTGCCGACGCGGACGTGCTGCTGCGGACGTGCCGCGGGTGCTGCAAGATGAGCGGATGCCCGACGTCTTCCCCTTCTCCCCGGCCGGGGACCCCGACGGCGCGCTCGACCCCGCCGTCATGCGCGCGCAGTACCGCACGGCCGGTCTGCTGGAGTCCGACCTGGCCGGCAGCCCGTACCGGCAGTTCGCACGGTGGTTCGCCGAGGCGACGGCGAGCGGGCTGGAGGAGCCCAACGCCATGGTGGTGTCGACGGCGGACCGGACCGGACGGCCGAGTTCGCGGACGGTGCTGCTGAAGGCGTTCGACGAGCGCGGGTTCGTCTTCTTCACCAACTACGGCTCCCGCAAGGGGCTGGAGATCGCGGGCAACCCGTATGTGTCGCTGCTGTTCCCCTGGCATCCGATCGCCCGTCAGGTCATGGTCGCCGGACGGGCGGAGCGGGTCGCTCCGGAGGAGACGGCGGCGTATTTCCACTCCCGGCCGCACGGTTCGCAGGTCGGCGCCCTGGCGAGCGCGCAGTCGACGGTGGTCGGCTCCCGGGCGGAGATCGACGCGGCGTACGCCCGGCTGGCGGCCCGCTACCCGGAGGGCACGGAGGTGCCGGTGCCGACGGAGTGGGGCGGGCTGCGGGTGGTGCCGGAGAGCGTGGAGTTCTGGCAGGGGCGGGAGAACCGGCTGCACGACCGGCTGCGGTTTGTGCGGGTGGAGGGGGAAGCGGAGGGAGCGGGGCGCGAGTGGCGGGTGGAGCGGCTGTGCCCGTAGGGGCGGACGCTGTTGGCTCGTGACCCGTGAGAGCCGTTTGTCCGTGAGCGCCGGTGGCTCGTGAACGCCGTTTGTCCGTGGACGCTGCTTGCCCGGGGACGTCGTTCCGCCCTCGGACCTTGTGTTGTCATGGGACGTCGTTCCGCCTGCGGACCTTGTGTTGCCGGGGGACGCCGTTTTGCCCGCGGACGCCGTCTTGCCCGCGGACCCTGTTCCGCCCGTGAACGCAGACGATCCGTGGGCCGGTGACCGCCGCGCCTTACGGCGCGGCGGTGCCGAGCGGACGACTCGGCGGCCCACGGATCGGGTGACTGCTGGGAATTGGCCGGCTCACCCCGGGCCACGAAGGCCCGGAAGGTACCCGGCGCTGCGCTCTGCGCGACGACGGGCGCTAGCCCGCAATCACCTCACGCGTCCGGACTGAAATCATCGGTCCGATCACCTCCCTTCTCGTGTGCCCCACACAGTAGGCAGCCCTCGCGGGGGTCACAAGCGAATTTCCGGGGACACCGATTTCGGCGAAGACGGTGTGGTGCCGGGCGGTGTCGAGTTGAATGACCCGTCGTGCAGGACATGCAGACGCGTCCAGCTGGGGGTATCTCGTGACCGCTCCACACCACTCCGGTCCCGCCCGCCACGAGGCCCGCCCTGGAACCGGGGACACCGACGCCGGGCCCGTCCCCGAGGGCGAGGACCACGACCTTCTCGCGGCCCTCCTCGACGGCATGGACGCGGCGCTCTGCGCGTTCGACGCCGAGGGCACGGTGACCCACTGGAACCGCGAGGCCGAGCGGATCCTGGGCTGGTCGGCGGAGGAGGCGGTGGGCCGGGAGGGCCTGACGGGCTGGGCGGTGCGCGAGGCGGACGCGGCCGCGGTGAGCGCCCGGCTGGTGGACGCGATGCAGGGGAACGGGCGGCAGGTCGACGAGTTCGCGCTGCTCACGAAGGACGGCGGACGGGTGCTGGTACGGACCCAGACGTCGGCCGTGCCGGGCACCGACGGCAGACCGGCCGGCGTGTACTGCGCCTTCAGCGAGGTCCACACCCAGATCGACCTGGAGCGCTCGGTGGCGCTCAGCGAGGCCCTCTTCGGTGACGCGTCCTGGGGCGTCCTGCTGATCGACGCCGACCTGCGCCCGGCCCTGGCCAACGCGCACGCCGCGCGGGCCCTGCGGTCGAGCCGTTCCGGGCTGCTCGGCCGCCCGCTCGGGGATCTGCTGGACCAGGGCCTTGAGGACGTGGAGAGCGCTCTCCAGCACGTCCTGGCGACAGGCGCCCCGCCGGCCCCGACCGAGCTCTGGGTGACCGTGCGCGGCGGCACGGACGGCGGGGCCGACGGGCGCGGGGCGGGCGCGCCGGAGCGGCGCTGCTGGCGGAGCGGGTTCCTGCGGCTCGCCACGCCCCTCGCCGAGGAACCGGTGCCGCTGGGCGTCGCCTGGCTCTTCCTCGATGTGACGAAGGCGCGGCTGGCGGAGCAGGAGAGCGCCCGGCTGCGGTTCCGCGGCAGTCAGCTGCACCGGGCGGGGCGTGCGGTCGCCGAGTGCGAGGACCCGATGGAGGCCGCGGCCCTGTACATGGACTTCGCCCTCGCCGGCTTCGCCGACCACGCCCTGATCGACCTGCTGCCCGACCCCGGGCCCGACCCCGAACACCCCATCCGGCTGCTCCGCGCCGCCGCCACCCCGGCAGGGGCCGGCGTCTCCGGCACCGCCTCGGTCCGCGGCGGCCTGCCCGTGCCCTACCGGGACGGGCACCCCGCCCTCCAGGCCGTCGAGCGCTGCGGCTCCGTCCGGGCCGTCTCCGACCGCACCCGCGACTGGGCCGCCACCCGCAAATGGCCCGCCGGCACCCAGCACGCCCTCTCCACCGCCCTCCGCAGCCGCGGCAGGACCGTGGGCGTGGTGACCTTCCTGCGCGGCCCCTCCCGCCGTCCCTTCGACCGCGCGGACGCGACGTACGCGGAGGACATCGCGACGCGGGTGGCGGCGGCGGTGGACCTGGCGGCGGTGACGGCGGCGGCGGGCTGAGCGGGGGAGCTCACGGGGGCCGGAACGGAGTTCACGGGTGCCGGAACCGGGGAGCTCACTGGTGCCGGAAGAAGATCCGGTCCCGGTACTCCGCGAACACGCGTCCGTTCCACTCGTGCCCGCCGTCCACGTTCCCGGACCGCAGCATCGGCGGCTCGGTCCCGCGCGCGGCGAGCTCCCCGGCGGCCGAGGCGATCACGGCCTGCATCAGGGCGCTGGTCACGACCGTGGACGCGGGGGCGAACGGCGCGGTGATCCCCTCGGCGGTCAACTCCGCGTCCCCGACGGCGATCTTGCTGTCGATGACGACGTCGCAGTGGTCCTTGAGGAATGTCCCGGACACGTGCCGGGACTTGGTGTGCTCGGCGTAGGCGAGCGAGGTGACCCCGACGACCTTGAGACCGAGGGCGCGCGCGTTCATGGCCATCTCGACGGGCAGTGAGTTGCGGCCGGAGAGGGAGATGACGATCAGGACGTCGCCGGGCTGTACGGGGCTGGTGTCGAGTACCGCGCCGGCCAGCCCGTCGACCCGCTCCAGCGCGCTGCCGAGGGTGGCGGGGGTGACGTCGACGCCGACCGTGCCGGGGACGGCGAGGAGGTTCACCAGGGCCAGGCCGCCGGCCCGGTAGACGACGTCCTGGGCGGCGATGGAGGAGTGACCGGCGCCGAAGACGAAGATCCGTCCGCCGCGCTCGACGGTGTCCGCGATCATGGTCCCCGCGGTGGCGACGTGCTCCGCCTCCTCGTCGCGGGCCCGCCGGAGCAGCTCGATCGCGGCGTCGAAGAACTGGCCGGCCAGCTTGTTCCCGCTCATCGCTATGGGCTCCTCGGCATCGGTGTCGGCGTCGTCGGCGTCATGGTGGCGCGGCTCACGTTGCGCGGTTGACCTGCACCCTGTCAATACGGAGGTCGCGGGCGGGGCGGTACGCGCCCGGCTTGTCAGTGGTATGCGTCAGAATTGACTCCAGGGCCAGCGCACGACTTATCGAGGGGCACGCATGTCCGGACTGATCGACACCACGGAGATGTATCTCCGCACCATCCTGGAGCTGGAAGAGGAAGGTGTGGTCCCGATGCGTGCGCGCATCGCCGAACGGCTCGACCAGAGCGGTCCCACGGTGAGCCAGACGGTGGCCCGTATGGAGCGCGACGGCCTGGTCACGGTCGCCGGGGACCGGCACCTGGAGCTCACCGAGGAGGGCCGTCGGCTGGCGACGCGCGTGATGCGCAAGCACCGGCTCGCCGAATGCCTGCTGGTCGATGTGATCGGCCTGGAGTGGGAGCAGGTGCACGAGGAGGCCTGCCGCTGGGAGCACGTGATGAGCGAGGCCGTCGAGCGG
Organism: Streptomyces sp. I05A-00742; assembly: GCF_013055795.1. Taxonomy (GTDB): domain Bacteria; phylum Actinomycetota; class Actinomycetes; order Streptomycetales; family Streptomycetaceae; genus Streptomyces. The sequence goes on from NZ_JABETO010000007.1 coordinate 222,250, forward strand.
CGCGTCCTGGAGCTGCTCCGCCACCCGACCGAGTCGCCGTACGGCAACCCGATCCCGGGCCTGGAGGAGCTGGGCGAGAAGGCGGAGGCCGACCCCTACCTCAACGAGGACATGGTCAGCCTGGTGGACCTGGTCCCGGGGGCCGAGGGCAAGACCGTGGTCGTGCGGCGCATCGGCGAGCCGATCCAGAGCGACGCGCAGCTGATGCACACCCTGCGTCGCGTGGGTGTGCAGCCGGGCGCGGTGGTCAGTGTGACGGAGTCGCCCGGTGGGGTGATGGTCGGCAGCAGTGGCGAAGCCGCGGAGCTGGCCTCCGAGATCGCCTCGCACGTCTTCGTCGCCAAGCGCTGAGCGCCGGGCGATCCTCTCGAACAACCCGCGCTGACCGGCGGATTCCCCCCGTCCGCCGGTCCGGGCGGCCCCCGGGCGGCCCCGGCCGTCCCTGGCCGTCCGGCCTTGCGCGGTGGCTCCCCGAGGTGTGCGACGGGCTCGCGCGCCGTTCTCCCGGGGTGCCGGACCCGGTGCCGATGTGGTCAACTGCCCATTCCCCGGCCGGAGTCGGCGGAAGTCGGCGGAACGCGTACATACGCCCCCGGGGCGTGTCACGCTGGCGTGGTGGCATATGCGCTCGCGCCGCCGACGAGGGAGGGGCCCGATGAGGCACAGGGCGCCGACGACGGCTTCCGGCAGTCCCGTGACACTCGCGCCATCCGTCGCGCCTGCGACGCCCGCCGTGCCCGCGTCCCGCGTCGTGCCTGCGGCACCCACGGCATCTCCGGCACCCACAGCATCTCCGGCACCTCCGGCGCCCATGACAAGGGCCCCGGCGCCCTCGCGGGCGGCCGGGGCCCCGCCTCCCCGTGTTCCCCCAGCGGCGACCCGGGGCCCCGAGCTCCCAGGGTGCGCCTCGCGGACCTGTTTCCCCGAGCGGTCCGCGCCCGAGTCGATTTCTCCCCTTGGCGACGACGGTCAACCCTCGGCCCCGGTCACTCGAACGAGGGGTGTTGAGCGCGACGGCCGACTCATTCGAAAGGGGGTTCCATAAGGTGGAGCAGTCCGGGGGTGAAGTGGGGGTGCCAGGAGTGATGGCGCGGCGTATCGATGTCAGTGGGAGCGGTGGAGTACGGCTTGCCGCCTGGGAGTTCGCCGACCGGCCGCAACCGCTCGAACCGGCCGGCCCGTTCGCCGCGGGCCGCGGCTCCGGCCCCGCCGGTGTTCTCCTGCTGCACGGTCTGATGGGCCGGGCGGCGCACTGGGCGGAGACCGCCCGCTGGCTCTCCACCCGCTACCGCGCGGTGGCCCTCGACCAGCGAGGGCACGGGCGCAGCGAGAAGCCCGTCGGCGGTCCGTACGTGCTCGACGCCTACGTGGCCGACGCCGAGGCCGTCGTCGAGCAGCTGGGGCTCGCCCCGGTCACGCTCATCGGCCACGCGATGGGCGCCCTCACGGCCTGGCGGCTGGCCGCCCGCCGGCCCGACCTCGTCCGGGCGCTGGTCATCTGCGACATGCGCGCCTCCGCACTGGGCGCCGCCACCCAGCGCCGGTGGGGCGAGTGGTTCAAGTCCTGGCCCGTCCCCTTCGCCACGCTCGCCGACGTCCGCCGCTGGTTCGGCCAGGAGGACCCCACCCTGGACCGCCCCGCCCCCGCCCGAGGCGACTTCTACGCCGAGGTGATGGCCGAACGCGCCGACGGCTGGCGCCCGCTCTTCTTCCGCCGCCAGATGCTCCTCGCCCGCGAGGCCTACGCCCACGACGCCCACTGGGAGGAGCTCGCCCTGGTCGAGTGCCCCGCCCTCGTCATCCGTGGCCTCGACGGCGAACTGGGCCGCGCGGAGGCCCAGGAAATGGTGCGCGTCCTCCCCCGGGGCCGCTACGCCGAGGTCGCCGACGCGGGCCACTTCCTCCACTACGACCAGCCGGGCGCGTGGCGGAGGGTGGCGGAGCCGTTCCTGCGGGGGGCGGTGCCGGTGTAGGGGGCGCGCTGCTCAGCCCGTCCGGCGTTTGAGGACGCGCGCCGCAGGCGCGCTCGGGGGTGCGGGGGCGCAGCCCCGCAAGAAACGGTGAAAGGGAGGGACCGGGGCGAGACCAACGAAGGTGCCCGCATTAATTCAACGCCCGTTGACATCCACCCATCCCGGGTGTGCACTGGAAGGGAAGGGCAAGGGAACCAAAGCCGGAGGTGTCCGTCATGTCCGCTCGCACCGCCTTCCCCACGGACGTCCTCGTCGTAGGCGCCGGCCCCACGGGCCTCCTCCTGGCCGGTGACCTCGCGGCAGCGGGCATCCGCGTCACCCTGCTGGAACGGCGGGGCCGGGAGTCCAACCTCACCAGGGCCTTCGCCGTCCACGCCCGCACCCTGGAGGCGTTCGACGCCCGGGGACTCGCCGAACCGCTGATCGCCACGGGCCACCTGGTGGGCGGGGTGCAGCTCTACGGCCGGACCGCCCTCGACCTCGGCCGGCTGGCCACCCGCTTCCCGGGCGTCCTGATGACCCCGCAGTACCACGTCGAACACCTTCTGGAGGAGCGGGCCGTCGCGGCCGGCGCCGACATCCGGCGCGGTGTGAAGTGCACCGGTCTGCGACAGGACGCCGAGGGCGTCGACGTGGACGTCGAGGAGGCCGACGGCACCGCCCGCACGCTGCGGGCCCGGTACGCCGTCGGTACCGACGGCGTGCACAGCACCGTGCGGCGGGCGATCGGCATGCCCTTCCCGGGGCGGGCCGTCCTCGACTCCGTGATGCTCGCCGACGTGCGGCTGGACGCCGCCCCGCAGGACGTGCCCGCCTTCGGGGGCGGCGCCGAGGGGTTCGCGTTCGTCGTCCCCTTCGGCGACGGCTGGTTCCGGGTCATCGCCTGGCGGCGCGGCACCCGGCTGCCCACCGACGCCCCCGTCGACCTCGACGAGCTCAAGGACGTCACCCGCGCCGTCCTCGGCACCGACTTCGGTATGCGCGACGCCCGTTGGACCTCGCGCTTCCACAGCGACGAGCGCCAGGTGCCCCGCTACCGCGACGGCCGGGTCTTCCTGGCCGGCGACGCCGCGCACGTCCACTCGCCCGCCGGCGGCCTGGGCATGAACGCCGGTCTCCAGGACGCCGCCAACCTGGGCTGGAAGCTCGCCGCCGTGCTCCGGGGCCGGGCCGGGGACACCCTCCTGGACAGCTATCACACCGAGCGGCACCCGGTCGGCGAGCAGGTCCTGCGCCTCAGCGGTGCCCTCGTCCGCGCCGTTCTGCTCGACTCGCCCGTGGCCCGGGGCGTGCGTAACACGGCCGCCCGCGCCCTGCGCTTCGCGCCGGCCGTCGGCCGCCGCGTCGCCCTCACTGTCTCCGGTCTCGCGATCGCCTACCCGGCGCCTCCCGGCTCCCACCCGCTGACCGGCCGCCGCGCCCCCGACCTGCCGCTCGTCGAGGACGGCACCGGGCCCACCCGCCTCTACGAGGCGCTGCGCGCCGGTACGTACGTCCGCGTCCTGCCGCGCGGCGCCCACCCGGACGCCACGGCGGCACCCGCCGACGCCCTCACCGTCACCCGCACCGACGCCGTCCGCACGGCCCTGCTCGTCCGCCCGGACGGCTACGTGGAGTCGGCGGAGGAACTCCCGGCGGCCTGGTCCCTGACGGAACGGGAACCGGCGGTGGCCGCGGCCACCGCCGCTGCCGCGGCCTGAACCGCCCCCGCCGTCGCCGCCCCCGCCCCCGCCACCGCCGTCGCCGACGGCGGGGGCGCCGACAGCTCCCTGCGGCAGGTCGGCGGCGCGCTGGGCCCCGCCGTCCTGGGCGCCGCCCTCGCCGGCAGGACCGAGGGCGCGCCGGCCGAACGCCGCACCGCGGCCTTCCTCGACGCCGTCCACCTGTGCCTGATCATCTCCGCCGCGCTGTTCGTCGTCGCGGTGCTGGGCCTGACCCTGCTCGGCGGCCCGCGCGAACCGGCGGCCGGGACCGGCGCCGCGCCCGCCTCCACACCGCAACGCTCCCCGGAGCCGCCCGGCCCACGACGCCGACGGGCGCCCGTCCCGCCGGAGGCCGTCCGGCGTGCGGCGCGGCCACCGAACGTCCGGCACCGGTGCCGCCACGGGCGGCAGCCCCGTCCGCCTCGGCCCACAGCGAACACTCGTCCCCCGGAACCCCTTTCGCCCCGGCAGGACCCGGCCGAGCATGGCCTTCGACCTGTCCCACCATGAACCATTCCGAGGAGTACGAGACCGATGCAGTTCGGAGTCTTCACCATCGGCGACGTCAGGACCGACCCGGCCACCGGCCGCACCCCGACCGAGCGCGAGCGGCTCATGATGATGGCCGCCATCGCGGAGAAGGCGGAAGAGGTCGGTTTCGACGTCTTCGCCACCGGTGAGCACCACAATCCGCCCTTCGTGGCGTCGTCGCCCACCACCCTGCTCGGCTACATCGCCGCGCGGACCGAACGGATCATCCTGTCCACGTCCACCACCCTGATCACCACCAACGACCCGGTCAGGGTCGCCGAGGACTACGCGGTGCTCCAGCACCTCGCGGGCGGACGCGTCGACCTGATGACGGGGCGGGGCAACACCGCCGCGGTGTACCCGTGGTTCGGCAAGGACGTCCGCGACGGGATCCCTCTCGCCGTCGAGAACTACACGCTGCTGCACCGGCTGTGGCGTGAGGAGGCCGTCGACTGGCACGGCCGTTTCCGCACTCCGCTCCAGGGCTTCACCTCCACGCCCCGCCCGCTGGACGGCGTCCCGCCGTTCGTGTGGCACGGGTCGGTGCGCAGCCGTGAGATCGCCGAGCTGGCGGCGTACTACGGGGACGGGTTCTTCGCCAACCACCTGTTCATGCCCGGGGAGCACTTCGTCGAGCTCGTCGAGCTGTATCGCGACCGCTTCGAGCAGCATGGCCACGGCAGCCGCGACCAGGCCGTCGTCGGCCTCGGCGGACAGGTGTTCATGCGGAAGGACTCGCAGGACGCGATACGGGAGTTCCGTCCGTACTTCGAGAACGCCCCCGTCTACCGGGGCGCCCCGTCGCTGGAGGAGGTCGCCGCCCGTACACCGCTGACGGTGGGCAGCCCGCAGCAGGTCATCGACAAGACGCTGTCGTTCCGCGGGAACTTCGGCGACTACCAGCGTCAGTTGTTCTCGCTGGACCCGGGCGGGATGCCGCTCAAGGCCGTGCTGGAGCAGCTCGACCTCTTCGGCGAGATCCTTCCCACCCTCCGCGCGGGGTTCGCCGCCGGCCGCTCGGCCACCGCCTCGGCGGGGCCCGTGCACCCGGCGCTCCGTGCGGCGGGGGCCCGTTGACCTATGCCGTCCCCAGGGAGGCTGTCCCCAGGGAGACCGTCCCTCGGGAGGCCGCCCGCCGGGAGGCCGCCCGCCGGGAGGCCGCCCGTCGGAAGGGAGCGGTAACCGGCCGCCGCCCGGAGGCATGGCGCGGCACGGACAGTAACGCTGCGTGATGTCCATGAACACACCGTAGCCCCGGGCACTGACAATGCCCGGGGCCGGCCGGCGGGAGACCCGCCCGTGCGTCCGCTACCCCCTGCTCACCGCGGTCAGGATCTCCGGCAGCCGCGGCGTCATCCGCGCCGCGGCGAACCGCAGTCCCGCCCAGGCCATCAGGGGTCCGTAGGCGATCCCGAGCGGCAGCACGATCCACAGCAGGCCGTGCCCGTCCGACTGGTGCAGCCAGACCGTGAGGGCGACCAGCGGCGCGCACACCGCCACCCCCGCCAGCGACCAGAGCGTGCCGAGCCAGGCGATGCCCGTCTGGCCGGGGGCGATGTTCTTGAACGCGTGGTCCTGCGGAATGGAGTAGGGGAACTGCACCGAGGCCACCGCGCCCGTGCCCAGGAGGCCGCCCAGCATGGCCAGGCACATCCCCATCATCTCGGGGAACTGGTCCCACCGGCCCGTGAGCACCGCCAGGCAGATGATGAGCAGCATCAGGTAGGGCGCCGTGATCAGCGCCAACGCCAGGGTGCGCCCCTTCAGTTCGGCGGCGGCCTCGCGCGGCGAGCCGATCGTCTGGAGCACCATCCAGAAGGCCGAGCCGTCCTGGCCGAACTGGTTGAACATCAGGCTGGTCACCATGACGACCGCGATGAACGCGGAGTACAGGCTGTTGCCGCCCTGCACGACGTTGATGAGCGGGATGGCGAGACCGATCCCGAGCGTCGAACCCCAGGTCATCTTGGTCTTGGGGTCGCGCCAGGCGTATCGCAGCGAGCGCTGGGCGGCCGTGCCCGTCCGGCCGGCGGGCAGCAGCCGCGCCAGGCCCGTACCGGCGCCGCCGCGCTCCTTCGCGGGCTCCGCGACGGCGATGGTCGAGGAGTCGGGCGAGGTCATGACCTTGGTGAGGGTCCGCTGCCACCAGAACATCAGGGCCGCCAGCAGGGCGGCCGTGAGGGCGAGTTCCGCCGCGGCGAGACCGTACTCGCCCTCGCCCGCCGCCCGGACCGCGTCCATCGCCGAGCCCGGCGGGATCCAGCGCGTCACGTCCGCCACCGGTTCCAGCTTGGCCAGACCGGAGCTGGAGAGCTTCTGCAGCGCCAGGTTGACGACCTGCGCGCCCACGCCGATGATCACGCCGCTCAGCAGGGCGAGGTCGCGCCCCTTGCGGCTCGACAGGAGTCGGATGTTCGCAGTCGCTATCGCCCGGGTCAGCGCCACGCAGACCAGCAGCGTCAGCAGCACCGCCGGGACGGCGAGCGCGAACGCCGCGCCCCCGTGCGCCGTCGCGACGACCGAACCCACCAGGATCACCAGCGTGAACGCCGGGCCGATGCCGATCAGCGAGCTGGCCAGCAGGGCCGCGACCAAGGGGGCGGGGCGCAGGGGCAGCATCGCCAGCCGGGTCGGGTCCAGGGTCTCGTCACCGCCGGGGTAGAACAGCGGCATCACCGCCCAGCCCAGGGCGAGCAGCGCCGCCAGCGGCACGACGAGCGCCGCGGCGTGCTCGTGGCCGCGCAGCGCCGCCAGGCCGAGCAGCTGGAGCGCGGCGAGCAGGGCGACGAGGACGATGGAGATGATGAAGACGGCCTTGCGCTTGGTCGACTGGCGCAGGCCGTTGCGCAGCAGGGTCAGCTTCAGCCGGGCGAAGACCGGTACCAGGGAGAGCAGCGGGGCCGATGTGGTGGTGCTCATCGGACGCCGCCCAGCCAGTCGAGGTTCTGGCCCTCGGACAGGGCCCGGGCCCCCACGAGATCGAGGAAGGCGTCCTGAAGGCTGGGCGCCTCCCCCCGGACCTCCGCCAGGGTGCCGTGCGCGCGGATGCGGCCCGCGGCCAGAACGGCGACCCAGGAGCACAGGGACTCCACCAGCTCCATGACGTGACTGGAGAAGACGACCGTGGCGCCGGAGGCGGTGTAACGTTCCAGCACTTGTCGGATGGACTGCGCCGAGACCGGGTCCACACCCTCGAACGGCTCGTCCAGGAAGAGGACTTCGGGGTTGTGCAGCAGTGCCGACGCCAGGCCGATCTTCTTGCGCATGCCGGTCGAGTAGTCGACGACGAGCTTGTGCTGCGCCCCCGCGAGGTCGAGTACGTCCAGGAGCTGGGTGGCCCGCTGGTCCACCTCGTCACCGGGCAGCCCCCGCAGCCGCCCGGTGTAGGCGAGGAGTTCCCGCCCCGACAGCCGCTCGAACATCCGCAGCCCCTCGGGCAGCACGCCGATCACGGACTTCGCCGCGGCCGGATCGTCCCAGACGTCGCGGCCGACGATCTCCACCCGGCCGGAGTCCGGCCGGAGCAGGCCCGTCACCATCGACAGCGTCGTGGTCTTGCCCGCCCCGTTCGGCCCGACGAGCCCGATGAACTGCCCGGCGGGTATCTCCAGGTCCACTCCGGCGACCGCGACCTGCTCGCCGAAGCGCTTCCAGAGCCCCTCTATCCGTACGGCCGCGGATGTCGCTTCCCGTCCCACTGCCATCCCTCGTTCCTGGTGGTACCCGGGGACGGCAGAACCCGCCCCCGCCAATCAGCCTAGGGTCGGCCGGTCGCGGGCGCAGGTGACAAACGTCAACGACTTTCGCGGGACGATCGTCCCGGCAGGCGCCGGGACGGCACCCGGCGGCTAGCGGGCGCGCACCTCGGCGGACTGTCCGCCGCACGCGTAGGCGAGGGCGCTGACCAGCTCCTCCGCGTCAGGGAGCCAGCGGTTGGCGGCGGTGGGCTGGCGTGCCCACTGTACGGCGCCGCGGTTGCCCACCCGGCTGGGTGGTGCCACCACGTAGTCGCCCTCGCCCCGCGCGACCAGGTCCAGTGAGGACGGCCGCCAGCCCAGTTTGCGGGCCGCGTCCGCGACCTTGAGCGCACCTCCCGGGAGGACGAAGAAGAGCATCCGGCGGAACGGGGTACTGGTGATCGGCCCCAGCTCGATCCCCATCCGCTCCATGCGGGCCAGCGCCAGGCAGCCGGCCGACTCGGAGACGTCCAGGGCGTCGAACGTGCGCCCCGTCGGCAGCAGGACCGAGGCCGCCGGGTGTTTCGCCCACATCCGGCGCGCGCCCACCGCGCTGCCGGTGGCCTGTGTGGCCCAGTCCGGCCGGGCCGCGTGGGCGCCGGGGGCGGGGCAGTCGAGATCGCCGCAGGAGCAGCGCTCCCACCCGTCCACGGCCTCCAGCCAGGTGCCTGCGAAAACGTCCCAGTGCCGCTCCTCCGCATATCGCACCGCGGCGTCGAGCACGCGCTCGCCGCGTTGTTGGGGAATGCGCGGGGTCCCTACTCCGATCGTCTCTTCCACGTTCATCACAACTCCCCTTGTCACCAGGGGTTACGGGCCGCCACCTGGGTCCATGTCCCCGGCGGGGATCAGCACACGGGGCGCACGGATGCATGTGCGGGGGCGCAGAGGCGGCTTCGCCCCGGCAAAGGGGTAGCCACCTGCGAGGCGGAAGCCGGCACAGCCGACGCATTCACCAACGCTCTGGCATCAATACGGGAAAGTCCGGCATTCTCGGGACATTGGGGGGAAAGATCGCAGAGGAAGGCGCTCTCAGCTGTCTCAGCTTCTCCGCACTTCGCGAAGGACTTCGCGAACGGATAGCAGTCTCAGGGGGTACAGATGGCCGCACGGCCACTCGTCGCGCGGCAGCCGAACGAACGGCTGCAGGCGCTCATTCAGGAAGCCGGCTGCTCCAACGCCGGACTGGCGCGCCGCGTCAACATGTGCGGCGCCGAGCACGGCCTTGATCTCCGCTACGACAAGACGTCCGTGGCCCGCTGGTTGCGCGGTCAGCAGCCCCGAGGGCGCGCCCCGGCCGTGATCGCCGAGGCGCTCGGCCGCAAGCTCGGCCGGACCGTCACGATCGACGAGATCGGCATGGCCAACGGCAAGAACCTCGCCTCGGGCGTGGGCCTTCAGTTCTCCCCGACCGTCATGGGGGCGATCGAGCAGGTCTGCGAGCTGTGGCGGAGCGACGTCGGCCGCCGGGACTTCCTCAGCGGCACTTCGGTGGCCTCCTCCGCGCTGGTCGAGCCCAGCCGCGACTGGCTGATCACCGGGGCCGACCCGCAGGTCGCGCGGAGCGCGGGCGCCCGGGTGGGGATCTCGGACGTCGAGGCCGTCCGCGCCACCACGGACGCCCTCGTCGAGCTCGACCACCGGTACGGCAGCGGGCACGTCCGTCCCGTCGTCGTCCACTACCTCAACAGCGTCGTCTCGGGGCTGCTGGCGGGTTCGTACCGGGAGGCGGTCGGCCGCGACCTCTTCGCCGCCGTCGCACGGCTGACCGAACTGGCGGGCTACATGGCCGTCGACACGGGACAGCCGGGCCTCGCCCAGCGCTATTACATCCAGGCCCTGCGGCTCGCCCAGGCCGCGGGCGACCGCGGCTACGGGGGCTACGTCCTCGCCGCCAGCATGAGCCACCTCGCCGCGTCCCTCGGCAACCCGCGCGAGATCGCCCAGCTGGCGAAGGCGGCGCAGGAGGGCGCGCGCGGGCAGGTCACGCCACGGGTCGAGGCGATGTTCTACGCCGCCGAGGCGCGCGGCCACGCGCTGCTCGGCGACGCCCGGTCCTGTCAGACGGTCGCGGCCAAGGCCGTCACCAAGCTCGAACAGGCCGACGGAGGAACGGATTCCGGTGACGATCCGCCGTGGATCCGGCACTTCGACCGCGCGTACCTCTCCGACGAACTGGCCCACTGTCACCGCGACCTGGGCCAGGCCGAACCGGCGCGGCGGCACGCGGAGGACGCCCTGGCCAACCACCCGGAGGGCCGGGTGCGCCGCCGGGCCATCGGCATGCTGCTGCTCGCCACCGCGCATGTGCAGCAGCGTGAGGTGGAGGAGGCCTGTGTGACGGGCACCCGGGCGCTGGAGCTCCTCGGCACGCTGCGTTCGAACCGGGGCGTGGAGTACCTGGAGGACTTCCAGCAGCGCCTCCAGCCGTACCGGGACGAGCCGATGGTGCGGGACTTCGGGGCGCGGATGGAGATGCAGGCGGCGTAGGGGGAGAGGGGTTGCCGTGCTGTTCCCCCGGTGCCGGGCGGGTCCTCGGGCCCGTCCGGCACCGGAGGGACGCGGTCCGTGCGGGAAACGGCCGGGCGGGCGGGGGCCGGGGGGCTTCCGCCCCAACCACCGCGCGTGGCCTGCCGTCAGGTCACCGGGTAGCGTGAGCCGCTGGCCGTACCCGCACAGCATGAGGAGTCCCGGTGACGCAGAGCGGACAGGGAAACGAGCCGCAGCTCCCTGCGGCCCCGCCCGCGCACGAGGGCGTCGTGCTGCCCTCCCGCCCGGCGCCGGCCCACCCGGGGGACGAGCAGGCGCCGCCGCCCCCGGGACAGCCGTGGGGCGAGCCGTGGGGTCCGTCCGGGGCGCAACGGACGCCGCTGCCCCCGGAGATGCCTCCTCACGCCTCCCCGGCGACGCCGGACGGCTCCGAGGCGACGCGGTACCTCCCGCCGGTGGGCGCGGGCCCGATGCCGGGCGCCCCGCTCCCGCCCCCGCCGTACGCGCGGGGCGTACGGGACGACGCGCCGGCTGCCGACGCCGCGGGTGCGGCGACGCGATACCTTCCGCCGGTGCGCCCGGGTAACGGTGAAATACCGGGAATATCCGGCATATCGGATGGGCGTGGTGCGATGCCGACCCCCGTACCGCCGCAGGGCCTGGCGGCGCGGACGCCCCTCCCCGCTCCTGCGGAGCCGGACCGGCCCCCGGCGCCCGGCGCCAACTCCGCGGTGCCGGAGTACCTGCCGCCCGTGGCCGCCGGCGGCGCGGGCGCCTCGGGCGACCCGGCGACCCAGTACCTCCCGCCCGTCCAGGGCCCGTCGGCCGCCGCGCCCGGGGACGGCGCCGCGACGCAGTACCTCTCTCCGGTCCAGGGCTCGGCGGCCCCCGCGCCCGCGGATGGCGCGGCGACGCGGTACCTCCCTCCGGTCCCGCCCGCCTCCGGCGCCCCGGTGGACTCCGCCGCCACCCAGTACCTCCCGCCGATTCCCGGCGCGGCCCCCGCGGGCTCTCCCTCCGAGGGAGCTGCGACCCAGTATCTGCCGCCGGCTCAGGGCGCGCCCTCGGCCGGGGGGCAGGACCCGGCGGCCGCCACGCAGTACCTCCCGCCCGTCCCGGGAGTCACGGGAAACCCAGGAGGCACGGGAAGCCCGGGGGGCACGGGAAACCCGTCCGCCCCGGACGAGGCGTCCACGCGCTACCTGCCGCCGGTTTCCGGCGCGGCCCCCGCGGGGTCTCCCTCCGAGGGAGCTGCGACCCAGTACCTGCCGCCCGCCCAGGGCGCGCCCTCGGCCGGCGCGGGCGAGCGCACCCCGCCCGTCGAGTTCGACACCCTCTTCCGCGAGTCGGCCGCCGGCGCGCCCGGTCCGCCGCCCGCCCACCGGACGCCCGGCCCGGCGACGCCGCCCGGCCCCCGGGTGC
>NZ_JABETO010000070.1 GCF_013055795.1 Streptomyces sp. I05A-00742
CGGTGGGCGGTTTACGTGGCGGGTGCTTGGCCGGCTACCGGTTTCGTCGTTGCGCGGGTCCAAAGGCGGCTGGCTGCGGAGGAGGGGGCGCGCGGCTGAGGGGCGTTCAGCCGTCTGCGAGCTGGTGGGTGGGGCGGGGTCGGTGGGCGATTTACATGGCCGGTGCTCGGCCGACCGTCCCTCTCGTCGTTGCGCGCGCCCCAAAAGCGGCTGGCTACGGAGAAGGTGGGCGGGCGGCCCGGGGCCGGTTGTCCGGCTTGCGGGCCGGTGGGACGGGAAGTGGTGGATCCGGGCGGCCGAACACGGCGTGTCGGCCCGGAAACCCGCCCGAATCCACCACTTCCGTCCGGCCCCGGTTTCACCAACCCCACTCGCCTCATTCACCACACCACCCCGGCCATTCACAGGGAAGGGCGTGCGGCGGGGCCGACCTCCGGCCGACGGGCCAGCGGGACAGCAACTGGTGGATCCGGGCGGCCAAACACGGCGTGTCGCGCCGGAAACCCGCCCCAATCCACCACTTCCATCCGACCCCGAGCTCACCAATCCCACTCGCCTCATTCACCACACCACCCGGCCATCCACAGGGAAGAGGCATGCAGCCGGGCCGACCGCCCGGCCAGCGGACCACTGGGACAGCAACTGGTAGATCCGGGCGGCCGAACCCCGCGTGTCGGCCCGAGAACCCGCCCCAATCCACCACTCCCGTCCCCCGCCTCGGCCCACCAACACCCCGCACCCCACCCGCCACACCACCCCAGCCCCCAGAGACCCGCACCGGCCAACCCACACCCACCACCACCCCGCTCCTGCCCAGCCCGCCGCCCTTTCGGCGCGCGCAACGACGAAACGGGGGCGGACGGCCAAGCAGCAGCCACGTAAACCGCCCACCTCCCCCGCCCCACCCACACCCCGGAGACGGCCGACGGCCTCAGGCCGCACGCCCCCCTCTCCGTAGCCAGCCGCTTTTCGGCGCGCGCAACGACGAAACAGGCGGTCGGCCGAGCACCCGCCATGTAAACCGCCCACCGCTGCCGCCCCACCCGCATCNGGGCCCGGAGGGCACGAGACGAAAGGGACGGACGAACGGGCACAATGCCGCCCCACCAGCAGCCGACCGCCCAACCACTCCAGCCTCGTCCAAGGCCAAGGCCGTCACCCCACGATGCGTCGTGCAGCCGCCCGTACCGAGGCGCGGAGGCGGGTGCGGTCGTCGTCGGTGTCGCCGGTCAGGATGCGGCGCATCTGGGGCTGGACGGTGGACCAGGAGACCATGGCGATGAGGATGAACAGCAGGTCGGCAGGGGGGATCTCGGAGCTGATGACGCCCTTGCGCTGGGCCTCGGCGAAGACGGCGACCTTGCGGTCGTAATGGCGTCGGCGCTCGTCCTCGTGGGGGAAGGTGTCGGTGCCGTACTCCAGGCCCTCCCAGTAGATCAGGCGGATCAGTTCGGGGTGGGCGGCGTGGTAGTCCATGAGGCGGTCGATCCAGGCGTCGACCTCCTCGGCGTCGACGGGCACGTCGGCGGCGAGCTGGGTGAGACGGGACTCAAGGACCTGGGAGAACAGTTCCGCTTTGTTGCCGAAATAGGCATAGATGAGCTGCTTGTTGGCCTTCGCCTCGCGCGCGATGCGGTCAACCCGGGCACCGGCGATGCCGTACGCGGCGAACTCGGCGGTGGCCGCCTCGAAGATACGGGCCTTGGTGGCCTCGGGATCCCTGACTCCTGCCATGACACACAGCGTAACCAACTAATTGGTTGACACGGGTGCCGGACGACGAGGAATATCGCAACCAACCAGTTGGTTACTTCCTCTGATCCAGCAGTCGAGTCCAGCAGTCGAGTCGAAGAGTGAGAGTGGGGAGCACCTCCCGCTATGACCGCCACACCCAGCAGCTCAGGCGCGTCCGCCACCAGCGACGCATCCGCCGCAGTCAGCCGATCCACCGCCCCGAACCCGTCCGTCACCCCCACTCCCATCCCCACCGCCACCCCCGCCGCAGCCCCCGCGCCCGCCCCCCACCGGGCAGCCCCCCGTACCGGGCTGTTGCTGACCGTCATCTCCGTGTGCACGGCCATCACGGCCGCCAACATCTACCTGGCGACCCCGCTGCTCGGCCTGATCGCCGATGACTTCGGTGTCCCGACCTCCTCCGTGGGCTGGGTGGCGTCGGTGGCCCAACTCGGTTACGCGGTCGGCCTGCTGCTGTTCGCGCCGCTGGGGGACACGGCCGACCGGCGGCGGCTGGTGTGGGTGCTCTCCGCCGTGGCGGCCGTGGCGGTGGCGGCGGCGGGCTTCATGCAGGGTGCGCCCGCGCTGGCGGCGGCCGTCCTCGTGGCGTGCGCGGCCACGGTCGTACCGCAGTTGCTCGTCCCCCTCGTGGCCGAGCGGGCCCCGGCGGAACGGCGGGGCCGGCACGTCGGGGCCGTCGTCACCGGCCTGTTCGCGGGCAGTGTCGCGGCCCGTGTGCTCGGCGGACTGGCAGGACAGGCGTACGGCTGGCGGCCGGTCTTCTTCGGCGCGGCCGTGCTCACCCTGGCCATCGGCGTCCTGACGGCCGCGGTGCTGCCGCCCGAGACGCGTCCCGTCCGCCCGTCCCACCCGCTGAAGGCCATCGCCGGACTGCCGGGCATGGTGGCCTCCTCACCCGCCCTCCGGGCGGCGTGCCTGCGGCAGGCCGGCCTGTTCGGCACCTGGAGCGCGCTGTGGACGACGCTCGTCCTGCTGCTGACCGACGAGGACGGCGCCTACGCCATGTCCACCGCCACGGCCGGCCTGTTCGGGCTCTTCGGGCTCGCCTCGGCCGTGGCCTCCCCCGCCGCGGGCGCCCTGATCGACCGTTTCGGCGCCCACCGGGTCGTGGCCGCCGGCTACACGGCGGCGGCCGTCTCCCTGCCGCTCTTCTGGCTCGGCGGACACCGGTTGTGGGCGCTGTGCGCCGGCGCGGTCGTGCTCCACCTGGGCTTCACGGCCGGCCAGGTCGCCAACCAGACGCTCGCTCTGGGCGCCACCCGCACGCCCTCGGCGGCCAACACCGCGTACGTCGTCTGCTCCTTCGCGAGCGGGGCGCTCACCTCGGCGCTGGCCGGTCCCGCGTTCGGGCAGTGGGGCTGGAACGGCGTCTGCGCGATCGCGGCCCTGTGCGCGGTGATCGGCTGGCTCGGGGGCGCGCTGGTGGCACGGGAGCGGTGAGGGACCCGGACCCGGACCCGGACAACAGCCTCGGGGAGCCCGGAGGAGCCCCCCGAACACCTGCACCACCCCCGCCCTCTCCAACGACCTCGCCCCGGCCCCCCACCCGAGCCCGGGGCAGGGGCCGAGGGCCGGGGCCCAGGCCGGATCCGGGCCCCCTACAACCTCACCCCCGCACCGGCGCCAGCACCGTCACCTCCAGCTCCCCCTCCGCGTACTGCCGCCGCAGCTCCTTCTTGTCGAACTTCCCCACGGTCGTCTTCGGCACCGACGCGACCCGCACCCACCGTTCCGGCAGTTGCCACCGCGCCACTCGCTCCCCGAGGAACGCCCGCAGCACCTCGTGCCCCACGGCCGACCCGTCCCGCAGTGCCACAGCCGCCAGCGGCCGTTCGCCCCACTTCTCGTCGGGCACGGCCACCACGGCCGCCTCGGCGACCTCGGGGTGGGCCATGAGGTGGTTCTCCAGTTCGACCGAGGAGATCCACTCGCCGCCGGACTTGATGACGTCCTTGACGCGGTCGGTGAGGGTCAGATAGCCGTCGGGGGTGATCGTCCCGACGTCGCCGGTGCGCAGCCATCCGTCCGGGCTGAACTTGTCGTCGGGGCGGATCGGTTCGGCGCCCGCGCCCCCGTGGTACGCGCCCGCGATCCACGGGCCGCGGACCTCCAGTTCGCCGGCCGACTTGCCGTCCCACGGCAGGAGGGACCCGTCGGGACCGGCAAGCCGGGCCTCGACCGAGGCGGGGATGCGGCCCTGGGTGACGCGGTACGGCCACTCCTCCTCCGGCGTGAGGCCGGCCGGCGGGTAAGCCATCGAGCCTAGGGGGGACGTCTCCGTCATCCCCCACGCCTGCACCAGGCGCAACCCGTGCCGCTCCTCGAACGCCTTCATCAGGGACGGCGGACAGGACGAACCGCCACTGACCACGGCCTGCAGCGAGGAGGTGTCGCGCGGACGGGCGTCGAGCTCCGCCAGGAGCCCCTGCCATATGGTCGGCACCCCGGCGGCCAGGGTCGGCCGCTCGGTCTCGATCATCTCGGCGAGCGGCGCGGGCTGGAGGAACCGGTCGGGGAGCAGCAGCGACGTGCCCGACATAAAGGCGGCGTGCGGCAGGCCCCAGGCGTTGACGTGGAACATCGGCACCACGGGGAGACACACCTGGCCCTGCTTCAGCCCGAACGTCGCCGCGGAGTTGATCTCCATGGAGTGCAGGTAGAGCGAACGGTGGCTGTAGACCACGCCCTTGGGCTCGCCCGTCGTCCCCGAGGTGTAGCAGAGCGCGGCGGCCCGGCCCTCCTCCAGGTCCGGCCACGCGTAGGGGGCATCGGTCTGCGCGGCGAGCAGGTCCTCGTAGTCGTGCACGCGCGGGCGGCAGCCCTCCAGGACGGACCGGTCCCCCGGCCCCGAGACGATCACGTGCTCGACCGAGTCGAGGTGCGGCAGGAGCGGGGCGAGCAAAGGCAGCAGCGAGCCGTCGACGATCACCGCGCGGTCCGCCGCGTGGCGCACGATCCAGGCCAGTTGCTCGGGAGGCAGCCGCAGGTTGAGCGTGTGCAGCACGGCGCCCATGGACGGGATCGCGAAATACGCCTCGACGTGTTCGCCGTTGTTCCACATCAGGGTCCCGACGACGTCGTCCTCGGCTATCCCCAAGCCCCTCAGCGCATGCGCGAGCCGCATCGCCCGCGCCCCGGTCTCCGCGAAACTGCGCCGGCGCGGTGCACCCTCCCCCGTCCAGGTCGTGATCTGCGCCCGTCCGTGGATCACGGTCCCGTGGACCAGGATCCGGCTGACGGTCAGCGGTACGTCCTGCATCGTGCTCCGCACCCGGGGCCTCCCCATTTCGTACTTGTGACGGCTCGTTACGCGAGGGTCGTTCCCGGGTGATTCTGGTGGCGTTTCCGGTGGTACGTCACTACCTCTGCGCCACCGGATCGCTCCCGACCGCGTCCCGGCGCCGCCTGCGCGTCCTTCCGCCACTCATGAGCCTCATGGCCACCCAGGTCATCCCAACAACAGCCCTGACAGTCCCGACAGCCCCCACAAACCCCTTGGAACCGCTCGTACCTGCGATTACTCTCGAACCGGCCAGCATCCGCCCCGCCGCGCCAACCCGTCCGGCTCATCAGTCCGGCCGACGCACCGACGCACTGCCGCGCCGCCGCATCGGCCTCACGGCCCGGCGACGGCGGGCCGACCCGGAGACACCATGGACAGCAGCGCCCGCCGCAGGGAACTGGCGGCCTTCGTGCGATCACGGCGCGAGCGCCTCTCCCCCCGGGACGCGGGCCTGCTGCCCGGCCCCCGGCGCCGTACGCCGGGGCTGCGGCGGGAGGAGGTCGCGCAGCTCTCCGGGGTGAGTGTGACCTGGTACACATGGCTGGAACAGGCACGAAAGATACGGGTGAGCCGCCAGGTACTCGACGCCGTGGCGGATGCGTTGCGGATGACGGACCAGGAGCGGCGCCACCTGCTGACGCTCTCGGGCGTCCTCCTCCCGCCGGACGTACTGCCCGACGTACCGCCCGACGTACCAACCGACGCACTGCCGGGCGTCCCGCCGGACGCGTCCGAGGCGGGCGAAACGCCCGGGAGCGGGGCGGCGGCGGGGCTGAACCCGCTGTACCAGCGGCTGTTGGACGAGCTCTCGCCCCGGCCCGCCTATGTGATCGGCCCCTGCTGGGACCTCCTCGCCTGGAACCGGGCCCACGCGGGCCTGATCGGCGATCCCCTCCAGTGGCCGGCCGGTGAACGGAACATGCTGTGGCTCCTGTTCACCCAGCCCCGGATCCGTTCCCTGGTGGTGGGCTGGGAGACCGACGCCCGCCACCTGGTCGGCCAGTACCGCGCCGCCGCCGCGCGGCACGCCGGCGATCCACGGTTCGAGCGGCTGACGCGAGCCCTGAGCGCGGCGAGCGGCGAGTTCCGGCAGTGGTGGACGGAGCACGGCATCGCCACGTTCGAGACGACGCGCAAGGAGTTCGACCACCCGGCGGCCGGCCGGCTCTCCCTCGACTGCTCCAAGCTGGCGCCCGAGGAGAACACCGAGGTCAAGATGGTGATCTACCTTCCGGCGGACGAGGCGTCCCGCGCCAAGCTGCCCCTCTTGGAGCTCTAGGAGCTCTTGGTAACGCATCGCGTTCCCGGTGCCCGGCTCGGATGCCCGGCTCCGAAGAGTGGTGAGTTCTGTACCGGCATAAACCGCATCTGGAGCACCCTGCCGCACACCACCACCATCAGCATCATGACCTCAGTGCCCACCACTCCGATTGGCAGCCCCCCGGCCGACGGCCCGTCGTCGCAAGAACGCCCCGCCCGGCGCCCTTCCCGGGCCGGGCGGCCCTGGCCGGGTGTGCTGGCGTCGATGGCCGGCACGTTCATGGCCATCATGGACGTCAACATCGTTCTGATCGCCGCCCCGGCGATCCAGGAGGACCTCCACGCGTCCGACGCGCAGCTGCAATTCGTGCTGGCCGGCTACCAGTTGATCTACGCGGTGCTGCTCGTCACCGGCGGCAGGCTCGGCGACCTCCACGGACGCAAGAAGATCTTCCTCCTGGGCATGGGCCTGTTCACGCTGGCCTCCCTCGCCTGCGGCCTCGCCCCCACCGCCCCGGCGCTCATCGGTGCCCGGCTGTTCCAGGGGGCCGGGGCGGCGCTGATGTTCCCGCAGGTGTACGCGATCGTGCGGGTGCTGCTCGACGAGGAGCGGCGGGCGCGGGCGTTCGCCGTCCTGGGCGCCGTCGTCAGCCTCTCCACCGTGACCGGTCAGGTGGCGGGCGGACTGCTCGTCGAAGCCGATCTCTTCGGCACCAGCTGGCGGCCGGTGTTCTGGATCAACGTGCCGATCGGTCTCGCGGCCATGCTCCTCACGGCCGTCCTGCTGCCGGAGTCCCGCGCTCCGCGCGCCCGGCGGCTGGACCTGCCGGGGGCGCTCGCGCTGATGGTCACCCTGTTCCTGCTGATCGTCCCGCTGGTGGAGGGCCGGGAGCTGGGCTGGCCGTGGTGGACCTGGTGCAGCCTGGCCGCGTCCGTCCCCGCCCTGGCGGGCTTCCTCGCCGTCGAACGACGGGTCGCCCGCTCCGGCCGTCCGCCCCTGTTCGACGCGGCGCTGCTCCGCCTGCCCACGCTGCGCACGGGCACCGTACTGGTGCTCTTCTACTACGCCGCGTTGAACTCCTTCTTCCTGATCCTTTCCCTCCTCCTGCAGAACGGCCTCGGCCTGCCCGCCTACCAGGCCGGTCTGGTCTACACGCCGCTGGCCGTGACCATGTTCGCGGCCAGTCTGGTGGGCGGACGGCTGACGCCGCGCCTCGGCCGCCGCGTGATGGAGACGGGCGGCATCGCCCTCACGGCCGGGTCGGCGGCGACGGTCGCCGTCGCACTGCTCTGCGGTGCCGGGATGCCCCTCTGGGCGCTCATCCTGTGCCTGGCCTTCCAGGGCATCGGCCACGGCCTGCTCCAGCCCCCGCTGATCGGCGCGATCCTCGCCCCCGTGGACGACGACAACGCCGGCCTCGCCTCCGGCGTCCTGTCGACCGCCCAGCAGGTCGGCGGTGCCCTCGGCCTCGCGATCCTCGGCGTCGTCTTCTACGGGGCGCTCGGCGGGGCCGTCGCCGGGGCCACCGGGGCCTACACGCACGGTTTCGGCGTCGCGTCCATCGTCACGACCGTCCTGCTGGCAGCGGCGACCTTCCTGGTCTTCCTGCTGCCGTACGCCCGCCCCGGCGCGGATACACGCCCGGCCGCGGCTCAGGGAAAGCGGGGGCAGGAGGGGGTGTGACGGCGTCCCCGCCCGCGGCCTCGGCCGAGGTCGTGGCCGGGGGCGCCGTCAGGCCACCCGCGCGAGGTCCGGGTCCTCCCGCAGCTTGCCCAGTGCCCGCGACACGGCGCTCTTGACCGTCCCGATCGAGACGCCGAGCAGCTCGGCGGTCTGCGCCTCAGTGAGGTCCTCGTAATACCTGAGGACGACCATGGCCCGCTGCCGGTCCGGGAGCCGGTGCACCGCGCGCCACATCGCGTCGCGCAGTGCCTGCGCCTCCGCCGGGTCGGGGGCGGGCATCGTCTCGCGGTCGGGGAGCTCCTCACAGGGGTACTCCTCGACCCTGCGCTTGCGCCACTGCGAGGTACGCGTGTTGACCAGCGCACGCCGGACGTAGCCGTCGAGCGCCCGGTGGTCCTCTATGCGCTCCCAGGCCAGGTAGGTCTTGGTGAGCGCGGTCTGCAGGAGGTCCTCGGCGTCGCTGGGGTTGGCGGTCAGCGAACGGGCGGTGCGCTGCAGCACCGGACCGCGTGCCCGTACGTACGACGAAAAGGACGGGTACACGGCAGTGGATGCACTGGGGCACACGGTCGTGGTCATGACTCAACGCTAGGAGCGCCCCTGTACCCGGCGGATCGGCCGCAAGTGCCGAAGGCCGATCCGCCTCAGGTCGTACTGGTCAGGCTATCCCCACCTCCTGGAGGGGTAGACGGCGCGACGTCGGTATCGGGCCTGCTGACGAGGGGCGCGCGGGCGCCGGGGACCGGTCGGTTCCGATGACGGTGCCGAGGTGGGGCGAGAGGTGCGGGGGGTGCGGGGGCAGGGGCCGGAGCCGAGGCCGGGGCCGGCCGAGGACAGCCCGGCCGAGGACAGCCCGGCCGAGGACAGCCCGGCCGACGACAGCCCGGCCGACGACAGCCCGGCCGCCAGCAGCCCCGGCGGCCGACGCCGGCACCCGACGCCGGCACCCGGCTCACCCGTGGAACGCCGTCACCCGATAACGGCCACCGGTGCGTCCACCAGATCACGGTCGATGGTCAGCTTCCGGCCCCCGTGGGTCTCCGAGACCTCCCCGGCGTACTGATGGATGCGCCGGTGCGGCTGCCAGGCGTTCTTGGCGAGGGTGCGCTCATGCTCGGTGGACGCGGCGACGCGCCAGCGGGCGAACCACATCACCGAGGGCAGCGATCCCACTCCGGACTTCCGTGCGCGCTCCATGTGCCGGATGCCCGACTCGGCACTGCTGTAGAAACCGGGCACGTAGCCCCGCCGGCTGACCGAGCTGCTCCAGGAGCGGATGAAGGCCAGGGTGACGGACGCGCAGTCCGCGTCCTTGTCGTTGTACGCCTCCATGTCGAGGTAGATCGGGCTGCCCGGCAGGATGCCGAGCCTGCCGGCCTTCTCCACCGCCTCGATCGCCTCGTCCGCCCCCTGGTCCTCGGGCTCGTCGCCGATGGGGATGCTCCGCTTGGTCTCCGAACGGACGCAGGGCGACTGCGAGCCGACGTAGAGGGGGAGTACGCGCCAGCCCAGGTCACGGGCGCCGGTGAGCCATGCGGCGCTGAGCCATCGCTGACGGGGGCAGGCGCGCCCGGCCCCGGCGAAGTAGATGCCGACACCCCGGTAGGGGGAGGTCTTCCACGCCTTGAGCGTCTTGAGCGACGGCGCCTCGCAGGTGTCGAAAGCCTTTCCCCGGAACACGGCGCGCGCCTTGACCATCGGCGCCTTCGCGTCGGCCGCCGTGGCGGGCGCGTAACCGGCCGGGAGCTGGGCCATGCCCGCCATCAGGGCGACGAGATATCCGATGATCTTTTTTCGTGCGTCCATACGGCGAAGTCAAGGACCAGGATCCCATGGGCCTTCGCTGACACGCCCTCCATTCATCCGTCTGCCCCGAGAAGCAGCCCGGACGTGGGACCTCCTGGCTTCCACGGTGACAAACCCGGCAATTCAAGCTGACTCGGGCCTCAACAACCCCACACCTAACCCTCCGACCGCTCGCCCCGAAGGGGAAACGACCGTGCGACGAGCACCGGAGCGCCGTCGCACGGTCGTTCAGACCCTGTCAATCCCTCTCAGGCCCTCTCAGGCCCTCTCAAACCCTCTGCGTTCCCAGTTCGCCCTCACCCCGCTCCCGGTCACCCCGAGTCGACCGGGCCCGGCCCGGTTCAGCGGCCATGGATGTTGGTGAAGACGATCCGCACGTTCTCCTGCTGGATGGCTGTGTACCGGGAGCCGGTGACACTCGCGGTGTTGTCCTGATTCGTGGCTCCGGTGCCCGTGGCCACCTGTTGGGTGGTCGTGGAGTTGCCGTGATTACTCCCCCCGACGCCACTGCCGACGACTCCGGCGATCGCCGCGTTGGAGCCCCGGTTGGCGAGCTGCCCGTGGTGGCCGTCGTCGGCCTGGGCCGCGCCGGCGAAGAGGAGTACCGCCATCGGAAGAGCGGCTACGGCGGCGAGGATACGGGCTGCAGTGCGGGTGCTTGCCATGTCATGCCTCCAGAACGGAACTGCTGGAACTGCTGGACGTTTCGGGGCGGTTGGCCGGCCGCCCTGCGGTTGATCGACGTCGCGAGACCAGATTTGCCCACCGAATCTCCACCGAACCCCCCGCTGTTCCTCATTCCCTCGCAAGCATGAGCGTCTCGGAATAAACCTCCATCACTTCCGCAGATTCGGGCACCGCGGCCCACACCCTTCCCTTGCCGACCTCATTCCCCAAATCCCCCATGGAGCGAATCGTTTCGGCACGTAATGGGTCACGTACTCCGGCCACTCCCGCGCCACTCCCGCAGCCCGGAACGGGCAAAGGATGTGCACTGCCCCGATCCTGCTGCCGACCGGTCCGAATTGGGGACGTCAGGCATGACGTCCCACCCCGGACCCGGCCCGGCCGAACGAGTCCGCGACGCACGACAGCGCGTCCGTACCGGCCTTGCGGCATCCGGGAGTCCGGGCCGTTCGCACCTCAGGTACACCCGCACCCCGCACACCCGCACACCCGAGCGCCACGAGCGCGCCCAGCGCTTCTGGCGCGCCCAGCACGTCCAGCACGTCCAGCGGGCCCAGCACATCCAGCACGCCCCAGCACATCCAGCACCCCCCCAGCACCATCCGAGCTCAACCGGCGCACCAGAGCACACGCGTCACCCCCGACCACCCCTCGGGAACCAGCGATTGCACAGGAAGGCGCCCGATGAACCTCATACTCCAGGTCCTGCCCGTCGCCGCACCGACCATCGGCTGGGCCGCCCACGCCCTCTTCCTCGTCCGCCGCCTCCACACCGCCCGCACGGACCCCCTCACCGGCCTCATGCGCCGCGAGGAGTTCACCTCCCGCGCCCTGCGGGCCGTGCGCCACCCGCACGCCGCCGTGCTGCTGCTCGACCTCAACGGCTTCAAACAGATCAACGACACCCACGGGCACGCGGCGGGCGACCAGGTGCTCGCCGCCGTCGGCCGCCGGCTCGCGGCGTGGTGCGCCTCCCGCGGCGGCTTCGCCGCACGGCTGGGCGGTGACGAGTTCACCGCCGTCGTCCGCCTCGCTCCCGACGCCGACCTGGACGCCGAGCTGACGTACGGCCTCTCCGCCCGTCTCTCCGCACCCCTCGACGCCGGAACCATCACCCTGGCCCCTCGCGCCTCCATCGGCCTCTGTCACACCGCGTACCGCCCGGGAGCCGCCCTGCCCGAGCTGTTGCGCGGCGCCGACGAGGCCATGTACACGGCTAAGCGGCTCGGTGACCACTGGCGGCCGGCGGGCCGCGCCGACGCGTACCCCACCGTGGCCGGACGCCGCGCCGGCCGTCCGGGCACGCACCTGACCCTGCTGACACCGGCCCGACGCCGCGCCTCGTAAAGGCCCGGCGGCCGTACCCCGGCCCCCGCACGCACCCCGTACCGCGCCCGTCGGGCGACAGCCCTCCGCCCGGCGGGCGGTCCCAACCACCCCAACGCAACGCTTTATTCGCCGACCGGCCTCACTCCCACGGGTCGGTGAACCCCCGCCCGGGCACCGGCTTGGCGATGAGGGCGATCGAGATGAAGAAGTTGACCTGCCCGATGGCGATCATCAGGGTGGCGAGCGCCTTTTCGTCGTAGTGCTCGGCCACTTGGGCGAAGAGCTGGTCGGACACCCTCTCGCCGTGCGCGGACGGCTGGAGCACCGCTTCCACCAGGGCCAGCGCCGCCCTCTCGGGACCGGTGAAGTAGGGAGAGTCCTGCCAGGAGGACACCGCGGTGATCCGCTCGTCCGACTCCCCGGCCTTGCGCAGGAAACCCGTGTGCAGAACGGTCAGGTACGTGTTGCCCACGATCTGACCGGCCCGCAGCTGGAGCAGGCTGATCGTGCTCCGCGGCACCGTGCGGTTCCCCGTGGCCTTGAACAGCGCCGCCGACACCTCCGCCAGCTCGGGAACGAGCACCCCGGGGTCGGACATCCGCGGCCCCGCCTTGACCTCTGCCGTGATCGCACGCGTCTCCATCGCCATGTCTCCTTCGGTTCCTTCACGTTGCTGTCACTGCTCTGACGGATCCCGCCGAAGGAATGTGACCGACGGACGCATGTGATCCAGGCGACAACCGCGACGCCATTCCGCGTCCACGGCAAGCCCCGGCCCAACAACGCGGCGCCCGGCCAGGTGGAGCGCCTGACCTGCACGAAGTACGACTGAGCGACCCCAAGCCCACCCCGCGGCCCACCTGTTCGTCCGCGAGGCGTACCTGGAGGACGCGCACGAGCGGCACGGGCCGCGGGTCCGTCTGATGAGTAGCACCGCGGCGGCGCCGACCCGAACTGTCTTGGGCAGGCGCCCAGTCGGTGAAGTCACCGGTGTCAGAGGCGGTCAGTAGCCTCGGGCACCATGAGCATCCAGATGCACGCAGCGGTGAGTTACCCGATCAACGATGAGATGGAAAGGGTGCTCTGGTTGGCCGAGGCGATCGATGGGCCCCTCACTGTCGCGTTCATGTGGGAGGGGTGTGCAGAGGCGGAACGCGTCGTGCTGGTGCCCGCGGCCACGCTGGCACTCTGGGAGCATTGGGCCCCCGCCGCCTACCCGACGAGTGGCGCTGAGGACGAGAACCCGGCTGTGGCGGAGGAGCCGGAACTGGCCCACCCGATGGAACTCGGCGCGTTCACGCTCTTTCGTCGTCGCGTAGGAGGGCGCACGGCGATTGCGCGCAAAGGCGTGGTGGTCGCCGAGCTTCTGAGCCCCGACGAGGCGCATTGGCTCCAGGAGAAGGCCCGCGATGTCCGCCAGGGCTTCATGGACCCGAAGCAGAAGGCGGCGTTCGAGGAGTTCCTTGCCCGACAGGCGTCCCTCGGTGAGCAGTGACGCACCGACCCCTGCTTCCACGCTGACCACGCGAGGCGCCGCAGCCGGAGACCGGGCAGCGACGCGGTCAGCCGCAGCAGAACGCTCCGGCTGACCGGCGCCCCGAAGAGGTCCGTCCTCGGCCGTGCCTCTTCCGTGCCCGTACGGCCGGGCCGCAGCGGGGAACGACGATCGTCGACGGTCGGCGCGCACAACGAACGGCCCCCGACCAACACCGCTGGTCAGGAGCCGTTTGGCAGCGGAGGCTGAGGGATTTGAACCCTCGGTGACATCGCTGCCACGACGGTTTTCAAGACCGTTCCCTTAGGCCGCTCGGGCAAGCCTCCCCGCGCCGCGCGTCCTGCCGCGGCGCGGGGGACAGCCTACCGGGTGCGGGTTGGGGGTGTGCAGCCCCGCCGGGGAGGGGGAGGGGCTGGTGGGGAGGCTGTCGGGGAGCGGCGGGCCGCTGCGGGTGGGTTACTTGTCGCCGGTGCGTTCGCCCAGGACGATGTCGGTCGTGGTCTGCTTGCCGTCGCGGAGGTAGGTGACGGAGACCTTGGTGCCGGGCTTGTGGGTCCAGATCTCGCTGATCAGGGTGGGGCCGCTGTCGATCTTGGCGTCGGCAAGCTTGACGATCACGTCACCGGACTTGAGGCCGGCCTTGTCGGCAGGACCGCCGGGGGTGACGGCGGCGGAGCCGTCGGCGCCGTTGGCGGCGATCCGGGCGCCGGAGCCGCCGTCCTTCATGTTCACGGTGGCGCCGATGACGGGGTAGACCGGCTTGCCGGTCCTGATCAGCTGGTCGGCCACGTTCTTCGCCTGGTTGATCGGGATGGCGAAGCCCAGACCGATGCTGCCGGACTGGCCCTGCGCGCCGGGGAAGCCGCCGCCGTTGTTGGCCGACTGGATGGCGGAGTTGATGCCGATCACCGCTCCCTGGGCGTTGAGCAGCGGGCCGCCGGAGTTGCCGGGGTTGATCGAGGCGTCGGTCTGGAGGGCGCTCATGTACGAGGCGTTGCCGCTGCCGCCGCCGTCGCTGGAGGCTACGGGGCGCTTCTTGGCGCTCACGATGCCGGTGGTGACGGTGCCGGACAGGCCGAACGGCGCGCCGATCGCGACCGTCGCGTCCCCGACGGCGGTCTTGTCGGAGTCGCCGAGCGGGAGCGGGCTGAGCTTGGCGTCCGACGGGTTCTTCAGCTTGATGACCGCGACGTCGTAGCCCTGGGCGCGGCCGATGACCTCGGCGTCGTACTGCTTGCCGCTGGAGAAGGTGACCGAGAGCCGGCCTCCCTCGGCGGCCGAGGCGACGACGTGGTTGTTGGTGAGGATGTGGCCCTCGGTGTCGTAGACGAAGCCGGTGCCCGTTCCGCCCTCGCCGCCGCTGCCCTGGGCCTCGATGGTCACGACGCTCGGCAGCGCCTTGTCGGCGATGTCCGCGACGGAACCGGGCGTCCTGCTGGCGATCTTCGGGTCACCGGCGGACGAGACGGTCGTGGACGACGTGTCGCTCCGGTTCGCGGCCCAGTAGCCGATGCCTCCGCCGGCCGCGCCGGCGACCAGGGCCGCCACCATGACGGCGGCGACGAGCCCGCCGCCGCGCTTGCGCCGCGGCGGTTCGGGAGCGCCCCACGGGGCCATCGGGACGAGCGGCCCGCCGCCCGCGCCGCCCTGCGGCGAGGGGCCGTACGCCTGCTGCGCGCCCGCGGCGTTGTACCAGGCACCGCCGTCCGGGCCCTGGGGATGCGCAGGGGCGGCCGGAAGCTGAGCGGTCGCGTCGGGCGACGGAGAGGACGGCGCGCCGGACGGCGGAGGGGGCGGCGCGGTCGGCGGCAGGGCGGACGGCTGCTCGGTCCGGCCGTCCTGCCCGGCCGGCGGCGCGGGCTCGGCGGAC
>NZ_JABETO010000071.1 GCF_013055795.1 Streptomyces sp. I05A-00742
TCACTGCCCATAGTTCGTCGTCCACGATCCACGGCCGCTTCCTCACGCCATCACGAACGGCCGGAACACCGCCCACGTCACGGCCGACCAGCCACGATCAACAAGATCGTGTTACGAGCTCTAAGGGCGGATGGGCGGTTGCTTCACCGCATGTTTGCAGTGCTCGGTGCTCGGCTCATCGGGGTGGTCAACGCGGGCTTGCCACCCGTGAGACCAGAAAGAAAAGGGAGCGGGTCTCGTCACCCACTCAGCATCTGCGGGGGTGCGGTCCGGGCGGTGGTCGAGAAGGATTGGGCGCGTGCCCCTTTCCCCTCTCAACTCCGTTGGACGTGCCATGAGAAAGATATTTGTGTTCGCCAGCGTCGGTGCGCTGACACTGACCGCCGTTAGTGCGGTGGCATACGCCCAGGGGCCCATCCCGGTCGCGGTGGGCAGCGGCAGTGCTGAGTGTTCACTCAC
Organism: Streptomyces sp. I05A-00742; assembly: GCF_013055795.1. Lineage (GTDB taxonomy): Bacteria > Actinomycetota > Actinomycetes > Streptomycetales > Streptomycetaceae > Streptomyces. The sequence goes on from NZ_JABETO010000071.1 coordinate 460, forward strand.
CTGGAGCAAGCCCGGAATCACACTGTCGTCGCCCAGTCCGGCGTCGGACATCACCGGGCCGAGTACGGCGTTCACCGACGCCACTGGTCAGCTCCTGATCAATGCGGACCCTGCCAGCCTGACGACGCCGTCGGCGCTGGCCTCGGCGATCACACTGGCCGCAAGTGGAACCGGCGGCTTTACGTTCACCAACGCACTCGGTACCAAGGTTGACGTGTCCGCCCCCGATGCCGCGCTGCCGCAGGGTCAGGTGACGTTTGTGGTCAAGACACCGACCATGCCCCAGGGCGTGCGGATGCCGGCGTTCGAGTACAGCATTCCCACGAACTTCGCCCCAGAGCTGACGTCGCTGCTGCCCCTCCAGGTCAAGGTACATGTGGACGGTCTCACCTCGAAGCTCACTCCGGGGTTCGCCACGGTGCTGAACAACACGTTCGGGCCCGGCACCGCGACTGGCGGGGACGTTCTGGGCACCTGCAGCGCGGATGTCACTGCCGCCTGACAGTGACGTCCGGGGCCCGTCGGCGTGAGCCCAGCATCGGTGGGCGCCGTAGGCCGTTGGGTACCGGTACCGGGTGCTCAAGTCTCGGACCGCCGTACGGGGAATCCACGTCCTGCCGCTGTGCTGGATCGGAGCGTCCGGGAGGAGAAATCCTGCCCGGACGATGACGCGGCACGTCCGGAGATACGCAAGGGGGGCCGCGCGAGCCAGATCGGACACCACACCTCATGCGAACAGGCCGGCCGGGCATGCCTGGTCGGGCGGCCTCCAGCCTGCTGCGCAGAGTGGGCGCCGCCGTCACCGCCATCACCGTCGTGGCTCTGGGCTCGGCCGCCACCGTCATCGGGCTGACCGCAGGCGCGTCCGCGCCCCCCTCCCTGGCCCAGGCCACCCTCGACCAGAGGGCTCAGATGGGGCCCCTGCAGATCCAGGAGGCCGACCCGGTCGCGGTCGAGACCATCATCTTCGGCCTCCCCCAACCGGTTCGCGCCCCGCGCCACAGCCACCAGGGCGGCCCCGCGTGAAAGCGGCGATCTTCGACATGGACGGCACGCTGCTACCCGGGGCACTGGCCCTGGACCTGGCATGCGCGCTGGCCGACCACTTCCCCGTTGATCTCAACGCCATCACCGCGGTGCTGGCCGCCTACCGGGCAGACGCCCTCAGCTACCAGCAGATGGCCCTGGACACACACCGGCTACTCCAACGCACCTTCCAAGACCTCCCCGCCGCCGCTGTGGCCGCCCTGTCCCAGCAGGTCTGGCAACGCTCGCGAACACGGTTGTTCGCCTATGTGCGCCCCGCGCTGGAACTGCTGGGCCGGCACGGCTACCAGCTATGGCTGATCTCGGGCAGCCCGGCCGAGATCATCCAGTGGGCCGCCCGCGACCTGGGGTTCCACCGATGGTCAGCCACCCGCCTGGAGATCCGCGACGGGCACTACACCGGAACCCTGCTTGCCGCGCCGGCCATGGCTGGGGGCAAACACCAGGCCCTGGGCGAGCTGCTGGAGGAGTTGCTCGCCCAAGGACAGCCGTGGCCGCTGACCGGCCCCGGAAAGTCGGCGATGGCCGACTGGGTCGCGGTCGGCAACTCCTCGGCCGAAAGCGACCTGTTCGAACTGGTCGGCCACCCCCTGGTCTTCGAACCGGAGCCATCGCTGCTGCTCACCGCCTGCCTGCGCACCTGGCCCGTCATCGACCGCACCGACGCACTGACCACCATCACCGCGATTACGCAACTCCATCCAGAAAGGCCCCTGCTCCCATGACCACCTCCGCCCTCTCCGACACCGCCACCCTCGCCAGCATTTCCGCCGACGCCACCGCCGGCGCTGTGCTCGCCCCGCCAACGGCTCCCCGCGAACGGGTCCTGTCCCACCTCCACTTCGTGCCCGACGGCAGCCGCCGCTGGGCCAAGCACCACGGCCTGACGGTCGACGAGGGACACCGCGCTGGCGCCGACAAGATCGTAGAGTCCCTGATCTGGTGCGACCAGGCTGGCATCCCCGACGTCACCTACGCCCTGATGAGCACTAACAACACCACCAAACGCTCCAAGCAAGAGGTGACCGCGCTGTTCGAGATCATCGAGAACTTCATCCAGCGCATCGCCCACAACCAACGCTGGCGCATCCTGCTGCCCGGCCACCAGTTCGCCGCCACCCACACCGAACGTATCCACGCCATGCGCCAAGCCGCCGACTCCACCCACCACATCACCGAACGCCGCGTGGCCATCCTGCTCACCGGCACGCGCTCGCTACTGATCCAGACAGTTCACGACTTCGTGGCCCAGCACCCCGACCAGCCGCTGACCGAAGAAGCCATCGCCACCCAGGCCACCAAGGAGCAGCCCGAGATGGATCTGATCATCCGCACCGCCGGTGACCAACGCCTGTCGGACCTGTGCCCCTGGCACGCCGGGTACGCCGAGCTGTACTTCACCCCGATCAAGTGGCCCGACTTCACCCGCGACAACTTCGAACAGGCCCTGCACTTCTACCGCTCTCAGGACGCGCGCCGAGGAGTCTAGGCCGCGCGGCCCAGCAGCTCGACGCCCCCGGCCGAGCCTGCGACGGCACCCCCGGCATTGTTGGCGGCAGGATCTCACCCCGCCGGCGGTGCTCCGGCCCGCGGCGCCCCACCAGTGGAAGACCAGGTGTCCGCCTCACAGAAAGCGCCCTCGTCGATGACCGCGTCCTCACACGCCAGACCCTCGCTGGCTGATTTCGTCCCTGTTCACGGCCGGCCCAACCCGGTAGACGCCTTTTTCCACGCCGCCGACCACCTGCGCATCGGAGCCATCGTCCACCTCGCCGGCAAGGCCCCGGACCTGGCGTCCCTGCGCAGCCATATTGCCGACCACCTGGACCGACTGCCGGTCCTGCGCTGCGTTTTCGCCCAGGACGGCTGGCGGGAACAACAACCCGACCTCACCCACCACGTCCGTGAGACAGTCACCACCTGCCTAAACGCGGCCGTGGGAGAACTGACCGCAACCCCCTTTGACCCCGGCCGATCCGAGTGGGACCTGACCCTGATCCACGGCTACGCCGACGACGCTTACGTGCTGTTCTACCGGGTCCACCATGGCGTCCACGACTGGGCGGGCATCGCCCACACCCTGGAGACACTTTTTGGCCCCGTACCCCGTTCCTCAGCGACCATCGCCCCCGGCGGCCGACGACCCACACCGCGCCACTACGCTGTCGCCGCCCGGTTGCTCGCCTCGACCGCCAGCCGCTCCACCATCTGGCCCCTGCCCCCGTTCACCGGCTCGGGCCAGCGCGTTTTCCACTGGGAGAACCTGCCACTGAACTGGCTGGACCACCCCGATGCCAGCCGCGCGGACGTCTATGCCTGGGGCATCGCCCGCTCGGTCGCCGACTGGGCCGCCGAGCACCGGCTGGACTTCCCGCGCGACGCGGTCGAGATCACGATCGCCGCCAACCTCCGCCACCCCCACGAAGCCGCCGCCGTCGGCAGCCGCATGGTCCCCGTCCGCTTCCGTCTTCCCGCCGACGACCTGCGCGCCTGCGCCCAGCAACTGCTCCAGGTCAAACACGCCGGCACCAAGAGCGCGCTGAGAAACCTCAACAACGCCGTCCCCTCCTTGCTGGGAAGGCGACTCACCCGCCAAGCCGCCCGACCCGCTTGGGGAAACCTGGCGGTGTCCAGTCTGTATCTACGCAACCCGCTGGCCTTCACCAGCCACCCTGTCACGCGAATCGAACCCCTGATGGTCCGGGCCGACAGTTACCCATTGGTGACGCTTGCGGTGACCTACCAGAACCAGCTCTCGGTCTGTTTCGTTAGCGACCCCGCCCTTCCGGGGATGGACACCCTTCACCAGCGCTGGCGCAACCAGATCACCCACCTGCACCACGCGCACTGAGAGGTCGGTATACAAACCGCTTTCCCCCCGTAATCGCGGTTCACAGCCGGCGCCGGGCCTCGGGGAGGGTGGAACGACCGGGACTGCAGACCGTCGGCCGCCCACCGGCGTCCCGTCGTGCTCGTCCACGGCACATGGCTGGGCTCCGCCGCCACCTGGCCCGCGCTCGCGCGCCACCTCGCGGGGCGCGGGTACTGCGTCTTCTCCCTGGACTACGGGCGGGTCCCCGACGCTCCCGGGCTGGCCGGCCTCGGACCGATCGCCCGGTCGTCCCGTGAACTCGCCTCGTTCGTCGACGAGGTCCTCGCGACGACGCACGCCCGGCAGGTCGACGTCGTCGGCCACTCGCAGGGCGGCATGATGCCGCGCTACTACCTGAGGTTCCTCGGCGGCGCCCCCAAAACCCACCACCTTGTCGGCCTCGCGCCCAGCAACCACGGCACCACCCTGCTGGGACTCCACGCGCTCACGCGGGTTCTCCCCGCCGGCCGGGCCGTGCTCCGCCAAGGCGAGACGTCGTCCGATGCGCCGGACACGCAGGACGGGAGAAGGAGGCCGGTCACGATTCACTAATCTCGACCATCTGCCGTGACGACGCCCACCGCAGAGTGCTGTTCGACGGCCCAGGGGCGCCGGTGCGCATGTCCAGTGGCACGGCTCAGCCGATCACCGGACCTCAGCTTCACCTACAAAACACCAGGTAGCAGCCCTGCCTTCCAGGACCCACACAGGAGGTGCGGACCTCCAGAGCCGGATCCGCTACCCTGCCACTCGTCGGGACTGTACCCCCTCCCAGGCACACGCCCAGCTCACGGGCACAAGCCACGCGAGCCCCCCGACCAGCGGATTTGAGCAACCGGCTCGGCCACCCAGCCACTGGGTTTTCGACAAGGTTCCCTCCAAGCCCCCGGAGCACCTGCTCTCGTCATCCAACTGGCTCCAGCTCAAGACCGCCGGGACCAACACCGAGGCCATCGAGATCCTCGTCGAAGCCGGCCGCACCAAACGGATCCGCAGCACCGCCAGGATCGGCCTCAACCACCGCAGCGACAGCTGAAATCAGCTCACCCACAACCATTGACTATTGCTCCGCCTTGCTGATCGTTCCGAATGAGTTGGGCTGCGGGTCTCACGCTCGACAATCAGGGCGTCCGGTACGCCGGCCGGACCGCCGAGGACGGCGGCGAGCCGAGGGCCCTCAGCCCGGAGCCGCCGGTGTGACGGGAGAGGAGGTTCAGGGCGGCGGTGCGGCGGCCCGTGCCCTCCCGGCCGACGAGGAAGACGACGCGGTCGCGCAGCCGGGCGAGGGCCTCGTCGAACCAGGGGGGTTCGGCGAATCCCTCCAGGGCCAGCGCGGTCCGTTCCGCGGAGATGTCGCCTTCCCGCAGCTCTACACCGTCGCCCCGGACGGAGGCGCCGGACGGCTCCGTGTCACCGGCGGTGTCGGCGTGCTGGCCGCCGCGGACGATGTCGGAGACGTTGAGGAAGCCCTTGTTCCCCCAGATGTTGATGGTCTGGAAGCGATGGCTGAACTCGGAGGCCGCGGCCTCGCCCAGGTCCCGTTCGCACTCCGCCTCCGCGTCCGGCGCGGGGACGGGCGGCTCGTCGCCGTCCTCAAGCCGCGTGGGCAACTCCCGCAGGGCGGCGGCGAGGGTGTCCGTCACCGGTCCGCCTCCCGGCCGTCGTCCCGCGGGTCGCGGCCGAAGTAGGCGTGCTGGCCGCCCTCCACCGCGCCGTTGTTGTTCTGGAAGCCGCGGTTGTCGTGGCTGTTGATGGTGGTGGTGCTCCGCGGGGCCGGTCCCGGGGCGGGCGGCCGCTCCACCACGGGTTCCCTGACAGCCGGTCCCCCGGCGGCCGGTTCGCCGAGGATCCGGCGGTCGTAGAGGTTGCCGGACGGCGCCGGTACGTACAGCCACGCCCGCTGCTGGAAGTTCTTGCCCTCGACGGTGGCCGGCACCTCGATGAACTGGTCCGGGTGGCGGCGGGTGTACCCGGAGAGCACCGCGTCCTCGAAGACCCGCTGCGAGAGGATCGCGGCGACCTGGGTGATGCTCTCGCTGGACGCGGCGAGGATGGCCCGGACCGGGCGGGAGTCGAGCAGCCGGTGGGTGTCGTTGCGCGGGGTGCCGTTGCCGTCGCCCGGGGCGCCGGAGTCCGGCAGCGGCCCGACGTGGAGGCTGACGCGGAGCCGGATCCGGCCGGTGCCGGTGGCGTGGATGTTGTAGTCGGTGAGGACTTCCTGGAGCTCGCCCAGGAAGGGGTGGATCACCCGGGGCAGGGCACTGGGGTCGAAGCCCAGCGCGAAGCCGTCGCCCGTGTTGCTCGCGAACTTCCGCTCCTGCCAGAGCCGTTCGAGCCCCGACCGGTCGCACGCCCGGCCGAGGAGCTGGGGGATGACGGTGGTGAGCGACGCGTGCTCGACCGCGGGTCTGCCGGTGAAGTCCTTGGCGTCCACGGCGAGGATCCCCCGGTAGGGCGGCAGGTCCCGGCTGACGCTCCAGGGCGCCGGGCCGGTGGACGGGATGTCGGTCGGGGACATGGGACGGCTCCTCGGGTCCGAAGGGGTTCCGAAGCGTTCCGGGTTGAAGGTTCCCCGAAGAAGGCGTTCCAGGGCCTTCGGAGGGCTTCGGAAAGGGGCTTCGCCCGGCACCCCGTTCCCCCCGGAGGGGTGCCGGGCTCCCTTCAGATGCTTCTGGAGTCATGGACCGGCCTGTGCACCACAAGTGCACAGCGCGCGTGACGATCGTCACGTATCCGCGTGCGGCCCGTCCGTCTCCCTGGCCACGGCCCGCAGGGCGGCCACGTCGTGGACGACGACGCAGCCGCGCTCGGCGGCGACCACCCGGTCGCCGATCCCGCGCAGCGCGGCGCTGACGGTGTTCCTCGACACCCCGAGGTACTGGGCGAGTTCGGCGCGGGTGACCGACAGCTCGGTCCCGTCGCCCGTCCGGCCGCCGTCCGACGCCAGGGCGAGGGCGAGCAGCGCCCGGGCGACCCGCTCCCGCGAACCGCAGCCGCCGCGGGCCCGGTCGGACTCGCGCAGCCGGGTCAGGGCGTGCCGGGTGAGCACCGGCGAGAGGCCGTGCCGCGCGACGAAGCGCGTGAACCCGCGCTTCTCCACCACCACGACCGTGACGTCCCCTATGGCCACCACGGAGGCGAGCCGCCGCTCGCTGTCCTCCAGCACCGCGGCCTCGCCCACCACGTCACCCGCGCCCCGGAACGCCAGCACGCGCTCGCGGCCGTCCCGTTCGACCCGGAGCACCTTGACGACCCCGTCGGTCAGGGCGAGGACGTGCGTCCCCGCGGCCCCCTGCCGGAGCAGGGTCTCGCCGGCCCGGTGCCGGCGCGGCCACCCCTCACGGAGCAGTTCCTTCCATAACGGCTCGCCGGCCAGCTTGGCGAAGGGGACGCCCAGCGCCGGGTCCGGCCGCTCTGTCTTTCCGTCCATGGGCTTTCGTCCATGGGAGGACTGTAGATGTAACGCGCGTCACAGCGACGCGAGATGAAGGAGTCCGGGCACACCGCGTCACGGGAGGCGGCGCGCCCGGCAGAAGGCAGCGGACTACTCCTCGTCCGCCCCGCCCTCCAGCTCGCCCTCCGTCTCCAGGAAGACCTGCCGGAGCGAGTTCAGCGTCTCCGCGTCGGGCTTGGCCCACATGCCGCGGCTCTCCGCCTCCAGCAGTCGCTCGGCGATGCCGTGCAGCGCCCAGGGGTTGGCCTCCTGGAGGAACGCCCGGTTCTCCTCGTCGAGGACGTACGTCTGGGTGAGCTTGTCGTACATCCAGTCGGGGACGACCCCGGTGGTGGCGTCATAGCCGAACAAGTAGTCGACGGTGGCGGCGAGTTCGAAGGCCCCCTTGTAGCCGTGGCGCCGCATCGCCTCGATCCAGCGGGGGTTGACCACACGGGCGCGGAAGACGCGCGAGGTCTCCTCGACGAGCGTGCGGGTGCGGACGGTCTCCGGCCGGGTGGAGTCGCCGATGTACGCCTCCGGGGCCCTGCCCTTGAGCGCCTTCACCGTGGCGACCATGCCGCCGTGGTACTGGAAGTAGTCGTCCGAGTCGGCGATGTCGTGCTCGCGGGTGTCCGTGTTCTTCGCGGCCACCGCGATGCGCTTGTAGGCGCTCTCCATCTCCGCACGGGCCGGCCGGCCCTCCAGGCCCCGGCCGTAGGCGTAGCCGCCCCAGACCGTGTAGACCTCGGCGAGATCGGCGTCCGTGCGCCAGTCCCGGCTGTCGATGAGCTGGAGCAGGCCGGCGCCGTAGGTGCCGGGGCGGGAGCCGAAGATCCGGGTGGTGGCCCGGCGTTCGTCGCCGTGCTCGGCGAGGTCGGCCTGGGCGTGGGCGCGGACGTGGTTGTGCTCGGCGGGCTCGTCGAGGGAGGCGACGAGCCGCACCGCGTCGTCCAGGAGGCCGATGACGTGGGGGAAGGCGTCGCGGAAGAAGCCGCTGATGCGCAGGGTGACGTCGATGCGCGGACGGCCCAGTTCCTCCAGGGATACGGCTTCGAGTCCCGTGACCCGTCGCGACGCCTCGTCCCACACCGGCCGGACGCCGAGCAGCGCCAGCGCCTCGGCGACGTCGTCACCAGCCGTGCGCATCGCACTCGTTCCCCACAGGGACAGGCCGACGGACGTGGGCCACTCGCCGTTGTCGGTGCGGTAGCGCTCCAGGAGGGAGTCGGCGAGGGCCTGGCCGGTCTCCCAGGCGAGGCGGCTGGGGACGGCCTTGGGGTCGACGGAGTAGAAGTTGCGGCCGGTCGGCAGGACGTTGACGAGGCCGCGGAGCGGCGAGCCGGACGGGCCGGCCGGGACGAAGCCGCCGTCGAGGGCGTGCACCGCGTGGTCGAGCTCGTCGGTGGTGGCGCCGAGGCGCGGGACGACCTCGGTGGCCGCGAAGGAGAGGATCGCGGCGGCGGCGTCCCGCTGCCCGTCCGGGAGTCCGGCGCAGACGCCGGGCACGGCCTCCGGGCTCCAGGCCGCCTCCTCCATCGCCTCGACGAGGGCGCGGGCCCGCTCCTCGGCGTCGTCGGCGGTGGTGCGGGTGGCGGCGGACTCGTCCAGGCCCAGGGCCTCGCGCAGGCCGGGCAGGGCGGAGGTGCCGCCCCAGATCTGCCGGGCGCGCAGGATCGACAGCACCAGGTTGACGCGCTCGGGGCCCGTGGGCGCGGCGCCGAGGACGTGCAGGCCGTCGCGGATCTGGGCGTCCTTGACCTCGCACAGCCAGCCGTCGACGTGCAGCAGGAAGTCGTCGAAGCCGTCGTCGTCGGGGCGGTCCTCCAGGCCGAGGTCGTGGTCGAGCTTCGCGGCCTGGATCAGGGTCCAGATCTGGGCGCGGATCGCCGGGAGCTTCGCCGGGTCCATGGCGGAGATCTGCGCGTACTCGTCGAGCAGCTGCTCCAGGCGCGTGATGTCGCCGTACGACTCGGCGCGGGCCATCGGCGGGACGAGGTGGTCGACCAGCGTGGCGTGGGCGCGGCGCTTGGCCTGGGTGCCCTCACCCGGGTCGTTGACGAGGAACGGGTAGACGAGCGGGAGGTCGCCCAGGGCCGCGTCCGGGCCGCAGGCGGCGGACAGGCCGGCGTTCTTGCCGGGCAGCCACTCCAGGTTGCCGTGCTTGCCGAGGTGGACCATGGCGTCGGCGCCGAAGCCGCCGTCCTCGCGGGAGGCGGCGATCCACCGGTAGGCGGCGAGGTAGTGGTGCGACGGCGGCAGGTCCGGGTCGTGGTAGATGGCGATGGGGTTCTCGCCGAAGCCCCGCGGCGGCTGGATGAGGATGAGCAGGTTGCCGCGGCGCAGGGCCGCGAGGACGATGTCGCCCTCGGGGTTGCGGCTGCGGTCGAGGAACATCTCGCCGGGAGCCGGGCCCCAGTGCTCCTCGACGGCCTCGCGGAGTTCGGCGGGGAGTTCGGCGTACCAGCGCCGGTAGTCGGCGGCCGGGATGCGGACGGGGTTGCGGGCCAGCTGCTCCTCGGTGAGCCAGTCCTGGTCGTGGCCGCCGGCCTCGATCAGGGCGTAGATCAGCTCGTCGCCGTCGCCGGAGGCGAGGCCGGGGACCTCTTCGGTGCCGAAGTCGTACCCCTCCTCACGGAGCCGCCGCAGCAGGGCCACGGCGCTGGCGGGGGTGTCGAGGCCGACGGCGTTGCCGATGCGGGAGTGCTTGGTGGGGTAAGCCGAGAGGACGAGGGCGATCCGCTTCTCGGCGGCCGGGATGTGCCGCAGCCGGGCGTGGCGGACGGCGATCCCGGCGACGCGGGCGGCGCGTTCGAGGTCGGCGACGTAGGCCGGCAGGCCGTCCTCGTCGACCTCCTTGAAGGAGAACGGGACGGTGATGATGCGGCCGTCGAACTCCGGGACGGCGACCTGGGTCGCGGCGTCGAGCGGCGACAGCCCCTCGTCGTTCTCCTCCCAGGCGCTGCGCGGGCCGGTGAGGCACAGGGCCTGGAGGATCGGCACGTCGAGGCCGGCCAGCGCGCCGGCGTCCCACGACTCGTCGTCGCCGCCCGCCGACGCCTCGGCCGGGCGGGTGCCGCCGGCGGCGAGGACGGTGGTGACGACGGCGTCGGCCCGGCCCAGGGCCTCGATCAGCTCGGGCTCGGGGGCGCGCAGGGAGGCGACGTACAGCGGCAGCGCCCGGCCGCCCGCGTTCTCGACGGCTCCGCAGAGGGCGTCCACGAAGGCCGTGTTGCCGCTCATGTGGTGGGCCCGGTAGTAGAGCACCGCGATCGTCGGGCCGTCCGGCGTGGGGTTCGCGGCGCGCTCCAGCTCGCCCCAGGCGGGTGCGACGGCCGGCGGTTCGAAGCCGTGGCCCGTGAGCAGCACGGTGTCGGAGAGGAAGCGCGCGAGCTGTTCGAGGTTGGCCGGACCGCCGTGGGCGAGGTAGGCGTGCGCCTCGGCCGCGATGCCGATGGGCACGGTCGAGTGCTCCATCAGCTGTGCGTCGGGCGCCTGTTCACCGGTGAGGACGACAACGGGCCTGTCCGTCGCCAGGAGCTGGTCCAGCCCTTCCTGCCAGGCGCGGACGCCGCCGAGGAGACGGACGACGACGAGGTCGGCGCCGTCCAGCAGCTCCGGAAGGTCCTCCAGGGGCAGCCGGGAGGGGTTGGCGAGCCGGTACGGGACCGGGCCGCCCTGTGCAGCAGCCGCGCGGGCGCTGAGCAGGTCGGTGTCGGAGGTCGACAGGAGAAGGATCACGCGGCGCTCCCGAATGCGTCGAGGGTCGCCCGGGGTGCGCGGGACCGGAACATGCGCATGCTGCGGCTGGCCTTCCTCGGGGTCCGCGCCCCGGGCGGTTGGAGGACGGCGGGAGTTCCTGACTCGCCCGGCAGTGTGCTGCGTGCTACTGCCGTGCTCACAGTGGCGGGACCGTGCCGGAGTTCCACCGGCTTCCTCCCCTGGCGCCGTCGCTGGCGTCGGCGGATGGCTCCGCCGATCAGCCATAGTAGCGACCTGCGGGTTCGGGGTGGTGGGGGGAGTTTGCGCCGGTCCCGCACCCCCGAGCGGCGCCTGCGGCGCGCGTCCTCAATCGCCGGACGGGCTGAAGTGTGCGCCCGGGCGCACAACCAGCCCGTCCGGCGATTGAGGACCTCGCGGCGAAGCCGTGATACCGGGGTCCGGGGCAGCGCCCCGGGAACGGAGGAAGGGCGGGACCGGGGCAAACCCCCTCCCCGACCCCGTCGGTATGCTCGCCGCCATGCCCGCCACCCCCACCTCCCCCCGCCGCGACCGCGGCGACGCCTGCCCGGGCGCCCTCCGCCTGCACACCGCGGACGACGGCGCACTGGCACGGGTCCGGCTCCCCGGCGGGCTGCTGACGGCATGCCAGGCGGAGGAACTCTCCGCCCTGGCGGAGGAGTTGGGCGACGGCAACCTCGACATCACCTCCCGCGGCAACATCCAGCTGCGCGGCCTCGCCCCCACCTGCGGCGGCGAGCTCGGCCACCGCCTCCGCGCAGCCGGCCTCCTCCCCTCCGACCGCCACGAGCGCGTCAGGAACGTCGCCGCCTCCCCCCTCTCCGGCCTGGACGGGAAGGGCCACGCGGACCTCCGGGCATGGGTCCGCGCCCTTGACCGCCTCCTCTGCGCCGACGAGGAGGTCACCGCCCTCTCGGGGCGTTTCCTCTTCGGTCTGGACGACGGCCGCGGCGACATCGCCGCCCTCACCCCGGATGTGACATTGATCGCAGGCCCGGACGGCGGGCAGGCCGTGCTCTGCTATGCCGCCGGGGGCCCCGGCCTGCGCATACCCGCCGCGGACGCACCAGGCGCGGCCGTCGTCGCGGCCCGGCACTTCCTCGCCGGGCACGGCGGCACCGCGTGGCGGGTGACGGAACTCCCCGCCGGACGACGCCCGGACGTCACCGCGCTGGCCCGCCGCCTCGCCGACGCCGGCATCACCGCCGAACCCACGGCCGTCCCCCCGGCCCGGCCCGCCGTCCCGGCGCCGGGCCCGGTGCCCGGCCCGGACGGGCGCACGGCCCTCTCGCTCGCCGCCCCCCTCGGCCGGCTGACCGCCGCCCAGTGGCGGCTGCTCGCCCGTACCGCCGCCGAGGACGGCTCCGGCGAACTGCGCGTGACGCCCTGGCGCGG
>NZ_JABETO010000072.1 GCF_013055795.1 Streptomyces sp. I05A-00742
GAGGCGCCCGCCGACGGCAGCGCCCGCGACCGGACGGAGGAGGCCGACGGCGCCCCCGAGGCCGCCCCGGGCACCGGGACGCCGCCGCCCGCGCCGCCGGGCCTGTGGGGCGGCCCCGGACGGCTGACGCTCGCGGCCCAGCCCAGCGGGGCCGACACGGCCATCACGCTCACGGCGGTGGGCGAAGAGGTGCACTGGGCGGTGACCGCCGACAAGGGGTGGCTGCGGCTGAGCCGGAGGGGCGGGGTGCTGGCCCCCGGCCGGTCCGTGACGTTCACGGTCTCCGCCGACCCCGACCGGGAGCCCGCCGGACCGTGGCGGGCGCGGGTGCGGCTGGCGCCCGGCGCTTCGGTGGTGACGGTCGGCGGGCCGGGACGGCTGCGGCGGCCGGGAACCGGTGACAGCGCGCGGTGAGGGCACACGATGACAGCGCGCGGTGAGGGCGCGCGGCGAGGTGTGAGGGCGCGCCCGGCGAGGGCCTGCGGCGGCCGGGGCCCGGCAGGGAGACCGGCGCCGCGCCCGTCCTCAGCGCTCCTGGCGCCCCTCGGACGCCGGATCCGCCGGATGCGGGGCCATCGGCAGCAGCGACGCCAACCGCTCCTCGCACAGCTCCACCAGCCGCGCGTACCCCTTCTTCCCCATCAGCTCCATCAGCTCCGCCCGATAGCTGACATACACCGGCTCCCCGGCGCCGTGCGCGGAGCGCGCGGAGGTGCACCACCAGTGGAGGTCGTGCCCGCCGGGCCCCCAGCCGCGCCGGTCGTACTCGCCGATGGTGACCTGGAGGACCTGGGTGTCGTCGGGCCGGTCGATCCAGTCGTAGGTCCGGCGGACGGGGAGCTGCCAGCAGACGTCCGGCTTCGTCTCCAGCGGCTCGCGGCCCTCCTTCAGGGCCAGGATGTGCAGCGCGCACCCGGCGCCGCCCGCGAAGCCCGGGCGGTTCTGGAAGATGCAGGAGCCCTGCCAGCGGCGCGTCTGCCGCTCGTCGTCCTCGTCGAGCTGCGTCCAGCCGTCCGGCGAGGAACCCTCGCCGTGGAACTGCCAGATGTCGGGTGTGAGCCGTGCCACATGCCCGGCCACCCGTCGCTCGTCGTCCTCGTCGGAGAAGTGCGCGCCCAGCGTGCAGCAGCCGTCGTCGGCCCGGCCCGCCTTGATGCCCTGGCAGCCGCTGCCGAACACACAGGTCCACCGGGAGGTGAGCCAGGTCAGGTCGCAGCGGAAGACCTGCTCGTCGTCGGAGGGGTCGGGGAACTCGACCCACGCGCGGGCGAAGTCGAGCCCGACCTCGTCGGACGTGCTCTGCTGCTTCGGGGCCTTCGCCTTCTTCGTCTTTGCCACACCTCAAGCCTATGTGTCCCCACCGGTCCCAGTAGCGTGCACGGCATGAGACTCGGTGTCCTCGACGTGGGTTCGAACACGGTCCACCTGCTGGTGGTGGACGCGCACCCCGGTGCGCGCCCGCTGCCCGCCCACTCCCACAAGGCCGAGCTGCGCCTCGCGGAACTTCTCGACGACTCGGGCGCCCTCGACGGCGCCGGCGTCGACCGCCTCGTCCACGTGCTCAAGGGCGCCCTCCGGGCGGCCGAGGACAAGGGCGTCGAGGAGGTCCTGCCGTTCGCCACCTCAGCCGTCCGCGAGGCACCCAACGCGGACGCCGTCCTCGCGCGCGTCCACGAGGAGACCGGCGTCCGGCTGCCGGTGCTCTCCGGCGAGGAGGAGGCGCGGCTCACCTTCCTCGCCGTCCGCCGCTGGTTCGGCTGGTCGGCCGGCAAGCTCCTCGTCCTCGACATCGGCGGCGGCTCCCTGGAGATCGCCTACGGCCAGGACGAGGAACCCGACGTCGCCGTCTCCCTCCCGCTCGGCGCCGGGCGGCTCACCGCCGGCCGGCTGCCCGACCCGCTCCCCGACCCCGCCGACGTCCGCGAGCTGCGCCGTTACGTCCGCGCCGAGATCGCCCGGACGGTCGGCAACTTCGCCCGGCTGGGCGCCCCCGACCGCACCGTCGCCACCTCCAAGACCTTCAAACAGCTCGCCCGCATCGCCGGCGCCACTGCCTCCCCCCGCCCCAAGGGCACGGGAGGCACCCCCAACGGCGAGGCCCTGTACGTCCAGCGCGTCCTCAGCCGCAAGGCGCTGGAGGAATGGGTCCCCCGGCTCGCCGCCATGACCCCCGACCAGCGCGCCGCACTGCCCGGTGTGTCGGCCGGCCGCGCCCCGCAGCTGCTCGCCGGAGCGCTGGTGGCCGAGGCCGCGATGGACCTGTTCGGGGTGGACGAGGTCGAGCTGTGCCCGTGGGCGCTGCGCGAGGGCGTCATCCTGCGACGGCTGGACCACCTGCCCGCCGTGTGACGGGCGGTCGTACGCTGTCCCTCGTGACAGAGCCAGTGGTGCGCATCCCGGATGCGAAGGTCGCCCTGTCCACGGCCTCGGTCTACCCGGAGTCCACGGCGACGGCCTTCGAGATCGCCGCCCGTCTGGGCTACGACGGAGTCGAGGTCATGGTCTGGACCGATCCGGTCAGCCAGGACATCGACGCCCTGCGCCGGCTCTCCGACTACCACCGGATGCCCATCCTCGCCGTCCACGCGCCGTGTCTGCTGATCACCCAGCGCGTCTGGTCCACCGACCCCTGGGTCAAGCTCCAGCGCGCCAAGGCCGCGGCCGAACGCCTCGGCGCGACCACGGTCGTCGTCCACCCGCCCTTCCGCTGGCAGCGCTCCTACGCCCGCGACTTCGTGCGCGGGATCTGGCGGATGGCCGACGAGACGGACGTCCGCTTCGCCGTGGAGAACATGTACCCCTGGCGCTACCGCGACCGCGAGTTGCTCGCCTACGCGCCCGACTGGGACGTCACCAAGGACGACTACCGGCACTTCACCGTCGACCTCTCGCACACGGCGACCGCCCGCACCGAGGCGCTCGACATGATCGCCCGAATGGGCGACCGGCTCGCACACGTCCACCTCGCCGACGGCAACGGCTCCAACAAGGACGAGCACCTGGTCCCGGGGCGCGGCAAGCAGCCCTGCGCCGAGCTGCTGGAACGCCTCGCCGTCAGCGGCTTCGACGGCCACATCGTCGTCGAGGTCAACACCCGGCGCGCCATGTCCGCCGCCGAGCGCGAGGCCGACCTCGCCGAGGCGCTGGCCTTCACCCGGCTGCACCTCGCCTCCCCGACGGGCGCGGCCCGGCCGTGACCCCGCCTCCACCTCCGCCCAGGCGGCGCGGCCGTCCGCCCCGCGCCGAGGCGGGCAACGGCCCCGGCGCCCGCGAACGCATCGTCGCCGCCGCCCGCGCCGAATTCGCCGAGCACGGCTACGACAAGGCCTCCATCCGCGCCATCGCCAAGGGCGCCGACGTCGACCCCGCCCTCGTCCACCACTACTTCGGCCCCAAGGAACAGGTCTTCGCCGCCGCCGTCGAGGTCGCCTTCGCCCCCGCCCTCCCCGCCCCCGACGTCCTCCTGGAGGGCGACCGCGACCACGCCGGCGAACGCATCACCCGCTTCATCCTCGGCGTCTGGGAAAACCCCGTCACCCGCGAGCCCCTCCTCGCCATCCTCCGCTCGGCCGTCGCCAACGAGACGGCGGCGGGGGTCTTCCGCGACCTCGTCACGCATCGGCTCATGCTGCGCATCGCCGGGGGGCTGTCCATTCCGGACGCGCAGCTGCGCTCCGAGATCGCGGCGGCCCATCTGGTGGGGGTCGCGATGCTGCGTTATGTGATCAAGGTGGAGCCGCTGGCGTCGGCGGATTTCGATGTGGTGGTGGGGATGGTGGCGCCGGCGGTGCAGGGGCATTTGGCGGGGGGTGGGTAGCCCCGGGCCCGCCCTTTCACCGTTTCTTGCAGGGGCAAGCCCCCGCACCCCCCTGAGCGCGCCTGCGGCGCGCGTCCTCAATCGCCGGACGGGCTGAATAGCCCGTCCGGCGATTGAGGACAACCGCGCGGAGCGCGGTTTCAAGGGGGCGCGGGGCCCACCCCGCAGAAACGGAGAAAGGGCGGGACCGGGGCGCATCTCACATCCCGGAAACCGTGTCCGGATCACGGATCCCCCGCGTACCCTCGAAACACACATCGAGGAGCGGAGCGAACATGCCCGAGCTGAGGTCCCGTACCGTCACCCACGGCCGCAACATGGCGGGCGCCCGAGCCCTTCTGCGCGCCGCGGGTGTAGCGCGCGAGGACTTCGGCAAGCCGATCATCGCGGTGGCGAACAGCTTCACGGAGTTCGTGCCGGGCCACACCCACCTCCAGCCGGTCGGCCGGATCGTCTCGGAAGCGATCAAGGCGGCGGGCGGCGTGCCCCGCGAGTTCAACACCATCGCGGTGGACGACGGCATCGCCATGGGCCACGGCGGCATGCTCTACTCGCTGCCGTCCCGCGACCTGATCGCCGACTCGGTCGAGTACATGACCGAGGCGCACTGCGCGGACGCGCTGATCTGCATCTCCAACTGCGACAAGATCACGCCCGGCATGCTCATGGCCGCCCTGCGCCTGAACATCCCCACCGTCTTCGTCTCCGGCGGCCCCATGGAGGCCGGCAAGACGACTCTGGTCGACGGCACGGTCCGCACCAACCTCGACCTGATCAGCGCGATGTCGGAGGCCGTCTCCGAGTCCGTCTCGGACGAGGACCTGGAGCGCATCGAGGAGGCCGCCTGCCCCACCTGCGGCTCCTGTTCCGGCATGTTCACCGCCAACTCCATGAACTGCCTGGTCGAGGCGCTCGGCCTGGCCCTCCCCGGCAACGGCTCGGTGCTGGCCACACACACCGCCCGCAAGGAGCTGTACGAGGCCGCGGGCCGCACGGTCGTCGAGATCACCCGCCGCTGGTACGAGCAGGACGACGCGACGGTCCTCCCGCGCTCCGTCGCCTCCCTCGCCGCCTTCGAGAACGCGATGGCCCTCGACGTCGCCATGGGCGGCTCCACCAACACCGTCCTCCACCTGCTGGCCGCCGCCCAGGAGGCCGGGCTCGGCTTCGACATGACACACATCGACGCCGTCTCGCGCCGCGTCCCCTGCGTCTGCAAGGTCGCGCCCAACGGCTCGTACCACATGGAGGACGTCCACCGGGCCGGCGGCATCCCCGCCATCCTCGGCGAGCTGCACCGCGCCGGACACCTGCACGAGGACGTCCACAGCGTGCACTCCGACTCGCTCGCCGAATGGCTCAAGCGCTGGGACGTGCGCGGCGGTTCGCCCGCCCCCGAGGCCGTCGAGCTGTTCCACGCCGCCCCCGGCTGCGTCCGCTCGGCCGAGGCGTTCTCGCAGTCCGAGCGCTGGGAGTCGCTGGACGTGGACGCCGCGAACGGCTGCATCCGCGACACCGCCCACGCCCACTCCGCCGACGGCGGCCTGGCCGTGCTGTACGGCAACCTCGCGGTGGACGGCTGTGTGGTGAAGACGGCCGGTGTCGACGAGTCGATCTGGACCTTCGAGGGCCCGGCCGTCGTCGTGGAGTCCCAGGAGGAGGCGGTGGACGCCATCCTCACCAAGCGCGTCAAGGAGGGCGACGTGGTCGTCGTCCGCTACGAGGGCCCCAAGGGCGGCCCCGGCATGCAGGAGATGCTCTACCCCACCTCGTTCCTCAAGGGCCGCGGCCTGGGCGCCAAGTGCGCGCTCATCACCGACGGCCGCTTCTCCGGCGGCACCTCGGGCCTGAGCATCGGCCACGCCTCGCCCGAGGCGGCCTCCGGCGGGACCATCGCCCTCGTCGAGGACGGTGACCGCATCCGCATCGACATCCCCGGCCGCTCCATCGAACTCCTCGTCCCCGACGAGGAGTTGGCCGCCCGCCGGGAAGCGCTGGGCGGCGTCTACGCGCCGCGGGACCGCGAGCGCAAGGTGTCGCAGGCCCTGCGCGCCTACGCGGCGATGGCCACCAGCGCCGACAAGGGCGCGGTGCGCGACATCAGCAAGCTGGGCTGACCCGGCCCGCCGCGTTCCGTTCCGTCCCGTCCCGGGCCGTCGCACCGCCACGGCCTGGGGCACCGGGACACCGGAGCCCGGGCCGCGCGGATAATGAGCCGCGATGGCGAACGACGACTTCTACGAGGCATGGCTCGACGCGGTCTCCCGCGGCAGCCGGCCCAAGCTCTTCGACCTGCTCCTCCGCCGGGCGGGAGTGACGCTGGACCGCGCCCTCTTCCCCCTGCTGGCCCGCGTCCAGATGCTCGGCCCGATCGGCGTGACCGACCTCGCCGGGCTGGTCGACCTCAACCACTCCACCGTCAGCCGCGAACTGGCCAAGCTCGAACAGCGCGGCCTCATCACGCGCCGCCCCGCCCCCCACGACCACCGCGTCAAGGTGGCGGAGGCGACCCCTCAGGGACACGAGACCGTCGCGGCCATCAACCAGGCGCGGCGCCGGCTGCTGGACGAGGTGTTCGAGGGGTGGAGCGAGGAGGAGCAGCGGGTGTTCGGACAGCTGTACCGCAGGTTCTCCGACAGGATGCACGGCCTGGCGTACCCGGAGGACTGAATCCGCGGTCCGCCGGGGAACGGTCACCCGAGTGATCCCCGGTCCGGGGTGACATGCGGAACCGCGATCGGGGCAACAAGTGCACTCATGGCACCGAGTGGACTCATCAAGGACCAAAAGGACAACGCCCCACGCCCCGGCCCCCGCCCGCGCCCGGCCCGGCTCCGGGCCGCCGCCCTGGCCGCCTGCGGCGCCGCGACCGCCGGCCTGCTCCTCGCCGGGTGCGGTGACGACGTCGGGAACGGCGGAGGCGGCGCCTCGACACCACCGCCCGCTTCCGCACCGGCCTCTTCACCGCCGGCCTCCTCCCCGGCAACCGGAACGGAACGGCCGCTCACCGGGGACCAGGCCGAGCGCAAGGCCCTCGTCCCCGCGGCGAAGACCGGCTGGGAGCAGGCGGCCCGGGCGGCGACGGACGACGTCGCGGGCAGCAAGCTCGTCGCCGTCGAGCTGAAGCGCTCCTCCTCGGGCGGCGGCCCCGAATGGCACGCCGAGGTCGCCACCGCCGACGGAACGGCCCACTCCGTCGTCGTCGACGGCGTCACCGGGAAGGTCACCCGCTCCACCGCCGACGCCGACCAGGACGGCGACGACAAACAGAAGCTCGCCGACCGGCTCAAGGCGGCCCGCGTCACTCCCCAGGAGGCGGCGGCGACGGCCACCGGGCGCAAGAAGGGGACGGTCACCACCCTGGAACTCGACACCGGTGATGAGAAGGCCGGAGAGGGCAAGAAACTGATCTGGTCGGTGGACGTCGTGACCACCGACGACTGGAACAAGACCACCTACGACATCGACGCGAACAACCGCGCGGTCCTTCGGGAACACATGGACCGCGACTGACCCCGCGAAAGCAGTAGCTGTCCGGGGTGTACCGAACTTCCGGTGGTGCCGCTGGAGTTCGCCGGGGACGCGGGACGGCGGCCCCGGCGAAAAAGTCTCAGCGTCGGCGATCCGGAAGTCTCAGTGCCAGTGCTCCGGCTCACGGCCGCTCACGGCGAACACCGTCCCGTCCGGCGCCGAGCCGTACACCTTCCCCCGCGCCGCGACCGGCGGCGGCAGCACCCCGGGGAAGCCCTGCCCGGCCCGGGCCAGCCGGGGCTTGGTCTGGCCCAGCAGCTCGCCGTGTGACGTGTCCACCGCTATCAGGCGCCCGTCGGCCGCCGAGAAGTACACCCTGCGGTGGTCGGACACCAGAGCGGACGCATTGGCCACCGACGTCTCCACCCGCCACAGCTGCACCCCGCGCTCGGTGTCCACCGAGAGCAGCCCGCCGTCGGCGGACAGGACGTAGACGGAGTCCCGGCGCGACACGGCGCTCGACGCGATCACGGGCGCGTTCAGCAGCACCCGGCGCTCCCGCCGTGCCGCGGGGTCGTAGCGCACAACGGCCGAGACCCGGTTGTCCGCGTCGGAGGCGGTCAGATAGAGGCCGCCGTCGTAACGGGCGCCGACCACCGACAGGCTGCCGTTCGCCGTCCACTGCCACAGCGTCCTGCCGGTGAGCGGGTCCACGGCGACGATCCGGGTGCGGCGGCCGTTGTCCGACGGCGTGACGGCGTAGGCGGGCCCGGTGCCGTAGGAGGAGAAGACCGGGTTCCGGTACCCGGGGATGGCGTGCCGCCAGCGTTCCTTGTTGGTCCGCGCGTCCACCGCGGTGACCGTGCCGTCCTCGGCGACCAGCAGGACCGTGTCCCCCGCGAAGTAGACCCTCCCGACGTACCGCGACACGTCCCTGGCCCAGCGCCGCGCGCCCGAGGCGGGATCGAGGGCCGACAGCCGGCGGCCGTCGGGGGACAGGGCCTGCACCAGCCCGCCGCCGACCACGGGCGCCACCGGCGCCGCACCGGCCCGCCCGCCCGCCTCCTCGCGGCGCCAGACCACCTTGCCGTCGAGGGAGTTGATCCGCGTGGCGAGCAGCCCGGGGGCGGAGCAGTACAGCGCGCCCTCGGAG
This sequence comes from Streptomyces sp. I05A-00742, assembly GCF_013055795.1. Lineage (GTDB taxonomy): Bacteria > Actinomycetota > Actinomycetes > Streptomycetales > Streptomycetaceae > Streptomyces. Next base: position 8,442 of record NZ_JABETO010000072.1, read on the forward strand.
TGGTCGCAGAACGCGGGACGGGCCTCGCCGCGCACCGGCGGCTTCCCCGGCAGCGGCGCCTGCCACGGCTGCCAGACGGTACCGACGGTGGTGGCACGCGTCTGCAACGGCTCGTCCCCGGTGTCCGCATGCCGCACGGCCCACCCGGCACCCACACCCAGCGCCACGGTCGCGACCGCCCCTACCGCGAACCAGGTGACCCGCCGCCACCGGGACCGGGGTGCCGCGGCCGGGGCCTGGGCCGGAGGGCTGACCTCTACTTCTCTGCGCCACCGCGCCGGGGGCCGGCCGGTGTGCGTGACGGGTGTGTCCGCCCGCGGAGGACGGGCCTCGGCCCTGGGCGGGCGCAGTCCCCGGCGGGGCGGCCGGGGAGGCGGCTCGTACGGCACGTCCGGGAGCCGCGGCAGAGCGGGCCGCGCGTCCTCCGGCAGCGGCGGCAGCCGCGACATGATGACGTCCGGCGTCGGCCGCAGCTCAGGGTCCTTCGCCAGACAGTCCCTGATCAGCGGGACGAGGTCCGCCGGTACGCCCTCCAGCTCCGGTTCGTCGTGCACCACCTGGTACGCGACGAGGTACGGACTGTCGGAGGCGAACGGCCCCCGCCCGGCCGCCGCGTGGACGAGCACCGACGCCAGCGCGAACACGTCCGCGGCCGGACCCACCTCGCGCGGCCTCTGGAACTGCTCGGGCGCCATGAACGGCGGGGTGCCCACCAGTTTCCCCGTCTCCGTCCTCAACTCGCTGTCGTACGGGCGGGAGATGCCGAAGTCGATGACCTTCGGTCCGTCCTCGGAGAGCAGGACGTTGCTGGGCTTGAGGTCGCGGTGGACGACCCCCGCGCGATGGATGTCGCGCAGCGCCTCCGCGAGCCCCGCCGCCAGCCGGCGCACCTCGTCCGGTGCCAGCGGTCCGTTCCGCTTGATGTACGCGGCGAGGGTCGGCCCGGCGATGCACAGCGTCGCCATCCACGGCCGTTCGCAGTCCGGGTCCGCGTCCACGACCGGTGCGGTGAACGCCCCGCTGACCCGGCGAGCGGCCGCCACCTCCTGCCGGAACCGCGCTCTGAACTCGGGGTCCGCCGCGTACTCGGCATGCACCACCTTGACCGCGAGCCGCAGCCCCGACGGTGAGTGCGCCAGGTGGACGACGCCCATGCCGCCCGCGCCGAGACGGCCCTCCAGGCGATACCGGCCCGCGTACTCCGGATCCTCCGCTTCCGGGCCGTTCCCGGTATCGCGCAGCGGCGGCATTCCCCACCCCCGTGTCGTGTCGGCCGCATAGGCGGCTTGCGGAGCCTAATCGATGGGCCACCTGATGCCCGGGAGGCCGTGCCCGGCCTTGCTAGCCTGCGCATGTCATTTTCCCGTCAACAACAGCTTTTTGACGGTCGTTTCGAAACAGGGGAGGGCGCAATATGGCCAACGAAGAGGTCGTCGAAGAGCAGACCCGGGAGGCCGGCGAGGTGCGGCCCGGCACCCTCGACGTGGAGTCCCCGGTAGCCGTCCAGGCCGCCGCCGGCACCGTCTTCTACCCGCTCGCCCCCGGCTACCAGGTGAACGTGCGCAGCGGCCCGAGCACCAGCAGCCAGCTGATCAAGATCCTTCCGCAGAACACCCGCGTCCCCATCCGCTGCCAGACCCGCGGCGAGACCATCTCGGGCCCCTGCGGTACGACAAACATCTGGGACAACATCGCACCCGGTCAGTACGTATCCGATGCGTATGTGAAAACGGGCAGCAGCGATTTCGTGACGATTCAGTGCGGATAGCGATCGTGTCGTGACCGCCTCCGCTCGGCCGCCGAGGCGCCCCGGCGCGGGGCAATAGCGTGGCAATAATCGACGCATGACTGGACAGAACCGGACTCCGACGGCCGACGGCCGGGACCACGACCCCGGCCGGACCCCGGGCACGACGGGCACGACGGGCACGACGGGAAGGGGCCGGGCCGGGGACGGTGCCCGGCGGCCCGAACCCATCCGGTTCTTCGGTACGACCTGGGTCGAGCACGACGGCGGGTACGCCTGGCGCCGCGCCGCCGTCGCCGTCGGAGCCCTGACGGCGGCGCTGGCCGGCGCCTTCGCACTGCGCCTCGGCTACCAGGGCCTCGCCATCGCCAAGGTCGGCGGCCTCGTCAACGCGATCGTCGTTGCCGGTGTCGCCGTATGTACGGCCCTGGCCTTCCGCCGCACCTGGGAGGGGTTCGTCCGGCGCGGTGAGAGCACGGGGGAAGGAACGACAGGGGACGGGCGGAGCGAGCGGTCCGCACAGAACCTGATGCTGATCGGCTTCATCGGCGTCCTCCTCGCCTGGTCCCTGCGAGCCCTCCAGGAGGCCCCCGGGGAGAAGCTGCACCGGGAGGAGTACGAGCGGGGGTAGCGGCGCCTGGGGGGAGTGGCGGGGGTGAGGCTGGGGCGAGGCTGGGGGTGGGCACGAGCACCCCTGAACCTCGTGTAGAGTTCTTCGAGTTGCCGCGGCGTCCGCGAGGAGGCCGGGGCGGCACTTCACGCCACTCGGCGGGATCCACTACTGCACGGCCCCTGAACGGGATTGATTTCGGCATGCCGGAATTCGGTTCCGGACTCCGATTAGGAGTCGCCGGGGGAATCCGCTAAAGTAGTGATCACGCCGGAAGGCGCGAAACAAACCCCCTCCAACGGGGACCGGAAA
>NZ_JABETO010000073.1 GCF_013055795.1 Streptomyces sp. I05A-00742
TTTCCGGTCCCCGTTGGAGGGGGTTTGTTTCGCGCCTTCCGGCGTGATCACTACTTTAGCGGATTCCCCCGGCGACTCCTAATCGGAGTCCGGAACCGAATTCCGGCATGCCGAAATCAATCCCGTTCAGGGGCCGTGCAGTAGTGGATCCCGCCGAGTGGCGTGAAGTGCCGCCCCGGCCTCCTCGCGGACGCCGCGGCAACTCGAAGAACCCTACACGAGCCCGTATGCCCGATCAAACCGGTGGCACACCTGGTTTTGAGGGGGGTACGGTCGTCGGCATGACCATGCATGTACGTACGCGCCCGTGCCAGTGGTGGCCCGCCTGACGGCGGCCCCCTGCGCGTACTTCGCATGCATCCCACGGCCGCCGCCTCGGCGGCCGTTTTGCTTGCTGTGGCGGTGGTCCACCTTCAGAAGGAGACGGACCTCCCCATGACCCGCATCTTCAGCGGCATCAAGCCCACCGGCCATCTGACCCTCGGCAACTACCTCGGCGCCGTGCGGCAGTGGGTCGTGTCCGACCAGCACCGGGCCGACGCCCTCTTCTCCGTGGTCGACCTGCACGCGCTGACCGTGGAGCACGGTCCGGCGCGCGTGCGCAGGCTGAGCCGGCAGGCGGCGACCCTGCTGCTGGCGGCGGGGCTGGACCCCTCCGTGTGCACGCTGTTCGTACAGAGCCACGTGGACGAGCACACCCGGTTGTCCTACCTCCTGGAGTGCACGGCCACCGACGGGGAGATGCGGCGCATGATCCAGTACAAGGAGAAGTCGGCGCGGGAACGGGAGGCCGGCGGCAGCGTACGGTTGTCGCTCCTCACCTATCCCGTGCTGATGGCGGCGGACATCCTCGCGTACGGCGCGGACGAGGTCCCCGTCGGCGAGGACCAGGCGCAGCACGTCGAGCTGACCCGCGATCTGGCCGTGCGCTTCAACCAGCGGTACGGGCGGACGTTCACCGTCCCGCGGGCCGTACTCCCGTCGGTCGCGGCCCGGGTCATGGACCTCCAGGACCCCAGGTCAAAGATGGGGAAGTCCCACGCGGAGACCTCCGGCATCGTCTACCTCCTCGACGAGGCGGACGTGGTGCGCAAGAAGCTGATGCGGGCGGTGACAGACAGCGGGACGGACGTGGTGTACGACCGCGACGGGCGGCCGGGGGTGGCCAACCTGCTGGAGCTGCTGGCCGCCTGCACGGGCGGGGCGCCGGACGTACTGGCCGCGGACTACAGCTCGTACGGCTCCCTGAAGCGGGACACCGCGGACGCGGTGGTGGAGCTGTTGCGGCCGGTGCGGGAGAGGCACGCGGAGCTCTGCGCCGACCCCACGTACGTCGACGGCGTCCTGCGGAACGGAGCCCGTCGGGCGCGGGATCTGGCGCGGCCGACGGTCGACGCGGCGTACCGGGCGATCGGTCTGCTCCCGGCCGGCTGACCAGCTCCCTGACCGGCTGACGGGGTTCCCGGCCCACTGATGAGGCCCGTCACCCGGTGAAGGAACCCGTCAGCCGGTCAGGAGACCCGTCACCCGGTGCCGGAGGCCAGCTCGCGGCTGCGGTCGCGGGCAGCCTCCAGGGCGGCGATCAGGGCGTGGCGCACGCCGTGCTTCTCCAGTTCGCGGATGGCGTTGATCGTCGTACCCGCCGGGGAGGTGACGGCCTCGCGGAGCTTGACGGGGTGTTCGCCGCTGTCGCGGAGCATCACGGCGGCGCCGATGGCCGCCTGGACGATGAGGTCGTGGGCCTTGTCCCGGGGCAGGCCGAGGAGGATGCCGGCGTCCGTCATCGCCTCCACGAGGAAGTAGAAGTAGGCCGGGCCGGAGCCGGAGAGGGCCGTCGCCGCGTCCTGCTGCGTCTCGGGGACGCGGAGCGTCTTGCCCACCGGCTTGAAGATCGCCTCCGTGCGCAGCAGGTGTTCCTCGGTGGCGTGCGTGCCCGCGGAGATGACCGACATGCCCTCGTCGACCAGGACGGGGGTGTTCGGCATGACGCGGACGACGGGTGTGCCGGGGGCGAGCCGCTCCTCGAAGAAGGCGGTGGGCACGCCGGCCGCCGCGCTGATGACGAGCCGGTCGGCGGGCAGGTGCGGGGCGAGCTCCTCCAGGAGGGCCGCCATGTCCTGCGGCTTCACGGCGAGGATCAGGGTGTCCGCGCTCTTGGCGGCGTCCGCGTTGCCGACGGTCTCGACGCCGTAGCGGTCGCGCAGTGCCTCGGCGCGCTCGGCGCGGCGGGCGGTGCAGAGAAGGTCCGCGGGGTTCCAGCCGGCCCGGATCATGCCGCTGAGCAGGGCCTCGCCGATCTTTCCGGTCCCGAGGACGGCGACTGTCTGGGTCACGGTGCTCACCTTTTCGCTGCGCTGGGCGTCGGGAGGGCGGCCGGTGCTCCCGGTGGGCCCGGCCGTCCGGTCATCTTCGCACCCGGTCCGCCGGGCGCGCGGCCGGCCGGAGCGCGGTGGGGCGCCGAAGCGCGCGTCGGGGCGCGCGGTGTTCCGTGCCCGCCGGAGTGAACGGAAGGTGCTCGTCATCGGGCCCAACCCCTTGTTTACATCGTGGTAACGCAGGGTCGGCCCAACGCCCGGGCGCCTTGGACACACTGTGGTCGGGTATTCAGAGCACGATGCCGGAGAAGGCAGGAACACAGTCCGTACGGGCGGCGTGCGAATGTCCAGTCCCCCGTCCGTGCCGGCTCTCCGCTCCCGCCGTACAGGCCGACGGCGTCGTGTGCCGCCCCGAGCGACCGTGTCCCCGGCAGCCCGTACCGGCCGACGTCCCGTACGGGCTGCCCGATCCGCCCGTCCGCACCCGTCCCCCTGCCGGATCTCGGTCCCCGGTGCGCAGGTGCGCCCGGGATGCTGGAGGCAACTCTCATGGAGCGCAAACTCCTCGTCTCTGTCCGGACCGCCGCGTCGCGGGTCGTCCTCGGGTCCACCTTCCGGGCCGACTTCTCCGCTTCCCTCATCGTCTTCCTCGTCGCCGTACCGCTCTCCGCGGGAATAGCCGTCGCGTCCGGCGTCCCCGTGGAACTTGGCCTCGTCACCGGGATCGTCGGCGGGCTGCTCACCGGACTGCTGCCCGGGAGCAGCGTCCAGGTGAGCGGGCCGGCCGCCGGGCTCACCGCGCTCGTATACGAAGCCGTGCGCGCGTACGGCGTCGGGGCGCTGGGCGTACTCGTGCTCGTCACCGGGCTGTTCCAGGTCGCGATGGGCCTGCTGCGGCTCGGCCGCTGGTTCCGGGCGATCTCCGTCGCCGTGGTGCAGGGCATGCTCGCGGGGACGGGGGTCGTGCTGATCGCCGGCCAGCTGTACGAACTCGCCGACTCGGACGCGCCCTCGGGCGGCCTGGAGAAGCTCGGCGGCCTGGTGCTGCTCCTCACCGGGACCCTGGAGTCGTCCACCGCCATGACCGCCGTCGGCGTGGGCGTGGGCACGGTGGCGCTCCTCGCACTCTGGCCGCGCTGGCACCGTCCGGCACGGGTGATGCCGGCGCCCCTGGTGGCGGTCGCGGTGGCCACGGCCGCGGTGACGGCGCTGGACCTGCCCGTGGACCGGGTGCGGGTGAACGGGCTCCTCGACGCCGTACGGCCGCCGGACGGCGACGACTTCGTCCGCCTCGGCCAGTTCGGCGTCCTGGGCACGATCCTGGCGTTCGCCCTCATCGCCTCCGCGGAGACGCTGTTCAGCGCGGCGACGGTGGACCGGCTGCACGACGGCCCGCGCACCGACTACGACAAGGAGCTCATAGCGCAGGGCGCCGGCAACACGGTGTGCGGTGTGCTCGGTGCCCTGCCGATGACCGCCGTCGTCGTGCGCAGCGCGGCCAACGCGCGGGCCGGGGCACGGACCAGGACCGCGCGCGTGCTGCACGGCCTCTGGCTGCTCGTCTTCGCGGCGCTGCTGCCCTGGGCGCTGGAGGCCATTCCGGTGGCGGCGCTCGCCGGGGTGCTCGTCCACACCGGCTGGAAACTGCTCCCGGGGCGGGAGATGGGACTGCTGTGGCAGGACCACCGCGGTGAGGTCGCGGTGCTGCTCGTGACCACCACCGCGATCGTGACGACGAACCTCTTCGCGGGCGTCCTCGTCGGCCTGCTGCTGGCAGTCGTCAAGGCGGCCTGGGAAACCTCCCACGTCCGGGTGGAGACGGTGCGGGTCGGTGACGGCCGCGTCAGGGCCCGTGTCATCGGCAACGCCACGTTCCTGCGCCTGCCCAAGCTCCTGGAGGAGCTGGGCTCGCTGCCCCGCCCCGGCCACTCCGTGGAGCTCGACCTCAGCGGCCTGCGCCACATGGACCACGCGTGCCGGGAGGCACTGACCGCGTGGGCGGAGCGGCACACGGTTCTGCTGGAGGAGGACGGGGGCGGGGCGGACGGGCGGATGATCGTCGTCTAGTCGTCCGGCGGGCAGGTGCTTGGTGGTTGGGGGTGCTCAGCTGGTGGGCGGGTGCTCAGCTGGTGGGCGGGCCCGCCCGGTCGGCGGGCGGGCACTCGGCCGACGGGCTGGTGATCGGCAGACAGGCTGGTGATCAGCCAACAGGCCAATACTCCACCGGACAGGCGGGGGGCTCAACCGACAGGCGAGGGGCTCAACCAGCAGTCCGACGCCCAGTCGATGACCAGGCGCTCAGCCGACGAGCAGCACGACCTTGCCCCGCCCATGCCCGCTCTCGACATCCCGTTGCGCGTCGGCCGCGCGGTCGAGCGGGTACGTGGCCCGGACGTGCCAGGTGAGTTCGCCCCGCGCGTACCGCTCGACGAGACCCGCCAGCCTCGCCGCGGAGCGGGTCGCCGGGGTGACCCGCACCCCCGCCGCCTCCGCGCGGTCGTGCTCGACGAGCGTCACCATCCGCCCCCGGTCGGCGACCAGCCCGAGCGAGAGGTCGAAGGCCTCACCGCCCGCACCGTCCAGCACGGCGTCCACCCCGCCAGGGGCCAGCGCGCGGATCCGCTCGACGACCCCCTCCCCGTACGTGACGGGGAGCGCCCCGAGTGACCGCAGGTACGCGTGGTTCGCCTCCCGCGCGGTGCCGATGACCGTCGCGCCCGCCGCCCGGGCCAGTTGGACGGCCGCGCTGCCCACCGAACCCGCCGCTCCGTGCACGAGCAGCACCTCGCCCTCGCGCGGGGCGATCACCTCCATGGCGATGTGCGCGGTCTGCATGCCCGCCGTGAAACCGCCGGCCACCTCCCACGGCATCCCGGGCGGCTTGCGGGTGATCTGGTCGGCGGGCGACAGGATCAGCTCCGCGTACGCTCCCAGCTGACCGAAGCCCAGCACCTCGTCCCCGGCAGTCCAGTCCGTGACGCCGGGGCCGACCTGGTCGACCACTCCGGCGAACTCGTTGCCGGGGATCCGGGGCAGGGGCCCGACGCCCGGCGGCACCCAGCCCGTGCGGATCCCGATGTCGTACGGCTGGACGCCCGCCGCCCGTACCCGGACCCGTACCTGTCCCGGGCCGGCCTGCGGCTCCTTGACCTCGGCCACACGCAGGACCTCGGGGCCCCCGGGCTCGTCGAACACCACGGCTCGGCTCATGGTCCGTTCCTCTCCTCGTGCTTCTTCCCGGGCGATGGGTGATCGCCCCGGTCACGACCGTAGGCGGCGGAGGAGAACGGCGAATCCGTAGCGCTACGGTATCTGCGGGCCCGCGCCGCTCGTGTCGCTCATGGCGCTCATGTCGAGTGCCAGGGAGGCGAGTTCGCGGCGGGATCCGATGGCGAGCTTCGGGTACGCCTTGTAGAGGTGGTACTCCACGGTGCGCGGGCTGAGGAAGAGCCGGGCGGCGATGTCGCGGTTGCTGGTCCCGCCCGCGGCCAGCCGCACCACCTGCCGCTCCTGCGGCGTCAGGACCGCGAGCGGGTCGGGGCGCGGCGCCGGGGCGGACGGCGTGCTGTCGCCCACCGCGCGCAGTTCGGCACGGGCGCGTTCGGCCCAGGGCACGGCGCCCAGGCGCTCGAACGTCCCCACCGCGTTCCGCAGCCGGGGACGCGCTTCCGTCCGCCGCCGCGCGCGGCGCAGCCACTCCCCGTACAGCAGCTCCGTACGGGCCTCCTCGAACGGCCGCCCGCCCTCCCGGTGCCGGTCGAGCGCGACCAGGAACCGTTCCTCCGCGGCCTCGTCGGGACCGGTCAGCGCGGCGCAGCGGTGGGCGACGGCGAGTGCCCACGGCTGCCGGCCCGCCTCCGCCCAGGCGGTGAAGGCCGCCAGGGGCGCGGCCGCGCGCTCCGGCACTCCAGCCCGGACGGCGGCCTCCACGAGGTCACCGGTCGCGGGCAGCAGGGCCACCGCGGCGGGCGCGCCGGTCCGGCGGGCGTCCTCCAGTCTGCGCAACGCCTGCTCGTGGCGGCCCAGTCCGAGGTCGAGGAGGGCGAGCGCGGCGGCGTCGGTGACGCCCGTGGGGTCGCCGGTGACACCGGCCGCCCGCTCGACGGCGGCGAGGCAGCGCTCCTCGTCCCCGGCGAGCGCGGCGGTACGGGCGGCGGCGCGGTCGGCGACGGCGGTGAGCCGGCGGGCCGGGAACGGTCCGGCGGGCCCGGCGGCGTCGGCCAGGGAACCGGCCGCGTCCTCGGCCTCGGCGACGGTCGCCGCCGCGTCCCGGTGCCGTCCCGTGGCCCACTGCACCTGGGCGAGCGTGTGCAGCACGTCCGGCAGGGAGAGGAGGGTGTTGCGGGCCAGGCAGCGAGCGGCCTCGGCGGTGGCGAGGCCGAGGGCGGCGTCGTCGTCGCCGAGCAGGGCGGCGCAGTCGGTGGCGAGGAGCCGCGTCAGGTGGGACCCGGGGTCCCGGTGCCGGACACCGGCGACGAACTCGCGCACCTTCTCCATCGCCGCCCCCGCCACCGCGGTCTCCCCGGCGCCCGACAGCGCGGAGGCGAGGACCGGCAGCGCGGCGAGCGCCTCCGCGACGGGCAGCGCCGGGCGCACCCGGGACGCCGCCTCCGCGACCCCGGCGACCAGCGCCCCGTCCCCACAGGCCCAGGCGCTGCGCATGGCCAGGACCAGCATCAACACGGCGGTTTCCGGCTCCCGTCCGGCCATCGGACCGGCGTGGTCGAGGAGGATGTACGCCGCCGTGCGCGGGTTGCCCGTCGCGTCCTCGACGGCGCCCCGGACCATCGCCAGCATGGCCCGGACGTCCTGCTCCTCCGTCAGCTCCGCCGCCTGCCGGGCCAGAGTGCCGGCCTGGGCGACCCGGCCCGTGGTCACCAGCATCTGGGCGGCGGAGAGCAGCCGGCGGGCGCGGGCGGACGGGGTCGGGCTGAGCTCGGCGGCCCGTCGGCAGGCGTCCGCCGCGACGGCGAACGCCCCGCGCTCCCAGGCCGATTCGCCGGATTGCTGGAGCCGGGCCGCCACCTCCTCGTCCGGCCCGGAAGCGGCCGCCGCCAGGTGCCGTACGCTGCGGTCCGGATCCCCGGCCGCCTCGTGCACGGCCGCCAGCGCCCGGTGCGCGGCCGCCAGCTCGACCGGATCGGCGCCCTGACGCGCGGCCGCACGGATCAACGGGTGCCGGAAACCGATCACACCGTCGACAAGCGTGATCAGACCCGCGCGTACGGCCGCAGGCAGACCGTCGGCACCGCCGCCCAGCGCACGGGCGGCCCTCACGATGGTGTCGAGGTCACCGCCGCCCTCGGCGGCCGCGACGAGCAGGGCGGTACGGGCCCCGGGAAGCCCGTCGATGCGACTGCGGTACGCCTCCACCAGCCGTGCCGGAACCGGGAGTTCGGCGGGTATCGGCGCGTTCCCGGTGCGCTGATCGGCGGTGAGCCAGCGGACCGTCTCGACGAGCGAGAGCGGGTGCCCCGCGGACCGGCCGACGACACGCGCCCGTACGCCGTCGGCGAGGTCCGGGGCCCGGTCGGCGAGCAGCTCGACGGCGGCCTCGGGGCCGAGGGCACTCAGCCGCAGCTCGGGAACGCCCGGCGCGGGGGACTCCCGGTCGCCGTCCGGCGGGCCGTCCTGGGGGGCGTCCTCGAGAGCGTCCCGGGTGGGCAGACCGTCCCGGGCCGCCAGCAGTACGGCCACCTTCTCCTCGGCGAGGCGCCGGGCGGTGAAGAGCAGGGCCTCCGCCGAGGAGGGGTCGAGCCACTGCAGGTCGTCGACGAGGCAGAGCACCGGCCGTTCCGCGGCCAGGTCGGACAGCAGGGTGAGCACCGCGAGACCGACGCGGAACCGGTCGTCCGGCGACGCCTCGGCCAGGCCGAACGCCCCGCGCAGGGCACGCTCCTGCGGTGCGGGCAGCGTGGCGAGCCGGTCCTCGGTCAGCACCGGCCGGAGCAGCAAGTGCAGGGCGGCGAACGGGAGGACGGCCTCGGCCTCGGTCCCCGTCACCCGCAGGACGCGCACGTCACCACCCGCCGCCCGGGCTCGCCGAGCCGTCTCGGCGAGCAGTTCCGACTTCCCGATTCCCGCCGGCCCGCGCACGAGCAGGGCACCGCCTCGGCCGTCCCATGCACGTCCCAACAGGCCAGCCACTGCCGCTAGTTCGGCATCCCGCCCGTACAGCACCACTCTGCCGTCCCCTTCCCCCGCCGATGACGGTCCCCATGGCGGCCCGTCGATGCCCGTAGGCCTCACCCGTAGTCCTACGGAACCGGTAGTCCTACGGATTCGACCCCTGACCTGGGCAGACTACGTTCCTGAGCATGCCTCCAATCAAGATCGGTGTCTTTGCTCCCTCACTGACCCTCGATGTCACGGCCTCCCCGCACGAAACGGCGGACGTGGCCAGGGTGGCGGAAGAGCTCGGCTTCGAGTCCCTATGGGTCAGCGACCACCTCACCGGCCGCTGCCCGATGCTCGACCCGTTGCTGACGCTCGCCACGGCGGCCTCCGCCACCACCCGCCTGCGCCTCGGCACGGCGGCACTGGTGCCCGCGCTGCACCCCTTGCCCGGCCTCGCCCAGCGGCTGGCCACTCTCCAGTTCCTCTCCGAGGGCCGGCTCCTTCTGGGCTGCGACGCCGGTGACAGCGCCTGGGCCCGCTGGCGTGGTGGGCTGAAGGACGCGGCCGCCTGGCGCGCGACGGGCATCCCGTTCGACGAACGCGACGCCCGGATGGACGCGATGCTGTCCCGACTGCCCGGAATCCTGCGCGGGGAACCCGGGTTGATCGACCCCGAACAGCCGGAACTGGCGCTCTCCGTGCCGGCCACCGTCCCGCCCCTGCTCATCGGGGGCGAGAACGACGCCGCTCTCGAACGGGCCGTCAAGTACGGCGACCACTGGTTCCCCGCTCTCGCCTCGCCTTCCTGGCTGTCGGAGGGAGTCACCCGGCTCCGGGCCCTCGCGGAAGCCGCCGGGCGCCCGGTGCCGGGCGTCACCATTGCCCAGCCATTCGGACTGGGCGACGACGTCGAAAGGCCGACCACTCCGGACCAGGTCCGTACTCTGGCCGGGATCTACGGCTTTCCGGAGGACCGCTGGGTGGCCCTCTCCATCGACGGCGGCCCGGAACAGGCGGCGGCGCGGATCACGGAATTCGCGGAGGCGGGTGCGGACCGGATTGTCTTCAGCACATGGGACCGGGACTGGCAGAAGCAGTACGGGCTGCTGGCGGAGGCGGTGGCTCTGCTGGATTGAAAACTCCGGGGTAAACGCAGAAAAGCCCCGGGCCGGACCGTTTTCACGATCCAAGCCCGAGGCTTTCCATCACAATTTGTTCGGCGGCGTCCTACTCTCCCACACGGTCCCCCATGCAGTACCATCGGCGCTGAAAGGCTTAGCTTCCGGGTTCGGAATGTAACCGGGCGTTTCCCTAACGCAATGACCACCGAAACACTATGAAATTAACCCAACC
>NZ_JABETO010000074.1 GCF_013055795.1 Streptomyces sp. I05A-00742
CGCCGCGCCCGCCGCACCGGCTCCCGCCGCCAAGCCCGCGCCCGCGAAGCCGGCCGCCGCGAAGCCCGCGGCCAAGCCTGCCGCGGCCCCGGCGACCGAAGCCCCGGCCGGCCCGGAGTACGTGACGCTGCGCGGCCCCTCCGCCGCGGTCGCCAAGAACATGAACGCCTCCCTGGAGCTGCCGACGGCCACATCCGTCCGCGCCATCCCGGTGAAGCTGCTGTTCGACCAGCGCATCGTCATCAACAACCACCTCAAGCGCGCCCGTGGTGGCAAGGTCTCCTTCACGCACCTCATCGGCTTCGCCATGGTGCAGGCGCTGAAGCTGATGCCGTCGATGAACTACTCCTTCACGGAGAAGGACGGCAAGCCCACCCTCGTCAAGCCCGAGCACGTCAACCTGGGCCTGGCGATCGACCTGGTGAAGCCGAACGGCGACCGCCAGCTGGTCGTCGCGGCCATCAAGAAGGCCGAGACGCTCAACTTCTTCGAGTTCTGGCAGGCGTACGAGGACATCGTCCGCCGCGCCCGGAACAACAAGCTGACGATGGAGGACTTCACCGGGGTCACCGCGTCGCTCACCAACCCCGGCGGCATCGGCACCGTCCACTCGGTGCCGCGCCTGATGCCCGGCCAGGGCCTCATCATCGGCGTGGGTGCCATGGACTACCCCGCCGAGTTCCAGGGCACCTCGCAGGACGCCCTGAACAAGATGGGCATCTCGAAGGTCATGACCCTGACCTCGACGTACGACCACCGCGTGATCCAGGGCGCCGCCTCCGGCGAGTTCCTGCGGATCATGAACCAGCTGCTGCTGGGCGAGAACGGCTTCTACGACGAGATCTTCGAGGCGCTGCGCATCCCCTACGAGCCGGTCCGCTGGCTCAAGGACATCGACGCCTCGCACGACGACGACGTCACCAAGGCCGCCCGCGTCTTCGAGCTGATCCACGCCTACCGGGTGCGCGGCCACGTCATGGCCGACACCGACCCGCTGGAGTACACCCAGCGCAAGCACCCCGACCTGGACATCACCGAGCACGGCCTCACCCTCTGGGACCTGGAGCGCGACTTCGCCGTCGGCGGCTTCGCCGGCAAGTCCCTGATGAAGCTGCGCGACATCCTGGGCGTGCTCCGCGACTCGTACTGCCGCACCACCGGCATCGAGTTCATGCACATCCAGGACCCCAAGCAGCGCAAGTGGATCCAGGACCGGGTCGAGCGCGGCCACTCCAAGCCGGAGCGCGAGGAGCAGCTGCGGATCCTGCGCCGCCTCAACGCGGCCGAGGCGTTCGAGACGTTCCTGCAGACCAAGTACGTCGGCCAGAAGCGGTTCTCGCTGGAGGGCGGCGAGTCCGTCATCCCGCTGCTGGACGCGGTGCTGGACGCGGCCGCCGAGGCCCGCCTCGACGAGGCCGTCATCGGCATGGCCCACCGCGGCCGCCTGAACGTCCTCGCGAACATCGTCGGCAAGTCCTACGCCCAGATCTTCCGCGAGTTCGAGGGCAACCTCGACCCGAAGTCGATGCACGGCTCCGGCGACGTCAAGTACCACCTGGGCGCCGAGGGCACCTTCACCGGCCTGGACGGCGAGCAGATCAAGGTCTCGCTGGCCGCCAACCCGTCCCACCTGGAGACGGTCGACCCGGTCGTCGAGGGCATCTCCCGCGCCAAGCAGGACATCATCGGCAAGGCGGGCACGGACTTCACCGTCCTGCCGGTCCAGCTGCACGGCGACGCGGCCTTCGCGGGCCAGGGCGTCGTGGCCGAGACCCTGAACATGTCGCAGCTGCGCGGCTACCGCACCGGCGGCACCGTGCACATCGTCATCAACAACCAGGTCGGCTTCACCGCGCCGCCGGAGTCCTCGCGCTCGTCGATGTACTGCACCGACGTCGCCCGGATGATCGAGGCGCCGATCTTCCACGTGAACGGTGACGACCCGGAGGCCGTGGTCCGCGTCGCGCGGCTCGCCTTCGAGTTCCGCCAGGCGTTCAACAAGGACGTCGTCATCGACCTGATCTGCTACCGGCGCCGGGGCCACAACGAGGCCGACAACCCCTCGTTCACCCAGCCGCTGATGTACGACCTGATCGACAAGAAGCGCTCGGTGCGCAAGCTGTACACCGAATCGCTGATCGGCCGGGGCGACATCACCCTGGAGGAGGCCGAGCAGGCCCTGCAGGACTACCAGGGCCAGCTGGAGAAGGTCTTCACCGAGGTCCGCGAGGCCACCTCGGCCCCCACGGCGGCCGAGGTGCCGGCCGCGCAGGCCGAGTTCCCCGTCCCGGTGAACACCGCGATCTCCCAGGAGGTCGTCAAGCGGATCGCCGAGTCGCAGGTCAACCTGCCGGAGAACGTCACCGTCCACCCGCGTCTGCTGCCGCAGCTCCAGCGCCGCGCCGCCAGCGTCGAGGACGGCACGATCGACTGGGCCATGGGCGAGACCCTCGCCTTCGGCTCCCTCCTCATGGAGGGCACCCCGGTCCGCCTCTCCGGCCAGGACTCCCGCCGCGGCACCTTCGGCCAGCGCCACGCGGTGCTCGTCGACCGCGAGACCGGCGAGGACTACACCCCGCTGCTCTACCTCTCCGACGACCAGGCGCGCTACAACGTCTACGACTCGCTGCTCAGCGAGTACGCGGCGATGGGCTTCGAGTACGGCTACTCGCTGGCCCGCCCGGACGCGCTCGTCCTGTGGGAGGCGCAGTTCGGCGACTTCGCCAACGGCGCGCAGAACATCGTGGACGAGTTCATCTCCTCCTCCGAGCAGAAGTGGGGCCAGACGAGCGGTGTCACGCTCCTCCTCCCCCACGGCTACGAGGGCCAGGGCCCGGACCACTCCTCGGCCCGCATCGAGCGCTACCTCCAGCTGTGCGCGCAGAACAACATGACGGTCGCCATGCCGACCCTGCCGTCGAACTACTTCCACCTGCTGCGCTGGCAGGTCCACAACCCGCACCACAAGCCGCTGGTCGTCTTCACCCCGAAGTCGATGCTGCGTCTGAAGGCCGCGGCGTCCAAGGCGGAGGAGTTCACCACCGGCGGGTTCCGCCCGGTGATCGGTGACGCGACCGTCAACGCGGCCGACGTCCGCAAGGTCGTCTTCTGCTCCGGCAAGGTCTACTACGACCTGGAGGCCGAGCGGCAGAAGCGCGGCGCCACGGACACCGCCCTCATCCGCATCGAGCGCCTGTACCCGCTCCCGGGTGCCGAGCTCCAGGCGGAGATCGCCAAGTTCCCCCAGGCCGAGAAGTACATCTGGGCCCAGGAGGAGCCGGCGAACCAGGGTGCCTGGCCGTTCATCGCCCTCAACCTGATCGACCACCTCGACCTGGCGGTCGGCGCCGACATCCCGGCCCGCGAGCGGCTGCGGCGGGTCTCCCGCTCGCACTCCTCCTCGCCGGCGGTCGGCTCCGCCAAGCGCCACCAGGCGGAGCAGGCGGCTCTGGTCGCCGAGGTCTTCGACATCTGACCTCGTCGTCCGACGGCAACAGGGCCCGTATCCCTCTCCGGAGGGGTACGGGCCCTGCCCGTCGTCGCCGACCGGGACGCGGAAGCCTAGTGGCCGCCGCGGCGCTCCCCCGTGCGCGTCGCCGGTGGAGGGCTGTCCAGGCTCGGGACGGGATGGCTGTAGAAGCGCATCTCTTCGAGTCCCGCCCGCATCGTCCGGCGCAGCCAGCGGCCCAGGGGGCGTTCGATCCAGCGGTGCACGAGCCATGAGGCGGCGAGGACCGCCGCGAAGAGGACGGCCAGGACGGCGTAGGGGTGCAGACGGTGTTCCGTGTGCCGGATAAAGATCCAGCCGATGTCCTCGTGGAGGAGGTAGAAGGGGTAGGTCAGGATGCCAGCGGTGGGGAGCCAACGCCAGGTGATGCGGTTGGTCAGGCCGACGGCCACGGCCGACATCGCGAGGAAGGCGGCGGCGAGGAGGACGGCGGCGGGCCAGAGGGGTGCCTTGATGTCGGCGTAGCGCTCGTTGGACGCGTGGGCGGCGATCAGGAAGTGCTGGCCCAGGAGGAAACAGCCCGCGACGATGCCCCAGAGCAGGGCGTTCGGTTTGAAGCGGTAGATGAGGTAAAGGGCTATGCCGGCGATGAAGTACCAGCAGTGTTCCGGCATGACGACGGCCCGGACGAGGCCGTTGTCGAGTTTGGTGGCGAGGAGCCCGGCGACCGCCCAGCCGAGGCAGAAGGCCACCAGGCGTCGGTAGGTCAGCCCTTTCCAGGCGACGAGGGCGAAGAGCAGGTAGAACCGCATCTCGACCCACAGGGACCAGTAGACGCTGTCCACCCGGGGAACTCCCAACGGGTCCTGGAACATGGTCAGATTGACCGCCAGGCCGCTGAGCGTGGGAATGTCCCGCACGCCCGGGAAGAGCCACAGCGCGCACGCGGCGGCGAGAACGCCGAACCAGTACGCGGGATAGAGGCGCGTGACCCGTGAGACGGCGAATTCGCCCGCGCTCTTGCCCCAGCAGCTCATGCAGATGACGAATCCGCTGATGAGGAAGAAGAGTTGGACCCCTGTCCATCCGTAGTACGCGAAGGAATGGGCGACGGGAAAGAGGGTCTGCACCCGTTCGGTCCAGCCGGGGCCGTTGTAGGCCATGAGGTGGAAGGCGGCCACCATCAGGGCCGCGATCAGGCGCAGTCCGTCCAGGGCGTAGAGCCGTGACGTCGGCCGCCGGACCTCGGCCGGCTTGTGGTCGAGCGTGCCGCGCGCGGGGAAGTCCATGTCAGCGCCCCCGGTGGGTGTCGGGGGACGCCTTGGACGGCGGGGCCGGACGGACGTCCACCTGCTGCCGGATCCAGCCGTCGGCGGCGGCGCGGGCGATCCCGTCGGAGAAGGCTTCGGTCATCTTGGTGAAGCCGGTGTCGTTCGGATGGAGTTTGTCGATGAGGTCCCGCTGCGTGAGCCGGCCCATGTCCACGTACCCGACGTGGAATCCCCTGTCGCGCCGTTCCGCGACCAGCTTCGGAATCGCGGTGTTGAAGGCATCGACGCGATTCCGCGTGCGCGGGTCGGCGGACGGAACGAGCGAGGAGACCAGAACCGTCATATCGGGAGCGGCCGAGGTGATTTTGTCGATGAGCGCGCCCAGCCTGTCGGGAGCGGTATCCACCCCGTGGTTGTAGTGCAGGTCGTTCGTTCCGATGTGCACGAGCACCACATTGGGCCTGGCTGCCGGAAGCCATGTGCCGATGTTGGCCGAGAGGTTCTCTATTTCCCACCCGGGATGGCCTTCGTTGTCGGGGTCGGAAAGTCGGCCACTCCGCTCCGAGCCGACGAAATCCAGTGTTCCGGCGTGTCCGGTGAGCCGGTCCCACAAGGGGCCCCGATACCCGGAGCCATTCGAGCTGCCGACGCCATGGGTGATCGAATCACCCAGCGGCATCACCGCGAGCCGCGGCACGTCCCAGTCCCGCGCGCGGTCCGTACCCGCGTGGCCGCCGGAGGCGGAGGAGGCCGCGACCGCCGTGAGGCTTACGGCCATCACCGCGGTGACCGCCCATGCGGCCGCCCGCCCGGGAGAAACACGAAATGTTCTCGGCCCGACCTGTATCGGCCGACGTTTCGTCCTCAATGCGCTGCTCCTTGAACCGACTCACTGCTGGGCGGTGTCCCGTCAGGGGTTCGCTTCCGCCGCACGAGCGGTTCCCCCACCGGTGGGTGGGGGCAGGGCGTGCGGAGGGATGCGTCCTCTCACCAACAGACTTGTGAGTTGTTCGCGGATGCGTTCGCGGAGGCGTTCGCGGCATGGAAAAGCGGCCGGGGCGCGAAGGCCCCGGCCGCCGGTCGCGCGCTAGCCCAGGTAGGGCTCGAAGTCCCAGTACGGACGGGTCCGCTGGCGGGCCGAGAGGGCGTGGGGATGCTGGGCGCCCAGGGTGCGGGCGAGGCGCTGGAGGGCGTCGTCCTCGACCTTGGCGGCCTCCTCGTGCTCCCGCAGGGCCCGCAGGTCGGCGGCCAGGGCCACTTCGCAGGAGAGGGTGAAGGGGTGCTCCTGGCCGAGGGCGGTGCGGGCGCGGCGGAGGGTGTCGCGGCTGAGCTCGGCGGCGCTCTCCAGGCGGCCGGTGAAGTTGCGCCCGGCGGCGGCGTTGAGGGCGCAGCCGAGCACCCAGGGATGGTCGGGGCCCAGGGTGGCGGCGAGGCCCGCGTAGGCGGACTCGAACATGGTGAGGGCCTCGCCGCGTTCGCCGGCGGCCTGGAGGACGAGGCCGGTGTTGGAGAGCATGCCGGTGCTGATGGGGTGGGCGGGGCCGAGGAGGGTGCGGAAGCCGCTCTCGCCCTCCTCGATCAGCTCGCGGGCCTGCTGGAGGTCGCCGTGTTCACGGGCGTAGTTGCCGAAGTCCACGACGAGGCCCATGGTGGCGTAGTGCCTGCGGCCGTGGACCTGCTCCATCTGTTCGAGCAGGGCGGCCATGGCGCCGCTGATGTCCTGCGGGGCGCCCGCGCGCCGCTGGCAGAGCAGGAGGTTGTGGCGGGCGCGGAGCGTCTGCGGGTGGTTCGGGCCGAGGACCTGGATGTGCAGCCGCATACCGAGCTCCTGGCGGGCCAGGGCGTCCCCGTAGCGGCCCATCAGGCGCAGGTCGCGGGCGCAGGCGATGCCGGAGACCAGGGTGGCGGCGTGCCGGGCGCGGAGCAGGTTCTCGCGGGTGCGCAGGGTCTCCAGGTCGATGTCGTACGCCTCGGAGTAGCGGCCGAGCAGGCGCAGGCCGACGCCGAGGTTGTGCTGGGCGAGGAGGGTCGTGTAGTCCTCGGGGCCGAGCAGTTCGAGGGCCGTGTTGAGGACTTCGCGCTGCATCTGGAGCGCCTCGGTGTACTGGCCGAGGAAGCGCTGGTCGGCGGCGAGGCAGCTGGTGGCCGTCATCAGGGCGGTGGCGTCGGTGTCGGGCTGCGCGCGCAGCCGTTCCAGGGAGTCCCGGTCGAGCTCGTAGGCGGCGCGGAAGGCGCCGTGGGCACGGAGGATGTTGCCCTGCTGGGTGGTGAGTTCGATCATCCGCTGGTGTTCCGGCGGGAACATCTCGGACCACTGGGTGCGGATCTGCTCCGCGAGTTCGACGCCGGTGCGGAACTCGCCGCTGTGCATGCAGTAGCGCAGCAGGTTGAGGACGGTCTCCTGGACCCGGTAGTCGTGGCTGCTCAGCGCGCCCGAGGGCTCCAGGTGCGGCAGCAGCTCGGCGTAGCGCGGCCAGAGCCTGCTGTCCTGCGGGTTGCCCGGGTCGGCGGCGGCGATCATCCGGCGGACGATGCGGCGGTGCTGCTGCCGCTCGTCGGGCGAGGTGAGGCGGGAGACGATGTCGTGCACCAGCCGGTGCATGTGCACCGACTCCTGCTCCGGGCCGGGGTCGTTGGCCTGTGTGGTGCGCAGGTCGCGGGACTCGCGGGTGAACACCGAGTAGTTGACGAGGGTGTCCAGGGCCCGGGTCCAGCTCGGCAGGTCCGAGACGAGCCAGCCGAGGCTGTCGGGCAGCTGGGCCGGCGGCATGACGCGGATGAGGCCGATCGGGATCCGGCCGGCCCCGAACGACGTACAGAGAGTGAGGAGTTCGACGGCGTGCGACTGGGTCTCGCGGAGCCGGTTGATCAGTATCGACCAGGAGGTGATCATCGAGACGGGGATGCCGTCGAAGTCCCCGTGGTCGGCCAGTCCCGCCACCTCGCCGTCCCGGACCATGCGCAGGTAGTCGGTGACCTCCATGTCCGACTCGCCCAGCCAGGCGGCGGCCTGGACCAGCGCGATGGGCACGTCGCCCAGCTCGGTGGCGACGGCGTCCGCCTGTTCCGCGGTCAGCCGGCGGGCGCGGCGCATCAGGTAGCCGGTGCTCTCGTGGCGCTGGAAGCCGGGGACGTCGATGGTGGAGGCGCCGGCCCGGTCCCAGCTGCGGTTGCGGGAGGTGATGAGGACGTGCCCGTGGCCGTTGGGCAGGATCTCGTCGGCGAGGTCGATGTCGTCCCAGCCGTCGAAGATGATCAGCCAGCGTCCGTGGGGCTCGCCGCGGCGCAGCGCCTCGCGCAGCGCGCGGATGCGCTCCCCCGGTTCGGAACCGGCGTTCAGGCCCAGTTCGGGGGCGAGTTCGCCGAAGCGTTCCCGCTGGGTGCCGCGGGTGTCCGAGTTGACCCACCAGACGACGTCGTAGTCGGAGCTGAACCGGTGCGCGTACTCGGCGGCCATCTGCGTCTTGCCGATGCCGGACATGCCGAGCAGGGCGCAGACCGCGGTGCCGTGGTCGGCGTCCATCAGCTGTTCCTGGATCCGGTTGAGCAGGTCGTCGCGGCCGGTGAAGCGCCGGTTGCGGCGGGGGACGTCGCCCCAGACGGCCGGGGGGTCGTTGGGGTAGCGGGAGCCGGGCCCCGCGGGGAGGGCGCGCCGGGGCGGGCCCTCGGGGAGCTGGAGGCGGACGAGCAGCCGGCGCTCGGCCTCCTGGGCGCCGACGCCCCACAGGTCGGCCGGCTCCAGGACGGCGGTGGCCGGGAGGAGGGCGCGGTTGGTGAGGTTGACGGCGGCGAACCGGTCGACGTTGTCGGCGACGATGCCGCGCAGGGCCTCGTTCCACTCGTCCTCGCGGCGGGGGCCGAGCTCGAAGAACCAGTCGCTGAGGACCAGCAGGATCCGTCCGCGCGCCAGCAGCAGGTCGCTCAGGGCGTCCTCCAGGGGGACTTCGCGGGGCGGGTCCCAGCGCTGGAGGACGGTCCGGTGGCCGTGGCTCTCCAGCCGGTGGGCGATCCAGGTCGCCCAGGGCCGGTAGTAGCCGGCGAAGACGACGACGAAGAGCTCGCCGACCCGGTCCTGCGCACCGGTTCCGACCTGATACCGCTGCGTGTTCATGCGCGTCCCTCGTTCCTTCGCACCGCGTGGTCCGGGTGGCCGCCCGGGGTCCGGTGCGGCGGCATCATCACTGTACGTCATCACATGATGACGCACCGAGGATCCCGGGCGCCATGCGCCCCGTCATTCCAGACGTGCGAGAAGCCGTTCCATGCCTGTCGCGAACTCCCGGCCCGCAGGAGTCAGTTCACTGGATTCAAGCAGGATGGGCACCGCTTCCGCGACCTGTCGGCGGTAGGAATCACGCCGGACGCGCGCCTCGTCCCGCACCACGCCGGGCAGGGCGCCGCCGCGGGCCGCCCGGTCCCAGAAGTCGGCGAGCGCGAGGTGGGCGTAGGTGCCCTGGAGCACGCCCGCGAGCGGCCGGGGGTCGGGCCGCCAGGCCACCCGGTGGACGGCCTCGGGGCCGGCGTCGTGCAGCGGTACGAGGTCGTGCAGGACGGCCAGTTTGCTGTGCTGGGTCTCGTGGACGAGCACCTCGGCGAGGTCCGCGGCGGTCCGCGGCAGGGTGGCCAGTATGGCGCCGGGCGCCGCCCGGAAGGTGGCGCTCACCTCGGCCCGGGCGTCGTCGGCGGGCCGGGCGACGGGGACCAGGCAGCGCAGCAGCACGGTCGTCTCGGCGGCCCGCTGCGGATCGGTGGCCCGCAGCAGGCCCAGGGCGGCCCGCCAGCGGCGCGCCCAGTGCCGGCCGTGTCCCGCGGCGCGGTCGGAGGGCGGCAGGGCGGCCCGGCCCACGCCGCCGGC
>NZ_JABETO010000075.1 GCF_013055795.1 Streptomyces sp. I05A-00742
CGAACAGCCGAAACCATGCAAGTGATGGTTGGTTGGGTTAATTTCATAGTGTTTCGGTGGTCATTGCGTTAGGGAAACGCCCGGTTACATTCCGAACCCGGAAGCTAAGCCTTTCAGCGCCGATGGTACTGCATGGGGGACCGTGTGGGAGAGTAGGACGCCGCCGAACAAATTGTGATGAAAAGCTCTGGTGTTTGAACCTCAGGTTCAGATGCCAGAGCTTTTCTGTTTCCGTAAGCAAGTGCCAAACGTCATGCCGGGTTAACGTTCCGCGTCCATCATGCTCAGCCATGGGGACAGAGGAACTCTTGACCGCCGCCGGCGTGGGCTTCGGCGACGAGGTCGTCGTGCCGTCGTACGCCACCACAGGAGCCGCCGCGGCCGTTCGCGCGGTCGGGGCCACACCCGTGTTCGCCGACATCGACGCGACC
This sequence comes from Streptomyces sp. I05A-00742, assembly GCF_013055795.1. Classification (GTDB taxonomy): domain Bacteria; phylum Actinomycetota; class Actinomycetes; order Streptomycetales; family Streptomycetaceae; genus Streptomyces. The sequence continues at coordinate 432 of NZ_JABETO010000075.1, forward strand.
AGCTACTGCCTCGCCCCGGCCGCCGTCGCCGAAGCGATCACTGATCGCACAGCGGCCATCGTCCCCACCGATCTCTTCGGGTACCCGGCCGATCTGATCGCCCTTCAGGCGCTGGCCGGAGGCAGGCCGATGCCCGTCATTCCGCATGTCGAGCGGCAGGTGCCGGGGGACACGGCTGACGCGCTCCGTCGGCGCCGGGCGCACGCCTCGTACCTCGACGGCCGGCTCACCGGCGTCCTGACTCCCCGGACAGCACCGGGAGTTGACCACCGGTACCACTCCTACGTCGTTCGCGTCCCGGGCAACGGGCGGCCCGACCGGGACGCCTTCGCCCGTGCTCTGCGGTCGCGCGGTGTGCGGTGCTCCGTGCCCGTCCAGACGCCCGTGCACCGGATGCCCGGCTTTATGCGGGAGGTGTGGCTTCCCGAGACCGAGCGGGCCGCTCAGGAGTGCCTGGCCCTGCCGGTGGACGCTGACATGTCCCGGCGGGAACTGCACAAGGTGGTGGCAGCCTGTAATGCGCTGGGCGGGCTCCTGCCGTATGGGGCTGCCGCCTAGCCCTGAAGTCCTGGCCCTGGTCCGGGCCCTGGTCCTGGTTCTGGCCCTGGTCATGAGACCGGGCCGAGGACCGGACGGTTGGTCAAAAGCACGTACGAACATCCGGTATGCTTTATCTCGTTGCCGGCCCCAATAGCTCAGTCGGCAGAGCGTCTCCATGGTAAGGAGAAGGTCAACGGTTCGATTCCGTTTTGGGGCTCCATAGGAAAAGGCCCTCGCCATCAGGCGAGGGCCTTTTTTGTTCCCTTTTCGTTCTCGCGGCAGTCCGGCTGCCCCGGCCTCAGGCGTTCAGTCGCTCGGGCACCCGCATCGCCAGGATCGCCATGTCGTCGGACGGGGGCTCTGCCGCGAAGCGTTCCACGGCACGGAGGATGCGGGCGGAGACGGCACCCGCGGTGAGGCCCGTGCAGGTGGTGAGGACGTCGGCGAGGCCGTCGTCGCCGAGCATGCGGGAGCCCTCACGGCGCTCGGTGACGCCGTCGGTGACGCAGAGCAGGACGTCGCCGGGATCGAGGGTGACCGTCTGCTCGTACAGTTCGAGGTCGTCCATGACGCCCAGCAGCGGCTGCGGGTCGGCGGCGGCCTCCACCGTGCCGTCCTGGCGCAGGCGCAGCGGCAGCGGGTGTCCGGCGCAGACGACCTTGAGGAGGGCGCTGCCGTCCTCCTGGGGCCACAGCTCGCCGTAGAGGAGGGTGAGGAACCGGCTGCGGGCGCCTTCATCGAGGATGGCCGCGTTGAGCCGTTCCAGGACCGCGGGGCCTCCGAAGCCCTCGCGGGCCAGCAGGCGCAGGGCGTGCCGGGCGAGGCCGGTGACGGCCGCGGCCTCCGGGCCGGTGCCGCAGACGTCGCCGATGGCGAAGCCGTACGCGCCGTCCCGGATCGGGAAGAGGTCGTAGAAGTCGCCGCCGACCTCGTTGCCCTCGCCGGCGGCCCGGTAGATGACGTCGACCTCGACGCCCGGCACGTCCGGCAGCCCGGGCGGGAGCAGGCTGCGCTGGAGGCTCTGGCTGATGGCGGTTCGCTCGCTGTACAGGCGGGCGTTGTCGAGGGCGAGGGCGGCCCGGCGGGAGAGGTCCTCCGCGAGCTCCACGATCTCCTGGCGGAAGTGGTCGTCGGTCGGCTTGCCGAGGGTGAGCATGCCGATCACGCGGTTGCGGGCCACGAGGGGCAGGACGACCGTCTCGCCGCCGACCGCCGCCGCCGTGGTGAGGGAGACGCCGGGGGCGGACGGGGAGGCGGTGGTGTCGGCGAGGCCCACGCTGCGCAGGGAGGTGCGCAGGGCCTCCGCGTGCGCCGCCTGCGAGGGGGCCGTCCAGACGCGGGCGCCCGGGGTGGGGACGGGGTCCGGCGGGGCGACCTTGGTCAGCAGGGCCTTGAGGCCGTCGATGAGGTCCTCGTCCTCGTGGAGGACGTAGGAGAGCTCGGGTTCGGAGGACTGGTCGGCGATGGTGTAGACGGCGCACCAGGTCGCGAGGGTCGGGACGGTCATCTGGGCCATGAGGGCCAGCGTCTGGTCCCGGTCGAGAGTGCCGGCCAGCAGGTCGGACGCCTCGACGAGGAAGGAGAGCGAGCCGCGCCGCAGCCGTTCCAGCTCGCCGAGGCGGGCGGACTCGACGGCGAGGGCGATCCGGTCGGCCGCGAACTGGAGGCGCAGCGCCTCCTCGTTCCCGTACCGGTGGGGGGCCTCGGCGGCGACGCCGAGGGAGCCGGTGAGGCGGCCCTCGACCTTGAGGGGAACGGTGACGACCGAGCGCAGGCCGGTGTCGGTGAGCAGGGGTACCGCGCCGGGGACCGCGTTGAGGTCGTCGTGGACGGAGGGCAGCCGGGCGGAGCCGTAGCGGCCGGTGCCGGCCTCCACCGGGACGCGGGCGAAGCGCTGGCGGGCGGAGGGGAGCCCCGTGGAGGCCCGGACCTCCAGTTCGGTCTCGTCGTCGGTGGCGAGGAGGAGGTAGGCGGCGTCCCCGTCGAGCATGTCGCGGGCGCGCTCCACCGTGCGCTGGAGCAGGCCGTCCAGGTCGTCGGGGGCGGGGGAGCCGATGAAGACCTCGAAGGGGTCGGCGGAGGTGCCTCGGTCGGCGGACGCGTCGCTGCCGGAGGAGCGCGGCGGGCTCGCCAGGACGGCCCGCTCCTCGTCGCGGACGAGCAGGCAGACGGTCGAGGGCGCTCCCTCGTTGTCGCGGACGCGCAGGTGGGAGGCGTAGACGGGGATGACGCGGCCGTCGGCGCCCCTTATCCCGTACGACCCCTCCCAGCGGGACAGCCGCAGTGCCTCCGCGATGCCGGTGGAGGTGCCGGGGGTGTGCGGCCAGGCGGCGAGATCGGCGAGGGGTTTGCCGGAGACCTGGTCCGTCGTATAGCCGAAGAGGTGCGCGGCGTCGTCGTTCCAGGCGCTGATGCTGCCCGTGCCGTCGATCTGGACGACCGCGACGCGTACCCGGGGGTCGGCCAGCGGCAGGGCGTCGACGGGGAGGGCCGGGCCCGCCGAGCGGGTGCCGGCCGGGCGGTCGTCCAGGTCGAGGCGGAACCAGACCTTTTTGTGGGTGGCGCCGTACTCGACGCCCCAGCGGGCGGCGAGGGCCGTGCACAGCATCAGGCCCCGGCCGCCCTCGCGGTCGACGCTGCCGAACTGCCGGGTCGGCGTCTGGAGCGGAAGCTCACGTTCGGGGTAACGGTCGCTGACCTCGATACGGACGCCCGCGTCGGTGCGGACGCAGAGGACGTCGGCGGAGGTGCCGGCGTGGACGACGGCGTTGGTCACCAGCTCGCTGGTCAGGACCACGGCGTCGTCGATGATGTCGGGAAAACCCCAGCCCTGCAGGGTGTCCCGGACGAACGCCCGGGCAGCGGCAACCGAACGCCCGACCGGCTCGAAGGTGGCGGCTGCCCGCGCGGTGATCACAGCACTCCCCATTGGCCTCTCATCGCTCCCCCGAGTCCTGTGCCCGATTCCCATGACGTCGATTCGTCCGCCAGGCTAAACCGTCGGCAGGGGCGATGGGGAACGATGGGGGAACGACGGGGAACGCGACCGAAGAATCCGGGAGGGAATGCGGAAGCCATGACCGTACGCGCATTCCCCCCGGAATGGACGGGGAGAAGCGGGCTGCCGGGACCCGGGGAGCGACCGGGGGTGGGGGTGGTCTGCGGGGACGACTTGTGGGCAGGAGACCCGGTAAGTGCCGCTGGGATGTGCGGCTCCGCCGAAGCAACAGCTGCGATGGGATAGGTTTTCCTGTTCATCTTTAACGAGTTGTCCCGTCAGCTGGTTACGCTCTGACGGGCGGCAGCCCAGTGCGCTTGAGTGAAACACTGGGAAAGCTGCAAGCGAAAACCCCTACGAGGATCAGCGACCCTGCGGGAGGGCCACGGTGGAGTCTGGCGGAGCGACGCGGGGTACGAGCGCGCGCGCGAAGGGCGGACGGTCCCGGCCCCAGGGGACGACGGAGGTGGACAGCGCCGCGCTGCACCGGCTGCTGGGGGCGCTGGAGGCGATGCGGGACGGGAACTTCCGGCGCCGGCTGACGATCTCCGGTGACGGGGTGATGTCCGAGATCGCGGCCGTCTTCAACGAGGTCGCGGACCGGAACCTCCAGCTCACCGGCGAGCTGGCGCGGGTGCGGCGGGTCGTCGGGCGCGAGGGGAAGCTCACCGAGCGGCTGGAGGTCGGCTCCTGCGAGGGGGCGTGGGCCGCCGCGATCGACGCCTCCAACGCCCTGGTCGACGATCTGGTGCGGCCGGTGTCCGAGGTGGGCCGGGTGCTGTCGGCGGTGGCCGAGGGCGATCTGGACCAGCGGATGGACCTGCGGTCCCACGGTGCGGACGGTTCGGCGCACCCCCTGCGCGGTGAGTTCCTCAAGGTCGGCCGGACGGTCAACGGCCTGGTGGACCAGCTCTCCGCGTTCACCGACGAGGTGACGCGGGTGGCGAGCGAGGTCGGCACCGAGGGCAAGCTCGGCGGGCAGGCGCGGGTGCGCGGGATGTCGGGTTCGTGGAAGGACCTCACGGATTCCGTCAACACCATGGCGTCGCGGCTGACCGCCCAGGTGCGGGACATCGCGTTGGTGACGACGGCGGTGGCCAAGGGCGACCTGTCCCGGAAGGTCACGGTGCACGTGGCCGGGGAGATGCTGGAGCTGAAGAACACCGTCAACACGATGGTGGACCAGCTGTCGTCCTTCGCCTCGGAGGTCACGCGGGTGGCCCGGGAGGTCGGCACCGAGGGCGAACTCGGCGGCCAGGCCCAGGTGCCCGGGGTCGCGGGCGTCTGGAAGGACCTCACCGACTCGGTCAACCTGATGGCCGGGAACCTCACCGCCCAGGTGCGCGGCATCGCCCAGGTCACGACGGCGGTCGCCAACGGCGACCTGTCGCAGAAGGTCACGGTGAGCGCGCGGGGCGAGATCGCGCAGCTGGCCGAGACGATCAACCAGATGACGGAGACGCTGCGCACCTTCGCCGACGAGGTGACGCGGGTGGCCAGCGAGATCGGCGCCGAGGGGCTGCTGGGCGGTCAGGCGCAGGTGCCGGGGGCGGCGGGGACCTGGAAGGACCTCACGGACTCGGTCAACACGGCGTTCCGGAATCTCACCGGACAGGTGCGGGACATCGCCCAGGTGACGACGGCCGTCGCCAACGGCGACCTCGGTCAGAAGGTCACCGTCGACGTCTCCGGCGAGATGCTGGAGCTCAAGAACACCGTCAACTCGATGGTCGACCAGCTCCAGTCCTTCAGCGCCGAAGTGACCCGTGTGGCACGGGAGATCGGCGTGGAGGGCGAGCTCGGCGGTCAGGCGCAGGTGGCGGGCGCGGCGGGGACGTGGAAGGACCTCACGGACTCGGTCAACACGGCGTTCCGCAACCTCACCGGACAGGTCCGCAACATCGCCCAGGTGACCACCGCCGTCGCCAACGGCGACCTCGGCCAGAAGGTCACCGTCGAAGTGTCCGGCGAGATGCTTCAGTTGAAGAACACCGTCAACACGATGGTGGACCAGCTGTCGTCGTTCGCGGACCAGGTGACCCGGATGGCGCGCGACGTGGGCACCGAGGGGCGCCTCGGCGGGCAGGCCCGGGTGGACGGCGTCAGCGGCACCTGGAAGGAGCTGACCGACTCGGTCAACTTCATGGCGGGCAACCTCACCTCCCAGGTGCGGCAGATCGCCCAGGTGACCACGGCGGTGGCGCGCGGAGATCTGTCGCAGAAGATCGACGTCGATGCGCGCGGCGAGATCCTGGAGCTCAAGAACACCATCAACACCATGGTCGACCAGCTCTCGGCCTTCGCCGACCAGGTCACGCGCGTGGCCCGGGAGGTGGGCACGGAGGGCCGGCTCGGCGGGCAGGCGCAGGTGCCCGGAGTGGCGGGCGTCTGGCGCGATCTGACGGACTCCGTCAACGGTATGGCGGGCAATCTGACCGCGCAGGTCCGCAACATCGCCCAGGTCGCCACGGCGGTGGCTCGGGGTGATCTGTCGCAGAAGATCGACGTCGATGCGCGCGGCGAGATCCTGGAGCTGAAGAACACCCTCAACACGATGGTGGACCAGCTGTCCTCGTTCGCCGAGCAGGTCACGCGGGTGGCGAGGGAGGTCGGCACCGAGGGCATCCTGGGCGGCCAGGCCGAGGTGAAGGGTGTCTCGGGCACCTGGAAGGACCTGACCCAGTCCGTCAACTTCATGGCCAACAACCTGACGTCGCAGGTGCGCAACATCGCCGAGGTGACGACGGCGGTGGCCATGGGCGACCTCTCGAAGAAGATCACGGTCGACGCCAAGGGCGAGATCCTCGAACTGGTCACCACCGTCAACACCATGGTCGACCAGCTGTCGGACTTCGCCGAGCAGGTGACCCGGGTGGCCCGCGAGGTCGGTACGGAGGGTCAGCTGGGCGGTCAGGCGCGGGTCCGCGATGTGACCGGCATCTGGAAGGACCTCACCGACAACGTCAACCTGATGGCCAACAATCTGACCAGTCAGGTGCGCAATATCTCGCAGGTCGCGGGGGCGGTCGCCAACGGCGACCTCACCAAGAAGATCACGGTGGAGGCGCGCGGCGAGGTCGCGCAGCTCGCCGACACCGTCAACACCATGGTGACCACGCTGTCGTCGTTCGCCGACGAGGTCACGCGCGTGGCCCGGGAGGTGGGCACCGACGGCATCCTGGGCGGCCAGGCGCGGGTGCTGGGGGTCAGCGGCACCTGGAAGGACCTCACGGAGTCGGTGAACTCCATGGCCTCCAACCTGACGGGCCAGGTCCGCAACATCGCGATGGTCACCACGGCGATCGCCCAGGGCGATCTCACCAAGAAGATCGACATCGATGCGCGCGGGGAGATCCTCCAGCTCAAGACCACGATCAACACGATGGTCGACCAGCTGTCGTCGTTCGCCGACCAGGTGACCCGGGTGGCCCGCGAGGTGGGCACGGAGGGCCAGCTGGGCGGTCAGGCGCGGGTCCGCGACGTGGACGGCACCTGGCGCGACCTGACCGAGTCCGTCAACGAGATGGCGGGCAACCTGACCCGGCAGGTGCGGGCGATCGCCGAGGTCGCCACCGCCGTGACCCGCGGCGACCTCAACCTGCGCATCGACGTGGCCGCGGCCGGCGAGATCCTGGAGCTCCAGGACAACATCAACACGATGATCGCCAATCTGCGCGAGACCACGCTGGCCAACAACGAACAGGACTGGCTCAAGGGCAACCTGGCCCGTATCTCCGGCCTGATGCAGGGCCGCCGGGACCTGGAGGACGTCGCCCAGCTCATCATGAGCGAGCTGACACCCGTCGTCTCCGCGCAGCACGGCGCCTTCTTCCTGGCGATGCCGGCCGCCGAGGGCGAGAGCGGCGAGGACGCGTACGAGCTGCGGATGCTCGGGTCGTACGGGTACTCGATGGGCTCGATGCCCACCTCCTTCCGGCCCGGTGAGTCGCTGATCGGCACGGCGGCCAAGGAGAAGCGCACGATCCTGGTGGAGAACGTGCCCATGGGCTATCTGAAGATCGCCTCCGGGCTCGGGGAGGCGCCGCCCGCCCATGTGATCGTGCTGCCGGTGCTGTTCGAGGGCCAGGTGCTCGGCGTCATCGAGCTGGCCTCGTTCCAGAAGTTCTCCCAGATCCAGAAGGACTTCCTCAGCCAGATCGCCGAGATGATCGGCACCAGCGTCAACACCATCAGCGTCAACACCAAGACGGAGATGCTGCTCAAGCAGTCGCAGGAGCTGACCGAGCAGCTGCGGGAGCGGTCGGCGGAGCTGGAGAACCGGCAGAAGGCGCTGGAGATCTCCAACGCCGAGCTGGAGGAGAAGTCCGAGCGGCTGGCCCGGCAGAACCGGGACATCGAGGTCAAGAACACCGAGATCGAAGAGGCCCGGCAGGTGCTGGAGGAGCGCGCGGAACAGCTCGCTGTCTCGATGCGCTACAAGTCCGAGTTCCTGGCGAACATGTCGCACGAGCTGCGCACTCCGCTCAACTCGCTGCTCATCCTGGCCAAGTTGCTGGCGGACAACGCGGACGGCAACCTCTCCCCGAAGCAGGTCGAGTTCGCCGAGACCATCCACGGGGCGGGGTCCGACCTGCTCCAGCTGATCAACGACATCCTGGACCTGTCGAAGGTCGAGGCGGGCAAGATGGACGTCAGCCCGACCCGGATCGCCCTGGTGCAGCTCGTCGACTATGTGGAGGCCACCTTCCGGCCGCTGACGGCGGAGAAGGGGCTCGACTTCTCGGTCCGGGTCTCCCCGGAGCTCCCGGCCACGCTGCACACCGACGAGCAGCGGCTGCTCCAGGTGCTGCGCAACCTGCTGTCGAACGCGGTGAAGTTCACGGACACCGGAGCGGTCGAACTGGTCATCAGGCCGGCGGGCGCGGACGTGCCGGACTCGATCCGCGAACAGCTGCTGGAGGCCGGCGCGCTGCGGGACGCCGACGGCGAACTGATCGCCTTCTCCGTCACGGACACCGGCATCGGTATCGCGGCGAGCAAGATGCGGGTCATCTTCGAGGCGTTCAAGCAGGCCGACGGCACGACCAGCCGCAAGTACGGCGGTACGGGGCTCGGGCTGTCGATCAGCCGGGAGATCGCCCGGCTGCTGGGCGGTGAGATCCACGCGGCGAGCGAGCCCGGCCGGGGGTCCACCTTCACCCTCTACCTGCCGCTCAACGCCGCCGAGCCGGTGTCCGAGGGCTATCCGCAGCTGGGTGCCGGGGACGCCACCGAGCAGCGGGCCCTGCCGCCGGGCGGCGGTCCCGTCGAGGACGAGCACGGGGGCGAGGCGCCCGCGCGCGGTGCGGCCGGGCTCTTCCTGCGCCGCAGGAGGGCCGCCCAGGCGGCGGCCGGACAGGGGACGGCCGGCCCCGGGGCCGCGCCCGCCGGCGCC
>NZ_JABETO010000076.1 GCF_013055795.1 Streptomyces sp. I05A-00742
TTCCAGGACACTCACGCGACGGCGGAGAAGGCCGCCGAGGCCCTCGGCTGCGGTGCCGGGGAGATCGCCGTTGCTTCCACCGGGCTGATCGGGGTGCGGCTGCCGATGGACAAGCTCCTGCCGGGCATCGGCCGGGCCGCCGCGGGTCTGTCGGCGCATGGTGGTGAGAAGGCCGCGATCGCGATCAAGACCACCGACACCGTGCACAAGACCGCCGTCGCCGAGGGCGCCGGCTGGGTGGTCGGCGGGATGGCCAAGGGCGCGGGCATGCTCGCCCCGGGGCTGGCGACGATGCTCGTCGTCCTGACCACCGACGCCGACGTCGACGCCCCCGCTCTGGACGAGGCGTTGCGGGAGGCGACGCGCACGACCTTCGACCGCGTCGACTCCGACGGCTGCATGTCCACCAACGACACCGTCCTGCTCCTCGCCTCCGGCGCCTCCGGGATCACACCTGACCCCGACACGTTCGGGGAGGCGGTCCGCGAGGTCTGTGACGACCTGGCCCGTCAGCTCATCGGGGACGCGGAGGGTGCGAGCAAGGACATCCGTATCGAGGTCATCGGCGCCGCAAGCGAGGAGGACGCGGTNGGAGGCGGTCCGCGAGGTCTGTGACGACCTGGCCCGTCAGCTCATCGGGGACGCGGAGGGTGCGAGCAAGGACATCCGTATCGAGGTCATCGGCGCCGCAAGCGAGGAGGACGCGGTCGAGGTGGGCCGTTCCATCGCCCGCAACAACCTCCTCAAGTGCGCCATCCACGGCGAGGACCCCAACTGGGGCCGTGTACTCTCCGCGATCGGCACCACCTCCGCCGCCTTCGACCCGGACCGGCTGAACGTGGCGATCAACGACGTGTGGGTCTGCCGCAACGGCTCGGTCGGCGACGACCGCGACCTCGTCGACATGCGCTACCGGGAGGTCCGCATCACGGCCGACCTGGCCGAGGGCAAGGAGTCCGCCATCATCTGGGCCAACGACCTCACCGCCGACTACGTCCACGAGAACAGCGCCTACTCCTCATGAACACTTCCCCGGACACCGCCGGCACCCGCAAGCACACCGCTCTCCCCAAGGCCCGCACCCTCGTCGAGGCGCTGCCCTGGCTGACTCGCCACCACGGCAAGACCGTGGTCATCAAGTTCGGCGGGAACGCCATGGTCGACGACGAGCTGAAGGCCGCCTTCGCCCAGGACGTCGTCTTCCTTCGGCACGCGGGGCTGCGGCCCGTCGTCGTGCACGGCGGCGGGCCGCAGATCAGTGCGCAGCTCGAACGACTCGGTATCGCCTCGGAGTTCAAGGCGGGGCTGCGGGTCACCACGCCCGAGGCGATGGACGTCGTGCGGATGGTCCTCGCGGGTCAGGTCCAGCGCGAGCTCGTCGGCCTGCTCAACCGGCACGGCCCGCTCGCCGTCGGGATGACCGGCGAGGACGCCCACACCATGACCGCCACCAAGCACTACGCCCGCATCGACGGCGAGCGCGTGGACATCGGCCGCGTCGGCGAGGTCACCGCCATCGACACCGGCGCCGTCCAGGCCCTGCTCGACAACGGCCGCATCCCCGTCATCTCCTCGATCGCCCGCAGTGCCGAGGACGGGCACGTCTACAACGTCAACGCCGACACGGCCGCCGCCGCCCTCGCCGCCGCCCTGGGTGCGGAGACGCTGATGGTGCTCACGGACGTCGAGGGCCTCTACGCGGACTGGCCGAACAGCGACGACGTCATCAGCCGGCTCACCGCGAGCGAACTGGAGGCGCTGCTGCCGGAACTGTCGAGCGGCATGGTGCCCAAGATGGAGGGGTGCCTGCACGCCGTCCGTAACGGGGTGGCCAACGCCCGCGTGATCGACGGGCGGGTGCAGCACTCGATCCTGCTGGAGATCTTCACCGACGAGGGCATAGGAACGATGGTCGTCCCGGACGCCGCCGGCCCTCGGGCCGCGACCGGCACGCCCACCACGACCACGACCGGCACGCCCACCACCACCGGGGGAACGTCATGACCAACGCCGAACTCACCCGGCGCTGGCAGAGCGCCCTCATGGACAACTACGGCACCCCCCGCGTCCCCCTTGTCCGGGGCGAGGGCAGCACGGTGTGGGACGCGGACGGGAAGGCGTACCTCGACCTCGTCGGCGGCATCGCCGTCAACGCCCTCGGCCACGCCCACCCGGCCGTCGTCCGGGCGGTCTCCGACCAGATCGCCACCCTCGGCCATGTCTCCAACCTCTTCACCGCCGAGCCGACCGTCCTCCTCGCCGAGCGGCTGCTGGAGCTCTCCGGCCGTCCCGGACGCGTCTACTTCGCCAACTCCGGTGCGGAGGCGATCGAAGCGGCGTTCAAGATCGGACGACGGACGGGCCGCCCCCACATGGTCGCCGCGCAGGGCGGTTTCCACGGACGGACGATGGGCGCCCTGGCCCTTACGGGACAGCCCGGGAAGCAGGAGCCGTTCCGACCGCTGCCGGGCGACGTCACCCATGTCCCCTACGGGGACACCGAGGCGCTGCGCGCCGCCGTGACCACGGACACGGCCATGGTCGTCCTGGAGCCGGTACAGGGCGAGAACGGCGTGGTCGTACCGCCCGCCGGCTACCTGGCGGCCGCCCGGGAGATCACCCGGGCCACCGGGACCCTGCTCGTCCTGGACGAGATCCAGACAGGTATCGGCCGCACCGGTCACTGGTTCGAGCACCTTGCCCAGGGCGTCGAGCCCGACGTGGTCACCCTGGCCAAGGGCCTCGGCGGCGGTCTTCCCATCGGTGCCACCCTCGCCTTCGGGGACGCCGCCGGCCTGCTGACACCGGGTCAGCACGGCTCGACGTTCGGCGGCAATCCGGTCGCCTGCGCGGCGGCGCTGGCAGTCCTCGACACCCTGGCCACCGAGGGGATTCCCGCCCGGGCCGGGCGTACGGGCGCCCTGCTGCGTGACGGGATCGCTGCGCTCGGCCATCCCCTGGTCGACCATGTCCGTGGCGCGGGCCTGCTGCTGGGTATTGTCCTTTCCAAGCCCGTCGCGGCGGACGTGCAGCGGGCGGCTCAGGAAGCCGGCCTCCTGGTGAACGCGGTCGCACCCGACGTGGTGCGGCTGGCTCCTCCGCTGATCATCACGGAAGATGAGGCGGGGACGTTCCTCCGGGTGCTCCCCGGCGTCCTCGACGCCGTCACCGCCGCGGCAGGGATGCGGTAACCCTGACGGGTGCGGTAGCCCTGACGGGGTGCTGCAACCCTGATGGGGCGCAGTAGCCCTGACGGGGTGCGGTATCCCCGACGGGGCGCGGCAGCCCCGACAGGGCCCCAGGAGAACGACGACCGGAGACTGACGAGACGATGACCGAGGCCCAGGAGACCGAGCCGGCCCACGGCGGGCAGGCCGTGCCGCAGACCCGCACCGCACGCCACCGCCGGATCGTGGACATCCTCAGCCGGCAGGCCGTCCGTTCGCAGAGCCAGCTCGCCCGGCTGCTCGCCGACGACGGCCTCTCGGTCACCCAGGCCACGCTCTCCCGCGACCTCGACGAACTGGGTGCCGTCAAGATCCGCAACACCGGCGGCGAGCTGATCTACGCCGTCCCGTCGGAGGGTGGCGACCGTACCCCCCGCGCACCCCTCGGCGAGTCCGCCACCGAGGCCCGCATGGGCCGGCTGGCAGCGGAACTGCTGATCTCCGCCGAGGCGTCCGCCAACCTCGTCGTCCTCCGCACCCCGCCCGGCGCGGCCCAGTTCTTCGCCTCGGCCATCGACCAGGCGGGCGTGCACGAGATCATCGGCACCATCGCGGGCGACGACACGGTCCTGCTGATCAGCCGCGACCCGCTCGGCGGCCAGGCCCTCGCCGACCACCTCCTTCGGCTGGCCCAGAAGGAACGCTGAGCTCCTGCTGCCGGCCCAGCAGGAGCGCCGAGCAATCGCCCGCCGCCCGCCCGCCCGTCGGCCCGCCACCCGTCCGCCGGCCGGCCGTCTGCCCGGCCTGCCACCCGTCCGTCGCCCGTCCGCCGGCCCGTCCGTCGCCTGCCCATCGGCCTGCCGCCCGTCCGACGCCCGCACGGAGCTACGCCCGTCGTCGGGTCCGGCGCGTCGGACTGCGGACACACAGCACGCCGCCTTCATCAGGCATCCATCACGCCGTCACCCTTCACATCGTCGTCCATCACGTCGTCCGCTTCCGCCGGATCGTCGTCGCCATGGATGACCCGGCGGAGGTTCTGGACGTCGGTCTGGAGGTTCAGCAGCTCTTCCCGCAAGCCGTCCAGCTCGCCGACCTCGATGAGGGGCGGCCAGGAGCCCGTCCCGGCGTCGAGCTCCAGCAGCTGGTCGAGCGCGTCGCGGGCCGTCGCCAGGGACTGGCGCAGCGTGCGGCGGTGTTCGACGGCGCGCAGGCTCGCGGGCCGGGGGTCGGGGCCCTGGGGCGACGGGCTCCCGGGGGCGGGCGGCGCGCTCTCCGTGGCGGACTCCGGGGCGTCGCCGTCCCCCGAGGGGAGAACGCCGCCCACGGCCGGTGCCGACTTGGCCAGGTGGGCCCGCCACGCCCTCTCGGCCCGCTCCTCGTCCGACGCCCGGACCACGTCCCACTGGGACAACGTCACCGGCACCCCGACCTCGTCCCGCGCGATCTTGTCGGGCCGGGCGAGGTCGACCGTGAAGTGGACGTAGCCGGCCGCCGCGTCCTGCTCCTCCTTCTCCTTCCCCTTCCTGATGAACTGCCGGATGGTCACCGCGTTCTGCGGCAGCTGGTCGGTCCGGAACCGGTTGGCGGCGAGGGCGAGCGTCCAGAGGCCCAGCTCGTTCCCCTGGTGGGACAGGTCCTCGACGATCTGGCTGACGTCCGCGCGGAAGGGGACGCCGCCCTTCTCCTTGGGGGCCATCAGGGCGGAACCGACGTTCCGTGTCAGCTGCTTGTCGGCGATGAGCGCGATGCCGCCCGCCACCGCGAGGGTGCAGCGCGCGTCCACGTCACCGGCCAGGGCGGGGGCGACCAGGGTGGTGAAGTCGTCGGTGGGGACGGGTTCCCACTCCTTCATGACGTCCGCCGTGAGCACGCCGCCGTTCTTCCAGGCGTTGCGCGCCTGCTTGGAGACGGCCCTCTTGGGGCTGCGCCAGGGCAGGTCCACGATGGGGCCCAGCAGCTCGGCGAACCCCTTGGGCCCCATCCGCTGCCCGCCCTTGATCGCCTTGGCCTGGTCCTTGAGCCGTTCGTGCAGCTCCGGCCGGGTCAGGGCGTGCACGAGGTGGACGGCGCGCCACAGCGCGGTGCCGGGGATCCGGTCGTCGCCGAACTCCCGGGGCAGATCCTCGGGTTCGATCCGACCCACGGCCAGGCCGTAAATGGCCTGGAGGCCGTCCTTCGCCACCGGGGCCTCGCCCTGCTGGATCACCCGCTTGAGGGCCCGCGTGATGACCTCGACGTTCTGGGCCGCGTCGTCCCACGGCTTGAACTCCACGTGGACGGAGGCCAGGATCGACCGGACCGCGTCCTCGAAGCAGTCGTCCGGTGCGAGGAGATGGCCCCGATGCCCCTCGACCCCCACGGCGATCTGGGCGGGCACCACATGCGTCTGCGCGATCTGCACCGCCCTCGGCCCGGGCTCCGGCTCCGCCGCCTCCGCGGCGAACTCGTCCGCGAGGGCGGCCCGCCGGGCCGCCCGGAGCGCGGCCAGCCGCTCCGACAGCGGTCCGATGCCGCCGGGGGACGTCCCCGCCTTGCCGAACAGCGCCTCCACCGCCAGCGTCGCGGTCTCGGCGGCATCCGCGTCCGGACCCGCCAGCACCTTCCAGGCGCTTGCCAGCCGGGTGATCCCGTCCCGCACCACGAGGGCGTGGAACGGCTCGACGGCGCTGTCCTCGAAAGCGAACTCCACCGCGTGCGCGATGAGATTGCGCGTCACCTTCCGGGCCAGGATGGACGACGCGTAGTCGTTCTTGGCCAGTGTGCTGTTGAACGTCTGCCAGACGTGGTTCCTGAGGTGCTCCAGGTCCTTGTACTGGTACCGGACGACGGCACACGGCCCGCCCCGCGCGGTGGTCCCCACGACGTGCGGGTCGGGGACGTCCATCACCTCCATCCCGGTACGCGGCTGGATGCCGGGCAGCAGCTCGCTCGTCCAGACCCGGGTGACGAGCGACCACAGGGTCGCCCCCTCGACGTTCTCCTCCATGAGGAACCCGGCCGGCCCCTCCGGTGACGACCGGAGCTGCGCGGCCGCGGCGCCCGGCGCGGTGATGCCCCGCGCCACGGCCCGCCAGGCCTCCTCGGGGAGGGCGGTGGTGGCGTTGGCCAGGCCTGCCGCGACGACCTCGTCGCGGTCGGCGTCGGTGGGTGGCGCGGGCAGGGCGAGCTCGGCGTTGGAGATCAGGATCCGCTCCGACCCCCATGGAACCGTCACGGGTTGCGGGATGGAATGGGGCACGGTGCCTCCGTTGTGGGCGAGTTGGTGCGAAGAAAGGCGGAAGACCCGGCGCTCCCGGGCCTTCACTCATGGCGCTCATAGCGCTCATAGCGCTCATAGCGCTCATAGAGGGAAGGGACCCTCGGCTTTCGGGAGCAAGCGCGGGTACCAGTCATGCATAAAACGGTGGGATTCGCGCTTGACCATGGAGTGGAAGGCGGAGAAGGCGATCAGGTCCGCAGCCTGAAGGAAGTCGCGCTCAGGAGGCACGATGAGGCCGGGCTGCTCCGCGACGCGGCTTCTGCCGTGCGGGAGTTGGCGCCGTGACGCCCGCAAGGTCTCCGTGCCGTTCCCGTCGAAGACGATCGAGGCCGGGCTGTCGTCCGCCGTGTGCCAGTCGATGAGCTCATCGACCAGGGCCGGGTACAGCTGCTCGTAGGTCGCGTTGTGACGGTATGCCGCCCCGACGGTGACGCGCGGTATCGCTGCGATGATTTCCAGCCAGTGCGTCATATCTCTCTGACCGGCGGCCAGGATGTGCAGATGCGGATCGGTGTGCAGGCTGTCACGGAGGACTCGAAAGTGTCCGGTGGCGGTCCTCCGCGCGTCGGACGGGATGCACATCCAGCCGATAACCGACATCTCCGTGATGTCGTACTTGCTCATGTAGTAGACGCGGTGCGGAGGCTCTCCCCCCTCTGATCCCCTCATGCCGTCTCCCGGTACACCAGCTCTTGATCAAGAGCCTCTGGTGCACTCCTCGGGCTCACGGTGATCTGTGTGATGCCGAAAGACTTTAGTGGCCGTGGGGTTGGCTCATCCGCCAACTTCATGGGTTTGGCCGGAAGTTGCTGCTGGCAACCTCATCGGTCGAGGTGTGCTCGCACTCCGGGAAAGTTGTCCAGCAGAACGGGGAGCGGATTCGCGCCCAGCTTGTCCAGGACTGCCACATGTGTGG
Source organism: Streptomyces sp. I05A-00742 (assembly GCF_013055795.1). Taxonomy (GTDB): domain Bacteria; phylum Actinomycetota; class Actinomycetes; order Streptomycetales; family Streptomycetaceae; genus Streptomyces. The sequence goes on from NZ_JABETO010000076.1 coordinate 7,346, forward strand.
CGACTTCCACCGCCTGGCCAAGCGGGCAGTCCTTCTGGATGACGAATACGAAGTCGTTCTCGGACGTGGGGAGCCGCCGGGGGAGCGTGATCAGCCCTTGCTCCTCAAGAGCCTTCGAGATCTGCTCGCAGAGCTCCTGGCTGAGCCGGGAGCGCTCCGGTGCCGCGTACTTCTTGATGAAGCGCATCGATACGCGCTTGATCCCGTCGTCCACCTCGACCGCGTTCGCGATAACAGTGAAGTCCATAACTAAGTACATTACTGAGTTGATTACTGAGCTACAACCCCCATCCAGCGCCACAGGAACGGCAGTTGCCCCCCCTGCTCTCTCACCACCGGACGCAACCACCAACAGCCGGTGCGGAGAGCCGGATGGTCCTGCCGGGACCGGCTCTCCGCACCCTGCCCACCTCCTGGTCCAGCCTGCTGCCTTCGCAGACGCCGCGCCGGTGAGCCGCGTGCGCGGTCCCTCGAATGCCCGCCGATGAGGGGAGCGGCGGCGTTGTCGTGATGAGGGGGAAGTGCTTTCGGCACACCGCACGCGTCGGCGTCTCACCAGCGGATGAGAGCCAGCTCGATGGCGAATCCGGGCCCCATCGCCACGACGAGACCGGGCGTACCCCGGGGCGGCGGAGCCTTTGCCGCCGTACACAGCACGTCCAGGACGGATACGGAGGAGAGATTGCCTTTGGCCGCCACCGACCGGCGGGTGAGTTCCAGGGCCTGGGGAGGCAGGGCGAAGGCCCGCTCCACGGCGGTGAAGACCTTCGGTCCCGCGCCGTGCACGATCCAGCTCCCCACATCTCGCGTCGTCAGTCCGTGCCGGCTGAGCAACTCCCGTACGGCACGCGGCAGGTGATTCTCCACGAGGGCCGGGATCTCCGCGGACAGGACGATCCTGAAGCCGTGGGAACCGATGTCCCAGCCGAGCACGCGCTCCTGCGCCTGCCGGCCGACGGGACCGAGTTCGGTCGCCGCCAGCACCGGGAGGGTGCGCAGCAGTGGCGCGACGACGTGCTCGTGGTGGATGTCCGGGTTGTAGATGCCCGCCGCCGCGACGCGGGCGGCCCGCGATCCGAACCCCGGGATGGCCGCCCCCGGCATCCGGAAGTCGCGGAGGACGTCCGCCAGGGCCGTCATGGCGTCGTCGGGGAACACCTGGAACGCGTCGGCCAGCAGCTCTCGGTAGAAAAGCATGTGCAGGTTCTCGTCGGCGGCGATCCTGGTCATCAGCCGCTCGCCCAGCCGGTCACCGCACAGGGCACCGGTATTGCGGTGAGCATGCCGGGTGGCGAGTTCCTGGACGGTGGCGTACGCCAGGGTGTGCAGCGGGGTGAACCAATTGTGGGGGGACCATCCGCTCGCCATGTTCCGCAGCCGCAGATCCTCCAGGACGACCGGGTCGACCGCCCGCCGGGCGAGGAGAATGGCACGCAGCACGAACGAGTGCCGGTCCTCCTCGGCCGTCCACCGGTGGACCCAGGCACCCCAGGCTCCGTCCCGCCCGAGCCGGATCGTGATCTCGGAGTGGTAGCTGGGCAGGTTGTCTTCGGTGAGCACGTTGATGATCAGTGAGCTCTTTCAGCGTTGCCGCTCCAGGGTGAGGACGGCTCGGGCGATTGCCGACATTCGATTTGGGCTGCACCGGGCTCTGCGGAAGATCCGCCAGGACTTCAGACGGGCCACGCCTCGCTCGACCGGTGCCCGCGCTGCCGAGAGTGCGCGGTTGACCGTGCGTTGGGTCGGTGA
>NZ_JABETO010000077.1 GCF_013055795.1 Streptomyces sp. I05A-00742
GGCCGCCGCCCGGGACCGCCGCGCCGGCCGCCTACGCGCCGCCCCCGCCCGCCGCGGCGCGGTCGGGCCGGGGCAAGGGCCTCGCCATCATCGGTGCCGTCGTGGCCGGCTGCGCCGTCGCCGGCCTCGCGGCGGGTGCGTTGTTCTGGGGCGGAGGTGACGACGGGGACAAGGAGAAGGAGCCCCAGAAGGCCGCCGTGGTCACGACGGAACCGAGCGCCCCGGCCACGCCCGGCGGCGAGAAGAGCAAGAAGCCCAAGCCCGCGGACCCGGCGGAGGGCCAGGCCAAGGCCCTGGACACGCTGCTCCAGGACAGCGGCAGCAGCCGGGGCACGGTCATCAGGGCCGTGGACGCCACCCGGAACTGCAAGGACCTCGGCAAGTCGGCCGGTGACCTGCGCGACGCCGCGAAGGACCGGAACGGGCTCGTCGACCGGCTGCGGAAGACCCCCGTCGACAAGCTGCCCGGCAACAGCGACCTGACCGCGCAGCTGACCCGGGCGTGGCAGTCGTCCGCCTCCGCCGACAGCCACTACGCGGCCTGGGCCGACCAGGTCGGCGGCAAACACGGCTGCCACAAGGGGCACGCCCGTTCCACCAAGGACGCCGCCGCGGGGGACCGGGCCAGCGGCGAGGCGACGGCCGCCAAGAAGCGGGCGGCCGATCTGTGGAACCCGATCGCGAAGAAGTACGGGCTGCCGCAGCGCCAGTGGACACAGCTCTGAGGCGAGAACGTACGATCGATCGCTGTGCAAGGTTCGGAGAAGTCTTCCCGTCGCGGCCGCCGCTCGACCACCATGGACGGCATGCCGCTCAATGACATGCCGTGGTGGCGCTGGCGGGCGAACGTCCGCTCGGCGCTGCACATGCTCTCGGACCCGGTCTTCCAGCAGGAGTGCTGGCTGACCGGCCGCGAAGGGTACGGAGACGTGACCGACGCCGTCTACCGCCTGGTCGAGGACACCTGGCTGGACAACTGGTCGGCGGAGAAGTACGTCGGGACGGTCTTCCGGGACTCGGGCGAGGCCGCCCTTGTCGACGTGGTGGTCCTGCGCGTGCTGCGGATCATGCACCAGGTCGGTGCCGACGCCCCGGTCTCGGCCTACCTGGAGCACCACGGCTGGCAGGAGGCCGTACGGGCCGCGCGCGAGGCGCACGTCCGGCTGGCGGCGGGCGACGGGGACGACCCGGACGTGCCGCCCCGCTCCCTGCCCGTCCTCGCGGTGCTGACCAAGGTCTGAGCGGGCCGGAGCCCGTTCCCGCGCACGCTCCGCGGGCGCCCGCCGGAACCGGATGGTCCGGTGGGGCCCCGCGGATATGCGACGCTATTGGGCTATGAACGCCTCGCAGCCGGCGCCGCCCGCGCGGACCGCACAGCCCGATCAGTACGTCCTCACCCTCTCCTGCCCGGACAAGCAGGGCATCGTGCACGCGGTGTCCAGCTATCTCTTCATGACCGGCTGCAACATCGAGGACAGCCAGCAGTTCGGCGACCACGACACCGGGCTGTTCTTCATGCGGGTGCACTTCGGTGCCGAGGCCCCGGTGACGCTGGAGAAGCTGCGGGCCAGCTTCGCCGCCATCGGCGACGCCTTCCACATGGACTGGCAGATCCACCGCGCCGACGAGAAGATGCGGATCGTGCTGATGGTGTCCAAGTTCGGACACTGCCTCAACGACCTGCTCTTCCGCTCCCGGATCGGCGCGCTGCCGGTGGAGATCGCGGCGGTCGTCTCCAACCACACGGACTTCGCCGAGCTCGTCGGCTCGTACGGCGTTCCCTTCCATCACCTTCCGGTGACGAAGGAGACGAAGCCGGAGGCGGAGGCGAAGCTGCTGGAGCTGGTCCGCACCGAGAACGTCGAACTGGTGGTCCTCGCCCGCTATATGCAGGTGCTCTCCGACAACCTCTGCAAGGAGCTGTCAGGCCGGATCATCAACATCCACCACTCCTTCCTGCCGAGCTTCAAGGGTGCGAAGCCGTACCACCAGGCGCACGCCCGCGGTGTGAAGCTGATCGGTGCCACCGCGCACTACGTCACCGCCGACCTCGACGAGGGCCCGATCATCGAGCAGGAGGTCGAGCGGGTCGGCCACGAGGTGACCCCCGAGCAACTGGTCGCCGTCGGCCGGGACGTGGAGTGCCAGGCCCTCGCCCGTGCGGTGAAGTGGCACAGCGAGCACCGGGTGCTGCTGAACGGGCGCCGGACGGTCGTCTTCGCGTAGCCGGCATCCGCGAAACGGCCCGGGGCGCCCTGCACCTGGAGCGCCCTACGGCCCGGCCTTCCTACAGCCGCGACAGCGAAGCCGTCGCGAAGAGCACGTCCCGGATCGCCTCCGGATCCCCGTCCTGCCCGGCCGCGGCCTCCTTCGGCTCCACGCGCCCGGCCGCGAGCCGGCAGAACTCCAGCCCGTCCAGCGCCACATGGGCCACCTCCGTCTCCGGAGCGGCCCGTGCCGCGGGGGAGTCCAGGGCGATGTACCAGTGGCCGCCGCCGCTGCCCTCCACCTCCAGGTGCAGGGCACGCCCCGGCGCGCCCGCGGCGGTCAGTGTGTGCGGCGGCGGGGCGAGACCGGCCCGGCGGCGCCCGGCGATGGCGTCCGGGAGCATCCGGGCCGCCAGGTCGATCATGCGGTGGAGGTGGGACGGCGCCGGCGGCTCGTACGGGTACGCGACCGCGTCGGCGACGTCCTCGGCGTGCACCCAGCACTCGAAGGCGCGGTCGAGGAACGCGTCCTGCAGCGGGAGGCTGAACCGGCCGTACTCCACGCTCCGGGCGGCCGTGCCCTCGCCGGCGAAGGACGCGCTCCGTATCAGGGCCCGGCTCTGGTCGCGCCAGGCCGTGTGGGCGCTGCCGGACGGCTGCCCGTCCTCGGCGGTCCACAGGGCCTCGGTGCGCCGGGCGGGTGACACCGGAGGGCCGGCGGGCACGGCGCCGTCCGGGGGCTCCCCCGTTTCGCCGACGGGCGGTGCCGGAGGCCCGGCGGCCGGTCCCGGGACCGGATCGGGCAGGCCCAGCGAGCCGGCGACGAGCCCGTCCACCGCCGTGAGGTGGCTGATCACGGCGGCCACGCTGACCTCCCGCTCGGCGGCCCGGCGCCCGTCGAACCAGGCGAGCCGTACCGGAGCCCGCCAGTCCGGCTCGCCGATGTCCCGCAGCAGCGCGTCGAGGCGGGCCGTCTCCGCCTCGTAGGGCGCCGCCCAGCCGGGCACCGGGATCCTGGCCGGGCGGCGGCCGAGGCAGTGGGAGAGCACCCGCGAGCGCAGCGCGGGATCGAGGTCGAGGCTGTCCTCGGGGTGCAGCAGGGCGACGGCGTCCCGCAGCCGGACGGCTTCCTCCGCACAGGAGGCGCAGTCCGTCAGATGCTCCTCGACCGCCGCGGTCTCCTCGGCCGAGCAGGCGGCCAGCGCCCAGGCGCCGAGCAGCGAGGTGAGCGCGGGGTGCGGCCGGGGCGGGAACCGGTTCATCGCGGGCCCCCGCCGGCGGGCGGCGGCAGCGGACCGGGCCGGCGGGCACCCCGGTGGGCCGTGGAGAGCAGCTGGAGCCCCAGGCGCAGTCTGCGGCGGGCCTCGTCCTCCGTGACGCCCAGTCCCGCCGCGGCCCCGCGGTAGTCGAGGCGGCGGGTGTAGGCGAGGTCCAGGGCGTCGCGCAGGGGCGCCGGCATGGAGCTGACGATGTAGTCGGCGCGGGCGGCGGAGGAGGCCGCGCGGACCCGTTCGTCGATCTCCTCCGGGGTCGCCTCGCCGTCGCTCTCCGACTGGCGCAGCCGGGCGACGGCCTGCCGGTGGGTGAGGCCGGCGATCCAGGAGCGCAGCGGGCCCTGCCGGGGGTCCCACTCGCCGGGGTGCTCCCAGACGTGGCCGAAGACATCCCGGGTGACCCGGTCGGCGGCGGCCTCGTCGCCGAGGACCCGGTGGGCGAGGCCGTGCACGAGGGAGGCGAAGCGGTCGTACAGCTCGCCGAGCGCGGCCGCCTCGCCGTGGGCGAGCCGCTGCTGCATCCTGCGGTCCCACCGTGGTGGTGCGTCGGTCGTCATCCGCCCCCTCCTCCCGTGCGTCCGCCGTGCTCCGGCCCGGCCGTCGCCCGCTCTTCGCGATGTGCCGTCGACTGCTCTTCGCAATGTAACGGGAGGGTCCGACAGCGGGCGCTCGTTCGGACGGAAATCGGGGGAAGTCCGGGGAAGATCGGGGAAGCGCGGGCGCGGGACCGCCCCGGGTGATAGGGGTGGGGTCGCTCCGCAACGGTCCTGCTTGTGGCGGTTCCGCCGCTCTGCCGACCGTTCGCCGTCCATCGACCGATCGGTGTGGATCGGACATGCTCGAAAGTGCCGATGTGTTATGCGGGTGTGACCGGATCTATGGGGAGGAACGGTTCGAGCTGGGCATAGGCTCAACGGCGGTGGTTTATGCCAGACGGCAATGCGCGGCGGATCCGGCCTCCCGGCCGGCCCCCGCACGGGTCCGCGACCGTCGCGGAGCGTACGCGACGGCGGCCACACCGCGGAAGGGCTCAGTCCGGAAAAGCGCCGGAAAGCGCGAACGCCGGCGGACCGAGTGGAAGGGCTCGAACGCGTGACGTTGAAGGTGTGGGAGCGCGAGCAGGGGAACTGGGCCGTGCTCCAGGTCAGCGGCGAGATGGATCTGGTGACCTCACCGGCGGTCCGGCAGCGCGTGCACGACGCGGTGGCGGACGGCCGGCGGAGTCTGGTGCTCGACCTCGGTGAGGTGCGGTTCTGCGACTCGAGCGGGGTCGGGGTGCTGATCGCCGCCCGCCGTTTGATGCGCTCCTGCCAAGGGCGGCTGCGGCTGATCCTGCCCGCGCAGGGGGCGGTCGAGGGGTCGCACGTCAACAGGGTGCTCGCCGCGCTCGGCGTGCGCCGCCTCTTCGAGGTCTACCCGGACCTGGCCAGCGCGACCGCCGAGACCGACCCGCTCTCGGCGTAGCGCTCCCGGCGTGGCCTCCCGGCCGGCGCGTCCTCAGGTTGGTGGGGGTCTCCGGCCGGCGCGTCCTCAGGCGGGTGGGGTCTCCGGTGGGTGGGGTCTCCGGCCGTCAGCGCTCCCGGGGGAAGCGGGCCCGTACGACGAAGCCTCCGTCCTCCGTCGCGTGCGCCTCCAGCGTGCCCCCGAGGCTCTGCGCGCGCTCGCGCAGCCCCACCAGACCGTGGCCCCCGCCGGGCAGTCCGGGCGCGGGGACCGCCGAGTCGGCCGGTCCGTTGCGGACCTCGACCCGCAGCCCGCCGCCCGGCTCGTCCACCCGCACCCGCACCTTCGAGCCCGGCGCGTGTTTGCGCACGTTGGTCAGCGCCTCCTGCACCGTGCGGAACGCGGCCCGCTCCGCCGCCTCGGAGCGGTCGGCGGCAGGGTCGTACGCGTCCTCGTAGGTGACGTCGAGCGCGCTCAGCTCGATCAGCCGGGGCAGGTCCGCCAGCTTCGGCTGCGGCGTGAGCTCCTCGGTGTCCGCGCCCGCCGCCCGCAGGATGCCGACCATGTGGCGCAGTTCGTCGAGGGTGCGCACGGACAGCTCCCGGATGGCGTTCGCCCCGGCGCGCGCCTGGGTGTCCGCCGTGCTGACCTGCACCGCCCCCGCCTGGAGGCTGATGAGGCTGACCTGGTGGGCGACGACGTCGTGCATCTCGCGGGCGAGCCGGGCGCGCTCGGTCGCGACGACCTGGTCGGCGAGGAGCCGGTCCTCGCGGGCCCGGCTGCGCGTCAGCTCGTCCAGCCGTCCGGCCAGCTCGTGGCGGGTGCGGGAGAGCAGCCCCACCGCGATCGGGGCGGCCGCGATGACGACGGCGTTGATCGCGTCCAGCGCCAGCTCGCGCGCGTCGTGCGGGAGGTCGGAGAGGGGATAGGGGAGGAAGTGGACGACGGCGAAGAGCAGCCCCATGAGGCCGAGCAGCCGCCGGTCCGGGCGGCGCGCGGCCGCCACCGTGTAGAGCGCGATCAGCGGGGCGAACCAGATGTAGCCGATGTAGAAGCCCGGCAGGACGACCAGGAAGACGGTCACGGGGAAGCGTCGCCGCCACAGCAGTGCCACGGCGGCGACCAGGGAGAGCCCGAGGGCGGGACCCGGTTCGACCCCGTTGACCAGGAAGGCGTCGGCGACGGCCAGCGCCGCGGGCGCGACGACCGGCACCCAGGCCGGCCGGCTCCGCGCCCGGCGGTTCACCGGACGCCGTCCTCGCGTCGTGGCGCCGCGACCAGCCCCGCGCGGTCGGCGACGACGGCCGCCTGCACCCGGTTGACCCCGCCCAGCTTGCCGAGGACCGCGCGGACGTGGTCCTTCACCGTGCTGGGGGCCAGCCCCATGCGCTCGGCGATCTGCGGATTCGCCAGGCCCGCGCCGACGTGCGCCAGCACCTCGCGCTCGCGCGGGGTGAGCACCCGTACCGCTTCGGCGGCCGAGCTCTCGGCGCCCGCCGCCAGATAGCCGCCGATCACGGCCCGGGTCACGCCGGGGTCGAGCACGCTGCCGCCCGCGGCGAGCGTCCGCACGGCCCGGACGAGCTGGTCGGGGTCGGTGTCCTTGAGGAGGAACCCGGCCGCTCCGCCGCGCAGCGCGGCGGCCAGATACTCGTCCGCGTCGAAGGTGGTGAGCATGGCGACGGCCGGCGGCTCCGGCGCGGCCCGCAGCGCGCGGAGCACGGTCAGCCCGGAGACGTCCGGCATCCGGACGTCGAGCAGGACGACGTCGGGCGCGCAGGCGAGCACGGTGGCCACGGCGTCGCCGCCCCCGCAGTCCGCGACGACCTCGATGTCCCGGACCGTGCCCAGGATCATCCGCAGCCCGGACCTGACCAGCTGCTCGTCGTCCACCACAGCGACACGGATCAACGCCCGCTCCCTCGTCCCTTTCACACCTGGAGCGCACAGGGGCTCCCGGCACCTTCCAGCCTGCCGTACCGGCGCAGGGAAAGCGGAATCCAGCACTCCGTCGGGTGGCCCGGCGGCCGGCGAACGGTGGATTTCCCTCCTGGCCTGCCGTCCGGCAGAGTGCTGACCATGCTGCACCATGCCGGGCCCGGCCCCCGTACGCCGTCCCGCGCACGGCACGCCCGTATTCTGCCCGCGGCCCTGGCCTGCGCCCTCATGGCGACGGCCTGCGGCGGCAGGGGCGGGGACCGGACACGCGACGACGACGCCCGGCCGGGCGGGGCCGGTGTGACCGTCTCGTACCGGGAGGCCGACCAGGGAGACGAGGCCCACCTCGGCTTCCTCCGGCAGCGCCGGCTCCCCGAGCAGGTGGCGGACGACCTGAACCGCACCCTGCGCCTGCCCCGGCGGATCGGCATCACCGGCCGGTCCTGCGACGAGGACGACGTGCCCGACTACGACCCGGAGACCGGACGGGTCACCCTCTGCTACGGCTACGTCGGCGAGGTCCGCGCGATGTTCCGCGAGGCCCGCGACCCGGACGTCGCCGGACGCACCGCCGGGGTGATCACCGAGACCCTGTACCACGAGGTCGCCCACGCCCTCATCGACCGGCTGGACCTGCGGTTCACCGGGCACGAGGAGGACGTCGCCGACCAGTTCGCCGCGTACCGCCTCCTCGCCCGCGGCGCCGCCGGCCGTGCCGCGCTGCGGGCCGCCGCGGACAACTACGCCCAGTACGCGGCGGACTCCGGACCCGGGAGCGACGACCCCAGCGACGAACACGCCCCGGACGCCGTCCGCAGCGCCAACTACCTCTGCTATCTCTACGGTTCCGCGCCGGAGCGCGAACGGAAGCTCGTCGACGGCAAACGGCTCGGCAAGGAGCGCGCCGAGCAGTGCGAGGACGAGTACCGCGCCCTCCGCCGCGGCTGGGACGGGCTGTTGACGCCCTACGCCACGGGGCGGACCGGCCCGCCCGGCGGCTGAGGGCGCGCGGGACCGGCCGGCGCGCGGGCGGCGGACGGGACGGGCGCGAGCCCCGTCGGAAGGCGCCGGGAGCCGTTGGCCGCGCGCCGGAGACCGGGAACCGGGCAGCC
>NZ_JABETO010000078.1 GCF_013055795.1 Streptomyces sp. I05A-00742
GGCGGGGACCGCCCTGACCCTGCGGCCGCGGGGCACCGCCGGGGCCGCCCTGCGGACGCGGAGCGCCGCCGGGACCGGCCGCGCCGCCACCGGGGCGGGGAGCCTGCGGGCGCGGGGCCTGCGGGCGGGCCATGCCGGTGGAGCCACCGGAGGTGAAGGGGTTGTTGCCCGGACGGGGACCGGCCGGACGACCGCCGGGACGGGCACCGCCCTGGCCGGGACGCGGGGCGCGCTGACCCTGACCGCCGTCACGCTGCTGACCGGTCTGGCCCGGACGGGCGCCGGGGCGCGGGCCGGGAGAGGCCGGGCGCGGGGCGCCGGTCTGCGGGGCGGCGGGCTGCGCCGGGGCAGGGGCGGAGAACTCCGCCGCGGGCACCGGGGTGACCGGGGCGGGCTTCGCCGGGGCCGGCTTCGGACCCGGACGGGGACCCGGGGTGGGGGCGCCACCGGCGGGCTTGGGAGTGCTGGGGGTGCTGGGGGCCGCGGCCGGCTTGGGGGCCGGAGCGGCGGGGCGGGGGGCGCCCGGAGTGGGCGCGCCCGGCTTCGCGGGGGCCGCCTTGCGCGGCGCCGCGGGCTTGGCAGCGGACTTGCCGGCGTTGCCGCCGGGCCCCTGCAGCGCGTCAGTCAGTTTACGGACGACCGGCGCCTCGATCGTCGAGGACGCCGAACGGACGAATTCACCAAGTTCTTGGAGCTTGGCCATGACGACCTTGCTCTCCACTCCGAACTCCTTGGCGAGTTCGTATACCCGGACCTTAGCCACTTCGCTCCTTCTAGGTCCGGGTTGTCAACCGGACCGTCGCTACTTCATGGGCGTACTCATCGCGTACTCATCGAGTGCTCATCGCAATCTCGACCTACTTCCAAATCGCGAGGTACCTGACCGCACGGGTACCGGGTACCCGTGCCTGGGACATCCCCGCAGATGCGGGGTCCAACTCTTCTACTGCTCGATCCGCTCGATGTGGCGACGCAGTTCCGCGGTTTCCAGCGGTCCCGGGCTTTTGAAGGCCCGGGGGAACGCCCGGCGGCGGACCGCCAGGTCGAGACAGACCAGTGTGGGGTGCACAGAGGCACCCCGGCCGGGCAGCGTACCGCGCGGATCGGGGACGCAGGCGCCCTCGATCAACACGATCCGCAGCAGATCGCCCTTGGCCGCTCGCTCCCGGCACCCCACACAGGTGCGCTGAGGGCATGCGCGGGCATGCGTCCGGCCAGACACGGTTAAGTCTACCTCCCCGAGCCGGGCTCACCCCTTTGGGGCACAGATCGGCTCCGTATGCTTTTTGACCCGTGGCGGAAACCGCCGGGGGCACTGCCTTGCGGTACCTGCGCCGGCCCGCCGCCGTGCGCCCCCGGGTGCTCCCGCGCGCCGGTGCTTACTCCGGCTTGTCCTGCTGCTCGGTGTCCGGACGGATGTCGATCCGCCAGCCGGTGAGCCGGGCGGCCAGGCGGGCGTTCTGCCCCTCCTTGCCGATGGCGAGCGACAGCTGGTAGTCCGGGACGGTCACCCGGGCCGAGCGGGCGGCGAGGTCCACGACCTCGACCTTGCTCACCCGGGCGGGCGACAGCGCGTGCGCGACCAGCTCGGCCGGGTCGTCCGACCAGTCGACGATGTCGATCTTCTCGCCGTTGAGCTCGGCCATGACCGCGCGCACCCGGCCGCCCATCGGGCCGATGCAGGCACCCTTGGCGTTCAGGCCGGAGCGGGTGGAGCGCACGGCGATCTTGGTGCGGTGGCCGGCCTCGCGGGCGATGGCGGCGATCTCCACCGAGCCGTCCGCGATCTCCGGGACCTCCATGGCGAACAGCTTCTTCACCAGGTTGGGGTGGGTGCGCGACAGCGTCACCGACGGGCCGCGGACGCCCTTGGCCACCCGGACGACATAGGTGCGCAGCCGGGTGCCGTGCGTGTAGTCCTCGCCGGGGACCTGCTCCTGCACGGGCAGGATGGCCTCCAGCCTGCCGATGTCGACCAGGACGTTCTTGGGGTCCTTGCCCTGCTGGACGACGCCGGCGACGACGTCGCCCTCGCGGCCCGCGAACTCACCGAAAGTGATCTCGTCCTCGGCGTCGCGCAGACGCTGGAGGATGACCTGCTTGGCGGTGGTCGCGGCGATCCGGCCGAAGCCGGACGGGGTGTCGTCGAACTCGCGGGGCTCCTCGCCCTCGGCGAGGTCCTGCGGGTCCTCCTTGGCCCAGACCGTGACGTGGCCGGTCGCCCGGTCCAGCTCCACGCGGGCCCGGCGGCGGCTTCCCTCGGTGCGGTGGTACGCGATGAGGAGGGCCGACTCGATCGCCTCGACCAGCAGGTCGAAGGAGATCTCCTTCTCTCGCACCAGGCCCCGCAGGGCACTCATGTCGATGTCCACGGCTACGCCTCCTCTTGGTTCTCGTCGGCTTCTGCTGCGGCCTGCGCGGCCCCCGCACCGGACGGTCGGTTGAACTCGATCTCCACGCGGGCCTTCGCGATCTCGTCGAAGGCGAGCCTCCGGGCGGTGGGCCTGCGCCCCTTCACGCCCGGCACTTCCAGGTCCAGCCCCTCGTCGTCGACGGCCACGATCCGCGCGACCAGCTCGCCGCCCGCGGTGAGCTGCGCCTTGATCAGCCGGCCGGTGGCCCGGACGTAGTGCCGGTGCTGGGTCAGCGGGCGGTCGGCGCCGGGGGAGGTGACCTCCAGGACGTACGGGGCGCCGCCCATCACGTCGCTCTCGTCGAGCTTCGCGGAGACCTCACGGCTCAGCTCGGCGCACTCGTCCAGCTGAACGCCCTCGTCGGAATCGACCACGATGCGCAGCACACGCCGTTTTCCGGCCGGTGTCACTTCGACCTCTTCCAGATCCAGCTCCCGTGCGCTGACGAGAGGGGCGAGCAGCTCGCGGAGCCGCTCGCTCTGGGTGGTGCTCATCCGGGTGACTCCTCGGCCGCGTGTGCTGTTGTGGGAAAGTCGCGTGTCAGGTCAAAGCCTATCCGTTCCGGCACCCGGCTGACGATTCGGTGCCTCGTCCACGGGGGTTCCGCCGGGCGCCGGTACGCTCACGTCCGGTGATCATGAGTCTGATCCCGTGACGGTGGTCCGACGAAATCCGGCAGGAAGAGGAACGTGGCGTTCACGACGACGACGCGGGCCCGCGGCGGCCCGCGCAGACGCGCGCTGCTGACGGGCGCGGCGGCACTGCTGGGCGGCGCCGGGCCGCTGCTCTCCGGCTGCTCCGACGGGGCGTCCGGGCCGGACGACGAGCGGGCGCGCTTCGAGGCCCGGCTCCGCGCCGGGGCCGGGCGGGACGCGGCGGCGCTGCTGGCGCGGTACGACGCGACGATCGCCGCGCACACCGGGCTCGCGGACCGGCTGCGGCCGCTGCGGGCCGAAGTGGCCCGGCACGCCGAGGCGTTCGGAACACCCGGTTCCGGCGGTTCCGCGTCGCCCTCCCCGGCCTCCTCCCCGTCCTCGCCGCCTCCCCGGCCGGCCGTCCCCGCCGACGAGGACGCCGCCCTCGCCGCGCTCGCGGCGGCCGAGCGCCGCACGGCCGACGGCCACGGCTCGGCCCTCGCCGAGGCCCCGCCCGAACTCGCCCGGCTGCTGGCCTCCGTGGCGGCGGCGGGCGCGGCGCACGCCTATCTGCTGGGAGCGGGCGCGTGAAGGACTCGGCGGAGCTGACCGCCGCACAGGCGGCCCTGGCCGCCGAGCACGCGGCGGTGTACGGGTACGGGATCGTCGGCGCCCGCGCCGAGGAGGAGCGGGCCAAGGAGGCCCGTGAGGCGTACGAGGCGCACCGCGCCCGGCGGGACGCCATGCGGCGTGCCGTGCGCGATCTGGGCGGGAAGCCCGCGGCCGCCGACGCCGCGTACGCGCTGCCGTTCCCGGTGCCGGACGGGGCGGCGGCGGTCCGGCTGGCCGCCGAGCTGGAGAGCCGGGTCGCGGCCGTCTACGCGGATCTGGTCGCGGCGTCCCGGGGCGCCCTGCGCGGGGAGGCGGCGGCCGCGCTGCGCGAGGCGGCGGTGCGGGCGGTGCGCTGGCGGGGCGGCAGCGTAGCCTTCCCTGGGCTCGCAGGACGGGCCCCGGCCGGCGGACCGGACGAGACCTGAAGGCTCCGGCGCCACCGGCGACACCTGCCTCACCGGCAAGGACGAAAGGGACAGCACAGGGATGGGCCATGCGAACGACCGCCTCGAACCGCCGGAACGGCTGGTTCGCGCCCTGGGCTCCGATCCCGACCTCGGCCGCGCCGAGACCGCCCGCCGGTGGCTGGCCGGTCTTCCGGCGACGGCTCAGGAGTGCCTGGACCGCTGGGACCTGACGCCCGAGCGGGTGCAGGAGCCGGGCGGGCGCTCCGGCATGGTGGTCCTCGTGCGCCGGGCGGACGGCACCCCGGCCGCCCTCAAGCTCGTCCCCCCGGACGGCGGGGCCGAGGCCGAGCGCGCCGCGCTGGAGCACTGGAACGGGCTGGGCGCGGTCCGCGTCCTGGCGGCCGCTCCCGAGGCGGGCGCGCTGCTCCTGGAGCGGCTGCACGCGGACGTCAGCCTGCGCTCGCTGGCCGAGGCCAAGGCGCAGTTGGAGGCGTCCGCGACGCTGCAACGGCTGTGGGTCCCACCGCCCGCCGGGCTCGCGCTGCCCACGGTGGCCGGCCACACGGCCGCCCGCGCCGAGGCCCTGCGCGCGCACCGGGACAGGCCCTGGGCGGCGGACGCCCAGGTGCTCGTCGACGAGGCGCTGGAGCTGCGGGACGCGCTGGCCCCGGGCCCGGCCGACGAGCCGCCGAGCCTGCTGCACGGCGCCTACCACCAGGGCAAGGTCCTGGCCGGCGACCGCACCCCCTGGCTGGCCGTGGGCCCCCGGCCGCTGACCGGCGAGCGCGCGTACGACCTGGCCCGGCTCGTCCGCGACCGCGCCGACACGCTGCTGGCCTCCCCCGGCGCGGCGGCGACCGTCCGGCGCCGGGTGGCCAAGCTCGCCGACTCCCTGGAGGTGGACCCGGACCGGCTGCGCGGCTGGACCCTGTTCCGCGCCGTGGCCGACGGCGTCCTGGAGCGCGCCTCCGGCGCCCGCACCACCGGTGAACTCCTGCTGGAGTTCGCGGCGTTGCTGTAGGCGGCCGTTTGCGCAGGTCCGTCACTGCACCTGCTCCTGCCTGCCGTAGAAGTGGAACCTCCCCGAGAACCGGACGGGCGCGCCGACGGGCAGGGGGTCGCCCAGTGAGACGGGCAGGGGCACCTTCGACCAGTCGATGGTCCGGGTCTCGTCCTCGGCCGGATCTCCCCGGAGCGCCGGGCGCAGGTCCACCCAGTCGCAGCGGCTGCGCGGGACGTGAGTGGTCAGCGAGAACTCGTCGTTCGCGTCGTACCACCCTCCCTCCTCCAGAAGGTGGCTCTCCACGGTGTCCCGGAGCACGCCGGTGTCGTTCAGCAGCCAGGACCAGCCCTCCATGTCCCCGTTGTTGCTCACCATCACCGCCCCCTCCAGCAGGTGGAAGCCGTGCCGATGGGACGGGGGAAGGTCGCCGGCCGGCTCGGGGAGCGTGGTGTTCTCCAGGACTTCCACCCTCGCCCGAGCGACGTGGTCGTGGGGGTCGAGGCGGAGCGCCGTCCGGTACGCCGCGGCCGCCGCTTCCCGCTCGCCCAGGGCCTCCAGCGAGCAGGCCAGCGCGAAGGCCGCCAGATTGTCGGCGGGTTGGAGGTCCAGGGCCCGGCGGGCGGCCCGTACGGCCTCGGCCGCCAGGGCCCGGCCGGGTCCGTCGTCGGCGGGCAGCTCGGCGGGTGGGACACGGTCGTCGTCCCGGTGGTCCACCAGCACGTTGACGGTGTGCTCCATGTGCGCCCGCAGGGTGCCCAGGGCCAGCAGCGCCAGGCAGCCGACGCCGGTGGGGTCGTCGGGGACGGCTTCCAGGACGGCGGCGTAGCGCTCCCGTATCGCGGCCGCCTCCGGTTCCAGGTCCTCGGGCGGGAACCCCTCGGTGTAGTCCCAGTAGTCCCGGAGGAGTTCGCCGGCTTCCCTGCGCGCTGATGCGGTGTCCGCTGCGGTGTCCATGGCCGGAAGACTAGGGGTGGGCACTGACATTCACCGGTGCCTCACTCCTGCAGCGGCAGTTCCGCTCCCATCACGACGTACGGGCTGAGCGCGCTGGGGAACACCACCTGCCGGGCCAGGTCCCGGTAGCCCAGCTTGCGGTAGAGCGCCCGGGCCGGGCTCTCCACGTCGATGGCGGAGAGGATCGAGCGGGGTTCCTCGGCGTCCGCCGTGATCGAGGTGATGAGGGTCCGCCCGATCCGCCGGTTCTGGAAGGCCGGGTGGACGTGCAGCTCGGTGATGACGAAGACGTCGTCGAGCCAGTCCTCCGTACCGGTGGCCCGCAAGTACGGTTCCACGACGGTGGACCACCAGTGCCGGCGGTCGTTGGGCATGCCGTAGACGAAGCCGACGAGCCGTCCGCTCTCCGTCGTCGCTCCCAGGGCCCGGGCGCCGGGGGTGGTGAGGTGGCGGAGCACGATGTGGCGCCGGACGCCGACCTCCTCCGCGGTGAGCCCGAAGGCCTGGGCCTGCACGGCCAGCGCGTCGTCCACCCGCGCGGCGAGGTCGAGCGGGCCGACCACGATGTCATCCATGCCGGGAGGCTACCCGGCCGGCCGGTCTCCCCGGCGGGGGCGGTGCGGCGGGTCAGAACAGCACGCTCATGAAGGCGCCGGTCTCGGTGAAGCCCACGCGCCGGTAGGCCGCGCGCGCGGCCGCGTTGTAGTCGTTGACGTAGAGGCTGACGACGGGGGCGACCTCGCGCAGGGCGTAGCGCAGCACGGCGGCCATGCCCGTCACGGACAGGCCGCGGCCCCGGTGTTCGGGCGCGACCCAGACGCCCTGGATCTGGCAGGCGTGGCGGGTGGCGGCGCCGATCTCGGCCTTGAAGACGACCTTGCCGTCCTCGACACGGGCGAACGACCGTCCGGAGCCGACGAGTTCGGCGACGCGTGCCTGGTAGAGGAGACCGCCGTCCCCGGCGAGCGGCGAGACGCCGACCTCCTCGGTGAACATGGCCACGCAGGCCGGGAGGATCAGCTCCATCTCGTCCTTGCGGACGCGGCGGACCAGCGGGTCGGGGTCGACGTCGACGGGGAGCGAGCGGGTGACCATGAGCGGCTGGTGGGCGCGGACCTCGCGGGCCGGGCCCCAGTGGGGCTCCAGCAGCGACCAGAGCGCGGCGGTGGGCTCGGCCGGGCCGACGATCGAGGAGCAGCGCCGCCCGGCCCTGCGGGCACGGTCGGCGAAGGCGCGGACGGCTTCCTGACTCGCGCCGATGGGGACGAGGTTGGCGCCCGCGTAGCAGAGCGATTCCAGCCGCCCGTCGGCGTACCAGCCCCACATCTCGCCGCCGAGCCGCCATGGGTCGAGGCCTGCGACCTGGACACGGGCGGCGACGAAGGCGTTGGCGACGGGGTCGCGGTCGAGGACCGCGAGGGCGGCGTCGAGATCGCCGGGTTCCAGGACCTTGGTCGTGGTCGTCGTCAACACGTGTGGGGTTGCCTCACCGTCACGGGCCGGAGGCCAGGGGAACAGATCCTGGCACTTTACCTCTCCGGTCCCGCGTGTACCCCCTCGCAGCAGGGAGACGGGAGGCCCCTCGCCGCGCCGGCCGGCGTCAGCCCACGCTGACCTCGGGTTCACCCGAGGGGATGCCGTCCTTCTCCATCTGTGCGGCGATCTTCAGGGCCTCTTCGATGAGGGTCTCGACGATCTTGGACTCGGGGACGGTCTTGATGACCTCGCCCTTGACGAAGATCTGCCCCTTGCCGTTGCCGGACGCCACACCCAG
>NZ_JABETO010000079.1 GCF_013055795.1 Streptomyces sp. I05A-00742
GGGGGGCGAAGTCGAGGGTGCGGGAGTTGGCGATGTGGTGGTCGTCGAGGCCCATGGCGCGCAGGGTGTCCCATTTGGCGGGGCTGGCGGTGGCGAAGACTTCGGCGCCCCAGTGGCGGGCGAGCTGGACGGCGGCCATGCCCACACCACCGGCGGCGGCATGGATCAGCACCCGCTCACCCGCCTTGAGCCCCGCCAGATCCCGCAGCCCGTAATACGCCGTCAAGAACACCGTGGGGACGGAAGCCGCCTCCTCGTAGGACCAGTCGTCGGGGACGGCGGCGAGGGCGCGCTCGTCGGCGATGGTCAACGGGGCGAACGCTGCGGGGAATCCGCCGAAGACGCGGTCGCCCGGAGCGAACCGGGTGACGCCCGGACCCGTCTCCACCACCGTGCCAGAACCCTCGGTGCCCAGGCCCTCGTTGGACGGCGCCATGCCGAGGGCAACGGCGACGTCGTAGAAGTTGAGGCCGGAGGCGCGGACCTGGATGCGGACTTCGCCGGGTTCGAGAGCGCGGGTGGCGCGGGGGTTGTCGGTCTTGCCGACGTCGTCCAGCGTGCCGCCGCCCTGGGCGTCGACGCGCCAGTGGTCGGCGGCGTCGAATCCGCCGACGGCGGGGATCTGCCCGCCGTTTGCCGCTCGCACCACGCGCGGGACGAGTACCGCGTCGTTNCGCCCTGGGCGTCGACGCGCCAGTGGTCGGCGGCGTCGAATCCGCCGACGGCGGGGATCTGCCCGCCGTTTGCCGCTCGCACCACGCGCGGGACGAGTACCGCGTCGTTGCGGTGGGCGAGTTGGGGTTCGGTGGTGGTGGCGGCCCGGGAGAGCAGGGGCTGCCAGTTGACGGTGGAGGGCTCGGTGGCCGGGTCGCAGTCCAGCAGGACGAAACGGTCCGGGTGCTCGCTCTGCGCGGTGCGGATCAGACCCCACACCGTCGAGGCGGCCAGATCCGTCACATCCGTGCTTCCGGTGCCCTGGCCGGCCGCGACGGCACCACGGGTGACGACGAGCAGGCGGCTGGACTCCAGCGACGGCTCCGCGAGCCACGCCTGCACCACATCCAGCACACGGGCCGCCACCTCGAACGCAGCCTCCGCGCCCTCGCCCAGAGCGCACATGATGCCCAGCTCCGGCACTACGCCCTCGGCGACCAGGGCCGCCACATCTTCGACCACCGTCACGTCCGGCAGCTCGGCGGCCACGCCCAGCTCGTCGGCGCCGACAACGACCGACGACGGCAAGGACGTCTGCCCTGCGTCGGACGCGGGGATCCAGGAGAGGGCGAACAGGTTGTTGAGGGCCTGGCTGTGGGAAGCGAGCTGGTCCGGGTCGAACGGGCGGATGTGCATGGCGTCGATGCGGGCGACCGGGTTCCCGGCAGGGTCGGCAGCGGTGATCTGCAGAACGCCGTCGCCGATGGAGCGCAGAACGACACGGAGGGCGCGCGCGGAGGTGGAGTGCAGCGTGATCCCGTGCCAGGAGAAGGGCAGCCAGATCCGCTCGGAGGGGAAATCCGGGTGGTGGCTCAGACCATGGAGCGCGGCGTCGAGGAGCGCCGGGTGGAGCCGGTAGTCGGCCGCCTGCGGGGCGGAGGCATCGGGGAGGGCGGCCTCCGCGTACACCGTGCCGTCGGCGTCCTGCCAGACGTTCCGCAGTCCCCGGAAGGCCGGCCCGTAGGAGTAACCGCGGTACGACAGCAGCTCGTAGACGTCACCTGCGGCCACCGGCGTCGCCCCCGCGGGCGGCCAGGAGCGCAGCGCGGCGAAGTCCGCCTCGGCGTCCTGGGGCTGCGCGGCCTCGGGCGCGAGGACGGCCTGGACATGGCGGGTCCACACGCCGTCCGTGGACCCGGCGTCCGGGGTGTACGGACGTGAGTGGACGCCGACGGCGCGCCGGCCGTCGGGATCGGGGGCCTCGATCACCACTTGCAGGTCGACAGCGCCGTCGGACGGAACCGCCAGGGGGGTGTGGGCGATGAGCTCGTCGATGGTGGGGCAGCCGACGTGATCGCCCGCCTGAATGAGCAGGTCGACGAAGGCGGTGCCGGGGAGGAGGGCGGTGTCGGTGATGGTGTGGTCGGACAGCCAGGGGTGGGCGGCGTGGGTGAGCCGTCCGGTGAGGATGTGCTGGTTTTGGGTGGCGGTGTCGATGGCGGTGGTGAGGAGGCCGTGGTCGAGGGGGGTGAGGCCGGTGTGGGTGAGGTCGGTGGTGGTGCGGGTGCGGTCGAGCCAGTAGCGGGTGTGGTCGAAGGCGTAGGTCGGCAGCTCCGGTGACGACGTCGAAGCGGGGATGAGGGCGGGCCAGTTGAGGGTCTGGCCGGTGGTCCACACCCGGGCCAGAGCCGTCAGCAAAGTTGCAGGCTCCGGGCGGTTGGTGCGGGTGAGGGGGATGAGGGTGGTGGTGGCCTGATGTTCTTCGGGCAGGCACTGGGCGGTCATCGCGGTCAGGACGCCGCGCGGGCCGACCTCGGTGAAGCCGCGCACACCCTGCGCGCTGAGCGTGCGGACGGCGTCGAGGAACAGGACCGGGCGGCGTACCTGCTCCACCCAGTAGTCGGGGGTGAGCAGTTCGTCGCCGGCGGTGCGCCCGGTCAGGTTGGAGACGACCGGCAGGGTGGGGGCGTGGTAGGTGAGGGAGGCGGCGATGCGGCCGAACTCTGCCAGCATCGGCTCCATCCGCGCGGAATGGAACGCGTGCGAGACCGTCAGGGCCTGCGTCTTGATGCCCTGCTCACCCCAGGCGGCAGCGAGAGTGGCCAGGGCGTCGAGGTCACCGGAGACCACCGTTGCGGCCGGCCCGTTGACCGCCGCAATCTCCACACCCTCATACCCGGCGATCATCTCGGTGACGTCTTCGGCGGGTGCCGGGACGGAGAGCATGCCCCCGCCCGCGGGCAGGGCCTGCATGAGCCGCCCGCGCGCGGCCACCAGCCGGCAGGCGTCCTCCAGACTCCACACCCCCGCCACATACGCGGCGGCCAGCTCACCGATCGAATGCCCCAGCAGGAAGTCCGCACGCAGACCACACGCCTCCACCAGCCGGAACAACGCCACCTCGAACGCGAACAGCGCCGTCTGCGTATACACGGTCTGGTCCAGCAGGGCGGCCGGCTCACTGCCCGGCTCGGCGAACATCACCTCCCGCACCCCGGGCCCCTCCATCACCCGGTCCAGACCCCCACACACCTCATCCAACGCCGCCGCGAACACCGGCGACACCCCATACAACTCCCGCCCCATACCCGCACGCTGCGCACCCTGACCGGAAAACAGGAACGCGGACTTNCGCACCCCGGGCCCCTCCATCACCCGGTCCAGACCCCCACACACCTCATCCAACGCCGCCGCGAACACCGGCGACACCCCATACAACTCCCGCCCCATACCCGCACGCTGCGCACCCTGACCGGAAAACAGGAACGCGGACTTGGACCGGCCGGCGACAACATCCGTCACCCCGTTGCGGGGGACTTCACCGGTCTCCGCGAACGCCTTCAGTCCGGCGAGCAGTTCCTCGCGGTTCTCGCCCGTCACCACCAGCCGGTGACGCAACGCCGAGCGCCGCACCAGCGCCCGCCCGAGGGAGGCCGGGTCCGCGGCGTCGCCCAGCTCGGTGACGAAGTCCAGCAGCCGGGCGGCCTGCGCCCGCAGACCGCCGGCGCTGCCGCCCGACAGCACCCACGGCACCGCCGAACCCGACACCACCGGAGCCACCTCGACGACGGGCGGCTCATCCACCGGCTCCTCGGCCGGGGCCTCTTCGAGAATCACATGGGCGTTGGTGCCGCTCACGNCCGGCGCTGCCGCCCGACAGCACCCACGGCACCGCCGAACCCGACACCACCGGAGCCACCTCGACGACGGGCGGCTCATCCACCGGCTCCTCGGCCGGGGCCTCTTCGAGAATCACATGGGCGTTGGTGCCGCTCACGCCGAAGGAGGAGACCCCGGCCCGGCGCACCCGCTCGCCGCGCGGCCAGGTCACCGGCTCGGTCAGCAGCGACACCGCGCCCGCGTCCCAGTCCACGAACGGCGACGGCTCACCCACATGCAGCGTGCGCGGCAGCTCCTCCTGCCGCAACGCCATCACCATCTTGATCACACTGGCCACACCGGCGGCGCTCTGGGTGTGGCCGATGTTGGACTTCAACGACCCGAGCCACACCGGGCGTTCGGGCGAGCGCTCCTGACCGTAGAGGTCGAGCAGGGCCTGGGCCTCGATCGGGTCGCCCAGCTTCGTCCCGGTGCCGTGCGCCTCCACCGCGTCCACGTCGCCCAGGGTCAGCCCGGCGTTGGCCAGGGCCGCGTGGATCACGCGCTGCTGCGACGGGCCGTTGGGTGCCGTGAGGCCGTTGCTGGCGCCGTCCTGGTTGACGGCGCTGCCCCGCACGACGCCCAGCACCCGGTGTCCCCGGCGGCGGGCGTCCGAGAGCCGTTCGAGCGCGAGCATGCCGATGCCCTCGCCGGCGCCGAAGCCGTCCGCCGCGGCGCTGAAGGGCTTGCACCGTCCGTCGGCCGCCAGCCCGCGCTGACGCGAGAACTCCATGAAGGCGACGGGGCTGGCCAGCACCGTCACGCCACCGGCGAGCGCGAGCTCGCACTCGTTCTGCCGGAGCGCCTGGACGGCCAGGTGCAGCGCGACCAGCGACGACGAACACGCGGTGTCCACCGACACCGCAGGCCCCTCGAAGCCGAACGAGTACGACACCCGCCCCGACAGCACACTCGAAAGGTTGCCGGTGAGGGTGTAGCCCTCGACGATCTCCGGGACGTGTTCGAGGTCGGGGATGTACGCCGAGGTGGACGCGCCGACGAAGACACCCGTCCGGCTGCCCTTAAGCGCCGCCGGGTCCAGGCCCGCACGCTCCAGCACCTCCCAGGAGACCTCCAGCAGCAACCGCTGCTGCGGATCCATCGCCAACGCCTCACGCGGCGAGATCCCGAAGAACTCCGCGTCGAACCCCGCCACATCGTCCAGGAAGCCGCCGCGTCGGCTGTAGGACTTGCCGGACTGCTCGGGGTCCGGGTCGTAGAGGTCCTCCGGCCACCCGCGGTCCTCCGGTATCGGCGAGGTGGCGTCGACCCCGTCGGCGACCAGCTCCCACAGCTCCTCGGGGGAGTGCACCCCGCCCGGGAGCCGGCAGGCCATGCCGACCACCGCGATCGGCTCCCGCGACGCGTCGGCCAGACGGCGGTTCTCCCTCTCCAGACGCTCGGTCTCCTTCAACGAGGCCCGCAGCGCTTCGACGATCTCTTCGTTCGACGTTGTCATCCTGGAATCTCCGCTCTCACCACAGGGTCAGGAACCGTTCGCACCGCGTGCCATGCGCACCAGATCCTCGAGTGCCATCGAGTCGATCCGGCTTCCTCCGGGTTGTGCCTCTCGCGCCGCTCCTTCCTCGACTTCCTTGTCTTCGCTGTCTTTCCTGACCTGCTGCTGCGGTGCGGTCCCTTCCCCAGGCGTCGTTCCCTCCGGCCGGGGCATCCGGCTGAGGAGGTGTTCGGTCAGCGCCTCGGAGGTGGGGTGGTCGAAGACCGAGACGGGGGAGAACCTGAGCCCCGTCACGGCGTTGATCCGGTTGCGGAATTCGATCGCGGTGACGGAGTCGATCCCGAGCTCCTTGAACGCGACGTCGGGGTCGATGTCCTGGGTGCCGGAGTAGCCCAGCACGGTGGCGAGTTCGGCGCAGACCAGGCGGAGCAGCTCGCTCTTCCGCTGCGCCTCCGGCAGGTCGGCCAGCCGGACCGCTTCCGTGGTCTCGCGGGGCGCGGGGGCGGCGGTGGCCGCCGTGTGCGGCGTGACGAGCTCGGAGACGAGCGGGTGCGGCCGGGTGGTGTTGAACCGCTCGGCGAACCGCTCCCAGTCCACATTGGCGATCGCCACGAAGGTGTCGTCGTGGTCCAGCGCCTGCTGGAGCGCCATGACACCGAGGTGCGGTGTCATCAGGTCCATGCCGCCCAGGCTCAGCCAGTCGATGAAGCCCTGGTCCTCCGCCATGCCCTTCCCGGCCCAGGCGCCCCAGGCGATCGAGGTCGCCGGACGGCCGGCGGCGCGCCGGTGCCGGGCGAAGGCGTCCAGGTAGGCGTTGCCGGCCGCGTACGCGCCCTGTCCGACGTTGGGCAGGAGGTTGCCGTAGGAGGAGTAGAGGACGAAGGCCGACAGGTCGTGGTCCTCCGTGAGCCGGTGGAGGTTCTCGACGGCCCGGGTCTTCGGCAGCAGGACCCGCTCCAGCTGCTCCGCCGTCATCTCGTTCACCGGCCCGTCGTCCACGACACCGGCCGTGTGGATCACGGCGGTGAGCGGGCGGTCGGCGGGTATCGCGCCGATGACGCCGGCGAGGGCGTCCTCGTCCGCGATGTCGCAGGCGGTGATGGTGACCGACGCGGCACCCAGCTCGGTGAGTTCGCCGCGGAGCTCCTCGGCGCCCGGGGCGTCGGGGCCCCTGCGGCTCAGCAGCAGGACGTGGGCGCCCTTGCGGGAGAGCCAGCGGGCGACGTGGCCGCCCAGGGCGCCGGTCCCCCCGGTGATGAGGGTGGTGCCGGAGGGCTGCCAGGGGCTGGACGGCTGGGTGTTGTCCAGCGAGGCGCGCACCAGCCGGCGCACGTGGATCCCGTTGTCCCGGACCGCCAGTTGGTCCTCGTCCCCGATCCCGGCCAGTGCGGAGCAGAGGAGCGCTCCGGTCGTGTCGTCGAGGGCCGGGGGCAGGTCGACCAGGCCCGCGAACCGGTGCGGGTTCTCCAGACCGGCGACGCGGTTGAGTCCCCACAGGTGCGCCTGCACGGGGTGGGAGAGCTCGTCGCCGGACGCCGTGGAGACGGCACCGGACGTGGCCGACCACAGCCGTGCGTCGCAGCCCGCGTTCTCCATGGCCTGCATCAGCCGGACGGTGGCGACGAGCCCGGACGGGATCACCGGGTGGTCCGGGTGCGGCGACTCGTCCAGCGCGAGGAGCGACAGGACGCCGCCGACGGGCTGGTCCGCGGAGGCGGTGAGCGCGTCCGTGACCTCGGTCAGGTTCTCGGCGGAGGCGTCGACGGCGATCACCACGGCCTTGCCGCCGTGCTCGTCTATCGACCGGCCGCAGGCCGCCGCCAGGTCGGAGACCTCCGGGCCGGCGAGCTGCCGGGGCACCACCAGGAACCAGGTCCCGGTCAGCGCCGCCCGCGGGGCATCGGCGGGTACGGGGCGCCAGGCGATCCTGTAGCGCCAGTCGTTGACGGCCGTGTTCTCGCGGTGCCGCTGCCACCAGCCGGAGAGCACGGGCAGAACGGCCTCCAAAGAGGCCCGGTCCGCCTCCTGTCCGAGGCCCAGCAGCCCGGCGAGCTCCTGGCCGTCCTGCTGCTCGACCATCCGCCAGAAGCGCCGTTCCTCCAGATCCGCGCCGGACGGCCGGGCGCCCTTCGCCTCGGCAGGCTCGTCCAGGGGCAGTTCAAGAGGCTGGACTTGACTGTTGTGTGTGGTCCAGGTGAGGGGGAGGCCGGTGGTCCAGGTGTGGGCGGCGTTGGTGAGGAAGCGGGTGAGGGTGGCGTCGTTGCGGCGGAGGGTTCCGGTGACGGTGGTGGTGTGGGGGTTGGTGGTGGGGTGGGTGTCGATGGTGTCGGTGATGCCGGGGGTCAGGACGGGGTGGGCGCTGGTTTCGATGAAGTGGGTGAATCCGTCGTCGAGCAGGG
>NZ_JABETO010000008.1 GCF_013055795.1 Streptomyces sp. I05A-00742
CCCCGCGGACCTCGCCCCGGCGGCCGCGGCGACGGGCGCCGTCGACCTGCTGCTGCCCGCGTCCGCCCCCGGCCGCGCGGTGCCGGCCGCCCTGCCGTGGCCGGGACCGCCGCCGGAGATCGCCGTCGACCTGCACGGGAACGGGCCGCCGAGCCACCGGCTGCTCTCGGCCCTGCGGCCGGGCCGGTTGCTGGCCTTCGCGCACCCGGACACCCCGGAGGTCGAGGGCCCCGCCTGGCGCCCCGACGAGCACGAGCGCGAACGCTGGTGCCGTCTGCTGCGCTCCTACGGCATCCCGGCCGACGCGGCCGACCTGGCCCTCCCCCGCCCGGCCGGCCCGTCCCCGGCCCCCGGCGCGGTGGTCGTCCACCCGGGCGCGGCCTCCGCGGCCCGCCGCTGGCCGGCCGCGCGGTACGCGGCGGTGGTCCGTGCGCTGCTGGCGGCCGGTCACCGGGTGGTGGTCACGGGCGGTCCCGGGGAGGAGGACCTGGTGGCCGAGGTGGCGAGGGGCGGGGCCGAGCCGCTGGCCGGCGGGCTGGCCTTCCCCGCGCTGTCCGCGCTGGTCGCCGAGGCGCGCGCGGTGCTCAGCGGGGACACGGGCATCGCCCACCTGGCGGTGGCGCACGCGACCCCCAGCGTCACCCTCTTCGGTCCCGTCCCTCCCGCGCTGTGGGGCCCGCCGCCCGCGCCGCGCCACACGGCCCTGTGGCACCCGGGCCCCCCGGGCGACCCGCACGGCCGACGGCCGGATCCCCAGTTGCTGCGCATCGGCGTCGAGGAGGTCGCGGAGGCGCTGGCGGCCCACGCGGAACGAACCGCGCCTCCCGTGGTGGCCGCGCCCCCGGCCAGGCGGCACCCTGAAGGCAACGGGAGAACGCGGGGGACGCGACAGGAAGGCGAACCGCCATGATTCCCACCAACCCCGACCCGGACCCGGCCCGCACGCCCGGTCTGGAGCCCGGCGGCGGCGTACCGCCGGGCGAGACCCCGCCCGGCGAGGACAGCACGGGCGGGGCCGGCCCCCGGGAGACCTACAACCCGACCCGCGGCTGGGCGAAGGGCCCGCTCATCGCGATCGGCACGCTCGTGCTGGTCTTCGTCGTCACGGTGATCATCTGGGCGGCGCTGATCTGACGCGCCGGGGCACGGCGCGGCTGCGCCGGTTGTCGTACCGGCGGCCGTGACTGACGTGCGTCACATACGCGTCACATGCGCGCCCGTCGCGGTCCGGGGCGACAGCGACGCGCAGCCTCCGCCACGCCGTCGCGGTGGGTCCGGGCGCCCTGCGGACGGGGCGAAACGATTCCGGGACCGTCCCGCGCCCCGGGCCCCCGGAGCGGTCAGGCCGCCGTCTGGAAGGCAGGTTCCGGCACGGCGACCGGCGGGGCCGGACGGGTGGACGCCGTGCGCTGCCGGCGGCGGGCCAGTGCGCCCGCGGCGATGACGGCCGTGATGACCACACCGCCGATCACGAGCGCACCGCGCTCGCCCGCGCCCTGGACGAGCAGGCCCAGCAGCGGCGGGCCGGCGAGGCCCCAGGCGGTGCTGACGCTGCGCCAGACGCCGAGCACACGGCCGCGCATGTGCGGCGGCGGATCGGTCTGGAGGACGGTGGTGGTCGCGGTGTCGGAGACGGACTCCACGATGGCCATCGGGATGACCATCACCAGCAGCATCATCAGCATCGGGCTCAGGCCCGCGGCGATCTGGAGCAGCGCCCCGGCGGCGGCGAGCAGCGCGACGAGTCGCACGGTCGGCTTCTGCAGCCGCCCGGCCACCACGGCGCCGACGATGCCGCCCGCGGCGAGCAGCGCGGAGACCAGTCCGTAGGCCCCGGCGCCGCCGTGCAGCGGGCCGGTGACCAGGGTGGCGAGGGTGAGCTGGTAGTTGCGGCCGAGGACGGCGCTGACCGCGGCGATCACGGCGAGGGCGACCAGGGTGCGGCGGCTGAGGAAGAACGCCAGACCACCGCGTCCGGCCGTGGCGCCCTCCTCCCGCGGGGCGGCCTCGGCCGCCGCCCGGGCGTCCGGGTGGAGGCGCAGGAAGGGGATGACCGCGGTGACGAAGAGGAAGGACACGCCGTTGACGGCGTAGGCGCCCGCCGTCCCGATGGTGGCGATGCCGACGGCCGCGAGGCCGGTGCCCGCCAGCCGGCCGACGCTGTGCACGACCGAGCCCAGGGCGATCGCCGAGGGCACGTCCTTCTCGGGGACGAGGTCGTTGCCGAGCAGCGACGTCGCCGGACCGTCGACGGTGGCGATCAGTCCGGTGACCGCGGCGAGGATCATCAGGACGGGCACGGTCAGCATGCCGAGGCCCACCAGCGCCGCGGTGGTGAACGCCACCAGCGCCAGCAGGGCCTGGCTCACGGCGGCGGTGAGCTTGCGCGGCAGACGGTCGACGACGGCACCGCCGAGCAGGCCGAACAGCAGGCCGGGCGCGGCCTGTACGGACAGCGAGAGGCCGGTCGCGGCGGCGGACCCGGTCAGCTGGAGGACCAGCAGGTTCTGCACGGTCAGCTGCATCCAGGTGCCGAGGTTCGACACCAGGTTGGCCGCCGACCACCAGCGCATGCTGCGGCCGCGCAGGCAGCGCCACGGCGACCGGTCGCCCTTGGCGCCCGCCGAGCGGCGGGCGAGCAGGGCGCGGACCGGGCGCACGCGGGGGGCGGGGTCGGTCGTGGTGGCGGCGGCGGGCTGGGCTGGCGTGGGGCGCAAGGGTCCGGTCCGTGGGGGTAGGGGGCGGCGGGCCGGCACGTTTCGCGCCCCGGGCGTCCGGGCGTCGAGAACCCCGCCGGGCGGAGTGCGCGGGGCGGGGGCCGGGAGGCCGGCAGCGGCCCGCCGCGGGGGGCGGTGCTCCGGCGTCCCCGACATCGTCACAAGCGCTTCCCCGCCGGGAGAAGCGTGAGGGTTGTGCGGTGGGTCACCACGGGTGAAACCGCAGGTGGCGGGCGTGGTCGCGGGGCAGTGGGCCGGGTCACAGTGGGGGTGCCCCGGGCCCTCCCTTTCACCGTTTCTTGCGGGGGCGAGCCCCCGCACCCCCAGAAGCGCGCTGCGCGCTCCCCCAGAGGGGGTACCCCCAGTCCTCAAACGCCGGACGGGCTATTCAGCCCGTTGGGGGTGCCCCCTCTGGGGGAGTTTGAGGACGCGCGCCGCAGGCACGCTCACCGGGGGTCCGGGACCTCCCCGGGAAACGGCGAAAGGGCGGGGATGGGGCCGCTCACTCCAGCAACCGGCCCGCCACCCGCAGGGCGTCCGGGCCGGCGCCGGCGGGGACCCAGCGGGACGCGTCGCAGCCGTCCTCGTCACGGGTCATGGCTCGGCCCGCTGGTTGTAGCGGCGGGCGGCGCGGTCGTTGAGGACGGTGAGGCGGTCGACGGCGGCGGAGCCGAGCCTGCGGGCGGCCTGCCGGCCGGGCACGTCGTGCGCGGGTCCGGGGCCGCCGCGCGGCAGCAGCCGGGCGCCGAGGGTGAGGGCGCGGGTGGTGGTGGCGGGGGCGATGCCGTGCAGGCGGACGGCGGCCTTGGCGACCGGGGTGAGCACCAGCTCCGGGCGGCGGCGTTCGGCGGCGCGGACGATGGCGCGGGCCGCCCGCTCGGCGCTCATCGAGAGCAGCGGGAGTCCGGAGGAGACGGCGAACCAGGCGTATTCCCTGGTCGGTTGGCCGCTGAAGCGCGCGGCCGTGTGCGATCCGGTGCGCATCAGGCCGGGCAGGACGGTGGTGACGCTGATGCCGTCGGCCGCGAGTTCCGCGCGCAGCCCCTGGGAGAGCCCGGTGAGCGCGAACTTGGCGCCGGCGTACGGCAGGAGGTGCGGCGCGGCGACCCGGCCGCCGAGCGAGGCGATGGTGACGATGCGTCCGTCGCCCTGCTCGCGCATGGCCGGAAGGGCGGTCAGGACCAGTCGCAGCGGCGCGAAGTACATGGTCTCCATGGCGTCGCGGAAGTCCGTCTCGGTCATCGCGGTGACGGGCCCCACCTGGATGTTCCCCGCGTTGTTGACGAGGATGTCGATGCCGCCGAACGCGGCCGTCGTCGCGTCGACGAGCCGGCGGGCGGCCGAGGGGCCGGTGACGTCGCAGGCGAGGGCGCGGACCTGGGCCCCTTCGGCGCGCAGCATGCGCTCGGCGCGGCCCAGTTCCTCCCCGTCGCGGGCGCAGATGAGCACCTTGCAGCCGCGGCGGGCCAGTTCGCGGGCGATCAGCAGGCCGAGGCCCCGGGAGGCCCCGGTCACCAGCGCGGAACGGCCGTCCAGGCGGTCGTGGGACGGATGCGTCATGGAACTCTCCTAGCGCTCGCGTCTCGCACTTCCCTCCAGTTTCTCCCGGGGGCCGCGGTCCCGCCCGGGGGCCGTCGGGCGGCTACTCGCCGACGGCCTGCTGCATCCGCACCCGCAGGAAGTGCAGCAGGTCGGAGCCGGTGAGCGCGGTCAGGGCGGCGGTGGCCAGCCGGGTGGGGCGCGGGGCGAGGACCAGTCCGGCGGCCAGGCCGGTGACGATCCACATCCCGGTGCAGAACGGGCAGGTCAGCAGCTCGCCGACCACCTTGCGGCCGCCGCTGCCGCGGACTTCCTCGTCCAGTTCCGCAGGGCCGGTGGTGCCCCGGAAGCGGGTGAAGGGCGCCCGCAGCGGGCTGGTCACCGGGTCCTTCGCCACCAGCCGGGACAGCCGGTGGGTGGCCCCGGCGCACAGCAGTACGTCCCAGGGGCCGGGCTCGGGCACCGGGCGGCGGGCGAGGCGGGCGACGCCGGCCAGCGCGGCGATGCCCGCGACGTAGACGCCCATGGCGCCCGCGTAGCCGCCGACCGGGTGGTCCGCGCCCCCGGTGTAGGCCTCGCGTTCCTCGTCGGCGGCCCGTCGCAGGCGGTCGTGGGCGTCCCCGGGACTCGGCATGGCTGCCTCCTGATCGTCACACGCGTCGGTCGGGTCGGTTCGGGGCCCGTGGCGGGCCCACGGTGGCACGGGGCGGTGGCCCGCGCACGTCGGCCGGTCACGGCCGTTTCCCGGGCGGGCCCGGGGGTACGCTCCCGGCCCCGCCCCGCCGGAAAGGGTTCTCGCCATGGCCGCGCGCAAACCTCCCGTCCGTCCCGTCGTCTGGCGGCCGCCCCGGCCGTCCCGGGCGCACCGCGGCCGGGTCCCGCTGCCGCCGGTGCGCCGGCTGCCGCTCGGCGGCACCGGCCCGGAGGACGTCCGCCGGGACGAGGCCTCGGGCAGGCTGCTGACCGGGGTGGCGGACGGCCGGATCCTCTCCGTGGACCCGGAGGGCGGCCCGGTGCGGACGCTCGCCCGCACCGGGGGCCGCCCGCTCGGTCTGTGCCCGCTCCCCGACGGGCGTCTGCTGGTGTGCGACGCGGAGCGGGGCCTGCTGCGCCTCGACCCGGGGTCGGGACGGACGGAGACCCTGCTGGGCGCGGACGGCGGTCCGCTGCGGGTGTGCAGCAACGCGGTCGCCGCGCCGGACGGCTGTGTGTACGTCAGTGACGCGAGCGCCCGGTTCCCGCTGGAGCACTGGATGGGCGACCTGCTGGAGCACTCCGGCACCGGACGGCTGCTCCGGTACGAGCCGGGGGCCGCGCGGCCCGAAGTGGTGCTGGACGGGCTCCAGTTCGCCAACGGCGTGGCCCTGGCGCCGGACGGGTCCTTCGTCGTGGTGGCCGAGACGGGGGCGTACCGGCTGACCCGCGTGTGGCTCACGGGCCCGCGGGCGGGCCACCGCGATGTGTTCGCCGACGCCCTCCCCGGCTTCCCCGACAATCTGTCCACCGGCCCGGGGGGACTGATCTGGGTGGCCCTGGCCGGCCCCCGCGAGCCCGCGCTGGACCTGCTGCACCGGGCGCCCCCGGTGTTCCGGCGCGCCCTGTGGTCGCTGCCGTCGGCGCTGATTCCTGGGCCGCGGCCGACGGCCTGGGTGATGGCGCTGGACGCCGCGGGACGGGTGGTCCACGACCTCCGGCGGCCGGGGCGCGGGTACCGGATGGTGACCAGCGTGTGCGAGCACGCGGGGCGGCTGTACCTGGGGAGCCTGGTGGAGTCGGCGGTGGGGGTGGTGAGGGTGTGACCGCCCCTCCCCGGGAGGGGCCTCCCCGGGAGGGGCGGGGATCAGCGTCCGAGCGCCCGCTTGAGTTCGTCCTTGGTCATGTGCGACCGCCCGTCGACGTTCTTCTTCTTCGCCTCTTCGTACAGCTGGTCCCTGGTCGGGCCCTTGGCCCCCGTGTGCGACCGCTGGCCGCCGCGCTTCGAGGACGACATGTCGCGCAGCGATGTCCGGCTGGCCGTCTTCGACTCGCCGGCGCGGGCCCGCTCCTTGTTGACGGTGCGGCTCGCGATCTCCTTGGCGCGCTTCTCGCTCGCGCCCCGTGCCTCGGCGCTGTCCTTGATGTGCTCGTACTGCCGCTCGCGCTTGGGGCTGGATCCTGCGGGCATGGTGCCTCTCCTTCGCTTCCGTCGCTCGTGCCCCCCTCGGCTCGCCTGCCCTCACCGTGCCACGCCATGCGGGACCCCGCCGGGGGAAGGGGACCGACCGGGGGCCCGCTCACTTCCGGGTGCGGTAGCGGTACAACGCCCAGGCGGGCAGGGCGAACCAGCACAGGACGAACCACACGACGAGCCCGGCGACCACCCACGGCACCACCGGGCTCCGCAGGGCGACGCGCAGGATGAGCAGCAGGGCCGAGGTGACGGTGGCCAGGAGCAGCACGAGGCCGACGACGGTCAGCCGGGACACCCAGATGACGGTCTCGGGCTTCAGCCGCCGTCCGGTGACGATCCGGTGGAAGGAGACCGGGCCGATCAGGGACCCGGTGGTGGCCGCCCCGAGGACGACGGTGATGACGTAGATGGTGCGGTCCGCGGAGTCCAGGGTGGCGAAGCGCGGGGTGAAGACCACGGTCAGCAGGAAGCCGAAGAGGATCTGTACGCCCGTCTGCGCGACGCGCACCTCCTGCAGGAGCTCGTTCCAGCGCCGGTCCGCGCGTTCCTCCGGGGACTCGTCGCGGCCCCCGCTCCGCGCACGGGCGTCGCGCTCTCCGGGCGTGGGCATGGGGCGTCCTCCTCTGGCCACGGGCGGGTACCCGCGCGCCCTCCCGGTATGCACGCCCCGGGGCGGCGCCCGTTCCGCTCCGGGTGCCCCGGCAGCCCCCGCACTCCGGTGTTCCGGACGCGACCGATCAGGACAAAACGGATCGGACGGAGGACACTGGAGGTGCACAGGCCGCCCCAGTGGCGGGCGACCGACAGGAGGTGATCACTGTGGTGCCGCTGCTCCTGGTCCTGATCCTCGCGATCGTTCTCTTCGGCGCGGGCTTCGCGGTGAAGATTTTGTGGTGGATCGCGCTGGCCGTGCTGGTCATCTGGCTGCTCGGCTTCCTCGTCCGCTCCGGCGGAGGCCGGTGGTACCGCTGGTAGCGCGGGCCCGCGTCCGGGGTGCCCGGACGCGGGTCACCGGAGGCGGGCGGTGAACGACCGGAGTACGTCCGGCCGTCGGGCCGCGTGCGGTCAGCCGCGCTCCAGACGGGCGAACGGACTGTCGTCGAGCCCCGCCAGCAGCGCCGCCGGATCGCGGTAGACGGCGACCGCCCCCGCCTCCTCCAGTTCGGCGCGGCCGATGCCGCCCGACAGCAGCGCGACGCAGTCCACTCCCGCCCGGCGGGCCGCGCGGACGTCCCACACGGTGTCGCCCACGAACAGGGCCCGTCCGGGCTCGGTCCCGGCCTGCTCCAGGGCCTGGCACACCGGGTCCGGGGCGGGTTTGCTCGCCTCGACGTCGTCGGCGCTGGTGGCGGCCAGGATGGCGTCGTCCGCCCCGATCGCCCGCCGCAGCGCGGCCAGTTCGGAGCCCTGGGCCGAGGTGGCGAGAACGACGCGCCAGCCGCGCCCGGCCAGGGCGCGCAGCAGGTCCGCGGCGCCCTCGGCCACCGGCAGACGGTCGAACCAGGTCGCGTAGAGGGTTTTGTGCGCGGCGCCGATGGCCTCGTCGGCGTCCCGGTCGCGGTCCTCGCCCAGCAGCCGGTCCAGGAGACGGACCGAGCCCATTCCCACCGTGTGGTGGATGTCGGTCATCGCGACCCGGTGCCCCGCTTGGTGCAGCGCCTCCCACCAGCTCACGGTGTGCAGGTAGTTGGTGTCGACGAGGGTGCCGTCGACGTCGAGGACGGCCGCGAGCGGCCGGTCGCGGGTCATGCCGCGGCCCCGGGCCGCAACAGGGTCTTGACCATGCCGTCCTGCTTGGCCTGGAAGGTGCGGTAGGCGTCCGGACCCTCCTCCAGCGGCAGGGTGTGGGTGGCGAAGCCCTCGACGCCGAGCGGGTCGGCGTCGTCCAGCAGCGGGAGGATGTCGTCCACCCAGCGCCGGACGTTGGCCTGGCCCATGCGGAGTTGGAGCTGTTTGTCGAACATGGTCATCATCGGCATCGGGTCCAGCATCCCGCCGTAGACGCCGGACAGGGAGACTGTGCCGCCGCGCCGTACCGCCTCGATCGCCGTGTGCAGCGCGGCCAGGCGGTCCACGCCGGCCCGGTCCATGAGCTTCTCCGCCCAGGCGTCCGGCAGCAGCCCGACGAGCTGCTGGGCCGACTTCCACACGGGCGCGCCGTGCGCCTCCATGCCGACGGCGTCGATGACGGCGTCGGTCCCCCGCCCCTCGGTGAGGTCCCGGATGGCGGTGACGACGTCGTCGCCGCGCTCGGTGTGGGCGCGCAGGTCCAGGGTGGTCACCCCCCGCGCGGCGGCCCGCGCCAGCCGTTCGGGCACCAGGTCGACGCCGACGACGAGGCCGGCGCCGCGGTGCAGGGCGATGCGGGCGGCCATGTCGCCGATGGGCCCGAGGCCCAGGACGGTGACGCTGCCGCCGGGCGGGATCGCCGCGTACTCGACGGCCTGCCAGGCCGTGGGCAGGACGTCGGAGAGGTAGACGTACCGTTCGTCCGGCGGCCCGTGCGGGACCTTGACCGGCAGGGTGTTGCCGAACGGCACACGCAGGAACTCGGCCTGCCCGCCGGGCACCTGGCCGTAGAGCTTGCTGTAGCCGAACAGCGCGGCTCCCTTGCCGCGCGAGCGCACCTGGGTGGTCTCGCACTGCGACTGGAGGCCCTGGCCGCACATGAAGCAGGTGCCGCAGGACACGTTGAAGGGCACCACGACGCGGTCGCCGGGGGCGACGGCGGTCACGTCCGGGCCGGTCTCCTCGACGATGCCCATCGGCTCGTGGCCGAGGATGTCGCCGGGGTCTAGGTAGGGCCCGAGGATCTCGTAGAGGTGGAGGTCGGAACCGCAGATGCCGGTGGAGGTGATGCGGACGATGATGTCCGTGGGCTCCTCCAGCCGGGGGTCGGGGACCGTCTCCACCCGGACGTCCCGCTTTCCGTGCCAGGTCAGGGCCCGCATGGTCGTCTCCTTCGTGCCGCCTCGTCGCCGAAGGCCGGATTCCGGGTCCCGGGTTCCCCGGCGGCGGACGGGCAAACCGCGCACCGGCCGGGCGGGTGGGGCCGAACGGACGAACCCCGGGTGCGGGCCCGGGTACCGCCACCGCGTCAGGGAATCCGTCTCCTCATGGCGAACCCTTCCGGCTCACCCCTGCTCCAGGGGGATCCCGAGTCCTACTGGCTGTCCACCGTCCCTGCCGGCCCGGACTCCGCGTACCCCCCGCTCTCCGGCACCGGGACCGACGTCGACGTGGTCGTGGTCGGGGGTGGCGTCGCCGGGCTGAGCACCGCGTGGGAGCTGGCCCGCGCCGGACGCTCCGTGGCCGTCCTGGAGGCGGACCGGATCGCGGCCGGGGTGACCGGGCACACCACCGCCAAGGTGACCGCCCTGCACTCCCTGGTCTACGCCCGGCTGCGGCGCACCCGCGGCCCGGAGGGCGCCCGGCTGTACGCCCGGTCGCAGCTGGAGGCGGTCGAGCGCGTCGCCGAGGTGGCCGCGCTGCTGGAGACCGACTGCGAGCTGGAGCGGCGGCCCGCCGTCAGCTATGTGACCCGTCCGGAGGGCCGGGCCGCGGTGCGGGAGGAGGTCAACGCCGCGACACAGGCCGGGCTCGACGCCGTCTACGTGGAGCGGACCGGGCTGCCGTACCGCGTCGAGGCGGGTGTGCGGCTGGACGGCCAGGTGCAGTTCCACCCCCGCAAGTACCTGCTCGCCCTCGCCCGGGACCTGGTGGCGCGCGGCGGGACGATCCACGAGCAGACCCGCGTCACGGGCCTGGACGAGGGCTCGCCGTGCCGGGTGACGACGGCCGACGGCGCCGTGGTCACGGCCCGGGACGTGGTCGTCGCCACCCACTACCCGGTCTTCGACCGCGCCCTGCTGTTCGCCCGGCTGTCGCCGCGCCGGGAACTGGTGGTCACCGGCACGATCCCCGCCGAGCAGGACCCGGAGGGGATGTACATCACCGAGGAGGGCGGCAAACGGTCCGTCCGCACGGCGCCGTACGCCGACGGCCGGCGGCTGCTGATCGTCACCGGGGAGAGCTTCGCGCCCGGCACGGCCGACGTCGCCGCCCGCTTCGAACGGCTGGCGGCCTGGGCCCGGGAACACTTCCCCTCGGTCGTCCTCGGCCGGCACTGGGCGACCCAGGACAACGACTCCACCGACACCGTCCCCCTGGTCGGTGCCTTCCATCCGCGCGCCCGCCACACCTGGGTGGCCACGGGCTTCGGCGGCTGGGGCATGAGCGGCGGCGTCATGGCGGGCCGGCTGCTGGCCGATCTCGTCGAGGGCCACCGTCCACCGTGGGCCGGCCTCTACGACCCGCGGCGGCTCCGCACCCAGCTGCGCGAGGCCCCCGCCTTCCTCCGGCACCAGGCCGGGGTCGCCCGGCACTTCGTCGGCGACCGCCTCCGCCCGGGCGGCGCGGACACCGTCGCCGGCATCGCCCCCGGCACGGGCGAGGTGGTGCGCCTCAAGGGACACCACTGCGCGGTCTACCGGGACGAGGACGGCGCCCTCCACGCGGTCTCCGCCCGCTGTACGCACCTGGGCTGTCTGGTCGCCTTCAACACGGCGGAACGGGCCTGGGAATGCCCCTGCCACGGTTCCCGCTTCGCCCCGGACGGCTCGGTCCTCCAGGGCCCGGCGGTGCGGCCGCTGGAGGAGCGGGACATCGGGGAGTGAACCGGCGCCCCGGTCTCAGTGGGCCGAGAACCCCCCGTCCACGAAGACCGCCTGCCCCGTGACGTACGCCGAGGCGCGGCTCGCCAGGAAGACGGCCGCGCCCGCGAAGTCCCCGGCGAGGCCGTTGCGGCCGACGAGGGTGCGGGCGGCGAGGGCCTCGACCTTCTCCGGGTCGGAGGAGAGCCGTTCGTTGAGCGGTGTCATCACGAAGCCGGGGACGAGGGCGTTGCAGGTGACGCCGTACGGCGACCAGGCCTCGGCCTGGGAGCGGGCGAGGGATTCCAGGGCGCCCTTGGAGACTCCGTAGGCACCGCTCCGCACGAACGCGCGGTGGGCCTGCTGGGAGGAGATGTGGATGATGCGGCCGAAGCCGCGCCCGGCCATGCCGGGGCCGAACCGCTGTCCCAGCAGGAAGGGCGCCTCCAGGTTCAGGGCCATGGTGGTGTCCCAGACGTCCTCCCCCAGTTCGCCCATCGGCGGCCGCAGGTTGACGCCGGCGCTGTTGACGAGGATGTCGGGCTCGCCGAAGAGCGCGGCGGCCTCGTCGGCCGCGGCCCGGACGCCGTCACGGGTGCCGAGGTCCGCGCGGACGCGGGACGCCCGGCCGCCGTGGCCCTCGATCTCCCGGACGGTGGCGTCGAGTCCGGCCTCCCCGCGGGCGGCCACCACGACGGCCGCCCCGGCGCGGGCGAGGGCCACCGCGACGGCCCGGCCGATGCCCGAGCTCCCGCCGGTCACCAGGGCGACCCGCCCGTCCAGGGCGAACAGTTCCGAGAGGTAGTCCGGTGTGCTCATGACCCGCACCCTAGACGGCGGCGGGCGGTGGCCCGCCGGGGGTCAGAGGTGGCCGGGGGCCGCCTCCGGCTCGGCGTGGCCCACCGTCCGGCGGCGGGCCGGGCTGCGGCCGTGCGGCTGGTCGGGCGCGGGCCGGACGGGCAGCTTGGGCACCTCGCGGGACTCCGGTGCGGCGGGCACGACCGTGAGCGGTTCGCCGTAGTGCCGGATGTCCAGGGTCTCGCCCTCCAGCAGTGTGTACGTCGTGGTCGTCCCCGTGATCTCCACCCGCAGCCGGCGCTGCCTGACCTGCATGGTGAAGGCCAGCCGGCCCAGCTGCTCGGGCAGCCGGGGGGCGAACGCCAGGCACTCCCCGTAGTCGCGCATCCCCCCGAACCCCACGACCAGGGCGAACCAGGTGCCGGCGAGCGACGCGATGTGGATGCCGTCGCGGGTGTTCCCCTCCAGGTCGGAGAGGTCCATCATGGCCGCCTCGCCCAGGTAGTCGTAGGCCAGCCGCATGTGTCCCACCTCGGCGGCCATCACCGCCTGGCCGCAGGCCGACAGCGAGGAGTCGCGGACCGTCAGGGCCTCGTAGTAGGCGAAGTTGCGGGCCTTCTGCTCGTCCGTGAAGGCGTCGCTGCACATGCACATGGCCAGGACGAGGTCCGCCTGTTTGACGACCTGTTTGCGGTAGAGGTCGAAGTAGGGGAAGTGGAGCATCAGCGGGTACTGGTCCTCCTTGGTTCCCGCGAAGTCCCACACCTGGTGTCCGGTGAAGCCCACCGACTGTTCGTGGACGCCCAGTTCCTCGTTGTAGGGCAGGGTCATCCGGTGGGCGGCGTCCCGCCAGGCCGCGGTCTCCTCGTCGTCCACGCCCAGGGTCCCGGCGGTGTCCGGGTGCCGTTCGGCCGCGGCGGCGGCCTCCCGCAGGTTCCGCTGCGCCATCAGGTTGGTGTACAGGTTGTCGTCCGCGATCGCGCTGTACTCGTCCGGGCCGGTCACCCCGTCGATGTGGAAGTCGCCGTGGTGGTCGTGGTGGCCCAGCGAGCGCCACAGCCGGGCGGTCTCCACCAGCAGCGGCAGGCCCACCTCCCGTTCGAAGACGACGTCGTCGGTGGCGGAGACGTAGCGCACGGCCGCGTCCGCGATGTCGGCGTTGACGT
This sequence comes from Streptomyces sp. I05A-00742, assembly GCF_013055795.1. GTDB lineage: Bacteria > Actinomycetota > Actinomycetes > Streptomycetales > Streptomycetaceae > Streptomyces. The sequence continues at coordinate 13,043 of NZ_JABETO010000008.1, forward strand.
GGAACGCGGCCGTACCGGCGGGCCAGTAGGCCGAGCACTCGTCGCCGTCGATCGTCCGCCACGGGAACGCCGCGCCCTGCAGCCCGAGTTGGCGGGCGCGTTCCCGGGCGGCGGGCAGGGTGCTGAGGCGCCAGCGCAGGGCCTGTTCGACCGCCTGGGGCGCGGTGTAGGTGAGCGCGGGCAGGACGAAGGTCTCGGTGTCCCAGAAGCAGTGGCCGTCGTAGCCGGGGCCGGTCAGGCCCTTGGCGGGCAGGGCGCGGGCCTCGCCGCGGGCTCCCGCCTGGAGGACGTGGAAGAGGGCGAACCGGACGGCCTGCTGGATCTCGGCGTCGCCGTCCACCTCGACGTCGGCGCGGGCCCAGAAGTGGTCCAGGTACTGGCGCTGTTCCTCCAGCAGCCCCCGCCAGCCGGTGCTGACGGCGCCCGCGAGCGCCGCGTCCACCTGGTCGTGCACGGCGGGCACCGAGCGGACGGCGGACCAGCCGTGGGCGACGAACTTCTCGACCCGCAGCCGCTCGCCCGAGCCCAGCCGCGCGGCGACGGTGAGCCGGCTCAGGTTCTCGCTGCTCTCCGCGGACGTTTCGATCTTCCCGGGCCCGTCGACCACGTGGTCCGCCGAGACGGCGACCTTCAGGTCGCTGCGGCCGGTGCGGTGCAGCAGCCGCAGCCGGGATCCGTGGGCGGCGCACTGCTCCGGGACCAGCGGGTCCTTGACCCGGGCCGCGGTCCTGGGGTCGCCGCCCAGGTCGGGCAGCTGCTCGTTGGCGACCAGCTCGGACTGGACGACGATCCGGACGTCGCCGTCGAGCGGCTCCACCTCGAAGGCCACCGCGGCCACCGCGCGCTGGCTGAAGGAGACCAGCCGGGTGGAGCGGACGCGGACGCTGCGCCCGCTGGGCGAGGTCCACTCGGCGGTGCGCTGCAGCAGTCCGGTGCGGAAGTCCAGCACCCGTTCATGGCGGTGGAGCTTGCCGTAACGCAGGTCGAACGGCTCGTCGTCGACGAGCAGCCGGATCACCTTGCCGTTGGTGACGTTGATGATGGTCTGCCCGGACTCCGGGTAGCCGTAGCCCGCCTCGGCGTTCGGCAGCGGGCGGAACTCGAAGACTCCGTTGAGGTAGCTGCCCGGCAGTCCGTGCGGCTCCCCCTCGTCCAGGTTGCCGCGCCAGCCGATGTGGCCGTTCGAGAGCGCGAACACGGACTCGCTCTGCGCGAGGACGTCCAGGTTGAGCTCGGTCTCGCGGAGGCACCAGGGCTCGACGAGATAGGCCGGATGAGTGATCACGTTGTCTCCCCCAGAAGGTCCGAAAGGTCGTCGACGACGAGGTCGGCGCCGTGCCGGCGCAGCGCCTCCGCCTGGTCCGCCCGGTTGACGCCCACGACGCGCCCGAAGTCGCCGGCCCGGCCGGCCTCCATGCCGGCCAGGGCGTCCTCGAAGACCGCGGCCTCGGCCGGGGCCACGCCCAGCGCCTCGGCGGCGGCGAGGAAGGTGTCGGGGTGCGGCTTGCCCGGCAGCCGCCGTTCGGCGGCGACGACGCCGTCGATCCGGACCTCGAACAGGTCCTCGATCCCCGCCGCGACCAGGACGTCCCGGCAGTTGGCGCTGGACGAGACCACGGCCCGCCGCAGACCGGCCGCGCGGACGGCCTCGACGTAGCGGACCGAGCCCGGGTACACCTCCACGCCCTCCTCCTTGATCTTCGCCAGCACCAGGGCGTTCTTGCGGTTGCCGAGGCCGTGCACGGTCTCCCGGTCGGGCGGGTCGTCGTCGGCGCCCTCGGGGAGGGTGATGCCGCGCGAGGCGAGGAAGGAGCGCACGCCGTCGGCCCTCGGCATGCCGTCGACGTATTCGTCGTAGTCGGCCACCGGGTCGAACGGCCGGAAGTCCGGTCCGTCGCGCCGGGCCAGATAGGCGTCGAACATCTCCTTCCAGGCAGCGGCGTGGACGGTCGCCGTACGGGTGAGCACGCCGTCGAGGTCGAACAGGCAGGCGCGGACGGTGGCGGGCAGGCCGAGAGCGGTCACGGTGTTCCCCTTTCCCGGGTTGCCGCCCCGCCTGCCCAGGGGACGGGTGAATCACTCGTTCGCTTTCGCGGGGTACGGGCCCGCGCGGACGGCGCACCCGCTCGGGCCGCCCGTCCCGTCGCGGCAGGGACCGGCTCGCCTACGGCGATGTGCCGCGGCCGCTCATGGATCCGGCGGACCGCCTCTGCGGTCTCCTCGGCAGACGGGAGCTCCATCGCGTCTTGTCGGCACCGGCGGGCGGTAACGTGCCCGGGTGCCCGGACGCCCCGGCCGGAAGTGGCACGGGAGCGTCGGAGAAGCTGCTGGAAGGGCTGATGCCGGATGTCCGTACTGCCCGCGGGTTCCCGCCCGGTGCGGGTGCTCGATGTGACGAGTGCCGAGTACCGCCGGGCGTTCGAGCTGTTCCTGGCCGGGACGGATGAGAAGTCGCTCACCCACGGTCTCCTGACCGAGGTCGTCGGCGAGCTCGCGCGGCGGCGGGTGTTCCTGGACGTGGGTGCGGGTGAAGGGGGGACCACCGCCTGGCTGAGCCGGTCGTTCGAGCGGACGGTGGCCGTCGAGCCCAACGCGTCCATGCGCGAGGAGCTGCACCGGGCGTGCCCCGACGCCGTTGTGGTGGCCGAGCCCCTCGACCGGGCGGAGCCGGGCGTGCGGGCGGACCTCGTCCTCCTCTCGCACGTGCTGTACTACCTGCCCGAGGAGGAGTGGCTGCCCACGCTGGAGCGGGTCTTCGGGTGGGTGGCCCCCGGCGGCACGCTCCTGGTCATGCTCCAGAACCCCGGCAACGCGTGCATGCGGATGGTCCGGCACTTCACCGGGGTCCGTTTCGACCTGCGGCCCGCCGTCCGGCGGCTCCTGGAGCGGCAGGCGGAACGGGTGGCCGGCTGGTCCGTCGACACGCTCGACAACCACTACCGGGCCGGCCGCCGGGAAGACGCCCTGGATACGGCCGAGTTCATGGTCAACGTGCCCACCCTGCGGGACCTCGACCCGCTGCCCGCCCGCGCCGAGCTGGCCGCGTATGTGGACGAGCACTTCGCCCGGCCGGACGGCACGTACGTCATCGGCCACGCGCACGACGTCCTGCGCGTCCGCCGCGCTCCGGAGCCGGACGGCGGCTGAGCCGCCGGGCCCACCGCGTCGCCCCCCGGGCTCGTACCGGTCCGGGGGGCGACAGGGTGCGGGGATCAGACGACGGGAACGAAGAAGGGTTCGTTGTCCAGGATGCGGTCGTTGGTGTACCAGCGTCCGAGCCGGTTCCCGGCCTCGCCGTTGTCGGCCTTCAGCACCCAGGCCGCGGACCACCAGTTGTGGTACTTGCCGTCGTACTGGGGCCTGAACCGCGCGGACCCCTCATAGGTGGAGGCGAAGGGATACTCGTCGCACTCCCACTTGCCGTTCTTGGGCTTTTCCGGCATGAACGGGCTGGTGCAGAACGCCCGTGTCTCGTAGCGGTTCGCCTTGTACCGGTCGTTCTGGTACTGCCCCGCGGACGGGGCCAGGCGGCGGAGCGGGTCGTCGCGGGTGGCTCCGGCCAGGCGCTTGCCGGGTGCGTAGGGGTCGGTGGCAGCCGGGTTGGCGCGGGCGCCGCGGATGTGCTCGGCGACGTCGTGGACGCCGTCGTCGTCCTCGTCGTAGGACATGCCGGGCCGCGCGCGGTCGAAGACCGAACCCATCTGCTCCCTGGGCGAGTTGGGTGCCAGGTACCAGGCGCTGTCGAACCGCATGCCGCCCTCCCGCCCGTGCGGGGAGCCGATGTCCTCGTACCCGGGGATGGTGATGTCGATCAGGGGTTTGAACACTCCCACCCCGATCTGCGGCCCGGCCCAGGTGCTCGGCGTTTTGGCGTCCGAGACCAGGTCCATGACGAACTTGTCGTTCTGGCGCAGGGTGGAGACGAGCGCGGTGCGGCCGTTGCGGCTCCCGGGGTGACAGGCGGCGTCGTTGCGCCGGTGGTTGACGTACCCCTTGCAGCTCATCTTCACGGACAGGGTGGCCGGTTCCGTGCGGTAGGCGCCGGAGATCTTCTTCGGGTTGAGGCGCATGGTGAAGGAAGCCCAGCGATTGCTGCCCGTGCCCTTGTAGGGGCCGATCTTCCCGAAGCCGAAGAGCATGGGTGTGGCCACCAGGTAGCCCTTGACGCGGCAGCGGACAATCAGCTCGCATTCGACGGCGGCCCGTACGAACGCGTAGGTCTGGCAGTACGAGTAGCGGTTCTTGATCCACCCCTGCGGCCGGACCGCCTCGTCGAGGTGGGCCCGGCACTGCTTGGCGTTGATGTACTCGTAGGGGTCGGCCGGCTTGGATCCGTTGGGGAACCGCGAGCTGTCCACCACGTAGGACGCCGGCTGTTCGGCGGCCGCGGACGGCGGGGCCGCGGGGCCTCCCGGTGCGTCGACGGGCTTGAGTCCCAGTCTGTCGAGCGTTCCGTCCGGCGCCATGGCGTCGACGATGCGCTGCGGTGAGCGGATCAGAGCGGGATCGGTGACGATGTAGGTCCTGGTGAACTTGTGGGTCGGAGTCTTCTGTGCCACTTGGCCGGTGTCCCTGCCCGCGGCAGGAGCGCTGGTGACGGAGGGCCATATCAGGAGGCCCGCGGCGGCTATGACCGCGAACGGTCTCGCGAAGTGAGAGCGGAACAAGGCGTGCTCCCGGTCTGTCTCGGCGTCTTGGCTGAGGTGCGGAGCAACAGCCCGCTCAGGGGCATATGCGCGGAACGCCGTTGAGGGCGGACCATTACTCTGCCTGAATTTGTCTGTACGCCGACAAGCTAGCCCGGAAGGCGAAGTTCTCTCCCTCCCGCATCCACATCTCCACAAATGGAGCGGACGCCTTGGCCGAGCCCGGAACCAAGTCCCGCGCACTCCTTGGTTCTATTGCAATGAAGTGAACCCTTCCTTTCATTGCCAGGCCCTTTCCGGTTTCGAACCTACGATCACCAGCACTTGTCCATCCCTCGCACCACCCGGAATGAGCCTTCGATGAAACTCGCCCTCCGCCGCGCCGCGGCGATGTCCGCGGCCGCCGCTCTCGCTGTTCTGCTGTCGTCCTGCGGGTTGTCCGACTCGTCCGCCGAGGGCCGGATACGCATCGGGGTGAACGGCGCGGACCCGGAGTGGGACGTCCTCGCCGAGGAGGCAAAAGAGAAGGGCCTCGATGTGAAGATCGTCAACTTCGACGACTACCAGCTGCCCAACAGGGCGCTGGCCGACGGGGACATCGAGCTGAACGCCTTCCAGCACCTGGCGTTCCTCAGCAAGTTCAACCAGCAGAACGGCACCGACATCGTGCCGCTGACCTCCACCTCCGTGGCGCCGATGGGCCTGTACTCGCTCAAGCACAAGTCGGTCGCGGACCTCCCCGACGGCGCCCGGATCGCGATCCCCAACGACCCGTCGAACCAGGGGCGGGCCCTGCTGGTGCTCCGCGAGGCCAAGCTGATCGGCCTGCGGGACAAGGCCGGCATCTACGGCACGCCGGACGACATCACCGACAATCCCAAACACTTGAAGATCACCCCGGTCGACGCCCAGCAGACGCCGCGCACCCTCAAGGACACCGCCGCCTCGGTCATCAACTCCGGGGTCGCCGAACAGGCGGGCTACAAGATCGAGCAGGCGATATACCGCGACGACCCGGGGAGCGCGGCCACCCGCCCCTACGTCAACGTCGTGGCGGCCCGCGCCGCCGACAAGGACGACCCGGACCTGCGGGAGATCGTACGGATCTACCGGTCCCCGAAGGTCCAGGAGGCGGTGCGGAAGTCCTCGGGCGGCGCCCGGTACGTCGTGGACCTCCCCCGGACCGAGCTGGAGCAGGAACTCGGCCGCCTCACGAAGCAGGGGAGCTGACGGCCGTGATCGAACTGCGGGACGTCGGCAAGACCTACCCGGGCGGGAAGGGAGCCGTGTTCACGGCGGTGGACGGGGTCTCCCTGACCATCCCCAAGGGCAGCGTCTTCGGCATCGTCGGGCACAGCGGCGCGGGCAAGAGCACCCTGCTGCGGCTCATCAACCACCTCGAAGTCCCCACCTCCGGGCAGGTCCTGGTGGACGGACGGGACCTCGGCGGGCTCACCGAGCGGCAGTTGCGGGCCGTGCGCCGGTCCATGGGCATGGTCTTCCAGCAGTTCAACCTCTTCCGCTCGCGCACCGTCCTCGGCAACGTCGCCTATCCGCTGCGGCTGGCGGGGACGCCCCGCGCCGAGGCCAGGAGGCGGGCCGAGGAGGCGCTGCGCTTCGTGGGCCTGGCCGACCAGGCCCGGAAGTATCCCGAGCGGCTCTCCGGCGGCCAGCGCCAGCGCGTCGGCATCGCCCGCGCGCTCGCCACCTCCCCCGGCGTGCTGCTGTGCGACGAGGCCACCTCCGCGCTGGACCCGGGGACGACGCGCGAGGTGCTGGACCTGCTCAGGCGGGTCAACGCCGAACTGGGCATCACCATCGTCCTCATCACCCACGAGATGGACGTGGTCCGTTCCCTCTGCGACCGGGTGGCCGTGATGTCCGACGGCAGGGTCGTGGAGAGCGGGGAGGTCTACGAGGTGTTCTCCCGGCCCCGGCACCCGGTCACCGAGGTGTTCGTGCGCTCCGCGCTCCAGGACCTGCCCGACGGCGAGGCCCTGGAACGGCTCCGGGCCCGGCACTCCGGACGGCTGGTCACCGTACCGGTCACCCGGGACGAGGCCGCCGCCGGACACCTGTCGCGCCTGCTGCGCGAGCACGGGGTGGACTTCACGATCGCCCACGCGGGCGTCACCGACGTGGGCGACGCGCCGCTCGGCGGCGTCACCCTCGAACTGCGCGGCGCGGAGGGCGACATCGACGCCTTCCTGGCCGCCCTGGCCCGGGTGGACGAACCCACGACGACGGCGGGTGCGCGATGAAGGTCGACTGGAACGAGTTCTGGCCCCGGGTCGTCGACGCCACCGGCGAGACGGTCTACATGGTGCTGCTCACGCTGGCGCTGTCCGTGGTCCTCGGCATGGCCGTCGGCCTCTCGCTGTACGCCACCCGCAAGGGCGGCGTCCTGCCGAACCGCGTGGTGTTCGCCGTGCTCAACACCCTGATCAACATCATCCGCCCGGTGCCGTTCGTCATCGCGATCGTCGCGCTGTCCCCGGTGACGCGCGGCGTGGTCGGCACGACGATCGGGACCGACGCGGCGGTCTTCCCGATGGTGGTCGTCGCCACCTTCGGCGTCGCCCGGATCGTCGAGACGAATCTGCTCTCCGTCGAACCCGGCGTCATCGAGGCCGCCCGGTCCATGGGCGCGGGCCCGCTCCGGATCGTCGTCACCGTGCTGGTCCCCGAGGCCCTCGGGCCGCTCGTGCTCGGGTTCACGTTCATGCTCGTCGCCCTGATCGACTTCTCGGCGGTGGCCGGGACGGTGGGCGGCGGCGGAGTGGGCAACCTCGCCATGACGTACGGGTACCTGCGCTTCGACACGTCGGTCATGGTGGTGACCGTGGCGGTGCTCATCGCCCTCGTCCAGGTCGCCCAGGTGCTGGGCAATGTCCTGGCCCGCAAGGTGCTCCGCCGCTGACGCTTGCGCACCGGCGGACGCCGTGCCGAGACTGAAGGGAGGCAGGAGGTACGGCAGTGGCAGTGACCGTGGCCCTGGCGGGGGACACCATGCTGGGCCGCGGCGTCGCCGAACGGCTGGAGGCGGCGCCGGAGCCCGGGACCCTGCTGTGCGCGGAGCTCCGGGAAACGCTCGCGGCGGCCGATCTGGTCGTCCTCAACCTGGAGTGCTGCGTCTCCGCGCGCGGTGAGCCCTGGCAGGCCCCCGGGAAGCCGTTCTTCTTCCGGGCGCCACCGGTGGCCGCGCGGGCCCTGGCCGAGCTGGGCGTGGACTGTGTGAACCTGGCCAACAACCACGCCCTCGACTACGGCTTCGACGCCCTGACGGACACCCTGGAGCTGCTGGCCGACGCCGGGATCGCGGTGGTGGGCGCGGGACGGGACGTGGAGCGGGCCCGGGCGGGCGCGGTGCTGGAGGCCGGCGGGCGGCGCCTGGCGGTGATCGGCGCCACCGACCACCCCGAGGACTTCGCCGCGGGACCGGACCGCCCGGGGGTCGCCTGGGCCGACCTCCACCACGGCCTGCCCGGCTGGCTCCGGGACACGGTGGCGACGGCGTCCCGGGAGGCCGACGCGGTGCTGGTCACCCCGCACTGGGGACCCAACATGACGTCCGCGCCGCCCGCCTACGTCCGCGAGGCCGCCGCCCAGTTGCACGCGGCGGGTGCCGGTCTCGTCGCCGGGCACTCCGCGCACGTCTTCCACGGCGCCGGCCGGCGGACCCTGTACGACATGGGGGACTTCGTCGACGACTACGCGGTGGACCCGGTCCTCCGCAACGACCTCGGCCTGCTGTTCCTCGTCACCCTGGAGGACACCGGACCGGTCCGGCTGGAGGCCGTCCCGCTCCAACTGGAGTACGGGCACACGGAGTCGGCGTCCGAGGGCGGCCGCGCGTGGATCCGGCACCGGTTCTCGCGCGCGTCGGCGGACCTGGGGACGGCCGTCGCCCCGGCGGACGGGGGGCGGCTGACGGTGGACTGGGCGGCGGACACTCCCTGAGGGGTGTCGGGTGGGGAACTTGGCCCCTGCGGCGCGCGTCCTCAATCGCCGGACGGGCTGACTTCAGCCCGTCCGGCGATTGAGGACAACCGCGCGCAGCGCGGTTTCAGGGTGTGCGGGGCCCTCCCAGCAGAAACGGTGAAAGGGCGGGGCAGGGGCCAAAGACCCACCGGTCACCCACTACGGCGCGGCGTCACCCACCCGGCCCGTGACCGCCCGCGGCGGCGGGACGGCCCGCCGAGCGAACCGGTCCTCGAACCGCGCGAAGGCGCACTCCTGCTTCCACTGCACCGCCGCCTTGGGACTGGCCGCGAGCACGGCCGCGCACTCCGCCCGGGGGCGCGGCGCGCCCGGCCGGTCGTGGGCGCACTCGGACACGGCGGTGAAGCCGTCCCGGTCGCGCCAGAGGCTGCGGCCGGGCAGGAAGCCGTACTCCAGCGAGGTCCTGGCCAGGTCCTTGAGCGCCCGGTAGCCGAGCCGGTGGGCGGTCGCGGCGCGCTCGTACTCGGCGGTGATGTCGCTGCGTTCGACGCCCTCGTCGTCGGTGGCGAGGGCGACGGGCACCCCGTGCTCGCGGTAGAGCGCGAACGGGTGCCGGTGGCCCTCGACGCCCAGGATCTGGGCGTTGCTGGTGAGCGGCGTCTCCACCAGCACCCGCCGGGCGGCCATCGTGGCCAGCAGCTCGTGCGGGTCGTCCTCCCAGCCGATGTCCACGCCGTGGCCGATCCGGCGGGCGTGGCCGGTGAGCACGGCCTGGCGGATGTGGGAGCGCAGTTCCTCCCGCCCGACCAGGCCCGGCACCAGCTCGCCGGCGTGCAGCGTGACGGGGACGCGCGGGTACCAGGTGTGCAGCCGGTCCAGCATGCGCATGTGGAGGCCGTAGTCCCGCAGGGCGACGGCGCCGTCCTCGGGGGCCACCAGGTTGACGGAGACGAACCGCGGGTCCCTGCGGGCGAGTTCGAAGCCCAGCAGCAGCTCGGTGAAGACCTGCTCGGGGGCGGCGGAGCGGTCGGCCTGGGTGATGAAGCGGACCTCCAGGCCGCAGCCCGGGTGCGCCAGGCGCGTCCCGCAGCGGGAGGCGGTACGGAACTCGGCCACGGCCCGGTCGGTGGCGGCCCGCGCCCGGTCGACGAGCCGGCGGAGCCCGTCACCGGCCAGCAGCCGGGCGCGCAGCCGGGACAGGTCCGGGTCGAACCCGGCCCGTCCGGCGAGCGCGGCCACCCCGGCCGTGGCGTGGGTGACCATCGTCTCCAGGTAGAACTGGTGCTGCCGGGCGGCCCGGTCGGCGATCTCGCTGAGCAGCCGTCCCATGTGCCGGGTCTCCACCCGCTCGAACTTCTCGAAGGTGGCGAAGAAGTGGTCGTGCCCGGACTCCCGGCCCGGCAGGAAGTCCTGCATGGACCAGGCCCGTACGAGGTGCCGGTGGAACGCCCGGTCCTCCCGGACGTCGGCGGCCGGCCGGCCGCCCGCGGGGCAGGGCGGCGGCACGGCGCGCAGCGAGCCCTTCTCGATGCACAGCCCGTCCTGCGCGGCGAGGTCGAGCAGCAGCTCGGTGGGGGCGGCTCCGCCGAGGTGGTTGTGCAGGTCGGCGCCCTTCGGCAGGGCGTGGAGGAACGCCCGCAGCGCCCGCCGGTCGCTCCGGACGCGTTCCATGTACGCGGCGGTGGCGGCCTCCGTGCCCGTCGGCGGGGCCGTCCGCTGCCGGTCGCGGCCCGGTGTCCCCCAGGCGGGCAGGACGGCGGCGCAGAGGACCGCGGCCAGGGTGCCGCGCAGCAGCGTTCGTCGATGGCTCACGGAACCTCCCGGCGGCGCCCGTTGTGGGATGACGACACTGGTCTACCGTCTGACCGCCGCCGTTCACCACGGCAACGCGACATCACACGCACAACGGGCCTCTCCCCGTTGCGCAGTTGACGCCACCGGCACCGACGTCCCGTCCGGAGGGCGGGACGCGGGACGCGGTGGTCCGCTGCGGTCCGTGCGGGAAGCGTCACCGTCCGCGCAGGGGGCGGGCCCGGGCGATCGGATTTCCCGCATCGGCGGCAGAATGGATGCGGGGACACTCGACCGAGGAGTGAGCCATGGAGCACACGACCGAGTGGAGAATCCGCCTGGACGTCTCCGAGGACGACGCCGGCACGACGAAGGCGCGCGCGGTCCTCGACACCGGTGCCACCTCCCTCACGGGCCAGGGCGTCGCCCGGTGCGCGCCGGGTGATCAGGACATCGCGGTGATCGGCGACGAGTTCGCGGCGGGCCGTGCCCTGCGCGACCTCGGGGAGCAGCTGATCGGCACCGCGGAGCGCGATGTGGCGACGCGCGGGGCGGGGCCGGAGCCGCGGCGGTCGCCGATGTACGGATGGGAGCTCTGAGGCCCACAGGGCCCCCGGGTCCTCCCGCGGGCCCGGGCGGCGTCTTCACCCCTCGCGGCCCTCGCGCTCCCGCCGGAGCACGTCCAGGACCACCGCGCCGTCCACCGTCTCCTTGGCGACCAGCAGGTCCGCCAGCCGGTCCAGGGCGGTGCGGTGCTCCCGGAGCAGTCCCAGCGCCCGTTCCTCGGCCTGCCCCAGCAGCCGGGCCACTTCCTGGTCGACGATCCGCTGGGTCTGCTCCGAGTAGGGCCGCCGCAGCAGTTCCTCGGCCGTCTCGCCGAGCATCTGCTGGCCGGAGGTGGCGTACCCGACCGGGCCCAGCGCGCTGGACAGGCCGAACTCCCGGACCATGCGGGTGGCGATGAGCGTGGCGCCCGCCAGGTCGTTGGCCGCGCCGGTCGATCCCTCCTCGAAGACGACCAGCTCCGCGGCCCGGCCGCCCAGCCGTACGGCGAGCAGGTCGGTGAGGTAGCCCTCGCTGTACAGGTGCCGTTCGGCCTCGGGCAGTTGCTCGGTGACGCCCAGGGACACCCCGGCGGGCAGGATGGTGACCTTGGCGACGGGGTCGGCGTGCTCGCACAGGGCGGCGACCAGGGCGTGGCCCGACTCGTGCACCGCGACCGAGCGCCGTTCCTCGGGGAGCAGGGCGTTGGAGGTCTCCCGGCGGCCGAGGAGCACCCGGTCGCGGGCGGTGTCCAGGTCCTGTGCGGTGAGCACGGAGCGGTCGGCGCGGACGGCGTTGATGGCGGCCTCGTTGACGAGGTTGGCGAGGTCGGCGCCGGAGAAGCCGGGGGTGGCACGGGCGACGGTGTCGAGGTCGATCCCCGGGTCGAGGGTCTTGCCGCGGGCGTGGACGGCGAGGATGGCCGCCCGTTCGGCCTGGTTGGGCAGCGGCACGGTGACCTGCCGGTCGAAGCGGCCGGGGCGCAGCAGGGCGGGGTCGAGGGCGTCGGGCCGGTTGGTGGCGGCGAGGACGACGATGCCGGTGCCCTGGTCGAAGCCGTCCATCTCGGCGAGGAGCTGATTGAGGGTCTGCTCGCGCTCGTCGTTGCCGCCGAGCCGGGTGCCGCCGCCGCGCCGGCCGCCGACGGCGTCGATCTCGTCGATGAAGATGATGGAGGGCGCGCGCTTGCGGGCCTCGTCGAAGAGGTCGCGGACCCGGGAGGCGCCGACGCCGACGAACATCTCGACGAAGGCGGAGCCGGTCACCGAGAGGAACGGCACGTCGGCCTCCCCGGCGACGGCGCGCGCGAGCAGGGTCTTGCCGGTGCCGGGCGGACCGACCATGATCACTCCGCGTGGTCCCTTCGCCCCGGCGCGTGCGTAGCGTTCCGGGCTGCGCAGGAAGTCGACGACCTCGCCGATCTCCTGTTTGACGCCCTCGTAGCCGGCCACGTCGGCGAAGCCGGTGGTCGGCCGCTCGGCCTCGATGATCTTCGCCCGGGACCGGCCGATGGCGCTGATGCCGCCGGTCAGCGACCCGGCGGCGCGACGGGCGCCCCACAGGAAGAAGGCGCCCAGGAGGAGCAGGGGCAGGAAGGCCAGCAGGACGGACAGCCAGGGGCTGCCCTGGCTGCTGCGGGACGCGGTGATCTCCACGTGCTGGGACTGGAGCTGCTGTTGGAGCTGTCCGGCGCCGAGGGCGGTGGGCAGCTGGGTGGTGAACTCGGTGCCGTCCTTGAGCCGCCCGGTCACGGTTCCCTTGTCGCCGATGTCGACGCTCCGCACCTGTCCGGCGTTCACCTTGGCGACGAACTCGCTGTAGCTCTCCTCGTGGGACTTCTCGCCGGGGAACCCGCGGGCGAGCAGCAGGACGATCACAAACGTCACCAGGACGAAGGCCAGGACCCAGCGGCCCCAGGAGGGCCCTGGCTGCGGGGTGGGCCGCCGGGGCGGCTCGGGCGGGGGCCCGGGGCGCCCGGGGGGAGCCAGGTGCCGGTGCGGCAGGCGAATTCGTGTGATCACGGAACCTGCTCTCTCTCGCGGGCGACGCGGCCACGGCGCCCCATTCGTCCAGGATCGGGGATCAGGGCCCCACCCGGCAGGGCCGAACGGGGTCGCACTGGGCCACATGGGGCATGCGGCCCAGCTCAGGGGGTATGCGGCCGGGGCCGCGGATGGCCCGGCCACGGACGGACCCGCCCCGTGTGCCGCGCGTCCGGCCGTCCCGTACGGTCGAGCCGAGTACCGGCGGGGCGGCAGCAGCCGACGGCACGACGAAGGCAAAGGAGCTCCGGGTGACCAGCGCCACCGAAAGTGCGGACCACGTCAGCGTCCACCTGACCGGCTGCGGCCGGGAGACCGCCGACGCGGTCATCGCCGCCCTCGACGCCGCCTTTCCCGCCAGTCCCGGCACCCTCCTCGCCGAGAAGGGCGGGCCCGTGGCCAAGGAGGCCGCTCCCGGCAAGCCCGTCATCTGGTGCACGGTGGTCGACACCCGGGCCCGCCGGGCCCGTACCGACACCGCGCCCGTCCCGCTCGGCACCCCGGTCTCCGTGGACCTCTTCGGCGCCGCACAGCCCGTGCGTCAGGTCCAGGAGGAGCTGGCCGCCGCCTTCGGGGTGGAGGAGCACGGCACGGTACCGGGCGAGCACGAGCTGGAGGTGCGTCTCCTGCTGACGCCGGTCTCGGGGACCTCGTCCGCCGGCTAGCCCGCGTGGTGCGCGAGCGGCCCGAGGGGCCTACGGTGCGTCGGGGGACGCAAGCCCCGTACCGTACATCGCATGGCACAACAGATGGTTCACGAGGAACGGCACCCCGCCCCGCTCACGCGGGCACGGCAGCGCGGGACGCTGCCGCTGGTCCTCGTGTCGGCGGTCGCCTGCTCCCTGCTCCTCACGTCCTGCGGAAGCGACGGCGGCGCCCGCGAGGGCTCCGTGAAGACGGCGGCGACGAGCGGCGGAACGGGCGGCGGGACGCTCGCGGATGACGAGGCGGACGGCGGCGAAGGGGACGAGGCGGAGGACATGGGCGCCGGGGACGACGAGGCCGACGCGGACGACGAGTACGACGAGGAAGAGGACGAAGAGGAGGCGGACGGCGAGGAAGAGGAGGAGGACGACGACGAGGAGACCTCCGCGTCCGCCTACGAGGAAGGCTTCGACACCGGCCAGGACGTGCTGGAGGCCCGCGGCAAGGGCGCGGCCGTCCGCGAAGTGGTCTGGGGCGGGTGCGAACAGCGCGCCAAGGAGGCCGAGACCGCCTATCCGGACGCCTGGATACGCGGTTGCCGCAAGGGAGTTCAGACCTTCCGCGACAAGTGACCCCCCTGAGCGGCCCCGTTCCGGACGCGCTCAGCGCAGCGTGATCACCCTCGCCCCGCCCAGCGAGCCGCGCGTGCCCACCACCCGCACCGTGGCCTCGCGGTCGCCGATCAGCCTCCGCAGCACCGCCGGTCCGGGCTGGAGGCGCCCCCGGGCGTAGAGGACGAGGTGGGTCCGGACCGCGGCGGGCGGGCGGGGACCGGTCCGGTACTGGTCGAACGTGACGGCGTCGCAGCCGGAGTACCAGCCCGTCTCGGGTTCGTAGGCCGTGACGACCAGGCAGGGGCCCGGGCCCGCCAGGCCGCGTGCCACGGGAACGGTCGACGCGTGCTGCGCCATCGGCCCGGGCATCGCGGCGTGTGCCACGTACTGGGCGGTGGCCGCCACGGTCACGGCGGCGAGCGCGGCCACCGCGGCGAGCAGGGGCCCGGCACCCCGGCCGGCCCGCTCGGCGGTGTACCGGACGCCCAGGACGGTGAGCAGCACCACCGGCAGGTAGACGAAGCGCGGTTCGCCGTCCGTGGCCAGCCCGAGGACGACGGGGACGAGGACGGCCGTCAGGCCCAGGAAGGCGTGACGCCGGTCGTCGGGCCGTCCGGTACGGCCGCGCAGCACCCGGCGGACCGCCGCCGCCGTACAGCAGAGCCCGGCCGTCATGACCACCGCGCCGAGGTCACCGGCCAGCCGGTACGGGAAGACGGCGAGGTAGTAGACGAGTCCGTCGCCCGGGTAGGAGCGGTTGGCCCGCCCGGTGGCGTCGAGGATCAGGCCCAGGGGCCATCCCCGGGTGCGCGTGGCGAGGACGCAGTGCGGGACGAGCCCGGCGAGCAGGATGCCGCCCGCGACCGCCAGCCGGCGGCCCTGGGCCAGCCAGGCCCGCGGGCCGTAGGCGAGAAGGGCGGCGAGGACGACGGCGAGGAGGTTGCCCACCACGCCGTAGCGCAGGTGGAAGGCGGCCAGTGCCGCCACGGCGGCGGCCGGCAGGGTCAGCGGGCCTGGCTTCTCCTGCGCGCGGACGAGGAGGAGGACGACGAGCAGCAACAGGCCGGTCGCGCCGATGTCGTTGAGGAACTCCGGGACGCGGCGCAGGAATCCGAGGCCGCCCAGTACGAGCAGCGTCACCACGACGGCCTGCCGGGGGCCGGTCCAGCGGGCGGCGGCGCACCAGGTGACCGTCAGTGTGAACAGCGTCAGGAGGAGGGCGACGGCGCGCAGGGCGCCCACGTCGTCGTGGACGGCGAGCGCGAGGCGGCCGAGGGCGGCGAGGCCGGGCGGGCGGTAGTCCCCCCAGCCGGCGGCGGGTGTGCCGTCCCGCCAGGAGCGGGCCTTGTTGGCGTACACCGCCTCTTCGTGGCCGATGAGGGGTTCGTGGTCCTGGAGCACGGCCCAGACGGCGGCGGCCGCGCCGAGCACGGCGAGGGCGCCGGCCGGGGCGGGGATCCGCCGGAGCGCGTCCGCCCACCGGACGAGGACGGCCGGCACCCGGCGCCCCGCCCAGGGCCGGGCCACCAGCCAGGCGGGGACGGCGAGGAGCAGGAAGGGCCACGGATGCCGGCCGGACAGCCGGTCGTCGACGCCGGACGCGAGCAGGATCCGCTGCGCGACGGCGGCGCCGGTGGTGAGCACCGCGATCGTCAGGGCCGGGCGCCGGACCACCGGCGGAACGGTCCGGCGCGGACGCGGCCCGGGGGCAGGGGCGACGGGCGGAGGGAGCGCGGCGGTCGGCATGGCGTCCTTCGACGGTCGGGAGCGAGGGACCTGGATGCTCGCCCGGCGCCGCTGAAGGGACGCTGAAGGAAGCTGAAGCTTCCTTCAGGGTGGCCGGGGCGGTCCCGGCGATACTGGCCCGATGCGCCTGTTGGTGATCGAGGACGAGGAACGGCTCGCCGCCTCCCTGCAAAGGGGGCTGGCCGCCGCCGGTTACGCCGTGGACGTGGCCCATGACGGGCTCACCGGGCTCCACTTGGCCCGCGAGCACCCGTATCGGGCGATCGTGCTCGACATCATGCTGCCTGGACTCAACGGCTACCGGGTGTGCGCCCGGTTGCGGGCGGAGGGCGTCACGACTCCGATCCTCATGCTGACGGCGAAGAACGGCGAGTACGACGAGGCCGAGGCCCTGGACACCGGCGCCGACGACTTCCTCGCCAAGCCGTTCTCGTACGTGGTGCTGGAGGCCCGGCTGCGCGCCCTGCTGCGGCGGGGCGGCGGCGGGGCCCGGACGGTCCTCGGCGTCGGTGACCTGTGGCTCGATCCGGCGGACCGGTCCTGCCGGCGCGGCGAGGTGCCCGTCCGGCTGACGGCGAAGGAGTTCGCCGTCCTGGAGTGCCTGATGCGGCGGCCCGGCGAGGTCGTGTCCAAGCCGGACGTCGCCGAGCAGGTGTGGTCGGCGGAGTACGACGGCGACCTCAACATCGTCGAGGTGTATGTAAGCGCGCTGCGCCGCAAGGTGGACCTGCCGTTCGGGCGCACGACCATCGAGACGGTGCGCGGCGGCGGTTACCGGGTGAGCGCGCGATGACCGCCGGTCCTCCGCGGCGGGCGCTGGGCCGCCCGCGGACGAGAGCCACCGCGGTCGCCGCGCTGACGGCGGCCGGCGTGCTGCTGGTGTCCGTCCTCCTGCTGCTCCACGCGGACGCCGTCGCCGCCGCGCACCCGCTCCCCCACCGGCGGTACGGGCCGCCCGACCGCGTCGGCCCGGTGATCACCCGCCTCCGGGTGCTGGGCACTCCTTTGGGAACCCTGCTGGTCGCCGCCGCGACCTGGGCGGCCGGCGGGCCGCGTCAAGGGCCGCGGCTCCGTGCCGCCGTCGCCGCGGGGATCCTCACCGCCTGGCAGTTGCACGCGCACACGGGCTGGCTCCGCCAGTACAACCACGGCGACCCTCAGGGAACCGCCCGGTTCGCCGCCCTGTGGGGGCTGTTGTTCGCCGCTCCCGTCATCGCCCTGGTCGTCGCCGTCGCGGCCTGGACGGCGGCGGAGCCCTCCTGGCGGACACTGTCCACGCGGGGGCGGCTGGCGCTCGCGGCCGGTGCGGGGACCGCGCTCGTCCTGCCGTGCGGCCTGTGGTGGGAGTCCCACATGGGACAGAACGACGCCGGTTACCCGTCCACCCTCGGCTGGGGCATGTTCATCTGGCCACCGGTCGCCGCCGCGCTGCTCGCCGTCGCCGCCTGGGCGACGGCCGGACGGGCGCTGCGCCCGGTCGAGGCGATCCGCCGGGAGCTGGAGGACATCACGGCCCGCTCGCTGGACCGCCGGGTTCCGGTGCCCCCGTCGGGCGACGAGATCACGCGGCTGGCGCTGACGACGAACGCGATCCTGGACCGGCTGGAGAACGCGGCCGAGCTCCAGCAGCGTTTCGTCGCCGACGCCTCCCACGAACTCCGCAGCCCGCTCACGGCCCTGCGCACCTCGCTCGAAGCGGCCCTGGCCCACCCCGGCGAGGCCGACTGGCCCGCCGCGGTCCGCAGTGCGCTCGACGACGTCGTCCGGTTGCAGCGGCTGAGCGAGGACCTGTTGCTGCTGGCCCGGCTGGACGGGGGCGTCCCGCCCGGCGAGGCGGCGGTCGACCTCGCCGGCCTCGTCCACGACCTGGCCGAGGAGTACCGCCACCGGCGCCGGGAGCGGCCGCTGCGGATCCACTGCGCCACCGGCGAGGACCCGGCCGTGGTGCGCGGCAGCGCCGTTCAGTTGGAGCGGCTGATCCGCAACCTGCTGGACAACGCCTGCCGTCACGCCAGGACCGGCGTCGGGATCACGGTGCGTCCGGACCCGTCCGGGACCGTCCTGGTCGAGGTGACCGACGACGGCCCCGGTGTCCCCGCCGCCGAACGCGAGTACGTCTTCAAGCGGTTCGGCCGCCTGGAGGACGCCCGCGCCCGGTCGTCCGGCGGCTCCGGTCTCGGCCTGGCCATCTCCCGCGAGATCGCGCATCTGCACGGGGGGACACTGCACTTCGCGGACGCGGTGCGGGGAGCGCGGGCGGTGGGGCGGCTTCCGGCGCTTCGGTGAGGGAAGGGCTCGTCCCCGTGTCGCCGGGGCCGCGTCAGAGCACCCGCCGGAGCCAGCCGTGCTTGTCCTCCGCGCGGCCGTACTGGACGTCGAGCACGTGCTCGCGCAGGGCCAGGGTCTTCTTGCCGGGCGCGCCGTCGCCGACGGTGAGGGCGTAGCCGTCGCCCTTGAAGCCGACGATCGGGGTAACGACGGCGGCGGTGCCGGCGGCGAAGGTCTCGGTGACGCGGCCTTCGGCGGCGGCGGAGCGGAGTTCGTGGAGGGTGACGGGCCGCTCGACGGGGGTGAGGCCGAAGTCGGCGGCCAGGGTGAGGACGGTGTCGCGGGTGACGCCTTCCAGGATGGTGCCGAGTGCCGGGGTGACGAGCTCGTCGTCGGAGGTGATCAGGCAGAGGTTCATCGTGCCGGACTCCTCCAGGGTGCCCTCGCCGGCGCTGTCCAGGTACATGACCTGGTCGCAGCCGTGCTGTTGGGCCTCGATCTGGGCGGCCAGGCCGGCGGCGTAGTTGCCGCCGCACTTGGCGGCGCCGGTGCCGCCCTTGGCGGAGCGGCTGTACCGGTCGCTCACCCAGAGGGTGACTCCGGTGACGCCGGAGGGGAAGTAGGGGCCGGCGGGGCTGGCGATCACGGAATAGGTGATCTCCGCGGCGGGCCGCACGCCGAGGAACGCCTCGGAGGCGAACATGAAGGGACGCAGGTAAAGACTCTCCTCGCCGGTGGGGACGGGGACCCATGGCTCGTCGGCACGGATGAGCTCCTCGACGGCGGTGAGGAAGTCCTCCTCGGGAAGCTCGGGCAGGGCCAGGCGGCGGGCGGAGCGGGCGAACCGGCGGGCGTTGGCCTCCGGGCGGAACAGCCAGACGCTGCCGTCGGCGTGGCGGTACGCCTTCAGGCCCTCGAAGATCTCCTGCGCGTAGTGGAGCACGGCGGCGCTCGGGTGCAGGGTGAACGGCTGGAGCGGGCGGATCCCGCGGTCGTGCCACCCGGCGTCCGGCGTCCACCGGGCCGAGGCCATGTGGTCCGTGAAGTACCGGCCGAATCCCGGGGCCGCGAGCCGTGCGGCGCGCTCGGTCGCGGGCACGGGACTCGTCGTCCGGGACAGGGGAAAGGCGGTGCTCATGGCCAACTCCTCACGCTGGGACGGTCCCTGCGGCGGGCACCCGCCGCCCGCCGGGCCGTTCCGTCATGTTAATGGCCGTTCACGCCGGGCGGGCCCGCGCTTCGGCGGCCCGCCGCCGTATCAGGCCACGTCAACGGGCGCGGGCCGCGCCGACGTCGGAGACGTCGACGGCGAACCGGCCCGTGGCCCAGGCCATCGCGTCGCCGAACTGGCCGAGGATCGTCCGGTCGAGGTGGGAGACCGTGTCGCAGGTCTGGTGGTAGCAGGGGTCGGTGAGTTCGCCGGCCACTCCTCCGAACAGCCGCTGCCACTCGGGCGTCTTGAGGTGGTTGTAGCCGGCGGAGCCGCCGCCCGCGGGGATGCCGGCGGCCATGAAGGGGGCGAAGTCGGACCGGCCGTCGAACTCCAGCGGGACGGTGGGCAGTCCGCGCCGCGCGAAGCGGTCGGTGAAGACCTTCTCGATGGTGTCGGTGCCGGGCGGTACCGCGCCGGTGCCGTGGTAGACCATGCGCGCGTAGTTCGGCGATCCGATGGTCTCGAAGTTGAGGACGAGCGCGGTCTCCCGGCGTTCCCGCGGGGTCAGTCGGTCCACGTAGTGGCCCGAGCCGACCATCCCCTCCTCCTCGGCGCCCCAGAAGGCGAACCGCACCCGGTTGCGGACCTCGTGCCCGTGGGGCGCCATCCGCAGGGCGGTCTCCAGGACCATGGCGGCACTGCTGCCGTTGTCGTTGAGGCCGGGGCCCTCGGTGGCGCTGTCGAGGTGGGAGCCGAGCACGACGGTGCGGTCGGCGCGTCCGGCGGGGGTGTCGGCGAGCAGGTTGTACGACTCGGTGGTGACCGCGCGGCCCCGCAGGTCGAGGGAGAGCTCGACCCGCCCGCGGGCGGCGTCCGCGGCGAGCTGTTCGCTCTCGCCGCGCGGCAGGTTGGCGGTGGGGACGCGGGCCACCGCGGGCGGGCGGACGGTCGACCGGATGTTCATCGCCGGCGGCTGCTGGTCGACGTTGACCAGGAGGACGGCGGCGCCCGCCGCTGCGGCCAGCTCGGTCTTGCGGGCCAGGTCGCAGCCGCCGTACCGGGCGAGGACGGCGTGGTCGCGGATGTCCGGGCCGGTGTAGTCGGCGGGGTCGCACCCGTAGGCGTTCCGCGGCAGGACGGCGAGGGGGCCGCGCCAGCCGCCCTCCGGCGTGGAGGCGCCGAACCGGGCCAGCAGCGGGTGCAGGGTGCGGCGTTCGGGTGCGGTCACCTCGGCGGTCTCGGCCACCGGGACGCTGTCGGGGAAGGAGAAGCGCTGGACGCGGACCTGGTACCCGGCCTCGGTCAGCCGCCGGGTGACATAGCGGGCCGAGGCGTCGTACCCCTCGGTGCCGGCGGCGCGTACGCCGTGGTGCGCGTCGGCCGCGCGCTGGAACGCCTCCAGGTGGCGCCAGGCGCCAGCCGCGGTGACGTCCGCGGCCAGCCGTCCGGCCAGCCGCTCGGCGTCCTCCCGTACGGCCGTCGGGCCGGCGGCGGATCCGGTGGCTCCGGTGGCGGGCGCCGCCGTGGCCACGAGGAGCGCGGCGCCGGCCAGTGCCGCCGTCCGGAGGGGGGTCCTGGTCAGGACCGCGCGCCACAGCGCGCGGGCCGTGCCGGGCGGTGGGCCGCCGGCTGTTCCCGGTGCGGGCGCGGCGCCGTGAGGAGCGCGTCGAGCCGTCCATCGCATTCGTCGCAAAGGCATCTGGAGCCCCCCGGGTACCGGTACACAGCCTGAACCGCATGTGGCGGGGCAGCCTAACGCGACTGTTGGGGCGGGCAAGGTCCCGAGCGGCGGTTTTGGGCCGAAGTACCGTACGTACAGGTACTGTTCGGCCCTCCCTCTTCCCGCCGATTGACCGCCCCCATGGGGGCCACAAGAATCGGAACGCCTTGTCCATCCGCACGTGACCGGGGGTTTCCCGGGCATTTCCGCGGGAGGACAACACGGGGGAACCAGAAGGGATTTCCGGCCGACGGTGTGGCCGGTTCCCTTCGCTCCGGCGCGTTCACCGGCGCACGCGCCGGGTAGGCGCAACGCGCATGACCGCAAGCGACATCCGGGGAAAGGAAAGCTCGTGACACGCCTTACCGCCACACGGTTCGTGAGCGCCGCCGCCGCCACAGGCATCGCGCTCGCAATCGCCGCCTCCGGGACGGCCCAGGCGGACCGGGACGGAGCGGAGACCGCACTCGGGACTCCGACGTGCGGCACCTCCGACCTGCGGATCTCCTTCGCCGAACGACTGGGCGGCGGGATGAACCACGCGGGCGGCACACTGGAGTTGAAGAACACGTCCGGAGGGACCTGTGCGCTGCGCGGTTACCCCGGGCTGGGCCTGGAGGACGCCCGCCACACGCCGCTGCCCACGCACACCGTCCGGGGCAGCACCTATTACGCCGACGACCCGGGCAACCAGCTCATATATCTGAAGCCCGGTCAGGCCGCCCAGGCCAACGTGGCCTGGACCCATTCGGGCTCGGAGGCCCGGCAGAGCTCGTATCTGCAAGTCACCCCGCCGGCCGCCCGCACCCACCGGACCATCGCCCTCGATGACGCGGTGGACTTCGGGGAGCTGCACGTCACGGCCGTGGCCCACAAGGTCCCGGTACGCGGCTGACGCGTCCCGTCAGTCACCCGTCCCGGGCGGTGCGAACGCTTTTCGGCGCAAAAGCATTGCATCGCCCGGGACTTTGCCGTTTTCGCATTGCTCCATGACCAACTTTTGACTAACCTCCGATCCAGAAGTGAGGGGCGTCGCTCCGCTGAGCGATGCCCGGTTCCGGGCGCACACGGCATCACAGCATCACGGCACCACAGCATCACACGGCAACATCACGTGCACCGTGCGCCCACACAGCAGAACCCGGGCACGCCGTCTCTCCGACGGCGGGTACCCGGGTCCTGGCCAGCAACGCGCGACAGCCGGTCACGAGCTTGGCGGCAGCGGTCGGCCGGCGCGTTGCCCAACTCACCCCGGAGGGTACCGTGAACCACCCGAATCGGCTACGCGCCGCGATAGCGGCCGACGGCACCACCCCCCTCATCGGCGTCTTCGACATGTTCTCCGCGTCCGTGGCGGCCCGGCACTACGACGGCATGTTCGTCTCCGGGTTCGGCTTCGCCGCCTCCCACTACGGCCTGCCGGACATCGGCTTCATCGCCTGGCCCGACCTCGTCTCCTTCGTCCAGCGGCTGCGCCAGGCGTTCCCCGCGCAGCACCTGCTCGTGGACAT
The DNA here is from genome assembly GCF_013055795.1 of Streptomyces sp. I05A-00742. Lineage (GTDB taxonomy): Bacteria > Actinomycetota > Actinomycetes > Streptomycetales > Streptomycetaceae > Streptomyces. Next base: position 35,664 of record NZ_JABETO010000008.1, read on the forward strand.
CGACGACGGCTATGTGGACCCGGAGACGGCCTGCCACGTGGTGCGGTCGCTGGAGCAGGTCGGCGCGTCCGGGGTGATCCTGGAGGACCAGAAGCGCCCGCGGCGCTGCGGGCACGTCGACGGCAAGCAGATCCTGCCGCTGGAGGAGTACCTGGAGAAGCTCACCATGGTGCTGGAGGCGCGCCGCGACATGGTCGTCGTGGCCCGGACCGACGCCACGGAGGAGCCCGAGATCCTGCGCCGCGCCAAGGCCCTGGCGGCGACCGACTGCGACGTGGTCCTGGTCGACGGGGTCCGCAGCGTCGACTGGATCCGCAAGGTGCGCGACGTCATCGGGGACAAGCCGCTGCTGTTCAACCAGATCGCGGGCGGCAAGTCGCCCCGGCTGTCACTGCCGGAGCTGACGGAGCTCGGGGTGGACGTGGCCATCTACAGCACGCCGTGCCTGTTCGCCGCGCAGACCGCCATGGACGAGGCGCTGGCCGGGCTGAAGCGGGACGACGGGCGGCTGCCGGAGTTCACCCCGTCCAGCGTGGGGGTGGCCGAGTGCCTGGCGCTGCTGGAGAGGAACATCTCCCGGCACCACGACCGGGCGCAGGAGCCCGTCGGCTGACCCGGCAGGGGCCCGCCGCACCGGCCGGGTGCGGCGGGTCTCCGCTTTCCGCGGGACCGTCAGGCCTTGGTGCTCCGGCTGCCGAAGCGGCTGCGGATCACCCGCCGCTTGAGCCGGTGGAAGAGCGGGAAGCGCTCGCGGAGGGCCCGTGAGTGCCGGTCGAGCTCCTCCGTCAGCCGCTCGGTCCGCTTCTCCACGTCCAGCTCGTCGAAGATCCGGTCTATCTCCGCCAGCAGGGAGCCGTGCAGCTGCCACTGGCGGGGGTGCTCGCGGACCTTGTCGAGCAGGAGGTGGGCGGCCCGGTCGCGGCTCTGGCGGCCGACGGTCAGGTCCTCGACCAGTCGGGTCTCCGCCTCCTCGGCGTTGGCGCTCACCTGGCTGGTGATCAGGACGGCGAAGCTCTCCACGGCGCGGGCGAGGTGGTGGAGCACGTCCGTCAGGGCGGCGGCGACGTCCTCGGGGAAGAGCGGTTCGTCGGTGCGCTCCCGGGCCAGGTCGGTGAGGGAGCGGCACATCACGCGCAGCACGACGGCGGAGATCTCCAGGGCGTCGAGCCCGGTCCGCAGCACGATCCGGGAGAGCAGGCCCTCCTTGACCCGGGGGTTGAGCCGGAGGCTGTCCTCCGCCTGCCGCAGCGACACATCGACCTGGGCGACGTCGTGGTCGAGTCTGCGGGCCTCGTGCAGCCGGGCGGCGGCCTCGGCGACCGGGGTGTGCCGCCCGACCTCGGAGCCGAGGTGCCGCATCAGGGCGCTTATCCGGCGGGCCAGGTCCTGGATGGCGTCCCCGGCCGGTTCCACCCACACCGGGGGCACCAGCAGCACATTGAAGAGCAGTCCGACGACCGCTCCGATCACGGTCTCCAGCACCCGGTCCCAGGCGGTCTCCGCCACCCGGGTGACGCCGAGGACGAGCATGGCGCTGATCGCCACCTCGGGGACGAACTCCCCCACATGGACGAAGCGGCCGATGACCAGCGAGGCCAGGATGATCAGCCCGAGGCTCCACCAGGTGAGGCCCACCAGGACGCTGAACCCGATCGCGATCAGGACGCCCGCGACGACGGAGTTCACCCGGCGGATGCCGGTGGTCAGGGTGGAGTAGAGGGTGACCTGGACGACGAGCAGGGCGGTGAGCGGCGCGGTCAGCGGCGCCGGTTCGCTGCTGAGCGTCAGGGCCACCGCGTAGGCGATGACGGCGGCGGCCGTGGAACGCACCGTCTGCGCGACCGCGGGCTCTCTGCCACGTCGGACCAGGGTGGTCAGGGGTTCGGTGAGATCACGCACCGTAGACGCTTTCCCGATCACTCGCGTGGCAGACCCCGGGGTGAGGCACGCCACTCGGGTGGTCGGCGGCCCGGCACCCGGCCGGGCCGTCAGCGGACGGCGAACGGGACGGTGGCGGCGACCACGGCGGAGAGCGAGACGACGAGCGCCGTCAGCAGGGCGATCAGGCACCGCTGGACGCGCAGCCTGGCCCGGCAGGCCGCGTCCTCCCGGTGGCGGGCGCGTTCGGCGGCGGTGCCGGCGTCGAGGAACGCCCTTTCCCAGGGGCCGGGCCGGTGGCCGGCGGGGGAGCCGGCCGCCCGTTCCTCGGCCAGGCGCCGGCCCTGCCAGAGCGCCGCCGGGTCCCGGCCCGACTCCTGCCAGGCGCGGGCCGCCCGGGTGAGCCGGTGGCGGCGGCGCAGTCCCTCGGGGTCCTCGGCGGTCCAGGCGGCCAGGCGCGGCCAGCCGTGGAGCACGGCGCCGTGGGCGAGGGCGGCCCGGCCGTGGTCGAGGGTGACCACCCGGGCGGCGGCGAGCCGTTCGAGCACCGCCGCGGTGTCGGGGCCCTCGCCCAGCTCACGTCGGTCGACGGGGCGCGGGACCCCGGCGTCGCCGGGTTCGGCCAGCCGGAGCAGGATGTCCCGGGCGCGCCGCCGTTGGCCTTCGCCGAGCTCCGCCCAGGCGGCCTCGGCGGTCCGGGCGAGCGTTCCCTCGAACCCGCCGGCGGCGCGTAACCCGGCCAGGGTCAGGCGGTTGCCGTCCCGGTGGCGCCAGGCGGCGAGCAGTGCGGAGGAGAGCAGCGGGAGGGCTCCGGGCTGCCGGTCGGCGCCCGCGACGAGCACCCCGAGCAGGCTCTCCTCCACGGTGCAGTCGGCCCGGGCGGCGGGGGCCGCGACGGCGCGGGAGACCTCCTCGGGGGTCAGTGGCGGCACGGACAACGGCTCCCCGGCGAACAGGGGATGGCCGGCCCACCGGTCGTGCGCGTCGGTGCGGACGCCGAGGATCAGCCGGCAGGGCGCGGCGTGGAGGGTGTCGAGGAACCGGGTGCGTTCGGTGGCGGACGTGCCGTGGGTGAAGAGCCGTTCCAACTGGTCGACGACCAGGACGCCGTCGGGGTCCCGGAGCGCGGCGAGGCCGCGGGTGAGGTCACGGACGGGGTCGGTGCCGGGGACGCAGGTGACGACCGCCGGGGGCCGGGGGGCGGTGGTGAGCCGGTGCACGGCCCCCGCCTGGAGGAGCGAGGTGGTGCCGGCGCCGGAGGCCCCGGTGACAGTGACCACCCGGTCCCGGCGCAGCCGTACCAGCAGGGCGTCCACCAGCCGTTCGCGGCCGAAGAAGCGGTCGGCGTCGGCGGGGGCGTACGCGGCGGGGCCGGCGTAGGGGGGCCGGCGGGGGTCGGCGAGGGCGGCGGCCACGGCGTGCCAGCGGGCCTCCCACTCCCGTACGTCGCCGCCGCAGGCCCGTACGTAGGCGGTGGTGACGGCGAGGGACGGGAGTCTTCGGCCGCCCGCGGCCACGGAGAGGCTGGCCGCCGAGGAGTGGGCGCGCAACGCGAGTTGCCGGTAGGTGGGGCCGCCGGCCCGTTCGCGCAGGGCCCGCAGGCCGGCGGCGAAGCGCAGTAAGGGGCTGTCCCCCGGGTCCAGGGGTCGTTCCTGTCGTGGCACTGCCCTGCCTTTCCGGCCGTGGCCGTCCGGTGCCGGACGCGGGGCGGACGGCGGTGCGGAGCGACCGAACGAAGGGTCGGTCTGCACCGTAACGGTCGGGTAATGGCCAACAACACTATTAATTCCGTCAATTCGACAGTGACATCCCGATCGGGAATGACCAATCCTGTTTATTCAGCGTTGTTCTGAATTGCTTGTTCACTTCGCGCGAGCCGGTCTCGAACAGCGCGGGTGCGGTAGGGATGGAACCACGGGGGCGGATCACCGACGTCGCCGTGCCCTGTTCGTCTGCCGACCCTCGTCGGAGATCCCATGAAGTACTCGCGCTACTGCCGGTCCCTGCTGTCCACCCCCGCCACCGCCGTCCATCGCTACGCCGCCGGCCACCGCTCCGGCGCCGACATCTCCATGGTCGATCTCGAGGACTCCGTCCCGCCCGCGCGCAAGGAGGAGGCCCGGCGCCTCGCGGAGGGCTTCTTCACGGCGTCCTCCGCGGCCGCCGCCCGCTGCGCCGTGCGCATCAACGCCATCAACGGGCCGGACGGGCTGCGCGATCTGCTGGCGTTATGCCAGTACGCGGTCAAGCCGCCCCTCGTGCTGATCCCCATGGTGGAGTCCCGGCGCGACATCGAGATCGTCGAACACGTCCTGGGCCAGGAGTGCCCGCACACCGAGTACTTCGCCGTCGTGGAGACCCCGCGCGGCCTGACCGACGCCGGTGCCATAGCGGCCTCCTCGCCCCGGCTGCGGGCCCTGGTCTTCGGCTCCGCCGACTACGCCTTCGCCACCGGGGCCCGGCTGACCTGGGACGCCCTGGCCTACGCCCGGGCCACGCTGGTCAACAGCGCGCGGGCGGCCGGGATCGAGGTCATGGACGCCCCCCTGTTCGAGGTGCACGACGACGGCGCGCTGCGCTGCGAGGCGGCCCTCGCCAAGGACATGGGATTCAGCGGCAAGATCGCCGTCCATCCCCGGCAGGTCCCGCTGATCAACGAGGCGTTCTCCCCGGACGACGGCACGCTGCGCCGGGCCCGCCGGATCGTGGCCGCCGGCCGGGCGAACGGCCGGGACATCACCCTGGTCGACGGCGTGATGGTCGGCCTCCCGTTCTTCGAGGCGTCCCAGCGGCTGGTCGAGGAGTTCGGCAACGCGCCGCCGCACCCCCCGAACCCGCGCCCCGACGCCCTGCGCTCCACCACCGCGACCCAGGAGAGGGAACCGTGACCGAGACACCCCCGCTCGACATCGTCGGACCGCACCGCTACCGCAACAGCGCCACGATGATCAAGTCCGCCGACCCGGCCTGGATGGGCGCCGCGCAGGCCGGACTGATCGGTGTCGTGGCCGACTCCCCCGATGCCAACAACCACCTCGTCACCCCCGACGGGCACGAGTTCGTGAACATGTGCTCCTGCTCGTACCTGGGGCTCAACCACCATCCGGCCGTGGTGCAGGGCGCGGTCGACGCGCTGCGGGAGACCGGCGCCACGTCCCTCGTCATGCCGACCACCCGGGTGCGGCACCGGCTGCTCGCGCGGCTGGAGGAGGAACTGGGCGAGCTCTTCGGCGCCCACGCCCTGCCGGGCGCCTCGTGCAGCGCGCTCACCGCGGGCATCCTGCCGCTGATCGCCTCCGGCCATCTCTCGGACGGCGAGCCGCGGGTCATGGTCTTCGACCGCTTCTGCCACTTCTGCATGTCCTATATGAAGCCCGTCTGCGGCGACGAGAGCCTGGTGCTCACCTGCGACCACAACGACCTCGACCGGCTGGAGGAGATCTGCCGGACGTACCCGCGGGTCGCCTACGTCGCCGACGGCGCCTACTCCATGGGCGGCGCCGCGGCCCTGGACGGACTGCGGCGGCTCCAGGACCGGTACGGCCTCTTCCTCTACCTCGACGACTCGCACTCGCTCTCCATCCTCGGCGAGCACGGGGAGGGCTTCGCCCGCTCCCAGTTGGAGATGAACGAGCTGACCGTCATCACCGCCAGCCTCGGCAAGGCGTTCGGCACCGGCGGTGGCATCGCCATGCTGGGCAGCCGGGAGATGTTCGAGTTCCTGCACCGGCACGCGGGCCCGGTCGGCTGGTCGCAGAACATGTCCTTCCCCCTCGTCGGCGCCTCGCTCGCGGCGGCGGAGATCCACCGCTCCCCCGAACTGGGACGGCTCCAGCGGCAACTGCAGGACAACATCGCCTATTTCGACCGCGCCTTCCCCACCTCCTTCGCCGGGAACGGGCTGCCCGTACGCCGCATCACCGTGGGCGAGCCGGAGGCGGCCGTCAAGCTCTCGGCCGAGATGTTCCAGCAGGGCTTCTACTGCTCCGCGGTCTTCTTCCCTATCGTCCCCAAGGGCGAGGCGGGCCTCCGCATCATGATCAGGGCGGACCTGTCCCGGGAGAAGCTCGACGAGTTCATCGGCCACATCAAGGATCTGACCGCGACGGACTGAGGACGGCACCCATGGCGGACGACACCCCGCCCAGCGGCTACGAACGGCTGGGCCCGCAGCACTACCGGGAAGTGGTGGGCTTCCTCTACGAGGAGTTCACCGTCGGCGATGTGATCGAGCACCGGCCCGGCCGGACGATCACCGAGATGGACAACGTCCTGATGAGCATGTTGTCGATGAACGACGCGCCGTTGCACATCGACGCCGCCTACTGCGCGGACACCGTCTGGGGCCGCCCGCTGGTGTCCAGTCTGGTCACCCTGAGCATCGTCGGCGGTATGACGGCCCGCAGCACCAGCGGCAAGGCCCTGGCCAACCTGGGCTGGGACCGCATCCGCCTGCCGAACCCGGTGTTCACCGGGGACACGCTCTACGCGAGCAGCGAGATCCTCGGCAAACGGCTCTCCCGCAGCCGCCCCGGCGAGGGCATCGTCTCCTGCCGGACCACCGGCACCAAGTCCACCGGAGAGGTCGTGCTCGTCTTCGAACGCAGCTTTCTCGTCCCCTGCCGCGACGCCGCTCCCGGCGGTCCCGGAGCGCCGCGGGAGTCCATATGACGGCCCTGCTCATCGGCAACAACCGCGCCGCCGAGATGACCGGCGGCCAGGACGCCGGCTCCGCGAGGGACCGGGAACGCGCCGCCCGGGGCGCCCAGCGGCTCCTCTGGTGGGCCCGGGACGGCGACGTCCTGCTCCTGCCCACCGCGCCGGACGACGCCTACCTCGACCACGTCACCGGCCTCACCGGCACCCGCCGTGACTCCCTCACCTTCGTCACCACGGCGGGAGCGAACGTCCTGGCCGCTGGCCGCGCGGACCCCGGAACGGTGGCGGCCCTCCGTACGGCCCTGGCCGGGCGGCCCGTGGAGCGGGTGGTGCCGGTGTACGCCGACACCGCCGTCACGGATCTCGTCCGCCGGCTCGGTGCCGAACAGGCGCTGCCCGGCTGGGCGTTCCACGCGCAGGGCGGCAGCGCCCTGGTCAACAGCAAGGCGGCGTTCCGCGCGGTGGCGGCGGGGACGGGCGTGCCCGTACCCGCCGGTACGGTCGCCAGTACGGCGGAGGCGGCGGCCGAGGCGGCAGTGGGCCTGCTCGCCGACGGCCACTGCGCCGTCCTCAAGCGGGAGTTCCACTGTGGCGGCCTCGGCAACGAGATCCTGACCGCCGATCCGGACGTCAGGCCCCTGGGGGCGCCCCGCACGGTCGTCCTGTCCGGGCCGGAGGCCGCCCGGCAGCATGTGACCGACCGCTGGGAGTGGCTGTCGTCGGACGGACGGCACCGCCCGGTCGTCGAGCGGTACCACCCCGACTCCCTGCCCGTGTACGCCGAGTTCGAGGTCGACGACGCCGGGGTCGTCCTGTCGGGCCACGGGGAGATGCTCATGGACCCCGTGGTGATCGGCGAGACCGTCCCCGCCGCCCTGCCACCGGCCGTCCTCGGCCGGCTCACCGCCGGCGGACGCCGGCTCTGCGAGGCGTACCGGGCGGTGGGCTACCGGGGGACGATCAGCGCAGACGCCATCCTCACCCCCGCCGGTGAGCTGCTGTTCAGCGAGACCAACGGCCGGCTCACGGGCTCGTCCCACCTCCACACCGCCCTCGCCGCCCGGCTGGTGGGCGAACGCCTCCGGTCCCGGCGGGTCCTCCTGGAGACCGGCGCCTGGCCCGTCCCCTCCTTCCGCGCGGCCCTCGACGCGCTGGACCGCGCCGGGCTCGCCTTCGACCCCGACACCCGGACGGGCGTCGTCCTCGTCGGCGACCTCGTACCGGCGGACGGCACGGTGATCCCCTGTGTGATCGCCCCCGACCGCCCCGCCGCCCGGGCCGTGCGGAGTTCCCTGCCGGCGTTGTTCGCCGCCGTCCGCGCCTGACCTTCTCTCCCTCTCTTCGAACGAAAGGCCGCGCCATGTCCTTGAACAGCTTCGACAGCTGGTCCCCGTTGCGTGAAGTGGTCGTCGGCTCGGCCGAGAACTACTCCTCCCACGAACGGGAGCTCTCCTTCGACCTGTTCTTCCACGACGAGATGCCGTACAGCCGGATGTACTACCCCCGCCACCGGGCGCCGGGCGCCGAAGAGACCGCCGACAGCACCGACACCGGCGCCCGGCGCAGCCCCATCAAGCGGCGCTACATCGAGGAGCTCCAGGAGGACGTCGAGGGCATCGCGGACACCCTCGCCTCCCTCGGCGTCACCGTGCACCGGCCCGCGCCGCTCGCCGAGGCGATGGAGGTCCGCACCCCCACCTTCCGGGCGGCCGTCATCCCGGCCCTCAACGTCCGCGACAACAGCATCGTGTTCGGCGACGAGGTCGTCGAGACGGCTCCGCAGGTGCGGGCCCGCTACTTCGAGACGCAGCTGCTCAAGCCGGTGTTCGCCGAGTACTTCCGGCGCGGGGCGCGCTGGACGGTGATGCCCCGGCCGCTGATGACCGACGCCTCCTTCGACCTCTCCTACGTCACCGCGCAGAGCGCCCCGGGTGAGCTGATGGAGCCCATCACCGACCCCACGCCGTCGCCGTACGACGTGGGCCACGAGATGATGATCGACGGCGCGCAGTGCCTGCGGCTGGGACGGGACGTCTTCGTCAACGTCTCCACGGCCAACCACGCCCTCGGCTGCGACTGGCTGGAGCGCCACCTGGAGGGACGGTTCCGGGTGCACCGGATGGAGTCCCTGGCCGACAGCCACATCGACAGCACGGTGCTGCCGCTCCGCCCCGGCCTGCTGCTGGTGCGCACCCCGCAGATCGCCGAACGGCTGCCCAAGCAGCTCCGGTCCTGGGACATGATCTTCCCGCCCGAGCCGCGCGACAACAACTTCCCCGTCTACGACGACGAGGACCTGGTGCTGACCAGCCGCTACATCGACCTCAACGTCCTGTCCGTCGCCCCCGACACCGTCCTCGTCAACTCCGCCTGCCCGGAGCTGATCCGCACCCTGGAGGCCCACCGCTTCACCGTGGTGCCGGTGCGCCACCGCCACCGCCGGCTCTTCGGCGGCGGGCTGCACTGCTTCACCCTCGACACGGTCCGCGAGGGCTCCGCGCCCGAGGACTACCTGGGGGGCTGACCGCATGCGGGCGGTGGTGATGCGCCGTTTCGGCGGCCCGGACGTCCTGGAGACCGCCGAGCTGCCCGAACCCGTCCCGGGTCCGGGGGAATCCGTCATCGACGTCACCCTCGCGGGGGTCAACTACGGTGATCTGGAAGTACGTGCGGGCATCTACCGGCCGCCGCGGCTGCCCGCGGTGCCGGGGGCGGAGGTCGTCGGCCGGCGGCGGCGGGACGGCCGACGAGTGGCGGCGCTGCTGCGCGACGGCGGCGGCTACGCCGAGGTGGCCGTGGCGCGGGACGCGTACACGGTGGAGCTGCCGGACGACCTCGACGACCGTACGGCGGCGGCCCTGGTCGAGCAGGGGTGCACGGCGTACGCCGCCCTGGTCACGGCCGGCCGGCTGCGGCCCGGCGAGCGGGTGGCGGTGGCGTCCGCGGCCGGCGGCGTCGGGCACCTGGCGGTCCAACTGGCCCGCGCGCTCGGCGCGTCGGTGGTCGCGGGGACGGCCTCGTCCCCGGCCAAGCGGGACTTCGTCCGCCGGACCGGCGCCGACCACGCGGTCGGCGGCCCCGAGGAGCTGCCGGACGTCCTCCCGGACGGGGTTGACCTCTACCTCGACTCCCTCGGCGGGCCGCGGATCGACGCCGCCCTCGCCGCGCTGGCCCCCTTCGGCCGGATCGTCTCCATCGGCCACCGCGAGGAACCGGCCGTCGTCGCCGTCGACGCGCTCACCCGGCGCTCCCTCGGTGTGGTGACGCTGTGGATGCAGCAGGTCCTCGAAGCCCCCGGGCTCTTCGCCGACGTGGCGGAACGGGTCCTCGCCCTCGCCCGGGAGGGCCGGCTCGTCCCGCACGTCGACCGCGTGGTGCCGCTGGACGGCACGGCGCGGGCGCACGAGGCCGTGGCGGCGCGGGAGACGACGGGAAAGGTGCTCATTGACCTCCTTCGGAGGGGTTGACAGGGGGATTGTGCCCTGGAGCGAACGCTGGATAGGGTCCCAACGGGCCCGCGACAGGGCCGTTGATGTCACGTGGTGTAGGTGGGGAATTGTCTGTGGTCACGGGTAAAATAATTCGGTTCGACGAATTCCGGGGGTATGGGTTCGTCGCCCCGGACACCGGCGGTGAGGACGTGTTCGTGCACGTCAACGACGTCCAGGCGGACAAGCGCCTGATCGTCCCCGGGGCGTTCGTGGAGTTCACGGTGGAAGAGGGCGACCGGGGCCTCAAGGCCTCCCAGGTCCGCCTGCTGGACCGGCCGTCGGCCCGCCCGGCCGAGTCCACGGCGGAGGTCTTCGGCCTCGGCCCGTCGGGCGACGACGGCGACTGCGACGTGCTGTCCTCGAAGGAGTTCCTGGACGAGGTGACCGAGCTGCTGCTCAGCGCCGCGCCCACCATGACGGCCGAGCAGATCCTGCTCGTCCGCCAGCGCCTGGTGCGCCTCGCCGCCGGCCACGGCTGGGTCGAGGCGTAGCCGCGGGAAGTGCCGGACGCGCCGGTGCCGCACCGAGGGGTGCGGTGCCGGCGCGTCCGTGCGTCAGCCCGACGCGACGGCGGTCCCGTCGCGCGGATCCCGCAGATCGTCCAGCGCGTCGTGGCCGTGGATCCAGGCGAGCCGGTCCGGGAGCGAGGCCAGTTCCGCGTTCCGGGCGTCGGCCCGCGGGCCGTCGGGGAACTGGAGGCAGCTCTGGTTCTGCCGGGAACCTGCCTGGATCAGCCGGGTCCTGGGGCGGCGCACCAGCTCGTACCGGCGCAGCGCCGCGGGCACGCCGTCCGTGTCCGCCGGGTCGGCCCCCGCCAGCAGCGCGGCGAGCACGGCCGCGTCCTCCAGCGCCTGGTTCGCCCCCTGCCCGTGGTGCGGCAGCATGGCGTGCGCGGCGTCGCCGAGCAGCGTCACCCGGCCGCGCGTCCAGACGCGCTGCGGCTCGCGGTCGTAGAGGGCCCAGCGGCCGGGGCGGTCGGCGGCGGCCAGGATGCTGGTGAGGGCCGGGTGCCACCCCTCGAAGGCCGCGAGCAGATCCGCCGTGCTCCCCTCGGCGACCCAGGACTCGACCGTCCACGCCGGGTCCGGCACCACGGCCAGGAAGTTGAGCAGCCGCCCGCCCGCGACCGGGTAGACCACCACATGACGGCCCGGGCCGAGCCACAACCACAGGACGGGCTCGGCCAGTTCGGGCAGGTGCGGCAGCCGCTCCAGCGGAACGAGGGCCCGGTAGCCACTGGCGCCGGAGAAGACCGCCCCGTCCGGACCGAAGACCGCGCCCCGCACCGCGGAGTGGATGCCGTCGGCCCCCACCACCGCGTCCGCCTCGGCCTCGGACCCGTCGGCGAAGCGCAGCACGACGCCGTCCCTGGTCCTGTCCACGCCGGTGCAACGGGCGCCGAAGCGCACCGGCACCCCGTCCGCACTCCTCAGCAGGGCGCGCTGGAGAGCCGCCCGCTCCAGATGCCAGAACGGAGCGCCGAACCGCTCCTCGTAGGAGCCGAGCAGCCGGAGCCCCGCCATCGACCGGCCCGTGCGCCAGTGCCTGAAGTCGATACGCAGCGGGGCGACGGCCGACTCGGCGAGTGCTCCGTCCACGCCCAGGGCGCGCAGTACGCGGTGCCCGTTGGCACCGATCGCGACACCCGCGCCGGTGGCGGCCGGCTCCGGCGTCTGCTCGTGCACAACGGTCTCGACACCCTGCCGCCGCAGCGCGGCAGCGGTGGCCAGGCCACCTATCCCCCCGCCGACGACAGCGATCCGCGGCCGTCTTCCGGCCATGCCCGCTCCTCCCGCACGACGTGACCCGCCCGGATCCCCGAGGGTAGCGACCGGCCCATCGGCGCGCATAGGGGCGCATTCCGGACGGTGGCCGTGCGCGCGGTATCCGGACGAGGTTTGGCACACGGCGGAAATCCGGCACAGATTGGCACATTATCGGAAGCGCGACATGCGACGGAGTCGTCACGATCGAAGAGTGCCGAAGAACCGAACCGCTCCCCGCCCCCGCACCGTCACGCTGATGTCCTCGGGCCACGCCTGTGTGGACGTCTACCAGGGAGCGGTGGCCGCCCTCGTCCCCTTCTTCGTCTCCGAGCGGGCGTACACCTACGCCGCCGCCTCGGGCATCGTGCTGGCCGCGTCGCTGCTGTCGTCGGTGGTGCAGCCGCTGTTCGGGGCGCTCACCGACAGGTGGGCCATGCCGTGGCTGCTGCCGGTGAGCGCGCTGGTGGGCGGTGTCGGTGTCGCTCTGAGCGGGGTCGGCGGGTCCTACGCGCTCACGCTGGCCGCCGTCGCCGTGTCCGGGATCGGTGTCGCGGCGTACCACCCCGAGGCGGCCCGCGTCGCGCGCGCGGCCAGTCGGGGCAGCCATGTGGCGATGGGGTGGTTCTCCCTCGGCGGCAACATCGGGTTCGCCGTCGCCCCCTTGCTGGTCGCGGCCGTCGTCGCCACCGGCGGTCTGCGCGCCACTCCGCTGCTCGTCCTGCCCGCCGTGGCGGGCGCGGCGTTGTGTGCGGCGGCGCTACGCACGGTCCGGGCCACCGGGACGGCCGCGGCGGGCGCCTCCGCGGGCCGGGCCGCAGGGGAGGACGACTGGGCGTCGTTCGTCCGGCTGTCCGGGGCCATCATGTGCCGTTCGGTCGTCTTCGTCGGGCTGAGCACGTTCATCTCGCTGCACGTGCGGCAGCGCACCGGGGGAGGTGAACCGGCGGGGACGGCGGCCCTGTTCGTGCTCTATCTCGGCGGGGCGGTGGGCACGGTGGCGGGCGGGAAGCTGGCCGGCCGGTACGGGCGGATCGCGGTGGTCCGGTGGTCGTACGCGCTGGCCGTGCTCGCCGTCGCCGGGGTCGTCCTCGTTCCCGGCCCGCCGCTGTACCTGTTCGTGGCGCTCACCTCGGCGGGGCTCTACGTGCCGTTCTCGCTGCACGTCACGCTCGGCCAGGACTACCTCCCCCGGCGCGTGGGCACCGCGAGCGGCGTCACCCTGGGGCTGGCCGTCAGCGTCGGCGGTGTCGCGAGCCCGCTCATCGGTACTCTCGCCGACGCCACGAGCCTGCGCGTCGCCCTCACGCCGCTGATCGCGCTGCCCGCCGTCGGCTGGCTCCTGCTGCGCACCCTGCGCGAGCCCGCGATGCCCGAGGCGGTCGCCGGAGGACGGGCCGGCGGTGCCGCGCGGCCGGAGCCGGAACGCCCCGGGGTCCGGCGCTCCGGCCGCTGACGGCCGCCGGGGAGTGGTTCAGGCCTGGCGCTCCGCGCCCACCGCCGCCGCGAGGACCAGGCGCAGTTCTTCGTACGTCGGCGCGAGCCGGAGCAGCCCGTCGGCGAGGGCCGGGTCGTCCCCGGTGCTGAGCGGGAGTTGCAGGCTGCCCAGGATCCGGGACTGCCGGACGGCGACGGCCGCCGCGTCGGGGAGCCCCAGCGCGTCCAGGCAGATGGCCGCGTCCCCGAGGCGGCGGGCGCCGACCCGGATGCAGAAGTCGCCCAGCATGGCGCGGATCCCGGGGTCGAGCCCCCGGCGCACCTGGGCGGCCAGGGCCTCGAGCGCGGCGGCCCCGCCGAGCGAGCCGGGCGGCATAGGCAGGTCGTCGCGGCCCGCCAGCCAGTCGACGGCCCGGGGCAGGGAGCGTCGCAGCGCCTCGTCCGGGGCGACCTCGCGCTCCCGGACGAAGCCGGTGCGCAGCCCGTAGGGCGTGTCGGTGTAGGCGATCGTCTCCGCCCGCCAGGCGTCGAGGAACGCGGCGACCGGCAGGGTGGCCCAGGGGTGGCCCTGCGGGTCGTGGAGGAGCACGGTGCCGTCCTCGACGGCGAGAACCACCACGTAGTGGTCCCCGCCGTCCACGACGGGGGTGCCGGGCCGGTAGAGCAGCAGCCCCATGTCCACGGGGCCCACGAGGACGGGCCCGTGGGCGCAGGCCTCGCGCAACCGCTCGGCGGCCTCCTCCGGGGTGCCTCCGGCGCTGTGCTCGCAGGTCAGGCCCAGCAGGTCGACGGCCGCGTCCAGGCCGGTCTCCGGGTCCCAGCCGTAGGGGTCGAAGAACGGGAGGCCGTCGGGCATCAGCTGGACGCCGAAGGGCGAGCCGGTCAGCGTCTCGACGACGGCGGGGGCGGGGGCCGACGGCCCGATCAGCATCACCAGGGAGTGGGTGTAGCAGTAGGGGCCGGATCCGGCGTAGGGAATCATGCGGGGCCTCCGATGGGCCGGTGGTGAACGGGACGCCCCCAGTCCAGGGCCTGCCACGGTGAGAGGGTCAAGCCCGGCGCCGCGGAGGCGGTTCGTTGGACGCCGGACGGCGCGTGAGCGAGAGTGGTCCGAGACATAATGATCAAGAGAGAGGCAGTGCCGTGGCACAGGAAGTCCGGGGCGTGGTGGCGCCGGGGAAGAACCAGCCGGTGCGGGTGGAGACCATCGTGGTGCCGGACCCGGGACCGGGCGAGGCCGTGGTGAAGGTGCAGGCGTGCGGCGTGTGCCACACCGATCTGCACTACAAGCAGGGGGGCATCAACGATGACTTCCCCTTCCTGCTGGGCCATGAGGCGGCCGGTGTGGTCGAGGCGGTCGGCGAGGGCGTGACCGAGGTGGCGCCCGGCGACTTCGTCGTCCTCAACTGGCGTGCCGTGTGCGGCCAGTGCCGTGCCTGTCTGCGCGGCCGGCCGCAGTACTGCTTCGCCACGCACAACGCCCGGCAGAAGATGACCCTGCCCGACGGAACGGAGCTGACCCCCGCCCTGGGCATCGGCGCGTTCGCCGAGAAGACCCTGGTCGCCGCCGGCCAGTGCACCAAGGTGGACCCCGCGGTCTCCCCCGCCGTGGCCGGGCTGCTCGGCTGCGGTGTGATGGCGGGCATCGGCGCCGCCATCAACACGGGTCAGGTGGGGCGCGGCGACTCGGTGGCGGTCATCGGCTGCGGCGGCGTCGGTGACGCGGCGATCGCGGGCTCGCGGCTCGCGGGGGCGGCCCGCATCATCGCCGTCGACATCGACGACCGCAAGCTGGAGACCGCCCGGAACATGGGCGCCACCCACACGGTCAACTCCCGTACCACCGACCCGGTCGAGGCCATCCGGGAGCTGACCGGCGGCTTCGGTGCCGACGTGGTCATCGAGGCGGTCGGCCGCCCCGAGACGTACGAGCAGGCGTTCTACGCCCGCGACCTGGCCGGCACGGTGGTCCTGGTCGGCGTCCCCACCCCCGAGATGCGGATCGACCTGCCGCTGCTCGACGTCTTCGGCCGCGGCGGCGCGCTCAAGTCCTCCTGGTACGGCGACTGCCTGCCGTCCCGGGACTTCCCCATGCTCGTCGACCTGCACCTCCAGGGGCGGCTCGACCTGGCGGCCTTCGTGACGGAGACCATCGGCCTGAACGACGTCGAGCAGGCCTTCGACCGGATGCACCAGGGCGACGTGCTGCGCTCGGTGGTGGTCTTCTGATGCCGGCCCGGATCGAGCACCTCGTCACCTCGGGCACCTTCTCCCTCGACGGCGGGGAGTGGGAGGTCGACAACAACGTCTGGATCGTGGGCGACGACAGCGAGGCGATCGTCATCGACGCGGCCCACGACGCCGACGCGATCGCGCGGGCGCTCGGCGACCGCCGGCTGCTGGCCGTCGTGTGCACCCACGCGCACGACGACCACATCGGAGCGGCCCCCGCCCTGGCCGCCCGCACCGGCGCCCCCGTCCTGCTGCACCCGGACGACCGCCCCCTGTGGGACCTCACCCACCCCGGCCGGGCGCCGGACGGCGGGCTGGCGGACGGCCAGGTGCTGCGGGTGGCCGGCGTCGAACTGACCGTCCTGCACACCCCCGGGCACGCGCCCGGCGCCGTCTGTCTCCACGCCCCCGCCCTGAACACGGTGTTCACCGGGGACACCCTGTTCCAGGGCGGCCCGGGCGCCACCGGACGATCGTTCTCCGACTTCCCGACGATCGTCACGTCGATCCGCGACCGGCTGCTCGCCCTGGACCCCGGAACGGTCGTCCGCACCGGCCACGGCGCGACGACGACGATCGGCGAGGAAGCGCCCCACCTCGACGAGTGGATCGCCCGCGGCCACTGAGCCGGACCTCCTCGCGGCGTGCGCCGGCCGACCCGTGACCGGAGCGGTCGGCGCACGTAGGATCGAATGGTCACATAGCAGGACCGAAGGGCGGGGAATCATCGTGGACACAACGGACCTGGTCGAGATCACCGACGCGGGCCAGCTGACGGAACTGCTCGGGGAACCACTGCCCCGCGTCCGGGACAAGGTCCGGCCGCAACTGTGCGACCTCGACCGGCAGTGGCTGGCACAGTCGCCGTTCTGCCTGGTGGCGACCGCGGACGCGGACGGCAACTGCGACGTCTCCCCCAAGGGCGACCCGGCCGGCGACCTGACGCTCGTCCTCGACGACACCACACTCGCGATCGCGGAACGCCCCGGCAACCGACGGATGGACGGCTTCCACAACATCCTGTCCAACCCGCACGTCGGCCTGGTCTTCCTGGTCCCCGGCCGCGGCGACACCCTGCGCGTCAACGGCCGGGCCCGGCTGGTGCGCGAGGCGCCCTTCCTCGACCGGATGACGGTCAAGGGCCACCGCCCGCTGCTCGCCCTGCTGGTCGAGGTCGAGGAGGTCTTCTACCACTGCTCGAAGGCGTTCCTCCGCTCCGACCTGTGGAAGCCGGAGACCTGGCAGCCGGAGAAGACCCCGCCGCGGGCACGGATCGCCAAGGCCCTGGAGCGGCCCGAGGACTCCATGGAGGAGCTGGAGCGCTACTACGGACCGCGGTACGCCGACCACCTCTACGGCTGAGCGCGCACAGCGAGCAAACAATCTGTTCACAACAACACCTTGACGCCCTGTCATACGCCAACGCATGCTTGCGGACATGGCGACAACCCCTGACCCCACCCCCACGGCCGACCCCTTCTCGCCCCCGGACCCCGATCAGGCACGGGCGCAACGCGTCCACGCGTCCCTGTTCCGGATCGCCGAGCGGCACGCGGCCACGGACACCCAGCGCCGGCGTCAGGCGCACCCCTCGGTCATCGGGCCGCACGAGGCCGTCCGGCTCGTGTCGTTCCTGCTCAGCGGGGCCGCCCTGCTCCAGGAGGACGAGCCGGAGGTGGACCGCGCCGACATCACGGCCGCTCTGAGCCTCGTCCCGCTGATGCGCGGGGAGATGGACGAGCTGGAGGCCGGGCTTCTCCGGATGGCCCGGGGGCGCGGCATGACCTGGCCGGAGATCGCCTTCGGCCTCGGGCTCGGCACGCCCCAGGCCGCGCGGCAGCGCTACGAGCGGCTCGCCGACCGCACGGCGGCCGACGGGGAGCAGCTGTAGGACGTGGGGCCCCGCCCGGATCATCCGGTGGCGGAGGCCGTTCCGGGGCGGGCGTCCTCGGGAGGGGTGCCGTCCGGTCCGGGCGCGGCGGCCCGCAGGGCGTTCTTGTCGATCTTGCCGGTGGCGTTGCGCGGCAGCGCCTCCACCACCTCCACCGAGCGGGGGCACTTGTACCCGGCCAGCCGCTCCCGGCAGTGGGCCCGGAGCTCCGCCGCGTTGATCCGGGCCCCGGGAGCCGGTGCCAGGACGGCGTGCACCGACTCGCCCCACTTCTCGTCGGGCACGCCGATCACGGCGGTCTCGGCGACGGCGGGGTGTTCGGCCAGCACCCGCTCGACCTCCGCGGGGCAGACGTTCTCGCCGCCGGTGATGATCAGGTCCTTCAGCCGGTCCTCGACGAAGACGAAGCCGTCCTCGTCGACGCGCGCCAGGTCCCCGGTGCGCAGCCAGCCGTCCTCGGTGATGGTCTCCGCCGTCGCGGCCGGGTTCCCCAGGTAGCCCTTCATCCGCTGACGGGTCCGCAGCCACAGTTCGCCCCGGTGGCCCGGGAGGACCGCCGCCCCGGTGGCGGGGTCGACGACGCGGGTCTCGACTCCGGGCAGCGGGCGCCCGGCGGAGGTGAGGCGGTGCGCCTGGGCGGGGTCACGGTGGACCTCGGGGGCCAGCGCGGTGACGGCGCCGGAGACCTCGGTCATGCCGTACAACTGGAGGAACCGGGTGCGGGGGAACAGGTCGAGCGCCCGGCGCAGCACCGGCAGGGGCATCGGAGAGGCCCCGTAGAGGCAGTGGCGCAGCCGGGAGAACGCGGCGACCGCCTCCGGGCCGGACCGCATGATGCCGGGCAGCATGGCCGGCACCAGCACGAGGTGGGTGACGCCGTCGGCGACGGCCCGGCAGATGGCGTCGGGGGCCGGTTCGCGCAGGACGACGGTGGGGGCGCCGGCGAGCATCGTGGTGATGGCGTAGCAGACGCCGCCGACGTGGAAGAACGGGAGGACGGCCAGGCTGCGGTCCTCCGGTCCCAGGGGCAGGACGGCGAGCAGCGCGGCCCCCTGCTCCAGCAGGCCCCGGTGGGTCAGTTCGGCGCCCTTGGGGAAGCCGGTGGTGCCGGAGGTGTAGAGGATGACGCAGGTGTCGTCGGGGTCGAGGCCGTCGAGGGCCGGCAGCGGCTCCGCCCGTTCGATCAGCGACTCATAGGCGACGGCTCCGCCGGTCACCGGCGCGTCCGGGGTTCCGGTCACGACGAGGCTGGGCGGGGCGGGCAGGTCGCGGAGGGCCGTCCGTAAGGGGTCGAGCAGTGCGGCGTCGGCGAACAGCACCTCGGCGCCGGAGTCCGCGAGGACGTAGGCGAGTTCGGGCGGCGCGAGGCGCCAGTTCAGCACGGCGGTGGCCGCTCCCGCGCCGGCGGCGGCGAGGACGGCCTCCAGACAGGAGGCGCTGTTCCGGCCGACGACGGCGACCCGGCCGCCCCGGCCAACGCCCGCGGCGCGGAGGGCGCCGCGGAGGCGGTCGGCGCGTGAGCGGAGCTCGTGCCACGTCCGGCGGTCGGCCCCGGAGACCAGGGCCTCGGCGTCCGGTGAGCGGGCGGCCCAGTGGGCGGGCAACTCGTGCAGCAGGCGCGGACCTTGTGCGAGCGGTGCGGTCATCCCGTTCCCCCCGGTCGAGGCTCCGGGCAGCGTACCGGCGCAGCGGCGGGCCGGGGAACGGGACGAGCCGGGACTTCTCTCCCCCGGTCTCCCCCGGCCCGTCGGTGCGGGGACGGTCAGGTGCCGGGCTTGCGGCCGTACACGAAGACGTCGTCGCCCTTGCGCAGCAGGTTCCAGTACGCCTGAGCGTCCTTCGTCCGCATGTTGACGCAGCCGTGGGAGCCGGGCGGCGAGTACACGCTGCCGCTGATGGCGTGGAAGGCCTGCCCCCCGTCGAAGAACTGGCTGTACGGCATCTTCACGTTGTAGAGGGAGGAGACGTGGTTCTTGTCGCGCCAGTAGACCTTCTTCAGGCCGGTGCGCGTGGCGAAGCCCTTTCTGCCCGAGCGTATGTGGACCGGGCCGTACTTGACCTTCTTGCCGTCCTGTATCCAGCTCACCTGCCGGGTCAGGTCGACGCAGGCGATCCTGCCCTTGTTCGTCGGGCAGGTGACCTTCGCGGAGGCCTTGGCGGGGGCGGTTTTGGCAGGGGCCTTGGCGGGCGCCGCCTGGGCGGTCCCGCCGGCCACCACGGCCAGGGGGACGGCGAGGCCGGCGGCGCCCAGGAGGACGCCGAGCCGTGTCCGGAGAGGGGTGTGTGTCCTTGTCATGCACGGTAAGACCACCGAAATCCCCACTTGGTTGCATACCGCACACGGCTCTTCCGGCGGAACGCGATCTTCCCCCGCCCCCCGGTCGACCAGCCGTCGACAGGGGGTTACTCTCATGCCGACACGTGCCGTGAACTCCCGTGCACAGTCCGGCTTTTGTCCGTTCTCCCCATGTCCTCCCGTATCATCTCGCTCTCCAGCCCAGGACCCCTTGTGACCCTGATGTCCGAAGCAGCCGTCCCCCCACGCGCTGTCAGCCCACCGAGCATCCGCCCCTCCCGCACGCGCACCCGGACCACCGCCCACCGCCCGCCCGCGTCCCGGCCGGTCCTCCACGACGGGGTGGGCTGATGGCGCGCGAGGCCGCCCCCCACGCCGGCGGGGGCTTCCGTCCCGTGCACCATCCGGCCGGGCTCGACGACGCCCTGCGGATCGCGGTCGAGGAGGTGTGGGCGGGGCGCTGGATGGCGATGCGCGACCTGCTGGCGCAGACCGGCCCCGACTGGTCGCTGCGCACGGCCCGTACACAGGTGCTCGGCGCGGTCGCCGCGGGGTCGACGATCGTGGAGGCGTGGGCGGCGGAGGAGGGCCACAGCGTCGACGCACGGGTGATGTGGGCCCGGGTGATGGTGCAGCGGGCACAGCGGGCGCACCGCCAGGGCCATCCGGACACCCCCCACCTGGAACACCAGGCCCGGGAGGCGTGCCGGCTGGCGGTCGAGGCGGCGCCCGGCGACCCGGTTCCGTGGATCTGCCTGCTGACCCTGGCGTCGCTGGACGAGCGCCAGGAGCGGCCGGAACACCAGCTCCAGCCGTGGGAGATCATGCTGCCGCCGGGCCCGTGGGGCCTGCTGTCCCGGATCTGGGAACGCGACCAGTGCAACCGCGAGGCGTTCCACCGGATGCTCCAGTTCTTCCAGGCGTGCACCGCCGGCGCCGCGGCCTCGGTGTCGGCCGTCGACTTCGCCCGCTGGGTGGCGTCGTGGGCCCCCGCCGGGTCGGCGCTGCTGGCGCTGCCGCTGTTCGCGTACGCCGAGCTGCACCGGCGGCAGGCCGCCGACCCGCGGACGCAGGCCCGTTCGGACGCGCTGCTGCGTTCGCAGTGGTCGGTGGACCCCATCCGCACCGAGACGCTGCGGGCGTACCAGGGCTGGTTCGCCACCCTCGGGCCCGCCGGGCCGTCGGTGCTGTCCGTGGCCGACCTGTCCCACCTGGCCTTCGCCCTGTGGTCGGCCCGTCAGTACGCCGAGGCGGCGGAGGTGTTCGCGGCCATGGGGCCCCACACCGCCGTCCAGCCGTGGGCCTCGTTCACGGAGGACTCCGGCCGTCCGGACCTGGCGACCGAGGAGTTCCTCCGCGCCCGGCGGCACTGCCTGGGGTCCTTAGAGGGCTCACCGGGCCGCGCCGGCTGAACCGGCGGGCCCGGTCTCCGCGGCCCCTGCGGGCCGGACGGTCTTGCGGGGGACGGGCGTTGCCCCGTACGACGTGACAACGGGACGACGTGACAACGGGCGACGTGACACGGACCACGGACGGCCGCGCCGGGATGTGCCATCTTCCACGCATGAGCGACGACGAGCACTCCCCCGGTCCGGTCACCGTCCGCCTCGCCGAGTACTCGCCCGCCGAGATCCTGGGCGATGCCCCCGACCCGTTCGGTGTCGACGGCTGGGGGCTGACCTGGCGCTCCAAGGACGAGCACTTCGGCGTCCGGTGGGACGGCCGTCTCGTGGCCCACGCCGGTCTGGTGGTCCTGCCGTTGACGGCCGGCGGCACCCGGATGGACGTGGCGGGGCTCGGCGGGGTGGCCGTGGCACCCGGGGTGCGGGGCCGCGGCTTCGCGCGGGCGGCCGTCACCGCCGCCATGGACCACGCCCGGAACCTCGGACTCCCGTTCGGGCTGCTGTTCTGTCTGCCGGAGCTGGTCGGGCTCTACGAACGGCTCGGCTGGCACCCGGTGACGGACGACGTGGAGGTGGAGCAGCCCGCCGGTCCCCGGACCATGCCGCTGCGGACCCTGTGGACGGGGCTGCGCGCGGGTACGGAGTGGCCGTCGGGACCGGTGCGGCTGCACTCGCTGCCGATGTGAGCCCGTCCCCGCCGGGGCAGCCCCGACGGGGACGGGCCACGGGGTCAGCCGAAGCGCACGCTGGAGAAGGCCGTGCCCCGCGGGGCCCCGTGCCCGGGCGTGAGGTGCACCGACTTGCCCTTGCACTGCTTGCCGCTGTAGATCGTGGCCGGCGAGCCCGTCCCGTTGTGCGCGCCGTGCGCTTCCTGACTCATGGTGTAACAGCGGCCGTCCGGCGGGTTGTCGACGAAGAACGGCCTGCCCTTGGGCCCCACCCAGCTGAACTGGCCCTTCGCGGCCACTGCCGCGTCCACGGGACCGGCCATGGCGAGCGCGAGCCCGGCGAGAGCGAGGACGATCGGACGGAAGAGACGCATCATTAGGTCCTTTTCCTGGACAACTGACGATTAGCCCGAAAAGGCTTCGATGCGCTCAACGACGCTCGCGCCCGCACGACACGCACGACACGGCTCCCGCGTCAACAGCCCGCCGTGGACTGACCCTTCGGTGCACCCCGGACAGCCCGCGCCGACGCGACCGGGGCCTGCCCGCCCTGAGGCTCTCTGGTTGGATGGCACCCGCGCGGCGCGGCGGCCGCGGGGAGAGGAGCGGGGTCCGTGCTGATCGACACGGTGGCCTGGGTGCGGATCGAGGACGGACGCGTCCTCTGTGCGCGCCCGCGCGGCAAGGACGTGTTCTACGTCCCGGGCGGCAAGCGGGAGGGCGCGGAGAGCGATCTGGAGACCCTGCTGCGGGAGGTCGAGGAGGAGCTGACGGTCCTCCTCGACCCCGGGACGGTCGTGCATGTGGGGACGTACGAGGCGGCGGTGCCGGAACTGCCGGACGGGGCCGTCGTCCGCATGAGCTGCTACGCGGGCGAGTACGGCGGGACCCTGGCCGCCAGCAGCGAGATCGAGGAAGTGGCCTGGTTCTCGTACGCGGACCGGGCGCTCGTGCCGCCGGTCGACCAGTTGCTCTTCGACGACCTCAAGGCGTCCGGCCTGCTGCGCTGACGGCCGCGGGCCAAGGCCCCTGCCTCATTCGTCGTCCGTCTCAGCCCTCGTCCTCGAAGACGTCTTCGAAGGCGTCCCCGATCTCGTCGACGACCTCGGCCGCGACCAGGCCGCCCACCACACCGACCGCGACACCCGCCGCGCCGGCGGCGAGGGCGGTGCCCATGCCCGGGCCCCGCCGGTGACCGCTCTCCTGGTGGTGACCGTCGGCGTGGTGACCCCCGTGGGAGCCGTGGCGGTCGAGGAGCTGTCGCATCCAGGACTCGGCCTCCGCGTCCCAGTCGCGGTGCGACGCGTCGTCGTGCCCGATGTGGAAACGGGTGACGGCGTCATGCCCGCCCGAGAAGAGGCCGCCGCGCTTGTCGGCCTCCAGCACGACCTCCATGCCGTCGGGCCCGGCCAGGAAGGTCACCTCGATCTCGTTGACCGCGTGGGCGTACCGCGGCGCGGGGGTGAGCTCGATCTCCTGGTAGAAGGGGAGGCGCTGTCCGCTGCCCCGGATGTGCCCCAGTTCCAGGTCGGCGGACCGGAAGCCGAAGCCGAGCCGGCCGAACGCCTCCAGCACCGCCGCCTGGACCGGCAGCGGCCGGACGGCCAGCGGGTCGAGGTCGCCCTTGTCCTTCGCCCCGGCGATCGCCAGCTCGGTGCGCACCCCGAGGACGATGCCCAGGTGCTGCCCGTCCAGTTCGGTCACCGGCGTCTCCCACGGCAGCGTCACCGCGAACGGGACGTCGTGCGTCCCGCCGGCCGCGAGGCGGAAGCCCCCGCCGACGGTGTGCCGGTCGAAGACGACCGTGCCCTCGTACTCCCCGTCGCCGTGCTCGGCCTCGACCCGGGCCACGAGCTCCAGGGTGATGTGCTCGACGTCGAAGTCCGCCTTGCCGCCCCGCAGATGGACCACCCCGGTCAGGGCACCGCCGGGCAGCGCCGCGCCCTCCAGGACCGTGTCGACCGTGGGGCCGCCCACACCGAGCGAACCGAGCAGCTTTTTGAACACCATCGCGGCGTCCACTCCCTACCTGTGTTCCGTACCGTGTACGGCACCACCTTGCCCTGAGCGGGCGGGCGGCGGAACACGGGGTACCGCTCCGTCGCCCGGCGGCCCGCGCCGCGGACCGCCCAATTCCACCTGATCAGATGACATTCCCCGGGAAGCCCGGCCCGTCCGGCCGGACGACGGTCTACTGACCCGGTCGGCCGCGCCACCGGGGTGCGGCACCGTGAACAGGGGGACACCCGATGCATGCGCTGAAGAAGATCACCACCGTCCTCGCCGCCCTCGCCCTCGGCCTGGTGGCGGCGGCGCCCGCGCAGGCCGGGGTCAGCACGCACTGCGGCACGTACATCTGCGTCATGACGGCCCACCACAACCGGTTCGTCCAGGACATCACCGTGCGGACCAAGGACGGCCTGCCCGGAAAGCTGCGTTCCTACTGGGGCAACTTCCACTCGCCCGAGGTCACCGCCGCCTCCCACCGCTGGAAGGTGGGCTACGAGCAGGCCGGCTCCAAGCTCGTCTGCGGTGGCCTGGAGCGTGACGGCCGCTCCATCGAGGACGGCGTCTGCGTCAGCATCTGACGGAAGGGGGCCGGAAGCCCGCTCACACCGTGCTGAAGGCCAGGACCGCGTTCTGGCCCCCGAAGCCGAACGAGTTGCTGACGACCGTGTTCAGCCGGGCCCGGCGCGGGGTCTTGCGGACGATGTCGAGCGGGAGTTCGGGGTCGGGGTTGTCGAGGTTCGCGGTGGGCGGGATGAGCTGGTGCTGGAGGGTGAGCACGGCGCACGCGGCCTCGATGCCGCCCGAGCCGCCCGCGGAGTGGCCGAGGACGCTCTTCGGGGCGGTGACGGGCGGCGGCGTGCCGAAGACGCTGGCGAGGGCCCGGTATTCGGCGAGGTCGTTGATGTGGGTGGCGGTGCCGTGGGCGTTGACGTGGTCGATGTCCCCGGGTGCCATTCCGGCGTCGGCGAGGGCCGTGCGCAGGGCGTCGGCCGCGCCCCGCCCCTCCGGGTGCGGGGCGACCGTGTGGTGGGCGTCGCAGGAGGCGCCGTACCCGCGCAGCAGAGCTCTGGGGCGGACGCCGCGGGCGCGGGCGTGCTCGGGCCGTTCGAGGACGAGCAGCCCGGCCCCCTCGCCGAGGACGAAGCCGTCGCGGTCGGTGTCGAACGGCCGGGACGCGCCCTCCGGGTCGTGGCGGCGGCCGGACAGGGCGCGCATCTGGTGGAAGCCGACGGCGGTGCCGCGCGCCCGCAGGGATTCGCTGCCGCCGGCCAGGGCGATGTCACAACTGCCCGCCCGCAGCAGGTCGCGGGCCACGCCGATGGCGGTGGCGCCGGAGGCGCAGGCGGTGGAGACGGCCAGGTTGGGGCCGCGTGCGCCGAGGTCGAGGCCGACCTCGCCCGCGGCCATGTTGGGGATGCTGCGCATGATCGCCATGGGTGAGACACGGTCGGGGCGGCCGGCCAGGATCCGCGCGTACTCCCGGTCGTAGTGCTCCATGCAGGCGCTGCTCGCCCCGATCACCACCGCGACCCGCAGCGGGTCCCAGGCGGTCGGGTCCAGTCCGGCGTCGGCGACCGCCTCGCGGGCGGCGGCCAGGGCCATGGCGCTGAACCGGTCCAGCCGGGCCGCCGCCCGCCGCCCCAGCGCGGTGAGCGCGTCGAAGCCGCTCCGGCAGGAGAAGTCGACCGGCAGCCCGGTCAGCAGGGGGTCGGGAGCGGCCCGGCACCGGCCGGTCAGCAGCCCTTCCCAGGTGGCTTCCGCGCCCGTTCCGGCCGGGGTGACCAGTCCCAGGCCGGTGACGGCGACCGCGCCGTCGCTCATCGTCCGCCCCCGCCGGGCGGGACCGCCGCGGGACCGCCGGTGACGGCCGGACCGTCCGGCGGGGACAACAGGGCCGCGGCCTCGGCGAGGGTCAGGCTGCTCAGGTCCTCGAGCGGGAGCAGGGCCCCGGTGTGGTCGTCGAGCGCCACGGCCAGCTCCACCATCGCCATGGAGTCCAGGGCCAGCTCCTTGAACGTGCGCTCCGGGGCCAGCTGTTCGGGATCGATGCCGATCCGGGTGACGAGGGCTTCGGTCAGGATCTCGTACGCGTTGCTCATCGCCGTCCTTCACCGTCCGTTCTCAGGAGGGGTTGCACAGACCGTGCCGCCGTGGCGCGAGAGCTTCCGTCGTTCCGCACCGGGTGCACGTCGCGTGGGGTGCGGGGCAGTGCCGGGCGCGGCACCGGCGTACGGCCGGGCCATGGGCGTCGACCGCGTGTTCGGCGAGCGCGGCGAGGCTCCGGCGGTCGGGAGCCGCACCGGCGGGGATGGGGGGCAGGAGCGTCACCTCGACGGTCAGTCCCCGGATCGCGGCGGTGTTGCGCAGCGACTCGGCCGCGGTCATGTCGCCCACGAAGGAGGCGGCAGTCACCGTTCTGCCGGCGACGTGGTAGCGCAGGGCCACCGGGAGGACGGCCGCTCCGGCGTCGAGTGCGGCCTGGAAGGCGGCGGGACGGTAGCGGCCCCGGGCGGCGCCGCACCACGTCGTGCCCTCGGCGAAGGCGGCCACCGCGTCCCCGCCGCGCAGCGCCGCGGCGACGGCGGCGACGCTGCGGGGCAGCGTGGACAGCCGGTCCCGGTCGACGTAGATGCTGCGGCCGATGACCGCGAGCCAGCCGATGACGGGCCATCGGCGCAGGTCGGCCCGGCTGACCAGGCGCACGGGCAGCACGGCCGGGAGCACGGCGACGTCGAGCCACGACGTGTGGTCGCCGACGACCAGCGGGGCCGGGCCGCCACCGGTGCGGTGGTGCGTTCCGCGGACCGTCCGGCGGACGCCCATCGACCGCAGGGTGCCCCGCAGGAACCACCGGTACGCCGCGTCCGACGCGCGGCGCCCGGCGAGCACGGTCAGGGCCAGCAGCGGCAGGTGGGCGAGCAGCAGCAGGAAGGCGCCGATCCGCAGGGCCCGGCGCAGGTGTCCGACGGTCGGCGGGGCGGGCCGCAGGCAGTCGCGCCCGCAGGAGGAGACCGGGCGCCAGGGCGCGACGGCCGCGGGGCCGGGTCCCGTCATCCGCTCATCCTGCGCAGCAGGCGGAGGTAGGCGGGGCTCACCCGGTCCAGGGACAGGAGGACGAACAGGTCCGCGGCGTTGAAGGCCGCGTCGAGGGCCGGTGGTCCGCACACCCAGGCGCCCAGTCGCAGATAGCCCTGGAGCAGCGGGGGGAGAGGGGCGTCGGGCCCTTCCGGGACGGTGTCGGCGGGCCAGGGGACGCGGGGTGTCACCCGGTGCGGGAGGGGCGCCCGGTGGTGGTCGCGGACCGTCCGCCAGGCCGCCGCGGCCCGATGCCCTCCGTCGTCGAGGGAGACGGAGACGCAGCCGCACAGCCACCTGGACCGACGCTGCGTCAGGTAGGTGAGGATGCCGGACCACAGGGCGAGCATCACCGTGCCGTTGCGGTGTCCGGGGTGGACGCACGCGCGCCCGGCCTCCACGAGGCCGTCGCGCAGGGGCGCGAGCGCGCCGAGGTCGAACTCGCCGTCGGCGTAGAGCTTCCCGGCGGGGCCGGCCGCCCGTGGGGGCAGCAGCCGGTAGGTGCCCACCAGTTGCCCGGTGGCCCGCTCATGGACGACGAGGTGGTCGCAGAGCCCGTCGAAGGGGTCCGCGTCGCGGCCGTCCACCGCGGACACCGCGCCGTCGCCGAACTCTCCGGTGAGGACCGCGTGCCGCAGCCGCTGTGCGGCGTGCACACCCGGTTCGTCGGTGGCCAGCGTGACCTCGTAGCCGTGCGCGGACCCGGCGCTCCCGGCGCGGGCGAGGACGCGTCGTCCGTCCGTCGAGGGTTCGGTCCCGGTGCTCATCGGTCCTGCCTGATCGGACCGCGCAGCTGGCGCGCGACGGCCGGGAACCAGCCGAGGTCGTAGTGGCCGTCGCCACGCGCCCGCAGCGCGGACCACGGCAGGCCCGGGTGACGGTGGTGCACGCCGTGCAGGTTGAAGTTGAGCGCGAAGGCTTCGAGGGGGCGGGGCAGCCGGAGGTCCAGTGCTTGCAGCGGGGCGTCGAGCGGGGTGGCGTAGTGGTACGCGTTGTCCGCGAGCGACACCATGAGCGCCCGCCCGCCGAGGGCGGCGCACAGCATCCACGCGTACCCGCCGTAGGCCGCGAAGGCCGCCGCGTGGAGGGCGACGACGGCCGCCGCGTCGACGCGGAGCTGGCGCAGCGCCCGGGCGCGGGCGAGGCGTTCGAACAGCGGGCCCGCCACGGAGTCCGGCGCCTCGGCGGCGCGGGCGAGGCGCCGCATCGCCCCCGCCGGCAGCACGGCGAGGAACGCCGAGGCCGCTTCCATCAGATAGAGGCCGCCGAGGAGCCTCGCGTAGTAGCCCGGCGCGACCTTGAGCCAGGTCGTCGTCCCGGCGTCGTAGACCTCGGTGCGCTCGCGCGGTGTGCGGCTGTACCGGTGGTGCAGCAGGTGTCCGGTCTTCAGCACCACGAACGGTGCGCCGTGGAGCACGGCCAGGACGCGGCCGCAGCGGTCGTTCCGGGTCCGGTCGGCGAACAGGCTGCCGTGGATGCCCTCGTGGACCAACGACCAGAGGGGGACCGCGGTGAGCGTCAGCGGCACCTCCGCCCAGCCCCACGCGGGATCCCGGGGCAGCAACCACAGGGGGAGCACGAACAGTTGGCACAGCACGACCGTCAGGGCCAGGCACACGAGAAGGACGGAGGTCGCCATGGGGGTCCGGTCCGCGCCCGCCGGGCGATACCGATGTTCGGTGACAGGGGACTTGTCAGGGGAAACGGTCACGATGTCTTCTCCCGCGGGGAGCGAACACGAGCACTGCGGCCCGGCAGCGCCTGGGGGAAACTGCCCACCGGCTCCCCCCGGCCACGCCTCGCGGGCCGTGCTTCACCTGAAAGTTTGACGGGGGTCCCGTACGGAGGTTGACGGGACGTCACCCGGTTCGACTCGGGAGGACGGGAGCTGTGTTCCTGCGGCCCCCGCGTCGGGTCGAGGGCCATAGTGGCAGGAAAGGTAGAAAATCACCCGAAAAGCATCACCCCACGGGAGGGTTCCCGGCATGCTCGTGCTTCCCATGAACCGTGATCACGGCCCCGTGTCCTTCGGCCCGTCGGACCGGTACCAGTACCTGCGGGCACGGTCGGTCCCGGACCCCGCCCGCACCCACGTCTGCATCGCCGCCAGGATGACCGGCCCGCCGCCTACGCGCGACGAGCTCGAACTGCTGGTCGCGGACATGGTCGCGCGGGTGCCCGCCCTGGGGTACCGGGTGGCCGGGAGGGGCCGCCGCGCGCGGTTCGAACCGGCGGGCCGGCTGGACGTCTCGCGCCACGTCGAGGAGATCGAGGTCCCGGCGGGACGGTCCGCGGACCGGTGTGCGCTGGACGCGCTGGAGAGCCCTCTGGCGCCCGGCCGGCCGCTGTGGGGCGTGCGGCTGATCCGCGGCTACAGCGAGGACGAGTTCCTGCTGACGTACCGGGCGGCCCACCTCTTCCAGGACGGTCTGGCCGTGGCGCGGGCGATGGGGGCCGCCCTGTCCGGGGCGAGGCTGCCGCCGCCCGCGCCGCGGCCCGCGACCGCTCCGTCCTCACCGGTGGGGCTGCGCTCCTGCGTCCGCTTCCTGCCGCACCTCTTCGGGCGCACGGCGCGGTGGCTGCCGCCCGGGACCACGATGACGGGGAAACGGACGCTGCACACGGTCACCCTCGACCGGGCGGCGTTCGACGACATCACCCGCCGCACCGGGGCCACCGCCGCCCAGATCGGCCTGGCCGCCCTCGCCGGGGCCCTGCGGGCCTGGACGCCGGAGCACTGGTCCGGCACGGGCGGCCGAAGGCAGCGCCGCGGGCTGCGCGCCTACCTGCCCATCAGCCTCCGCCACCCGGGCGACCGGGCCGCCCTGGGCAGTTCGGTGGGCATCATGCCGCTCACGCTGCCCTGTGCCGAACCCTCCCCCGTGCGCCGGCTGGAGGACGTCGTCCGCGACACCGGCCCCATGACGCTGTACCGGTTCCGCGAACTCTTCGGCCGCCTGCTCCGCGCGCCGGGTCCGGTGGCGTGGCTCGTCCACCGCGTCGTACACCACTGGGCCCCCGCCCGGCCGGGGGTCACCGTCATCCCCGCGGACCTGCACGACAGCGCCCCGGGCGTCGCCGGGCTCATCCCGGTCTCCCCGCCCGTCGGCCCGTCCCCGGGCGGATGCGTGTTCGTCCTGGAGAGGACCCGGGTCTCCGCCTCCTTCCTCTTCGACTCCGGCGTGCCCGGCACCGACCGGCTGCCCGGCCTCCTCGACGCCGCCCTGGCGGAACTTCGCGCCGCCGTGGCCGCGGTGCGCCCGGACTGACCGCCTCGTGCGGCGGGGCGGCTCGGCCGGACAGGTCGTCCTGACGCACCCGGACGGGCGCCGCCCGGTGGTGCCCCCTGCGCGGACGGCCCCCGGCGGCGGATGGTGGCCGTCCGTGAGCCGTACCCGTCACGACCGTGGGCACGCGGTCGACGGCACGGCCGGGAACGAGGGAGGCGAGGATGCCGGAACGGAACCGGCGGGAACTGCTGGAGCTGGCCGGCCGGGGCACCCTGGCCGGGCTCGGGGCGGCGGTCCTGGGCGGCCGGGGCAGCCGGGCGTTCGCGACGGCGGCCACGCGGACCCACTTCCGGGCGCTGGTCATCGGTTCGGGGTTCGGCGGGGCGGTCGCGGCGCTGCGCCTGGGCCGGGCGGGCGTGGACACCCTGGTGCTGGAGCGGGGCCGGGAGTGGCCGGTCGCCCCCGCGAGGCCGGTGTTCGGATCGGTGGACGGGGTCACCGACACGATGTTCTGGTTCCGCCGCACCACGCGCTACCCGGGCCTGCTGCCGACGCCCGTCCGGCCGGCCCCCGGTGTGCTGGAGGTGGCGGAGGAGGACGGCATCGACATCCTCTGCGGGGCGGGGGTCGGCGGGGGTTCGGTGGTCTACACGGGCGTGACGGTCGCCCCGCCCCGCCCGTACTTCGAGCGGCTCTACCCGGCCGGACTGCGCCACGAGGAGTTCGCCCGCACCTGGTTCCCCCTGGCCCGGAGGATGCTGGGCGCCTCGCCCATGCCGCGCGACGTCTACGGCTCCGAGCCGTTCACGCACTCGCGGGTGTGGGACCGTCAGCTGGCCCGGGCGGGCTTCCGGAGCACGCCCCTCGACTCGACGTTCGACTGGGACGTGGTGCGCGGCGAGCTCGCCCACCGGGTGCCGCTCTCGGCGACCGTCGGCCGCTCCGACTTCGGCTGCGGCAACGGGGCCAAGAAGTCCCTGACGCGCGGCTACCTGCCCGCCGCCCTGGCCACCGGGCATGTGCAGCTGCGCCCGCTGCACGAGGTCCGCTCCATCGGCCGCCGGCGCGACGGCCGCTTCCGGGTGGAGGTCCGCAGGCTGGGCCCGCACGGATCGGTGCGGGGCACCGACGAGTTCACCTGCGACCTGCTGTTCGTCGCCGCGGGCACCCTCAACACCAACCGGCTCCTGGTCGCCGCCCGCGACAGCGGCGCCCTGCCCGACCTGCCCGCGAGCCTCGGCGAGGGCTTCGGCGACAACGGCGACCAGCTGACCGTCCGTTCGCAGCCGCTCGTCCGCCACGGCGCCGTACAGGGCGCGCCGTGCGCGTCGGGGGTCCTCGTCCCCTCGGGTTTCGGTCTGCCACTGCGCGCGGAGAGCTGGGTGCTGCCGGGGTTCCACGGCCTGCCGGCGGTCGTCACCCTCAGCATGACCGTGGACACCGACCACCGGGGCGCGTTCCGTTCCGACCCGCGCACCGGCCGGGTGCGGCTGACCGGCTGGCGCGGCAAGTCGGCGGCCGCGGCCCGGGCCGCCGTGGAGCTCGACCGGCGCGTCGGCGCGGCCAATCCCGGCACGCTTCCCCTCACGGTGCGGATCCCGGCCTACACGTCGCATCCCGTGGGCGGCTGCGCCGTCGGGCGCACGACCGATCTGGAGGGCCGGGTCCGGGGCGTCCCCGGGCTGTACGTCGTCGACGGCTCCCTGCTGCCGGGCAGCGTCGGCGGCGCCAACCCGTCGCTGACCATCACGGCCCTCGCCGAGCGCGCGCTGGCGCGGATCGTCGCGAACTCCGGGTGAGGGGCGGGCGGTGTCACGGCGACGGCACCCTCCCGACCTCCCGTCCCGTCCGGGCCGCCGCCCGGGCGAAGACCACGGCGTCGAGGACCGCCGCCCCGCCCGGGTCGTTGTTGAAGTACGCGTACACGTCCGCCCGTCCGGGCCACGCCTCCGCCACCCGTGCGGCCCAGGTGCCGAGCGCCCGGTGCCCGTAGCGCGGCCATGGCGTGGCCCGGCCGCCGTGGAAGCGCAGATAGCCCCAGTCCGCCGTGCGCCACAGCGGCGTGACGGGCCGGGACCCGGAGTCGGCCCAGCACAGCGCGGCACCGCGGCGCTCCAGCACGGCCCGCACCTCGTCCGTCCACCACGAGGTGTGCCGGGGCTCGACGGCGACCCGGGTGCCGGCCGGGAACCCGGCGAGCGCGGCGTCCAGCGCCGCCGGGTCGGCGCGCAGGGTGGGCGGCAGCTGGAGCAGGACGGGGCCGAGCCGGTCCCCGAGGGCCGCCGCGTGGCGCATCAGCCGGGCGACGGGCTCCGCCGGGTCGTGGAGCCGTTTGATGTGGGTGAGGTAGCGGCTGGCCTTGACGGCCATCACAAACCCCTCGGGGGTGCGCTCGCGCCAGGCGGCGAAGTTCTCCGGGGAGGGCAGCCGGTAGAAGGCGTTGTTGTTCTCCACGGTGGCGAAGTGGCGGACGTACTCCTCCAGCCACAGCCGCTGGGGCAGCCCGTCCGGGTAGAGGCCGCCGCGCCAGTCGGCGTACTGCCATCCCGAGGTTCCGACGAGGAGGGGCATGGGCGGTCCCTGGTCCTTGAACAGACGGTGACTGTCATCTACAGCAATACCCGATGACGGATCTGTTCGACTGCTCAGGAGTACGGGACCGCGCACAGGCCGCCGGTCTGTCCCGGGGCCTGGGCTCATGCGCCCACGCCCCGGGACATCACCGCTGTCGGCGGTCGTCCCGGCGGGACTTCACCCACCAGGAGCGGACGATCGGGGCGGCCACGATGACGCTGGTGACCGCCGGCGGTTCCGCGCAGCGCGCCCGGAAAGCGGGCGCTGCCCTCACCATGGGTGGGGTGGAGTGCGTCTTCTGTGCGATCGCGGCGGGCGGGCCGCCCGCCCACCGGGTCCTCGCGGACGAGACGGCGGTGGCGTTCCTGGACGCCCGGCCGCTCTTCCCCGGCCATGTGCTGGTGGTGCCCCGGCGGCACGTCGGCACCCTCACCGACCTGCCCGAGGCGGACGTGGGGCCGTTCTTCGCCCGGGTGCGGCGGATCGCCGGGGCGGTGGAGCGCGGGATGGGCGCCGCCGGTTCCTTCGTCGCCGCCAACAACCGGGTCAGCCAGTCCGTGCCGCACTTCCATGTGCACGTGGTCCCGCGCAACCGCAAGGACGGGCTGCGGGGGTTCTTCTGGCCCCGGACGCGGTACGCGTCGGAGGAGGAGGCGGAAGGGGTCGCGGCGCGCATCAGGGCGGCCCTGGCGGACGGGGGCGGGTGAGCCGCGGCCGGCCCCCGGCTTGGTGCGGCCGGGCGGGGTCGGCATAGTGGAAGGGAGACCTTTCCCGCCGGCCGGGCCGTCCCCCGGAGGCCGGAGGTGGACCATGCGATTCGACGACCGAGTGGATGCGGGCCGGCGGCTGGCCGAGCGGCTGGAGCATCTGCGCAGCGACCATCCCGTCGTGCTGGGCCTCCCCCGCGGCGGCGTCCCCGTGGCCTTCCAGGTCGCCCACGCGCTGCGGGCCCCGCTGGACGTGATCCTGGTCCGCAAACTGGGCGTGCCCTCCCACCGGGAGCTGGGGTTCGGCGCGCTCGGCGAGGGCGGGGTACGGGTGGTCCGCGACGACATCATGCGCCTGGGCCGGGTGGACGACGACGACCTCGTGGAGGTCCAGCAGGCCGAGGAGCTCCAGCTGAGGCGGCAGGCCGAACGGTTCCGCGGCGGGCGTCCGCGGGTCTCCCTGGAGGGCCGTACCGCGATCGTGGTGGACGACGGCATCGCCACCGGCTCCACGGCCTCCGCGGCGTGCAGGGTGGCCCGGGCGCAGGGCGCCCGGCGGGTCGTCCTCGCCGTTCCCGTGTCGTCACCGGACGCGGTGGAGGCGCTGCGCGGCGAAGCCGACGAGCTGGTGTGCCTCTCGGCTCCCCCGGGCTTCTCGGCGGTGGGCGAGTGGTACCGGGACTTCTCCCAGACCGAGGACGACGAGGTCGTCTCCCTGCTGCGGCACGACACCACGTCGCCGCCCAGGACCGGCGCCCACATCCACGGCCCGTCCCCGGTCAAGCTGCCGGTGGACGGCCGCACGGTCACCCTGGACGGCGACCTGACGATGCCGCCCGGCGCCCCCGCGGTCGTCCTCTTCGCCCACGGCAGCGGCAGCGGCCGGCACAGTCCGCGCAACCGTGCCGTGGCGGGCGTGCTCAACCGGGAGGGCCTGGGGACGCTGCTGTTCGACCTGCTGACCCCGGAGGAGGCGGAGGACCGGGCGAAGGTCTTCGACATCGGCCTGCTGGCCGGCCGGCTGATGGACGTCACCGGGCTGATGCGCCGCGAGTCCGTTCCTCTGTGCTACTTCGGTGCCAGTACCGGTGCCGCGGCGGCCCTGTGGGCGGCGGCGGACGAGGGCACGGAGGGCCTGTCGGCCGTGGTGTCCCGGGGCGGGCGGCCCGACCTGGCCATGGACCGGCTGGCCGAGGTGCGGGTGCCGACGCTCTTCCTCGTCGGCGGCCTCGACGGGACCGTCCTCGACCTCAACCGGCAGGCGGCGGCCCGGATGCGGTGCGAGAACAGGCTCGTCGTCGTGGACGGCGCCACCCATCTGTTCGAGGAGCCCGGGGCGCTGGACACGGTGGCGGAGCTCGCCTGCGAGTGGTTCACCGACCACCTCGGCGGCTAGGCCTGGGCTCGCCCTCGCCGAAATGATGATCACCTGAGTACCGGAACTGAGTAGGAGCGCTCAGGCGGCCCAGGTCCCCCACCAGCGAAGATGGGGCCATGACGACGCCCCCGTTCACCGGACCGCAGGCCGCCCCGCCCTTCCCCGGCCCCCCTCCCGCGTTCCCTCCCCCGTTCCCTCCCCCGTTCCCTCCCGCGCCGCCGCGCAGGCGCCGGGCGGCGGTGGCCGGTGCCGTCGCCCTGGGCGTCCTGCTGGCCGGCGGGGCGGGCACCGCGTGGTGGCTGTCGCGCGGGGAGGACGGCTCCCCGCTGGCCGGCCGGCCGAGGGTGACGGACGACGCGGCCGGGCTCTCCTACGCGATCCCCGAGGGGTGGAAGCAGAGCAAGGGCAAGCTCATCAGCGCGTTCACCACGACGATCGGCCGGGAGAAGCAGCGCGGGGAACCGGACGGCGAGCAGACCGCCACCGTCCTCGCGGGGCGGTCCGGACGCCCCGTGCCCCCCGCCGAGCTGGGCCGGGTCGCGGAACGGGCCGCCCGGTCGAACGCGGAGTTCTTCTTCCCGGACCGGCCCGCGACGCCCGAGGAATCGCGGGCGGTGACGGTGGACGACCGTCCCGCCCACACGGTCGCGTTGCGGGTGGACACCGAGAAGGACGGGCCCGCCCGGCTCCGCTTCACCCTCGTCGCCCTGGACGGGGACCGGGCCGCCTTCCTGATGGGCGTCGCCCAACCCGCCGGGGGCCGGGCGCAGCAAGAGGTCGACGCGGTGCTGGAGAGCGCCGAGGTGACCTCGCGGGGCGCGGCCGTCACCGGCTCGCGGGACACGGCCCGTTCGGCGGCGGCCCGCACCGAGTACGCCGTCGCGCGCCGGACGCCGTGACCGCCGCTACGGCGACCGGCCGGCCCTCCGGCTACTCGAAGAACTCCCGCACCACCCGTTCGGCCGCCTCGTCCGCCGCCGCCGCGGGAGAGAGCTCGCTGAGCGTGTCCAGGTCGGTGTCCTCGCTGAGCTCGGCCTCCCACGCCGCGGCCAGCTGCTCCTGCCGCTCGCGCGGCTGGGCCAGGACCTTCTCCCGGCTCGCCGGGCTCAGGGACTCCAGGAAACGTGTCAGTTCGTCGGCGGGCATGCGGGCGCCTCTCTGATCGTGTCGCGTCCGGTCGGTCCGGCGTCTCCCCCGGGGTTCTCACCGTCAGGTGTTCCAGCGCCGGGACCGCATGCCCTGCGGCCGGGGGTCTCCTCACCCGAACGGCTCACCCCCGGACGCCCCCTCGACGCCCCGCGGGCCGGTCCGCCCCCGCTCCCACGCCCTAGCCTGACGCCATGCGCGTCGCCATCGCTCTCTTCACCTCCGACCTGCGGCTCCACGACAACCCCGTGCTGCGGGCGGCGCTCCGGGCGGCCGACCGCGTCGTCCCGTTGTTCGTCGTCGACACCGGCGTGGCGGAGGCCGGCTTCACCGCGCCCAACCGGGCCGCGTTCCTCGCCGACTGCCTGGCCGACCTGGACGAGGGGCTGCGGGCGCGCGGCGGGCGGCTGGTCGTCCGCCGCGGCGCCGTGGTCGAGGAGACCTGCCGGGTCGCCGCGGAGACGGACGCGGCGGAGGTGCACCTCGCCGCCGGGGTGAGCGGCTACGCGCACCACCGCGAGGAGCGGCTGCGCTCCGCGCTGGAGGCGGACGGGCGGCGGCTGCGGGTGCACGAGGGGGTGATCACCGTGGTGGCCCCGGGCGCGGTCACGCCTTCCGGCAAGGACCACTTCGCGGTGTTCACGCCCTACTTCCGGCGCTGGTCGGCGGAGCCGCCGAGGGCCGTCACCGGCGCGCCCCGCCGGGTCGAGGTGCCCGAGGTCGGCGGTCTCCCCGTCCCCGCGGCCGCGGACCTCGCGGCCGGTGACGTGGCGCCCGGCCTGCCGCGAGGCGGC
Source organism: Streptomyces sp. I05A-00742 (assembly GCF_013055795.1). Lineage (GTDB taxonomy): Bacteria > Actinomycetota > Actinomycetes > Streptomycetales > Streptomycetaceae > Streptomyces. The sequence goes on from NZ_JABETO010000008.1 coordinate 72,296, forward strand.
GAACGCGAGGGCCGCCGCCGTCTCGCGGCCTGGCTGCGGGACGGGGTGGGGCACTACGCCGGCCTCCACGACGACCTGGCCGCCGACGGCACGTCCCGCCTCTCCCCCTACCTGCACTTCGGCTGCCTGTCCCCCGCGGAGGTCGTGACCCGCGCCCGCGGCGGCTCCCCGGGCGCCGACGCGTTCGTCCGGCAGCTGGCCTGGCGCGACTTCCACCACCAGGTCCTGGCCGCGGTCCCCCGGGCCGCCGCCGGCGACTACCGCACACGGCACGACCGCTGGCGCCGGGACGCCGCCGAGTACGACGCCTGGCGGGCGGGGCGGACCGGCTACCCGGTCGTCGACGCGGCCATGCGCCAGCTCGCCCACGAGGGCTGGATGCACAACCGGGCCCGGATGATCGTCGCCTCCTTCCTCACCAAGACCCTCCACCACGACTGGCGCGAGGGCGCCCGTCACTTCCTCCACCACCTGGTCGACGGCGACCTGGCCAACAACCAGCTCAACTGGCAGTGGATGGCGGGCACCGGCACCGACACCCGCCCGAACCGCGTCCTCAACCCCGTCGTCCAGGGCCGCCGTTTCGACCCGGACGGCACCTACGTCCGGCGCTGGGTGCCTGAACTCGCCGGTCTCGCGGGCGGATCGGCCCACGAGCCCTGGAGGCTCGGCGACGCGGAGCGGGCCCGGCTGCCCTACCCCGCGCCCCTCGTCGGCCTCGCGGACGGCCTGGCCCGCTTCCGCGCGGCCCGGGGGCTCGGCTGAGGGCCGCGTCCCCTCGGCCGCCCGCATGAAGATGCACGTCCAGGTGTTCCGTGGGTGGATGGGGGCAGGGGCGGGGTGACCGGCCGTGCGCCGGTCGGGTACGGCAGCGAACGGGAGGTACGGTCCCATGGCCAAGCAGACGGTGGCGGAGCAGTTCGTCGAGATCCTGGCGCGGGCCGGGGTGCGCCGGCTCTACGGGGTCGTCGGCGACAGTCTCAACCCGGTCGTGGACGCGGTGCGCCGCAACGCGGCCGTCGACTGGGTGCACGTCCGCCACGAGGAGGCCGCCGCCTTCGCCGCCGGGGCGGAGGCGCAGCTGACCGGGAAGCTCGCCGCCTGCGCGGGCTCCTGCGGGCCGGGGAACCTGCACCTCATCAACGGCCTGTACGACGCGCACCGTTCCATGGCGCCGGTGCTCGCCCTGGCCTCGCACATCCCCAGCGGCGAGATCGGCACCGGCTTCTTCCAGGAGACCCACCCCGACCAGCTGTTCCGGGAGTGCAGTCACTACTGCGAGCTGGTGTCCAACCCGCAGCAGATGCCGCGGGTGCTGCGGACCGGCATCCAGAACGCGATCGGGCGCGGCGGCGTCGGCGTCATCGTGCTGCCCGGGGACGTCGCGGGCGAGCCGGCGGCCGCGCCCACCGGCGACCACGCCCTGGTCACCGCCCGGCCGTCGGTGCGTCCTGGGGACGCGGAGATCGACGCGCTCGCCCGGATGGTCGACGAGGCGGGCAAGGTGACACTCTTCTGCGGCAGCGGCACGGCGGGGGCGCACGACGAGGTGATGCGGTTCGCCGAGCGGGTGAAGGCGCCTGTCGGCCACGCGCTGCGGGGCAAGGAGTGGATCCAGTACGACAACCCGTACGACGTCGGCATGAGCGGTCTGCTGGGCTACGGCGCCGCCTACGACGCCACCCACGAGTGCGACCTGCTGATCCTGCTGGGCACGGACTTCCCCTACAACGCGTTCCTCCCGGACGACGTGAAGATCGCCCAGGTGGACGTGCGGCCCGAGCACCTGGGCCGGCGGTCCGCGCTCGACCTCGCCGTATGGGGCGACGTCCGCGAGACGCTGCGCTGTCTGACGCCGAAGGTGCGGGTCAAGAGCGGCCGGAAGTTCCTCGACAAGATGCTGAAGAAGCACGCCGACGCCCTGGAGGGGGTCGTCAGGGCGTACACGCGGAAGGTGGAGAAGCACACGCCGATCCACCCGGAGTACGTGGCGTCGATCCTGGACGAGGAGGCGGCCGACGACGCGGTGTTCACCGTCGACACCGGCATGAACAACGTCTGGGCCGCCCGCTACCTCACCCCCAACGGCCGCCGCCGCGTCATCGGTTCCTTCACCCACGGGTCGATGGCCAACGCCCTGCCGCAGGCGATCGGGGCGCAGTTCCTCGACCCGGACCGGCAGGTGGTGTCGATGTCGGGCGACGGCGGGTTCTCCATGCTGATGGGCGACTTCCTGACGCTGGTGCAGTACGGCCTGCCGGTCAAGGTCGTGCTGTTCAACAACTCGTCGCTGGGCATGGTCGAGCTGGAGATGATGGTGGGCGGCCTCCCCGCGTACGGGACGTCCAACCACAACCCCGACTTCGCGGCCATCGCCTCCGCGGCGGGGGCGTACGGGGTGCGGGTGGAGAAGCCCAAGCACGTGCGGGGCGCGCTGCGGGACGCCTTCCGGCACAAGGGTCCGGCACTCGTGGACATCGTGACCGACCCCAACGCCCTGTCGATGCCCCCGAAGATCAGCGCGGACATGGTGAGCGGGTTCGCCCTCTCGGCCGGGAAGATGGTGCTGGACGGCGGCGTGGGCCGGATGGTGCAGATGGCCCGCTCGAACCTGCGCAACATCCCGCGGCCCTGAACCGACCCCGGGGCGGGGCTACGTCCGGCGCGCGGGGCGGGCCCCGCGTCGGGAGGCTCGGGGACCGCCGGATGGGGCCGTTCGGCCCATGGCACCGCCCCGTACGATCGTTCACGATCGACGAAGCGCGACCGATGCGACCGGCGCGGACGGTGACAGGAGGGGCAGTGGAACAGGCAAGGGTCTTCTCTCCGGAGAAGCCGGTCCGGGTGTTCCTCCTGGACGACCACGAGGTCGTCCGGCGGGGCATCCAGGACCTGCTGGACGCCGAGGACGACATCACGGTCGTCGGCGAGGCCGGCACCATCGAACAGGCCCTCGCCCGCGGGCCCGCCCTGCGCCCCGACGTCGCCGTGCTGGACGTCCGGCTGCCCGACGGCGACGGCATCACGGTCTGCCGGGAGCTGCGGTCGCGGATGCCGGGGCTGGCCTGCCTGATGCTCACCTCGTTCGACGACGACGACGCGCTCCTCGACGCGATCATGGCCGGGGCGGCCGGTTACGTGCTCAAGCAGATCAAGGGCTCCGACCTGGTGGCCGCGATCCGCACGGTCGCCTCCGGGCAGTCCATGCTCGACCCGGCCACCACCGCACGCCTGATGAGCAGCCTGCGCGGGGACGAGGGAGCGCACCCGGAGGACGACCGGCTGGCCGGCCTCTCCCCCCGGGAACGCGACATCCTGGCCCTGATCGGCGAGGGCATGACCAATCGCCAGATCGGACGCCAGCTGTTCCTCTCCGAGAAGACCGTCAAGAACCACATCTCGCGGCTCCTCGCCAAGCTGGGCGTCGAGCGGCGCATCCAGGCGGCCGTCATCGCGTCGGAGGCGGCCCGGGCGGGCGGCTGAGGGCGGGCTGCGGCTCCTTCAGCCGCCGGGCCCCCGGGCCGGGCCACCGCGCGATGCCGTCTTCGGCCACGCCGGTGTCCCTGGCCGAACCGTGAGATCGCATGAAGTGCGGCCGGTGAGCCGCCTGAGGATCCGGTGGGCCGCGTGACGATCCTGTGGGCCGCGTGACGATCCGGTCGCCCTCCATCCGGGGACGGGGCGGAGACCGGCCGGGTGATCACACCCACCATTCAGTGTGAGCCGCGGCGTGTCATGGGATGGGAGAACCCGGGAGAGCGAAACGGAAGGGATGCCCCCATGACGCTGGTGCTCACGTTCGTCGGCGCGACGCAGGTCCCCAGCGGAACGGTCGGTGCCGCCTACAACCTGTGGACGTACAAGGCCGAGGGGACGTCGCAGGACCTCCCTCAGGGAAATCGGCTGGCTCTCGCGCTGGCCGGAGACATCAATGTGCTGGATCCCGCCGCCGTTCCCGGGGTGCCCGCCCTGGAGGGCACGTCCCTCCAGAAGGACCCGTCGGAGGCCCGCCAGTACGTGAGCCGTGAGATCCGGGGGACCGGGCCGCAGACGATCGCCTTTATCGCCCCGGTCCGGGCGGCCACCGGGGAAGTGCTCCTCATGAAGAGCACTCCCGGGAACCCCTTCGTCTCGATGCCCTTCGCCCTCTCGTCGGGCGGGCAGACCAGCCATTCGCAGCGGATCACCGTACCGGCCCCGGGCCTGCCGGCGTACGCGGGGCGACCGGTCGCCGACTTCGCGGGACAGCTCCCGTACGCCAGCGAGTTGTTCGGCGTCTACCACCCGCTGTCCGGGTGGCTGGGCGCGTACACGTCCATCGCCGCCTCCGAGGCACATCCCTCTTCTCCGTTCGCCAATCTGGCGTTCAACCGGTTCTTCGGTCCGGAGGCCCGCAAGCTGACCTACGCACCACTGGCCGCGCTGGCGGAGCACTACGACGACGCCGAGTCCGGTGGGCTGTCCCCCGTGGGGCTGGTGAACCTCTTCCGGGAGTACTTCTTCGAGTTCGACACCTTCCTGGGCCCCCCGGTGGGGCACATCTGGGTGAGCCCCGGCGGCTCCGTCGAGGTGGTCGAGAGCAGTACCCGGCGCACGCTGGTCGAGAAGGCGGCCGAGGTGTCGGAGGAGGTCTCCCGGAAGACCGAGGAGAGCCTGACCGAGCAGGACGACGTGGCCGACGCGGTCAAGGAGGAGAACTCCCGCGACACAAAACTCGGGGTGAGCGCCACCGGCGGAGTGAACGCGGCGATCTACCACGCCGACGTGAGTGCCAGTTTCAGCACCCAGAACACGGTCAAACGGGGCTCCGAGGCCACGCACAAGCACACCCGCACCCAGGCCGCGAAGGCCACGAGCGAGATCAAGCGCAACTTCAAGACCAGCTTCAGGACGGTGACGGAGACGACGGACACGTCGAGCCGCCGGTACATCCTGCAGAACACCACCAACGAACTGGTCAATTACGAACTGCGGCGCAAGCTGCGCAAGGTCGGACTGCAGCTCCAGCACGTCGGCTCGCGGCTGTGCTGGCAGGTGTTCATCGGCGATCCGGGCCGGGATCTCGGGCTGGGCGACATGGTCCATGTCGTGGAGGCGCCCGATCTGACAGCGATCCCCAAGCCCGAGAAGCAGACCTATCCGCAGGACCAGAAGGTGACGCACCCGCTGGAGCTGAAGTTCGTCCTGACCCATGGCGCGGACACTGACGCGGAGAACACCTACAAGCCGGACACCGACCCCAACGTCGGCATTTTCAAACCGGATGTGGGACACAACGACCTCATCAAGTTCCGCTTCGACTTCACCCTGCCGCCACCGCCGGAAGGCTTCGAGATCAAGAAGGGGGTTCCCCCGCAGGTCGACGTCCATGGCGCCCAGGTCCAGTTCACCATCGACGCCGCCACCCTCAACATGGGCGGGGGCAACCCGGATCCGGCCACGAACGCCTTCGCGCTGCGGCTGACATACGCCAACTTCCAGGGAAACAAGTCCCTCCCCATCGACGTCACCATCGTCTACACACTGAAGGCGGAAACCAAGGCGGCGATCGACAAGGCCAACGATGACGCCGAGAACGCCTACAAGAAGGAAGTCACCCGGCTGCAGCACGAGGCGTACGGGAAAGCCGTACGCGAACGGCTGCACCTGGTCAGCACCATGCGCTCCCGCACACCCGAGGACCTGCGCAGCGAGGAGCGCCGGGTGGTCTTCCGGAATCTCATCCGGCGGCTGGAGGAGGCCGATCAATATCCCAAGAAACCGGATGACTGGCCGTACCCGGAGGCGGAGGGCATCCAGCACCTCTTCGACGTGGACGAGATGCTGTACTTCGTCGCTCCCGACTTCTGGCGCCCCGGGCCGGTGCCGCCCCCTCCGGTGACCAACACCAGCACCGGCAGGTATCCGCTGCCTCCCGGCGACGAGTCGTCACCGACCGGCGGCACCGTGGCGCCCCTTCAGGGCCAGACGGTGGGCGGGTGGTATTCCCGCGCGGAGAAGTACAGGGCGGCCGACGGTGACACCGAGTGGCGGGTCGACTATCTCATCACGGAGCAGACGCGGCCCGCACCGCTGGGCAGCTCTCTGGGGTGGCTCATTCAGATCGACGCCGACGAGCGGCGCAACGAATTCCTCAACGCGGCGTGGGTGAAAGCCGTTCTGCCCGTCCGGCCCGGCCAGGAGCAGGCCGCGTTGAAGTGGCTCACCGGTGTCGAGGGAGAAGCCGGCCTCGACGTCAACTATGTGCCCCAGTCCGGCGACCCGGACAGCTACCAGAACAAGAAGGTCGGCGAGGTTCTGGCACTGCTCACCACGCATCTGAACGCGGTCAACGCCGACTACACATTCACTCAGGCCTCGGAGAAGGTTTTCGAGACCGGATTCGATCCGCTGGCGGGCGGCTTCCGGCCGGCGAAGCCCTACGAGGTCTTCGACCAGTGGGTCGAGGTCCTGCCGACCGACCAGGTGGCCGCGGTGGCCGTGAAGTACGACCCGAAGACCGGACAGCAACTGCCGTGATTGCGGAGGAGGCTCGGACGTGAATGTCTACACCGTCGAATACACGGCTCTGAAGGACCCGCCCATGAAGGAACGCAGACTGCGGGCGGACAGCTACACCGTCCACGGCGACTTCGTCGACTTCACCACCACCGACGGCCAGAAAGTATTCAGCGTCCGCGCCGAGGCCGTCGTGACGATCAGGAAAGAAGCCGCTTCCGCCGAGCCGGCGGGCTGACCGCGGTGTACTGCCCTGCCCGCGCCGGACGGTACGGCCCCGAGGCGTAGCCGATGCCTCCAGTGGAATGGCGCGTCACCGTGAACGTCGGCAACGCCAGCGGTGTGCCCGTCGACGGCGCGCGGCTGACCCTGCACATCTCCTCGGGCGGCCAGGTGCAGCACAGCCCGCAGATCGTCCTCTCCGGCGCGACCCACACCTTCCTCGCGCCGAGCGATGCCCAGAGCATCGTCTGCGAGCTGCGTCATCTCCGCTACGCGCCGCTGCACATGGCTCTGGTACGGAGTCCCGGGGAGACCGTCTGGCGCTGGCTCAACGCCACCCGTCGCGTCCGCACCACCGGACACGACGTCGAGGTCCTGGCGACCCTCGGCCGCATTCGACCGGTGCCGGTCAGCCACATCCCGGAGGCGGAACTGTTCCGGCGGGCGGCCGTGCACCAGCCCGCGTTGGAGAAGTTCAGGGAGACGGACGCCCCCCGGAAGGCGCGTCATCTGCCCCTGACACAGCCGGACTTCGTGCCGCTCGACCCGGACTTCCGAACGGCGCTGGTGAACCGGGACCGCACCGCCTACCGCCTCCAGCAAGTACGCCAGCCGGCGATCTCCGAGTTCCTCGTCGCGCGGCCGGAGCTGTTCTCCGACGCGCCGGCCGCCGAGGGGTGGCGCCGGTTCGCGACCAGCAAGGCAGCCGTCGACCCGCAGCGGGAAGGGCGGTTCTATCTCGTCGAGTACGGCGATGTGGGCGACGATGCCGGCGGCACGCGATTCGCCGTGGGCGTGTGGGTGCCCCACCGGCTCCACGACCCCAAGGCGGAGAAGCTCGACTTCGTCGTCTGGCTGCACCCCTCCGTCACCAACAACAAGCGGCACTACCCCCAGGTCCATCCGCCCTTCCGGCCGCCGTACCCCTACGGCATCTTGGCCACCATGGGCAACGGGAGTGCCATCGCGACACAGCGGTTCATCGAGATCCCGATCACGCAAGTGCTGGAGGGGCGCTTCCTCGCCTACCAGCTCGCCGCCGCGCACCGGTCGGCGGTCATCGTCGTGCCCGTCGCACCGTCCAACCACTTCGAGCCCTTCGTGGCCCCGGCGACCCTGATGCGACTCCTCAAGGAGCTCTGTCTCTGGATTCCGCGGGACGTCCCCCGCGGCGCCGAGGCCGCCGTGCACCGGCCCTCGCCTGCCGTCGGACGCATCGTCGTCAGCGCGTTCAGCTCAAGTGTGAAACAGCTCCACGACCTCACCAAGGCCGGTGGCCTGACGGGCAGCCTCCCGGATTCCCTCTTCGACGCCCCGCACTGGTGGGCGCCGCCCCGTCCCGACGGCTCCGCGAACGACGTGGTCGAGTTCGACCGCGCCTGGAAGGAGCAGTGGGCGATCGACGGGTTCACTCCACAGTTCCTCGACTACGCCGATGCGGCGGCCTCGTGGGTCCAGCTCGGCGACCGGCGGCTGCGGATCTACAAGAGCAGGTTCACCGGCGGCTGGAACCTGCCGACGCCCCGCCGTGTGGGGGCATGGGCCGACCTGGTGAAGCGCCTCCGCCTGCAGCCTCAGGTCCACAGGAGCGGCGGCCTTCGTGCGGTGAGCATGAGCGACAAGGGCTCCGTGGTCCATGCCGTGTCCATCCCGGACGAGTTCGTCCTCGGCCCGGAAACCGGACCCGACGCCGCACTCAAGCCCACGCTGAAACCCGACAGCGCCCACGAGATGATGTCCCTCGTCTTCTTCGGGCACGCCGCGGTCACCAGCGGGCTCACCATCGCCCCCTAGCCTCGGAGGCGGGGGCCGATCGCGATTCTCAGGACGGACCGCTCTCAGGACAGACCGTCCTCAGGCAGACCGTTCTCACGACGGACCGCACTCCCCTCAGCCGTCCCAGCTCCATCCCTCGACCTCCGGCAGGTCCGTCCCGTGCTCCCGGATCCACGCGTGGTGGCGCGTCCGGACGTCGGCCATCGCCTGCCGCACCCCCGCCGCGCGGACGGCCAGGCCGGGGACGCGGTCGATGACGTCCATCACGAGCCGGTAGCGGTCGAGGTCGTTGCGGACGACCATGTCGAAGGGCGTGGTCGTGGTGCCCGTCTCCTTGTAGCCGCGGACGTGCAGATTCGGGTGGACGGGCCGCCGGTAGGCGAGGCGGTGGATCAGCCACGGGTAGCCGTGGTAGGCGAAGACGACGGGCCGGTCGCGGGTGAACAGGGCGTCGAACTCGTGGTCCGGCATGCCGTGCGGGTGCTCGCCGTGCGGCATCAGCCGGGCGATGTCCACGACGTTGACGAAGCGTACGGCCAGGTCGGGCAGGTGCCTGCGGAGCAGCGAGGCGGCGGCCAGGGCCTCCTGGGTCGGCACGTCCCCGGCACAGGCCAGGACGGCGTCGGGCTCGCGCCGCGCGTCCTCGGTGCCGGCCCACTCCCAGATGCCGGCGCCGCGGGCGCAGTGGGCGCGGGCCTGGTCCAGGGTCAGCCAGTCGAAGCAGGGCTGTTTGCCGGCGACGACGACGTTGACGTAGTCCCGGCTGCGCAGGACGTGGTCGGCGACGGACAGCAGGGTGTTGGTGTCGGGTGGCAGGTAGACCCGGACGACCTCGGGGCTCTTGTTGAGGACGTGGTCGACGAAGCCGGGGTCCTGGTGGGAGAAGCCGTTGTGGTCCTGGCGCCAGACGTGGGAGGTGAGGAGGTAGTTGAGGGAGGCGATGGGCCGGCGCCAGGGCAGGGTGCGGGAGATCTTCAGCCATTTGATGTGCTGGTTGACCATCGAGTCGACGATGTGCACGAACGCCTCGTAGCAGGAGAACAGCCCGTGCCGGCCGGTGAGGAGGTAGCCCTCCAGCCAGCCTTGGCAGGTGTGCTCGGAGAGGATCTCCATGACGCGCCCGTGCCGGTCGAGGAGTTCGTCGGTCTCCAGGGTCTCGGCCTGCCATGCCTTGCCGGTGGCCCCGTAGACGGCCTGGAGCCGGTTGGAGGCGGTCTCGTCCGGGCCCACGACGCGGAAGTCGCGTCGCTCCTCGGTGGCGGTCATGACGTCCGCGAGCAGGCCGCCGAGGACTTCGGTGGGCTCGTGCCGCCCGGCGCCCGGCCGGTCGACGGCGACGGCGTGGCGCTCCAGCGGCGGCAGCGGCAGGGCATGCAGCAGCAGCCCGCCGTTGGCGTACGGGGTGGCGCCGAGCCGCCGGGCGCCCTCGGGCACGCAGGCCAGTACCTCGGGCGTGGGCAGGCCGTCCGCGTCGAACAGCTCCTCCGGACGGTACGAGCGCAGCCACTCCTCCAACTGCCTGAGGTGTCCGGGGTTGTCGCGGACGCCGGACAGCGGCACCTGGTGGGAGCGCCAGGTGCCTTCGACCGGGAGGCCGTCGACCTCGCGCGGGCCCGTCCACCCCTTGGGCGTGCGCAGCACGATGACGGGCCACGAGGGCCGGTCGGTGATGCCCTCGTCGCGGGCGGTGCGCCGGATGGCGGCGATGTGGTCGAGGGCGGTGTCCAGGGCGGCGGCCATGTCCCGGTGCACCTGTTCCGGGTCGTCGCCCGCGACGTGCAGGACGTGGTGGCCGTAGCCGTGCAGCAGCCGGTCGAGCTCGTGTTCGGGGAGGCGGGCCAGGACCGTGGGGTTGGCGATCTTGTACCCGTTGAGGTGCAGGATCGGCAGTACGGCGCCGTCGCGGACCGGATCGAGGAACTTGTTCGAGTGCCAGGAGGCCGCCAGCGGGCCGGTCTCCGCCTCGCCGTCGCCGATGACGCACGCCACCAGAAGGTCCGGGCGGTCCAGGGCGGCCCCGTAGGCGTGCGCGAGGGAGTATCCGAGCTCCCCGCCCTCATGGATCGAGCCCGGCGTCTCCGGGGCGACGTGGCTGGGCACGCCGCCGGGGAACGAGAACTGCCGGAAGAGCCGTGCCATCCCGGCCGCGTCCCGGGTGACGTCCGGATACGTCTCCGTGTAGCTGCCCTCCAGCCAGGAGTTGGCGAGCACGGCGGGGCCGCCGTGGCCGGGCCCCCATACGCACAGGGCGTCGAGCCCCCGCTGCTTGATCACCCGGTTGAGGTGGGTGTGGACGAGGTTCAGGCCGGGCGAGGTACCCCAGTGCCCGAGCAGGCGCGGCTTGATGTGCCGGGGACGCAGCGGTTCGGTCAGCAGTGGGTTGTCCATCAGGTAGATCTGTCCGGCCGCCAGGTAGTTGGCGGCGCGCCAGTGGGCGTCCAGGGCGGACAGTTCCCCGGCGCTGGGCTCCCGGTCGGTCGGTTCCGCGGTCAGTTCCCCGTCGGTGAGGTCCGGCATGGTTCCCACCGTTCCACCTTCCGGGGGCGGGCGCCACGGGAGCCCGGACGAAACGCACGAGTGTTCGCCGCGGGGTGGTATCGGCCACCCGCATTCGCGAAGGCCGGCCGGCCTGATCGCTTCGTCCGGTTCCCCGAACGGCCGCGTTGATCGTTTCCGGCCGCAACGCAACCCCCGGAACGGGTGAACGAAACCCACAGGGATGAATCGCACAAGCAATCCCGGCGCCCCACCGCTTGGGGCTGCTGACCTATTGACCTCCGCCCGTACTGACGACCGACGAATCGCCCGCGCGGCGCCGTGACGTACCTCGTTCGAGCCCCGTTTCCCGATCGCTTGTTCCGACAGGGAGGTCAAAAGGGAGTGCAGACGCATCACCGCCACGACGGTCACAGCGACACCACCAGGAGGCGCCCGGAAATCGAACACGTGATGTCGATCCTGCCCGTACAACCACATGGGGAGCTGGTGTGAAGGGGAGCACGAAGAAACGCGGGGACAGCGGACCGGGAACGGAGGAGGGGGGCTCGGAGTCGGAGCGGCTGCTGTTCGGCGGGCGTCTGCTGTACGCCGCGCGGTGGGCCGACCACCACAACGCGTTCTTCGAGATGTCGCTGTGGGAGATGGCGCTGCAACTGCCCCGGCTGGTCGCGTTCACCGTGCGTCTGGCCTGGCGCGCCGATCACCGCGCCCTGTGGACCGTCGGGGCCGGAGAGCTGGTCCGCGGTATCAGTCAGGCCGTCGGTCTGATCGCCGTCAACAGCGTGCTGGCCACCGTGCTCTCCGGGAGCGCGATCGGACACCGGGTCCAGGCCGCGATCCCCGCCATGATCGGCGTCGCGGTCACCGGCGTGATCGGCGCGCTCGCCACCGCCGCGTCCACGGCGGGCACCGGCCGGCTGGAGCCGAAGGTGGAGCGGGTCGCCACGGAGATGTACCTCACGCACGTCGCCAAGGTCGAGCTGGCCGCCATCGAGGACGCCGGCTTCAACCGGCTGATGGATTCCGCCCAGTACGGTGCCGGTGCGGCCCGTCGCATGGTCAACGTCTGCACCGGCGTCGTCGGCTCGCTGGTGAGCTTCGTCGCGGCCGCGGGCGTCCTCACCGTCCTGCACCCGGTGCTGCTGCCGCTGCTGATCCTGATGACCGTGCCGCGCTCATGGGCCTCGCTGCGCAACGCGCGTGCGAGGTACGCGAGTTACCTGCGGTGGATGCAGCACGCACGCGCGGGGCGGCTGCTGGCGCAGACGCTGATGCGTACCGGTCCCGCTCCGGAGATCCGCGTCCACGACGTCGGCCCGTTCCTGCTGCGCCACTTCCGGGGCATGTCGGAGGCGTCCGAGGCCGAGCAGTCCCGGCTGGCCGCGAGCCGGGCCCGGGTCCGGCTCGTCGCCTCCGCCCTCACCGGGCTCGCCGCGGCCCTGACCTACGCCTGTCTCGGCGCGCTGCTGGCCACGGGGGTGATGTCGCTGTCCATCGCGGGCACCGCCGTCCTGGCCATCCGCAGCGGTGGCCAGAGCCTGACCACTCTCGTCCTGCAGGTCAACAACCTGTACGAGGAGTCCAACTACGTGGCCGACCTCGAACGGCTCTTCGTCGAGGCGAAGAAGCACACCATCCCGGTGGGCGGCGCCGCGGTGCCGGACGAGGTGTCGCTGATCCGCTTCGAGAACGTCACCTTCCACTACCCCGCCGATGAGAGCGACGCGGCCGATGGGATCGACGCGCACGATGCACAGCAAGGCACCGAGAAACGCCCGGCGTTGAAGGGGGTGACACTCGACATCCCGGTCGGCAAGATCGTGGCGCTGGTCGGGGAGAACGGCTCGGGCAAGACGACCGTCTCCAAGCTGCTGGCCGGGCTGTACCAGCCGGACACCGGCGCCGTCCGGTGGGACGGCGTCGACGCCCGCACCCTGGACCGCACCCAGCTGTGGGCGCGGATCGGCATGGTCAGCCAGGACTTCCACCGCTGGCCGTTCACCTGCCGCATGAACATCGCCGTCGGCCGCACCGACCGCCCGGTCGACCGGGCGGCGGTGGAGGAGGCCGCCGCCTACGCCGGGGCCGACACCATGGTGGAGGAACTGCCGCGCGGCTGGGACACCCTGCTGTCGAAGGGGTACAAGGGCGGGCACCAGATCTCCGGCGGGCAGTGGCAGCGCCTGGGCATCGCCCGCGCCCGCTACCGCGACGCCGGCATCCTGATCGTCGACGAGCCGACCTCCGCCCTGGACGCGAAGGCGGAACTGGAGGTCTTCGACCAGATCCGCAAACTGGCCGACAGCGGGCAGACCGTCGTCCTGATCACCCACCGCCTCGCCTCCGTCCGGCACGCCGACCTCATCCACGTCCTGGACAAGGGCGAGCTCCGCGAGTCCGGCACCTTCGAGGAACTCCTGCACCGTCCGCCGGCGGGCGTCTTCCGCGAGCTGTACGAGATGCAGCGCGCCCAGTACCACGAGGTCACGCTGCCCGGTGCGCGCACACCGGCCGACGCGGCGGAGGGGAGCCGGGTGCGGTGAGTGTCGGGCGGGCCGCACGGACCCGCGCTTCTTCGCGCTGAAGCCGCGGTCCGGAATCCCTGTGTTCCCGCGTGGTCACCGGATGCGCCGCGTCCGGTGACCACGCGGGCCGTACGGCCCGGCGCTCCCCAGGTGCTCAGGCGTTGCCTTGCGGCCCTTCCGCGCCCACGCCTGGGGAGAGGCCGACGGCCTCCCGATGGGCGAGCCACCCCCTCACGGGCCACTACCACCGCATGATGGTCGTACCGAGCCTGTCCGGAAAGCGGCCCTGACCGGCGCGGGCCGGAAAGAATCGTTGTTCCGCGACAGTCGCACCGCGACCCGACCTCCCAGCTCCTGCCGACTCCCACCCGCCGGACGAAGAGAGACGAAGGGAATCGCTACGTGGTGATCGAAGACCCGGCTACGTACTGGGACCAGTTGTGGACGGACGGAGCCCGGTACCGGCCCTTGGACGAGACCGAGACAACCGCCCTGGAGCAACACGCCGGGGCCGGTGAAGGCCGCGCCGCACTGGACATCGGCAGCGGCGACGGCTCCCTCGCCCACCACCTGGCCCGGCTCGGCTACACCACCATCGGCATCGACTGCGCCCCTGCCGCCGTCGGCCTCGCCGCGGAAACCGGCGCCACCGGAGTCACGTTCCGGGAGGCGGACATCGAAGGCCCGGAACCACTGCCCGCGCCCGAGCAGCCGTTCGCCCTGATCACGGCACGCCTGGTGTACGCGTTCATCGCCGACAAGCCGTCCTTCCTCCGACGCGTACGCCACCTGCTCTCCGACGACGGTCTGTTCTGGGTCGTCTCTCCCCTGGCCGACCGCCTGCGCGAGGACCGGGCCGGGATCGGCATCACCGCCGACGACGAAATCCTGCTGACCGGAGGGTGGTCGAAGGTTCACATGACGGACCTCGACATCATGCGCTGCTACGCCCTGCGGCCGTAAGGCATGCTACCGAGCAGTGTTCTGACCAAGCAGCAGTGGTTCTTCCGGCAGTTCGGAGGGCTGACCCGATGGCATACGACGAGGTGCTGGCGGACCGGGTCCGTCAGCGCCTGGAGCACGCGGACCTGGATGCCGCGGAGAAGGAGATGTTCGGCGCGGTCTGTTTCCTGGACCGGGGGAACACGGCGGCCGGGGTGGCCGGGGACGACCTGTTCGTGCGCGTCGATCCCGACGACATGAGCGACGCCCTGGCCCGGCCCGGCGCGCGGCCCCACGAGTTCCGCGACCGGACGTTGAACGGCTGGGTGTACGTGGCGGGCGAAGTCCTCGACGACGAGGTCCTGGACGCATGGCTGCGGGCGGCCTGGGAGGCCACGGCCGGGCTGCCGCCCAAGTGATCCCTGACCCGGCGGCTTCATTCCTGCGGATCTCTGTGGACCGTGGGCTGTCAGCCGTTTCGCCGGCGCAGGCGAGGGATGACCTCTGTCGCGAAGCGTTCGATGAAGGGTGAACGGCTGCCCGGGAGCGGGGCCGGCATCGGATGAGCGACGATCAGTGAGATGGGCAGGCGGGTGTCGAGTACCCGGGTCAGCTGGTCGGCGACCTCGGTGGGGGTTCCGTGCAGGGAGAAGGCGTCGGCGACCTGGTCCGGCAGGAAGGAGACCACCTCGCCGGAGGCGCGAAGATCGGGTGCGTGGTGGAAGTCGGGCCAGACCTTCGCTCTGAGTTCTTCGATGGGCGGGCCGTTCCACTCGAACCCGGGCGGGCCGAACAGCTGGGGTGAGTACTCGTAGTATCCGGCCGCCATGGAGCGGCTGATCAGCGCAGCGGTTTCGCGGTCGTCGTCGAGGACGGTGTGGAAGACGGCACCGATGCGGATCCGGTCCGGGTCACGGCCGGCCGCGGTGGCTCCGGCCCGTACCGCGTCGATGGCCGCCCGCAGGTTGGCCGGGTGACGTCCGACGCGGATGAACACGCCGTCGGCCGTCCGGCCGGCCATGTGGAGTGTGCGCGGGCCGCCTGCCGCGACCCAGACGGGGACCGGAGCGGCATGGGTCAGCCGGGCCCGCCGTGTCGTGGCGGGCACCTCGACGTCCTCCCCGGCCAGCAGCTGCCGGGTGGTGGTGACGGCTTCGGCCAGACGGGTCACGGTGGCTGGACGCTCGCCCATCAGGCGGACGGCGGTGTCACCGACCCCGTAGGTGAGCATGGTCCGGCCGGGGGCCAGTCCGGCGACGGTGGCGATGGACGAGGCGATCACCGCCGGGTGTCGCATCACCGGGTTCTCGATCAGCGGTCCCAGCCCGATACGGGTGGTGCGTTCGGCTGCGAAGGCCAGGTTCACGTAGGGGTCGCGCAGCATGAGCGGGGTCGAGGGGATGAACGCGTAGTCCCAGCCGAGGCGTTCGGCCCGCCGAACGTCGTCGGCGAAGGCCGGGGGCGAGGTGAAGTCGAACCGGTTCACCGCGAATGCGGGCATGCCTGCCATACGGTTCCTCCGCCGGTGTCGCCGGTGGGATGTGAGGGTGAGCGGTGGCTCGGGGGCTCCGGGTTCCGCTGTCCGGGCCCTGACCGGCCGCGCTCGGCTCTTGACGCTGTCGCGGGCTGTGGTGGTGCTGAATCCATGGTGCCCTTGGTCACGCGGTATCGCTCACGAGGCGGCCCTGGCCGCGCGGCCGGCTTCGGTGGTCCGGAGCCGGAGCGGGCTCAGCCGATGCGGATGTCCACGCCCGGGATGTCCTCGACGACAGGGGCCGGGGGCGGGACCACAGCGGCTGCCCCTCCCCACCGCCTCACCGCCTCACCGGCAGAGCGGCGTGCGGCACCGGGACTCCGGCTCGGATCACCGGGTGGAGATCTTGTGGACGGTGGTGTCGTCGGGGTTCAGCCGTCGCCCGTCCGCGGACAGCACTTCCAGTGCGCGGAGGCGATGCCCCTGCCGGCGGTCGACCAACTCCGAGTGGGGTTCGCCGGGTGCGAAGAAGTGCTGTTCGCCCCACTGCCGCAGTGCCACGATGACGGGGAAGAGCGCCTCGCCCTTCGGGGTCAGCACGTACTCGCGGTAGGCGCTGCCGTCCGAGGCGGGGACGGATTCGAGGACGCCGCCGGCGACCAGGGTGCGCAGCCGCGCGGTGAGGATGTTCTTCGCGACGCCGAGGCTGCGCTGGAACTCGCCGAAGCGCCGGCTTCCGTCGAAGGCGTCCCGCACGATCAACAGGGACCACCAGTCGCCGATCGCGTCCACCGACCGGGCGACGGGACATTTGCTGTCGTCGAAGCGCGTCCTGGTCACCATGGCGTCCCTCACTCTCACAATGGTTGCAACATGCTACCAAACCAACTACCGTCGCCGAGCATCATCGGTAGCAAGTTGAAACCAGACATGCGGAGGAGTGCTGATGCCCGGCAACAGTGAGGCTGTGTCACAACGGACCGAGGGCCGAGTCGGGGAAGGCTCCGCGTTCGTCCTGTCCCGCGGCGTCGTCATGCTGTTCGCCGTCGCCTGCGGGGCCGCGGTGGCCAATGTCTACTTCTCGCAGCCGCTGCTGGTGACCATGGGCCATGACCTCGCCATGAGCCCGGCGCTGGTCGGCAGCGTGGTCACCCTCACGCACGTCGGATACGGGCTGGGGCTCTTCTTCCTCGTGCCGCTGGGCGATGTGGCCGACCGCAGACGGCTCGTCGTGGCCCAGTTGCTGCTCCTGGTGGTGGCGCTGGTCGTGGTGGCCGCCGCGCGCACGGCGGCGGTCCTGCTCGCGGGCATGGCCGCGACGGGGCTTCTCGCGGTCGTCACACAGACGCTGGTGGCCTTCGCGGCGTCGCTGGCCCCTCCCGCGGGGCGCGGCCGGGTCGTCGGTCTGGTCACGAGCGGCGTGGTCGTCGGAATCCTGCTCGCCCGGACCGCGTCCGGCCTCATGGCCGATCTCGCCGGCTGGCGCTCCGTCTACCTCGCCTCGGCGTCGCTCACCGCTCTGCTCGCCCTGGTCCTGTACCGAGTGCTGCCGCGCCACAGTGACGCTCCCCCGGCCGCCCTGCGCTACGGGCAGCTCCTGCGCTACGGGCAGCTCCTGCGCTCCACGCTCACCCTGTTCGCGCGGGAACGGCTGCTGCGGCTCCGGTCCCTGTTCGGTCTGCTGATCTTCGCCTCCTTCAGCACCCTGTGGAGCAGCGTCGCGCTGCCGCTCAGCGAGGCACCGTACTTCCTGTCCCACAGCGCGATCGGGGCGCTGGGGCTGATCGGTGTCGCCGGCGCCCTGGCCGCGACCGTGGCGGGCCGCCTGAACGACCGCGGTCACTCCCGGCGGACCACCGGCATCGCCCTGGCACTGCTGGCCGCCTCATGGGTGCCCCTGGCGTTCACCCGCGGCTCGTTCTGGGCCCTGGCCGTCGGGGTGGTCCTTCTCGACCTCGCCGTGCAGGCGGTCCACGTCACCAACCAGACCCTGATCTACGCACTGCACCCGGACGCGGGCAGCCGGCTGATCGGCGGATACATGGTCTTCTACTCGATCGGCAGCGCCATCGGCGCCATCGCCGCGACCTCCCTCTACACGGTGGCCGGCTGGGGCGCCGTATGCGCACTGGGGGCCGCGTTCAGCTGCCTCGGGCTCGCGCTGTGGGCGTTCACTTCGGCACAGTGCCCCTGATCCCGCCACCAAGGCGACCTCCCGCAGCGAGGCTTGAGCGATTCCGCCGACTGTCGGGGGAGGATCGCCGCACTCATCGGCCGTGCCGGGGCCGCAGTGCCCGGCCTCGTTCAGCAGGCCGAGCACTGCCCGGGGTGACGATCGCTACGAGGACGTCACCGCCGCATCACCCCCCGGTTCGACGTCGAGCGGCCGCAGGAAGCGCCGCTCGTACCGCTTGATGCAGCGAGTGGTGCGGGCCAGTTCGAAGGCGGCCCGGCAGTCCGGGTCGGACATGCTGTCCGTGCGGTACTGCTCGTAGGCGGCGAGGCCGGGGAAGGAGAAGAGGGCGTAGGCGATGTCGCTGTCGCCCTCGCTCGGCAGGAAGTAGCCGTGGTGCGTGCCGCCGAAGCGGTTGACGAGCTCGACCCAGCGGCGCCCGTACTCCTCGAAGTCCGCGAGCTTGTCGGCGTCGATCTCGTACTTCAAATGAATAGTGATCACGTCGGCATCATGCTGCACGGCCCTTCGGGCCCGAAAGCGGTTATCTTCCGAGAGCGCCAGGAGAACCACAACGCCGGGGCTCTCACCGCCCGTCCAGCCGGATCCGCCACTCCAGCAGCGTGCCGCCGCCCGCCGGTGCGGACAGCGCGAGGGTGCCGCCGTGGCGCTCCGCCCGTTCGGCGAGGTTGCGCAGGCCGCTCCGCCGGCCGCCGTCGTCCGGGATGCCGACGCCGTCGTCGGCGACGGTGAGGACCAGTTCGCGGCCCTCGTTGACGACGGCGACGTCCACCGCTCCGGCACCCGCGTGCCGGGCGACGTTGGCCAGGGCCTCGGCAAGGACGGCGACGGCGTCGTCGGCGGCCTCGCGGGGCACTTGGGTATCCAGCAGTCCCTCCATGCGCAGGCTCGGTGCGAAGCCGAGTGCCGGGCCGGCCTCGGCGACGGCGCGGACGACGCGGGTGCGCAGGCCGTGCTGGGGGGCGGTCTCGCGGGAGCGCAGGCCGAAGATGGTGGACCGGATGATCTTGATGGTCTCGTCGAGGTCGCCGACCGCGCGGCGGACGCGTTCGGCGGCCTCCGGGTGGTCGATAAAGCGGTCGGCGCTCTGGAGGGTCATCCCGGTGGCGAAGAGCCGCTGGATGGCGAGGTCGTGCAGGTCGCGGGCGATCCGGTCGCGGTCCTCCAGGAGGGCCAACTGGGCGGCGTCGGTGCGCCGTTCGGCCAGTTCCATGGCCAGTCCGGTCTGGCCGGCGAAGGCCAGCAGCGGCTCGGTCTCCCGCTCGGTGAACTCCGCCGCGCCCGCCGCCCGTACCAGCAGCAGCACGCCGTGGACGGCCTCCCCGGAGGTGACCGGGACGGCCAGGGCGGGTCCCAGTCCGGCCGGGGCCTCGTCGGCGACGGGCTCCCGGACCGGGCGGGCGCCGGTGAACGCGGTGCCGCTCAACGTGCCCTCCGGCTGCAGCACCAGGTCCCGCAGCCCGTCGGCTCCCGCCCCGGTGGCCGCCCCGACGGTCAGGGCGCCGCCCCCGGCCGCCTCCGGCAGGGAGAAGACCACGAGGGCGGCCCCGGTGATCTCCCGGGCCAGTTCGGCGATGCGGGCGGTGACTTCGGCGCGGGGCCGGTCGGACATGAGGGCGGTCGTCACCTCCGCGCCGGCGCGGAGCCAGCGCTCGCGCCGTGTGGACTCCTCGTAGAGGCGGGCGTTCTCGATGGCGACCCCGGCGGCGACGGCGAGGGTGGCGAGCACTTCCTCGTCCTCGTCCTCGAAGTCCGCTCCCCCGCGCTTCTCGGTCAGGTAGAGGTTGCCGAAGACGTGGTCGCGGACCCGGATGGGCACCCCGAGGAAGGTGTTCATCGGCGGGTGGCCCGGCGGGAAGCCGTAGGAGGCGGCGTGTTCGCAGATCTTCGGCAGCCGCAGGGGCTCCGGACGGCGGATCAGCTCGCCCAGGATGCCGTGGCCGCTCGGGTACGGGCCGATGGCCTCGATCTCCTCGGCGGTCAGCCCGACGGTGAGGAACTGCGACAGCGTCCGCCCGTCCGGCCCGATCACGCCCAGCGCCCCGTACCGCGCGTCGACGAGGACGACCGCCGCCTCGATGATGCCGCGCAGCACCTGCTCCAGCTCCAGGCCCCGGCCGACCGAGAGCACCGCCTCCAGCAGGTTGTGCACGCGGTCGCGGGTTCCGCGGGCCGCTTCGAGCCGGGCCTGGACTTCGTCCAGCAGTTCGTCCAGTCTGAGCTGCGGCAGCCGTACCGCCCCCGACCCCGTGTCCGCCACGCCTCTCCTCGCCTCTCCTGACCCCTGCGCCCCGCCGTTCACCCCCGGTCCGGCCCGGGAACACCGTATCCCCGCGCCCGGAGGTGGGGCCGACCGGCCCCTGCCGAGGGACGGCGGCGCCCTGTTGAATCGGAATCCTGGCCCGTCGCCGAGTGGCGCGGCGGCGGGCCGGTTCCGCCCTGCCCGGGCGGTACGGCGGTGTGTGCCACGGCGAGACGGCGGACCAGCGAAATGAGGAAGAGAGCGATGACCGACACCGTGCTCGACCGGTCCGCCGGCGACGGCGTCCGCGGGAGCGACCGGAACGGACAACCGGAGCCCGGCGCGGCGGTCGGGGCCGGGCGCCCACTGGCCTGGCTGCTGATCGTCGCCGGGGTGCTGGGGCTGCTGGCCTCCTTCGAGATCACCGTGGACAAGATCCGGCTGGCGGAGAACCCGGGGTACCGGCCGCCGTGCAACGTCGACGCCGTGGTCTCGTGCACGAGCGTGATGCGGAGCGAGCAGGCGTCGGCGTTCGGCTTCCCCAATCCGCTGATCGGGCTGGTCGCCTACGCCGTCGTCGTGGCACTCGGCGTGGTGCTGCTGACCGGTGCCCGCTTCCGGCGCTGGTTCTGGCTGGGCCTCAACCTGGGGGCGCTGTGCGGTGCCGTGTTCTGCATGTGGCTGATGTCCCAGGCGCTCTACTCGATCGGCGCGCTGTGCCTGTGGTGCTGTCTGGCCTGGGTCGTGACCATCGCCATCTTCTGGTACTCCACCGTGCACAACATCAAGCACCGCTTCCTGCCGGCGCCGCGCGCACTGCGCCTGGGGGTGCTGGAGTTCCACTGGGTCGTCCCGGCCGCCTGGTACGGAGTGATCGCGCTGCTCGCCGTGGACCGGTTCTGGGCCCCCTGGTGAACCGCGTTCCCTGAGAGGGCCGTTCGGCCCTCCGCCGGGCCCCGCCCGGCCCCTGCTCAGGCCCCTCCCCGGCGCTGATCATGAACGTGGCCGGACGGGCCCGTGGCCCCCACGGCGCGCCTCCTCCGGTCCGCGGAGAACTTCAGCAGATGCGGAGTAGGTGTGCCTGTGGACGGCATCGGGATGCGGAGCAGTGCGGAACCCCGGACGGAGCACCCCACCGGGGAGGCCTCCGGCGGTCCCCGGCCGAGGAGCTCGCCGGTGGAGTGGCTGACGACCACCGACCACAAACGGATCGGGACCCTGTATCTCGTCTCCGCCTTCGTCTTCTTCATCGTCGGCGGGGTGCTGGCGCTGCTCATGCGGGCCGAACTCGCCCGCCCCGGCTCGCAGATCATGTCGAACGAGCAGTTCAACCAGGCGTTCACGATGCATGGCTCGATCATGCTGCTGCTCTTCGCGATGCCGCTGTTCACGGGCTTCGCGAACTGGATCATGCCGATCCAGATCGGTGCGCCCGACGTGGCGTTCCCCCGCCTGAACATGCTCTCGTTCTGGCTGTTCCTCTTCGGCTCGCTGATCGCCGCCGCGGGCTTCCTCACCCCCCAGGGCGCCGCCGACTTCGGCTGGTTCGCCTATACGCCCCTGTCGGACGCGAGCCACTCCCCCGGCGTCGGCGCCGACCTGTGGATCATGGGCGTGGCGCTGTCCGGCTTCGGCAGCATCCTGGGCGCCGTCAACTTCATCACCACCATCATCTGCATGCGGGCGCCCGGCATGACGATGTTCCGGATGCCGATCTTCACCTGGAACGTCCTGCTGACCGCCCTGCTCATCCTGCTGGTCTTCCCGGTGCTGGCCGCCGCGCTGTTCGCGCTGGAGATGGACCGCAAGTTCGGCTCGCACATCTTCGACCCGGCCAACGGCGGCACGCTGCTGTGGCAGCACCTCTTCTGGTTCTTCGGCCACCCCGAGGTGTACGTCCTGGCGCTGCCGTTCTTCGGCATCGTCTCGGAGATCATCCCGGTCTTCTCCCGCAAGCCGATGTTCGGCTACTGGGGCCTGATCGCGGCGACGATCTCGATCGCCGGCCTGTCGGTGACGGTGTGGGCGCACCACATGTACGTGACGGGCGGTGTGCTGCTGCCGTTCTTCTCCTTCATGACCTTCCTGATCGCGGTGCCGACCGGTGTGAAGTTCTTCAACTGGATCGGCACCATGTGGAAGGGCTCGCTGTCCTTCGAGACCCCGATGCTCTGGGCGACGGGCTTCCTGATGACCTTCGTGTTCGGTGGTCTGACCGGCGTCATCCTGGCCGCCCCGCCGCTGGACTTCCACGTCTCGGACTCGTACTTCGTCGTCGCCCACTTCCATTACACGCTCTTCGGCACGGTCGTCTACGCGATGTTCGCCGGATTCCACTTCTGGTGGCCGAAGTTCACGGGCAGGATGCTGGACGAGCGGCTCGGCAAGGTCACCTTCTGGGTGCTCACGGCGGGCTTCCACCTGACGTTCCTCGTCCAGCACTGGCTGGGTGCCGAGGGCATGCCGCGCCGGTACGCCGACTACCTGGCGGCCGACGGCTGGACGGCGCTGAACACGCTCTCGACGATCGGCTCGTTCCTGCTGGGGCTCTCGTTCCTCCCGTTCTTCTACAACGTCTGGAAGACCGCCAAGTACGGCGAGCGCGTGGCGGTCGACGACCCCTGGGGCTGGGGCCGCTCCCTGGAGTGGGCGACCTCCTGCCCGCCGCCGCGCCACAACTTCCCCTCCCTGCCCCGGATCCGCTCCGAGTCCCCGGCCCTCGACCTCCACCGTCCGGGCCTCGAATCCGGTGACGCGCGTGACGCGCGGGCGGTCGCGGAGCCCCGGCCCGTGGGTACGTCGGCGACGTAGCGGTGGGAGCGCCGGCCGCCTCGCGTCCCGCGGGGCGGCCGCAATCGGTCCCTCACCCGATCGTGTGAGTTATCCGGCGGAATGACCGACATCATCAACGGTCCGCCCATAACAGCGTGTTGAGGCACTTAATGGCGCTTGCCCGGTTTCGCGCGCCGCCGTGTCCTTCCCCCGTTTGGCGCAGTTGGTCACGGCGTGACCGTGAACGCCACCCGAACGAGTGGAGGGAGAACCACCGTGACGACCGAGCGCGGGCTTGAGCGACCGCCGGGCCCGACCCGTCCGCCGCTGCCCGAACCGAAGGAAGCCCGATGCAGGAACGTCGGAGTACGGGACGCGTTCGAGAGCGCGTCCTTCCTCCAACTGTGTGCCCGGATCCCCGCCCTGCTGGCCCAGATCGCCCGGATGGCCTGGGAGATCGACCGCCGCGACGTCCTGGTCCTGCTGGGCTGTCAGCTGCTCTCCGGCACGGCCGCGGCCGTCGGCCTCGCGGCGACCGCCGGGGCCATGGCCCCGGTGCTCGGCGGCGGGCTGGTGCCCGACCGCATCCGCGAGGCCCTCCCGGCCCTCGCCGTCGTGGCGGTGGCCGCGGGGATCGCGCGCGTCACCCACGGAGTGGCGTCCTGGGCGGTGGCCCGCCTCAAACCCCGGCTGATGACGGCCGCCGACGTCGCCCTGGTCGAAGCGGTCATCTCGGTGGAACTGGCCGCGCTCAACCGGGCCGACTTCTCCGACGAGCACGAGGCCGCCGAGACCGGAGCGGTGCGCTGTGACCGGATGCTGTACGACGCGCAGGCGTTCATGTCCGCCCTGATCCGCCTCGTCGCCGCCTTCGGGGTCCTCACGATCCTGCACCCCCTGATGCTGCCCGTCCTGGTGCTGGCCGTCGTGCCGTCCGGGGCCGGGGCCGTCGCCGAGGCCAAGATCGAGCACCGCACGCACTACTCCAATGTCTCCAGCAGGAACGTCAAGGGGATGATGCGCTGGCACGTCACCACCCCGCGGCTGGCCGACGAGGTGCGGGCCAACAGCATGAAGCAGTACCTGATGTTCTGGTACCGCACGGTCTCCCACCGCATCGACGACCGCATCGTCGCCGCCGCGGGACTCGGGCTGCGCGCCAACCTCCTGGCCGCGGGCGCCGGCGGCGCCTGTCTGACCCTTGCCTGGGGCACCCTGGTGTGGCTCACCGTAACCGGCCGGGTCTCGTTCGCCGTTTCCGCCACGGCCGTCGTCGCCGTGCGCGCCGCGCTGGGCAACCTGAACAACGTCGTCCACTACTGCACCAGTCTGTTCCACTCCACGCTGTACCTCGGCGACTGGAAGCGCTTCGTGGACAACACCCGCGCGCTGGCCCCCGACCGCGGCCGGACCGCGGCCCCTGCCTGCCCGGAGACGATCCGCTTCGACCAGGTCTCGTACGCCTACCCCAACAAGACCCGCCCGGCCGTCGACGGGCTCAGCCTGACACTGCGCCGCGGTGAACTCGTCGCGGTGGTCGGCGAGAACGGGTCCGGGAAGTCCACCCTGATGCGGCTGGTGACCGGCCTCTTCACCGCCGACAAAGGAACGGTGTCCTGGGACGGGGTGGACCTCGCGACCGCCGATCCCGACACCGTGTGGTCCCGCACCGGGCTCGTGCCGCAGTTCTTCGCCTACTGGCCCCTCACCGCGCGCGAGAACATCACCCTGGGCCAGCCCCTGACCTGGGACGACGAGCGGGTGTGGGAGACCGTCGACCTGGTCGGACTGCGCCCGACGATCGAGGAGTTCCCCGACGGACTCGACATGCTCCTCGCCCGCGAGCTGTGGGGCGGCGTGAACCTCTCGGGCGGCCAGTGGCAGCGCGTCGCCTGCGCCCGGGCCCTGTACCGCAGACCCCCGGTGCTCATCCTCGACGAGCCCACCAGTGAACTCGACGCCCGGGGCGAGCACATGATCTTCCAGGCGCTCAAGGACATGGCCAAGGACCGCATCACGATCGTCGTCACCCACCGCCTCGACAACACCCGCATCGCCGACCGCATCGTCGTCATGGAGCACGGCCACGTCATCGAGGACGGGACGTTCGACCGGCTCGTGACCGCGGGCGGGCTCTTCCAGGAGCTCTACGCACTGTCCCAGGACCGCTGACACGAAGGCCGCCCGATACGGGAATCCGCGCTGCCGACAGGTCCGGGCCCACGGGCGGCCGGCAGTGCGGGAAACGCCAGGGCCCCGCCTCCCGGGCGATCCGGGCGACGGGGCCGTGGTGCTCGACGGCATCCGAGGGGAGTCAACCGTGCGGCCGGTTCGCCGGTCGCACGGGGGACGGTCCTGTCACGCCTGCCGTGTGTCCGCCGGGCGCGACCGCTCCGTCCGGCGGGCCGGCAGGCGCCGGCGCAGCAGGACCAGCGGAACGGCACCGGCGAAGCCCACCGCGGCGGGAGCGGCGGCGGCCGCCTTGCCGATGCCCTTCTGGTCGAACGTGTCGGGCACGGGCAGCGTGTTCCAGCGGTCGATGGGCCAGGCCACGACGATCGCGCGGCCCACCACGTTGTCGACGGGCACGAAGCCCTTGCCCGGCTCGTCCTGGTGGTAGCGGGAGTCGGCCGAGTTCTGCCGGTGGTCGCCCATGACCCAGAGCCGGCCCTCGGGGACCGTGACCTTGAACTGCCCCTCGGGGCCCGCGCTGCACGGGGTGTTGCCCTCGAAGACGTACGACTTCTCGTCGAGCGGCTTGCCGTTGACCTTCAGCGGGCCGGTCCCCTTGCACTCCACGGTGTCACCGGCGACGCCCACGACGCGCTTGATCAGGTCCTTCTCATTGGCGGAGGGCATCAGCCCGATCCAGCTGAGCGCCTTCTGCACCATGTTGGGCTCCGGCGTCGGCTCGTCCTTCAGCCAGGTGCCCGGATCGTGGAAGACGATGACCTCGCCGCGCTCCGGCTCCGAGCCGAACCAGGGGGTCAGCTTGTCGACCAGCACCCGGTCGCCCCGCTGGAGGGTGTTCTGCATGGAGTCCGAGGGGATGGAGAACGCCTGCACCAGGAACGTCTTGATCAGGAGGGCCAGCACCAGCGCGACCACGATGAGAAGGGGCAGCTCCTTCCAGAAGGGACGCTGCTGCTTCGCCTTCCCGCGCTTCTTCGCCCCGGCCGTCTCCACGGGCTCCTCTCCGGGCCCGTCCTGCTCCGACCGCGCGCCCACCGCCACGTCCCCCACATCCACTCCTCACTTCGACCACCGCCCGCTCCGTCCGCGGTGCGGGCCCCGGTGCCCCCGCCGAGCGGGAGGTTCCGGCGGAGCCACCCTATGCGAAGAGCGGGTACGGCCGTTCCGCACGGCGGTCGCTCGCGGCGCGGCGGTCTGGATCCGGCCGCGGGGGCGCGCCCGGTGAAGATCCGTCGGCCCCATTGCCCGGACCGCCAAGCCCACTTAGGGTTGCCTAACTGCACCGATGCGGCCATGCGCGCATCGAACCACCCCGTCGTACGGTCGCCTCCGGTGGCAGCCGCCGGCGGTGCGCGAAGGGAGCCGGGGATGGCGTCGGAACGGAACGCGGAAGCATCGGAGAGGGAGTTACGGACCGGCCCGCCCCCGCAGACGGTCCTCCTCCGCCTGATGTGGGGCCGGACGATGTCCTGTCTGCTGGAGACCACGATCCGGCTGGGCCTGGCCGATCAGCTGGGCGACGGGGAGGGCAAGGCCGAGGAGGTGGCGGCCCGGTGCGGTACGCGGCCGGAGCCCACCGTGCGGATGCTCCGGGCCCTGACCGCGCTCGAACTGCTCACCGAGGTCCGGCCGGGCGTGTTCCGGCTCACCCCGGCCGGGGCGCTGCTCCGTTCGGACCACCCGGAGGGGATGGCCTCCATGATCCGGTTCTTCACCTTCCCCGCCATGGTCGACGCCTGGGAGCACCTGGAGGACAGCCTGCGGACCGGTCGTCCCGCCTTCGACGCGCTCGTCGGGCACGACTACTTCACCCACCTCAGGGAGCACCCCGAGCTGTCGGCCGACTTCAACCGGGCCATGAGCCAGGCCACCCGGGCGACCGCCGACGTGCTGGCGCTCCACTACGACTTCGGCCGGTACGGCACCGTGGTGGACGTGGGAGGCGGCGACGGCACACTGCTGGCGGGCATCCTCGCCCGGCACCCCTCGCCCCGCGGGATCCTCTACGACTCCCCGGAAGGACTCGCCCAGGCCGCGGCCCGGATGGAGCGGGCGGGCCTGAGCGGCCGGTGTGCCCTGGAGACCGGCGACTTCTTCGTCTCCGCCCCGGCCGGCGGGGACCTGTACCTGCTGAAGAGCGTCCTGCACGACTGGGACGACGACCGGTGCGCCGACATCCTCGGCGGCATCCGCCGGGTCGTCCCCGCCGACGGCCGGCTGCTGATCGTCGAGCCGGTGCTGCCGGCGCTCGCGGACCCGGGCGGCGGGAGTGCCCACCACTACCTCAGCGACCTCACCATGATGGTCGGTCTGGGCGGCAGGGAGCGGACGGCGGAGGACTTCGAGGAGCTCTGTGCGCGGTCGGGCTTCTCGGTGACGGCCGTCACCGCCCTGCCGGAGCCGAGCACGTTCGCGATCGTGGAGGCGGAGCCGGTCTGACGCAGGGCCGGGAACGGGCGGGGCCGTGCTACGGGCCCCGCCCCGCGGCCCGTCAGGCGGGCGTACCGGCGTCGAGCGAGCGCAGCACCGACCAGGCGATGAAGTGTGCTGCGCCGTCGAGCACTTCGGGGCCGAGGTTGGGCTCCTCCATGCTGTGGGTGCGCGTCGTGCCGTCGGCGGTGACGCGGCAGGTCATGCTGACGAAGCCCCGGTGGTCGTCCGGCGAACCGGTGTGCCAGGTCCCCCCGGCGGCGATGTGGAGCGGGGATCCCGCGTCGCCGGCGGCGGGCAGGCCGGCCGCCCACTGGGCGAACCGCCCGTGGGAGAGCGTGTCGTCGAGCCGTATGCCGCGGCCGCCGAGGGCGCCGGACAGCCGGTCGAGGGCGCCGGTGCCGTCGCGGCTGACCACGTGTCCTTCCAGGGCCCGGCTGACGCGCTCCTCCAGGTCGTGCGTCTCCTCGTCGGCCGGGAGGACGATGGTGACGTCGACGTAGGGATAGCGCCAGCAGTACCCGGCCGTCACGGACCGGGTGCCGAGGGCGTCCAGCACGGCGTCCACGCGGGAGGCGACCTCGGGTTCGGGCAGGCCCATGGTCCGCCACTGGAGGCGGGACGTCTCGGCGGGGCTCAGTCCGACGGCGGTCAGCGCCGCCTCCAGCATGGGCAGGCACTCCTTGGGCGGCCCGGGGAGGAGGACGACGTGCCGGTCGCCATCGGCGATCACGGCGCCCCACGCGGTGCCGTTGGGGTTCGGCAACAGCGTGCTGCCCTGCGGGAACTGCGCCTGGCGGCGGTTGTCGGGGTGCAGGTGGATGCCGAGGTCGGCGAGCCGCTCCTGGATGGCGGTCCAGGCCTCCGCGCGCTCCTCCAGCGCCCGGTCGAGGGCCCTGGCGACGGCGAAGCGGGTGACGTCGTCGGAGGTGGGGCCGAGTCCGCCGATCACGAGGACGAGCGGCGCCTGGCCCAGGGCGAGGGTGATCGCCTCGCTGATGGCGTGCTCGTCGTCCGGCACGGTGTGCCGGGAGCGGGTCCTGACCGCGTACCGCAGCAGGACGCGGCTGGCCTCCGTGCCGTTGGTGTCGGTCACCTCCCCGTTGAGCAGTTCGTCTCCTACGGTGACGACGCAGGCGAGGCCGGCCGGCGGGGCCGGTGCGGGACGGGCGGTCATGGAGGTACCTCCGGGTGGATCGGGTCCGGGTGCGCGGCTGGTGGCGCACCGGGCGGTGCGGGCGGGCGCCGGCGGTCCGTCACCGCGGCGCCCGCCCCGGGTGGCGGGAAGAACGGGTCAGGCGCCCGTGGCCATCCCGCCGTCAATGGTGAGCACCGCGCCGTTGACGGCGGCCGCCGCGGGACCGGCCAGGTGGACGACCGTACCGGCCACCTCCTCGGGGGTGGCGGCGCGGCCCAGCGGGACGCGGGACAGGATCTCGGCGTGCCGGTCCTCCGAGAGGACGGACGTCATGTCGGTGGTGACGAGGCCCGGGGCGACGACGTTGGCCGTGATGCCGCGCGAGCCGAGCTCCCGGGCGATGGAGCGGGCCATGCCGACGAGGCCCGCCTTGGACGCGGCGTAGTTCACCTGTCCCGCGGCGCCGGTGCTGCCGACGACCGAGGAGACGAAGATCATACGGCCGCCGCGGGCCCGGAGCATGGCCTTGCTCGCGCGGCGGGCGACACGGAAGGCACCGGTCAGATTGGTGTCGAGCACCGAGGTGAAGTCCTCGTCACTCATGCGCAGCAGCAGTCCGTCACGGGTGACACCGGCGTTGGCGACCAGGACCTCGACGGGGCCGTGGGCGGCCTCGACCGTCGCGAAGGCGGCGTCGACCTGCTCGGTGCTGGTGACGTCGCAGGGCACGGACAGGATGTCGGCGTCGGGCGGCGGGCTGCTGCGGTAGGTCACGGCCACGCGGTCGCCCTCCGCCGCGAACGCTCGGGCGATGGCGAGGCCGATGCCCCGGTTGCCGCCGGTGATCAGGACGGAACGGCTCACAGCGATGGTTCCTTCGGTGGAGAGGTGGTGCGGGGCGGGGCCGCCGCGCGGCCGTGGCGGACGGGCGGCGGCCCCGTGGCCGGGGGCGCCGCGGTGGCGCCCCCGGCGGAGGGGGAACGGGTCGGTCAGACGGCGTAGCCGTACGAGTCGGGCCAGTTGGCCGCGACAACGAGCTCCTTGGCCGCGCGGTGCGGCCAGTGCGGGTCGCGCAGCAGCTCGCGGCCGAGCAGGACGGCGTCGGCCTGTCCGGAGGCGAGGATCTCCTCGGCCTGCCGCGGNGCGGTGCGGCCAGTGCGGGTCGCGCAGCAGCTCGCGGCCGAGCAGGACGGCGTCGGCCTGTCCGGAGGCGAGGATCTCCTCGGCCTGCCGCGGCTCGGTGATCAGGCCGACGGCGCCGACCGGCATCTTGGTCTGCGCCCGCACCGCGGCCGCGTAGGGCACCTGGTAGCCGGGGCCTGTGGCAATCCGGGCGTCGGGGGCGATGCCGCCGGAGGAGACGTCGAGCAGGTCCACGCCGTGCTCCGTGAGCTCCTCGGCCAGGCGGACGGTGTCCTCGCCGGTCCAGCCCTGGCGGTTGTCGTCCGGGTTCTCGGCGGACAGCCAGTCGGTGGCGGAGGTGCGGAAGAAGACGGGCAGTTCGTCGGGCCACACGGCGCGCACGGCGTCGACGACCTCGAGGGCGAAGCGCGCACGGCGCTCGAAGCTGCCGCCGTAGGCGTCGGTGCGGTGGTTGCTGTGCGGCGAGAGGAAGGAGTTGATGAGGAAGCCGTGGGCGCCGTGGACCTCGGCGACCTTGAAGCCGGCTTCCAGGGCGCGCTCGGCGGCCTCGGCGAACTTCCGTACCAGCGCCTGGACCTCGTCGACGGTCAGCTCGTGCGGGACGGGGAAGTCACCGTAGGCCACGGCGCTGGGGCCGACGGTCGGCCAGCCGTGCTCCTCGGCGCCGACCGGGCCGCCGCCCTTCCAGGGCGCGGCGGACGAGCCCTTGCGCCCGGAGTGGGCGAGCTGGATCGCCGGGACCACGTCGTGGTCCTCCAGGAAGCGGGTGACCCGCTTCAGCGCCTCCATCTGCGTGTCGTTCCACAGGCCCAGGCAGCCGGGGGTGATGCGGCCCTCGGGGGCCACCGCGGTGGCCTCCAGCAGGATCAGGCCGGCGCCGCCCGCGGCTCGGGAGAAGAGGTGACCGAGGTGCCAGTCGTTGACGACACCCCTCTGCGGCCCGACCGGGTCGGCCTGGTACTGGCACATCGGGGCCATCCAGGCGCGGTTGGGGATCGTCAGCCCGCGCAGGGTCAGCGGCGAGAAGAGCATGCTCATGAAAGATCTCCGGAAGGAAGAAGACTCGAAGAAAGCTTTGAAAGAAGTGAAGTGGGATGACCGGTGGGGCGGTCGGGGCGGAAGAGTGGGGAACTCACGCCCCGGCCGCGGGCCGGGTCCCTTTGTCGCGCCGGGCTTCGCTGTCGCACCGGGCCTCGTTGTCGCGCCGGGCTTCGGGGTGCCGCAGGCACCATCCCGCCCAGGCGGAGGCGACCATCTCGCGGACGCCGTGCCGGGCCTGCCAGCCCAGCTCCCGCTCGATGGGCGAGGCGTCGGCGACCACCCGCGCCGGGTCGCCCGGCCGGCGGTCGGTGACGACGGGCTCGATGGCGTGACCGGTCACCTCGGTGATGACGTCGATCAGCTCGCGGACCGAAAGTCCTTCGCCGCGGCCCACGTTGTAGGTGCGGGCCACACCCTGCCGCTCGCGCAGATGGCGGGTGGCGGCCAGGTGGGCGGAGGCGATGTCGGCCACGTGGATGTAGTCACGGACACAGGTGCCGTCCGGGGTCGGGTAGTCGTCGCCGAAGATCACCGGGGCCTGGCCGGCGGTGAGCTTCTCGAAGACCATGGGCACCAGGTTGAGGACCCGCTCGTCGGCGAGGCGGGGTTCGGCCGCGCCGGCGACGTTGAAGTACCGCAGGTTGACGAAGTCCACCCCGTCGGCGCGGTGCGCCGCCGCGGCCAGCCACTCGCCGACCAGTTTCGTCTGCCCGTAGGGGCTGATCGGCGCACAGCCGGTGGCCTCGGTGACCAGGTCGTCGTCGACCATGCCGTAGACGGAGGCGCTGGAGGAGTACACCAGCTTGCGCACCCCCGCGTCCTTCATGGCCGCGAGGAGCATCCGGAAGCCCTCGACGTTCTGGTGGTAGTGCAGCAGCGGCAGTTCGACGGACTCGCCGACCTGTGTCCGGGCGACGAGGTTGACCACGCCCTCCACCGGGAACCGGCGGAAGACGTCGGCCAGCACCCCGGCGTCGAGGACGCTGCCCTCGACCAGGGGGACCCCGTCCGGGACGGCGTCCCGGGACCCGGTCGAGAGGTCGTCCACCACGACGACCCGCTCACCGGCCTCCTGCATGGCCCTGACGACGTGTCCGCCGATGAATCCGGCACCGCCGGCTATGAGCCAGTACGACATGTTCCATTCCCTTCGTTCTGCGGCCGGACCCGTTCCGGGGCCCGGTCCCGCGTCCGCCGCGCGCTCACGCGATGTCGACCTCCGCCAGCACCGGCCTGCCGATGCTCGCGCAAATGTCGGCCAGCAGCAGGTCGGCCGAGGCCGGGTTGGGCGCGGTCGGCACGTCGTGCACCACGGCCAGCCGGTTCAGCGCCCTGACATCGCAGTCGTGGGGTTGCGGTCGCAACGGATCGGTGAAGAACACGAGCAGTGCGATGCGGTCTTCGACGATCATCGCGCCGATCTGCTGGTCGCCGCCCATCGGGCCGCTCGCTACCCGCCGCACGGTGAGACCGAGCCGCTCGGCGAGCAGGTCGCCGGTGGTCCGGGTGGACACCAGACGGCAGCCCCGCAGCAGTTCGCGGTGGCGTTCCGCCCAGGCGAGCAGGTCGCCCTTCTTGGCGTCGTGGGCCACCAAGGCCACGACGTCCGGGGCGCCTTGCGGTTCGTTCCCGCCCGTACGCCTGCCCCCGTTTGAGTGCACAGAAATTCCGCTCCCCCGCATTCGAAAGTTTTCTGTTGAATAAATGCAGACGGCAGCCATTTCGGGAGGCAAGCCCCCGGCGCCGCCGGCCGAACCCAGCATGCACCAAACGGACCATCACTTTCAGTCGTGGTTCTACGGCTTGGGTTCCGAGGACCGGACCGCTGTCGTACCCCCCTGTTAAGATCACGGAGACGGAGGGGATCGCTTTACCTCTCCGCGAGAGTCAACGGGGGCACAGAAAATGCACGCCATTAGCGCGCGATCCGCGGAAACGACACCGACAACATCCCGGGACGGGTCCGCACCTCCGGTGCGCCGGGAGGCCGACGAATCGCTGAACCGCCTTCTGCGGGCCTGGCGGAGCCGCGTCGTCCGGCGCGACGTCAGAGGGCTCCAGCCCGGCCTGGCCGGCCGGAACGGGCGTCGCAGCGCGGCAACAGGACTGTCACAGGCGGAAGTTGCCCGGCTGGCCGGCGCCAGCGAGGGGTGGTACCGCTCGCTGGAGCGCGGGACGCGCCAGGACTTCTCCGACGCCTTTCTGCTGCGCGTCGCGGAAGTCCTGCAACTCAGCAGGGCCGAGACACTCACCCTCTTCCACGGCGTCGCGGGACGCCGGCCGCCGGCCGACCCCGATGAACCGCGCGCCGAAATCGCGTCCGACCTCCAAGAACTCCTGGAGCACCAGAGCCCTTATCCCGCCTATATATCCGATGGCACCTGGAATATCGTCGCGGTGAATTCCGCCATGACCGAATGGTTCCCGTGGTCGGAAAAGAGTGACGCCAATCTCATGCGCTGGGCGCTCCTGGCTCCCGAGGCACGGGAGCAGTTGCTCGACTGGGAGGACAACTTCGCGCGCGTCTATCTGGCGATGCTGCGGCTCGCCCACAGCCGCCAGCCGGGAAACCCGGCCCTCCAGGCCCTCACCGACGAGATCCTCGCCGGCGACGCGGTGTGCCGCCGCCTCTGGGAGACCGAGACCACGGTCGAGGAGCACCGCTCCGGTCACCGTTTCCGCCTCCGCCTGCCGTGCCACGGCAACCGGGAGATCGGTGTGACGAGCCATGTGCTGCGGCCCATCCAGTGCCCCGAGTCCCGGCTCGTCGTCCTCACCGGGGCCGACACGGCCCACCACGGCAGGGCCCGCGCCGCCGTCCGCGAGGGCCGCCACGGGGCGGAGCGGGGGCCGGGCGCACGCCTCGGCCGGGCGCACCCGGCTCGATAGCAGAAGCATCTCCAGCAAACGCGTCGGCGCGAGGGGCACCGGCGGACGGGCGTGACGCGAACCGCCCTGCGGGCGACGGGATTTCGCCGGCCGGGCGGGGCGGCGCGGCCTTGTACCGTCACGGCAGGGGCGGCGCCGGTGGTCGGACCAGCAGGAGCCGGGCCGCCAGGAGGAGGCCGATCACCGTACCGGCCTCCGTCACCACTCCGGACCCCACCGCGCCGACCGCCTCGTCCAGCGGCATCCAGCGCACGGCCATCCCGGCCTCGGTCGGGTCCCTCCGGACGCTCCCCCGGCGCAGGGCGGTGCCGAGGTAGAGGTGGGTCACGGCCGACGTCCGGCTCGGAAGCGGGTGGAAGACGCCCAACGGCCGCAGCGCGCCGGGACGCCAGCCCGTCTCCTCCTCGCACTCCCGCGACGCCGCCTCCTCGGGCTCCTCCCCCGCGGCCACACCCCCGCCCGGTACGTGCAGGAGCCTCCGGCCCAGCGGGGCGAAGGCGTCCTCGACCAGGGCCACCCGTCCCCCGTCGTCGACGGCGACGACACGGGCGCCGTCCGCGAGCGTGAGCCGTTCGTACGTCCCCTCCGCGCCGTCCGGCTGCACGACGCGGTCGCGGTGCAGCGTCAGATGCTCCCCGCGGTACAGGACCTCCGAACCCAGCCGGTCCCACCCGCGGCGCACTTCCTGGATGTCGTCGGCCATTCCCCGCACTTCCCCGTGACCCCGCTCGGCGACCTGCCGCCCTGAGAACGACCGGGCCGGTACGGGGTTCCGCCACCGGAAGGCGGGGCTTGTCCCGGGAAGCGCTACGGGATAGACCTGCTCTGCGACCCGAGCGAACAGGAGTACGGCCAGTGATCCCCGACGAGCGCACCGCCCCGCCCACCGCCGGCGACGAGCGGGAGACCCTGCGGGCCTACCTGGACTACCACCGCGCGACGTTGGCCAGGAAGTGCGCCGGACTCACCGACGAGGAGTTGCGCCGGCGCTCGTCACCTCCGTCGGCCCTGACGCTCCTCGGACTGGTCCGTCATATGGCGGAGGTGGAACGCACCTGGTTCCGGCGGGTGTTCGAGGACAACACGGTTCCCCTGGTCTGGTCCGACGGGGCCGACTTCCAGGCGGCGTACGACGCGAGCGCGTCGACCCGGGCGGAGGCCTTCGCCGCCTGGGAGGCCGAGGTCGCGGTCTCGCGGCGCGTCGAACGCGCGGCGGATTCCCTTGACATGACGGGCTACCAGCCGCGCTGGGAGAAGGAGGTCTCCCTGCGGATGGTGATGGTGCACGTCCTCCTGGAGTACGCCCGCCACAACGGCCACGCGGACCTCCTGCGGGAGGCGGTCGACGGGGAAGTGGGCGCCTGAACCGCGACATGACCACCCCGCCCCTCTCACCGGCGCTGCGGGCCTTCCTGGCCACGGTCGTTCCCGGCGAGCGCCGGACCGGCGCGGTCACCGCGGTCGAGGGCTTCGGCGTCCTCGTCGACCTCGACGGCGCCCCCGAGCCCTCGGTGGGCTTCATCCCGCCGACCGAGGTCTCCTGGTCGTGGATCTCCTCCTGCCACGAGGTCGTGACGCGCGGCATGCGCGTGACGGCGGAGGTCCTCGCGGTGGACACAGTGACGCGCGGGCAGGTCGTGCTGTCCTTGTGCGCCCTGCGCCCCAACCCGTGGGTGGCGTGGGCCGACGAGGTCGGCCGTGTCCTGCGGGGCCGCGTCACGCAGGTCTTCCCGTTCGGGGTGGGCGTCGGCCTGGAGGACGGAGTCGGCGGTCTGGTCCATGCCCCCGCACCGGCGCGGGCGGGTGACGGGTTCGGCGTCCGTATCGGTGATGAGATGACCGTGCGGATCACGGAGGTGGACGTGCGGCGCCGTCGCATCGGCCTTGTGCCGGCGCCCCGCCCGGGGATCACCACGGCGTAACATCCCCATCCCCCGCCCCGTTTACCGGGCCGTCGAACGGCAACGCGTGCCTCGTCCGCACTTTCCGGCCATGAGGAGGCACCGTGGCGGCGTCCGACAAGGTGAGCACCGAGCTGTGGGACGAGTTCCACACGGCTGTGAACATGACATCACGCGAGCTTCAGGACTGGCTGAACGTCCAGGCCGCGGGCGAGCGGGCCGAGGAGTTCCCCGACCGGGCCGGGCCGCCCACCGGGCGCCAGGTCCTCGACATCCTCGCCAAGCGGCGCACCGACCTGACCGAGGAGGACGCACGGGTCATGCGCCGTGTCCGTGACATCGTCCGCTCCCAGCGGAGCCCGGACCGGGAACCGGCGGCCGGGGGGACGCAGTGGCGACACGGCCTGATGAACATCGGCCACGACCCCCTCAAACCGTCCTGAGCACGGCCGCCCCCGGCCGCCGGGCTCCACGGGGTGCACGTGGGGGCCTATCGGCCGAGACTGGAGGCCGGGGGCCGCGTGCGCGCGGCCGGACAGGCGGCGTCCCGCCTCTCTCCGTACCCCGATCTCCCGAAGCGAAGGGCAGCCCTGACATGACCGCCAAGCATCACAGGACGAAGGCCAAGGCCGACCGGACGAAGGGCCGGCTGAAGGAGACCCTGGGCCGGATGACCGGCGACCGGCACACCCAGTCGGAGGGCCGCCTCCAGAAGGCCAAGGGCGAGCTCCACGACGCGGTGGCGAAGGCCCGGCACGCGGCGGAGAAGAAGCACAAGGGCAGGTGACAGGAGCCCGACCGGGACCGGGCGACGCGGCGCGATCGAGCCGTTGCTCCGGACCGGCGGCCCCGGCGGGGCAGGCCCGGCGGGATAGGTGAGGCGGGCGGCGGGGACCGGCCGCGCGTCGTCGCCGGGCCCTGCCCGGAGCGCCACGCGTCACCGTCCTGCCGCGGGCCGATATCACCCCGGACTCCTGGCACGAGGTGCTGGCCCGAGGCGGCCGGTCCCCGCGGGGGGGTGTTCCTGCTGGAGGCCGACCCGCCCGCGGAGCCGGAAGCGGCGATGGCCCTGGCCGCCTCGCCCACGAGGAACCGCGCCTCCTCACGCCGCGACCGCAACCGGTCCTCACAGCTGTAGGTGAGGGAGGGGTCCAGCCACTGCTGGAAGAACGCGACGGGCAGATCGTAGCGCTGTTCGAGAGCCTCCGAGGAAGCACCTGCGTACATGGGCCGGCCGACTCCTCTCCGTCCGCTCCATCGGTCCTCGCGCCACTGGCGAGCGGCTGCCCATTCCCTCGAACACCTACGGCGCGCAGCGGGGGCCGCGAGGGGACATCAGGTGATGTGGGTGAACCCGCTCAGGCGGCCAGCCGGCCGGCTATCTCCTCGGCGGTGAGCACCAGGGCGAACCCCTTGCGCAGCACGGCGAGTTCCGGTTCCTGCCGGGACTCGTCGTCGGTGGCCGTGACATCGGATCCGAACACGACTTTGTAGCCGCGCTCGTAGGCCTGCCGGGCGGTGGTGCCGCAGCAGTAGTTGGTGAGCGTCCCGGTGACGACGACGGTGTCCCGGCCGAGGTTGCGGAGCATCGTGTCGAGCGGGGTGTCGTAGAACGCGCCGTAGGACGGCTTGCGGATCACGGCCTCGTCGGGGCGCCGCCCCAGCGGCTCCCACACCTCGGCGGGCCCCGGCCGGCGCCAGTCGGTGGCGGCGTGCGGGAGGTACCGGAGGGCGTGCGGCCGGTCGAGGCCGAGGTGGGTGTCGTCGAAGATCGTCCAGATCACCGGGACCGAGGCGGCCCGGCAGGCCGTCACCAGCCGCCGCAGCCGCGGCGCCATCCGGGTCGCCTCCGGCACCCAGTAGGGGCTCCAGCCGGGGCGGACGAATTCGTCCTGCATGTCGATGACCAGGAGCGCCGTGCGCTCCGCCCGTACGTCGAAGGACGCGCGGCCGTGTGCGTAGGCGTCGCGTGCCCGCGCGGTCACCCATTCCTCGGTGTAGGCCATCCCGCTCCCCCTCCCGTTCATACCTCGCTTCGAGGTACCTCGATTCGATGTGCGAGACTAGCACCATGCTGGAGCTCGCGATCCTGGGATTCCTGGCCGACGGGCCGCTGCACGGTTACCAACTGCGGCGCCGGCTGGCCCACTTGTCCGGCCACACCCGCCCGGTGAGCGACGGCAGCCTCTACCCGGCCATCAACCGCCTGGTCAAGGCGGGCCTGCTGGCCCGGCGGACGGAACCGGGCACATCGGCCGCCCGGCGGCACACCCTGAGCCTGACCGCCTCCGGCCGCACCGAGCTGCTGCACCGGCTCCGGCACCCCGGCGACCTGGACATCAGCGACAGCACCCGCTTCTTCACGGTCCTGGCCTTCCTGTCCCTGCTGCCCGACACCAGCGACCAGCACGCCGTACTGCGCCGCCGGCTGGACTTCCTGGAGCAGCCCACCAGTTTCTTCCACGACGGCGACCGACCTCTGAGCGCCGAGGAGACCGAAGACCCGTACCGGCGCGGCATGCTCACCATCGCCCGCGCCACCAGCCGCGCGGAACGCGCGTGGCTGCGGGAGACCCTCGGCTGAGGCCGCCGCGCAGGCAGCCGGGTACCTTCCCCGGCGAGGAGCGGGCGCGGCTCACAGGACTCAGTCGAGCTCCTGCCCCTCCAGATGCCGTTGCAGCGAGAGGTGGCGGAACTGGTAGACGGCACCGGTCCTGCGCAGGACGCCGCGTTCGCCGTGGGCGTCGGCGAGGAAGGCCATCAGGTCGCGGGGCAGGCCCTTGCGGACGCGGAGGAAGCCGCGGGCGGCGGTGAAGAGGCCCCAGGCGGTCTGTCCGAAGCCGATCGCCAGGCCCATCACGGTGCCGACGACGGGAGCGGCGACGAAGGCGGCCACGGGGCCCGCCACCCGGTCGGCGACCAGTCCGGCGACCGATCCGGCCGCCAGGGTCCAGAGCAGCATGGTGCGGAGGGCGGTACGGCGGTCGCGGGCGAGGGAGCCGGCCGGGTCGGCCGCCGTGACGTCCAGGGGTTCGGGGCTCAGGCCGGTCAGGAAGCCCACCACGGAACCGCAGACGAGCACGGAGGCCAGGGCGGGCGCGAGCCCCGCGGCGGGGCCGACGGCGAACCCGGTCACCAGGCCCGCGACGGCGCCGGGGACGAGGGTGACGCCCCGCCAGGACCAGCGGATCCGGCTCGCGGGCCGGGGCTGCCGGCCGGTGGCCAGGGCCGCCACCGCGCCCACGATCAGGGCGGCTCCCACCCCGGCGCCGGGACCGGCGACGTACCAGGGGACGGCCCCGACCGCCACGGCACCGAGCCCCGCCACCAGCAGCTGCACGGACCGGGCGGGGAGCGCCCGGTGCAGTTCCCACCAGGCGATCTGGGTACTGCCGTCCAGGGTGTCGCGCAGGTGCCGGGCCAGCACGACGAACGCCCGGTGGGCCTCGGCGGCGGTCCAGCGGCAGGGGCGCCGGTGGTTCGGCCGGTAGGCGGTGCGGATGAAGGCGCCGAAGAGGTGGCGTTCCACCTCTTCACGGGTGGTCAGGGCCAGCAGCTCCGCCGGGGAGCCACCCTCGCCGTCGGGGCCGTGGACCGCACGGGCGAGGAAGACACCGAGCGGTGTGGCGAGCGTACGGGCCACCGGATCCGACCCGCCCAGCCGCTCCAGTACCGCGCCCCACCGTTCCTCGACGGCGGCGACGGCCGCCGCCGAGCGCGGCCCGTTCCCCAGCGCGGTGGCGCGCAGATACTCCGCGACCTCCCCGGGGTCGAGAGGGAGGAGTTCGACCGCGGCCGCCTCGGCCAGGGGTGCCGACTCCTCCAGGAAGTCGCGGTACTCGGCGGACCGGCACGCGAGCACCACCGGCTGGTCCGCGCGCAGCGCCTCGTTCACGAGCGCCATCGCCGGGCCGCGCCGCGCGCCGGGCAGTTCGTCGAAGCCGTCGAACACCGGAATGACCAGGCCGCCGTCGACGAGCGCACGGGCCAGGCTGACATCGCCGTGCGCGGTCGGAGCCGGATCGGCAAGCATCCGGTGGTCCCGTTCCAGCTGTCCGGCGAGCCAGGTGTGCAGGCGGTCCTCCGCGTCGGCCCCGGGCAAGGTGGCGGCGTCCAGCCCGGCGACGGAGAAGAGGACCGGGACCCGTCCGTTCCCCGGCCCGCGCCGCGCGAGAAGGCCCAGCAGCAGACGGATCAGGAGAACGGTCTTGCCCGAGCCCGGCTCCCCCAGCAGGACCAGCCGCCGGGTGGGGATGCGGTGCAGGAAGACCTCGGCGAGCTCTTCCTCCTGCCCCGCCAGGGCCTCGGGGCCGGTGGCCCAGCCGGCGGGGTCCGCCGCCGGCCCGCCCGGCGCCCTCCGCGCCGCCCGGGTCAGTTCGTCCCACGGGACGGCCAGGTCCGGAGGGGCCGCGGCCCAGGAGACCGTGGGCGGAAGGGGCCGGACCAGCCGGCGGTGGCCGAGCTCGGTGCTCCACTGCCCTTTCAGGACTCCGGCCAAGTCATTTGCTACGGCATCGAGTTCGCGGCGTGCCGCTTCCTCGCGGTCGTCCCGGTACCCGAGCCAGGAGAGGAAGGCCACGGCGAACGTGGGCGGCAGGGCGGGGAGCGCGGCGTCCAGCCCGTCGCCGCGGACGGCCAGGTGGACCGAGGCCGCGATGCCGCCTCCGGTGAGCACGGCGAACAGCCGTCCCGCCCGCCGCAACCGGCCCCGGATCCCGCCCGCCGACCCCGTCTTCTCCCCCGGCCACCGCATGACGTGCCAACGACCCGCCGCACCACGGGACACGACGCGGGCGGGCGGCCGGGCATGACGGCACCCGCGCCCCGGCACCGGAATCGGCCGGCGGTCCGGCCCGGCCCGGGGCAGGCTCCAAGGCGATGGACGACACGAACGACGACAAGCGGGTCCGTCCGTCCGCCCGGGCCGGAGCGGCCGGCCGAACCGGCCCACGCACCCGCCGACACGCCGGCAGGGCTCCTGCAACGCGGCCACGGGCTGGGCGCCCTGCGGGCGGCGGACGATCCGGCGGCGGCCGGACTCCTCGTGTACGACGCGAACCGGCGGGACCGGCGGTGGGATTCGACCGACGACCGCCACCTCTACCCGGCGCGGCCGGTCCGGGACCTGGAGCTGCCCCTCGCTCCCGTCGTCGCCCTGCTGGACGGCGACGAGGACGACTGCGAACGGGCCACGCGCGTCCTGGAACTGCCGGCCCTCGACGGTTCCCCGGAGCCGCGCGAGGCACTGCGGACCGCCGTCGGGGAGGAGCAGCACGGGCGAGACATCCTGGAGTCGGTGCGGGACTGCCGGCCGCACGCCTGGTGGGACGACCTGCCCGGCTCGGTCGGCGGGGGGCGGCCCGGGCGGACGGGGACGGTCCGCCCGGTGTCCCCGGTCGGCGGCGGCGTTCGGCGTCGGCGCGCTGAGCGGACGCGGTCAGACGACTGTGGGCGCACCGGGCACCCGGCGCTCACCACCGTTGCGTGCCCGCCAGAACGCGTACACGTCGGTCGCGGCGTCGCGTGGCTCGTAGCGCATCGGCAGGCGGCGCTCGTCCCAGTTCTTGGCGAACTCGTCGTAGAACGTGCCGAGTTCGAAATACTTGCGGTCGTCCACGTAGTGCGGCTCGTACGCGTCACGGGTGGTGAGGAAGACGACCTCGTCCGGGGAGCAGTAGTACAGCGAGCCCAGGCACATCGGGCACGGGTGGGCCAGGACGTAGATGGTGGTGCCGGTCAGGTGCTCGGTGCCGAGCCGGGTGCACGCCTCACGGATGGCGAGGATCTCGGCGTGCGCGGTGGGGTCGCCGGTCTGCGCCACCCGGTTGGGGCTCTCGGCGAGGACGCGGCCGTCCTTGACGATGACGGTCGCGAACGGGCGTCCGCCCTCGGCGACGTTCTGGCGGGCGATGTCGATCGTGCGCTGCGCGAAGTCCATGGGACGGCCTCCTGGGGTGAGTGGTGAAGGGGTACCGGGGTGGACGGGGAACGGGATTCCCCGCCCGCCCCGGCGTCTCGCGGTGGGTCAGAAGGGCTTGGTGGGCAGGTACTTGCCGTCCAGGGTGATGACGGCGCGCTCGCCGCCCTCGGGGTCGGCGACCTTCTTCACGTCCAGCTTGAAGTTGATCGCGCTGATGATGCCGTCACCGAACTGCTCGTGCACGAGCGCCTTGAGGGTCGTGCCGTAGACCTGCAGCATCTCGTGGAAGCGGTAGATCGTCGGGTCGGTCGGGGCGCCGGTGCCGAGGGAGCCCCGGGTCGGGATGGTCTGCAGCAGCATCACCGCGTCCCCGTCCAGGCCCAGGAGCCCGGCGACGGCCTCGGCGGACTTCTGCGGCAGGGCGTGCTGGCCGAGGACGGCGGCGGTGACGAAGGCGACGGACAGCCCGGCGGCGTCGGCGATCTGCTGCCAGGTCAGGTCCCGGCGGGTCTTGGCCTCGACGGCCGCGTTGGCGAGCTGCTGACGGGCGGTGGGGTCGAACTGGGCGTGCACCATGAGGTGGACTTCCTTCCGTGGGGTGTGGGCCCGTTGGGATGGGGGCCGCTGGGTGAGGGGCGCGGCTCCTGCGGAGGAGCGGCGCGGCTTTCTTCGGGTGGTGTGCGGGGGGTCAGGCGGCCCGGGCGGTGACGGAACCGTCGTGGGTGAGCTCGTCGACGGTGCCGGTGGCGATGTCGAAGACCCAGCCGTGCAGGGTGACCGTGCCGTGTGCCAGACCGGCCGCGACGGCGGGGTGGGTGGCGAGGTTGGCCAGCTGCGCGTGGACGTTCTCGCGGACCAGGGTCTCCACCGCGCCCGGTCCGGCCGGGGCGGCAGCGGCGCGGGCCCGGGAGGCGTCCGCGTGGCGCAGCCAGTCCGCGACCGCCGGGACGCCGCTCAGGTCGTGCCCCTCGGCCAGGGCGGTCATCGCGCCACAGGCCGAGTGCCCGCAGACGACGATGTCGGACACGCCCAGGACGGCGACCGCGTACTCGATGCTCGCCGCCACGCCGTCGGCGTCGGCGGTGTGGGCGGG
This sequence comes from Streptomyces sp. I05A-00742, assembly GCF_013055795.1. Lineage (GTDB taxonomy): Bacteria > Actinomycetota > Actinomycetes > Streptomycetales > Streptomycetaceae > Streptomyces. The sequence goes on from NZ_JABETO010000008.1 coordinate 115,188, forward strand.
GACGAGGTTGCCGGCGGTGCGGATGACGAAGAGCTCGCCCGGCTCCCCCTGTGTGATCAGCTCCGGCACGACGCGGGCGTCGGAGCAGCCGATGAACAGCGTCCCGGGTGTGTGGTGGGACGCGAGGTGGGCGAAGAGCTGCGCCTTGGCCGGGAAGACGTCCCGCTGAAAACGCGCTACGCCCTGGGCGAGGTCGTGCATGGTCACTCCTTCGGTGGGTCGGCTCCGTGGACCCGGCCTTTCGGCTGGGTGACACCACCGTGCACCACCAGCACCTATAGCGTCCAAGAGTCGTTGACCATCACTTCCATCGATGTCATCTATGGTTGGCTCCATGGCCCTGGAACTGCGCCACCTGCGCTACCTGCTCGCCGTGGCCGAGCACCGCAACTTCACCCGCGCCGCCGAAGACCTGCACATCTCCCAGCCCACGCTCTCCCAGCAGATCAAGCAGCTGGAGCGCACGGTGGGCGTGCAGCTGCTGGACCGCACCGGCCGCACCGTCCGGCTCACCGACGCCGGCGAGACCTACGTCCACCACGCCCGCCGCGCCCTCCGGGACCTGGCCGCCGCCGAGCGCGCCGTCCACGACGTCCGGGACCTGTCCCGCGGCCACCTACGGCTGGCGGCGACCCCGACCTTCACCGCCTACCTCATCGGCCCCCTGGCCGCCGAGCTCCACACCCGCCACCCCGGTATCACCCTGACCTTCCGGGAAATGCCCCAGGATCGCCTCGAATCGGCCCTGCTCGCCGACGAGCTCGACCTCGGCATCGCCTTCGACGACCCGCATCAGTCCGGCGTCGCCGCGACCGCCCTCTTCACCGAAACCCTCAGCCTCGTCACCGGCACCCGCCCCTCCGGACCCCAGGAGCACGATTCCGCCCCTGCCGCCCCCGCCCGGCCGCTCCCCATACGCGACCTCGCGCACCACCAACTGGCTCTGCTCAGCGCGGACTTCGCCACGCGAAGCCATATCGACGCCTACTTCGCGCAGCACCACATCAGTCCCCGCATCTCGGTCGAGGCCAACTCCCTCCAGGCCCTCACCGAAATCGTGCGCCGCACCCGCCTGGCCACCGTCCTCCCCGACGCCATCGCCGAAGACCACCCCCACCTGACCCCCGTCCCCCTGGAGCCACCCCTCCCCTCCCGCACCGTCACCCTGCTCCACCGCGAGACCGCCTACCGCAGCGCCGCGGCCCACGCCTTCACACGCCTCACGCACGATCACGTCCGCGCCCGCGGCTATCCCCTCGCGGTGTGAGCGAGGGGCGCCCGCGTACCGCCCGGTGCGGCCGCCCCGGCTGAGCGAACCGGTCGGCGGCGACGGCTCCCGAGCCGCCCTGCCGGCCTCACGTGCCTCGGATGTGCACCCTGCTCTGCCGCAGAGGATGCCCGAGCGCTTCGCCGAGCGCGGAGAGCTCGTCGGCGCCGAACCACGCGCGTCCGGGCTTCCGGAGGGCGATCTCGAAGCGGGCGAAACCGCACGGCCAGTGGTAGTCGAGCGCGTCCAGCGACGTCGCGCCTCCGCAGCAGGGGACCTCGACCGCCAGGGTCGTGAAGCGGCGGTCAAGCCTCGCGGAGGAAGTCCCGGGCCGCGGAAATGATGTCACCCCGGATGTGCCGCGGGATCGGGTCCTCCTCGTACCGCGTCTCGACCGCCCGTGACAGTTCGACGATCCGTCGCAGCTCGGCGGGGTGTCCGAGTTCCGCCGCCGCCTCCTCCCAGATCAACAAGGCTCCGGCGAACGGCTCCAGATCACCCTCGACAATCCGCCGCGCCCACCAGCGCGCCACCGTCCAGCGCGCGTCCGCAAGCTCTTCCGGCAGCAGCGGCAGCAGCTCCAGTTCCTCCAAGGCGCGGCCGAACAGCTCCCGCGCCTCGCCGTACTCGTTGCGCCCGAGCCCGGCCAGCTGGAAGAGCGAGGGCGCCTCGACGCCGGCCAGGAGGGCGTCCAGGCCCAACCGGACGAGTTGCTCCCCGGATGGGCGCAGCCATACCTCCGCGTCCCGGTGGGCAGCGGCCATACGGAGAAGACCGATCGCCACGTTTCTGTCCATGTTCCGCCTCTCCAGTGCGCCAGACACTTTGCCTATGCACCCCGCACACACTCAGGTGCCCGCCTCGCCGAGGCGGGCGGCAGGTCGTGAGCGGACCCACTCCTGCTCGGCCCGTATCTCGGCCGCGTCGCCACGGGCCAGGAACGTCGCCCACGGCTCGTCGCCCCGGCGGCCGAGCCGTTCGACGCGGTCGGCCTCCCGCCTCGTGGTAGTCGCGGAGCCGGCGCCCCAGTTCGCCGAGCCCGGCCGTCGCCCGCAGTGCGGCGGCCAGGGCATGAACGCGGGCGTGCCGTGGAGCAGTGCCAGAGATTCGTCACCGCCATCGGTGCCGGGCACGCGCGGGGCGCGGGTGAACCCGACCGCTTCCAGGTGGGCCGGCGGGGCGTGCACGGCAGGCGTCCACTCGCCGGCCGGCCTGCGGATCGTCTCGCCGACGCGCCGGACCGTGGTCACGCTGCCGGTGTCCGTGGCGCCGTCCTCGATCACCGGCGCAGCGTAACCTCACCCGCCGTGCCGCCGCCTCGCGATATTGGCATCCCGAAGGCGGATCCGGGCAGGTTGGGCCCCGGTGAAGCCGACCGTAGGGTGGGGCACTGTGGGAAACATCTTCTCTGCGGGGGACCTCGACCTGTATCTGTCCAACGGGGGCACATCGGTCTTCGTCGACGTGCTCATGCTGGCGGTGTCCGACCTGGCGGCCACGGCATGGGACTACCGGTTCGCCACGATGCTGACCCGGCAGGACCAGGGCGTCATGGGGCGCGGTGCCGTCGGTTTCGACCTGGCGGACATCGACTGGGGCCGCACGGCGCAACAGCGGGCCGAGGCCAAGGACTTCGTGCTCCGTGTCGTCGACCTCGCGTCACGGCGGCACCGGTGGGACGAGCTCAACTACTTCCCGCCCTTCGCCGAATCGTATCTGCGCCGGTTCCGCGCCATGGTCGAGGCGTTCGACCCCGCCACGGCCCGGGACGACGGCATCACCTTCCCCCGCCCCGACGAGACGACACCGGCCTCGTGCGTGCGGCACCGGGTCCTCAGCTCGCTCCCGCTCCTGGAGGGCTGCGTCTTCTGCTTCGCGGGGGTGACCTTCGCGAAGTGACGCGGAGGCGCGCACGCGGAGAGGGCCGCGCTCGGCGCGCCTCATTTCCCGTCATTTCCCGGAGTGGACTCCGCAAACGGCTTCCGGTCCGGCCGGAGGCCGTGTCTGCGATACCGCCGCGTCGGACGGGCGGAAGTACCTGGCCGTGGTCCAGCGGCCGATGCGGGCGCCGGTGAGGCAGCCGGTGATGTCGGACGAGCGGAAGTGGACGCCCGCCCAGACGCGGGCGTCGGTCATGTCCTGGTTGAGGTGGGCGGCTGACGTGTAGTGCCGCGCCGTGCCGCCGCCCGGGGCGGGCAGGTTGAGGTCGAGGTGGGGGCTGCCGAGGACGGTGAGGAGTGCCTGGGTCACGGCGCCGGCGACGGTGGCGTGGCCGGCGATGTACTCGGGGTGGGGCGGGGTGTCGAGCAGCGGCTGCCAGTCGCGGACGCCCCTGGTCCGGGGGTTGCCGTCGCGGTCGGCCTCACGGATGGCGGTGATCGGCCGCCAGAACGCGTAGTGGCGTTTGGCGTCCCAGGTGGCGATGACCGTGTCCGCGGCGACCGCGTTCCCGGCGGCGAAGAGGCGCGCCGTCTCCACGAGGTCGAGCCGGTGCCGGACGGAGTGGTCACGGAAGGCGGACTGGAACTGTGCGACCAGGTTGCCCCCGAAGAACGTCGCCGTCTCCGTCTGGTTCGGGGTGCGGCGGGAACCCGTCCGCGCGCCCATGGCGGCGATCTCGGCCAGGTCCCGGGCGTAGCGGGCGGAGGTCAGCGACGGTGGCCCGGCGGGGCGGAACTGGGCGGGGGACGTCAGGAGCATGGGGTGCGTCGTGCTCAGCCACTGATCGATGAAGGCCTCGTTCCGCGGCGGTGTCGGCCGCCATATTCCGGGGGGCTGTTCCGTCGTGCCGCCGGGCGGCACGGGCCGTCCGTCGGGCCGCGGGAGGCCGCCCTCGTGCCGCCGGAGGGCGAGCAGATGCCCGGCCGCCCGCTCGCCGAAGGCCGCGCCCTGCCGCTTCGCGTGTCCGTCGGGCAGTCCGGCGAGAGACTCGGCGTACGCGGTGTCGAGCCGGGCGCGCGACGCGGGGAAGCACTCGGTCAGGACGCGGTGGGCCGCCGCGACGGCGGCGGCTTGCGCGGAGGCGCCGCGGGGCGCCGACTCCCGCCAGCGGTAAGGGACGTAGCGGTTCCGCTCGATTCCGGTCACGGCGTTGTACACCGCCACGGCGACCAGCCCGTGCCACAGGGCCGTCTGCCCCGAGGGCCGCGTGGGACCGAGCCCTTCGTCGATCGTCCTGGCGGCGACGACGTTCCAGTCCCGGACGACCGCCGCGGGATCGGCCGCCGCCGACAGCGGCCGTACGTCGGCGACGGCGGCACGGGCGACCGGCCCGGTCGTCGCCGACCGCGGTGCCGCCGGCCCCGGTGCCGCCGGTATCGCCGTTCCGGTGAGCACGCCGACGAGGGCGAGTGCCGTGGCGACTACCGTCACCGGACGTCGGCCGCGAACGAACCGGAATGGTGAAGGCACGGTGCTGTCACGCATGGTGCGCCCCCTGCGGGAAGATGCGGGAAGGAATGCCGGGAAGGATTGCGGGGCGACGCCGAAGTACGCCCCCACCGACCAGAGTTGGCCTTCCGCCGCGGCCGGGAGAACACACCGATCCGATGACCACCCGTTCGGGTGAAACCGCGGCTCTCCCTTGCCTGCGCGACATGCTCAGCCGGCGGCGGCGCCGGTGTCGTAGCGCTCCCGGGCCGCCAGGACCTCGTCCATGTTCCCTTCCGCCCACCCCTTGATCGCCTGCATGACGGGGATCAGCCCCTCCCCCAGCGGCGTCAGGGCGTAGTCGACGCGGACGGGCACGGTCGGTGTGACCGTGCGCTCGACGAGACCGTCCCGTTCGAGGCTCCTGAGCGTCTGCGTCAGCATCTTCTGGCTGACGCTCGCCAGGCGCCGGGACAGGTCGCCGTAGCGCTGGGGCCCGGCGGCGAGGGCGTTGACGATCAGGCTCACCCACTTGTTGCTGATCCGGTCGAGCAACTGCCGGGCGGGGCACTCGGCGAGGTACGCGTCGTAGGCGGCGCGCACGTCGGGCTGTGTTGCCATGGCTCTCCTCCACGTTCGGTACGCACTTCGAAGTGCCTACTTCCCGATGGAGAGTAGCTCTCCATAGGGTCGTCGTACATCAAGCCCCTGCGAATGCTGAGGAGTCGGCGATGCGTGCCGTTGTCGTGAAGTCGTTCGGCGGACCGGACGTCCTGGAGGTCGTCGAGGTGCCGGTGCCCGTCCCGGGCGCCGGTCAGGTGCGGATCCGGGTGGAGGCCGCGGCCGTCAACCCCGTGGACGCGGCGACGCGTTCCGGGACGCTCGCCGCGGCGGGGCTGATGGCGCCGCGCCCGGTCACGGGGATCGGTTGGGACGTCGCCGGGCGCGTCGACGAGGTGGGCGCGGGCGTGACGCTGTTCGCCCCCGGTGACCGGGTGATCGGTCTGAGGGACCGGCTCGACGTCTCGCTGGGCACGTACGCCGAGTTCGTCGTCCTCGACGCCGACGCCGTCGCACCCGCCCCCGGCGGTTCCTCCGCCGCCGAGGCGGCCACGCTGCCCCTGAACGGGCTGACCGCCCTCCAGTCGCTGGACCTGCTCGCCCTGCATCCGGGCGCCACACTGCTGGTCACCGGTGCGGCGGGCGCGGTGGGCGGCTTCGCGGTGGAGCTGGCCGCGCTCCGCGGACTGCGGGTGGTGGCGGCGGCCGGCGCCGGGGACGAGGCGTTCGTCCGGGCGGCGGGCGCGCGGTGGTTCGTCCCCCGCTCCGCCGACCTCGCCGAAGCGGTCCGCGCCCTCGTTCCCGGCGGCGTCGACGCCGTCCTCGACGCCGCGGTGCTCGGGGTGCCCGCCCTGGGGGCCGTACGCAACCGGGGATCCTTCGTCTCGGTCGTCGCCGGCGCGGCACCCGTGGCATTGCGCGGCATCACCGTCGCGGAGAACTGGGTCGCCGCGGACGGCCCGGCCCTCGCCCGGCTCTCCTCGCTGGCCGAAAGCGGCCGCTTGTCCCTGCGCGTCGCCGACACCCTGCCGCTGGACCACGCCGCCCAGGCGCACGAGACGCTGGCCAAGGGGGGTTTGCGGGGGCGACTGGTCCTCACCCCGTGACTGCCGCTCGTCGGCCCCCGGCCGCATGATCCGCCACTCCGGCGACCGGCACCTACGAGCCGTCGTCACCAGGGCCGACGTCCCCCGACACGGACCAGATCGCGGTGGGTTCCGGGGCAGCCGTGACGACGGCTGCCAAGTCCGCGCCCGCCCGGAGCAGACCGACGGTTCGTGTGGCGACCTGGTCGAGGCGTTGCCGCAGGATGCGTTGGGCCTCCCCCGAACCGTCGAGCCGGTGCAGGGAGCCCATGATCTCGCGCACTGCGGGAATGCCGCACCCGGTGTACGGCGCACTCGGCTGGATCTCTGTCGTCAATCCCGGTGAGAGGACAACGGACATAGTTGTGCGGCTTCTGCGTGGCGCCCACGACGCCGCTCGTGCCCGGTTCGCGCGGCGACACGCATCAGCGACAGACGACCACCGACAGACGCGGGAGAATGACTGACACCCCCTATTGAGTAGTAGGGTCCGGCAGCCCTGCGGCAGGCAGCAGTCCCGCCTCAATCGCTTCGCGGGGGAGACGGATGCCCAGATGTTCCCCCACCGTCCGGAAGGTGCGGGGAAGCAGGTCGTCGGCCTGCCACACCACACCGGCCCTGCGCAGGGCCTCGTCCAGCGCGGCGACCTTGCCGGTCGGATCGTCACGCTCGGGGTAGTCCAGCAGGCTCTCCTCCCCGATGCCTATGCTCCACACCTCTCCGTCGCCCGGTGAGTACAGGAGCTTGGATGGGGACTGATGGTGGTTCAGCGTCACGCACACCAGTTCCTCGCCCGGGCGGGGCATCGCGTCCTGAACGTCTTCGATCCAGTCCAGGTACCAGGTGGCGCACAGGAAGTTCTCCAGCAGGAACGTCCATTCCCCGCTGGTGCCGAACATGCACTGCACGTCTTTGAAATCGCTCCCGGACCACTGTGCAGCGATGTCCTTGTACAGGACGCCTCGCTCCAGCACATCCCGGTCCGCCCCCATCCGTACCAGGAAATCGACCGGATCCACGCCGCGTACAGCGGTGAGCGAGATGCTTCCGAGCATCCCGTCCACGGTTCCCCTGGCGAGGTCATCGGCGTGATGCCCGATCCACGCCAAACTGTGGTCAGTCCGTTCTTCGGTCATGGCCGACACGGTATTGCCCTGCCGCCCGTTTCGGTAGCGCCCGGAGAACGGCCTCAGCAGGACTGATACACGTAACTGTCGCTGCCCGGACGGCTGACGTCGCGATCGCGCAGGGTGATGGACATTTTCTTGCCCCAGGAGCGGCAGGCGGCGGTGAAATCCTTCTTCGCGTATTCGATGTCGAAGACCCTGCCACCGTAGGCGTCCCTGAAGTCGGAGCACTCCTTGTAGCGTCCGCATTCCTCGACGACGGCGAAGTCGAAGCCGATGCGGGCGCGTTGGGGAAGCAGGTCGGTGGTGTTCTTCTGGGCGATGGCCAGGTGCCGCTGGTGGGCCCGGGTGGCCAGGAGGCGGGCGAACGCGGTCGCGTGCTCGGGGGTGAGTTTGTCGTCGGACCGTGCGTAGGAATCGAGGTTGTCCGGCTCCACCGCGTCGTAACCCGCCGCGGCGCAGCCGTCGATCCATGGGCCGACGATGTTCATCAGGGCTTCGCGCTTGGCCGGGGTGGAGATGTCGAGCAGGGGCTCGTCCCAGTCCTCGTCGATGATGAGGTCACCGTCGTCGCTCTTCAGGAGCAGGTTCTTGTGGTGTTTCTTCCACCAGGTGATGGCTTCGCCCGGCTGCGACTGGAAGGCATTGATATAGCAGATGTTGTAGAGCCCCTTGACGGGCTTGGCCTCGCGGTCGCGGGAGACGGCCCGGACCGGGCCGGGAGGCGGGTAGGCGCCGCCGAGCTGGTAGTCGAAGGCCATGTTCGCGCCCGGTTTCCGCACGTTCGCGGGGGCGCCGGTCTCGGTGCCCGTGGTGGTGCCGGGGCGGCCGGACTTCCGGGGATCGTCGTCCTGTTGCGACTTTCCGGAGGAACAAGCCGTGACAAGAGCCGCGGTCAGGACCATGGCGGTGAGAGCGGCGCGGGAACGGTGAAGAGTCACGAAGACACCTTACGTTCGGGCCGTTCACGGAATTCCGGCGGTTCTTGTCCGGGCAGCGCGTCACAATGGGCCCCGCCCCACCGCTTGCTGTTGCGAGGAAGGAGGCCGGCCCCATGGCTCAGTTGATACAGGGCACCACAGCCCAAAGCGTGTTCGTGGACGCTTCCACGATCGACCTCGTCGGGGAGGATCTCGTCGTCGAGTTCCAGCCCGAATGGAACTGCAATGCTCTGGTCGAGGCGGACCCCGACGGCGACGGAGCCCGCGTCCTGTGCGGACAGGAGATCGGGAGCGTCACCGTCACCGCCCAGCTGTGGGACGCCCTCCCGCCGCTGCCCGACGACCTCGACCACTGGCAGGACATCGCCGAGGTGTCCGTCGCCTGGCGCTCCCCGTTCATCGACTTCAGCGCGAGCGACGAAGGCAACTGCGGCGACCCGGCCAAGCGCCTGGAACTCCCCGGCCCCGGCGACTACCGCCTGCGCGTCCACGGCAGGAACCGTGACGACGGCGACCCCCGCGGCGACGGCGACCCGGTCGAGGAGTACCTGATCCAGATGTGGCCCGCCCCGTACGACGAGCCGGCCATGCTCAGGGCCACCAGCCTGACCGGAGCGTACTGGCGACGCTGAGTAGCCCGGGCCGGACCGGGCCGCCCTCAGGCACGCACGCGCGCGTCCAGGGTCTTCATCAGCTCGACGACCGACGCCTCCCAGAACGCGTCACCGGCGAGGGCCTGTAGTGCCGAGCCGCGGACGATGGGAATCGGGTCGCCGTCGGGCCCCGGTTCCCGGAGGAGGGCGCGGACCCGCCGCTCGGCCTCGTCGACCGCCTCGGGGTCCTGGAGGACGTCGCACTTGTTGAGGAAGACGACGAGCCCGCGCACCCCGGCACCGCGCGCCAGCCGCAGGTGTTCGCGGGCCTGCGGGGTGACGTCGCCGAGGGCGGAGACCACGAGGACGACGCCGTCGAGCGGCGTGTGGCCGAGCAGGTCACCGACGTGTCCGGCCGAGATGTCGAAGTGGGTGTAGTGGCAGCCGGGGGTCGCGTAGGCGCTGTGCGTGCTGTGCACGGCGACCGCGGCGCGGGTCCGGCCCGCGGCCTCCACGATGCGTTCGACGGCCCCGGCGTCCTGCCGGTAGGTCTTCGCCGCGGCCTTGCCCACGGCGACGGCCAGGGTGGTCTTGCCGTGCCCCCTGTTGCCGATCGCCCCGATGGTCCTGTGCTTCCTCTGACGTGGTCGTACGGGATCGCCGGCCATCCGCACGCCTCCTCTCGCTCCCGGTCCCTCCGGAACTCTCGCCGGGCGGCTGCCCCGCGCCCCCTCCGCGATGCGCCACGGAAGTGGGGCGCGCGAGGCTCGGGGAGCGGCCGGAAGTGCGCCCCCGGAACGGTGATTCAGGTGGCGGCCCTGGAGTCGATGGCCACGGCTCCCGCGAGCGGTCAGCCCCCCATGGGCTTCCACGGACCCACCGCCAGCTTCCCCGTGCTGCCGAGGTCCACGCCGCCCTCCGGCGCGATCGTCTGCCCCGGCTCACCGACGGCCGGGGCCACCTTGAGCCGGCGGCCGAGCAGCGGCGGGCGGCTGGGGTCGTCGTAGGTGTTGCGCCACATCACCACCGCCTCCGCCGCCTGCCCGGGGCGCAGCGTCACCGGCCGGGGTGCGGAGTTCCGGACGCCGGTTCCGGCGATGGTCGTGAGGTCGTCGTGGACGGTGACGTCGAGGGCCTGTCCCCGCTCGCCCAGGACGCGCACGTCGGGACGGCCGTCGACGGTGTGGGGCGCGGTGCCGCAGTTGACGAGCTGGACGGTGAGGGCGCGCAGGCCCATGGCTCCGTCGACGGTCCCGGCCATGACCCGTACGCCCTCCCGGGGGCAGGGGTCGGGGGTCGCGGTCGGGGTGGAGGGGGTCCGTCCGGCCGCGGGGCCCGAGGCGGCGGCCGGGGACGGTGCGGCCGCCTCCCGGACGGTCCGCGCCGGCTCCTCCCGGGCGCAGCCGGTGAGCCCGGCGGCGCAGACGACCAGCAGTACGCCGAGGGGGCGGCGGCCCTTCTCCGTCCAGTTCACCGGCCGATCGTCTCACGACGGCGGGAGCCCACGGCCGTGGGCGCCGCCCTCCCCCGGGCGGCTCGTCAGGTGCGGGCCCTCCGTCCCCGGGGAGTTCAGCGGGACGTGGAGACCAGCTGGTCGGCGAGCCTGCACAGGCGGCGGACCGTGCGGTCCTCCATCGCCACCGGGGCGGCCGGGGACAGTGCCGTGCGGTCGTAGTAGGCGCCGGGGACGAGCTCCGTACCGGGGTCGCACAGCCGTACGACGCGCTCTGCGCCGGCCTCCGGGGAGTCGCCTTCGTGGGCGTACAACGGCAGCAGAGCGGTGTCGCAGACGCCGGGGTGGATGCTGACCGACGTCCAGGGCGCCTGCTCCCGGCTGAAGATCGTCAGGGCGAGCTGGGACTGTGCGTAGGCGGCGAGCCGGGAGTAACGGCGGGCGCGCTGGGGGTCGTTCCAGGAGATGGAGGCGGTGCGGTGCATCGAGGAGGACACGTTGACCACGCGGCTGCCGGGCCGGGCGCCGAGCGGGCCGGCCAGCTCGTGGGTGAGCAGGTAGGCGGCCAGGAAGTTGACCTGGAAGGACAGTTCGTTGCCGTCGGCGGTGACCGTCCGCTGCTCCGGGGAGGCGACGGCGGCGTTGTTGACGAGGACGTCGAGCACCGGGTGCTCGTCGGCGACGCGGGCGGCCATGGCCCGTACCTCGTCGAGCCGCGAGAAGTCGGCGGTGACGAGGTGCAGCCGGCGGGCGTCGGCGCCCGCCGCCACCAGACGGGTGATCGCGTCGTCCCCCGCGGCCCGGTCCGGGGCGTGGACGACGACCGTGTCACCGCGGCCGGCGAGCAGCCTCGCGGTCTCCCAGCCGATGCCGGAGGTGGCACCGGTGACCAGAACGGTCCTGGTGGCGGTCGGGGCGGCGGAAGGCATCGGGACGGCAGAAGACACGGGAATCCACTCCGGGAAAAAAGGGGGGCGAGCACCGGTGGCGCGCGTGCGGCAACCGGTGGAGTTCTACGAAGAATTGACACTCCGTGCGGGAAGCACGGCGGCGTCAGGGGCAGGGACGCACCGGGCGTGAACAGGGCGCGGAGCCGGGCTGCGCCGGATGCGGCGGCCGGTCGTTGTGGCGCGGATGGCTGTTCACGAGCAGTATTCAAGGGCGTCCGGATGTCCGGTGCAAGCGCCTCGCGCCGTTCCTGACGCCGCCCTGACGGGCCGTGGCGCGGACGCGCGGCGCGGTGTTCACGGCCGGCGCGAGGGCCAGGACGATCCCGTCCGCTCCGGCCAGCCGGTGTAGGCCTCGGCGAGGTAGGCCGAGCCGGCGGCGGAGCCCACCACCGCCTCCAGTTCCCCCAGCTGGCGGCGTGCGTCGAAGGCGGTGGCGCCGGGCGAGCGGTGCAGCATCGTCGTCATCCAGTAGGAGAAGTGCTGGGCCCGCCACACACGCCGCAGCGCCCGGGGGCCGTACTCGTCGAGGATGCCGAAGTCGTGCCGGGCGAGGGCGCGTTCCAGCACTTCCGCGAGCACCCGCGCGTCGGCCAGCGCGAGGTTGAGGCCCTTGGCCCCGGTGGGCGGGACGGTGTGCGCGGCGTCCCCGGCGAGCAGCATGCGGCCGTACCGCATCGGCTCGCAGACGAAGCTGCGGAACGGCAGGACGGAGCGGTCGGTCACCGGGCCCTCCCGGAGCGCGAAGCCGTCCGCGCCGCGCACCCGCGCCTGGAGTTCCGCCCAGATCCGGTCGTCCGGCCAGGCCGCCGGGTCCTCGTCCGGGTCGCACTGGAAGTACATGCGCTGCAGGGTGTCGGTGCGCCGGCCGATGAGGGCGAACCCGCGCTCGGAGTGGGTGTAGACGAGTTCGGCGGCGCTGGGCGGGGCCTGGACGAGGACGCCGAACCAGGCGTAGGGGTACGTGCGGACGTAGTGCGTGCGCGCCGCCTCCGGTACCGCGGACCGGCATACGCCGCGTGATCCGTCCGCGCCGGCCAGGACGGCGCAGCGCACCTCCCGGGCGGCTCCGTCGGCGTCGGTGAACAGGATCCCCGGGCGGTCCGAGGCGAGGTCGACGACCCGGGTTCCCGTGACGCCGAAGCGGACGTCTCCTCCGTCGCGCTCGCGGGCGTCGGCGAGGTCGGTGAACACGTCCGTCTGCGGGTAGAGCCAGACGCTCTCCCCGACCAGGCCCCGGAAGTCGACGCGGTGGCTCTCGCCGCCGAAGCGCAGATGGATGCCGGCGTGCGGGTGGCCGTCGCGGCGCACCCGGTCGGAGACCCCGGTGTCGGCCAGCAGACGGACGCTGTCCGCTTCGAGGATGCCCGCGCGCTGGGTGCCCTCGATGGCGGCCCGGGTGCGGTGGTCGACCGCCACCGAGTCGATCCCCGCCCGGGCCAGCAGGTGCCCGAGCATAAGGCCCGCCGGGCCCGCGCCGACGATGCCGACGGTGGTGCGGGTGAGGGCCGGTGGCATGGTTCGCCCCTTCCGGTTCGGTGGTCCGGCGCCGAACGAGCGCCCGGCGCGGGCGGAATGGGCATGGCGGCCGCCGCCGGGGTCTCACAGGCTACCGCCGGGCGCGTCACGGCAGTTGTGGATCGGAGGGCGGACGAGCATGCGATATCCCTGTACGAATCGGAGGGCGGCGCCGGAGAGGTGCCACGCTCGCCTTCGGCACCGGAGGCAGGATCACCGGCCCGGCCCGAACGTCCCCGCCACCCCCATCACGGAAATCCGTAAAACCCATAAACCGATAGTGCGAAATACCGCCCCGGAGCCGCCCGACGGACCCGCGGCGGTATTTCGCCATTCCCTTCTCCCGAAGTGCGCGACCGCACAAGTTTGCGCGGACCAAAGCCGCTTGACCCGCCGCTCCCCGAACTCATAGCCTGCTTGGCACCCGATTGTCCGAAGAATCATTCTTCGGCCATACATCCCTCGGTCATACGCTGTGGGCAGTTCATATGCATTTCCCGCGCGGAGTTCCGTTCCACCCTTCCGCGCACCCCGTTTCGGCCGTTGCCCGCGCGTATCCGGAGTGACAAGAACCGCCAGGAGTCCGAATGCACTGGTCGCCCTGCAGCGTGGAGCGGTGGTGACATGACCGAACGGCTCAAGGAATTCTCCTCGGCCCCGCCGCAGACGAGGATGCTCGTGTGCGCGGACGGGTCGACGACCGTCCTGCTCGACGCCCTGGTCGGCGAGCCGCTGAGCGTGCGGGTCGACCACCAGCGACTCGTCCGCGCCGCGCTCGTGCGGCACATCGGGTGCCGCATCCTGGGCGCGGCGCCCGACGCCCTGGTGGTCGACCGCCAGTCCCGGATCCTCACCTCGGGCCTGGACGTCATCAGCGTCAACCGGGTCGTGATCGCCGCCCGGTCCGACGGTGAACTGGTACCGCCCCGCGACGAGTTACTGGGTCCGTACCTGAAGGCCATGGGGCTGGCGCTGACCCGGGAGACGATCGCCGTGTCGCGGGACGTCTGGCCGCTGGGCGGCACGGCACCGGCGTGCGTGAGCAAGGAGTACGTCATCGACTGCGGCGCCCCGGGGCGGGTGTACGTCCACGAGAAGTTCAACCCCAGGTTCGTGCCCCTGGAAAAGGATGGCTGACCGACATGGTGACCGACACGACGTGCGGACACGGCGCCCCACCCCCGCGGGACGCGCCGTGAAGCGGGCCCTGATCACCGGCATCACGGGCCAGGACGGCTCCTACCTCGCCGACCTGCTGCTGGACAAGGGATACGAGGTCCATGGCATCGTGCGCCGCAGCTCGACCTTCAACACCCGGCGGCTGGACCACATCTACCGCGACCCGCACGACGCCGGGCGGCGCCTGATCCTGCACTACGGGGACGTCAGTGACGCGAGCCGCCTCGTGACGCTGCTGGCGCGCATCCGGCCGGACGAGGTCTACCACCTGGCCGCGCAGTCCCATGTCCGGGTGAGCTTCGACGAGCCGGAGCACACCGGTGACATCACCGGTCTCGGCACCACCCGGCTCCTGGAAGCCATCCTCATGACCGCGCGGGACATCCGTTACTACCAGGCGTCGTCGTCGGAGATGTTCGGCGGCACACCCCCACCGCAGAACGAGGAATCCGCCTTCCGCCCGCGCAGCCCGTACGGCGCCGCGAAGCTCTACGGCTACTGGATGACGCGCACCTACCGCGAGGCGTACGGCCTGTTCGCCGTCAACGGCATCCTGTTCAACCACGAATCGCCCCGGCGCGGCGAGACGTTCGTGACCCGGAAGATCGCCCGTGCGGCGGCGCGCGTCAAGGCCGGCCTCGACAAGCACCTCTACCTCGGCAACCTGGACGCCGTCCGCGACTGGGGGTACGCCCCGGAGTACGTCGAGGGCATGTGGCGCATGCTGCAGCTCGACCGGCCGGACGACTACGTGCTGGCCACCGGCGTCGGCTCCACGGTCCGGGAGTTCGCCGAGCACTGCTTCTCCCACGTCGGGCTCGACTGGCGCACACACGTCAGGTACGACGAGACGTATCTGCGCCCGACGGAGGTCGACGCCCTGATCGGCGACGCCGGCAAGGCGCGTACGGCCTTCGGCTGGACGGCGCGGACGACGGTGGACCGGCTGGCCCAGATCATGGTCGACGCCGAGCTGGACGAGCTGGGGAGAGGCGGCCGGGACCCCTGGGTCACGGCACCGGCCGCGGACCCCGGAGCCCGCCCCGAGTGCTCCGGGAGAGCGCTCCCCCGCTGAACAGCACGCCCACCGACATCCCTTACCCGGAGCAGTTGTGTCATGACCAAGAACGACCGGACCGCCTGGCGGACCGCGCTCGACCGGCGCTCCCGCACGACCGGGATCCGCGGGCTCGCCCAGCGGCTGCGCCACCCGATCAGGACGACGTGCCCGAGCACGCGCACGCTCCGCGAGCGGCGGCACCGCGGTGAGGGCCGCCCCTCGGAGACGACGACCTTCTGGGGCCAGGAGATGACGATCGCCCTGCCCGAGGAGGTGTCGATCTCCCTCCACCGCCACGGCTTCGTGGACTACGACCTCACCGCGTTCCTCCTGTCCCACCTGCGCCCCGGCGCGACGGTGCTCGACGTCGGCGCTCACATCGGCTACTACACGGTGCTGGCGAGCGCGCTCGTCGGCCGCGGCGGGCGGGTGACGGCCTTCGAGCCGACGCCGTCGACGCTGTCGGTGCTGCGGAGGAACGCCGCCCGCCTCCCCAACGCCTCCGTGGTGCCGGCGGCGGTGTGGTCGCGGCGGGACGAGCTCGTCCTCTTCGACCACGGGCTCGGCTACAGCGCCTACAACTCCGCGTTCGAGGCGCGGCTGCCCGAGGCCGTCCGGGCGCGGATCCCGTCCGAGCCGTTCACCGTCGAGGCGGTCGCCCTGGACGACCACGTCCGCGCCGAAGGGCTCGACGTCGACTTTGTGAAGATCGACGCCGAGAGCGCGGAGGCGCACGTCCTGGCCGGCATGCGCGAACTGCTGTCCCGGCAGCGGCCCGTGCTCTCTCTGGAGGTGGGCGATCTCGACGTGGCCGGCACGCCGTCCAGCCGCGAACTGGTCGACACGCTGGTGGCCGCGGACTACGAGCCGTGGGAGCTGCGCCGCGGCACCCCGGTCCCCCACCGGCCGCTGGACCGCTACCCGTACCAGAACCTGCTCTTCGCCCCGGCCGGCCGGTGGCACCCGTACGGCACGAGGAGGCCGGACCGCGATGCATGATCTGATCGTTCGCAACGGGACCCTGTACGACGGGTCCGGCATCCCCGCGCGCGCCGGTGACGTCGCGGTGGACCGCGGTGTGATCACCCGGGTCGGGCGGGTCACGGAGCGGGGCCGGACGGAGATCGACGCCGACGGCCGTATCGTCACCCCCGGCTTCGTCGACATCCACACGCACTTCGACGGCCAGGTCAGCTGGGACCCCCTGCTCACCCCGAGCTGCTGGCACGGCGTCACCTCCGTGGTGATGGGCAACTGCGGCGTCGGCTTCGCGCCCGCCCGCCCGGACCGCCACGACTGGCTCGTCGGTCTCATGGAGGGGGTCGAGGACATCCCCGGCGCGTCGCTGTCCGAGGGCATCACCTGGGAGTGGGAGACCTTCCCCGAGTACCTGGACGCGGTGGAGCGCGTCCCCCGCGTGATGGACGTCGCCGCGCAGGTCCCGCACGGCGCGCTGCGCGCGTATGTGATGGGCGACCGGGGCGCCGCCAACGAGCCGCCGACCGAGGACGACCTGCGGCGGATGTGCGCGCTCGTCCGCGAGGGGATCGACGCGGGCGCCATCGGCTTCTCCACCTCCCGCACCCTGACCCACCTCGCGATCACCGGCGACCCGGTGCCCGGCACCTTCGCCGCCGAGGACGAGCTGTTCGCGCTCGGCGGCGTGCTCGGCGAGGCCGGTACCGGTGTGTTCCAGCTGGTGCCGCTGGGGGCGGGCGGCGAGAAGGTCGACGACCCGCTCGGCGAGATCACCTGGATGCGCAGGCTCTCCGCGGCGGTCAACCGCCCGGTCACCTTCGGGCTGTTCCAGAACGACAACGACCCCGACGGCTGGCGGGAGTTGCTCCAGATCGCCGAGGACGCGGTGGCGGACGGAGCGGACCTGCACCCGCAGGTGGCGGGGCGGCCGTTCAGCGTCATCATCAGCCTGGACTCGACCCACCCCTTCCACAAGCGGCCGTCCTACAAGCGGATCGCCCATCTGCCCGCGCCCGCGCGCCGCGCGGCGATGCGCGACCCGGCGCTGCGGGAGCGGATCCTGGGCGAGGTCCCGGAGGGCGCCGACCCCCGCTCGGCGCTGTTCCCCCGGGGCTACGAGCGGCACTTCCCGATGGACGCGGCCGGGCCGGACTACGAGCCCGCGGCCGACGCGTCGTTCGACGCCCTCGCCCGGCGCACCGGGCGGGACCCGGAAGCGCTGATCTACGACTTCCTCACCTCCGAGGAGACCAGCGGCATGATCTTCCGTCCGCTGCTGGGGTACGCGGAGTACACGCTCGAACCGATCCGCGAGATGCTGCTCCACCCGCAGGCCGTGCTGGGGCTGAGCGACGCGGGCGCGCACTGCCGGCTCATCTGCGACGCCAGCACGCCGACGTCGATGCTGACGCACTGGGCGCGCGACCGGAGCCGGGGGGCGCGGCTGCCGCTGGAGTTCGTCGTCAGGAAGCAGACCTGGGAGCCCGCGCGGCTCTACGGGCTGCGCGACCGCGGGCTGCTGCGGCCCGGCTACCGGGCGGACCTCAACGTCATCGACCTGGACCGGCTCAGCCTGCGCTCCCCGGAGTTCGTCCACGACCTGCCGGCGGGCGGCGGCCGTCTGATCCAGCGGGCGGACGGCTACGCGGTGACGGTGGTCGCAGGCGAGATCACCTTCAGGGACGGGGAGGCGACCGGCGCACTGCCGGGCCGGCTCGTCCGCGGAACCCGGCCGGGACCGGCCGTGCGGTGACCGCGGCCCGGATGCCGGGCGGGCACGAGGAGCGGACCAGGCGAACAGTGGGCGTCAAGTGACAGGGGGACCACGCCGTGACCGATACGACCGGAGCGCTCCGGCTGGACAATTCGATGAAGCTGCTGGCCCGCGGCCGGCTCGTCGACGCGACGCTGTCCGAGAAGGACTACGTCATCGAGCGGGACCGGCTGGTGGAGGGGGCCTATCCCGTCTACGGCGAACGGGCCCGGGGTGCCCGGATCTGGGACGCCGACGGCAACGAGTACCTGGACTACATCCTGGCCTACGGCACGATCATCCTCGGCCACGCGGACCCGGCGGTGACCGAGGCCGCGCTCCGGGAGATCGAGGAGGGCTTCTCGATCACGCTCCGCAAACGGACGCAGATCGAGCTGGCCGAACGCCTGGTCCGCGTGATCCCGGGCGCGGAGCGGGTGTTCCTGCTCAAGACCGGGTCGGACGCCACCAGTGCCGCGGTACGGCTGTCCCGGGCGTACACCGGCCGCGACCGGGTCGTGCGCTGGGGGTACAACGGGTGGCACGACTGGGCCGCGCAGCGGCCGGGCGGGATCCCGGACACCGTGCGGACCCAGGTCGACACCTTCCGGTACAACGACCTCGACAGCCTGCGGGACGTCTTCCGGAAGCACCCCGGCGAGGTGGCCTGTCTGCTGCTGATGCCGTTCGAACTCGACGCCCCCGAGCCGGGTTTCCTCCAGGGCGCCATCGATCTGGCCCATGAGTACGGCGCGTTGGTGGTCTTCGACGAGATGCGCTCCGGGTTCCGGGTGGCCCTGGGCGGCGCCCAGGAGCTGTACGGCGTCCGGGCCGACCTCGCGACGTTCAGCAAGGCGATGGCGAACGGCTGGGCGGTCTCGGCGCTGACCGGGCGGGCCGATGTGATGGCGATGGTCGGCAGGACCCACATCTCGTCCACCTTCTACTCCAACACGGTGGCGATGGCGGCGGCGCTCGCGACGATGGACCGGCTGGCCGACGGGACGCTCCTGGAGCGGATCCGTACCCTCGGTGTCCGGCTCCAGGACGGCCTGGAGCGGCTCGTAGGGCGCCACGGCATCCCGGCCCGGGTACGCGGTGTGCCGCAGATGCCGTTCCTCACCTTCACCCACCCCGACCCGGGCCGCTCCCGGGTCCTCCAGGACGCGTTCTTCACCGAGACCACCCGTCGCGGCGTCCTGCTGCACCCGACCCACCACTGGTTCGTCTGCGCCGCCACCACCGACGCCGATCTCGACCACACCCTGGCGGCCTGTGACGAGGCGTTCCGGGTCGCGGCGGAGGCGGCGTGACCGTGGACGCCGACCGGACGATGCTGGCGCGCGTGCGGGCCGAGCTCGCGCGCCGGCTCCAGGAGGAGCCGGGCCTGCCGTGGCTGAGCGACACCGAACCGCTGGCGCCCGCCGGGGTCGACTCGGTGCTGCTCATCTCCGTGATCGGGGAACTGGAACAGGAGTTGGGCGTGACCCTGCCGGACGACACCGTCCTGGAGTCCGCGAGCATCAGCTCGCTGGCCCTCGCCCTGAGCCGCGGGGTACGGCCGTGAGCACCGTGCGCGGCGGGGTCGCCGTCACCGGTCTCGGCGTGTGCAGCCCGGGCGGCGTCGGGGTGGCGGCGCTGTGGGAGGCGCTGGCCACCGGGCGGGCGCACCGCCCGGCCGTCACGGCGTTCGCGACCGACGGCGCCACCCTGGGCGCGGCGGGCCGGGTGCCGGGACACACCGGCGGGGACGGGGTCCGGCGCGCGCTGGACCTCGCCGGGACCGCCGTGCGGGAGGCCCTCGACGGCGTCGACGACACCGGGCGCGTCGCGCTCGTGCTGGGGACCACCGATCCCGGTGCGGTCCCGCCCCGGCCGGGCCACTTCGCCGGGGACCTGGCCGCGGCCTGTGCCGAGCGGACCGGGCTGGGCGGGGAGGCCGTCACGGTCGCCAACGCCTCCGCCTCGGGCGCCGCCGCGATCGCCGTGGCCCGCGACCTGGTGGCCGCCGGAGACGCGCCCGCCGCGGTGGCGGGCGGCGCCGACGCCGTCACCGACCTGGCCTTCCTGGGCCTCAACTCGCTGCGCACCCTGGGCCCGGAGGGCTGCCGGCCGTTCAGTTCCCGGCGTCGCGGCATCGGCCTGTCCGAGGGCGCGGCGGTGCTCCGCCTCGAACCGCTCGACGGCCCCGGCGCCGCCGCGCCCCTGGCTGTCCTGGCCGGGTGCGGGCTGACCAACGCCACCGACCACCTCGCCGCCCCGCGGGCCGAGGGCATCGAGCGGGCCGTACGGCTCGCCCTGGCCGACGCGGGCCTCGCGCCCGAGGACGTCGACTTCGTCAACACCCACGGCCCGGGCACCCGGCGCGGCGACACCGCCGAGATCGCGGCACTGCGCGCGGTGTTCGGCCCCCGGCTGTCCTCGGTGCCGGTCAACAGCGTCAAGGGCGTGCTCTGGCACCTCCAGGGCGGTGCCGGCGCCGTCGAGGCCGTGACCTGCGTCCTGTCCCTCGTCCATCGCGCGGTCACCCCGACCTGGGGCGCCGAACCCGTCGACCCGTGCTGCGACGGCCTCGACCTGGTCCTGGAGGACCGCCCCCGGCCCCTGCCGGACCTGCGGACCGCGCTGAGCGTGTCGTGCGGGCTGGGCGGGATGAACACCGCACTCGTCTTCCGGAGGGCCTGATGGACGACCCGGTCGTGATCACCGCCGTGGCCTCGGGCGAGGTCGACACCGCCGAGCTGTGGCGCGCGCACGCGGCGGGCGCGGAGGGCCGGCGGGACGTGAACAAGTGGACACATGAACTCCCCGAGCGCATTGCGGAGTTGGCGGGCCGGGCGCTCGCCGGGGCGGGGGCGGACCCGGCCGCCACCGGCTGCGTCGTCGGCTCGGTGTACGGCTCGGGGCATGTGGCGGAGACCATCCGCGCCCGGCTGGACGCGGGCGCGCGCTCGTCGCTGGCGCCCGAGTCCTTCGTGTACTTCAACGCGCACGGCGTGACGTCGCTGATCTGCCTGCGGCACGGACTGGGCGGCCACTGCGCCACGATCCTCGGGCCCGGTGCGGGGCTCCAGGCCCTCGCGGCCGGGCGGCGCGGGCTGCGGCGGGCGGCGGACGCCCCGGTGCTGTGCGGCGCCTACGAGATGCTCAGCCCGGCCGCCGCCCGGGCCCTCGGCACCGAGCCGGTGACCGGCTGGGCGGCGTTCCTGGTCCTGGAGACGGCAGCCCGGGCGCGGGGGCGGGGCGCCCGCGTGCTCGCGCGGCTCGGCCCCGTCGAGACGTACGCCCCGCCCGGCGCGCCACCGGCCGACGTACGGGCCACCGCCCCGCTGGCCGCCCTGGCCGCGGCGCTGACCGGAGACGACGCGGCGGCCGAGGTGACCGTGGCCGCGGCGGGCCGGCGCCACGGCTACCGCTGCACGGCGCACAGGGAGGAGTGACGGTGGCCGACACGCTGGTGGACGTCCTCGCCGGGCACCGCCGCGCCGGACGGGGCGACCGTCCCGCCCTCGTGGACCGGCGGCGCTCGGTGACCTACGCCGCGCTGGAGCGCGAAGTGACGTTGCGCGCACAGGCGTTGGGGGACATGGGCATCGGCCCCGGCGTCCGTACCGGTGTCGTCCTGACCTCCCTGCTGGACTCGGTGGTCGACTTCGCCGCGGCGACCTCCCTGGACGCCGCCGTCCTGGTCCTCCAGGAACGCGCCGCCGACGCGGAACGCGCGGCCGCGCTGGCCGACTTCGGCGCCGAGCTGCTGCTCGACGGCGGGCGGGCCACCCGGTTGCGGAGGGCCGGGGGGAGCGACGGGGAGCCGGCCTTCGCGGTGACGAGCTCGGGGACCGGCGGGCGGCCGAAGGTGATCTCCCGCGAGTGGCCGGGCACGCTGCGCAACTCAGCCGTTTTCGCGCGGGAGTTCGGTCTCGACGCCGACGACGTCGTGCTCACCACCAGCCCGCTCGGCCACAGTTACGCGATCGAGGCGGGCACCCTGGCCGTCCTGTCGGCGGGCGCCTGCCAGCTGGTGCCGCCCGGCCCCCTGACCCCGGCGCGGGCCGCGGCCCTCGTCGCGCTCCACCGGCCCACCGTCCTCCAGAGCGTTCCGCTCGTCCTGGACTGGTGGGGCCGGGGCGGAGTACCGCGCGCCTGCTCCTGGGACCGGTGCGTGAGCGCGGGCGAAGCCCTCCCGGCCCGGGCCGTCGCGCCCTGGCACGACGCCGGCGTCGCCGTGCACGACCACTACGGCAACTCCGAGCTCGGCCAGCTGACCCTCACCCCCGCCGGTGGCGGCGGCGGGGTCGGGCACCCGCTGCCGGGCGTCGGGCTGCGGGCCGGCCGGGACGAACCGGGGCCGGTGGTGGCGCGCTTCCCCGGCCTGTCCCCCGCCCGGATGGAGGCGGGCCGCGCGGTGCCGCTCGCCGACGCCGGGGGCTGGGTCGTCACCGGCGACCTCGGGGTGCTCGGCGACGACGGGCTCCGGCTGACCGGGCGCGCCGACCTGATCGTCAACGTCGGCGGGAACAAGGTCTCTCCGGACGAGGTGGAGGCCGTCCTGCGCGGGCTGCCCGGGGTGGACGACTGTGCCGTGGTGGGACGGCCGGGGCCCTCGGGAGAGACCCAGGTGTGGGCCTTCGTCGAGGCCGGGGCCGACGGGTTCGACGCCGCCGCCCTGCGCCGCCGGGCCGCCGAACTGCTCACGGCGGTGAAGGTGCCCGCGGTGATCCGCCGGGTCGACGCACTGCCCAGAACGGGCAGCGGCAAGATCCGCCGGGGCCTGCTCATGGACAACAGCACTTGACACTACGTCAGAACCGAGGAGAGGGAGACGACATGACCGACGGCACCACCCCGCAGCACCCCGACCGCGAGCACGTGATGGAGCTCATCACGTCCGTGCTCACGGAGCGTCCCCACCTGCCCGACCGGCTCGACGAGACGACCACCCTGGACGAGATCGGGATGGACTCGCTCGACCTGATCGTGGTGTTCTCCCGCTTCGAGGAGAAGTGGGGCGTGCCCTACAGCGAGGAGGAGACCGACTGGACCGTCTTCGACAACCTGGGGCACCTGGCCGACACCCTGGTGGCCCGCGCCCGGACCGTCGGACGAGAGCCCCGGTGACCGGCACGACGGCCCCGCGGTTCGACCAGCTGGGGGCGCTGGGGTGGCGGGACCGCGCGCTGGACGGGCTCAACTGCGTGCTGCGCTGCGTCGAGGCCGTCCTCCGGTTCCGCGGGCTCGGCCCGCTGGCGGTCGCCCGCGCGCTGAACGGCCCGCTGGACCCGGTGGGCCGGGACCTGGCGAAGGACTTCGACGGCTGCCGGGTGGACTACCGCACCGCGTTCGACGACGGCGGGCGCAATGTGCCGTTCGTCCTGGAGAGCCTGGCGGCGGGCGAGCCGGTGATGGTGCTGCCGGACCGGTTCCACCTGCCGGGCGACGTGTACGAGGGCCGCTTCCACTTCCACGACCACGCGGTGCTGGCGGTGGACCGGTCGCCGGAGAACGGCGCCCCGGCCGTGCTGACCGTGCTGGACACCGACGCCGACCCGGACGACGGCTTCCGGCGGCACTGGACGCTGACGCCCGCGCTGCGGCCGCTGTTCACCTGGGTGGGGACGGTCACCGTGACCGACGCGCCGGACGACAGCGACCCCGAGGAGTACTTCGCCCGGCGGCTGGACCGCGACACCGCGCTGCTGTCGGTGGGCGCGGACGCCCTCGGCGAGCTCCTCGACGAGCTCACCGAGGCCGGGCTCGGACCGGTGACGGCCCGGGCCCTGCACGTCCTGGTCCTGGGCGACCTCCAGCCCCTGCTGTTCGTCCACGCGCACGCGCTCGCCGCGCCTCCCGCCCCGGGCGAGGCGCCCGCCCTGCCGCCCGGGGCGGTCGCGGTGCGGGCCGCGGCGCTCGGCGCCCGGCTCCGCGCCAAACGGCTCGGCACCGCCCTGATCGCCGCGCACGAACAGCCGGACCCGCTCGCGGTGTACCCGCGCGTCCTGGAACTCGCCCGTCCGCTGCGGACCGCGCTGGACCGGCTGCGCGAGGCCCTGGTCACCGCGGGCGGCCGGGAGGGGCCCGCCGACCCGGGGGCGTCCGCCCGGCTGCGCGCCCGGTTCGCGCACATCGAGCGCACCTGCTTCCCGCTGCACAAGGACGCGATGACGTGAGCACACAGGTGGCCCTGGTGACGGGGGGTTCGGGCCCGCTGGGCCGGGCGGTCGCGCACGCGCTGGCCCGCTCGGGCCACGCCGTGGGGGTGCACGCGCACCGGAACGCGGACGCGGCGGAAGCCGTGGCCGGCGAACTCCGGGCCGCGGGCGGGGCCGCCGTCGCGGTGACGGCCGACCTGTCCCGGCCGGACAGCGGCTCGCTGCTCGTCGGGCGGGTCGTCGAGGAGTTCGGCCGGCTGGACGCGCTCGTGGTCAACGCCGGGGTCCACCGGGACCGGCTGCTGCTGAACGTGCCCGAGGAGGAGTGGGACGAACAGCTCGCGGTCAACCTGAGCGGGGCGTTCCGCTGTCTGCGGGCGGGGGTGCGGGCCATGACCCGGCACACGGGCGGGCGGATCGTCCTGGTGTCGTCGGTGGCGGGGCTGCGGGGGCGGCCGGGCCAGGCGGCCTACGCGGCCGCCAAGGCGGGCCTGCACGGGCTGGCCTGGACGACCGCCAGGGAGTACGGCCGGTACGGGATCACCTGCAACTGCGTGGCCCCCGGCCTGATCGCCGGCACGCCCGCGTACGACGGCCTGTCCGCCCGGGCGCGGGACGACGTGGTGGGCCGGACGCCGCTGGGCCGGGCGGGCCGGGCCGAGGAGATCGCCTCGGTCGTGGCCTTCCTGTGCTCCCCCTCGGCGTCCTACGTCTCCGGGCAGGTGATCGCGGTGGACGGCGGGATGACCGCCTGAACGACGGCGGTGGACGACAGGCACGATCCGAGCGGGAGCAGGAGGACGTGTGACCGAGCGAGTGTTGTTCTTCCCCTGGGGCTGGGGAGGCGGTGCGGCCTACACCGGCCGCTGCCTCGCCCTCGCCGCGGCGCTGGCCGAGGCGGGCGACGAGGTGGCGTTCGCGGACTGCGGCATCAACGCCATGGTGCGGGAGGCGGGGTTCCCGGTGCTGGACTCGGGGCCCGCGGCCCCCCGGCCGCCCGAACGGCACCCGATGCCGCCGTACCTGCCCTTCGCCGACGTGGAGCGCGTGTTCGCCGTCGCGGCGTCGTACCACCGGATCGAGCGCGTCCGGCGGCGGATCGAGGCGGACGCCCGCCTGATCGAGGGCTACCGGCCGACGGTGGTCGTCATCGACATGTGCCCGACCGCGGCCCTCGCCGCGCGGGCCGCGGGCCTGCCCGTGGTCTCCCTCGCCGACGCGGACTTCGTCACCCCGCGGGCGAACGGGTGGATGCCGTGGTCCACCGTGGCCCCGCGCGACCTGCTGCCGCACCCGTCGAGCCTGCCCGTCTGGGACGAGGTGTCGCGCGAGCTGGGGCTGGGGCCGGTGGCCCGGGCGGAGCACCTGCTGTGGGGCGACGTCACCCTGGTGTCCGGCCTGCCCGGCCTCGAACCCGCCCTCGGGCCGCCGCACCGGGGCGAGCTGTACTACGTCGGACCGATGTACTGGAACCCGGTGGGCGCCGTACCGGAGCCCCCGCGGACGGACCGGCCCAAGGTGTACGTCACCATCGGCAGCGGCGGTACCGTGGGCCGGCGCGCGCTGCAGAACGTCCTGGACGCCTGCGCGGACCGGCCGTGGACCGTGTACGTCTCCAGCGGCTTCGCCTTCGAGGGCGGCCTGGTGGTGCCGGACAACGTCGCGGTGGCCGGGTTCACCGGCCTGGACACCCCGCTCGCCTGGGCCGACGCGGTGGTCGGCCACGGCGGTTCGGCCACGGTGCTGGCCACCCTCCTGCACGGCAAGCCGTCGGTGATCCTGCCGTTCATGTCCGAACAGGAGCTGAACGGAAGGCAGTTGATCGAGACCACCGGGTGCGGTGTGCTGCTGCGCACCAGCGCGACCACCTCGCACGGCCGGCTGACCTTCAGCGACCGGTACTCCGGCCCGTCCGACCGGCCGTACGTCCGCGTCGAGGACGTCCGCCGGGGCATCACCGAGGTCCTCGACGACCCCGGCTTCACCGAACGGGCAACGCAGTGGAGCACCCGGCTGCGGGCGTGCCGGGAGGCGACGGACCTGGCCGGCCTGGTCCACTCCGCCGTCACGCGCGGCGCGGGGGTGGGACGGTGAGCACGGACCCGGTCGTCGGTCTGGTGGGCTGCGGCCGGATCGGCGCGATGTACGCCGGTCACCTCGACGCGCTGGGGCCGTACCGGCTGGTCTGCGTGGACGCCGAGCGCGACCGCGCGGAGAAGCTCGCGCGGGAGGTGTCCTCGGGGTCCGTCGCGGACTCGGTCGAAGACCTGGTGGCCCGCGGCTGCGACGCGGCGCTGGTGACGGCGGCCACCACGAGCCACCCGGAACTGGTCGAGGCGCTGGTGGCGGCCGGGGTGCCGACGCTGTGCGAGAAGCCCCTGGCCGTCGATCCCACGACGACCGAGGCCCTGGGCAGGGCGGCCGAACGGCGCGGCGTCCCGCTGTGGGTGGGGTTCCAGCGCCGCTTCGACCCCGGCTTCGCCGATCTGCGGGCCCGCGCGGCCGCGGGGGAGCTGGGCCGGGTGCAGCTGCTCCGGCTGGTCTCGCACGACGTGTCGCCGCCCCCGGTCGCCCGGCTGCGTGAGAGCGGTTCCGTCTTCACCGACCTGATGCTGCACGACTTCGACCTGGTGCGGTGGCTCACCGGACGGCGGATCGTCCACGTCGTCGCCGAGGGCGGGGCGCTGTCCTGCCCGGAACTGGCGGACCTCGGCGACTTCGACACGGTCACGGCGATGGTCCGGCTCGACGACGGCACGCTCGCCGTGCTCTCCGCGGGCCGGTGGCAGCCGCTGGGCTACGACGTCCGGGCCGAGCTGCTGGGCGAGCGGGGCAACCTGGAGGCGGGCCTCGCCCGGGCCGACGCGCCCGGGGCGGGCGGCGCGACGGCCGCGGGCTTCCGGGGGTACTGGGACCGGTTCGCCACCGCCTACCGGGCCCAGTTGCGGGCGTTCCTCACCCTGGCCGCCGGCGGGCCCGCCGACCCGGCCGCGGGCGGCTGGCGCGACTCCCACGAGGCGCTGCGCTGCGCCCTGGCCGCCGAGCGGTCGGCCGGGACGGGATCGGTTCCGGTGCCGCCGTGACCGGCGCGGGCCGACAGAGGGACGCGCCGTACCCGGCGGGCGCCGCCGCCGGCGCCGTGCGCGCGGCGAGGATGGCGCTCGACCGCGGAACCGGTGGACCGCCGCGGGCGCCGCCCGGGCGGTACCGCCGGCCGGGCGCCGTCGAGGCGTTCACCCTTGATTCCTCCTGAAGAGATTCCCCCCTGACGAGCCAGCACATCCATGAGCCGCCGGGTGTCCCCGGGAGCGGGACCCCGACGCGGACCGAGAGAAAAGGGCGCCTGCCATGTCCGGTCTCGCCACCCTGGCGACCGAACCCGACCACGAACGGGACTTCCGCCTGCTGTGGATCGGCAGCGGCATCAGCCAGCTGTGCGGAATGTCCACGGTGGTGGCCTTCCCGCTCCTCGCCGCACACACCCTCGGGGCGACCATCGGCGAGGTCGGTCTCATCACCGCCGCGGGCTATCTGCCCTGGCTGCTCCTCACCCTGCCCGCCGGCGTGTACAGCGCCCGGCTGCGCCCGCGGACCCTCCTGCTCCTGGCCGACCTCGGCCGGGCGGTGATCGTGACCATGGTGCCGGTCCTGGCGGCGACCGGGCACCTGGCGCTGTGGCACCTCTATCTGTCCAACGTCCTGGTCAGCTGCGCGACGGTGTTCTACGAGATCGTGTACCTGTCCATGCCGCCGCGGATGCTGCCGAAGGACAAGCTCGTCCAGGGCAACGTCCGGCTCCAGATGGCACGCGCGGTGTCGCTGGCCTTCGGTCCGACGGTGGCCGGGTTCACCGTGCAGGTGCTCGGCGCCGAGAGCGCTCCCCTGCTCAACACCGGCGGCTTCGTCGCCTCGGCGACCTGCAACCTGCTGATGCGGTCCACCATCGAGTCCGCCGCCGCCCCGGGCCGCCCCGCGGGCCTGCGGTCCGAACTCGCCGAGGCCGTCCGGTTCGTCATCCGCCGGCCGGTCATCCTGGCCTCGATCGCGGGCTCGGCCGTGGGGAACTGCTGCTTCGCCGCGTACGAGGCCCTGGTCATCATCTTCCTCGCCGAGGACGTCGGGGTCGCCCCGGGAACGATGGGCATGCTCATCGGCGCGGTGGGCATCGGCGCCCTGATCGGGGCGTTCGGCGCGGGCCACGTCAGCCGCCGGCTGGGCACGGCCCGTGCCGTCTGGATCCCCGCCGCCGTCTGCGCCCCGGCGGGGCTGCTCCTCCCGCTCACCTGTCCGGGCTCGGGGCTGTTCCTGTTCCTGAGCGGGGCGCTGCTGTCCCACGCCGGGTTCGCCGTGTTCACGGTCGGTCAGGCCACGCTCGTCCAACTGCTCACGCCGTCCGAACTCCTGCAGCGGACGGTGGCCTGCGTCCGGTTCGTCAGCCGCGGCATGCTCTTCGTCGGCGGCCTGGTCGGCGGCGCCCTGGGGACGCTGTTCGGTGCCCGGCTGGGGCTGGCCGTCGTGATGCTTCTCTGGATCGGTGCTCCCCTCATCACCGCGTCCTCCCGGCTGCGGTACTGGCGGGACATTCCCTCTTTGGAGTGACCACATGTCCGAAACGATCGACATCGTCATCACCACCATCGGGAACGGGTCGTTCCTGGAGCACTACACCGACACCCTCGCCGAGGGCGGTGCCCGGCTCGTCGTCATCCCCGACCGGAAGACCCCCCGCTCGTTCCACGACGCCTGCGAGCGGGCCCGCGCCCGGGGGGCCACGATCGTCTCCCCCGACGTGGAGGAGCAGGACCGGCTGCTGGCGAAGCTGGGTGTGCCCGATCTGATCCCCTACGACTCCGACAACCGCCGCAACATCGGCTACCTGCTGTCGTATCTGAACGGCAGCGCCTTCGCCGTCTCCATGGACGACGACAACCTGCCGGCCGTCAGCCCGTTCCTCGACGAACACCGGGTCGTGCTGCGGGGACCTGCGCGGCACCGCACGGTCTCGGCGGACACGGGCTGGTTCAACGCGTGCGACCTGCTGACGGTCTCCCCCTGCCGGGTGTTCCCGAGGGGGTTCCCCTACGGTCCGCGGGAGGCCCCGGCCGAGGTCACGAGCGCCGAGGAGACGGCCGACGTACGCGTCAACGCCGGGCTGTGGCTCGACGACCCCGACGTGGACGCGGTGACCCGGCTCGCGGTCCGGCCGCGGGTCACCGCCTACGGGGGCGAGGCCGCGGTGCTGGCGGCGGACACCTGGTGTCCCGTCAACTCGCAGAACACGGCGGTCCATCGGGACGCCCTGCCGGCGTACTACTTCCTGCGGATGGGCCAGCCCGTCGGCGGGGCGCCCGTCGAGCGCTTCGGGGACATCTTCAGCGGCTACTTCGTCGCGGCGTGCGCCAAGCATCTGGGGCACGCGGTCCGGTTCGGCGGTCCCCTGGTGCACCACGAGCGCAATGAGCACGACCTGCTCCACGACCTCGCCGTCGAGCTGCCCGCCATCCGCTTCATGGACGAACTCTTGGACTGGCTGAGGGAGTTCCGGCTCCAGGGCGGCGACTACCCGACGGCCTACGCGTCCCTCAGCCATGGTCTGCAGGACTTCGCCGAACAGGCGCGCGGCCCGGCCTGGACGCCGGAGGCGCGGGCGTTCCTGCACCGCACCGCCCATCTGATGCGGACCTGGCTGGCCGCCGTCCGCCGCGCCGACGGCGGCTGAGGGCATGGGTCCGGCGCGGGGATCCGCCGGGGGCGCCCGCGCCGGGTCCGTGCTCCGCGGATCAGCCCTTCGCGAGGACGGCGTCGATCGTCTCGCCCAGGGTCATCGCGGAACTGTCGAACCAGGTGCCCATGCCGTCGAGTTCGGTGCGCATCGCCTCGTCGAGGAACGACCAGTCGTCGGCCAGTACCTTGTCCCGCTCGGCGACCCGGCGGGCGACGACGTCCGCCGTCGGCGCGAGGACGATCAGGTGCAGGGGGAGGTCCTTCAGCTGCTCCAGGTAGAAGTCGAGGTGGGCGCGCCGGACGACCACGTCATCGATGACCGGGACGACACCTGCGGCGTGGAAACTCCGCGCCAGGACCGCGGCGTTGCGGGCCCGCAGCAGCAGCTGGCGGTCCGCTTCGAGGTCTTCCTCGGGCGAGGGCAGGTGACTTCCCGACACGATCAGCTCCTGGAGGTGGTCGCCCTCGATGTGCGCGCCGAGCGGGAAGCGACGGGCCAGTCCCGCGGACACCGAACTCTTCCCGGACCCCGGAATGCCGATGACGAGATAAACGTCGGAAGCGGGTTCGGTATCGACGACCTGGCCCTGGAACGAGGTTTCCGGCATGCTTCCTCTACTCCTTTGTCGAAAGTGTCGAGCAGCGGTCCGATATGGCCGGCACGGCGATCGTAGCAAGCGCCGACGGCCCGCCCGATCCGATTCACCGGAAACAAGAGGGGCTTATGTCGACCATCAGTTCGGTGCCGCCTCCCCCGCCGTGGTTGCTGATGTTTTCTGCCGACGACCGCGCGGCGTTGACGGAAAGAGCGAGAATGGCGGCGGAATTGTTGGCCAATGGTTCTCCGCCCGAATGTCTGCGTCCCGATGCGGAATATGTGAACGGCGTGGAACGCCTGGCCGTCGCGGCCGCGGACACGGCGGGTCTGATCGAGGGGCTGTCCTTCTTCGCCGACGGCCTGGCGAGCCCCCGGTGGACGGCGGGGCGCGCCGACGGTGCCGCCGCCCGGACCGCCTGGTGCTTCGGCGGCCACGGCAGCCAGTGGCCGGGCATGGGGCGCGCCCTGCTGGACTGGTCGCCCGTGGCGGCCGGGGTGTTCGCCGAACTCGACGCGCTGCTGCCCGGCGGCGTCGTCGGACCGCTGACGGGCACGGCCGGCGGGGAGGCCGAGGGGCCGGAGACGACGCAGCCGCTCATCTTCGCGGTGCAGGTGGCGACCGCCCACTGGCTGCGCTCGCTGGGCCTGCGGCCCGAGGCGGTCGTGGGGCACAGCCTCGGCGAGGTGGCCGCCGCCCATGTCGCGGGCGTCCTCACCCTCGCGGAGGCGGCGCGGGTCGTCGCCGTGCGCTCGGGCCTGCTCGCGCGGGCGGCGGGCGGCGGGGCGATGGCGACGGTCGGCCTGGACCGGCACACCGTCGAGCGCCACTGCGAACAGACCCCCGGAACGGTGGTGGTGGCCGCCCACACCGCGCCGAGGGAGACCGTGGTCACCGGGGAGAGCGACGCGACCCGGGCGCTGGTGCGCCGGCTGGAGGCGGAGGGCGTGCGGTGCCGGACGATCCGCATCAACGCGGCGTCGCACAGCCCGTTCGTCGACGGCGTACTGCCCGAACTGCGCACCGCGCTGGCCGGTCTCGCCCCCGCCGCGCCGCGCGTCCCCTGGGTCTCGACCGTCGACGCCGCCCCGGAACCGGGCGGGCTCGCCACCGCGGACTACTGGGCCCGCAACCTCCGGCGGCCCGTCCGGTTCACCCAGGCGGTGTCCGCCCTGGCGGCCCGGGGCATCCGGGCGTTCGTGGAGATCGGCCCGCACCCGGTGCTGGTCCGGCCGGTCCGGGACACCCTGCGGGCCGACGGCGTCGCCGATCCGCTCGTGGCCGCCACCGGCCACCGGGGAACCCCCGAACCGGTCTCCCTGCTGCGCCTGCTGGGCGCCCTGCACTGCCGGGGGCCGGCGCTGGACCTCCCGCGCCCAACCCCCGAGCCGTCCGCCGACCGAGAATGAGAGGGAACCGTGTCCGTAACTCCCCCCGCCCTGGACCGTTCGGCGACCGTGCTGGTGGCGGGCTCGTCGGGCCTCGTGGGCTCGGCCCTGGTCCGCCGCCTGGAGGCCGAGGGATTCACCTCGGTCGTCGGGATCCACTCCACGGACGTGGACCTGACCGACGCCCGTGCGACCCTCGACCATGTCGCGTCGGTCCGGCCCGCCGTGCTGATCGACGCGGCCGCCCGGGTCGGCGGCATCGCCGCCAACGCCGCCGAACCCGTGGAGTTCCTCACCGACAACCTCCGGATCCAGACCAACCTGTTCACCGCGGCCCACGCCGCGGACGTGGACCGACTGCTGTTCCTCGGGTCCTCGTGCATCTACCCGAAGCACAGCCCGCAGCCCATCCCGGAGTCGGCCCTGCTCACCGGGGAACTGGAGGAGACCAACGACGCCTACGCGATCGCGAAGATCGCGGGGGTGATCGCGGTGCGGTCCTACCGCCGGCAGTACGGCCGCCGGTGGATCTCCGTGATGCCCACCAACGTCTACGGCCCCGGGGACACCTTCCACCCGACCCGTTCGCACGTCCTCCCCGCGCTGATCCGGCGGTTCCACGAGGCGGTCACGGCCGGTACCGAGGAGGTCGTCGTCTGGGGCACCGGCACGCCCCGCCGGGAGTTCATCCACGTCGACGACCTGGCGTCGGCCTGCCTGCACCTGCTGGAGCGCTACGACGACCCGTCGCCGGTCAACGTCGGTGTGGGCGAGGACCTCACCGTCGCGGAGCTGGTCGCCCTCGTGGCGGAGACGGTCGGGTTCACCGGCCGGATCGTCTGGGACAGGAGCCGGCCCGACGGGACGCCGCGCAAGCTCCTGGACGTCTCACGGCTGCTCGCCACCGGGTGGAAGCCGAGGATCGGGCTGGCGGAAGGGGTGCGGAGCACGGTCCGCTGGTACGCCGAGAACGTCAGCCCGCGGAACCCGGACGGCGGATGAGGCTGCCGCGGTCCAGGACCGTCCTCGGGCCGGAGCGCACCTCGAACAGCGCCGGCCCGGCGCGGTCCCAGATCCGCACGGTCAGGTCCTGGCCCGGCAGCACGGGCGAGGAGAACCGGGCGGACATCGTCCCGAACCGGGCCGGGTCGCCCTCGCAGAGCGTGTGCAGCAGCGCCCTCCCGGCGAACCCGAACGTGCACAGTCCGTGCAGCAGGGGGCGGCGGAAGCCGAGCCGCGCGGCGACGGCGGGATCGGAGTGCAGCGGATTCCGGTCGCCGCTGAGCGCGTGGAGCAGCGCCTGGTTGGCCGCCGTGCGGTAGTGAACGGTGTGGTCGGGCTCCCCCGGAGGCCGTTCCCACCGCCGCTCCTCGGCCGGGGCGCCGCCGAAGCCGCCCTCGTGCCTGATGGTCAGTCCGCTGCGGAGACCGGCGAGCGGCCGTCCGGTGCGCGGGTCGGCGCAGGTGGAGTCGATGACGGCGAGCGCGCTGCGGCCGCGGTCCGTCAGCGCGGTCAGCCGGGAGGTCGTGACCGCGGCGCCCTCGGTGGGGAGCGGGCCGTGCAGGGTCACCGACTGCTCGGTGTGCAGCAGTTGCGACGCGTCGAAGTCGCCGAGGGCGGGCCGGTCCCGCGGGGAGACGAGGGTGGTCGCGAACGTCGGCAGCACCGCGGGCACGGTCCCGCCGGAGTGCCCCGCGGTGAACTCCAGTTCCCGGGCGGGATCCTCGGCTCCCGCGCCGACCCCGAGCGCGTAGAGGGCGGTGTCGGCGAACGTCCACCGCCGGGTTCCGGCGTCCCAGGACCGCCCTACGAGGTCGTGGTGGAGCGGCACGGACGAGCCCCTTCCGCGTGCGGTCCCGTCGGCGGGCTCAGAACTCGCTGACCCCGGCGTCGACGGCCATGGCGTGCGCCGTGACGTGCCGGGACTGGTCGGAGGCCAGGAACAGCACGGCGTTGGCCACGTCCTCGACCGAGATGCCGTCCACCGGCTGCATGTTCACCAGCATGCCGCGCAGCCGCGGGTCGGCCATGCTCGCCTTCGCGACCTGGGCGAGCATCGCGCGGCTGCCCATGGCGGTGTCGACGCCGGTGGGGTGCACGCTGTTCACCCGGATGCCGAACCGCGCGAGTTCGGCGGCGAAGGCCTTCGCCATCCCGCGCACCGCGAACTTGCTGGTGGTGTAGGGGACCATGAACGGCTGCGCCTTCAGGCCCGCCGAGGAGCTCATCAGCACGATGGAGCCGCCGCCGGCCGCCACCAGGTGCGGCGCGGTCGCCATCACGGTGTTCCAGGTGCCGCGCACATTGATGTCCATCGTGTCCCGGAAGATCTCCTCGGTGACCCGGTCCCAGGCGCAGGGGATGCAGATGCCCGCGTTGGCCACGACGGCGTCCAGGCGCCCCAGGGTCTCCACGGCCCCGTCGACCGCGTCCCGGAGACCGGTGAGGTCCCGGACGTCGGCCACCAGCGGGACGACCCGCCGGCCGGTCCCGCCGGCCAGGGCGACGGTCGCGTCGAGGTCGGTCGGCGCCGGCGAGGCGTAGGCCACGCCGGGCAGCGTCCCGCACAGGTCGACGGCGATCACGTCGGCGCCCTCGCCGGCCATCCGCACGACGTGCTCGCGGCCCTGCCCCCGGGCCGCGCCGGTCACCAGCACGACCTTGCCGGCCATCAGTCCGCTCACCGTGCACGTCCTCTCCCCTGAAGGGCCCACATGGCGGTGCGATACCCGGACAACGGTAGCGAAGTGCCCTGCTTCGTCCACCCGCTTCGGGGGCCCGCTACCCGATCGGGTACGGACCGCGCCCGTCTCTCGAACTCGCTTTTGCGTCGGCCGAGTTCCTGGGAGCCTGTACCAGGGACCGCCGAACGCCCGGCCAACCGCTCGCCCTGATGTGCGACAACGGGTCGTGCGGCGCTCTTCTGTGCCATGCTCAGGGACGTGACGAGCGAGTCTGTCCAGGACGCGGAGTCCGGCGTCGTGCCCGACGTCGTCGCACTGGCGAAGGTGGTGGCCAAACTACGGGCGGAGAACGAGCGGCTGGAGCACCTGGCCTCCACGACCGCCGTACTGGAGCGTGCCAAGGGCGTCGTGATGGCCCGGTCCGGCTGCTCCACGACGGCGGCGTACGAGGAACTGACGCGACGCGCGCGGGACAGCGGCCGCACCTTGACCGAGGAGTGCTGGATCGCCCTGGGCGACCTGCCGCGGGGCCGTGCCGTTCCCACCGCCCGGAAGGCCCTCGACGGGGACGGGACACGGTGCACCCGCGGTACGGCGCCGGACGCCGGTCGCGGGACGCGGACCGGCGAGGATGTCCTGGGCGGACTCGGCCGGGCCCTCGCCGGGGTGACCAGCCTGCGAGAGCTGGCCGAACGGCTGTTGGACCACCTGGCGGGGCCACCCGTGGCCGCCGACGCCGTGATGATCTTCCTGCGCACCGCCGACGGCGCTCTGGAGCTCGGCGGCCACGCCGGCACCGGGGCCACCGTCGCGGCCCAGTGGGCGTTCGTACCACCCGTGGGTGGCATCGCCGCGCTGGACGTCGTCCGCACGGGTGAAGCCGTCTGGCTGGAGGATCCGGAGCGGGACGCCCGGCGCTACCACCTTATCGGGGAGCCGGCGCGGCGGTGGCCCACCCGGGCCTGGCTCCCCGTGATCACCGGTGGCACGGTCACCGCGGCCCTCGGCGTCCTGCGCGCGGTGGACGCCCCCTTCGACCCGGCCGTGCGCGAACTGCTGCGGGCGGTGGCACGGCTGTGCGCCGGCGGTATGCGCATGTGCGACGCGCCGCCCGCACGGCCCCTCGCACGCCAGGCCGATCTCGTGCAGGCGGTCTTCGACGCCCTCCCGGGATCGGCCGCCCTGCTCACCCCGCTCCGGTCGCCGGCGGGCGAGGTCGAGGACTTCCGCATCGACGCCGCCGCCCCCGGCTCCGTGGACGTCGCCGGCCGGCGGGCCCACCAGCTGGTGGGCCTGCGGGTCCTGGAGTGCTACCCCACCATGGCCAGTGCCACCGCGTGGCGCGGCTACCTGGAGACGCTGAGGACCGGACGGCCGTACGAGAGCGAGCCGTTCTCCTACGAGGAGGTCGTCGCCGGTGTCCGGCACCGGTCCGTCTTCTCCGTGCGGGCGGCGAAGCTGGGCGACTCCCTCGTGGTCACCTGGATCAGCCACGACACCACCGCCCGGCAGCGGGACCTGCTGAGCGACCTCCAGCGGCTCGGCGACCTCGGCTGGACGGACTGGAACCTCGCCACGGACACCGTCACCTGGTCGCCGCAGGTCCACGACATCCTCGACCGCGACCGGACCCTGGGCCCGATGACCCTGGAGGAGCTCCAGCGCCATCTGCTGCCCGAGGACCTCCCGTCCTACGCCCGGGCCGTCCGGTCGCTGCTGGACGACGGAACCCCCCTGGACCACCCGTTCCGGATCACGACGACGAGGGGCGTCAAGCACCTGCGGGTCGTCGCCGAGGCGGTTCCCGACGCCCAGGGCACGCCCGTCGAGGTGCACGGCGTCATCCAGGACCTGACCGCCCGGCGCCGCGCCGAACTGGCCCTGCGGGAGTCCCAGCAGGCCGTCATGGACCAGCGCGACGTGCTCCAGGCCGAACGCCTGGTCGCCGCACGCCTCCAGCACGCGCTGCTGCCGCTGCCCGGCCAGTCGCTGATCCTCGCCGACCTGCGCGTCGACGTCGCCTACCTGCCCTCGCACGACGACCTCAGCGTGGGCGGCGACTGGTACAGCGCCGTCGAGATGCCCGACGGCTGCGTCCTGTTCGCCGTCGGCGACGTGGCCGGGCACGGCATCGACGCGGTGGCCACCATGGCCCAGCTGCGCTTCACGGCCAAGGGCATGGTCTTCACCGGCTCGTCGCTGACCGGCGCGCTGCAGCGGCTCAACACGCTGCTCCTGCACACCCCCGACGGACACGGCACGGCCACCATGGTCCTCGGCCGGTACGACCCGACCGAGCGCTGCCTGACCTGGGCGCAGGCCGGTCATATGCCGCCCCTGCTGGTACGGCGGGGCAAGCCGGAGTACCTCACCCCGCCCGAGGGCATCCTCCTCGGCGCGACCCTGCGGCCCTCCTACCGCGAGGCCACGTGCCGGATCGAGCCCGGCGACCATCTGCTGCTGTACACCGACGGGCTGGTCGAGCGGCCCGGGGAACACCTCGACGACGGCCTCGACCGGCTCACCGACACCGTCAGGGCCACCTACGCCGCCGGCGGCACGGGCGCCCGCGACGCGCTGCTCGCCCGCCTGCTCCCGGACGAGCAGCGTGACGACGTCTGCCTCCTGGACATCCACCTGCCGCCGGATTCCGCGCAGGCATAGGGGATTTCCGGCCGACTCACCGTCGTGCCACGTCACCCTGATCGGTCCATCCGGTAGCCCTCTCTGTTCCGGCCCAACTGAGTGCATGAGGCAATCAGTTCCGGACAACTGAGGCCGACGGGGGTTGCGGGGATATCGGGGGCCATGAAATCCATGGGTCCCGGAGCCCGGAAGCGGATTCGGCAACTGCCTTTTCCCCATGGCTCCGTCCGTCGAATTTCCCCTGCCCACTCCAGGAGACGTCGTGCGTCAATCAAGGCGTGTGAGATTCGCCGCGTGCGCTCTGGTCGCCGCCGCCACGGGCATTGCCCTCGGTGCGGGACCGGCGTCCGCCGACATCCCGATCGGCCAGAAGATGACCGGCAAGATGACCTACTACACGGACAAGGGTTACGGGGCCTGCGGAACGCAGATAGACGCGGCCTCGCAGGACCTGGTCGCGATACCGGCCGCGTGGTGGACCTCCCCCAACCCCAACAACGACCCGCTCTGCAAGGGAGTTTCGGTGGAGGTGAGCTACAACGGCAAGACCATAAGGGTGCCGGTCAGGGACAAGTGTCCGTCCTGCGACCGGACCCACCTCGACCTCAGCCAGACGGCCTTCCGGAAACTCGCGAACCTCGACCGCGGCGTGGTCAACGGCATCACCTGGAAGTTCGTCCGCTGATTTCGCCCGACGGCGGCGTGGTACGTCCCCGGGCGCCGCGTCACGCCGTCGCCGGCGTCGTGACGACTGAGACGGCTACGCCAGGAGCAGCGCCCGGTCCCACTCCGGTTCGGCCTCCGTGGCGGCGCCCAGCACCGCGAGCACCACCCCTGCCGCGCCGTCGAGGAACCCGGGGCCGCCGCCGGCCGGGAACGGCGCGGTCGCGAGGCGGCGTGCGAGGGAGCCGAGTTCGGGGTCGCCGGTGTCGTGGGCGAACCGCGCCGTGATGTGGAGCAGGCCCGCCACACCGTGGCAGAGGCCGGGGTCGCCGTCGACGCGCCGCTCCCCGGGAGGCCGTCGGTGGACGGCCTTCAGCGCCCGGACCGCGAGGTCGCACAGCGCGTCGTCGTCGAGCGCCACCCCCGCGAGCCACAGCGCCCGGGCCGTCCCCGGGCTCCCCCGGCACCATGAACCGCGGGCAGGACGCCCGGTGGTGACGCCGGGCCAGTTGGGCCCCCAGGCGTCGTCGGCGCGGCGGGCGGTCAGCGCCCCGGCCAGCCGGCCGACGGCCTCCCGCTGCCCGGGGACAGTGATGCCCTTGCCGAGGGCCAGGGACAGGAGGGCGAGGGGACCGGCGATCCCGTGCGCCATCCCGGGGTCGGGGCCCTCATGGATCCGTGCCCGGGTCAGGGCGGTGAGCACGTCCCGCAACGCGGTCGCCGACGCCGGCTCGTGGCTCCGGCGGAGGAGGTACGCCCCCGCTCCCGTCAGGCCGGAGACGACGTCGACGGCGCGCGGGGACGGCGGGCCGTCGCCCGCCTGCCGCGCCCGGGCGGTCGCCTCCGTGACGACGCGGTCGTGCAGCGCCGGTTCGTCGCGGTTCATGGACCGGGCGGCGAAGGCGAGCCCCGCCACCCCGCCGAAGAGCCCGGGCGGGGCGCCGAGCCGCTCGTACCCCCTGACCGCCGCGGCCAGGTAGCTCTCGGCGAGGGTTCCCCAGCCCCGTCCGGGGAGACCGCGGTCCAGCCAGTGGAACGCCAGGGCCAGGCCCGCGCCGCCGTCGGCGAGGTCGGGGCGGACGCTGTGGGGCACGCGGTGGGGCCGCGCGGCGGAGGTGACGGAGGCGAGGGCGGTGGCGGCGTCGCGGGCGGACAGGACGGCGGTCCAGTTCCCGTCGGTCATGTAAGGCCTCCGTCCGTGGCGCGGCGGTGCGGTACGGGTTCCGCGCGGCGGCGCCGGTCCGGCCGGCCGCGCGGAACCGGGCCGGGGCCTACGGCGGACAGCGCGGCGGGTCCGTGCACTGACCACTTGTGTTGTCGGTGTCACAGCACATGACCGGATCCAGCGCCTGCTCGTCCGTCTCGGGCAGTTCCTGGAGTTCCAGAACGGCGTCCTCCATGTTTCTCACCTCCCTCCCGCGGGGCTTGTGTCCGTCGTCAGATCACTCCTGGCAGTGCATGGCGGGCTCCGGCCGGTGGTCATCCGTCTCCGGCGGTTCCCGCAGCGGCCGGACCATCTCCTCCACGGCCGTCCCCTCCTCCGGGGCTCGCGTTCCGCGACTCCGTCCGGTCCACCATCCAGGGGCGGTCACCCCCGTGTTTGAGGCGCAGCAGCAGGTCCAGGGCGCCGGCCAGGCCGACCTGGTAGCTCACGCAGAACTCCCGCAGGGTGTCGTCCGGGACGACCAGCCGCCCGTCCCGGCGGGCGGCCCGCGCGTACAGGCAGTAGGCGGCCTCGGCGGCCCGGGTGCGGCAGGCCGTGTCGCCGGTCATGTCGGCGACGTCGAGGAGGAGTTGGGCGTTTCCCGCCACGCCGTGGCACGCGCCGGTGCCGACGCGCCAGCGGTCCCGGTGGGCCGCGCGGGCCGCCCTCCCGGCGTACTCGCGGAAGAGCGGCTCGCCGGTCGCCCGCCACAGCCTGACGAGTGCGGTGCCGATGCCGGAGGCCCCGTTGCACCAGAAGTCGAGGCCCTGTCGCTCCGTACGGCCCGGGCCCTTGGGCCAGACCGCGATGTCGTCCCGGCGCTCGGCCACCGCGCACAGGGCGTGTCCGCCGCCGGTCGCGATGTCGACGAGCTCCGGGCGGTCGAGGTCGCGGCCGGCGGAGAGCAGGAAGGCGACGTGGCCGGCGACTCCGTGCGCGAAGCCGTAGGAGGCGGAGCCGGCGAGTTCACGCCGGTGCGACCCGTCGAGCGGCCAGTCCACTCCGCCGTCGGCCTCCGCGGTACGGCGGAGCACGCCGTCCGCGCACCGCGACGCCCGTTCGGCGAACCGCGGGTCGCCCGTGGCGTGCCACAGGTGCAGCTGGGCGAGACCGGCACCGGCGAGGCCGTGGCAGACGTCGGGGTTGGCCCACTCCAGGGGGATACGGAGGGCGTGGGAACGGGCGCGCTCGGCGAGTTCGGGGTCGTCCAGGGTCAGCGCCGCGTCATGGAGTGCCCAGACCGTGCCCGAGCGGCCGAAGTAGAGGCCGGGCAGGACGCGGCCGGGCCGGGCCAGGCGTGCGTCGATCCAGTGGGCCGCCGTGCGCAGCAGCGGCGCGAGCGAGGGAGCCTCGCCCGTGCGGACGGCCCGGTCGAGGACGGCCAGGACGCCCGCCGCGCCCTGCTGGAGGTTGCAGGGGTCGCCTTCCGGCAGGGACCGGGGGCGGGGCCAGAGGTGTTCCGCGTCGGGGTCGGCGGTCGCGGTGATGTGGGCGAACCCGTCGTCCAACAGCCCGTCGAGCGCGGCCCCTTCGAGGGCCGGGCAGGACGACTCCGGTGGTGCGGGCGGCTCGGCCCGGAGAAACGCGACGGCCTTCTCCAGCGGCCAGCGGTCGGGGACGTCGGCCGTGAGGCCGAGGACGAGCGGGGCGAGGGCGCGCAGGGCGGGGCAGTCCCCGGCGGCGGCTTCCGCCATCACGGCGAGGCGGCCGCCGTCGGGCCGTGCGGGCGCGGTGTCCGGTGCGAGCAGCGGGTTGATCCCGGTGGTGGCGTGGAGCAGGGTGGCGCCCAGGCCGAAGCAGTCCGCCTCGGGGCCGGGGACGGGCACGGTTCCCGTGCGGGCAAAGTACTCGGGGGCGGTGAAGCCCTGGGTGCCCGCCACATGGGCCGTGCCTCCCGCCCGTACCGCGCATTCCAGGTCGACGAGGACGGGGGTGCCGTCCGGGCGCATGACGACGTTGGTGGGCTTGAGGTCGCGCAGGACGAATCCGGCCGCGTGTACGGCACCGACCAGGCGGGTGAGTTCGCGCGCCAGCCGCCACGCCGCGGGGACCGGCAGCCGCCCTCCGCCGAGCGATGCCTCCTCCGTCGACCACCGGTGCAGGTTCTCTCCGGGGATCAGCTCCTCGGCCAGGAACACATGGCCGCCGGCCTCGAAGACTCCGCGCGGGGCGGGGGTGACGCCGTGCGGCGCCAGGCGGGCCAGTATGCCGGCTTCGTAGCGCAGCCAGTCGCGGGCGTCCGTCCCGCCGGGCCGGGCGCCGACATGGGCGCGAGCCTCCTTCAGCAGGACGTCCTCGCCGGTGTGCCGGTCCCGCGCGCGGTAGACGCCACCGCGGTTGGAGTGGCGGATCGCCTCCCGGACGAGGTACCGGCCGGCGAGGAGGACGGGGTCGCCCCGGTCCCGGCCGCCGGCGGGCCGCGCGGGCGGGTCGAAGGGCGGCCGGGCCCAGGCGGGCGGCGAGAACCACGGGTTGCGTTCGTCGGGGACCAGGCTGCCGTCCGGTGCCAGGAGCCTGCCCCGGTAGAAGCCCTCGTCGTCGAGTTCGCGCGGCGGCGCGAAGCAGCCGAAGCGGTAGTGGACCAGGCTGTCCGGCCGGTACCGCCGGTCCGACAGGATCGCGGGACCGGCCAGGCCGAGCGTGGCCCGGTGCAGCTCTTCGGCGAGCGCGCGCAGTTGGCCGTCGTCGGACGGGTACGCGGTGAGGAACTTGCCGGAGTGTTCCCGCGGGGCCCGGACCGAGGTGAGGTCGGCGGTGACCCGCGGCGACACCGCGAACTTGAACGCGCACCCGTGCGCCACCAGGACCCTCGCCGCTCCCGCCAGGACCTGGTGTGCGGAGCCGACGGTCGCCGACACATGCAGCTTCCACCCCTGGCGCCGGGGACGGTGATCCGCCGGCCTCACCATGCACCAGGTCTCACCGTCCCGCAGGGTCCACGCGGACGGCCCGTCCCCGACGATCCGCAGGACGACCGACTGATAGCTCGCCTGGAGGCTCACCGTCACACGGTGAGCGTGGCACGGCCGTCCGCCGCGGTCGAGACCGCGTACCGGAACGGCCCTCGTCAGTGGGGAGGCGGGACCGGCCGGAAGGGCTCACTCCGGCCGTCGGGGGCCGCCGGCGAGCGGAACGCCCGTGCGGCGGGACTGTGCACGGGAGGCCGCGGAGTCCTCGCTCTTCGCCGCCTCCAACGGAAGGTCGGCCGGACGCGTCGGGCGGCCGGACGGCGGGACGTGGCCGGGGAGTTCCAGGGTGCCCCAGACGTACGGATCGGCCTGGGCGCTGCCGAAGGTGGACCATGCGAGCCGGCTCTGGCCGGTCCTGTCCTGGGTGTCGGAGTCGTAGAGGAGGACGTTGGCGGTGAGGCGGCCGGGGTCGACGGGTGCGGGGAGCCCGGCGAGCGGGATCCTCATCTCGACAGTGTAGCCCTCGTACGGCTCGGTCACCGTGGACGCGACCGTCATGCCCGGCGCGGTCGAGGCCGCCGGTCCCTGCCGGTTGTCGCCGTCGCGCTCCGCGCAGGCTCCCCCGTCCTTCGCGGTGAAGGGGAGGACGGCGGCCTTGAAGGTGGTGGAGGTGTCGTCGGAGCGGCCCCGCGGATCGAGGTCGACCTCGACGGAGTCCGTGCGCCAGTGGCGTTTGCAGTCGGTCCTGCCGTCGAGCGCGGCGCCCTTCTTGTCGTCGGTGACGTGTACGAGGACGAACAGGTCGTCGCCCTTCCGGGCGAGGCGGGCGTCGGCCGCGCAGTCCTTCCCGGAGGCGCAGCGCGTGCCCTCCCAGTGCGTGAGTTCCAGCGCCGGCCCGGGGTATTCGCCGGGGTCCGCTCTGCCGTTCACGACGGGTGCCTTCGCCACCTCGGGGACGGTGGTGGAGGGCCGGTCGGGGTATGCGGGCTGGGCGTCGTTGGCCAGCCACGGCATCCTCACCCGGCGTGCCCAGTCCCGGAATTCGGCGTACTGCGGGCGCAGGCCGGACTGGGCGCGTTCCGTGCCGGGCAGGGGCTTTCCGTCCTCGGCCAGGACCGTGAACCATTCGCAGGGCAGCTTGTCCGCCGGGGTGTCGGACTTCTCCGGCAGGGAGCCGAAGCCCTGGGTGACGTATTTGCGGGCCGCGTCGCGTTCGAGCTGGGCCCATGTCTTCCCGCCGGAGGAACGGCCGCCCGGCCAGACGCCGAGGACGGGCAGCCCGGTGTGCTCGTCGTCGGCCCGCTTCCCGTCGCACCGCTGTCCCAGGGGTCCTTCGAAGCCCCAGTTCTGGGTGAGGAGCCGGGAGGGCTTCCAGGGCCGGTACTTCTCGCCGGTGAGCTGTCCGGGGAACGCGTCGGGGTCGCCGGCCAGGGTGAACGCCTCGGTGGCGAGGCGTCCGGCCTGCTGGTGGGCGCCGTGCTGGTGGAAGGGGCGCGGGTCCATGGTGACCACCGTCTTCGGGGTGGTCGCCCGGATCAGCCGGACCAGCCGTTCCAGGGTGTCCGTCGGCCGCTGCGGCGCCCGGTTCCAGCTCCTGGCCGTCAGGGGCGCCGACAACGTGTACCAGAAGTCC
Organism: Streptomyces sp. I05A-00742; assembly: GCF_013055795.1. Classification (GTDB taxonomy): domain Bacteria; phylum Actinomycetota; class Actinomycetes; order Streptomycetales; family Streptomycetaceae; genus Streptomyces. Next base: position 158,615 of record NZ_JABETO010000008.1, read on the forward strand.
GGCTTGTCGAGGTAGAAGACGTTGCGGATACCGAGGACGCCGACGGCCTCGCGCTCCTCCCGCTCACGGATCATGCCGAGGGCGGCGCCCTCCTCGGGCCCGGCGGCGTTGCCGCCGCCCTCGCCCCGGGTGATGGTGACGACCCCGGTGGTGAGTCCGTCCTTCTCCTTCCACCGCCCGAACGTGGCCAGCGACTGGAACTCGTCGTCCGGATGGGCGCCGATGAACAGCACATCGGTGTGGGCCTCGTCGGCACGGCCGGTGGCCTCGCCGCGCCCGGACGGCTCGTCCTTGTCGCAGGCCGCCACCGCGGGCACGAGCGCGAGGAGCGTGAGCGCGGTGAGCATGGTGGGCACAAGGCGTCTCGGCCTGCGTGGACTTGGCTTGCGCGGGTTCGGCTTGGGTGGATGCACGGCAGCTCGTCCTTTCCTGCGGTTGCCTCCCTCTGTACCCACGGATCCCGGTACTGATCACCAGTCAGGCCGAACAAGGTTGCGAATAAGGGTGGTTGAGACCGACGGCCGGGGCCCCTCAGCCCTCCGCCGCACCCGTCGCCGGCGTGCGGCGGAACCACAGCAGGACCAGCAGGGCCCCGAGGGCCGCCAGCGCGGCCCCGCCGGTGAGCGCGACGCGGAGGTGTCCCGACGTCACCCCGCCGCGGAACGCCAGCCCGGCCAGCGCCGCCCCGCAGGCCGCGCCCGCCAGCCTGCCGAAGGACAGTTGGGCCGACGCGCGGCCGTGCAGCCCCTGCGGTACGGAGTTGAGCGCCGCCCGGGAGGTGGCGGGGAACAGCAGCCCGAGGCCCGTGCCGAGCAGCAGTCCGCCCGGCAGCAGCCACGGCCCGTGCAGTGCCGTCCCGGGCAGGGCGTACGCGGCGAAGGCCACCGCGCAGGCGAGGAACCCGGCGGCCGCGGGCACCCGTTCGCCGAACCGGTCGGTGAGCCGTCCCGCCACCGGCCCGGCCGCGCCGATGCACAGCGCCAGCACCATCGGGGCGAGCGCCGCCCGCAGCACGCCGTAGCCCGCGGCGTGCTGGAGGTACTGCTCGACGAGGAAGAACGTGCCGATCATCACCGCGAAGGTGAGGGCGGCGACGGCGGACGCCTCGTGGACCGCCGCCATCGGCGGACGTCCGCCGGGCTCCCGTACCGGGGGCCGTGGGCCGGTCGTCGCCCCGGGCCGGACCCAGCGCAGCACGCACGCGGCCGTCACCAGGCCCAGCGGCAGCAGGGCCCACCAGTTGGCGCGCCAGCCCCACACCTCGGTGAGCACCCCGCCCAGCAGCGGGCCGACCAGGTTGGAGAGGCCCGAGGCCGCGCCCCAGATACCCAGCGCGGTGCCCCGCCGCTCGGCGGGGAAGCCCGACACCGCCCCGGCCAGCGCCGCCGGGCTTGCGAGTCCCGCCCCCGCCCCCTGGAGCACCCGGGAGCCGATCAGCAGCCCGAACGAGCCCGCCACCGCGCCCAGCAGGGTGCCCGCGCAGAACAGCGTCAGCCCGGCCAGCGCGACCGCGCCGGGGCCGAACCGGTCCACCAGCCGGCCGCCGGGCACGAGCCCGACCGCGTACACCGCGAAGTAGGTGGTCAGCAGCCAGGACGCGGTGTGCGCGGAGACGTCGAACGCCGAACCGACCGACGGCAGCGCCACGGTGACGATCGTTCCGTCGGCCTGCAGCAGGGCGGCGATCGCCGTGCACACGATGAGCCGGGTCCAGGCGGCGCGCGGAACGGCGGGGCGCCGTTCCGCGGTGTCCGCGGGGGGTGCGGTGCCTGCGGGTTCGGTCATGACCGGGGTCAACTCCCTCGTGGGGCAGCCGGGTCGGGACGCGCCGCCGCGACGGCGGCCGACCCCGTCCGCCGTGCGGGCCACCATGCCTTCTCGCCGAGCAGATACGTGAGCGCCGGCACCAGGACCACCCGCACCAGGACGGTGTCGAGGAGCACGCCCAGCGCCACGGTGAAGCCGAGCTGGAAGAGCATCACCAGCGGGAGGATCATCAGGATCGAGAAGGTGCCCGCCAGCACCAGGCCCGCGCTGGTGATGACCGAACCGGTGCTGAGCAGGGCGGTGCGCACGGCGGTCCGGGTGTCGCGGGTGCGGGCGTCCTCACGGACCCGCGCCATGAGGAAGATGTTGTAGTCGACGCCCAGGGCCACCAGGAAGAGGAACGCGAACGTGGGCTCCACGGGGTTGACCCCGTGCTGGTCCAGCAGATCGCGGAAGACGAACAGGGAGATCCCGAAGGCACCGAAGAACGACACGACCACCGTCGCGATCAGATACAGCGGCGCCACCAACGCCCGCAGCAGCACCACCAGGATCACCAGGATGATCACCAGGACCAGCGGTACCAGGACGCGCAGGTCGTGGTCGGCCGCGTGCTTGGTGTCCAGCTGGACCGCCGGGTCACCGCCCACCACCGCCCGTACGCCGGACGGCAGTCCGGAGGACAGGGCGTGCCGGACGTCGGCGACGCGGTCCAGCCCCTTCGCGTCGTACGGATCGGTGTCGAGGATCACCTGGAGCCGGCCGGCCCGTCCGTCGGCGGACCGGACGGGCTGTGGCGTGGCCGAGGCGATGTCCGGCACCGTGCGGGCCCGGTCCGCGGTGGTGGTGAGGTCGGTGGTGCGCAGGGGGCCGTCGGCGCGTTCCACGACGACCGTCAGGGGGGCCGCGGTGCCGGCGGGGAAGGCGTCGGCCAGGTCCCGGTATCCCGAGGCGGACGACGTGGGCTCGCGGAAGGCGTGCAGCAGGCTCATGTCGTCCACGGACCGGCTCACCCCGGTCGCGCCCGCGGCGAAGAACAGCAGCGTCGCGGCCACCGCCCACCACGGGCGCCGGAACACCGCGCCGACCGTGCGCTCCCAGGCGCGGCGCACCGGCCCGGCCGTCTGCCGGGCCTCCGCGGCCCGGGCGCGGCGCAGCAGGGGCCGGTGTCCGACGAGCGCCAGCAGCGCGGGCATCAGGGTGAAGGTGGAGAGGAGGACGGAGGCGGTGCCGATGATGCCGGCGGGGCCCAGCACCCGGGTGGAGCCGAGCCGGGTGGCGAAGAGCGCGGACAGCGAGGCCATGACCGTGAGCCCGCTGAAGAAGACGGTGGGCCACACCCGGCGCACGGCGCGGCGCAGGGCGGGCCAGGGGTCCGGGTCCGCCGCGAGTTCCTCCTGGTAGCGGGCGGTCATCAGCAGGCAGTAGTCGGTGCCCGCGCCGAACATCAGGATCAGCATCAGCGACGTGGCCTGACTGTTGATCAGCAGCCCGGCGTGCGCGGCCAGCGCGTAGACGATCCCCGCGGCCAGGACGTAGGCGAAGCCCACCACGACGAGCGGGACGACCGCCAGCAGCGGGGAGCGGTAGACGATCAGGAGCAGCACCAGGACGAGGACGGCGGTCGCCGCCAGCAGCCGGAAGTCCACGTCGCTGAAGATGGCGACGGCGTCCGCGCTGATCCCGGCCGGGCCGGTGATGTTCGTCGTCACGCCCGAGGGCGGGTGGACGGCGTCGCGCAGCGCGTCGACGGTGTCGCGGACCTTCTTCCCGCCGGTCGCGGTGACCGGGACGACCGTCACGGCCACCGAGTTGTCCGCCGAGACCAGCCCGCGCACCGGGCGGCCGTCGGGGGTGAAGGGGGCGGTGGGTGTCCGGGTGCCGGGGACGGCGCGCAGCCGCGCGGCGTCGTCGAGCACCGCCCGGCGGTCGTCGGCGGTCAGCCCGCCGGGGCGCCGGTGGACCACCAGGGCCGGCCGGGTGTCGCCGTCGGGGAAGCGGTCCGCGAGGAGGCGGGACACCTCGGCGGAGGGCGCCGAGTCGGGCAGGAAGGCGGCGGCGTTGTTGCTCGTGACGTTCGGCAACTTGCTCTGGAACGGGCTCAGCAGCCCCGCGAGCACGAGCCAGCCGGCCACCACGAGCCAGAGCAGCAGGCGCGGCCGGGTCCCGGAGGGTGGCGCGGGGCGTGCGGTGTTCCGGTTCGGCGTTTCCCCGGGCTTCGCTTCGCTACGCACTGCATCACCGCATTCGGGATCTACTCTGGAACCTCAACAGTCCCGCCAGATACTAGACCACGCGCCAAGGCTTAGACACCTTGTCCAAGGAGTTGTGATGGACACCGACCGACGCGGAGCGGCTTCCGACCGATCCGGTTCCGAATGGAACCGGATGGTGGCCCTGCACAAGGAACGGCTGCGCGCCGCCATCGGAGAGGCCGCGGTGGAGATCGCGGCCGAGAAGGGGCTGGCCGGTACGACCATGTCGAAGATCGCGGAACGGGCCGGTGTGTCCAGGGCCACGGCCTACAACTACTTCAAGGACGTCGAGCACGTCCTCCTGTCGGTGGTGAGCGACGAGGTCGACCGGTTCTACGGCCAGTTGCGCGAGCGCCTGGACGGAGTGACCGGCCCCCGGGCCCGGCTGGACATGTTCCTGGTGGCACACCTGGAGTATTTCGCCCGGCCCGAACGGCGGTCCGGGGCCCTGCAGTTGCAGGCGCTCGGCATCAGCCCCGCCATCCGGGAGCGGATGGCCGCGCACACCGACCGGCTGCGCGCCCTGCTGTCGGAGGTACTGGAGAGCGGCCGGAGCGAGGGCGTCTTCGACGAGCGGATCAGCCCCGGCCGGCACGCCGAACTCCTCATGCACCTGTTGTCCGCCGCGCGGGGCCAGGTGCTCAGGGGCGACGTGCCGGTGGAGACCCTCGCCGCCGACCTGCTGCTGCTGGTCGAGTCGGGGCTGTGTCAGGCGCCTCCGGAGCCGTCCGCCTGAGCGGGGCCGGCGTTCCCGTCCGTCCGGGGGCGGGCGTAGCGGAAGACGCACGCGTGGTGTCCGTCGGTCTGCCGGCGCAGGCTCTCGGCGGACAGGTGCGGGAAGGCCCGCCGGGTCGCCTCGAAGTCGAGCTCGCACAGGATCGGGCGCGGCTCGCTCAGGCCCAGTTCCTCGGCGGCCGTCAGGCACATACAGGTGCGGCACACCTCCATGACCACGTCCTCGTCGGCCGTCGAGACGTCGATCGCCTCCTCCAGGAAGCCCATGGCCGCGAAGCGGGGCAGGGCCTTGCCGAACCCCTCGGCGAGCGAACACCCCGTGATCAGCGGCCCCATCCGGGCCGCCTGGCGCTCCGGGTAGCCCTCCAGCAGGACCTCCGTCGCCTCCTCCGGACCGCGCTCGGCCTCCAGTTCCAGGTAGCGCCGCAGCCGGTCGCGGAGCATCCGCCGGGTCTGCTCCCGCTTGTCGGCGCCGTTCCCCGCGGCCGGGGCCCCCGGCACCGCGGGGGCCTGGGTCGTGTCGGTCATGATGCGTCCCTGCCTTTCTCTCGGCTCTCTCGGCGTACTGCGGATACGGGCGGGCCGGCTGCCGTACGGAGGGCGGCGCGCACCTCGGCCGCGGCGCGACGGGCGTCGCGGACGCAGTCGTTGACCGCGACGCCGTGGTAGGCGCTGCCGGACAGGTGCAGTCCGGGCAGGGCGGCGGCCGCGGCCAGCACGCCGCGCACCCGCTCGCCGTGGCCGGTCGTGTACTGCGGGATGGCCTCCTTCCAGACGTGGTCGTGCCGGAACGCCGGTCCGTTCGCCGGGCCGAACAGGACGGTGGCGTCGCGGTGCACCGCGGCGACGGCCTCGTCGCTGCTCAGCTCGGTGAACCCGGGGTCCTCGGCGCCGCCCGCGAAGGCCCGCAGCAGGACGCCGTCCGGTGGCGCGCTGTCGGGGAAGACCGCCGAGCTGTGCACCACACCGGCGATCCGCGTGGGCTCCGACGGCAGGGTCAGATACCCGAAGCCGCGGGGCACGGCCGCCAGGTCGCGGCGCCGGTAGCCGACGGACACCACCCGCACCGGCGCGTACCGCACCGCGGCCAGCGTCCCGGCGGCGCTCGGCAGGAGCGGCGCCAGCAGCCGCGCGGCGGCCGGGGCGGGTATCGCGACCACGACGTGGTCGGCCCGGACCGGCCCGTCCGTCGCCGTGGACACGAGCCATCCGCCGTCCGGTCCGGGGTCGCGCCGCAGCCCGGTCACGCCCCGGCCCGTCCGTAACCGCTCTCCCAGCCGGTCCACCAGGGCGTCCACCAGCACCCGCATCCCGCCGTCGGCGAAACCGGTCAGCCGGGGCGGTGGCCCGGCGCGCCCGGCGGCCCGGCGCAGGCGGCCCCGCAGGGCCGCGAGCAGCAGGCTGCGCCGGTCGCGTTCGAGCGTCCTGAACCGCGGGAAGGCCGCGTCCAGGCTGGTCGCCCGCGGGTCGCCGGCGGTGACGCCGTGCACCAGCGGCGCCGCCATGACCCCGGCGGCCCGGTGTCCGAACCGCCGGGCGAGGAAGCCGTACACCGTCTCCTCACCGGTCGCCGGGCCGATCAGCGGCTCGGCCAGGACGCGGGCCTTGGCGGCCGGTCCGAGCAGCGGGGTGGTGACGAACGCGGCGGCGCCGAGCGGCAGGGGCAGCAGCCGCCCGCCGCGCAGCACGAACCGCTCCCGGGCGGCCTCCGCGGCCGGCCGCAGCCGGGGGCCGAGGCCCAGGGCGTCGGCCAGGGTGCGGGTGTCGGTGCCGTTGTCCAGGAACCCGTTGGGGCCCAGGTCGACGGTGTAACCGTCCGCACGGTGGCAGGCGATCTTGCCACCGGCGGCCGGCTCCGCCTCGAACACCGTCACATCCATGTCCGGCCGCCCGGCGAGCAGTTCGAAGGCGACCGTCAGCCCGGAGATGCCGCCGCCGACGACGGCGACGTGCGGGCGTCCGCCGCTCATCGCGGGGCGTCCGGCGGGCGCTGCGGATAGGCGTGGGCCGGGTTGAGAATCTCCCGGCACGCCGGGTCGACGCACCCGGCGCAGCGGAGCGCGAAATGCGGTCCGCACGCCGTCCCGGCGCTCAGGTGATCGGCGACCACCTGGGCCATGGCGTCCAGGAAGAGCGGGTCGTCATTGGGCGCGGGCGCCCGCCGGAACGTGGTGACACCGGCCTCCTCGGCGGCCTCGGCAAACTCGATGTCAATCTCCGACAGCGTATCCAGATGGTCAGTGGTGAAAATGATTCCCACTATCAGGATATTCCGCCGACCTTGTTTTCCGAGTGCCCGAATCACGGATTCCGTGTTCGGCCCCTGCCATGCCACGGGCCCCACGTCCGCCTGAAAACACAGGGCGTACTCGTGGTTGTCCCCCAGCTCCCGCATGACGTCACGGACCGTTCCCGCCACTTCCTGAAGATAGGGATCCCCTTTATTGATCACCCGTTGCGGAAGCGAGTGCGCACTGAACAGCACCACCACGTTGTCGCGCTCGGATTCCGGGAAATCCGCGAGCCCCTCGCGCACCTTGGCCGCCATGGCCTGCACATATGCCGGATGCGTCGACCAGCGGTCGACGACGCTCCACCGGAAGGCGCCGTCGAGCCGCAGGCGCCGGGCGGTGGCCCACAGGTCGTGCAGGCTGGAGCCGGTGGTCGAGCAGGAGTACTGCGGGTACTGCGGGAACGCCACGGCCCGCCGCACCCCGTCCGCCGCCATCTGCCGCAGCGCCTGCCCACTGGAGGGCTCGGTATAGCGAAAGGCCAGGTAGGGACGGTGCGGAGCGGTCTCGGGGCTGAGTACGTCGAGCCGTTTGACCAGCCCCTCGCCCTGCCGGACCGTCCAGTCGTACAGCGGGGAGCCGCCGCCGATCGCGGCGTAGGTCTTCTGCAGCCGCGGAGTGCGCAGCCGGGCGATCAGCGGTCCGAGAGCGGACTGCGCGGGCAGCTGAATGATCTCCCTGTCGTTGAACAGGGCGCGCAGAAACGGACCGACTTCGGGCAGCGTGCGGGGACCACCCAGGTTCATCAGGACGACCCCGGTGGGACTCGGATTCTCATGTTCCATATACAGGTCCACCCCCAATCCCGAGCGATCCTAGACGCGCCCTTGACACATAAACAAGGCCCCTTACAGACTGTCTACGGTCTAATTCGGGGAACCTGAATAACGGGGGCTGAGCATCCGGGATGAGTATTTTCCTCGACGCCGCTTCGGGTAAGGACACCCAGCGGGCGCCCATTTGGATCATGCGTCAGGCCGGCCGATACCTGTCCGAATACAACGCGGTCAAAGAGCGGTACGGCTTCTGGGAAATGTGCCGTAATCCCGAGGTCGCGGCGCAGATCACCCTGCTGCCCGTACAGCGGTTTCCGCTGGACGCGGCCATCCTCTTCAGCGACATCATGACGCCGCTCGCCGACATGGGCGTGGAGATCGAGTTCGCCCCGGGTCCGGTCATCACCCGGCCGGTGCGGACCCTCGCCGACGTCCGGAGCCTGCGGGTGCCGGGGCCCGAGGGCACGGCGCCGTTCGTCGCCGCCGCCGTACGCGCCGTGCGCGAGCAGTGCGCGGTGCCGCTCATCGGCTTCGCGGGGGCACCGCTGACCCTGGCCACCTACCTGGTCGACTCGGGTGCCGCGGCCGACGGCCACGCCGGCTTCCGCGTATGGCTGCACGCCGAACCCGAGGCCGCCCGCCTGCTGCTCGACCGGCTCACCGAGGTCACCATCGACTACCTGCGGATGCAGATCGCCGCCGGTGTACAGGCCGTTCAGCTCTTCGACACCTGGGCCGGCGCCCACGACCCCGCCGTCTACGCCGAGTTCGGCCTGCCCCACGCCCGACGCGTGCTGGCCGCCCTCGCCGACCTCGCGGTGCCGCGCGTCTACTTCGCGGTGGGCGCCCACCACTTGTTCGACCGGATCGCCGAGCTTCCGGCCGAGGTCGTCGGCGTCGACTGGCGGACCCCGCTGTCCGTGGCCCGCCGGGCGCTGCCCGGCCGGACGCTCCAGGGCAACCTCGACCCGGCCGTCCTCGTCAGCCGCCCCGAGGCCGTGGCCGACCGGGCCCGCGCCGTGCTGCGGGAGGGGCTGGGCGGACCGCACATCTTCAACCTCGGCCACGGCATACGCCCGGACACGCCCGTCGGCCACGTCCAGCGCCTCGTCGAGGCCGTGCACGCATTCGACCGGCACAGCGAAGCCGAGAAGAAGGTGCCCGTATGACGACCCACCGCGACCAGGTGCTGCCCCTGATGCTCGACACCCAGGCCGCCCTCATCCGGGCCTTCGAGGAGTGCGACGGCGAGTGCGGCGGCCGGTCCCGCTTCACCTCCCACGACTGGGAACGGCCCGGCGGCGGGGGCGGCTGGGCCCGCATACTCGAGGGCGGCACAGTGTTCGAACGCGCCGGGGTCAACGTCTCCGCCGTGTACGGCGACCGGGTGCCCGCCGCGATCACCGACCGGCAGGACATCGACCCCGACGCCGGGTTCTTCGCCACCGGCCTGTCCACCGTGCTCCACCCGCGCAACCCCTGGGTCCCGTCCTTCCACGCCAACTTCCGCTACTTCGAGGTCGGCGAGGGGCACGACGTCTGGTGGTTCGGCGGCGGCGCCGACATGACGCCCTCGTACGGGTTCGAGGAGGACGCCCGCCATCTGCACCGGACCCTCAAGGACTGCTGCGACAGCTACGACCCGGAGTTCTACCCCCGGGCGAAGCAGAACTGCGACGAGTACTTCTCCCTGCCCCACCGGCAGGAGACCCGCGGCGTGGGCGGCATCTTCTTCGACCGCCTGCACCCCGAGGGCCCCGACGGCTGGGACCGCGCCTTCCGGCTCGTCGCCCGGGGGCTGGACGCCCTGGTCCCCGGCTACCTGCCGGTCGTCCGGCGGCGCATGCGCACCCCGTACGGCGAGCGCGAGCGGCGCTGGCAACTGCTGCGCCGCGGACGGTACGTGGAGTTCAACCTCATCCACGACCGCGGCACCCAGTTCGGGCTGCAGAGCCGGGGCAACACCGAGGCCATCCTGATGTCGCTCCCGCCGCTGGCGTCCTGGAGCTTCGAGGTCACGCCGGAACCGGGCAGCGAGGAGGAGCGGCTCACCGAGTTCCTGCGGCCGCGGGACTGGCTGGCCGCCCGTACGGTCGGAGCCGCCCGATGACCGCCGTCGTCACCGGGCTGAGCCATCACACCGCCGCCCACCCGGTGCTGGAACGTTTCGCCTTGACGGCTCCCGAGGCGGCGGCCCTGCTGGAGCGGCTGGCCCGCTCCCCCGCCCTGGCCGAGGCCGTCGTACTGGCCACCTGCAACCGGGTCGAGGCCTATCTGGAGTCCGACCAGCCCGACCGCGCCGTCGACGAGGTCGTCCGCGCGCTGGGCGACATCGCCGGCGTCCCCGCCGACGACGTCCGCACCCTGCTCTACACCCACCGGGGCCCCGACGCCGTCGGACACCTCTTCCGGGTCGTGTGCGGCCTGGACTCCATGGCGCTCGGCGAGTTCCAGATCCGCGGACAGGTACGCGCCGCCTACGGCCTCGCGGCCGACCGCGGCACCACGGGACCGGTCCTGCACGGCCTCTTCCAGCACGCCCTGCGCACCGGGAAACGGGTGGAGAGCACCACCGGCGTCGGCCGGGCCGCCGCCGACCTGGTCGGCGTCGCGCTCGACGCGGCGACGGACCTGCTCGGCCCGCTCCCCGGCCGGTCGGCCGTGGTCGTCGGCGCGGGGGCGCTCGGCTCCCTCGCGGTGTCCGCGCTGCGCCGTGCCGGCGCCGGGGACGTCGTCGTCGTCAACCGCGGCCGGGACGCGGCCCGTCGGCTCGCCGAGCGGCACGGGGCACGGGCCGCCGGGCTGGAAGACTTGCCCGGGCTGCTCGCCCGCGCCGACCTCGTCGTCGCGGCGACGGGCGCGGGGGAACCCGTGATCACCACCGGCCCGGTCGCCGCCGCCCGCGCCGCCGGGACGGAACGCACGACCGTCTTCGTGGACCTGTCCCTGCCGCGCAACGTGGACCCGGCCGTGGCCCGGTTGCCCGGCGTCCGGCTGGTCGACCTGGCCGGTCTCGAAGCCCGCCTCAAGGAGGCCTCGGCGGGGGTCCCGGTGGAGGAGGCGCAGCGCATCGTCGCCGAGGAGACGGCCGCGTTCCTGGCCGGGCGGCACCTGGCCACGGTGGCCCCGCTCATCGTCGCCATGCGCAACAACGTCCTGTCCATCGCGGAGGCCGAGGTCGGCCGGCTGCTCGGCCGGACCCCGGCCCTGGGCGACCACGTGCGCGGCGAGGTGGAGCGGACGGCCCGCCGCATCGCCGAGAAGATCGTCCACCGGCCCACGGTCCGGGTCCGGGAGATGGCCGCGCAGCCGGACGGACACGCCTACGTGGCCGTCCTGCACGACCTGTTCGGCGGTGCGGAGCCCGTGCCACCGGAGCACTCGACCGGAACGGAGACCCCATGACGCCCCGGACCCCGACCACGTACCGCCGGTCGGCGGCGTCGGCCGGCGACACCGTCGCCCGCACGGCCCTGCGCATGGGCACCCGGCGCAGCGCCCTCGCCCTGGCCCAGTCGTCCGCCTTCGCCCGCGACCTCGCCCGCGTCACCGGCGCCCGGGTGGAGACGGTGGGCATCACCACCGAGGGCGACACCAACGGCGCCGCCATCGCGTCCATGGGCAGCACCGGCGTCTTCGTCCAGGCGGTACGGGCCGCCCTGCTCACCGGGGAGATCGACTTCGCCGTCCACTCCTACAAGGACCTGCCCACCGCCGTGCCCGACGGCATCGTGGTCGCCGCCGTCCCGGCCCGCGAGGACCCGCGCGACGCCCTGGTCACCGCCGACGGACGCCCGCTGGACCGGCTGCCCGCCGGGGCCCGCGTCGGGACGGGATCACCACGCCGGGCGGGTCAGCTCGCGGGCCTGCACCCGGGGATCGTGACGGTGCCCCTGCGCGGCAATGTGGACACCCGGCTGGGCCGGGTCCGTGACGGCGCGCTGGACGCGGTGGTGCTCGCCGCCGCGGGCCTGTCCCGCCTCGGCCGGCTCTCCGAGGCGGCCGAGCTGTTCGCCCCCGACCGCCTGGTGCCGGCCCCCGCGCAGGGCGCCCTCGCGGTGGAGTGCCGCGCCGACGACACCGCGCTCGTCCTGCTCCTCGCCGAGCTCGACCACCCGGCCACCCGGGCGGCGGTGGAGGCCGAACGGGCGGTCCTGGCCGAACTGGAGGCCGGGTGCAGCGCCCCCATCGGCGCCCACGCCCACCCCACCGGCCCGTTCCACCGCCCGGTCCTCGACCTCTGCGCCGTCCTCACCTCCCCGGACGGCCGGCACCGCACCTTCCGCCGCGCCGAGGCCCCCCTCGACCCGGCCGGCGCCGCGGCGGCGGGCCGGGATCTGGCGCGGGTGCTGCGGAAGGACCACGAGGAGGGGGAACGCTGACGGGAGGACGACGGCGGCGCATCGGTGCCGAGAGGCCGACCGGCTCGGCCGCGAAAACAGGATGGGCACGTCCATGCCGTATACAGCCGGTCAACGCGGTGGGAGCGGCCTGTCGGAGGCCGCGTCGCGCGGCCGTGCCGACGCGTGCCCGTCCGGCGCCGGGTCGTCCTCCGCGGCGCCCTCGCGCAGCCCGACGCGGTCGTGGAGGCGGCGCAGCGGCCCGGGGGCCCACCAGTTGGCGCGGCCGGCGAGCCGCATGAAGGAGGGCACCAGGACGGCACGGACCAGGGTCGCGTCCAGCACCACGGCCAGGGCCAGGCCGACGCCGAGCAGTTTGAGCAGCGTCACGCCGGAGATCGCGAAGACGAACAGCACCACGGCGACGAGGACCGCCGCGGCCGTGATGATCCGCCCGGTGTGCTGGAGGCCGAAGGCGACCGACTCCACGTTGTCACCGGTGCGCAGGTAGCGCTCGCGGATCCGGGAGAGGAGGAACACCTCGTAGTCCATGGAGAGCCCGAAGGCCACGCAGAAGGTCAGGATCGGGATGGTGGCGTCGAGGGTGCCGCTGTGCAGGGGGCTGCCCACCAGGAACGACAGGTGTCCTTCCTGGAAGACGAACACCATCGCCCCGAAGGTGGCGCTGAGGCTGAGGGTGTTGAGCGCGAGGGCTTTGACCGGCATCAGCACGCTTCCGGTGAACAGGAAGAGCAGTACCAGGGAGGAGCCGACGACGATGCCGATGGCCGCCGGCGTGGCGCGGGCGATGGCCGACGTGCTGTCCTCGACCTCGGCGGCGCGGCCGCCCACCCATACCGTGGCCCCGTCCGGCGGGTCCGCCTTGCGCAGCCGGCGGACGAGGTCGGTGCCTGCGGACGAGTCCTGCTCCACCCCGGAGACCACGGAGAGCAGCGCGGTGTCGCCGTCGGTCAGAGCGGCGGCGGCCGGGCCGGGCTCCTGGACCCGGCTGCCGACGGCGTAGGAGCCGGTGGCGGCGGTCACCTGGCGGACGTCGCGCACCGAGGAGAGCGTACGGGCGTAGGAGTCCAGATCTCGCCCCGCGCCCCGGACCACCACCGGGACGGTGCCCAGGGCACTGGCGTCGAACCGGTCGCGCAGCAGCTGCGTCGCGCGGTGCGCCGGGGAGTCGGCGGGCAGCGTGCGGTCGTCGAAGAGGCCGGAGGAGACGCGGGTGAACGGGGAGGCGAGGAGCAGCAGCAGGACGATCACGCCGCCGCCGTAGAGGGCCGGGCGGCGCATCACCGCCGTGGCGAACCGGTACCAGCGTCCGCTCTCCGGGGAGGCCGCGGGCCGCGCGGGGCGCCGCAGCCGGGCGAAGACGTCGTAGCGGTCGACCCGGCGGCCCAGGACGGCGAGCAGCGCGGGCAGGACGAAGACCGCACCGGCCGCCGCGGAGAGGACCACGGCGATGCCGCCGTAGGCGAAGGACCGCAGGAAGAACTGGGGGAAGACCAGCAGGGCGACGAGGGACAGGGCCACCGTGAGCGCGGAGAACGCGACCGTCCGCCCGGCCCTGCGCACCGTCGGGCCCAGTGCCTCCCGTACCGTGGCGCCGGTGCGCAGCTCCTCGCGGAAGCGGGCGAGGATGAACAGGCTGTAGTCGATGGCGAGTCCGAGGCCGAGCGCGGTGGTGGAGTTCATCGAGTACGCCGAGATGGGCACGACGCCCGCCAGGGCGTTGAGCACGGCCCGGCCCACCACGACCGACAGCAGTGCGATCACCAGCGGCAGGGCGGCGGCCACCGCGCTGCCGAAGATCAGCAGGAGCAGGACGAGGGTGACCGGCATGGCGATCGCCTCGGCGAGCAGCAGGTCGTGCGCGGTGCGTTCGCCGACCTCCGCCTGGACCTGGGCGGGGCCTGCCGCCAGCACGGTCAGCCCGTCCGCGTGCCGCTGGAGGTCCGGCACCAGCCGCCGGGCGGTCTTCGCCCGCTCGTCCTCGTCGCCGCGCAGGGAGAGCGAGACGAGGCCGGTGGAGCCGTCGCGGGAGCGCAGCGCGGGCGGCCGCCCCGCCGTCCAGTACGAGGTCGCGGCCCGTACGCCCCGCGCGTCCGCGGCCCGTCGGGTCAGCGCCGTCCCGGCGGCGGTCGTCGCCGGGGAGTCGGCCGGGCCGCTGCCGCGCAGCAGCAGTACCAGATCGTCGCCGGCGGCGGGGAAGTGCTCGGCCACCAGGCGTTCGGCGTGGGTGGACTGCGCGTGCGGGTCGGTGAACCCCCCGTGGATCAGCCGGTTCCCGACGCCCAGGGAGCCGATCCCGCCCAGGACGAGGACGATGGAGCTCACCCACAGCACAGCGGTGCGCCGCCGGTACAGCAGCGCGCCGAAGCGGTCGGACATGAGGGGCCTCCCCGGTGCAACTCAGGTGTGCTTCCGTCCAGTTCGATTGAAGCGTGGGGCCGTGGTGACGATACTGGCTCCCACGTGTCGACGCCGGGGCGGAGTGGGGCCGATGGACCAGGAACGCGCACTGCCGGGCCTGCCCGGCCTGCTGGATCTCGACGCCGTCCCCGGCGCGGAGGACGGAGAGCACTTCCTCGGGCCGCCTCCTCCGGAGCCGTCCTCCCCGGTCTACGGAGGGCATGTGGCCGCCCAGGCGCTGGCCGCCGCCGGCCGTACGGTCCCCGACGGGCTGCGCGCGCACTCCGTGCACTGCTCCTTCGTACGGCCCGCCGTGCCGAACACCCCCTTCGACCACCGGGTCGAGCGGGTGCGCGGCAGTGCCGCCTTCGCCACCCGCCGGGTGTACGCGACCCAGCGTGGCCGGGAGGTGTTCGCCCTCACGGCCTCCTTCCACCGCGGCGCGCCGGGGCTCGACCACCAGGACGCGATGCCTCAGGTCCCGATGCCGGAGGAGCTGCCGACCTATGAGGAGCGGCTGACCACGTCGTTCGGCGAGCCCTTCCAGTCCCTCGGGAAGCCCTACGAGCTGCGCTTCGTCGGGCCGTTGAGCTTCGACGCGGAGAAGGACCCGTCGCTGGCCTCCCCCCGGACGCGGATCTGGGTGCGCGCCAAGGACGCGCTGCCCGCCGGGGCGACGGCGGACCGCGCGCACCTGCTCCACGCCTGCCTTCTGACGTACCTCACCGACGTCACCATGCTGGAGACCGTCCTGGTACGGAACGGGATCTCCTGGCTCCGGGCCACCGGCAGCAGCCTCGACCACACGGTGTGGATCCACCGCCCCTTCCGCGCGGACGAGTGGCTGCTGTGCGCGCACGAGACCCCGGCCGCCGCCGGGGGACGCGGGCTGGTCCTCGGCCGGGTCTTCACCCGGGACGGCACCCTGGTGGCGACCCTCGCCCAGGAGGGCCTGATCCGCGTGAACGACGGCTCCGGATCGGCTGGTTGAGAGC
Organism: Streptomyces sp. I05A-00742; assembly: GCF_013055795.1. Taxonomy (GTDB): domain Bacteria; phylum Actinomycetota; class Actinomycetes; order Streptomycetales; family Streptomycetaceae; genus Streptomyces. The sequence goes on from NZ_JABETO010000008.1 coordinate 174,195, forward strand.
TCCCGCGCCCGGAGCGCGGGAGCTCCCCACCGGTTCACAGCACCAGACCTCCGGCGATCTCGATCACCTGTCCTGTGATGTAGCGGGCCCGGTCGGAGGCGAGGTAGCAGACCAGGTGCGCCACGTCCTCCGGGGAGCCGAAGGAGTGGCTGGGGATCAGGGATCTGAGGTACTCGGCCTTGTCCTCCGGCACGGCGTCGGTCATATCGGTCTCGATGAGCCCGGGGGCGACGGCGTTGACGGTGACGCCCCTGCCGCCGATCTCCTTGGCCAGCGCCTTGGTGAAGCCGGCGATGCCCGCCTTGGAGGCGGAGTAGGCCGTCTGCCCGGGGATCCCGTGCAGCCCGGAGTAGGAGGTGATGTTGATGATGGCGCCGCGGCCCTGCTTCGCCATCGGCATCACCAGGGGCCTGGTGACGGTGTACATGCTGCCGAGGTTGGTGCCGATGACCTCCTGCCACTGCTGCGCGGTCATCCGCGCGAACAGGGTGTCGCGGGTGACACCGGCGTTGTTGACCAGGACGTCCAGCCGGTCCAGGTTCGCCAGGGCCTCGGTGGCGAAGCGCCCGGCCTCCTCCGCGTCGGCCACGTCGGCGTACAGCGGGACGCAGCGCCGGCCGGGGTGGGCGGCGTTCAGCTCCTTGGCGAGGACGCGGGCCCGTTCCTCGCCGTGGTGGTAGCCGAACACGACGTCGGCGCCCTGCGCCAGCGCCAGCCGCACCACGGCCTCTCCGATGCCCCGCGAGCCGCCGGTGACGACGACGCCCCGGCCCGCCAGGGGAAGGCCGTCCGTCATCGGCCGCTCCCGGACGCCGGGGCGGCCGGCCGGTTCTCCTTCTTGCGCCGCGCGGCCTCCTCGCGGAGCTCGCGGTAGCGTTCCTCGGCGACCAGGGTGGAGATCATCGGGGTGTAGAACGGGCCGTCGCCGACCAGCGTGATCCGCTCCGGGGTGATCTTCGCGTAGCCGCGCTCGGCCAGCGCGTCCCAGATGGTGGCGAACTTCTCGTACACGTCGAGGCCGAAGGCGGCACGGTAATTGATCCGGTCGATCTCCGTGCTGATGAGGCTGCGGAAGAGCACCGTGAGCAGGAAGTCGTCGGGGGTGTGCCGGAAACCCCGCTCGACCGGGAACCGGCCGTTGTCGACGGCCGCCTTGTACTGCGGCAGGCTGCGGTGGTTGATGAACGACCAGGAACGGCCCGACGGCAGCGAGGGGTTGCCGAAGAAGGTGATGGCCGCGTAGCCGAGCCCGAGGGTGTCGAGGTGGTCGAAGCGGGTGGCGTAGCCCTCGCGGAAGTCCCGGGTCACGGGGTCGCCGGGGCGCCGGAAGTTGTACGTGGACAGCTGCTCGTAGCCGCGGTCGAGCAGGAAGTCGCGGCCCGCCCGGTACATCTCCAGGTTGGCCAGGGTGCTGGGCAGTTCGTGGAAGCGGTTGAGCGCGAAGTCGGTCGGGCCGCCGACGTTCAGCTCGTAGTGGGTGATGTCGTACACGTCCCAGGAGACCAGGGTCTCCAGGTCCTCCAGCATGGTGTCGACGGTCTGCTGGGGCCAGCCGAAGATGAGGTCGACGTTGGCGGCCAGACCGAGTTCCCGGGCCCACTCCAGGCTCTGGATGACGTGCTTGGTGGTCTGCTTGCGCCCGCTGAAGCTGTTGAGCCGTTCGTTGACCTGCTGGACGCCCATGCTGATCCGGTTGAACCCGGAGTCGCGGATCGCCTCCATCTTCTCCCGGGAGAAGAGCTGGGGAATGCCCTCCAGGGTGAGGTCGGCCTGCTCGGCGATCTCCGGGAAGAGGCTCCGCGTCATGTCCATCAGACGGTGGTAGACGGGGGCCCTGTAGAGGTTGGAGGTGCCCCCGCCGAAGTAGGCCCCGACGAGGACGCTCCCCTCCATCTGCTCCCGGTACATCTCGGCTTCGCGTTCCACGTAGCCGTAGTAGTTCTCCAGGGCGGCGTTGCCCTGGAACTCCTCGACGGGGAACAGGCAGTACCCGCACTTGCCCGGGTCGGTCTGGATGCAGTACGGGACGCCGACGTAGAGGAACACCGGGGACTTGCCGTGCGTCTCGCGCAGGCGGCGGCGGTCCTCGCCGATCTCGTCGAGGGGCACGGACAGTTCGTTCCAGAACCGCGGCGACGGGAAGCCGTGCTGGATCTTGTTGACCTGGCGTTCGCCGAGGTGGTGGTCGAGGTAGTTGTTGACGAAGTCGGTACTTAACACGTTCGCTGGCACTTCCCCTCTGGGTGGGATCCGCCGGGTACGGGGTGGGGCCGGCTCAGGAGTCGGCCGGGTCCGCCAGGATCACCTGGTGGAGGAGGTACTCCGCCAGTTCCTCGATGCTCTGGTACTCCAGGGCCTCCATCGCCTTGAAGCGGAAGTCGAGCTTCTCCTGGATGCGGCGCTGGAGTTCGGTGATGCTCAGGGAGTCCAGGCCGATCTCCAGCAGGGCCAGGGAGGGATCGAGGTCGTGGATGTCGATCTCCAGCTCGGTCGTCATCCGCCCGAGGGTGTCCACGATCTCGTCCGTGAGCCAGTCGATGACCGCCCGTGGCCGCTCCCCGGCCGCGAGCGGCTCGATGAGCTCCCGCAGTTCCTGCCGGGAGCCGGCGCCCTCGCGGGAGCGGTCGGAGGCCGGTGCGGCGGGGACCGCCGAGGGGTCGGTCAGCGAGGCGACGCGCCGGAACTCGATGTCGTCGAGGTCCGCGAGGATCCGGCCGGTGTCGTCGAGGACGTGCAACCGCGCGGTGAAGGCCGTCCCTTCGGCGTTGGGCCGCAGGCGGACGTGGCCCCACACCTGGTCGGGCAGCGGGCCGCGCAGCACCACCCGGCCCACGCCGACCGGGACGCAGGCGCCCCTTGCCGCGCCCTCGCGCGCCGCGGCGGCGGTCAGGTGCAGACAGCCGTCGAGCATGGTCGCGAGCCGGTGCGGATGGCCGGCCTGTCGCGCGCCGTCGGGAGCGGCGGTGATCCGGCCGAGCGCCTGGCCGCCGGCCTCGTCGAGCCACAGTTCGCGGACGGTGGAGAAGCTCGCGCCGTACTCCATGCCGTCCTCCCGCAGCAGCCCGTAGAGCTTTCCGGGCGCGAGCGCGGTGGGCATCGAGGCCCGCAGTTCCTCGGGGCGCGTTCCGGAGCCGTTCCGCGCGGTGGCCGGGCCGATCTTCCCTTGGCAGTACCGGGGCGGGCCGTCGCCGTCGCCCCCGGCCACGGTGAACCGGAAACGCGCGGGGCCCCCGTCCTCCTCCAGGTCCACCCGGACGCTGCTGGGCTCGGCGGGCGGCAGGACCAGCGGCCGGACGAAGTCCACGTCGGTCAGTTCGACCGGCGCGGAGCCGTCGCCCCCGGTCGAGGCGTACGCGTCCACGGCCAGCTCCAGATAGCCGGTGGCCGGGAAGACCGTGGACCCGAGGATGCGGTGGTCCGCCCACGGCGTGCCCGGCCGCAGCTCGTGCCGGTGGACGGTCCGGACGGCCGGCCGCGGCTCGGGCGGCGCCGCCTCGGCCGGTGCCTTCCGGCGCGGGGCCGCCGGTGCCGTCTCCCCGCGCCTCTCGTCCGGGGCGGGCGTCACCCAGTACCGGTCCTTGCGGAACGGGTACCGCGGGGCGGCCGGGGTACGGCCGTGGCGCGGGCCCCGGTGGAGCGCGGGCAGGTCGACGGCGGCACCCGCCGTGAACAGGGCGCCCGCGGCGGCGAGGAGGTTCCGTACGTCCCGCCGGTCGCGCCGCAGGGTGGGGATCACCGTCACACCGGCCGTGCCGAACGCCTCCGGAATGTACGTCCGCAGGGCGGGGTGCGGGCCGATCTCGACGACCGCGGTGCAGCCCAGCCCGGCCACCGCGCGCAGGCCGTCGTGGAACCGGACGGGCAGGCGGGCGTGCCGGCTCCAGTATTCGGGACCCTCCTCGCCGGTCAGGGCCTCGCCGGTGACGTTGGAGAACACCGGGACCGCCGGGGCGGCCGGGCGGAGCGCGGCGGCCGCCTTGCCCAGCTCGGGCAGGACCGGGTCCATCAGCGGCGAGTGGAAGGCGTGGGACGTGCGCAGCCGCGTCGTCCGGCAGCCCCGCTCCCCGGCGAGGCGCGCCACCTCGTCCACGGCCGCGGCCCGGCCCGAGACGACCACGGCGCGCGGGCCGTTGACCGCGGCGACGGAGACGTCGGCCTCCCGCCCGGCGAGCCAGCCGAGGACGGTCTCCGGGTCCGCGGCGATGGCCAGCATCACGCCGTCGCGCGGCAGTTCGCCCATGAGCCGGCCGCGCAGCGCGCTGAAGCGGGCCGCGTCCTCCAGGGGGAGCATGCCGGCGGCGCACGCGGCGACGATCTCGCCGATGCTGTGCCCGACCATCGCGTCCGGGACGGCGCCCCAGGAGCGCAGCAGGGACGCGAGCGCGTACTCGACGGCGAACAGCGCCGGCTGGGCCAGGCTCGTGTCGTCGAGCGCCTCCGGTGACTGGTCCTCGAAGAGGATCCGCCGCAGGGGCACGGGCAGTTCGCCGTCGAGGACCTCGGCGCACCGGTCGATCGCGGCGGCGAACTCCGGCTCGCTGCCGTACAGTTCGCGGGCCATGCCGGGGTACTGCGCGCCCTGGCCGGTGAAGACGAAGGCCGTCCTCACGTGTTTGGCCGGGTGGCCGCTCGTGACCGACGGGGGCGTCCGGCGGGTCCGCCACAGGCGGAGGTCGTTGGCCATCTCGATGGCGCCCCGTCCGGTCACCGCGAGGCGGTGGCGGAGCGCGGCGCGCCCGGCGGCGGCGGTGAAGAGGGCCTGCGGCAGGGTCTCCCGGTCGGCCTGGGAGAGGTGCTCGGCCCAGTGGTCGGCCAGATCGTCCAGCGCCTCGGGGGACTTGGCGGACAGCACCAGCAGTTCGGCCGGACGCGGCTCGGCCCTGCCGGTGGCGGGCCGCGGCAGTGGTGCCTCCCGCAGGATCGCGTGGGCGTTGGTGCCGCTGTAGCCGAAGGAGTTGACGGCGGCCAGGCGCGGTGTGTCGCCGCGCGGCCAGGGCACGGGTTCGGTGGGGACCTCCACCGCGGCGCCGTTGAGGTCGATCTTGGGGTTCAGCCGGTCCAGGTGGACGCTGGGGTAGATGGTCTCGTGGTGCAGGGAGAGGGCGGCCTTGGCGACGCCGAGGAGGCCGGCGGCGGATTCGGTGTGCCCGAAGTTGGTCTTCACCGAGCCGACGCGCAGCGGCCGTTCCGCCGTGTGGAACCGGCCGTAGGCGTTGGCGATGGCGCCCATCTCGATGGGGTCGCCGACCGGCGTTCCGGTGCCGTGGGCCTCGACGTAGTCGACCTGGGAGGGGTCGACGCCGGTGCGGGAGAGGACGGCGCGGATCACCTCTTCCTGGGTCCGGCCGTTGGGGGCGGTCAGCGCGGGGGTGTGTCCGTCGTGGTTGATCGCCGTGCCGACCACGGTCGCCAGGATGGGGTCGCCGCGTTCCTCGGCGAGCGACTGGCGGCGTACCAGCGCGGCCACGCAGCCCTCGCTGCGGACGTAGCCGTCCGCCTTGGCGTCGAAGGCGCGGCACTGCCCGCTGGGGGAGAACAGCCCCAGCTTGCAGAAGGCGACGTGGACATGGGGGTCGAGGATCAGGTTGACACCGGCGACGATCGCCGAGTCGCACTCGCCCGTGAGGATGGACTGCCGGGCCAGGTGCAGGGCGACCAGCGACCCGGAGCAGGCGGTGTCGACCGCGAAGCACGGCCCCCTCAGGTCCAGGAAGTGCGCGATGCGGCCGGCACAGATGCTGTTGGCGTCGCTCATCGCGTCGTAGGCGGTGACACCGTTGAGACCCTCGGTGTCGTGCTTGAGGAAGCCGTAGGTGTTGCTGTTCATCAGGGCGACGAAAACGCCGGTGTTGCTGCCCCTGAGCTCCTCCGGGTTCTGCCCGGCGTGCTCCAGGGCGTGCCACACGGTCTGCAGGAGGAGGCGGTGCTGCGGGTCCATACGGACCGCCTCGGCGTCCGAGATCCCGAAGAACGCCGCGTCGAAGCGGTCGACGTCGTCGACGAAGCCGCCGTGGCGGATATAGGTCTTGCCGGGGGCCAGAGGGTCGGGATCGTAGAACGCTTCCACGTCCCACCGGCTGGGCGGGATCTCCTCGACGCAGTCCCGCCCTTTTCTCAGGACGGTGTGGACGTCGTCCAGCCCGTGCACATGGCCGGGAAGTGTGCACCCGACCCCTACTAATGCGATGGACCCAGAATCCATGCGAAATGCCCCTTCGACGCGCTGAAGACGGAGCTGTCGTGGCTTCCGGCACGAAATACCGGCCCGGGGCAGCCGTGAATGGCTGAATGCCAGGACCTTGACATCCGATGCTCGGTCCCCGGCGAATCGCGGCTCCACAGATAATATGCTGACCGGACTTTCCTGCGCCGTGCCCCGCCAAGGCTAGGATGCGGTCGACTGAAAGGTCAAGGAGTGCACCAGTTAAGGGAGTTGCTCCCGACGACAGCTGAGGGACGCGGGCTCCCTGTTGCTCGAACACCGAGAGGTGCGGAGGAAATCCAGAGTTCCTCCGAACAGAAAAACGAACAGGCTTACATTTCCGGGGAAACGTAAGCCTGCTCGGCGCACCACCACATATCGATCCGCCTCCCGCACAGGACATTCACGTCGAAGGCACCACGGTTGGCCGCCGGACACAGCGGCGCCGCCTGGAGGAGTGCCGCAGGGAGCTCGCCCGCGCCCGCTCCGGCCGGCCGCTCCCGGCCGTGGCGGCGGTCGCCAAGCGCCGGGGGTTCGCCAACTCCGCCCACTTCGGCCGGATCTTCCGCACCGCATACGGAGTGTCGCCCACCCCGTGGCGCGACAGACACACCGCGTCGGACCGGCCACCGACGATCTGACGCCAAGTCACTACTTTGCCGGTTTTTGACTTCTTTTTGAATGTTGATTGCCTGTACTGTCCCGTCTGGCCGGTGTTCGCGATCAAGTCCGGCCCTGTAACCGACCACTCGCCGGCTCCCCGTGAGCCGCCGGATGTCACCGGAGGATGCATGCCCTCTCGTATCGCGACCGCGGTCGCCACCTGCGCGCTGAGCCTCGGGGTCCTCGCCTCGGGCGCGGGCACCGCCTTGGCCGCCTCCTCGTCCACCGCCGCCGGGCCGACCGCCGACGCCTCGTCGCACCGTGCGGCGGTCGAGGCGCGCGCCGCCGCCGTGGACCGGTGCAGCTACCAGGTGGTCCGCACCGACGACTCCCGCTACGTCTACACCGTGAGCGGGGTCTTCGGCGGCGCCGTCCGCCAGCTGCCGGTCCAGAAGGAGGACTTCGTACGGTTCTCCAACGGATGGCGCGTGGTCACCCAGGTCGACGCCTGCGCGGGCGGACAGAGCCAGGCACCCACCGCGCTCCGCGTCACGGGCAGGCTGGACAACCCGGACGGCTACGACTCCTCCGTGCCGCGGACGATCCGGAGCGACGACGCCAGGCCCGCGGCCTCCTCGGTGATCCCGAAGGCACCGGCGGTGACATCCGTCGACCGCCTCGACGCGGCCACCGTCCGCGTCAAGTGGGCTCCCGCGCAGGGCAGTCCCGACCTGGTCGCGCTGATGGAGACCAAGCCCTTCTACAGCAGCGAGATCGGCATCTGGCACCCCTACACCTTCCAGCGGGACGTCCCGAGCGGCGCCACCTCGGCGGACCGCAGACTGGAGCGCGACCCCGGCATCCCGCAGGCCGTCCGGGCGCACTCCTACTGGCTGCGCGTGATCAAGGGCGGCTTCGTCAGCGACCTGCGCGCCGAGAAGCCGGTCACGATCGAGCCGTAACCACCAGCGGGCGCGGACCGGGCCCCTCACCCTGCTGCCCGCAAGATCCCCCGGTCACCCCGGACCGGGCCGGGGGTACGGCCGGCGGGAGGCCCTCCGCCGTGCGCCACTCGCGCGGGGACCGCCCGTACACCGTCCTGGTCCTCGATGGAGCGGCGCCCGGCGGGCAGCAGGTGGTCGCGGGCCGCGGCCGGGGGCCCGTCCCGCTCCTCCGCTCGCTCGTCCGGCAGCGTGACCAGGAGGTCCGCGACGTTGCCGGCCAGCAGGTCGCCCACGGCGGGGGAAACGTCCGCCGCGCGGTCCGCGAGGCGGTCCAGGAAGGGGACGAGCAGCCCGGCCACTCCCTCCCCCGGCGCGCGGTCGCGGCCGGTCACCGCCCGCGACCGCGCCTCGGGCACGTCCAGCACCCACGTCGGCAGCCGGAACACCCGTTGCCGGAAGCGCTCCTACTGTTCGAGGGAGAACGGCCGGCGCAGACGGTCGTCGGCGGGCGCGTCGTCCACGCCGCCGCCGAGTACGAGGGGATGGGGACGAGGCCCTGTCCCCGGTCTCGCCCGCCCGGAGCCCGGTGGCCCGCTTCGGCGGCTACCGGGCCACTCCCCTGCCCAGCAGCACCGGTCTCCGCCGGGCCGACCTGCCGGCCGAGGCCGTCGCCACGTCCGAGCAGCACCGTCAGTGCAGTGGGGCGTCGCCCGCGGTTTCGCGCCGGAGACGTCTCCGAACGACGGTCTTCGACCCCTGCTTCATGCTCGGAGAGCCCCCGCGGGACGGACGTGCGGTGCCGGAACAGCTCCGGTCGCGCACGGTCAAGTCCCGCCCCCTCACGGCCCGTAGCGTCGTGCGCGCCGGAGGACACACCTCCGTCACCACCCGAAAGGGGGACCCCCATGGCTACGAGGTGTACGTCGTCGCCGACGCGTCGGCGGGCGTCACCCCGGCCGCCCACGAGCACGCCCGGCGGCGGATGACGGCCGCCGGCGCCGTCCCGGTCACCTGGCCGCAGGTGCTGCTGGAACCCCAGCGCGACCGGGCCCCGCACGGAGACCACCGGCCACCACCGAGGTGGTCAAGGAGCACGGCGGCGCCTACGGCCCGGGCCTCGTCCCCGCCCACACCATGATCGATCCGCACGCCGCCGGCCGACGGGGGGGGCGCCTGATACGCGCAGGAGGCCCGGACCGCGCGACGAGCGCGGGTCCGGGCCTCCTGCGGTACCGCTCAGACCAGTTCGGGCTGCGGTTCCGGCTGCCGCACCGGTACGGCCTCCGGTTCCCACGACCTGGTGGTCCGTACATAGCTGTAGATCACCGAGATCATCGCCAGAATGAGAAGCGGTCCGAACACCCACGGATGCCTGCCCATCTCCACCGGAAGATAGCGGTACATCGCCAGGAACGCGGCGAATACCGCTGTTCCGTAAACAACCAGCAGGGTTCCCGACCGGTCCCAGCCTCGTGCGAGCGAGCGCAGACCCGCCTCGATCGTGAGAGCGAACACCACGCCGGCCACGAGATCCGTACCGTAGTGATAGCCGAATCCCAGCGTCGCGGCGAGCGTGGCGATCAGCCAGAACGTGCCCGCGAAGCGCAGAATCCGCGAACCCTTACGGGTGTGAATGAATATCGCGGTGGCCCACGCCGTGTGCAGACTGGGCATGCAGTTGCGCGGGGTGATGTCGTCGTACACCATCCAGTGCGGGGCATTGGTCGGCAGCACGTCCGGCCACAGGTCGGCCACCGCCCACTCCAGGCCACCGGTGCCCGAGGCGCCCGGGCCGTAGGCGAAGATCGGTCCGACCACCGGGAAGAGCATGTAGATGCCCGGCCCCAGGAGACCGATCACCAGGAACGTGCGCACCAGATGGTGGGCCGGGAAACGGCGCTCGGACGCCACGTTGCGCAGCTGGTACAGCGTGACGACGACCGCGGCCACCGCGAGCCCGCCGTAGACCCGGTCGAGAACCATGTTGCCGACCGGACCGGAGGCCTCGACGATCCGGCCCATCAGCCACGACGGGTCGCCCAGCGCGTGATCGGCGGTCGCCAGATACTGGTCGAGCACCATCGGGCGGGCCTTCGGCGTGATGAGCAGCCAGGCGTCACCGGCCTTGCGGCCGGCCACCAGCACCAGCCCCAGCCCGACGCCCTTCAGCAGCAGGGCGCGCTCCCGGCCGGTACGGCGCGTGAAGGCGATGACCCCGCAGCCCAGAATCACCCACAACGCACCGTTGCCGAACATCATCTTGGCGTCGGCCGCCCAGCGCACCAGGAAGAAGACGACGTCAATGCCGACCGCGACACCGAGCGCGACAAACCGCTGCCGCCAGGTGAGCACCACCATCGTCAGCGCCAGGCCGGTATACAGCAGCACCCCCGATTTGGGGGCAAATATCATTTCTCGTGCCTGAGTGGTGATCGGCCCTGCGAGACCGTAGTGACGTGCCGTGAATTCCAGCCCGATAAGGAATCCGACGGTCACCACGCACGCCGCGGTCCACAGCACCGCCTGCGATTTACGCCACGCGGCGAGCCTGGTTCTGCCGTTTATTCGCGAAAGCATCCGCGATGCTATAGATATCAATTGTTTGGCCGATGTTTCAGTTAGGCAACTAAGTTACTCTTTGTCACTCTTCATGCCGAATGGCGTAGTTTTTCCGGTGGACGGCGGGCGATGACGGTGATCACCGCAAGCCCGAACATGCTATCGGAGTGATGCGGGTGGGTTTCGCTGGTCACAAGTGGCGCCCCGCCCGGCATCAGCACGCGGGGCCCGCAACCCGGAGGAACCCATCCGGACCCGAGCCGTCCCCCGCCGAGGTGACATATCAAGGATCTTCCAGATTGCACCCGGCCTCCTTCCGACGCATCTCGCGAGCATGACGGGACGACGCCCGGCTTGCCGACGGGAAGATCTCCCGACCCGGCGATGTTGACGCCTCGCGCAGATGCGGAGTGTCCCGTGGACCGGACGAGAAGCCGGACAGGTGGCGGACCACGGTCGCCACCTGGCCGGCCTGCGAGGGCTACCGGCGCAGGGCGGGATCGCCGCCGCCCTGCCCGTCAGACGACGCTGAGTGGATGGGCCGCCGTGGCGGAGCGCGGGGGCCAGGCGCACGGGGCCAGGATGCCGAGGACGTAGGCGCGGGCGACGAGGGCCGGGCGGGTCGCCGCGCCCAGAAGCTGCCGCAGGCGGCTGATGTGGTAGTCGACCGTCTGCCGGGACAACTGCAGCGAAGTGGCGATGTCGCCGTTGCTGCTGCCCTCCGCCAGGAGGGAGAGGATGCGGACCTGCGCGGCGGTGAGCGGCGCGTGCGCCTCGTGGGCGAGGCTCTGGTGGGTGACGACGGCCCAGACGTGCCGGGCCCGAGTGGCGGAGTGGCCGATCGTCGTCAGGTGGAGCCGCGCGCGGCGCCGCAGCCCCTGGGCGTCCACGAGCACCGCGGATGTCTCGACCCTTCTGGTGCGGCGCGCTATCAGGCCGTTCCAGCGCCGGTGCAGCCCGTCGAGATCGGGTTCCGGGGCGAGCAGGGTGTGCGCGCGGCGGCCGACCAGGTCGTGCGGGCTGAGCCGGAACAGTTCGGCCGCCGCCGCGCTCGCCTCGACCACGCGCCCGTTCGCCGAGAGCAGCGCGCAGGGCAGGCCGCTGTGGTCGCGCAGGGCCTGCAGGTTCTCCTCGGCCTCCTGCCACTGGACCATGGCGCGCAGGTGGTCCGTGACGTCCACATAGATTCCGGCGACGCAGGTCTGCGCGTTCTCCCGTACGGGAAAGCGGTGGCCCACCGCCCGGCCCGCGCTGCCGTCCTGGCGCCGGTAACCGAGGGTGTGGCGTACCGGCGTACCCCGGCTGAGGATCTCCTGGTCGAGGGTGCGGAACCGGTCGGCCTCGGCGGGCTCGTCGAGGTCCTCTATGTACTTGCCGACGACCTGTTCCGGGACCGTGCCGTAGAGGTGCCCGTACGCGTGGTTGGCCCACAGGTAGCGCCCGTCCCCGTCGCGTATGAAGGCGGCGGCCGGAGCGAGGTCCACCAGGTCCGCGAAGGCCGCGTGTCCGCTCGGGGCCTCGGTGCGGGTGCCGACCTCCACCGCGAGGCCGCGCGTACGGCTGTGGGCCCGGCTCTCGCCCGGGAGCCGGCTGACGTCGAAGGTGCGGCCGTCGAACCGGATTTGCCGGCGGTCCTCCAGCGGCGCGTGATCCGGGTCGGGGAGTTGTCCCGGGTCGGGGAGTTCCCGGCGCAGCCGGCCCAGGAAGCGCCGCGCCGTGCCCGTGTCGCCGAAGGCGCCGCCTCCCTGTTCCAGCACCTGCCACGCCTCGTCGGCCTCCCACCAGAACACGGGAAGGTGCTCGAGCAGTGCCTTGAGCCTGGAATCGTCCACAGCGGTCTCCGTCCGTATAAGACTGGCTGACGCCCAGTCACATGGCGTTGGATATCCCGCTCCTGCTCCGCACATACCCGGTTCTCGGCCGAGTGCTGCCGCGCCGGGAGTGACGGCTGAGGCGGAGGCGCTCCGGGACTCAGGCAAATGCCTGAGTCGCGGGCTTCCCCGGAGGCATCGCGGGCACCTGTGGCCTGGTCCCCTTGAGTGAGCGGGTGAACACACCCCGCCACGAGGGCCGCAGAGCCCTCGGACCCACCACGCGTTCCCCCGGCATACGGCGATCCGTTGAAACCGGACGATTGGAGACGAACTTCAGTGAGCAAGGTGCTGCTAGTGCATGCCAAGGGTGGTCCGCCGCTCGGTCACGTCCTGTCCCGGACGGCCGCGAAGGCGGAAGTGCACCTGCTGGCGCTCAGCGCTCTTCCTCCCGCCGTGGCAGGTTCCGCCCGCAGACTGTGCGCCTCGGTCGTGACGCCTGACGACGCGCGCCGTTCCGACCTGGTGTCCCTGATCGTCGCGCGGGCCGAGGCCGTGGGCGCGGACGCGGTGCTCACCTTTTCCGAGTACGCGGTCGTGGCCGTCGCCGAGGCGTGCGAGGCGCTCGGTCTCGCGGGGGCGGGCAGTGCCGCCGCGCTCGCCCGCGACAAACGGCTGATGCGCCGCGCCTGGCGGCAACTCCAGCTGCCGCAGCCTGAGTTCCGTCCCGTGGGCACCGAGGCCGACCTGCGCGCGGCGGCTCGCTCCCTGCCCGGCCCGCTGCTGCTCAAGGCGGCCTGGAGCGCCGGGTCCACCGCGCATCAGATCATCCGCTCCCCGCACGAGGTGCCGGCCGCCTGGGCCCGCTCCTGTGCCGTGATGGCCGAATCGGCCCAACTGGGCTACGCGGAGCTGCATGTGGCCGAGGCCGACGCCGACTACGTGGTCGAGCAGATCGTCAGCGGCACCGCGTCGGACTGGTTCGACGAGCCCGGGTGGGGCGACTACGTCAGTGTCGAGGGCGTCGTGGCGAACGGCACCTTCCACCCGGTGTGCCTCAGCGGGCGGATGCCCACGGTCGAGCCGTTCACCGAACGCGCGAGCATCACCCCCGCCCTGCTGGCCCGGGACGCCCAGGACCGGATCGTGGACCTGGCCCGCCGCGCGGTCGATGCCCTCGGCCTGCGTGACTGCGGGACCCACACCGAGATCAAGCTCGGCGCCGACGGCAGCATGTGGCTCATCGAGACGGCCGCCCGGTTCGGCGGCGCGATGACCGTGCCGCAGATCGAGGAGGTCTTCGGGCTCGACCTCGTCGGTATGCTCGTCGACCACCTCCTCGGACACCCGGTCGCGTGGCCCGAGCAGGCCCTCACCCCGGCGGACGCGCGCGGCGCGGCGGGCTCCCTCGTCGTCCTCGCGGTCGACGGCCGCGGCCGGGCCTGGCCGGACCACAAGGTCTGGGACTTCCCCGCCGTCTCCGCGGACATCCCCCTCAGCCGGGACAGCCGCCTGTCGGTGGTCGCGGAGAGCTCGCTCCCCGACGGCAGCACTGTGCCGGTGTACGACCCGGCCGCCGGCGCCAACACCATGGCGGCCCTGTGCCTGCTCTCCGCCGCCGACGCGCGGACCGTGCTCCGCGACTTCGAGACCCTGGTGGACGCCCTGCCCCGGGTGCTGCCCGCCGCTCAGCCCCAGGAGGTTTCGGCATGACCGCCCAGTTGCTCACCGATGCCGCCGAACCGGCCACGGACCGCACGGTCGTCGGCGAGAACCTCTCCCTGCCGCTCTTCCGCACCCTCTCCGGGGTCCTGGCGGGGCACCCGTACCTCAAGGTCGTCGTCGACCGTGCCGAGAACACCTGGCACCTGCTCGACACCGCCGCACACCCTTTCCACGTCAACTACATCGCCACCCGCGTTCTGGGCATGGACCTGACCGCACTCGACGCGGACCTCGACGCCTTCAACGCCTCCGTCTACATGGACCCCGGGCGTCGCTTCCTGCTCGGTGTGCTGTCCCTGCACACCGATGAGGACGCGGACGGCCGCGAACGCACGTTCCTCGTCCTGGAGACGACCGAGGCCGACACCATGCACGGCGAACTCCTGGCGTTCTTCTACGAGTTCGTCCGAGCACGGGTCGACGGCAGGCTGCCGTTGCTCCTCAAGCCCGCCAACCACGGGCAGGAGGAGGAGCTGGCGGCGATCAGCGAACTGCGCGTGCCGCGCATCCTCAGCCACGAGCTCTTCGGTTCCCGGACCCGCACGCCGCTCAATCCCGGCGAGGCCACCGGGCGGCTGCGGTACTTCCGTACACACGAGGAGTACACGGCGTACGCGGCGGCGGCCGGGCTCGGCTGGGCGGACATCGTGGCCATGCCCTGCCTGCCGGACGACGTCCCCCGGGTCGCCGGGTTCCTCAACACGGCGCCGATCACCCCGCTCTCGCACACCAACGTCCTCGCCTCCGGCTGGGGCATACCCAACGCGATCGTGCGCGACCTGGAACAGCTCGTCGAGAAGGACGGCCTGGACGGCGCGTGGGTCCGCTACCGGGTCCGCGAGGACGGGATCTCCCTCGAACGGCTCGACCACGAACCCGGCCTACGGGCTCCGGCCTGGCACCAGCAGCGCATCCGCCTCGAACCGCCGCTGCTCGAAGACGTCCCCGTGCTGGCCCTGCACCGGCTGCGCGCCGCCGACCGCGACCGCTACGGCACCAAGGCGGCCAACCTCGGAGAGCTGCACCACGTCCTCGACAGTCGTACGGCCGACCTGACCGCCTTCTACGGGCGGTCCCGCCCGCCGCGCGAGGACCTGTACGGGCATCTCGCGGCCCGCCTCGGCCTGAGCGCGCCCTCCCTCGCCGAACTACGCGCCGGTGCGGCGGACTTCGTGGCCGCGACGGTCGGCGCCCCCGAAGGCGTCGCACTGCCCTTCGCACTCCAGCAGCACTTCCTGGCCTCCTCCCCCGCCCTGCAGCAGGGCATCGGCAAGCTCAAGATGGCACTCGAACTCGACGCGGCCGACGTCCTGGACTCGCTCTGCCTGCAACTCCAGCACCTGATCCGGCATACGCCCGTCCCCGAGTCGGTCACCCGGCAGATCAACCAGGCCTTTCCGGCCTCCGCCGGCTCGCGCGGCCGTCTGGTGGTGCGTTCCTCGTCGAACGCCGAGGACCTTCCGGGGTTCTCCGCGGCGGGCGTCTACGACTCCGTCACCACCGCCCACGGAGCCGACGGACTCCTGGACGCCGTACGCCAGGTGTGGGCCTCGCTGCTCTCGCCCCGCAGCGTGCGCCTCCGCCACCAGGCCGGCATCTCCCTGGACGACACCTACATGGGCGTCATCGTCCAGGAGTACGTCCCCGCCTCCCTCGGCGGCGTTCTGGTGACCTGCGACCCGACCCGCCGCGAGGACTTCCGCAACGTCTACCTCAACTGCACCCCCGGCTCCCCGGAGAAGGTGGTCGAGGGTTCGGTCCTGCCGCAGCAGTACCTGTACAACACCGTGGAGGGCGGCGGCCGTACCGTCGCCCTGGGCTCCTCGGGCGACGGGCTCTCCGCCGCCACCCGCGCCCGGCTCGCCGACCTGTGCCTGACCGGGCGGCTCCTGCAGTCCCATTTCAGCGCGTCCGACGTGGACCGGCCGCTGGACATCGAGTGGCTGATGACCGACCGGGGCGACTTCCGGCTGGTCCAGATCCGCCCCTACGCGCTGTGAGGGCGCGCTCCGGCCGGCGGGCGGCGGGCGCCGGCCCGACCGCCACCGCCCGCCGGATCATCCGGCTCAACTACGGCTTCCAGCTGCTGTTCAACCTGCTGTGGTGGATGCCGGTGTTCTACGCCTACCAGAAGGCGGCCGGGCTCTCGGACGGGCAGATCTTCGGCATCCAGAGCATCTACTACGTGGCCTTCTGCCTGTTCGAGATCCCGACGGGCCTGATCGCCGACCGGATCGGCACCCGCAACTGCCTGCGGGCCGGCGCGGTGGTCATGACCGCGGCGAATCTGGCTCCGGTGGTCAGCGCCTCCTACACCGGCTTCCTCGTCCACTTCCTGGCCATCGCCGCCGGCCGTTCCCTCACCTCGGGAGCGGCCAGCGCCTACCTCTACGACGGCCTGCGCGCCGAGAAGTGCGACGAGCACTACCTGAGGGCGGAGGGCACCGCCCGGGCGCTGGGACTCATGGCGAAGGTCGTGTGCTGGCCGCTGGTAGGGCCCCTGATGGCCGTGGCGCATCCGGCCCCGTACGTGCTCAGCGCCGCCAGCGCGGCGGGCTCCCTCGCCTGCGCCGTCGCGCTGCCCCGCCTCGCGGGGACGGGCGGCGGTGCGGGGAAGACGGACGGAGGGGGCGGGGGCGGTGCGTTCCTGCGGGACGCGGGCGCCGCGCTGCGCTGTGTCGCCTCCTCGCGCTGGCTGGCCCTGGTGATGGTGCAGGGCGTGGCGGTCTTCACGCTCTCCCGGATCTGCCAGGTCAACCTCTTCCAGCCGATCCTGTTGGACCATGGCATCTCGGAAGCCTCGCACGGCAGTGTGATGGCGGCGATGACGGTGGCGGAGGCGGTGGCATCGGCCCGCCCGCAGTGGCTGAGCCGCCGCCTGCCACCGGTCGCCTGGGTCTCGGTCCTCAGCCTCGCGCTGGCGGGCAGCCTGGCGGCCATGACGCTCGGCGGGCCATGGGCCGTCGTCGCGCTGCTCTGCCTGTTCGCCGCCGCGACCGGCTTCGCGTACCCCATCCAGCGCAAGTTGGTGAACGACGCGGTGCCCGCGCACGCCCCGCGCGCCACGCTGCTCTCGGTCGAGAGCATCGTGGACCGCGCGGTGTGCGCACTGGCCGCGATCGCCGTGGGCGCGTACCTCGCCGCCGGGCGCCTGGACGCCTTGCTGTGGCACAGCGCGCTGGCCACGGCGGTGCTGCTCGGGGTCTTCCAACTGCTGCTGCGCAGCGGGGTGGTCAGGCGGGAGAGCGCCGGCCGAGAAGTTCGAGCAGCCGGACCGGGAGAAACGGGGGCCGGTACGGCCGACCGACCTGGTACGGCACGAAGCCGAGCGAGGAGGCCGCTCTGACCTCCTCGGCCGTCTCCGCCTGATAGACGACCCGGCAGCGGCCCGAGCCGGCCTTCGCCCGCTGCCAGAGGGCGGGGGCCGGCTTGCGTTCCGCCTCGGTACGCGGGGTGAGGACGCGGTCGCCGAAGTCCTTCCAGGCGAAGGGCGCGGGCCCCCGCCATGTGGCGTCGACCTCCTGCCGCAGCCTGGCGGCGCGCTCGGCGTCGGTCGTGCCCCAGGAGGGCGGCACATTGGTGATCAGGCCGACTCTGACGTGGCGCTCGCGCAGGGCGCGCAGATAGGAGGCCGCGCCGGGTCGATAGCCGGTGCTACCGTCCTCGGCGGTGTGCACGAGGGTCTCGCCCAGGTCGAAGTACACGACGGGGCAGGCCCGTTCACGCGCCGCGGCAGCCGTTCTCGTGACTCCGCTCGCGTCGTCGGGCGGCGCCGCGCTCGCCGTGGCGCCGAGCACGGCCCACACCAGGGCCGTGCTCAGCGCGAGGCTCGCCCGCACGGAGCCCTTGGAGGCCGATATGTCCATACGTCGTCGCCCTTTCCTCGCACACACCGGTCCCCCGCGCTCTACCCCTGCGCACCGCGTGCCACTCGGGTCTCGCGAGGCTTTCCCTTTCACCCGTGCGATACGACAGGATCAAGCCGGATCCGCACCCTCCGGTTCTGCCGGCCCTTGCTCTCCACCTTGGTGACGGTCACCCGCCCGACCTGCCGGGTGGACGCCACATGGGTGCCGCCGTCGGCCTGCACATCCAGGCCGACCACATCGACCACCCGGACCTCCGGCAGGTCCGGCGGGGCCTTGAACTGGGTGCGGACGAGGTCCGGGATCGCCTGGGCCTCCTCCTTGGGCAGGATCCGCACGACGATCTGCCGGTCGGCCTCGATCTCGGCGTTGACCGCGTCCTCCAGGCTCTGCTTGAAACCGGGCGGCACCTCGGGGAGGTTGAAGTCCATGCGCGCCTCCCCCGGCTCCATGTTCCCGCCCGTCACCAGGGCCCCGAAGTCCCGGAAGACCGTCCCGCACAGCACGTGCAGCCCGGAGTGGGTGCGCATCAGCGTGGACCTGCGCATGTCGTCGATCGCGCCGCTGACCTTGGTTCCCGCGGGCGGGACCGGATCCCCTGGAGCGGGCAGCAGGTAGAGCTCGTCGCCCTTGCGCGTCCCGATGATGCGCGTCTGGACACCCAGCCAGATGAGGACGCCGTGGTCCGGTGGCTGGCCCCCGCCCCCGGGGTAGAACGCGGAACGGTCCAGGACGATGCCGGCCTCCGGGTCGGCGGGATCCGACCAGAGAACCGTGCAGTCCCATTCCCGGAGCGTGGCGTCTTCCCAGTCCAGGCGGTGTGTACGGCCGTGATGACCCATTCCCATCAGCGGTTGGGGGCGCGGAGCCCGGACAGGCCCGCTCCCCCTTCTCCTCTCCCTGGTGCGTGCGGTGAAGTCCGTGTGCGCTGCATACCGAGGAGGACCCCGGCTTGGTTACGCCGCGGAGACCGGCCCCTCACCTCCGGCGCGGGCCGCCCCCTCACCACCACAGCCGGGCCAGGGCCGCGCTCGCCGCGCCCAGGGCCACCACCAGCAGGAAGGGCGCCCGCAGCAGGGCGGCCACCAGGGCCACACCGAACCCGAGGGCGCGGGCGTCCAGGACCAGCCGCTGATCGGTGGTGAAGGTCTGGACCGCGACCAGCGCGGCGAGCAGGGCGACGGGGAGCAGCGCGGACACCGCTTGGACCTGCCGCTTCTCCAGCAGGGACGCCGGCACGCAGAGTCCGGCGAGTTTGAGCAGGTACACGCTGGCCGTACCCAGGATGATCGCCGTCCACATCAGCTGTCCCCGCATCTCTCCGCGTCCTGCTTTCGGGCCGCCTCACGTTCCGCGCCCCGCCCCCGCGCCTCGCGCTCCCCCACGTCCTTTGGAGCGCCCCCGCCGCTCCGCCGCCGGCGCGTCACCAGACCGGCCGAACACGCGACGAGGCCCGCGACCAGCACCGGCACGCCGGCGGGCAGGACGAGGGTCGTCGCGAGCGCCGTCACAGCGGCCGCCCCGGCCACCGCCCACAGCCGCGGTCCCCGCAGCCGGGGCATCAGGAGGGCGATGAAGGCCGCGGGTGAGGCCACGTCCAGCCCCAGCGCGGTCGGGTCGGGCAGCGCCTCCGCCCCGACGGCCCCGGCGAGCGTGGCCAGGTTCCAGCAGACGAAGACTGCCGTGCCGGTGGCCCAGAAGGCCAGCCGGGACGCGCGCTCGGTCGGCCGTCCCATGGCCATGCCCGAGCTCTCGTCGAGCACCAGATGGGCGGCGAGTGCCCGGCGCGCCCCGCGGACCCGGAGCACCCGGGAGAGCGTCAGTCCGTACAGGCTGTTGCGCACGCCGAGGAGCCCGGCCGTGGCGGCGCCGGTGAGGGGGCTGCCTCCGGCGCCCAGGACGCCGATGACGGCGAACTGCGACGCCCCGGAGAACATCAGCAGGGACAGCACGCAGCTCTGGGCGACGGTGAAGCCCGCCAGCACGGCGAGGGCGCCGAAGGAGAGGCCCAGGGCCCCGACGGCCAGTCCGACCCCGGCCGAGTCGCGCAGCAGCGCGGCCTTCTGCCGGGGCCAGTCGGCGTCCCCCCCTTGCGTCGTGGCACTGACTTTGGCCTTCAGCCGGTTCATCACGTGTTCCTGTCCCGCTCCGAGCTCTCGTCCTCGGCGACGGGGCGTCCTCGGCCATGAGGCGTCCCCGTCACGAGGTTTCCTCGATCACGACGTTCAGTTCCGCGTGCGCCTTGGCGCAGGCCGCGGTGGCCTCCTCGGCGGACCCGCCGCGGGCGATCACATACCCCAGCCGATGGTAGGCGTCGCGCGGGGGCTGCACCCGCTGCCCCGGGACGGCCGTCACCGTCACCTGGCGGACGCCCTCGACGGCGCGCGCCGCCTCCACACCGTCCACCCGGGAGAGGGTCCCGGGCCGGCCGGTGAGGAGGAACTG
Source organism: Streptomyces sp. I05A-00742 (assembly GCF_013055795.1). Taxonomy (GTDB): domain Bacteria; phylum Actinomycetota; class Actinomycetes; order Streptomycetales; family Streptomycetaceae; genus Streptomyces. The sequence continues at coordinate 194,350 of NZ_JABETO010000008.1, forward strand.
GATGGCCGCGAAGCCGTCCGGGGGCGGGACGGGGTGCGGTGCGCGACCGAGCGCGATCCGCAACTGCTGCTCCTGCATCCGGAGTCCGGTCGTCAGCCGGACGAGTTCGGGGATCATACCGCCGGCCGGGCGTCCGTTGATCTCGATCACGGCGGGGCCGTCGGGGGTGAGCCGGACTTCGGTGTGCGCGGCGCCGTCGGTCAGGCCGACGGCGTCCAGCGAGCGCCGGACCGTGTCGGTGATCCGGTCCGCCGTGGCGGCGGAGAGCGGGGCGGGGAACACATGGCGGTGCTCGACGAAGTACGGCGCCGCGGTGAGGTGTTTCTCCACGATACCCAGGACGTGCGTCCGGCCGCGGTGGTTGACCGTCTCGACGCTGAACTCGGGCCCGGCGAGGTGCTCCTCGATGAGCGCGGCGCCGGCGGTGCGCTGGCCGCGGACGTTGGTCTCCTCGGCCAGGATCAGCCGGACCTGGGCGGCGGCCTCACCGGGGGTGGTGCAGAGCAGCACGTGGTGGGAGCCGCTGTCGTCGACGGGCTTGACGACGCAGGGCAGGCCGGTGCGGGCCACGGCGCCGGCGGTGCGGGCGTCCGTCTCCGCGTCGTCCTGGCCGGCCGTCACGACGGCGAACCGGGGCTGGCGGACGCCCGCACCGGCCAGCCGCTCGCGGGTGCGGGATTTGTCGCGACAGCGGGCCACGGCCTCGATCGGGCTGCCGGGCAGCCCCAGCCAGGCGGCGAGCCGGGCGGTGGTGGAGAGGTAGAAGTCGCTGGTGGTGGTGATGCCGGCGATCTGCTCGCGGCGGAACGCGCCCAGGATCGCCCGCCGCAGCTCCGCCTCCGCGTTGGTGTCGCAGGTGACGACCTCGGCGCCGGTCTCCGCCAACCCCCGGTAGCGGTCGGGGTCGTGGGTGAGGAGGACGGGGCGCAGGCCGAATTCCCGGGTGAGGCCGAGGGCGAGCATGCCCGTACCGGTGGTGTTGGACTCGACGAAGAGCAGTCGCTGCCCTCGCTCCGACCGCTCGATGTCGGCGGCGCGCGACCAGCTCTCGGCGACCTCTCCGGCGCGCGGCGCGATGGTGACGGGCGCGGTCGAGCGGGGCAGTGCGTCGAGTTCCTGGGCGGCCCAGTAGTCGTCGTCGTAGATGGTGTCGACATAGCGGTCACCGCGGTCGGGGAGGATGCCCACGATGCGGGTGCCCGGGCGGGCCGCGGCGGCGACGTGCTTGACGATCCGGTACACGGATCCGGAGGTGTTGCCCGCGAACATCTGCAGCTCACGGGCGAGTTCATGGGTCGCGGTAAGGGCCTCGCGGTCGTTCAGCCAGTGCACCTCGTCAATCAGCCGGCGGTCGAGGTTGCCCGGCAGGAGGCTGTTGCCCAGTCCGCTCTGCCGGCGTCCCGGACGGTCGGGCTGACCGAAGAGGACGCTGCCGACGCTGTCCACGCCGATGACGGTGAGGCCGGGCAGGGTCTCCTTGAGGGCGCGGGCCGTGCCGCAGAGGGAGCCCCCGCTGCCCACCGAGCCGACGAGGATGTCGAAGGCGCCGAGGTCCGCCGTCAGTTCGGCGGCGAGCGTCCGGTACGCGGCGGGGTTGTCGGGGTTCTCGTACTGGTCGGGCCAGAAGGCTCCGGGGAGTTCGGCCCGCAGCCGGTGCAGGAGTTCCAGGCGGGCGCTCTGCCAGCCCCCCGACGTCATGGCCGCCACGATGTGCACGTCGCAGCCGAGCGCTCGGAGTTTGGCCAGGGTGATGCGGTCGATGCGGGGGTCGGTGACGATGTGGACGTGGTGCCCCAACGAGGTGCCGACCAGGGCGACTCCGAGCGCCATGGTGCCGGAGGAGCTCTCGATGATGGGGGCACCTTCGGCGAGGGTGCCACGTCTGCGCGCTTCCATGATGATGTTGCGGGCCACGCGGTCCTTCATCCCGTACAAGTTCTGGAACTCCAGCTTGAGATGGACCTCCACGCCGCCCGCCGCCCCGAGGGGGACGCGGACCAGCGGAGTGTGTCCTATCGCTGCCGTGACACTCTCAAAGAGCATAGTCGCCTCCGACGGGGCCTGCATGGTGAATGACGGACGGGGGGGCGGCGCAGGCGTCCGCGCCCAGTGAGCGGAAGACGGAGACGGTGCCGGGCAGTTCGGCGCACCGGGCGCGGACCCGCTCGACCCGTTCCGGGTCGTCGTCGCGGTGCGCGCCGAGCAGGATCCCCAGGTAGGTGCCGCTGTGCGCGATGACCAGGCCGAGTCCGCCGGCCTCCCGGCAGATGGCCCGCATACGGACGAAGCGTAGGTCCGGGTCAGGACCCAGGTGGAGTTCGGCGCTGCGGGTGGCCACGCGTCCCACCGCGGCGAGGTCGCCGCAGCGGACGGCGTCGGAGAGTGTGCCGAGCAGGGTGGCGTACTCGCGGCGGGTGCGGTGGGAGGGCGCGCGGGCGGCGTGGTTGTACCGGACAGTGTCCACCATGCCGCCGGTGTCGTGGGCCACGATGGTCAGCGGCGGCAGGGTGCCCAGCCGTTCCTTGAGCCGCACCTCGCGGTGGTAGTAGCTGACGATGCCGGCGTACATGACGCCGTCGGACGGTTCGATACCGCGCAGGAACGTTTCTGTCGCCTCCTCGTCCAGCGGGACGTCCAGGGCGTCGGCCACGGCGCGGGCGGTGGCGACCAGGTCCGCCGAGGAGCTGGCGAGGCCCTTGCCCTCGGGCAGACCGCCGTCCAGTTCCAGCGTGCCGCCGCCGGGATGGCCGTGGGCGCGGAGCATGCGGGTGGCCAGTAGCCGCGACTTCGACTTTCCGGCCGGGGACACCGTCACGGTGTCGCCGTCGGTGAGCCGGAAGCTGGCGGTCGACCAGGTGTCGAGGGGAAAGGTCACCAGGAAGCGCCGGGCGTCCGGCAGCATGCCCTGGAGGAGTTCCCCGAAGGTTCCGTTGGCGGCTCCGAATCCGGTGTCCCCGGCCACAACCCCTCCCGTGCGTCTGCCCACTGCTCAACCGATGCCCAGCAGGTGATCCGTCTCCGCCAGGGCGTCGCGCACCCGCTTCCCGCGCAGGTCCCAGGCCGCCGCGGCCTCGTCCATGCGGTCCGCCTGCGCGGCGAGCAGCGCGCGGACCTCCGACGGCCGGGTGGAGCCGGCGGAGAGCTTCCGCTCGACGCCGCCCTGGAGGTCGAAGGCCTCGGCGAGCGCCTTCTCGGGCGCCGTGAGCGGGTGGCCGTGCCGCTCGGCGGCGCGGCGCAGCAGATCCGGCCGGACGTCCTGGGGGGCCGCGCCCTCTTCCAGGGCGGCCAGGACGTACGCGCCGGCGACCACTTGGGCCGTGCGCCAGGGAAGACCCTCGTCGAGGGTCAGCCGGTTGGCCAGGGTGAACCCGCCGAAGAACTCGCGGGCGCAGGCGGCGGCCATCCGGTCGGTGCGGAACTCCACGTTCTCCAGGACTGCGGTGGCCAGCGCCAGGGTGGAGCGCGCGGCCAGGAACGCGGACAGCACGTGGGTGCCCGCCTCCTTGGAGACCTCGACGGAGTTCGCGTACGCGGTGTTGCGCTGTCCGGTCAGGGCGTCGAGGTGGAACGCCGTCAGGTGGGCGGTCCGGCCGCGGATCCGTTCCAGGAGCGGAAAGTTCTTCTTCTGGGGCATCGCCGCCGAGATGCCCGCATAGGCGTCGGGCAGGTCGATGAACCCGTACTCGCTGCCGCCCCAGGCGATCAGGTCGGTGGTGAAGCGGCTGAGCACCGTCCCGAACAGCGACAGCTCGCCGGTGATCTTCAGGGCCCAGCCGCGCGAGGCCACCGCCGTGAGCGCGTGCGCGCGCGACCGGGCGAAGCCGAGCAGCCCGGCGGCGGCGTCGCGGTCCCACTCCAGCTCCTGGCCGGCCATCGCCCCGGCGCCCAGGGGGCACCGGTCGATGTCGTCGTAGGTGGCCAGCAGGCGGTCGACGGCGTCGGTCACCTCGTCGGAGAGCGCCGCGAGGTAGTAGCCGGCGGTGATGATCTGCGCCGCCTGGCCGTGGGTGTAGCCGGGCATCGGAGTGGCGGCGTGCCGGGACGCGGTGCGGTGCGCGGCCCGGCCGAAGTCGAGCAGGGCCCGTCCCGTCAGCTCCAGTTGGTGGCGCGCGTACATGAGCTGGGCGCAGGCCTGGAGGTCGTTGCGGCTGCGATCGACGTGCCAGGCGGGGACCGGGGAGTCCAGTCGGGACTCCACATGGCGCTCGATCGCGAACGCGATGTCCGACATGTTGTGTTCGGGGTCGGCGGTGAGCGCGGCGGCGGTGATGCCGTGCAGCGCCTCGCCGATCCGCCGGGCCTGGTCGGCGGTGACGAGCCCCATCCGCCGGTACTCGACGGCGAGGACCTTCTCGATCGCCGCGTACCACGGCAGGAGGTGCTCCGCCTCGAAGGCGAACTGCGGGGCGAGCACCTCCTCGTGGAGCAGCGCGTGGGGGCCGGAGGAGATCCGTCCGCTGAGGGGCGTGGCCAACGGACTACCGGCCCTTCTTGCGCAGGGTGAAGGCGAGGCTCTCGTGCTCGTGGAAGTAGGGCCGGTATCCGGCGTGCGGGGGCTCCATCCAGCGGAGGAGTTCCACGGCGTGCACCTCGTCGGCCAGCCCGCAGGCGGCGAGGTAGGCGTCCAGGTCGGGGCGGTCGTAGAACTTGCAGTAGAAGCCCGCGTGGTCCAGGTACTCCTTGGGGCCGGTCTCCACCATGCCGGGGTCGGTGACCTGGCAGTCCCCCATCGTCCACATATTGGCGACGATGTGGCCGCCGGGGCGGCAGACCCGGTACAGCTCCCGGAGCGCCTTCTCCGGCTCGGTGAGGTGCCCGAGAAGGTCCCAGCAGAAGATCCCGTCGAGGCAGTCGTCGGGCAGCCCGGTGGCGAAGACGTCGGTCTCGTGGAAAACGACGTTGTCGGCCTTGGCCTTGGCCACCACCGTGCGGGCGATGCCCATCGCGTTGTGCGAGGTGTCGCCGCCGAGCACGACCGTGGCGGCCTGGGCCAGCGGCGGGAGGTTCCGGCCGTCCCCGCAGGGCAGGTCGAGGACGACGAAGGCGGAGTGGTCGGCGAAGAGCTTGGCGGCGTTCACCACGTACGGGACGGGTGGGTCGCCCCAGAGGTTGGCGTGACCGTCGAGTCGGTAGGCGTCGTTCCACTGGCCCTTGGCCAGCTCGTCGGGCGCACTGACCGCTTCTCCGTTTTCCAAGGGCTTGGCAGACTTCACGGGTTTCACAGGCGGGACGTCTCCTTCGGCGCGGGCCGCGCGGCGGGCTCCGCTCGGCATTCCCGGGCGTGGTGCTCGAACATCTCCGTCACGCAGCGGTGGGCGTCGACGAAGGCGCGGGAGTAGCCCGGGGTCGGGATCAAGTGGTTGTAGAACGTGGCGCCTTCACAGAGGGGGCCGATCAGCCAGAGCCGCCGGTCGCTCGTCCCGTCGGATCCGACGGGGTGGAGGGACGCGTCCACGTCGGCGGCGTCCACGTTGCTGCTGCCGGGGAGGTGGGGGGCGAGCAGGCCGCGCCGGAGCAGTGATTGCACCAGCGGGCTCGCAGAGGAGGACACGCCGGGCCAGGGGGCGTTGCCGGCGCACAGCCAGTCCGCGCGTTCGCGGTGCGGCACCGCCAGCCGGGTGGAGGTGATGCTCCAGCGGCGGACGCCGCCCTCGTCCTCCGCGGTGACGCGCGGGGCCGCCCCGAAGGGAAAGCGGACGATGCCGGCGTCGGCCAGCGCGAGGAGTTCGGCGTACCGTTCCTTCTGGGGGCCGACCACCGCCCGGTTCATCAGCGGCACCGTGCTCCCCATGAAAGCGTCGAGCGATGGGCCGTTCAGGCCACGGAAGTTGACGGCGTCGCGGAGGATGTCGCGGACCTCGCGAACGGCTTCCAGGGCCGCCTTGACAGGGCTGCCGGTCACGCCTTTCGCCGCCTCGGCGAGGTCGTCGCGCACCACCGCGGTCAGCCACCGCTGGTAGGACGCGCCGTCCCGTAGGTCCATACCGGGCGACGGGTCCCACAGGGCCAGAGGATCGAAGCGGCCGTGCGCCGCGTCCAGCCGGTCGAGCGCGGCCGCGAGGGTGCCTTCGCGGGCGGCTCCGGCGAGCTCCTTCGCCGTCCGCTCCTCGGCGGCGGGTCCGTCGTCCACGAGAGCGCGGCACCGGTGGTGGGCGATGCGCATCTCGCTCAGCAGGAGCGGCATGAGCCGCGCGTCGAAGTCCAGCGGGCCGGCCGCCCGCAGCGACGCCACGGCATCCCGGGTGAGGGCGAGAGGCTGGAACGGGTTGTCGAGCCTGGTGCGTTCGGGCCGGACCCGGAAGGGCATTCCGGACCGCGAGTACAGCAGCACCCGGGGCTCGTCGCCGCTGGGCAGGTAGCGGACGGTGCCCGCGTCCCGTGTGAAGCGTCCGCCGCGGCCGACGGTCAGCGCCGCGACCACGTCCATCGCGGAGAGCCCGAATCCGCCGACGGCCACCGTCTGACCCGGCTCCACGACCGCGACCCGCTCCGGCAGCGGATACGGGTCGGTGATCTCCCGGGCGGCGGGCGCGCGTCGGGTGCCCACGTGGCCGAGGGTGAGGAAGGCGTAGTCCGCGCCGAGCACGGTCCCGTCGGCGAGGGTGATCCGGACGCCGGACGCCGGGTCGGACTCCAGGTCCACGGCGGCCGCGCGGTGGACCCGCAGGGTCATCCCCTCCGGGACGCGCCGGCGGATCCGCTCGAAGAACCACCGGAGGTACTCGCCGAGGACCCGCCGGGGCAGGAAGTCGTCCGGCGCGACGGCGCGCCCGGTAGAGCCGATCGTCCCGCCGTCCTCACCCACCCGCAGCCCGCGTTCCGTGACCCAGGCGAGGAGGCCGGGACCGTCCTCGCCGGTGTGCTCCCCGACGGATTCGGGCCCCGGGAACATGGATATCTCGCCGCAGAGGGTGTTGAGAAGGAGGTAGTCCGGCTGGTCGGTGGCGTGCAGCCCCTGGCCCGGGGGCGCGGGGTCGATGACGTCCACCCGTAGGGATATCGGCGGCACACCGGAATTGCGAACCAGAGTGACAATGCGCTCCAGAATGCCGCAACCCCGGGAACCGGCACCGACAATACTCACCCGTAACTCGGATGCCACCCAAACCCCCCGCAGTTCAGGAATCCCGCCAACCCGGCGCGCACCACCGTACCCCGTGGCGTCACCCCGGTCCATGGTCCGACTTTGACTTTGGCGTATTTCCTGCACACGTAATTCCGGCAACCGGAAAAGGATCATTAGGCCGTCGCACGGGTCCGCCGCGAGCAGCGCGTTCACCATCGCGGTCGGGTGCGCGGCAGCGGCGAGAACCGGCCACTTCGTGTGTGCTCCGGTGCACCACGGCCGCGCGGAACCGGGCTCGCGGCCCGGTGTGACGGGGATGCCGGCATGCGTCGCACTGCGGGACCTGGGCGATCACCGGGAAAGCAAAAGAAGGAGGCAGGGCGGTTCACGCCCATCGGGATGTGGTCCGGAACTCCCTTTACCCGTCAGGGCGGTGGATCAAGGAAATCCGGTCGACCCGGTCACCACCGGACGCGGGGAATGATCGAATGCGGAGAGTGGGCGGAGAGCGGAGGAGAACGACACCACAGTCGTCGACGCTGGAGCCGGCGTCCTCCAGGGCGTTCTCGATTGCCTTGCGGGCGTCGATGGACACTAGGTCGGTGCTGACCGCGCCGACCCGCAGCACGGTGTCCATGCCCGCGATGACCGCGTTGGCGGGCAGCCGCCGGCACTGCAGCAGCATGTCGATCAGCATCCGGGTGCTCCCCCTATCACCGGCCTTCTTCCTGTCCGCCGCCCAGAACGCCTTGTGCCTCTTGGCGAAGCCGCCCCTTCCGCTCGGGCCCGCGCGAGCGCGGTGGTCCCGATGAACGTGTCGGGCTTGACCAGCAGATTGTTTTTCCAGAAGTGCAGCCACCTTGTGCCGTGTCCCTTGCAGCCAGGCCCTACCTGCCATGGCGGTAAGGGACCAGCCGCAGTAAGTGCCCTATGTGCCGCGGCGCATGGTGGGGTCAAGGAGGTCATGCCACAGGCCATTTCCTTGTCAATGGAGTGCAGGTCGTTGGTCCAGCCGATGATGTCGACTGCGGCATGGACGATCTCCTGGTAAAAGTCCGATTGGTATACGTCAGCGGGCAGTTCGACCTTGTGGCCGATCTCGATGAGATCGAAGCAGGCGATCACGGCGCTGGCCACCCGCCGCAGTGGTACATACTCGGAGAGCCTGGGTGGCACCCCGTTCTCCCGCCAGCGAATCTCGCGCAGTGCCTCGTTCATCGCGTCCAGGAGGTGGGCAGTGAAGCGCCTCTTCCACCCAGGTGGGGAAAGGGTGTCGAGGCGGCGGAAAAGATCGGCCAGCGCACGGATCAGCGGCGTCCGGCCCATCGGGCCCGTGGTATCGCCGTGTTCCACGACCGCACGTACGGCGCTGACCACGCTCGTCCACTGTGCCTCGGTGCCGTAGTTGCCCTCCTCGAGCTGGTCGTCGGCCAGGAACAGCCACGTGAGCCGATCCGCCGCGAACTCGACGACGGATCGTCGCGCGGTGGGGTAGCACCAGCAGGCGAACTCCCCGACTCGGCACTCAGCGAGATGACGGATCGCGTCATCGGTTCGGACCAGCTGGAAACGCCGGGCCCAGTTGCGGGTGTGCGTCTCGACCGCATCCCTGTCGGGACTGGCGTGACGGGAACGGTAGTCGATTGCCGGGACCGAGAAATGGTCGTCCATTTTCGCTACTCCTTACGGTTTTCCACAGCGGGCGCACTGGCTTGGGCGTTCGAGGAGAGTACGAGCGGCGCGCCATAACCGATCACACACGGCAAGGTCCGCTTGCCGCCCGAGAAGAGAAACCCCTACAGCCCTTTGATGAGGACACCGGGCAGCCGCCGTTCGGCGGCGGCCGGCCGTCACCGGCAGGCGGGAACGGCGATGCGCGCCGTGTACGTGACGGCGCCCTTGCCGCAGGTACGGCTGTCGGCGGGCGGGTGGAAGCGGACGCCGGGGCCGCCGAAGTGGCTGCCGCTGCTCTTCGGCACGCCGGCCCACACGTACTCGCCGGAGTGGTGGCGGACGATCGACTTCACATGCCGGGCGTTCCGGGACGGTACACGGCCCCACAGGTCTCGCCGCCGCTGCCCTCCCCCGGCCAACTCCGGCGCACCGCACAGGAACCGTCTCGCAGATCAGGTTTCGTGCGGAGCGTCCTTGGCGAAATATTCTGACCATGGGCTTATCACCGAGTGCCGGTCACCCTGCTGTCGCTGTCTTCCGAGAGCCCCGAGGCGGGCGGCCCGCGCCGGTGTTGGGCCGGCGGGTCGATGCCGAGGCGAAGCGGACCGCCCGCGTGCTGGCCGCGGTGCCGACGCATGCCGGGCCTGTCGAGCGCGCCCTCGCGCTGCGGCAGGCCGCTACGGACGCAGGTGAGTTGGCGGCTTCGCTGACGGATCTTGCCCCGGCCGTAGTCGGTGAGGAACTGCCGCCGGAGTCGACCAGTCAGTCGTACTTCCGGGTCCGCGAGGAGGAGCTGTCGGATCAGCAGGCCGCCCTGCACGGCGTCCTGGTCGTCCACCGCGGTCTGGAAGACCTGTGCGACGCTCCGCTGTCGGGCTCCGACCTGGCTGCGGAAGTGGCCGGGATGCGTCAGTCGGTGCTCGATCTCACCGGCGCGACGCCGGGCTCCGACCCCGACTCTGTCCCACCTGCAGCCGCCCCCGAGGCTGGTGCGGGATCGTCGTCGGAGAGTGTGTGGAGCGCTCGGTGGCTCATCGGTCACCAGGTCCACGTCCTGTTCAACGTCTGCGCCGCGGTCGCCGTGGCCGACGCCACCGGCCATCTGCGGCGCGGGGACGACGCCGCCGCGCTCGCCCGGCTGGCGGACGCGACGGTCTACGTGCGCGGCTTCCCGGCGGCGATGACCCACGCCAGTACGATCCCGGCCGACTACTACATGGCGGCGATCCGCCCCACCATGGCGCCTCCGTCGGTGGATGTCCCGTTGAGCGGGCGCCAGCATCGCGGGTACAAGCTGTTCCGGGCGGCGATGAAGGACCTGCTGTCCGTCGTTCCCGGCTCCTACGAGCAGGTGGCGGACCGCGCCCCGGAGTTGGCCGAGGCACGGGGCGCTCTCCTGGAAGCCGACGTGGTGGACGCCGAACGGCACGTCACCCTCGCGTACTCGATGGTGCACTTGCTCCGTTCCCTCGCCCAGAAACCCGAGGGCCCCGACAACGCCGTGGCCGAACTACGGCTCATGCGCCACCGTCGCGCGGCCCGGTACGCCCCGCTGATCCGGTTCGGGGACCACTACATCGCCGACGCCGTAGCCGGCCTGCGGCGCACGTGAACCCGCGCGTCATCCGCCGTCCCACCGCCGCCAGGAGACCCTGATGCCCAAGACGACGCCCGACACCACCCCCAGCGCCGTCGTCGCCACCGCGGACCGGACGCTGGATCCGGCCGAGGCCGACGCGTGCGAGCGGCTGGCCCGCACCCTGTGTACCAGCGGGCACGACCAGGTCGACAGCCCCGAGTGGGTGGCACGGGCCCGGGACGCCTGGGAGGAACTCCCGCTGCCGCTACGCCGTGAGGTGCGCCGGTTCCGACGGCATTCCGGCCCGCACGGCACCCTGGTGATCGGCGGCCTGCCCGTCGATCAGGCGTCCCTGCCCGCGACACCGACCGTACCCGGCTCGGTCCAGCGGCAGGCCACCGTCCCGGCGGCGGTGCTCACCATGGTGGCCTGCGGGCTCGGGGAGCCCCTCGCCTACCGGGCGGAGAAGTCCGGCGCCCTCGTGCAGGACGTCGTGCCCGTGCCCGGGCAGGAGACCTTCCACGGCAACGCCGGATCGGTGCCGCTGTCCTTCCACACCGAGAACGGCTTCCACCCCCACCCACCCGACTATGTGGTCTTCCTGTGCCTGCGCGCCGACCACGACCGGATCGCCGGCATGCGCGTCGCCGGCGTCCGCCGAGCACTGCCGCTCCTCACCCCGGCCGGCCGCCAGGCCCTGTTCGCGCCGGAGTTCGTCACCACACCACCACCCTCTTTCGCCCCCGGCGCCGCCGCGGCCGAGCCCGATGCCGAGCCCCGGCCGGTGCTGTCGGGAGCAGCCGAGGATCCCGACATTCGCATGGCTCAGCTCGTCACCACCCCGCTCACCCCTCGGGCCGCCGAGGCGCTGGCCGAATTCGGCCGCGCCTGCGAGGCGACCGCCCGCACGCTGCTCCTGTCACCCGGCGACCTGGTCGTCATCGACAACCGCGTCACCGTCCATGGCCGCACCGCCTTCCACCCTCGCTACGACGGGGCGGATCGCTGGCTCCAACGGACGTACGTCAGCGCCGACTTGCGCCGCTCCTGCGACCACCGCCCCCACGACGGCCATGTACTCGCCCGCTGACCGGCCGTACCCTTCACCGTCGCCGAGGCCCCAACGGGCCCGGCTGGTATGGGAGGCGGTGGCGCCGGGTAAGGCGGAACCATGCCCGACATCCCCCCGGCCGGAGCGGCGCTGCGAGGCTTCCTGACGGTCGTCGACCGGTCGGCGGAGCTGGCGACAGAGCTGGCGTCCGCCCTTCGGAGCCGCCCGACGGACGCCCCGGCCCGCACCGCGCCGACACCGCTCGGCGTCGACGCACTGGCGTTCGGGCCCGCGGAGTTCGAGGACGTGGCCCGTCACCTCGAACCGTTGGACCGGCTGATCGCGTCCGTCCCGTCCAACGCCGACGGGATGCGGTGGCGCTACCTGGACGAAGCCGTACTGTTCCGCTGCGAGAGGCAAGTACCCACCCCCTTCGAGGAGTTCACCACGCGCCTCGACATCAGTCAGGTGATCACTCTGACCAGCGGCCACCTCGCCGGCTGTACGGACGTCCGGGCACGCGACGAGGCCGGACGGCCGATTCGGCAGATCGAGCGGAGCATCAACCGGGCCCAGCCCGCCTACCTCGCGCTGTGCGGCGCCGACGTACTCGACGTCTGCAAGCTGGAGACCATCGACTACGGCCCGGACGAGCAGCTGCTCCGCTGGAGGCAGGTCCACAGCGCGAACGCCTCCGCGCTTCAGGACGACGGCTCGGTGTCCTTCACCCGGACCGCGGGCGGCGGCACCAGGGTAACCATCTGCGCCTATCAGCAGTTCGCCCTCCCCCCGTTGTGGCGGGCGATCACCCCCGCGCTGCGGCCCGCGGTCCGGCGCGCTCTGGTGGAGGACGCCTACCGCAGGTCCTTCGGCACCACCCTGAGCACCATCGCGGCACACGGGCAGGGCGGCACGGGGCCCGTCGCGGAGACGGCCGGTGCCGACTCCTCGTCCTCGCTCCGGGACGCCGCCGCCAGGGTGGCCGAGACCTTGAACCTGTCGGCGGGGTCGGCCCCGTGGAGGCCGGCTCGGCCCGAGTACACCGACAGTTCCGGCTTCCGTCATGTCAGGCCCGGGAGGCAGCCCCGTTGACCCCGCCCGCCACCCGGCCGGACGCGTACCCGTACGCCTTCCACATCGCTCTCGACGGCAGCGGTCTCAACGGCCTGGAAGGCCGGGCGGGCGTCTGCGTCTTCCGCTACGACCCCGCCACCGGCCGGTACGCGTACAAGATCGAGTACTACGACGGCATCGCCGGCGGTCACGCCGTCAGCGTCAGCCCGGACCGCACGCTCGGCTTCCTCGGCAACACCGGCCAGCACCTGCTCTACTACGACATCACGACCCTCGCCGAGACCGACCGCCTGTCCACTCTGCAGATCGAGCCCACCGACTCGTCCGTCAAAGGCACCACGCACATCGCCTGGCTGGGAAACCGGGAGGTCATCGGTGCGATCGGCGAGCACCTGTGGCGGTTCGACATCGACAGGCTCGACCGTCCCGAGCGCCTGGGCCCGCACGGCCTGAAGCTGCCCCACGCCATGAAGACCACGGCCTCCGGCCGCTACCTCGTCTACGGCGGCATGGACCACCCCGACCGCGGCGAGGCCCGCGAGGTCGGCATCTTCGACCTGCGCACGGGCACGGCCCGCCGCGTCGGCTTACCGGCCACCTGCTGGCATGTGGCCGTCCATCCCCGCGAGGACCGCTTCTACGCCCTCTCCTTCCGTGTCCTCCCCCAGGAAGGACACGACTGGCACGAGTGGGCCATGGCCTACCTCAAGGAGTACGTCTTCGAGATCGGCGCGGAACACGGGCAGGTCCTGCGCCACTGGACCGCCGCTCGCGAGACCCCGGCACACATCAACTCGGACGTCTGCGTGTCCGACCGTGAACTGATCTACTGCAACGGTGGCAGCGGCACCATCGTCATGATCGACCTGGACGACTTCGCCACGCACCGGATCATCGACGAGCGCCCCGGCCTGCCCGAGCAGCTCCTCGCCGGCCGGCAGGCACTGCACCAGGTGACCGACGCCTTCACCCGCGGCTCACCGGCCGCGAGCAGCAGACACTTCCTCGGCGCCCTGCGGGTCTCGCGCGGAACGCTGCTCGATTCGGTCTACGCCTGCCAACTCTCCGCCGACCAGAGCCTGCTGTTCACCGCCAACCGAGGGCTCAACACCATCACCGTCTACGACTATCCGGCCAACACCGTCCGGCAGCGGGTGCGCATGCCGCAGCTGCGGCAGTACGTCGACGGCCTTCCGTGGTGGCACGACCCACGACTCGGCTTCCACCACAGCACGCTGATCTCTCCTGCGTGAACGCGAAAGGGTGGATCCGCCCGCACTCGTGCCTGCGGCAGGCGCAAGAAAGTCCGAAAAATACGCGCCGCCGGCCCCGATGTCCTGGTCGCGGTCAGCCGGGCCGAAGGCCGCCGCTGGTGCACCCTCGGAGGCACCGCGGTCATCAAGGTCGACCCCGAATACATATCCGACGCAAAACGACGCTGCACCCAGCGCTACAAGCCCCCGCACGTAAATCCAAACCGAGTCGTCATCGAAATCACCGTCACCCGCGCAATGGGCATCGCCAGAGACCCAGCCGTCGTGCAGCTGACCACCCATCAGCAAGGTCAGCATCGGACCCGTCGGAAGCCGTCACGGACCGCGTCGAAGCGCTGTGATCACACGACGGCCAGGCAGCGCCTTCGAGTGACTCCCCCGCACCCGAGCTCCTCCGTATGGAGCCCACCCCCACCCCGACGACTGATGCATGTCACACAATCGGGCCACAGGTGCGAAGCCCTCGCGGGCGAGCGAGACGGAAGGCCCACGGTCACCTCCCGCCCCCCGCGAACGGCCCGTGCGACGATGGCCGGGCGGCGCCCGGGTGCCCGGAGGGAAGATCTTCGAGCCCTCCGACGTTGATGTCCCGCACAAGCCTTCGACGCACGTAACAGGAGTGGACCACCGCGATGCCCAGCTCCCCCGCCACCCAGCCCACCGCACAGATCGGCGTCACCGGCCTCGCCGTCATGGGCAGCAATCTCGCCCGGAACTTCGCCCGACACGGGCACACCGTCGCCGTCCACAACCGCACAACAGCCAAGACGACGGCGCTCATCGACGAGCACGGCCACGAAGGAGACTTCGTCCCCGCCGAGACCGCCGAGGAGTTCGTCGCCGCCCTCCAGAAGCCCCGGCGGCTCATCGTCATGGTCAAGGCCGGCGACCCCACCGACGCCGTCATCGAGGAGTTCGCGCCCCTCCTCGACGAAGGCGACGTGATCATCGACGGGGGCAACGCGCACTTCGCCGACACCCGGCGCCGTGAGAAGGCCCTGCGCGACAAGGGGATCCACTTCGTCGGGACCGGGATCAGCGGAGGCGAGGAGGGCGCCCTCAACGGGCCCGCCATCATGCCCGGCGGATCCACCGAATCCTACAAAGCGCTGGGCCCCCTCCTCGAATCCATCGCCGCCAAGGCCCCCGACGGCAGCCCCTGTTGCACCCACATCGGGCCGGACGCCGCCGGCCACTTCGTCAAGATGGTGCACAACGGCATCGAGTACGCCGACATGCAGCTCATCGCGGAGGCGTACGACCTGCTGCGCACGGTCGCGGGGTACGGGCCCGCGCGGATCGCCGAGGTCTTCCGCACCTGGAACACCGGACGGCTCGACTCGTACCTCATCGAGATCACGGCAGAGGTGCTCGCCCACACCGACGCCGCGACCGGGCGGCCGTTCGTGGACGTGGTGGCGGACGAGGCGGAGCAGAAGGGCACCGGGCGGTGGACGGTGCAGAGCGCGCTCGACCTCGGGGTGCCCGTGTCCGGGATCGCCGAGGCGGTGTTCGCGCGGTCGCTGTCGGGCCACCGGGGGCTGCGCGACGCGGCCCGTACGCTGCCCGGGCCGGCGGGGTCGCCGCTCTCCCCCGACGAGGCCGAGGCGTTCGCGGCCCGGGTGGAGGAGGCGCTCTACGCGTCGAAGGTGGTGTCGTACGCCCAGGGCTGGAACATGATCAGCGCCGCGAGCGCGGAGTACGACTGGGGCATCGACCTCGGCGCCGTGGCCGCCATCTGGCGCGGCGGCTGCATCATCCGGGCCGCGTTCCTCGACCGGATCCGCGGCGCGTTCGCCGCCGACCCGGCCCTGCCGACGCTGCTGGCGGACAAGGAGTTCGCGGGCGAGGTGGGCCGCGCCCAGGAGGCCTGGCGCGAGGTGGTCGCCACCGCCGTGCGCCGGGGCGTGCCCACCCCGGGGTTCTCGGCCGCGCTCGCCTACTACGACGCGCTGCGCGCCGAACGCCTCCCCGCCGCCCTGACCCAGGGGCAGCGCGACTTCTTCGGCGCCCACACCTACCGGCGCACCGACCGCGAGGGGTCGTTCCACACGCTGTGGGGCGCCGACCGCGCCGAGGAGCGCACGGCCTGACGGCGGGACACGCCCCTGGGGCGTACGGCGGTTGCCGCGCAGAATGGTCGGCATGTCGCATGAGCAGACCGATCCGATGCGCCGGCCGTCCCTCGACGGCCTGCGCCGCCGTACGAGCGCGAAGTGGCGGACGTACCCGCCGGACGTCCTGCCGCTCTGGGTGGCGGAGATGGACGTACCCCTCGCCGAGCCCGTGGCACGGGCGCTGACCGAGGCGGTCGCCCTGGGGGACACCGGGTACGCGACCGGCGACGGTTACGCCGAGGCGCTGGACGGGTTCGCCCGGGAGCGCTGGGGCTGGGACGGGGTCGTCGTGGACCGTACGGCGGTGGTGGCGGACGTGATGCGGGGCGTCGTCGAGGCGCTGGGGCTGGTGACCGGCCCGGGTGACGCGGTGGTGGTGACGCCGCCGGTGTACCCGCCGTTCCACGCGTTCGTCGCACGGTCGGGGCGGCGGGTCGTCGAGGCGCCCCTGGACGGCGCGGGGCGTCCGGACCCCGCCGTCCTGGAGGCCGCCTTCCGGCGGGCCACGGAGGGCGGGCGGCGCGCGGCCCTGCTGCTGTGCAGCCCGCACAACCCGACGGGGACGGTGCACACCCGGCAGGAACTCACGGCGATCGCGGCGGTGGCCGGGCGGTACGGGGTGCGGGTCGTGGCCGACGAGGTCCACGCGCCGCTGGTCCTGCCGGGGGCGGAGTTCGTGCCGTACCTCTCGGTGCCCGGGGCCGAGGACGCGTTCTCCGTCATGTCGGCGTCCAAGGGCTGGAACCTGGCCGGTCTCAAGGCGGCGGTGGTCGTCGCGGGCCCGGCGGCCGCCGCCGGCCTGGCCCGACTGCCGCCCGAGGTGAGCCACGGCCCGAGTCACCTCGGCGTCCTGAGCCACACGGCCGCCCTGCGGCACGCCGGCGGCTGGCTCGACGCCCTGCTCGGCGGGCTGGACGCGAACCGGCGGCTGCTCGGTGACCTCCTCGCGCGGCAGCTGCCCGAGGTGCGGTACCGGGCGCCGGAGGGCGGCTACCTGACCTGGCTGGACTGCCGGGCGACGGGCCTGGGGGACGATCCGGCGGCCGTCTTCCTGGAGCACGGGCGGGTCGCGCTCACCTCGGGCCTGCCGTTCGGCGCGGGCGGCGCCGGGCACGTCCGGCTGAACCTGGCGACCTCCCCGGACCTGCTCACCGAGGCGGTGCGCCGCATGGCGGAAGCCCGGCGACGGCACGGCTGAAACCGGCGCCCGGTTCACCCGCCGCAGGGCACGAAACGGCGGTTGCGCCATCCGGTGCACAAAGCGGATGATCCGCCTCCGCCGCTGGGTACACTCGCCGCGTTGCTCGGCGAGGGAGGCCGTACTCATGGGGTGCGGCGATCCGTCCCGTCGCGCTCCCCTCGTACAGGTCTGCCGGGTCCGGGTGACGTCACCGGACGGTCCGGACACGCCGACACACGAGGAGAGCAGTCATGGCCGAGGTCAAACTGGCCGCCGAAACGCGCACCGATTTCGGCAAGGGCGCCGCCCGTCGCATCCGTCGGGACAACAAGGTTCCGGGAGTCATCTACGGCCACGGCGCCGAGCCGAAGCACGTGGCGCTCGACGGGCACTCCCTGATGATGGCGCTGAAGACACCGAACGTGCTGCTCCGCCTCGACCTCGGGGGCAAGCAGGGAGAACTGGTGATCCCCAAGGAGGTGCAGCGCGACCCGCTGAAGGGGTTCCTGGTCCACGCGGACTTCCTGGCCGTGAAGAAGGGCGAGAAGGTCACCGTGGACGTGCCGGTCCACACGGAGGGCGAACTGGCCCCGGGCGGCAACCTGCTGGAGCACATGCTCAACGCGCTGCCCGTCGAGGCGGAGGCGACGCACATCCCCGAAGGGTTCACGGTGTCGATCGAGGGCCTGGAGGCGGGGCACACCATCCGGGCGGGGGACGTTGAGCTGCCGCGGGGCACGTCCCTGGCCGTGGACGAGAGCACGGCGATCCTCCAGGTCGTGGCGGCGCAGACCGAGCCACCGGCCGAGGAGGAGGAAGAGGAAGAAGAGGCGGCGGAAGCGGGAGCCGCCGCCGAGGGCGCGCCGGCCGAGGGCGAGGAAGCCGCCGAGGAATCCTGACGGCCAGTCAAGTCCCGTACCTCAAGGGGCCGGTGTGCCGCGTGAGCGGTCACCGGCCCCTTGAGGTACGGCACTTCAAGGGTCTACGCCGACAGCGCCCGCCCGGCGACGTCCTCCTCCGGTACGCAAGTGGCCGCCAGTCGGTCCAGGGACAGGTCCAGCGCGGCGGCCAGCGCCGCCACCGTGAAGAAGGCGGGGGTCGGCGCCCGGCCCGTCTCGATCTTGCGCAGGGTCTCCGCGGAGACGCCGGCCGCCGCGGCGACCTCCACCATGCTGCGGTCGCCCCGGGCCTGCCGGATCAGGGCGCCGAAGAGCTCGCCGCGCTGCCGTTCCCAGGGGGTCAGAGGAGTTCTCACCATGACCGTGATACTAATACCGGGATACAAATACCGGTATAAGAATGGGGAAGGGAGTGCCGGACATGGTCGAGATCAAGAGCGACGGCGAGCTGGAGGCGATGCGCGAGGCGGGCCGGGTGGTGGCCCACGCGCTCGCCGCCGTACGAGAGGCGGCGGGGGTCGGTGTCAGCCTGCGGGAGCTGGACGAGGTGGCCCGCGGGGTCCTCGCGGAGGCGGGGGCGGACTCGCCGTTCCTCGGCTACCGCCCGTCCTTCGCGCCCGTACCCTTCCCCGGGGTGATCTGCACATCGGTCAACGACGCGGTGGTGCACGGCGTCCCCACCGGCTACCGGCTGCGCGACGGCGACCTGGTCAGCGTCGACTGCGGTGCGCGGCTGGACGGGTGGACGGGCGACGCGGCGGTCTCCTTCACCGTCGGGACGGCCCGTCCCGCCGACACCGCGCTGATAGCCGCGACCCGGCAGGCCCTCGACGCCGGGATCGCCGCCGCGCTCGCCGGCAACCGCATGGGCGACATCTCGCACGCCATCGGCACGGTCGCGGCCCGGGCGCGCTGCGGCATGCCGGCCGACTTCGGCGGGCACGGCATCGGCCGCGCCATGCACGAGGACCCGCACGTGCCCAACCGCGGCCGCCCCGGCCGGGGTTTCCCGCTGCGGCACGGGCTGGTGCTGGCGATCGAGCCGATGCTGATGGCCGGCGGCAGGGACGCCTACCGCACCGCGGACGACGGGTGGACCCTGCGCACGGCCGACGGCAGCCGGGCGGCCCACATCGAGCACACCGTGGCCGTCACGGCGGACGGCCCGCGGATCCTCACCCTGCCGTGACCGCGGCCCCGGCGGGGCCGTCGGCGGCCTCCGCGCCGCCGAACTCGCGCAGCGCCTCCTGCACGATCGCCTCCAGCCGCGCGTGGTGGGCGCCGCGCCAGTAGACGCGCTCGCAGGCCGCGCACTGCGCGAAGACGTCGTAGGTGTGCCGCGTGCCGTGCTCCAGGAGTTCGCCGACGGAGTCCTTGTCGGCGTCCTTCAGCTCGCCGTTGCAGGCGGTGCACCGCGTCCACGGCGCGAGGCGCGGGGCGAACCGGCCGAGGACGTCCCGCAGCTGGTCGTCGGGCCGGTCGCTGTAGACGTAGGCGCCGGCCCAGAGCTCCCGGCGGCGCAGCAGGCCCCGGTCGCGGGAGAGCAGCACGCGGCGTTCGGCGGCCGACCGGGCGGCGAGCGCGGGGTCGCCGATGTCCTCGCTCTCGTAGGCGGCGTCGACGCCCAGCAGGCGCAGCCGCCGGGCCAGCGTCCCGAGGTGGACGTCGAGGAGGAACCGCAGCGGCGCCCCGGGAACCGGCTGTGGGCGTTCGACCGCCCGCACCTCCACGGTCTCGCCCTCGCCCGGCACATGGGACACCGGCACCTCGCGGCCGTCGACGAGCAGCCGGCCGGCCTCGGTGAGCGGCATGCCCAGCGACTCGATCACATGCCCGAGCGACGACGAGCCGTCGGTGACGACGGTCATGCGCTCGGCCCGCCGCTCGGCGGGGACGAAGAGCCGCAGTCCGGGGTCGAAGGTCACGGTGATCCTGGGTCCGTTCACCGTTTCAGCATGCCATGGCGGGTCCGGCGGCCTTCCTCCGGGAGGCGCCCGCCGGGACGGGGAGCGCGGGGCGGGCGGAATGCTGTGTACGGTCGTCCGGAGGGCAGGTCGGCGGCGAAACAGGAGGAGAAAACGTGAGGAAGCACCGCAGGCTCCGGCCGTCGCTCGCCGTGCTGGCCGTCCTGGCGGCCGTCGGCGCGGGCACCACGGCGTGCGGCGGCGGGGATTCCGGCGGCGGGGACGGGCACGGCGGACGTCCGCCGGCGTCCGGCCGTCCGTCGCCGACGGGCGGGGACGACCGGAAGTCGCCCGGGAAGACCGACGCCCAGGACCCCGCGCGCTTCGCCCCCCAGGTGAAGCGGTACGCCCGGGAGGCGGGCGTCAGCCCGCAACTGGTGATGGCGATCCTCTACAACGAGTCGTACAAGCCGCACGACCCGGAGTGGGAGAAGTCCTGGCAGAAGATCAAGCCGGACTCCGCCTTCGGGGTCGCCAATATGCACCGGGCGGCCTTCGACGAGACCAAGCGGGGGCGGCCGTTCGCAGGCCGGAGCTGGTTCGACCTGCCGGACGACCCGGGTCTGGCCATCCGGGCGGAGTCCTGGCACCTGCGGGACCTGGCCGCCCAACTGCCGGGTTCCTGGCCGGACTCGTACACCAAGGAGGAGCTGCTGGCCCTCGGGTACAACACCGGCGCGGGCAACATGGCGGCGTTCGCGCGCGGCGCCCGTCCGGGGCCGCAGGCGCGTACGTACCTCGACAATCTGCGCGGGAACTGGTCCAAGGCCGCGGCAGCGCTGCGCAGTTCGGGCTGACGGGCGGAGTGCGCCGCGGTCCGCCCCCGGGCCGCCCATGTCCCCCGGCCGCCCTCCGCCGTTGCTCAGGGTGTGCGTCCGCCACCGGGCGCCGTCCGGCACGCCGAGAGGGAGTACGTCAGCCATGGGTCCACGTCCGCACCGCTTCCGCCGCCCCCTTCCGGACGGCAGGGATCCGTCCTCCGGGAGGTCCACGCCGTCCGCCGAGGAGGACGGCAGTCTATGGGCCTACCTGCGCGGCGGGGCGGTCCGCCGCGAGGAGGCCCGGCACGGCTTCGAGTGGGCGGCCCCGCACCACAAACGGCTCTCGAAGGCCCATCCCACCGACTGGCTGACCAACCACGGCACCACCGGCGGCACCCTGCGCGTCAACCTCACCTGGAGCATGCACACCGGCCCCGGCGGGGACCGGCGCACCGGGCTGCTGCGCAGCCTCTTCGCCCCCATGGGCGCGTCGGTGCAGGTGCACGGCCCGGCCGTGGTCTCGGCCGATCTGGACCTGGCCTGCCTCTACGAACTCACGGACGGCACGAAGGGCGTCGTGCAGCCGCTGGGCGGCTTCCACGGTGATCTGTACCGTCCGCCGTACATCTCCCTGAGCGAGGACAGCAGGTTCGGCGGCCCGATGGGCGAGACCCTGTACATCAACCTGGACAAGCGGGACGAGTTCCGGCGGATGCTGGTCTTCGTCTACAACTACGACTGCACGCCCGTCTTCGGCCGGGTCGACAGCGTGCTGACGTTCTACCTCCCGGACGGCCACCAGTTCGCCGTGGAGCTGAAGGAGCGGGTCCCCCAGGCCCGGTCCTGCGCCGTGGCGCTCATCGAGAACCGGCAGGGGCACCTGACCGTGCGCCGGGAGGCGACGTACGTGTACGGGTTCCAGTCCGACCTCGACCGGCTGTACGGGTGGGGGATGCGCTGGGCCCGGGGGCACAAGCGGTCGTAGCCGGAGGTCAGACGGCGGGCTCCGGCATGAGCAGGTTCCGGCGCAGGGCGGCGACCAGGGTGTCGTCGGCGCCGAGCAGCTTCTCCGCGTAGGCGCGCACGGACCCGTGCCGCTCGGTGAGGCCGGCCAGGAACAGGGTCATCACCTCGGCGGGCGCCCGGCCGTAGTCGGGCCAGGTCAGCTCCCGGCCGGGGTTGCCGGCCCGCCAGTCGGCGACCAGCCGCTCCGTCGCGAGCCCGGTGAGCGTGAAGTCCTCGACGATGTCGGCCTCGGCCACGTCCAGCAGGGTCAGCACGACCGCGGCGAGCAGGCCGGTGCGGTCCTTGCCGGAGGCGCAGTGGAACACCACGGGCCGGTCCTCCGCGGCGGCGATCACTTGGAGCGACCGGCGCAGTTCCTCGACACCGTCGTGGGCGACCTCCAGGTAGCGGTCGGCGAGGTATCTGCCGGTGTCGATGTCCGGACCGAGGGCGGCCTGGTCGTAGGGGCGGTGCTCGATGCTGAGGTTGTGGTACGTGAGGGAGGAGTGCTCGGGGACCCGCCCCTTGGCGTCGATCTCCCACGGGTAGCGCAGGTCGATGACGGTCCCTATGCCCAGCTTCAGGAAGCGGTCCCAGTCCTCGCCGCGCAGCTTGCCCAGCGAGTCGGAACGGTAGAGCCGCCCCCACCGCACGGCGGCACCGTCCCGGGTGCGATAGCCGCCCATGTCACGGAAGTTGTGCAAACGTTCGAACGCCACGTGTCGGTCCATGGTGCGGACTCTAGGCGGGGCGGGGACCGGCCACAGCGACGGAGATCACGAGAACCGCACCCTCCACGGATCACGTACGGACCGTTCGGCCGTCACATGTGGATCAACCATTTGCCACGTCTACCGCGTGTCAGCGGCGACGGACGCTCCGTACGACCGGCCCCGCGTCGATGATGCTGCACGTACTCGTCCGACCTGGAACCAGCCGGTCCGCTGTCCGCGCCGGCCACGCGCCTCGTCGCGTCCCCCTGCCACTGCCGGGACACCCCGGGCCCACGGAGGCCATGAGATGCTCAACCTCACCTATCCCGGCGTCTACACACGCGAGTTGGACTCCGGTGTCCGGACCGTCACCGGTGCGCCCACGTCCACCGCCCTGTTCATGGGGCCGACCCTCCGGGGCATCGACGAGCGGACGACGACGTGTCTGAGCTTCGCCGACTTCGAACGGAACTTCGGCGGACTGTACGACAAGAGCTCACTGTCGTACTCCGTCATGCACTTCTTCGCCAACGGCGGCGGCCGGGCCGAGGTCCAGCGGCTCCCCGTGAGCAACGCCGTGAAGGCCGAGTCCCGGATCGGGCAGAGCGTCACCACGGCCAACCCCTCCCTCGCCGTGACCGCCCTGAGCTCGGGGTCCGCGAGCGGATCGCTCTTCCTGGAGATCGATCCGTTCGGAATCGGAGCGCATCCCTACTCGACCACGCCGCCGCACGACACGAAGCGCTTCAATCTCACGGTCGTCGACCCGGTGACCGGTGCGGTGGAGCGGTTCGCGGATCTCACGACCCAGGCGGGCAACGCCCGGACGGTCGACACCGTGCTCGGCGACCCGGACACCGGTTCCCGGCTGGTCGAGGTGAAGCTACTGGGCGCGGGGGCCGCCGGCCCACAGCCCACCGGATCCGTCTACCGCATCGAGAAGGACGCCGTGGCCGGTGACTTCGACAAGGACTACGCCGTCAGCCTGTCGGTGATCAGGAGGGGCGCCGACGGCAAGGAGGACGCCGCGTCCTCGGTCAAGGACCTGGCGGTGACCGTCTTCAAGAAGGGCGCCAAGAGGCCGCCCGGCCGTCTGGAGCTGGTGAACCAGCTCGTCGTCGCGCTCAACCGGGCCATCCACGCCGACGCCGCCCGGCGGGCCAAGCTCGCCGGTGCCTCGGTGGAGGGGGAGCTCTGCGAGAACGGCGCGTTCCTGCGCCTGACCATCAGCCGCCCCGACCAGGTGCCCGGCGCCGAGCGCGTCCACGACGCGACCGTCACGATCGGGGCCCCGGCCGCGGCGGCGGGCGCCTCGCTGCTGGAGGAGTACAAGCTGACGGTCCTGGCCGCCAACCCGTCGCGCTACCGGCTGGGTCACCCGTACGACAAGGTCGTGTTCGGCGGCACCGACCAGATCCTCGTCTCGGACACCAAGTCCGGCCTCGACGGGGACGCCGACGGGCAGCCGTCGACGGACGCCTTCAAGAGCGCGGTCACCGCGCTCGACGCGCTCGACCCGTTCTTCAACCTCCTGTGCCTGCCCGACCTCGTCCGCCCCTCGGTCACCAATCCGAAGTCGCTGCACCACACGGGGGCGTCGGCCGTGTACGCCGAGGCGGCCCGGGTGTGCGCGCGCAAGTTCGCGTTCCTCATCGTCGACCCGCCGCCGTTCGCCGTCGACATCAGATCGGCGTCGTCGTGGAAGTCCACCAAGCTGGGGTTCCGGTCGTCGCACGCCGGTGCCTGGTTCCCGAACATCAGGGTCGACGATCCGCTGCATCCGGGGACGATCGTGTCGCACCCGCCGTCGGGGGCCGTCGCCGGTGTCATCGCCAGGACCGACAACCAGGTGGGCGTCTGGCAGGCGCCGGCCGGCACCGACGCCTTCCTGGCGGGCGTCTACGGTCCGTCCGTCGAGATGTCCGACGGGGAACAGGGCCTCCTGAACCCCCTGGGACTGAACGTCATCCGGCGCTTCCCGCTGTACCAGACCGTCGCGTTCGGCTCGCGCACCGTGGACGGCGCGGACGCGCTGGCGAGCCAGTGGAAGTACATCCCCGTGCGGCGGACCGCGAACCACATCCTCCGTTCCCTGTCGGACTCCCTGCGCTGGGCGGTCCACCAGCGGAACGGCGAGGAGCTCTGGTCCCAGCTGCGGGTCAACTGCACGGCCTTCCTGCACGGGCTGTTCCGGCAGGGCGCCTTCAAGGGCGTCTCGGCGCGGGACGCCTACTTCGTCGCCTGTGACGCGTCGACCACCACCCCCGGGGACATCGACCAGGGAATCGTCAACATCGTGATCGGGTTCGCGCCCCTCAAACCGGCCGAGTTCGTGGTGATCAGCCTCAAGCAGATCGTGCAGCCGGCCGTCTGAGACAGGAGCACATCGTGGGACAGTTCTCGGTCAACGCCCAGCGGCTCGACCCCTACAAGAATTTCAAGTTCCGGGTGAAGTGGGACGGCCGTTACGTGGCGGGCGTCTCGAAGGTCTCCCTGCTGAAGCGGACGACCGAGGTGGTCAAGCACCGTTCCGGCGGGGACCCCTCCACGTCGTACAAGTCGCCCGGCCGCAGCGAGTACGACGCGATCACGCTCGAACGCGGGGTCACCCACGACGCGGAGTTCGAGCAGTGGGCGAACAAGACGTGGAACTTCCAGGCTTCCGCGGGCGGCGAGGTGTCGCTCGCCGACTTCCGCAAGGACATCATCCTCGAACTGCTCAACGAGGCCGGACAGGTCGTGCTCGGCTACGTCGTCCACCGGTGCTGGGTGTCGGAGTACCAGGCGCTCCCCGACCTCGACGCCAACGCCAACGCCGTGGCCATCGCCAAGCTCAAGCTCGAGAACGAGGGCTGGGAACGCGACCTGTCCGTGGCCGAGCCCAAGGAACCGAGCTTCGTCGAGCCGTGATCCGTACCGTGGACTCCCCACCCGCCCCCGCCTCCGTGCCGAGCCCGGAGGACGTCGTCCGGCTCTGGCCGCTGTCGCGGCGCGGCTCCGCCGGGGACCGTGTCGTCGCCCTCCTGCTCGCGGTCGACGGGCCGGACGCCCTGGGCTACCCGCTGGGCACCCGCAACCAGCGCCTGCTCCTGGTGCACCGGAGCCTGGTCGGCCGCCCGGTCGAGGCGCACGTCCTGTGCCCCGCCTGCGGCACGGACAACGAGTTCGTGCTGCCCGTGGAGGACGTGACCGGACTGCCCCGCGCCGCCGCCGACGCGGTCGCGCGCCTCGTCGTCGGCGACGCGGAACCGGCGTTCCGGCTGCCGCTGCTGGCGGACCTGACGGCGGTGGCGGGCCGCTCCCCGTCCGACGGGCTGCGCGCGCTCGCCTCGCGCACCTGCCTGGACGAACCACCACTGCTGGGCCCGGACGACCTCGACCGGCTCGTCGACGCGTGGGAGGCCCTCGACCCGGCCGGTTCACTGCGGGTCGGCCTGTCGTGCGCGGAGTGCGGGCACACCGTCGCCGCGGACGCCGATCCCGCCGACTTCGTGGCCCGGGACCTCGACGTGCTCGTCGACGGGCTGATGCGCGAGGTGGATGTGATCGCCGGCGGCTACGGCTGGTCGGAGGAGGCCATCCTGGCGCTGCCGACCCCGCGCCGCCGCCGTTACGTGGAACTCATCACCGGGGGACGCTCCCCGGCCCGGCGTGCGGCGGCGGTCCGATGACGGCGCGGCTGTCGGCGTACGCGGAGGCGCTCCGGCGCGCGGGCGGGATGACGGGCGGCCCGGCCGGGGACGAGGACGCGACCGCCGTGGCCGCCGAACCGAGACCGCGCTCCCTGTTCGAGGAGACGGAGGACGACGCGCTCCCCGGTCCGCTCCCGCGCCCGGCGGACGACGCGTCGGTCCTGCCGTCCGTGGCTCCCGCGGTCGGCCGGCCGTGGGGGGACGAGACGTCCGCCGACGGTCCCCCGTCGGTCCACGCGGCTCCCGGCGGCGCGCCCCGGCCTGAGCAAGACCTGCCCGGGGGCCTGGCGGAGCGCCCGCGGCGGCCGGACGCGCCCGTCGGCGACGGCGAGCGTCCGCGGGACGACAGGGAGAGCCCCCTCCCCGTTGTCCGTACCGAACTTCCCCCGCCCGCCTCCCGGCAGAGCGCGGAAGGACCGTCCCGGGCCGACGCCGCCCCGCCGCCGGCCGTTCCGGTCACGCGCCCGGCGCCCGCGCCCGAGGCGCCGCCCACCGCCCCCGCCCCGGGACCCGTCGTGGAGGGTGGTGACGCCGTGCCGGTCCGTGCGGCCGCGGCCCCCGCGCACCCGGCGCCCGCCGCCGAACCGGCGGCGGTGTCCGACGTGGTGCGCGCCCAACCCCTCACAGTGGAGCCGGACTCCGGGACGCCTCCGGCCGTCGGGGCCGAGACGGAACCGGCCCCGGTCGTCGTCGAGATCGGACGGGTCGAGGTGCGGATCGTCGCCGACAGGGCACCGGCTCCGCCGAGGGAGCGCGGCCCGCGGCCGAGGACCGGCCCGTCCCTGGAGCAGTACCTGCTGGAGTCCGGTCCGGCCGGCGCGGCGCGAAGGGGGGCGTCATGACGGCGCACTTCGCCGTCCCCGCGACGACCTACGTGTTGCAGCAGGTCCTCCAGCGACGCGTCAAGATCGCCTACGACCCCCTCACCCCGCCGGCCGTCTCCGTCGAGCCCCCGCCACGTCCTCCGTCGACGCCCTCCACCCCGGCGGCGGCCCCGCGACAGCCGGAACCGGCGGGCCTGTACCTGTTCCTCCACCATGTGGGCCCCAACCCGGCCTGGCGCAACATGTACGAGCCGCACGTGGATGCGAGCGGCCGGCGGGTCGCCCCGTCGCCGCTGGCCGTCGATCTGCACTACCTGCTCGCGGCCACGGGCGCCGACCTCGAACGCGAGGTGCTGCTCGGTCTCGGCGTCGCGGCGCTCAACCGGCACGGAATCGTCCCGCGCAAGCTCATCAAGGCGATCCTCGACGAGATCAACGAGCCCGACACGCCCACCCATATGCTCGACCGGCTCACCACCGAGCCGCTCCACGACCCGGCCCACCAGCCGGAGCAGATCACCGTGTCCCAGGCGCCGGTCGACGTCGACCTGTCGACGAAGATCTGGTCCGCCCTGCAGTCCCCGCTGCGCCCCTGCGCGCACTTCCTGGTGACGACCGTGTTCCTCGACGTCGGCGACACCTATCCGCCCGCCAGGGAAGTGGAGAAGGCACGGGTCGGTGTGCGGCCGGATCCCTCGCCGGCCGTCACACTGCCGGCGGACGACACCGTGACGGTCGGGGGTGGTGCCTGATGTCGGCGCCGCCGTCCGATGCCGCGGCCGCGGCCAGCCCGGAGCCGCAGGGGGACCAGGCCCGCGCGCACCTCGCCGTGCTCGCCGAGTCGATGGCCCTGCCGGTCCTGACCGGAATCGCCCGGGGCGAGGTGCCGGCCGACGGGTTCGCCCCGCTGGGGCAGTGGCTGGAGGGGGCGGGTCCGGCGTCCCCGCTGCGGCGCATGGCCGAGGGCTTCGACCTGTCCCGCGCCGAACTGGAGCTGGTCGTCCTGCTGTTGGCGGCGGACACGTCGGAGCGGGTCGCGCGGGCGGCGGCGGAGGCGACGAGCGCGCACGGCGGTGTGGTGGGCGGCGGGCTGCCGGTGTGGCTGGCGTGCCGGGCGGTCGCGGGGCTGTGTCCTTCGGTGCTGGCGGCGGCCCTGCCGCTGGTGCGGTTCGGGATCGTGGAGCCGGAGCCGGCGTCGCCGCGGATCGAGGCCCGCCTGGCGCTGGCCGCGCCGGTGCTGGACCGCCTGCTCGGCCGGCCGGTGCGCGATCCGCTGGTGTCATCCCGGATGGCTCCGCTGCCCGTACCCGCCGCCGGTCCCGGTGAGGAGGGCGACCTGCCGGCGGCGCTGGGCCGTTCCCTGGCCTCCCGGGGGCCGCTCGGTCTGCCGCCGCTGGTGCTGGTGCCCGGCGTTCCGCCGGAGGAGATCGCGACGGCCCTGGCGGCGCTGGGGCTCACCCCGTGGCGCATGTCGGGGAGCGACGTTCCCGAGGACGCCGGGGCCCGTGACCTTCTGGCCGCGCGGTGGAGCCGCGAGGCGATGCTGGAGAGCGCCGCCCTGGTGATCGACGCCGTCGACGGCCCGTCGGAAGGGCCGGTCGCGGCCTTCGCCGACCGCGTGCTGGGGCACGTCCTGCTGACGGGACAGCAGGTCCCCGACGGCATCGCGCGCGGCGTCCACGTCGTCCCGGCCCCGGGGGACGGTCCCGGCGCCGCGGGCCGGCGGTGGGCCGCGGCGCTGGGCCCGGACCGCGCGGCCCGGCTGGGGCACGGAGTGGAGCGGGTGGCCGCGCAGTTCCGGCTCGACGCCAAGGGGATCGCCACCGCGGCGGCCGAGGCCGCAGAGGCCGTCGACGCCGCCCCGGACGCCGCGGGCGCGGCGGCCGCGCTCTGGCACGTGGCCGCCCGGTCCTTCACACCGTCCCCGCTGCCCGGCGTCCACCTGGTGGAACCCGCCTACGGCTGGGAGGACATCGTGCTCCCGCCGGCCACGGAGGCCGCGCTGCGGCGGGTGGAGTCGCATGTGCGCCACGCGGCCCGGGTCTTCGACGACTGGGGCTTCGCGGCCCGGGTGGGCGGGCGGGGCAGCTGGCGCGGGCGGGGGGTGGCGGCGCTGTTCTGCGGCCCGTCCGGGACGGGCAAGACGATGGCGGCCGAGGTGCTGGCGTCGGCGCTCGACGTACGGGTCATGGTGATCGACCTGAGCCGCATCATCTCCAAGTGGGTGGGCGAGACGTCCAAGAACGTCGCGGCGGTGTTCGACGCGGCCGAGCGCTCCGGTTCGATGATGGTCTGGAACGAGGGGGACGCGGTCTGGGGGACCCGCGGCGGTGTGGCCAACGCGACGGACCGGCACGTCAACGCCGAGGTGGGCGACCTCCTCCAGCGCATCGAGACCTTCTCGGGGTTCACCGTCATCACCACGAACCTCCGGCAGGCCATCGACCCCGCGTTCATGCGCCGCTTCCGGTTCGTGGTGGACTTCCCCCTGCCGTCGGTGGACGAGCGGCGCCGTCTGTGGTGCTCGGCGTTCCCGCCGCAGGCCCCGGTCGAAGCGGTGCGCTGGGACGCGCTGGCCGCCCTGCCGCTCACCGGCGGCTCGATCCGCAACGTCGCGCTGGGGGCCGCGTTCCTCGCCGCGGAGGTGGGGCGTCCGGTGGACCGGGCGATGATCGAGGCCGAACTCGCCGAGGAACTGCGCAAACAGAACCTTCCGGTTCCCCATGTGGCCTGGGAGGCGACCGCGTGAGCGCGCTCCCGCCGTCGGTCCGGTTCCGGGTCGGCGCCCTCCGGGTGACCGCCGGCTCGGCGATTGAGGCGCGGCGGCTCACCGACGCTCTCCCGGCGGCGCTGGAACGCGCGTGGCGGTCGTGGCCGGCCGCCCCGGCAGCGGCCGTTCCGGGCCTGCGGTCCTACGCCGCGGACCGCCGGGCGGACGAGGTGGCCGTGGCCCTCGTCGCGACGGTGCGGGACCGGCTCGACGGCGGTGGGGCGCGATGAGGGCGCTGACGCGGGCCGTGCGTCCGGCGGGGCACGGGCCGACGGCGCGTGCCCGGCGCGACTCCGGGCCGCGTGCGGACAGCC
>NZ_JABETO010000080.1 GCF_013055795.1 Streptomyces sp. I05A-00742
GCAGCAGCCGGTCGGCGGCGGCGCGCGCCGGGGCGGGCGCGCCGAGCGCGCGCAGCCGGACCAGGGCGGCCAGAGCCGCCGAGCCGTCCGGCAGGCTCCCGGGGACCGCGCAGAGGGCCGCCACCCCCGAGCGGGCGGCGAACGCGGAGCCGGGCCCGTCCGCCCCCGGGCGGTCCTCCTCGTCGTCCGTCCGCCACGGCGCCACCGCGAGCAGCGCCAGCGGCCCGTCGCCCGACGGGCCCAGAGCCTCCCGCAGGGCGGCGCGGGCGGCGTCCCGGCCGGCCGGGCGGGCGGTCAGCAGGTCACGCAGCAGCTCGCCCAGCTCGGCGCCCGCCCGGGCCTCGGCGGCCAGCAGGGCACCGATCCGGGCGGCGGTCTCCATCGCCTGCGTCACGCGCGGATCCGGCGCGGCCGGGCCCAGATCGAGGCCGGCCAGGTGCTCGTCGTCCAGCAGCCAGACGTAGCCGTGCACCACGCCCCGATGGCGCACCGGCAGGCAGATGCGGCCCTTGAACACGCCCGCCGCCGGATCCGGCGGGATGCGCATCGGGGCCTGCGCCCGGGCGATCCCGAAGGCCTCGAACCACGCCCGGACGGCCGCCGTGGAGCGCCGCTGGAGAATCGACCGCGTCCGCACCGGGTCCATGGACACTTCGAGGTCGTCGTCACCCCCGTGGGCGCCGAAGGCGATCAGGCCGAAATCCCGGTCCTCCAGGGTCGCGGGCGCGCCGAACACCGCCGAGATCTCGTCCACGAGCTGCTGGTACTCGCCCCGCATGACGCGCCGCACTCCCTTTCGTCCGCTTTGCCCCGCCCCCGTGGTCTCCGGCCACCATTGTCATACATCTGTCTGAGATCCCGGCCACGGATGCGTGACAGCTGTCGATGGTTCCCGGGGTGGCGCGAACCCTACGTTTCACGTCGAGTTGGTTATGCCGTCGTCCCAGGTGGGACCGGCCGTCCTGTGGAGGTGCCCCGTGCTGGGTCCCGTCATCCTCGCCGCTTCGCGCAGCGACGGAATGCGTCGTTTCGTGTCGGCCGCCCCGGGCACCAAGCAGGTCGTCGACCGCTTCATCGCGGGCGAGACCGTCGACCAGGTGATCCCGGTCGTCCAGGACGCCACGGCCAAGGGCCTGGAGGTCACCCTCGACGTCGTAGGCGAGGACATCACCACCGTCGAGCAGTCGTACGCCGCCCGGGACGCCTACCTGGAGCTGATCGGCCGCCTCAAGGAGCTCGGGCTCGGCGAGCGCGCCGAGATGTCGATCAAGCTCTCCATGTTCGGCCAGGCCCTGGACGGCGGCCACGAGCTCGCCCTAGCCAACGTCCGCCCGGTCGTCGAGGCCGCCGCCGCCATCGGCACCACCGTCACGCTGGACGCCGAGGACCACACCACCCTCGACTCGATGTTCGCCATCCACGAGGAGCTGCGGAAGGACTTCCCGCAGACCGGCTGCGTCATCCAGGCCTACCTCTTCCGCACCGAGGAGGACGCGCGCAGACTCGCCGCCGCCGGCAGCCGAGTGCGTATCGTTAAAGGTGCGTACAAGGAACCCGCCTCCGTCGCCTACCAGGACAAGGCCGAGATCGACAAGGCGTTCGTCCGCATCGTCAAGATACTGATGGCGGGCGAGGGCTACCCGATGATCGGGTCGCACGACCCGCGTCTGATCGCGATCACCCAGGAACTGGCCCGGCAGGCGGGCCGCAAACCGGACGAGTACGAGTTCCAGATGCTCTACGGCATCCGCGGTGACGAGCACGTCCGGCTGGCCGCCGAGGGCCACCGGATGCGGGTCTACACGGCCTACGGCACCGACTGGTACGGGTACTTCATGCGCCGGCTCGCCGAGAAGCCGGCCAACCTGCTGTTCTTCGCCCGCTCCATACTCACCAAGGGGTGATGTTTTGGGCGGGCGGTGGTCGCAGTCACCCCGGTGCGACCGGGGTGACTGCGACCACCGCCCATCGGTCGACTGAGTCGACCTCGGTCTCGTCGTCGCTTCGAAGAAAGGAGTTACGAGACTCGTGACTCCGCCCCGTTGGGGCTTCTCACTCACCCGCTATCGCGGGCTTGTGACGGCCAAGCCCTGACCACAACTAACGTACGCCACGGCTTCGGCTTCGCCCGGTTGAAGCCAGGTATTCATCCGGAAGAGGTACATCATGGACGCTGTCACCCAGGTCCCCGCCCCGGTCAACGAGCCGGTGCACTCCTACGCCCCGGGCTCCCCGGAGCGCGCCCGCCTGGAAGCCAAGCTCAAGGAGCTGGCGGGCAACCCCATCGACCTGCCGATGACCATCAACGGCGAGAAGCGGATGGGCGGCGGCGAGCGCTTCGACGTCGTACAGCCGCACAACCACAAGGCCCGCATCGGCACCTACGCCAACGCCACCGGCCAGGACGCCCAGGACGCGATCGACGCCGCCCTGGCCGCCGCCCCGGCCTGGCGCGCGATGTCCTTCGACGACCGCGCCGCGATCATCCTCCGCGCCGCCGAGCTGCTCTCCGGCCCCTGGCGCGAGACGCTGGCCGCCTCCACCATGCTCGGCCAGTCGAAGACCGCCCAGCAGGCCGAGATCGACACCCCCTGCGAGCTCGTCGACTTCTGGCGCTTCAACGTGCACTTCGCGCGCCAGATCCTCGCCGAGCAGCCGGTCGCCAACTCCGCCGGCGTGTGGAACCGCAGCGACCACCGCCCGCTGGAGGGCTTCGTCTACGCGATCACGCCGTTCAACTTCACCGCCATCGCCGGCAACCTGCCGACCGCCCCCGCCCTGATGGGCAACGTGGTCGTCTGGAAGCCGTCCCCCACGCAGACCCACTCCGCCGTGCTCCTGATGGAGCTCCTGGAGGCGGCCGGTCTGCCCAAGGGCGTCATCAACCTGGTGACCGGCGACGGCATCGCCGTCTCCGAGGTGGCCCTGAACCACCCTGAGCTGGCGGGCATCCACTTCACCGGCTCGACCAAGACCTTCCAGTACCTCTGGAAGACGGTCGGCAACAACATCGAGAAGTACAAGTCCTACCCGCGCCTGGTCGGCGAGACCGGCGGCAAGGACTTCGTCGTCGCCCACCCGAGCGCCGACCGCGCCATCCTGAAGACCGCCCTGACCCGCGGCTCCTTCGAGTTCCAGGGCCAGAAGTGTTCCGCCTCCTCCCGCGCCTACGTCCCGCGCTCCATCTGGGAGAACGGCTTCAAGGAGGAGTTCGCGGCCGAGGTCGACGGCATCACCATGGGTGACGTCACCGACCTGTCCAACTTCATCGGCGCCGTCATCGACGACCGTGCCTTCGCCAAGAACAAGGCCGCCATCGACCGCGCCGCCGCCGACCCGTCCTGCACCATCGTCGCGGGCGGTACGTACGACGACTCCGTCGGCTACTTCGTCCGCCCGACGGTCATCGAGTGCACCGACCCGGCCAACGAGGTCTTCACGACGGAGTACTTCGGCCCGGTCCTCGCCGTCCACGTCTACGAGGACGAGGACTTCGACGCGATGCTCGCCCAGATGGAGTCCGTCTCCGCGTACGCCCTGACCGGCTCGGTCATCGGCCAGGACCGCGCCGCGGTCGCCGACGCGATGGACAAGCTCCGCTTCGCCGCGGGCAACTTCTACATCAACGACAAGTCGACCGGCGCTGTCGTCGGCCAGCAGCCCTTCGGCGGCGGCCGCGCCTCCGGCACCAACGACAAGGCCGGCGCCGCCACCAACCTCCTGCGCTGGGTCTCGACCCGGTCCATCAAGGAGACCCTCGTCCCGCCGACCGACTACCGCTACCCGCACATGGGCTGACCTGCTGGGTTTCCCTTGCGCCCCCGTCCGGCTCGTGCCGGGCGGGGGCGGCGGTGTTTCCGGGGCGCTACGCGGCGACGGCGTAGGCGGGCGCGCCGAACCGCAGCTCCGCCAGGATCCCGCTGCGCGCGGCGTCGAGGGCCGCCCTGATCCGGCGCTCCTGGTGCGGAGAGCAGTGCTCGCCGAGTCCGCCGACGGGAACCCATGCGTAGCCGGTCAGCTCCGGCCTCGCGGGGAGCCGCACGCCGATCTCGCCGTCGTCGCCGTCGTGGGGGACGACGGCATACACGAAGGTGATGCCGCCCCCGTTCCCGCTCCCGTCCCCCCGCACCCAGTCCGTCACCAGCAGCCGCGCGGGCCGGACGGCCAGGCCGGTCTCCTCCCTCACGGTTCTGGCCATGGCCTCCCAGACCGGCTCGTCCGCCGCCGTCGGCCCGCCCGGCAGCCGGAAGTTGGCGCCGGGCACCCCCGGGTACGCGGGCGACACCATGAGCACGTCCCGTTCCGCCTCGTCGGTGGGGGAGGGGCGGCAGATCAGCGCCCGGGCGGTCACGCGCAGGCGCGGCCCGGGGTCCGCGTCCTCGGACGGCCGGCCGAGCTTCCGCCCGTGCTCCAGGAGCTCCCGGGTGATCAGCGCCAGACTCCGGCAGTACGTGAACGCCGACTCCAGCCCGTCCCCGGGGCCCGTGCACCTGGCCCGGTACGTGGCCTCGTCGGCGGATCGCTCGGCGGCGAGTCGGAGCGGGTCGTCTGCTGGCAGCGACTGCCGCGCAGCGCCCTTGATCCAGGGCGCCCATTCGCCGATGAAGCGGCGCAGCTCGCCGGTGGACGCCTCCATGATCTCGGTGGGGGGTGGCACGGTCGCGGCGAGGATCATTTGGGTGATGCTCTCGACCTCCGCCTCGGCTTCGGGGCGCAGGGCCGGGCGGCTCCCTGCGTGGGGCATGGCTGTACCGGGCCAGACGGGCATGGCGGTGGATCTCCTCGGAGCGGTGAGGGGCGGGGCTGTCGGAACAGCTGCCTGCGGACGTGTGCGGTGCCGCACGGCGGGCATCACACAAGGGATTCGAACGCAGCATCGGGTGGCCGGTGTTACGCGTCCCGGTTCCGGTCTCCAGTATCTGCCCGGGCCCCTATGCTCAACCCCATCTCAGGATTGAGTGATCCACTGCGTCAATTGGGGGATGCAACTATGGCTGCCTCACCGCCACTTGATCCGTACCAGGCGCGCGTGGCCGAGCTCGGGGCCGCGATCCGCGAGCACCGGCTCGCCAAGGGGTGGAAGCAGGCGGAGCTGGGCAGGGAGGTTGCCCTGTCGAACACGGCCATTTCCCACTTCGAGTCCGGTACGCATGTTCCGCGCCGGGATGTCGCTCGCCGCATCGACGCCGCGCTGGGGGCGGGCGGGCGCATCCGGAAGCTTCGTGACGAGCTCGACGACAATCCCGACGCCAAATGGGTCCGTCGGATTTTCAAAGCTGAGCAACGGGCTGTCCGCATCCGCCATGCGGCGAATCTCGTTCCGGCTCTGTTGCAGAACGACGCCTACACGAGGGCGATTCTCACGATGGCTCTTCCGTCTCTCGGCGGAGAGCTGGAAGAGAAGGTCCGTCATCGCGAGCGCAGGCGCGCGATCATGCGGAGACCGGATCCACCCGGGTTCGAAGCGGTTCTCGACGAGGCCGCACTCCACACGGTCGTGGGTGGCGCTGACGTCATGCGGCGACAACTGCTCGACCTGATCGAAGCGTCACGCCTCCCGAACGTTGAGGTCAGGGTTCGGCCGTTTGACAGCGCAGGAGTGAGGGCGGATGTCGGAGAGATGAACATCATGGATCTCCCGAACGGGCGGCCCGTCGTCCAGCGACCGCCGGACCTTTACTTCATCAGGCAGCCATCCGTGACCGCGCACATCACCCTTTATGATCACCTACGCGCTGCCGCCCTGGATGCGGAGGCATCAAGGGTACTGATTCGCAAAGTAGTTGAGGAGAAATACCCGTGCGCACCGTCCGCTTTGACCAGTCCATAGCTGCCTGGCGCAAGAGCTCCTACTGCGCGACCAACGAAGGCTGCATCGAGATCGCCGAGCAGTTCCCCGACGCACTCCCCGTCCGCGACTCCAAGGACACCGACCGCCCCCCGATAATCGTCCCCCGCGCGGCCTGGTCCGCGTTCGTGACCACGGTGGCAGCCACGGACGGCAAGCTGTCGCGTAGAGACCTATGACGGTGCGGGCTACTGTCTGCTGACATCTGGCTTGGTGTCCGCTATGTCAGAAACATGATCGCCCGCTGGGAGCCCACTGGGACGACACGCTTCTACGACGACGAACCGCCGCCTTGTGCAGCCCCCGTCCACTGACGGTGTCATCAATTACTGCCGTAAAATACCAGCGAATCCCCACCAGGCTGCGCCTGGCGGGGATTCGATCCGCTAACGGGTGCATCACCAACCCCGGCACTGTTATCTCAGTGCGAAACTGACGCCTGAAGTAGCCTGCACGCGGAGGACCAAGACGGCAAGGCGCCTTGAACCTTTTCCAAGTCCACACTCGAATAGTCGGGCGGCACCTCGCCGATTCCTTGCACTTCGAGAACGTAAAACTCCGCCAGATCGCCCGCCACTACAAGGCGCGCCTCCGGGAAGAATTCGAATCTCGCACGAAGAGGTTCGCCCGACTGTTCAGTAACGCTGGATACTACCGTCAGCGCCGCGAGAGGAACCTGCTGTTTCGGTGACGTCCAGTCGAATGAGCGCAGACCCCGGACAACAAGCAGTGCTGAGTTTCCCACTTCAAACTGCAAGGAGGTGCGCATTTCGAAGAGAAGAGCCGCCGTGGAGGTCAGGTGGCACACCCGAGAGTCGAGCAGCTGCGCCTCTTGCAGCGCGTCCGCTTCTCGCAGGGGATCCACTTCGGCCGAGCCGAAAGACCCCGGACGCGGCCTGACATGGACGAGATCATTTATGGAGATCATGGGATCCGGATGTGATTGTAGGGGTCAGCCCTGCTGACTGTTTGTCCAGTTAGGGGATTAACCGACTGACCTGCTTTATTCATGTACACCACATAACCATTCGGGTACTGGTGCTTGCCGGTGGTGACAGGGTCCATCACCCGGACTTGCACCACCCGAGGGTCGAGGCCCTTGGTTCCGGTCGGAATGTCGTAAACCCAGCCTTTTCCTGTGGCAACCGGTGTGCCAGCGGCCCCCTTAGGCAGTGGAAATACCTCTCCAGCGGGCCCAGTCACCGACCCGATGGGACAGTTGCTGTTGTGCACGAGTACTGGCGTGGCGCCCGCCAGTACATAGTACGTGTGGATGGTGTCGACGGTGAGGTTGTAGGTGCGTGCGTGGCGGTCGTAGGCGTGGTTGGCCTTGACTTGGGCGGTGGTTCCGTCGCTGGTGCGGAGTGTGGTGCCGGGGGTGAGTTCGCGGGCGGGGAGCCAGCGGTGTTTGTCCGGTACCCAGAAGGGGTGTTCGTGTGTGGCGGTGAGCTTTGCCGGACCGTTGGGGGTTGCGATCGTCAGCTCGTTGAAATGTCTGTCGCTGTCGGTGGCGATCGTGCGGGTGACCTGGCGGGGCGCGGTTCGGCCGGTGAGTGGGTCGGTTGCGAAGACCTGGTCACCTGTCTTGATGTCTTCGATGTTGCGGGTGGTGCGGTTGCCCATGAGGACTTTGGTGCCGGCCAGGAAGCACTTGCAGTCGGCCCCGGGG
>NZ_JABETO010000081.1 GCF_013055795.1 Streptomyces sp. I05A-00742
GGGGGCCGGGCGGGCCGGGGCGGTACGGCCGACCGGCCGGTGCGCCCCCGGGCGGGGGCGGCGGCGGGCCGCTGCCCGGCCCGGCGCCGCTCGATGAGGGAGACGGCGTCCGGGGGCAGCCAGGCCGAGGCCGTGCCGCTGTCGTCGCCCCCGCCGGAGGCGAACAGGTGCGGGCCGAGCTGCGCCTGGAGGTCGGCGGGGCTGGGCCGGTGCTCGGCCGCCATCTGCATGCAGGAGTCGATGAGCGGGTGGAGCTCGTCCGGCAGGCCGCCGAGGTCGGGGCCCTCCCGCAGCAGCATGAAGACGGTCTCGACGGGGTTGGCCCCGTGGAAGGGGGCGTGCCCGGTGGCGGCGAAGACGAGGGTGGAGCCGAGCGAGAAGACGTCGCTGGCGCCGGTGACGCTGCGGGAGTCCCTGGCCTGCTCGGGGGACATGTAGGCGGGCGTGCCGACGGCGACGTTGGTCATGGTCAGCCGGGTGTTGGAGACCCCGGAGGCGATGCCGAAGTCGATGACGCGCGGCCCGTCCTCCACCACCAGCACATTGGACGGCTTGAGGTCGCGGTGCACGAGCCCGGCACCGTGGATCGACTGGAGCGCCTCGGCGATGCCGGCCGCCAGCCAGCGCACGGCCTGGGCCGGGAGCGGCCCGCACTCGTTGATGATCTCTTCGAGCGAGGGCGCGGGGACGTACGCGGTGGCCAGCCAGGGCACGGCCGCCCGCGGGTCGGCGTCGACGACGGCGGCCGTGTAGAAGCCGCTGACCGCCCGTGCCGCTTCCACCTCACGGGTGAAGCGGACACGGAAGAGCTGGTCCTCGGCCAGCTCCGTGCGGACCGTCTTGATCGCGACCCGTCGGCCGGACGCCGAGCGGGCGAGATAGACCAGTCCCATGCCGCCGGCCCCGAGTCGGCCGAGCACCTCGAACGGGCCGATCCGTCTCGGGTCGTGCTGTGTGAGCTGCTCCAACTGGCCTGCCACCTCCCCGTGGGGGCTCGAAAGGATTGTTCCGGCCCCGTGCAGCGTCTCACCGCGAATTATCCCGGGGTACGCCCCCTGATTCTCCCTGGCCCGGGCCCCGGTGGCGAACCCGGGTCACGCTTCGGCGTGTCCATGGCGAAAGCGGAAGTTCCGCCCCCGGCCCCGGGCACGCCCGCCCCCGGCCCGGCGGGCGCCCGGCCCCTGCCCACACCCGCCTCCCGCCCTCCCGCGCCCCCTCAGCCGTTCTCCGTCCGCGCCGGATCGACGACGGCGAAGTCCGCCCCCTGGTCGTCCGTCAGCACCGCGAACCGCCCGTACGGGGAGTCCTGCGCCTCCCGCCGGATTCGTCCGCCCAGCCGTCGCGCCGTACGGCACGCCTCGTCGCAGTCGTCGACGACGAAGTAGACGAGGAAGTGCGCGGGCATCGCCGCCGGGAAGCCCGGCTCGTCCATGACGGCCCGTCCGCCGACCGCGTGCTCCGGGTCGAGCGGCTCCCCGGCCGGCGTCCAGACCGCGTAGTCGAAGCCCGTCCCCTCGACCAGGTCGTGTGCCGTGAGGCCGAAGACCCGTTCGTAGAAGGCGTCCACGGCCGCCGCGTCCCGCGTGTACACCTCGGTCCAGCCGTACGCGCCGTGGGTGTCGCGCTTCTCGAAGCCCCGGTGGTCGCCGGCCTGCCAGACGCCGAAGACGGCGCCGCCCGCGTCGGCGGCGAGCACCAGCGTGCCGTGCCGGCCGATCTCCATGGGTCCGGTGACGATCTGCCCGCCGGCCGCCCGGATCCGGTCGGCGGTGGCGACGGCGTCGGGCGAGGAGAAGTAGACGCACCACGCGGTGGGCATCCGCCCGTCCGGCTTGGGTGCGAGGGCCGCCACGTTGGCGCCCTCGTGGAACGCCTGGACGTACACACCGAGCCCCGGATCGCCTTCCTCGAAGGTCCAGCCGAAGAGCTCGCCGTAGAAGCGCTTGCCCGCCTCGACGTCCGGCAGGGTCACGTCCGCCCAGCACGGCATGGTCCGCGGGGCTCCGTCCGTGGCTGCGCCCATGGCGCCCGCTCCCTTCCTTCCGCACCGCACGCTCCGGCCCGTGCGGCCCGGCCGGGCCGCACGAGGTGTCGCACCGGCCACGGTAGCGACGGACGCCCGGTCCCGCCCGGCCGCC
Organism: Streptomyces sp. I05A-00742; assembly: GCF_013055795.1. Classification (GTDB taxonomy): domain Bacteria; phylum Actinomycetota; class Actinomycetes; order Streptomycetales; family Streptomycetaceae; genus Streptomyces. The sequence continues at coordinate 2,139 of NZ_JABETO010000081.1, forward strand.
GGAAAGGACCGCGGAGGCCCGGGGGAACTCCCCGGAAGGAGCAGCGACGGGTCCGGGCGCCCCGGAATCGGGCGCCGCGACGGGCCCCGGACCCGGTCTCCGCACGGTGAAGTCCACGACTTGTCGATAAGACAATTCACCGGTACGGGCCAATCCCCGGGACCCCGGAATTCGCCCCCGCGGAAGGGCCCTGACCTGCTTATCCACCCCTATTCGGACCCCCGCCCCCATTTGCATGCGACCGAATCGCGCTCCGATCACCCCTCGGTAAGCTGACGGCATGACAGGACAAGTACGCACCGTCGACGGCCGGGTGGCCGGCCGCCGAGGTCAGGCGACGCGACAGAAGCTGCTCGACTGCCTCGGGGAAATGCTCAGCTCCTCCCCCTACCGCGACGTCAAGGTCATCGACGTCGCCCGGCGGGCAGGCACCTCGCCCGCGACCTTCTACCAGTACTTCCCGGACGTCGAGGGCGCCGTTCTGGAACTCGCCGAGGACGTGGCGAGGGAAGGGACGAGTCTCACCGGACTCGTGGCCGGGCGCTCCTGGGCGGGGAAGGCCGGACGGCAGACCGCCGAGGAATTGGTGGACGGTTTCCTCACCTTCTGGCGGCGGAACGACGCGATCCTGCGCGTGATCGACCTGGGCGCGGCCGAGGGGGACCGGCGGTTCTCCAAGATCCGTATGCGGATCCTCAACGCCGTGACCGATTCCCTCACGGATTCGGTCAAGGAGCTCCAGGCCAAGAAGAAGGTGGACAAGGACGTCAGCGCGGCCGCCGTGGCGGGCTCGCTCGTCGTCATGCTGGCGGGCGTGGCCTCCCACCAGAAGGGGTTCCAGGGCTGGGGCGTCAAGCAGGCCGAGCTCCGGCCGAACCTCGCGCTCCTGGTGCACCTGGGCATCACGGGCAAGAAGCCCGCGAAGTAGCGTACGCCCCCGTCCTGTCAGCACGACGGCGGGCCACCGGGACCGACGAAGCCGGCCCGGTGGCCCGCCGTTCGCGCGTCCGGGGCCCGTCGCGGCGGCGTCAGCCCTTGTTCCCCGCGGTCTTCTTCAGCATGTAGCGCTTGCCCGAACCCTGCTTGCCGATCTCGTGGAAGATCCGCGGCTCCTTCGTGGTGCCGCTGACGCTCCAGTTCTTCTCGTACCGCCCACAGGAGTCGATCTTCAGGCCGACGCCGATCACCTTGCCGCCGTCCTTCACCGGCGTCCAGGTGCCGGATCCGTTGCAGTCCTGGATCCGGTCCTTGCCCATGCCGTCCCACTCGAACTTGTCGAGCCCGTCGGCGACCGCGCTCCCGTCCTCCTTCAGGCGGACGGTGCCGCCCCGGCCGTCGTCCCAGACGCCGGCGATGTCGGACCGGTGCAGCTTCGGCGGCTGGTAGACGGTGGCGAGGCCGGTCCCGTACACGGTCGCGCCGATCGCGCCGACGGCCAGCCAGGCGAGGGCGCCGTCGCGGATCACCCGCCGGGCCACGCTCCCGGGGCGGCCGCCGCGCGTCCGGCGGGCGGCACGGCGGGCCGCGAGGGCCGGGGGCAGCAGGCCGACGGTGAGCGCGCCCCACCAGATCAGATAGGACAGCGGGCGGGCGGGCGCGAGGCTTCCGAGCGCCGCCACGGCACCGAAGACGACCACCAGCGCGGCGGCCACCGCCGGTACCGCCCCGACGGTCCACCACCGGCCCTCGGGGCGGCCCGCGCGCCGGGCGGCACGGCGGGAGAGCTCCAGCGCGGGCATCACGGCCGCCGCGGTCACGAAGCCGCTGAGCAGGACGGTGAGCAGCAGGACGCCGAGCGCCACGGCGACGGCGAGCACGGGACCGCTCGGCAGTCCCTGGTGTTCCCGGGAGAGCAGGACGAGCACACCCGTGCTCGCCGCGACGACGACCTCCGCGCAGAGCGTCGCCATCGAGGCGCAGAACGCCGCGCCGAAGCCGTCCGGGTGGCGCGGTGGGCGCGCCCGGTCCTTCCGGCCGTCCGTCCCGTCGGAGTCGTCAGGTGCGGCCGTCGTCGCATCGTCCGGTATCGATTCCGGATCGGCTTGCTGTGTCATGTTCCGCCCCTCTCTCCCTGAATGATTCCCCCGGAGGCCAAGAGGTTCCGTGGCGAGGGGTGCCGGGACGGCCGTCGCCCCACCGGCCCTCGGTGGAGAGGCCCCGACGCGTCGTCGCGTCCGGCCGCCGGCCACCCGAAGGGTCATTGTTACCGAATGACCCAGGTTGACCCGAATCCCAAGAGGGACGAAAGGGGCGAGTGACCGGGGATCACGGCGACGCGACGGGCGGGGGGACCGTCGGCGGGAAGGACCGCGCGGGCGCTTACCCGGACGGCAGGGGCCCCGGATTTGTGGCCCACATCACGCATGGAGGTTTCGACGAGCACTTACGGGCCATCCGGAAAAGGGCGAGCCGACGGCGGCGCACCGATGCGCACCCCGAGCACGGCACCGCACGCCGCCGCCCGGCTCCGGCGCCCGAGCCCTGCTGTCGCGCCGGAACGCGACCCGCACTCGCCAAGCCGTCCGGGGTCACCTGGGCGTCTCGACGTCCCCTCGCAACGAATCGCTTCATCCAAGGGTGATCACGTGAACACTTCCCGTCAACACCTGGTCTGGACTTTGCTCCCTACGCCCCATTTGTGACGGCGTGTTGTGGCTCAAAAGCACTGTTCCAGCGAGGAAGAGCACGCGCCGGGGCCGGCCGGCGGTCGACCTCGCACCAGATGCGCTTGCCCGAGCCCTCCTGCTGCCAGCCCCAGCGGTCGGCGAGGCCGTCCACCAGCTCCAGCCCCCGGCCGCCCGTCTCGTCCCCCTTGGCGCACCGCCGGCGCGGGGGCCGGGCGCTGATGTCGGCGACCTCGACGCGGACCGTGCCCGCCCCGGGCCCGGCCGCCGGCCCGGCGGCGCCCGCCGCACCGGGGAAGAACATCCGCAGCACGGCCGGACAGCCCGTGTGCACCACGGCGTTGGTCACCAGCTCGGAGATCAGCAGGATCAGCGTCTCGGCCAGCGGCTCGTCGACCCCTATCCCGGAACCCGCCAGCCGCGACCTCGCCCACCTGCGGGCCCGCCCCACTTCCGCGGGGTCGACCCCGACCTCCATCTGCATTTGAAGCACCTGCACCGCTCACACCATCCGAACCGGCGGACACAACGCCTCGCGTCTCCAGGGGATCACGCAACGTGACTCCCTTACCGCACAGCATGATTGACCCACAGTTACCCCAACAACCACTTCAGGGATATTCCGGCGCAAAGGAGTATCCACGCCACACGCTGTGCGAAACACACGGCGCGGACTCGAACACGGGGGAATCGCGACCTCCATGCCGATACGAGCACAGGACATTCAAGGGAGAGTACCCGAGCCGAACCCTACTCCGGTGCGTGACGAGTTCCACGGAGAACACAACTCGATATCAACTCAGCGTGATCATTCCGTGGGCCTGACGCGGTATTTTCCGGGCCCCGATTACGGTGCGCATTTCTGTCGCTCAGAATTTCGCCCGAGCGAATTTCCGGATGGTTACCACCCGTGTTCGGTCCAAGAGCGTCCACGAGGGAACACCGCGCCGGGAAGGAAGAGCGGACGGCCGACGTGGGCGTTCGAATCCCGGAGATCCCCGGCGACTCCCTTCCGTGACCACCGATCCGTCCGGGCCCGTGCCCACCGCCCGCTCTTCCGTGCGGACGCGGCTCCGAATTCCGCGCGGAAGAGCGAAGAAACTCCGCCAGGAAAAGCAGGACTTGACGCTCCGTCAGGCGGAGGACGCCCGGTACGTGGAGGTCGCCTGGGCGAAGAAGGTGTCGACCGAACGCTGACCGTCCATCGGGCCCAGCACCTGCACCACGTGGTAGCGCCCGCCCACGATGACGGCCGAGTTGCGCACGTACACCTGGCGCCCGCTGCCGTCGTTCCAGTTGAAGGTGCCCTCCGCGCCCGCCGTCCGGCCCACGTCCTTCCGCCGCAGACCGGAGGAGCCGGACCAGGACGAGGAGCGGAAGGCGGCGAGCTCCGGCTCCCTCTCCTGCTGGTACGCCATCGGATCGGCCCCGAACTCGGACACCTTGTCCCGGCCCGGCACCACGATCAGCTCGAAGTCGCCGCCCGCGTAGACGACCTGGCCGCGCTCGTTGTCCCCCCGGCGCTGCCACTCCCGGGAGACGGCGACCGTGAAGCCCCTGGGGTCCCGGCGCAGGGTGAAGCCCCTGGCCACGCCGCCGGTTTCGGCGACCGGCTCGTCCGCGGTCTCCCCGGAGCCGCCGGACGTACCGCCGGCCCCCGGCGCGGCGCTCAGCGCGTCGGCCGTCCGCTGCTGCCCCTGCCCGGCGCCCGCGCTCTCCGAGGCGCGCGGCATGAACAGCAGCGCGTAGAGCACCGCGCCGACGAGCAGCAGCAGGACGGCGCCCAGCAGGAGCCGCCCCAGCCGCTGGGCCGGCGGGGGGCCGTACACATGCTGTTCCTGAAGGTGTCCCGTCGCGGGGAACGCCCCCGGCACCTGCGGTCTGCCGCGGTCCCGGTCCGCCCGCTTGTGCCGGCCGTGCGCCGCGGGCGCGGCGGCCCCGCGTCCCCTGCGGCGGCGCACCAGTTCGCCGCGGCGCCGGACGATCGGCAGCCGGGCGTTGCCCTTGGCGGCCGGGGGGTCGGCCCGGTCGCCGGTGTCGAACGCCGGGACGGTGACCGTACGGCTGCCGACGTCCGGCTCCGGGGCGGACCGGATCAGGGAGCGCAGCCAGCCGCGCAGCTCCTCGAAGTCCGGCCGCTCCTCGGGGTCCTTGCGCATCAGGGACTCGACCACCGGGCGCAGGGCGCCGCACTCCTCGGCGTAGGCCGGGGGTTCGGAGCAGACGACCTGGACGAGCTCGGCGGTGCTGTCCTCGGGGTACGGGGCGTGGCCCTGCACCGCACGGAACAGCAGGGCGCCCAGGGCCCAGAGGTCGGCGGCCGGGCCGACGGGCGGGGCGAGCTGCCAGTTCTCCTGGACGGGCCAGGCCTGTTCGGGCGCCCAGCGCTCGGTGACGGGCCCGACGACGAGCATGCGCGCCTGCCGGGCGCGCTCCGCGGCGAGCGCCCCGGCGGAGTCGGCGGGCCGGCCCCAGCCGTCGGGGGCGGCGGGCGGCCGGGCGGCCGGGCCGTC
>NZ_JABETO010000082.1 GCF_013055795.1 Streptomyces sp. I05A-00742
AGCCGGCCGCCCTGCGGTTACGCGCCGCAGTCCGCGCCGAGGCGCGCGCCGCGGGCCGCCTCGCCCGGCGCGAGGTGCCGTACGACCCGACGGCCGCCGAGCCCGCCGACCCCGCCGGCGTCCCCGAGTCCGGTGTGGAACGGGCCGTGCTCGCCGCCGAATCGCGCCGCGAACTGCGCGCCGCGGTACGGCGGCTGCCCGGCAGGTGCCCCGGCCTGATGCGCGCCCTGCTCTCCCCCGGAGACCCGACCTACCGCGAAATCGCAGGAGAGTTGGGTATCTCACAAGGATCTTTGGGGCCGATCCGTTCCCGATGCCTGGGATGCCTGCGCAGAATGCTCACGGCGGCGATTGCCACTCCTGCCCCCGGGGGAAAGGAGCGGTAGACAACAGGCGCCACGGAGGCGACGTGCACCGCGGCGGCTCCTGTCAGACGCAACGTACGGGACTGACCAGGGGAGGCATGCGCACATGGGTATGAGCGTGACCATCGCGGCGGCGACCGAGGGCGACGCCGAACAGATCCTCAAGCTCCAGTACCTCTGCTACCAGGGCGAGGCCGAGCTCTACGGCGACTACTCCCTCGAACCCCTCACCCAGACGCTCGACGCCCTGCGTGCCGAACTCGCCGCCGGCTGCGTTCTCGTGGCCCGCCTCGGCGACGAGGTCGTCGGCTCCGTCCGCGGCACGGCCGACGCCGAGGGCGTCGCCACTCTCGCCGCTCTCATCGTTCATCCCCGGCTGCGTCGTCATGGCCTCGGCGGTCGCCTTCTCGCGGCTGTCGAGGAGCGGCTGGTCGCGGATGGGTCTGTGCGGCGCTTTCGGTTGGCTGTTGGGCGGCGGAGTGAGCTCATGTTGCGGTTGTGCCGCAAACGGGGTTATGAGCAGGTGGGGGTGGAGGAGGTCAGCAAGGTGCTGACGTTGGTGACGCTGGAGAAGGTGGCGGCTGTGCAGGAGTTGGCTGCGGCGCGGTGAGGTAGGCCCCTGTCCCTCCCTTTCACCGTTTCTTGCGGGGGCAAGCCCCCGCACCCCCTTGAAACCGCGCTGCGCGCGGTTGTCCTCAAACGCCGGACGGGCTGAATAGCCCGTCCGGCGTTTGAGGACGCGCGCCGCAGGCGCGCTCGGGGGGTCTGGGGGCTCGCCCCCAGGGGCACCCTCACCGCGCAGCGGAAACCCGCCGCAGCCACACCATCGCCGTCACCGGCAGGATCACCGGAATGAACAGATACCCCATCCCGTAGTCCGACCACACGGTCGCATCGGGAAACGCCCCGGGATCCGCCAGCGTCCACGTCCCGACCGTGAGGACGCCGAGCAACTCCAGCCCGCAGCAGACGAGTGCGGCGCGCCGGGCCACCTCTCCACCCCGCACCAGGGAGTAGGTGATGAAGGCGTACACGAGGGCGGCGACGGCGGACAGCAGGTACGCGAGGGGCGCGTCCCCGAAGTGGAGTGCCATCTGCACGACGGACCGCGACGCGGCGGCCACGGTGAAGACGCCGTAGAGCCAGACGAGCAGCCGGCCGGGGCCCTTGCCCAGGCCCTCGGCGGTGACGGGTTCGGTCACGGTCAGCCTCCCCAGATGTCGTAGAGCCGGACTTCGAGCACGGCGAGGACCACGGCGCCGGCCGCCACGGTGGCGGACCCCCAGCGGGTGCGTTCGGTGAGCGACATGAAACCGGCGCCGGGAACGCAGGCGGCGGCGCCCAGCAGATAGGCCACGAAGAGGGCGGTGCCCTTCACGGGCCGCTCGCCGCGGGCGAGCTGGACCACGCCGATGACGAGCTGGACGAGGACGAGCAGGGAGACGACGGCCATGCCGATGAAGTGCCAGTCCTTGGTGGGCTGGTCGCGGTAGGTGGCCTGGCCGCACCAGGCGGCGAGCGCGAGGGCGGTCACGCCGACCGCGAGTGTCAGCGCGTCGATCACCGTGACCCCCGGGCGGCAGGGGCGTGCGGATGGGGCGTGACAGGCATGGGGACGACTTTAGACGGCCGTCCGGGGCCCGCCGCGCCCGGCCCGCACTGTCCACTGGGTGACCGGGAGTGTCCGCCATTCGGACAACCTTGGCCTGTTCGCGCGTACGTCTGTTTTACTTGCCCGCATGACCACGACGAGCACCCGCACCTTTGCGACCGAGGCGATGACGACGCCCGGTGCTGCTCGTCGCATGTGTCGAATGTGTGACCGCTGAGGGCCCCCGTTCTGAGCCTCGCGCCCCGAAGCGAGACCCGTAGAGCCCGCGTCCGACGACGGACCGCGCGCTCTCCCCCTCCTCCATGGTTCCGCGACACCCGGATTCCCCGAGCCGCCCCACCGGCATCCGCGGGGACACCCCTACCGCGTTCCGCAATGAATTCCCGTGCGCCGGCCCCCCACGGCCGCGCACTCGACAGCGACGGAAACCCCTGTGATCACCACTACGGGCCTGACAAAGGTCTACCGCTCACGCGGCCGCGAGGTCACCGCCCTCGACGGCGTCGACCTGCATGTGCGGGAGGGCGAGGTGTACGGCGTCATCGGACAGAGCGGCGCCGGCAAGTCGACCCTCATCCGCTGCGTCAACCTCCTGGAGCGCCCGACCTCCGGCACGGTCACCGTGGCCGGCCAGGACCTCACGGCGCTCGCAGGCCGCGGCCCGCGCGCCGGGGCCGCGCTCCGCCAGGCACGCAGCCGTATCGGCATGGTCTTCCAGCACTTCAACCTGCTCTCCTCGCGCACCGTGCAGGGCAACGTGGAGCTCCCGCTGGAGATCCTCGGCCTGTCCGGCAAGGAGCGCTCCCGCAAGGCGCTGGAGCTCCTGGACCTGGTCGGCCTCGCCGACAAGGCCAAGGCCTACCCGGGCCAGCTCTCCGGCGGCCAGAAGCAGCGCGTCGGCATCGCCCGCGCCCTGGCCGGCGACCCCAAGGTGCTGCTCTCCGACGAGTCGACGTCCGCGCTCGACCCGGAGACCACCCGCTCGATCCTCCAGCTGCTGCGCGACCTCAACCAGCAGCTCGGCCTGACGGTGCTGCTGATCACCCACGAGATGGACGTCGTCAAGACCATCTGCGACTCCGCGGCCCTGATGAAGGGCGGCCGCGTCCTGGAGTCCGGCACCGTGGCCGAGCTGCTGGCCACCCCCGGCTCCGAGCTGGCCACCGAGCTCTTCCCGGTGGGCGGCGAACCGTCCGGCCCCGACCGCACCGTGGTGGACGTCACCTTCCACGGCGACGCGGCGACCCAGCCCGTCATCTCCCAGCTCTCCCGCACCTACAACATCGACATCTCGATCCTGGGCGCCGCGATGGACACCGTCGCCGGCCGCCAGGTGGGCCGGATGCGCATCGAGCTGCCCGGCCGGTTCGAGGAGAACGTCGTCCCCATCGGCTTCCTGCGCGAGCAGGGACTCCAGGTCGAGGTGGCGCCCGTGCACGACGACGCGGCGGCCGCGGCCGACGCCCTCCTCAAGGAAGGTGCCAAGTGACCTGGTCCGAGATGCAGCCGCTGCTGCGCGACGGGTGTCTCGACACCCTCTTCATGGTGGGGTGGTCCGCGGTCTGGACCATCGTGGGCGGCCTGCCGCTGGGCATCCTGCTCTACCTCACCGACCGCGGCGGACTGCTGCGGAACATCGTGGTCAACAAGGTCGTCGGCGCGGTGGTCAACATCGCCAGATCCGTGCCGTTCATCATCCTGATCGTCTGGCTGATCCCGTTCAGCCGCATGGTGATCGGCACCTCCATCGGCCCCAGCGCCGCGGTCGTCGCCCTTGCCATCGGCGCCATCCCGTTCTTCGCCCGGCTGGTCGAGACCTCCCTCCGCGAGGTCGACGGCGGCCTGATCGAAGCCGTCCAGTCGATGGGCGGCGGCACCTGGACCGTCATCTTCAAGGTGCTGCTCCCGCAGGCCCTGGCCTCGCTCGTGGCCGGCCTGACCACCACCGTGATCGCCCTCATCGGCTACTCCGCCATGGCCGGCGCGGTCGGCGGCGGCGGGCTCGGCCAGGTCGCCATCAACTACGGCTACCAGCGGCAGGAACACGGGCTGATGAACATCACCATCGTGCTGCTGGTCGTCATCGTCACCGTCGTCCAGCTCGCCGGCGACCTGACCGTCCGCCGTCTCGCCCGGCGCACCGGAGGCCAGGCCGCCCCCGTCGGCCTGTGGCGCCTGCGCCGCACCGCGAAGGCCCCGGCGGCCACGGAAGCCCCTGAGGCCACGGCTGTCCCCGCCCGGCGCGCCGCCGACGAGCCCAAGGCGGCCGTCGACGCACCCTGAACCACCGGGGTCCGTCGACGGCCCCGGGGAGCACCACCACGAGCCCGGACCCTTTGCCGGGCGGCACCATCTCGTGAGAACAAGAAAGAGGCACTCTTCGTGCGTACCACCGTCAAGCTCACCGCCGCCGTCGCGGCAGCCGCCGCGCTCACCCTCGGCCTGAGCGCCTGCAGCGCCCCCTCCGACTCCTCCTCGTCCTCCACCAAGAAGGGCAAGGACGCCGACCCCACCGCCAAGATCGTCATCGCGGCCAGCCCCACCCCGCACGGCGACATCCTCAACTTCGTCCGGGACAACCTCGCGGAGAAGAACGGCCTGAAGCTGGAGGTGAAGGAGTACAACGACTACAACGTGCCGAACACGGCCACCCAGAGCGGCGAGATCGACGGCAACTTCTTCCAGCACAAGCCGTACCTCGACGACTTCAACAAGAAGAACAAGACCGACATCGTCCCGGTCGTCAACGTCGAGATCGAGCCGCTCGGCCTCTACTCCAAGAAGGTCACGAAGCTCTCCGAGCTCGGCGAGGGCTCCACCATCGCCGTGCCCAACGACGCCACCAACGAGGGCCGCGCCCTCAAGCTGCTCGCCGACAACAAGGTCATCGAGCTCAAGGACGGCAAGGGCGCCGACGCCACCCTCAAGGACATCAAGGACGACAAGGGCATCAAGTTCACCGAGATCGAGGCGGCCCAGATCCCGCCGCGCCTCGGCGACGTGGACGCCGCGATCATCAATGGCAACTTCGCCATCGGCGCCAAGCTCAACCCGGCCAAGGACTCCCTGGCCCTGGAGAAGGCCGACGGCAACCCCTACGCCAACTTCCTCGCCGTGAAGAAGGGCAACGAGCAGGACCCGCGCATCGTCAAGCTCGCCAAGCTCCTCAACTCCGACGAGGTCAAGCAGTTCATCGAGAAGAAGTTCAGCAACGGGGCCGTCATCCCGGCCTTCGGCCCCGTCAAGAGCTGACGCCCGCCTCACCCCGCCCCGCCCGTCCCGGCGGACCGCACCCCCTCCGCGACGGGGGCTCCGTACCGGCCCTCCGGCCGAAACGGACCACCGATCAGGGCGCCCGCCCTGCATCCGCGGGGAACCGCCGGTACTCTCAGCCGTCTCGGCGGACGCAGGCCCCGCACACGCCACGCGTGCGCGGGGCCGCCGCGCTTGGCGCACGACTGTGGCCATACTGCATGCTGGTGCACCCGTGACCGGCGCGACCGCCGGGACGGAACCGGCCACCCTTCCCCACGTCCGAACGGCGCGGGGGACCCCCTCCGGCGTTGGAGCAGCGCATGACTTCCACCTTTCCGGACATCTCCATCAGTACGGACCGGCTGGTGCTGCGCCCGTTCGACGCATCGGACGTGCCCGCGCTCACCGAGATGATGAACGACGAGCTCATCACCGCCTGGACCTCCGTCCCGCACCCCTACACCACCGCCGACGCCCGTGACTGGGCCCTGCACACGGCACCCGCCGAGCGCACCTCGGGACGCGGAATCGTCTTTGCGGTCACCGAGTTCCTCACCCACCGCCTCGTCGGCATCGTGCACCTCCACCACACCGACTGGCACACCCTGGCCACCGAGGTCGCCTACGTCACCGCCCCCTGGGCCCGCGGCGAGGGCTACGCCTGCGAATCCGTCCTCGCCGTCGCCCAGTGGCTCTTCCGCGACCAGAAGTTCGAACGCCTCGAACTCCGCACCGCCGCCGACAACACCGCCTCCCAGCAGGTCGCCCAGAAGATCGGCTGCATCAGCGAGGGCGTCCTCCGCAACGCCTGGATAGCGCGCAGCCGCACCGAGGACGGCGGCTGGACCGACATCCGCACCGACCTCATCGTCTGGAGCCTGCTGCCCGAGGACCTCGACGAGGTGCGCGAGCAGCACACCGACGGCACCGGCTACGCCACGGCGTTCCCCGGGTGGTCGCCCGGCTGGCGCTGACGCCCCCCGCGCGCAACCACCCGCCCCGCACTCCGGACGGTGGTCCGGACCTGCCGGGGTACTCTCACCATGCCCGCCGCGGGACGGGCGGTGCCGGCCCGAAGCGGCCGGAACTTCCCGAACGATCCCCCCGAGACAAGCCCAGGAGACAGACGACGATGGCCGACCGGGTCACGGTGATCGGATGGGACGGCTCACCGCTGACGGAGGCGGCCCGCTCCGCCGTGGGCGCCGCCACCCTCGTCGCCGGAGCCGCCCACCACCTGGCGCTGCCCGAGATCCCGCCCGGCGCCGAACGCATCAGGCTCGGCAGCGTGGACCTCGCCGCCCCCCGCATCGCCCGGCACCGCGGCACCGCCGTCGTCCTCGCCGACGGCGACCCCGGCTTCTTCGGCGTCGTCCGCGCCCTGCGCGCCCCCGAGCACGGCCTGGAGGTCGAGGTCGTCCCGGCCGTGTCCTCCGTCGCCACCGCCTTCGCCCGGGCCGGCATGCCGTGGGACGACGCCCAGATCGTCGTCGCCCACAGCCGCGACCTGCGGCGCGCCGTCAATGTCTGCCGCGCCCACCCCAAGGTCGCCGTCCTCACCTCGCCCGGCGCCGGCCCCGCCGAACTGGCGCTCCTCCTCGGCCCGGTCCACCGCACCTTCGTCATCTGCGAGCAACTGGGCACCGCCCGCGAACGCGTCACCGTGCTGACCTCCGACAAGGTCGCCGACCACGCCTGGCGCGACCCCAACGTCGTCATCGTCATCGGCGGACCCGGGGGAGGGGCCGACGACGGGCCCGCCGCCGGCCCCGGCCAGCGCGCCGGCGGCTGGATCGCCGGCCGCGACCCCGGCCGGCTCCCCGGACCCCGCGGCTG
>NZ_JABETO010000083.1 GCF_013055795.1 Streptomyces sp. I05A-00742
CCGACCCAACGCACGGTCAACCGCGCACTCTCGGCAGCGCGGGCACCGGTCGAGCGAGGCGTGGCCCGTCTGAAGTCCTGGCGGATCTTCCGCAGAGCCCGGTGCAGCCCAAATCGAATGTCGGCAATCGCCCGAGCCGTCCTCACCCTGGAGCGGCAACGCTGAAAGAGCTCAGTGCTCACGAGGCCCGGATTCCGGTGTTTCCGCAGGAGTCAGTGCTCACGAAGTCGCGGAACCTACATCATGCCAGACCGCGGCCTCCGTCCACGCCACCCTCACCGGCGAGACGACCGTCCACGCCGTGATGTTCGCCCGGGACGGCCACACCGCCATCCGCACCCAGGCCACCGGCGCGGTGCATCAGGCCGACGCCGTGAGCCCCCGCGCCGCCACGAGGCGCGGCCGCGCTCCTGCACGCCCTCCCCCACAACCCCTGACAGCCATCACCCTGCTGGGCATGACGCCCAACGGACCGAAGGGACTTCGCCCATGGCCCAGTCCAACCGGGACTCCGACGAGAACGCCGGCCCGTTGGCGCCCAGAATGACCGATGCGCAGTAGGTGGCCGGCCGCAGCGTGCTGTGGAGCGGCGTATCAGCCCTGTTCACCGATGACCGCGGCCGCGTGCTCCTCGAGGACGTCGCCTACCGCCGAGTGTGCCTGCTTCCCGGCGGGGCCATCGACTGCGGCGAGGCACCCTCCCTGGCCGTCGCGCGCGAGGTCCGCGAGGAGCTCGGCCTCACCCGCCGTTTCTCCCGCCCCCTGGCCGTTGACTGGGTGCCGCCCGACGCCCCCGGCTACCCACAGGGGTTCCCCGGCGAGACCATCTACGTATTCGACGGCGAGACCTTGGCCGAGAACGACCTCGCCCGGATCCATGTGCCAGAACGGGAAGTCACCGGCGTCCGCTGGGTCGAACCCGCGCTCCTCCCCCAATACATGGCCCCCGGCAACGCCCGGCGCGCCCTGGCCGCCTGCGGCTGGTGTACGTGACGGCAGCAGGGAGACTCGACATGGCGGGGCTGGTGACAGGTCGTTGCTTGACGGTGACAAGCGATGGCGTTCCGGCCGGACAGGGCACTGCGGATCCTCACCGTGCGGGAGAAGATGTCGTCGGATGGCGTCACGGCGGCCCCGGTCGAGGACCAGTGAAGCCGCGCAAGCACGCCCACACACCGGCGTGATGTTCAGAAGGGAAAGAGTCGCCGCGATGCCCGGAACGAAGAAGCCCACCACTCCGCGGGCACACCGCAGCAAACGGGTGATAGCCCGGCAGGCTGGGTACTTATCCGAGGGTCGCTGGGTACTTATCCGAGGGTCGATGTGAGATCCGCTGCCTGTCCCCGCCTCGGAGGTATCTGGTGAACACCACCCGTCGCATCCTCGCCACTGTGCTGGCAGCTGCTCTGTTCTCCCTGGGGGGCACAGCCCTTGCTGCACCGGCACAGGCACAGCCCGACCCCGTCGGGCATATCGAATTTCACGTCGAGATGGGGATGGTTGCGCAGTATATTGAACTCAATTGAACTCTAATTCCGGCAGCGGCCATCGAACCGGTGCGGCCGCCGCTCACCGCGGCCCGCGCCCGGGATGACAGCCGGGCTGCGTGAGGCGATGGACGCCCGGCGCTCCGTGTCTGAACTGGGCGTTCATCACCCTCGTGACCAGGCGCCTGACCCGAAAAGGGCACCACACCCCGCGCTGGACGAAGGGGCCGCAGCCCGCCGACAGTTGATCCCCCTCCGGCCCTCAGTACTGCCCCCGAGCGCGCGGATCATCAGCACGGCCTCTGGCCATCGCTGTTGACGGCGCATTCTTCGCGTTCTTGCCGCTAGAGCTCTGGGCATTCATCGAGTCCCGTTTTTCCAGGGTGTGACCACTCATACAAGCAAAGCCTTCTATCCAAGAAGCCCCAGGAGCCCAAGCTGGCGCAGGGCAAGGAGCCCTAGACCAACCACGTACGAGACAGTATTGAGAACTTCCACACCAGTCTCCTTCGTATATCTTCTCAGTGCGCGGATGAAACGCGTAGTAACTGCCCGTGACTTGACCTCATTACGCGCCTGTCACTCGAAATGACGACGCCGGGCCGAACGGCTCGGCACCAGCCAGCGGGCGGCCCTGGACGCGCTGGTAGCCGACTCACTGCCGCCCCGCCTCGGCTTGCTGTGTGTGTCCCTGTCTATTCTGCCGGTATGGGTCTGGATCTCACTGGAATGAGGAAACCAGCACGAGTCTGAAACAGGACTTGTGGAGCGCCCGGTACTCGGAAACGGGCACGCCGGGTGCGGGAAGCGGTCCGGGGAAGCGGGCCGGTCGATGAGACCGGCATCGCGCCCCGGATCGACTTCACCCCCACCTGACGGCCGGGATGCGCAGCTACATCACCGAACGCGACTGGCTCACCGCCTGCCGACTTCGGCCCAACACCCCGAACCCCAACCGGTGCAGGGGAACCTGGTCGGTACTGCGACGCACCTATACGCCAACCGAGCCTTCGCCGACCCACAAGACACCGCAGTCCAGTGGGGGCTACGCCAGCTCCAGTACCGCCACGACGTCCTCGACGGCTGCCTCACCGGAGCTGGACTCGTGCTTGCCCCACCATGACGACATCACGCTTTCAAAGCAAGTAACAGCTCACAAGATGACCGAAACGGCTCTCATGCGCCCCTATCACGCATCTACCGCCCCTTCACATTCCGATTCGCCATCGTGATGCCGGTTCATCCTCTTGAAGAGGGAAGAGGGATGACGTGCTCCAGCCACCGCCCAGGGAGGGAATGCAGATGCGAAAGGTACTGAAGGGCCTGATCGTTTGCGGTTTGTCTTCGACTGTCATGGTGCTGGCCGCTGCCGCAGCAGTGCCCGCCGCCGCAGCCGACATTGACGTCAGGGTCGCAGTCGCGCCAGGCCAGGGGATTGACGTCAAGAGTTTCAAGTTCGCGGTTGGCGGCACGGTAGACGAAGAGGGCGGGGCCAGTTCCGGTTCCAATGCAGCGCCAGACCGTCTGTTGGACGTCAATATCGGGGTTGGCTTCGCGGCATAGTCCGCCTCCGCGTCCGCGTAGAGCCGGGGACGAGACCAGTTCCGAGGAAGGGGCCGGGGCCAGGGCTGAGGGCCGCGTAGGTCGTGGCCGTGGACGGGGCGAGTCGACGAGCACGGTCAGGTGGAGAGGGCCGCGCCGCTGGCCAGGGCCTTGCAGACGCCCGGTTCGGCGCGCCTCAGCGGCCTCGGCAAATACGTGTGAGCCGCTGGCTATCCAGGAGTGACGGACAGCACCAGATGGGCTGCCGTACTTTCGACGCGTAGGGCGCGTGGAGTGGGTCGTGTCCTTACATGGAGTGCGCGAGAGTAAGCCGGGCGCGTCGAACGGCGAGCCGATCTACCACCCGCACAGGTGACGTCGCGAGTAACGATATTCGGCCAGGAAAGGTACCCACTGAGCCCAACTCGTGTCCTGGAAGAGGTAGTTCATGTTGCGCGTTCAGTTTTCCCGGCGTGGTCGGCTGCCGTGGCCCGTTGCCCTGGTGTGTGCGCCTGTCCTCGCACTTGTTGCCGTGATGGGCGTCTCCCTGCCGGCCCAAGCCGATGCCGGGCAGACGGCCGTCAGTCGATCGCAGGACCAACGCGCCGTGGACCATTTCGGCACGGTGAAGTGGTTTGACGCTGAAAGGGGCCACGGTTTCATCGAGCCGTGTGACGGGAGCGGCGACGTGTACTTCCACTACTCGGTGATCGAGGGTGGGGGGCTCGTGGGCCTGAACGCGGGCGACCCCGTTACGTACCAGTTCGTGGAAAGAAACGGACGACGTGAAGCCGTCCGCGTCGTCCCCTTCTTCGGGGGCTGTGCGTAGTCTGGTGCATGACTTCTCACGGCCAAACGCCGCGGGCCGATCGCATGCCCCCGATTCCGGCGAGGGACCGGGGGTGTGCGATCGGGACGACGACGGACTCCGTCTATGCCCGTGACCTGCTGCTCCGCCTGGACCGGATGCCATCTGTGGATGTCTATGCGACCGGTGCTACGGCCCCGGGGCGCACGCGGCTTCGTCGTCCTCTCCCCCCGCCGGTGGGAGGGTGAGCGCTTGATCGGCTGGATCATGAACGCCCGCCGCAACTGCCGCAACTGCGAACGTCTTGCCCATCGCTCCGAAGCCCACTTGATCGGGGCATTCATCACCCTCATGACCCGACGCCTCACCCGTGGGGTGGCAGGTGCTGAGAGCTGGGCGAAGAAGCCGCATCCTGCCGATGGCTGACCTTCCCATCATTCGGGGATCTCGACCGCTGAGGAGCTGGTTGCTCGGCAGTGCACGAAGAGATGAGGCCGGCACCTGACTTGCCGCAGGGTGACTGCGTCCGCCAGCAGGCGGCGATCAGCCGGACGCGGTCCTCCAGCGGCAGGCTCCCCGGACCGGCCCTTGCCTACCGACCCGCTGATCGCTGTACGTGGCTCGTTCCCCGTCACCACCAAGATGGTCATTGGCCACGATCCAGTGCTGCAGCCAACCACGCACGAGCTCAAATTTATACGAGGTCATCCGACGCATGAACAATGCTGTTCCAGATTGCAGGTCCGCCGTTGATTGGCTTCTCCAGGAAGAACGGCAGAGGGTCAGCACCGCCACATTGGTTGAGGGGGCTCGCGACAGGGAGCCCGACTAGATTGCCGGTAGCTGTTCCGGTTCCGGCTGTGGTGACACCGTTAGTACGGGAACCTTGATGGTTGGCGCAATTGTTGCCGAATGTCGGAGACAGGATGTCTACGACACCGCCGGCGGATGCGGGCGCCGCGGTCACTAGCTCCATACCGCTCATTGCCGTGATAATTGCCAGTGCTGTCGTCCTGGAAGAGACCATGTCCTGACAACGATGTTGCACCCTTGCTGGCAACGCCTTCCTGAAAGAGACGCCCCAGAAGGGGCCGAGTGGGCGGTCCGCCTGCCGTCCGGCCAGCCCCCACCTAACAGATCATCCAATCGTGGGCACCTCTGGGCCAGAGCTGAAGGACAGTTGCTGAGAGGTGTCCTCCAGCGCCCGCACGCCACCCTCACAGCCCGTTCCCCCGGAGAACCGCCCGGCCAAAGACGGCCAGGCGTCGACCGGGCACCCCCCGGGTTCGCGCACACGTTGTCAGACCGCTCAGGCTGCGTGATCCGGGTGGCCTCGGCGCGAGTGAGGGTTCCGCGGCCGGCGCTGGCGAGCACGCGCAGGACGTCGCGGCGCTCGGCTCCGGTGCACTCGCGCCGGTTCCGGCGGGGCGGGTGCTGCATGGCGGGTCACTCCGGCGTTTGGGCAGGGCGGGTCCTCGCGCTTACGGAGGCGGGTTCAACCGGTCGCGCCGGTGTGTTCACTCGTTGGGTTGGCGGGCGTTTCCCGGTCTGTCTGAAGGTAAGGCTTCCGGTGGTTTTTATCGCTGCCCATGGGAAGAGGGTTCGTGAAGCGCACCGTGGCTCGTGCTGTCGCAGTTGCCGTAGAGCTCGTAACACGATCTTGTTGATCGTGGCTGGTCGGCCGTGACGTGGGCGGTGTTCCGGCCGTTCGTGATGGCGTGAGGAAGCGGCCGTGGATCGTGGACGACGAACTATGGGCAGTGA
>NZ_JABETO010000084.1 GCF_013055795.1 Streptomyces sp. I05A-00742
CCCCGACGTCGCGGCCCGCCCGCCGGCACCGACCACCCGCGGCCGCGCCGCCCCGGCCGGGCCCGTGCCGGACGAAGGCGGCCGAGGCCGGCGCGGCGATGGCACAGGCACGCCCCGGCCCCCGGACACCGGCGTACACCGCTCCGGCCCGTCGGCCTCGCCCGGCGCTGTTCCGCCCGCGACGGACCGCGTCAAAGCCACAGTTCGGGGCGGCAGTGCCACCGGCACACCCCAACGCCCGGACGACGTGGCCAGGCCGGCCGCGCGGACAGCCTCCGGCCACGGCACCCCGGCCGGGCCCGTGCCGGACGAGGGCGGGGATGCCGCACGGAAGCCCGCGCTCCCCGACGTCCGCGCGCCTCACGCGCCCCGGTCGGTCCCGCCCGGAGCGGCCACCGCGGCCCGGGGCGGCCTGCCCCCGGCGGGGCCGGAGGGAGGCGGGCGGCCATGAGAGCACTCGTAGCGCGCCTCGACAGCTTCGGTGACGTCCTGCTCGCCGGCCCGGCCGTGCGGGCCGTAGCCGCCGGTGCGGACCGGACGACGCTGCTGTGCGGTCCGCGCGGCGCGCCCGCGGCGCGGATGCTGCCGGGGGTGGACGAGGTGATGGTGTGGGACGCGCCGTGGGTGGGTTTCGAGCCGCCGGCGGTGGAGCGGGGGGATGTCGAGGGGTTTGTGGGGCGGATCGCCGCGGACCTTCCGGATGTGGCGCTCGTGCTCACCTCGTTCCATCAGAGCCCCCTTCCCCTGGCCCTGTTGCTGCGGATGGCGGGGGTGCGGCGCATCGCGGCGGACTGCGTGGACTACCCGGGGGCCCTGCTGGACGTGCGGCACCGCCGGGGGCCGCGCCGGCACGAGGTGGATGCCGCGCTCGACCTCGCCGGGGCGGCCGGGTTCCGGCTGCCGGAGGGGGACGACGGGAGGCTGGCCGTCCGTGGACTTCCGCCTCCGGTAGCGGAGTTGACGGAGCCGGGGTACGTCGTGGTGCATCCCGGCGCGGCCGTGCCCGCCCGGCGGTGGGGCGGCGACCGGTGCGCGGCGGCGGTGCGGGCACTGGCGCGGGCCGGGTACCGGGTGGTGGTCACCGGGGGCGGCGGGGAGCGTGAGCTGACCGCGTCGGTCGCGGGCGGTGCCGCCCTCGACCTGGGCGGCCGCACCGGGCCCGCCGAGCTGGCCGGGGTGCTGGCGCGGGCGGCCGCCGTCGTGGTCGGCAACACCGGGCCCGCGCACCTGGCCGCCGCCGTGGGGACGCCGGTGGTGTCGCTGTTCGCCCCGGTGGTGCCGGCGGAGCGCTGGGCGCCGTACGGGGTGCCGCACGTCCTCCTGGGGGACGAGCGGGCCGCGTGCGCGGGCAGCCGCGCCCGGGTCTGCCCGGTCCCCGGCCACCCGTGCCTGAACGGGGTGTCGCCGGAGGACGTGCTGGCGGCCGTCGAGAAGCTGACCGGGCGCACGCCCGGCCTGGACCCCTGCCAGGAACGGACGGAACGGACCGAGCGGACGGAGCGAACGCCATGAGGATCCTGCTGTGGCACGTGCACGGCTCGTGGACGACGGCGTTCGTCCGGGGCCCGCACACCTACCTGGTGCCGGTGACGCCGGACCGCGGACCGGACGGGCTCGGCCGCGCGGCCACCTTCGACTGGCCGGAGTCGGTCGTCGAGGTGCCCCCGGAGCGGCTCCGGGACACCGAGGTGGACCTGCTGGTCCTCCAGCGGCCGCACGAGCTCGAACTGGCGCGGGAGTGGCTGGGCCGCAGGCCCGGCGTCGACGTGCCCGCGGTCTACCTGGAGCACAACGCGCCGGGCGGGCCCGTACCGGACACCCGGCACCCGGCCGCGGACCGCCCGGAGCTGACGATCGTGCACGTCACCCACTTCAACCGGCTGATGTGGGACTGCGGCACGACGCCGACCGCGGTCGTCGAGCACGGCATCGTCGACCCGGGCCCGCTGTGGACGGGCCGGCTGGAACGGGCCGCCGTGGTCGTCAACGAGCCGCTGCGGCGCGGCCGGACGACCGGCACGGACCTGCTCCCGTACTTCTCGGAGGCCGCGCCGCTGGACGTCTTCGGCATGGGCACGGAGGGCATCGCCGCCCGTCTCGGCCTGCCGGAGGAGCGCTGCCGGGGGCGGGAGCTGGTCCAGAGCGCCCTGCACCACGCCCTGGCCGAGCGCCGGGTGTACCTGCACCCGGTGCGCTGGACGTCGCTGGGGCTGTCGCTGCTGGAGGCCATGCACCTGGGCATGCCCGTGGTGGCCCTGGCCACCACCGAGGCGTGCGAGGCGGTGCCGCCCGGCGCGGGGGTGCTCTCCAACCGCCCGGACGTCCTGCACGACGCCGTCCGCGGCTTCGTCGCCGAGCCGGAGCTGGCCCGCGAGACGGGCCGGGCGGCCCGGACGGCGGCGCTCGCCCGGTACGGGCTTCCCCGGTTCCTGGACGACTGGGACCGGTTGATCAAGGAGGTGACGCGATGAGGATCGCCATGGTGTCCGAGCACGCGAGTCCGCTCGCCGCGCTCGGCGGCCCCGACGCCGGCGGCCAGAACGTCTACGTGGCACGGCTGGCGGACCTGCTCGCCGGGCGCGGGCACGACGTGACCGTCTACACGCGGCGGGACGACGCGTCGCTGCCCGACCGGGTGCCGCTGCCGTCCGGGGCGGTGGTCGAGCACGTCCGCGCCGGCCCCGACCGGCCCGTCCCCAAGGACGGGCTCCTCCCCCACATGCCGCACTTCGGCGGGCACCTGGCCCGTGCCTGGCGGCACGACCGCCCGGACGTGGTGCACGCGCACTTCTGGATGTCCGGCATGGTGGCGCTGATGGGCACGCACGGGCTGGGGGTGCCCGTCGTCCAGACGTACCACGCGCTGGGCGCGGTGAAGCGCCGGCACCAGGGCGCGGCGGACACCAGCCCGCCCGAACGGCTGGACGTGGAGCGGACGATCGGCACATCGTGCGCCCAGGTGCTGGCCACCTGCTCCGACGAGGTGGACCAGCTGGCGCTGATGGGCATCGACCGCGAGCGCTGTGCGGTGGTGCCGTGCGGCGTGGACACCGAGCACTTCACCCCGCGCGGCAAGGTCGCGCTCACCCCGGCGCGCCGGGCCCGCCACCGGCTGCTGGTGATCGGCCGGCTCGTCCCCCGCAAGGGCGTCGACCTGGCCCTGAAGGCGCTCCAGCGCATCCCGGACGCCGAGTTGGTGGTGGCGGGCGGGCCGCCCGCCGACGGGCTCCTCAAGGACCCGGAGGCTAAGCGGCTGCTCGGTCTGGCCCGCCGGCTGCGGGTGGCCGACCGGACCGTCCTGCTCGGCTGCGTCCCGCACGAGGAGATGCCGGCGCTGATCCGCAGCGCCGACCTGGTGCTGTGCACGCCGGTCTACGAGCCGTTCGGCATCGTGCCGTTGGAGGCCATGGCCTGCGGTGTCCCCGTGGTGGCGACGGACGTGGGCGGGCACCGCGACACGGTGGTGCACGGCGGGACCGGGCTGCTGGTCCCGGAGGGCGGGCACGGCGAACTGGCCGACGCGGTCAACGGTCTGCTCGCCGCCCCCGGGCAGCTGGCGGCCTACGGCAGGAACGGGCGGTCGCGGGTGGTGACCCGCTTCGCCTGGGAAACGGTGGCGGAAGGCGTGGAGCAGGTGTACGAGCGGGTCGCCGAGCCCGCCCCCGTCCCCTCCGGAGGTGTGCGATGACCGTGACCCGTACCGTCCGGCCGCCGGACACCGCCGGCGGCGACCACTGCGGCCGGCTCCTCGACGCCCTGGAGCGGTTCCGCGCGGAGCAGGCCGCCGTCGCCGAGCGCTGGGGGGCGCGGCTGGCGGCCGCGCTCTCCGCGGGCGGCCGGCTGCTGGCCGCGGGCAACGGCGGCAGCGCCGCCCAGGCGCAGCACCTGACCGCCGAACTCGTCGGCCGCTACCGCGAGGACCGGGCGCCGTTCTCGGCGATCGCCCTGCACTCCGACACGTCCAGTTGCACGGCGATCGTCAACGACTACGGTCCCGACGAGCTGTTCGCCCGTCAGGTCCGGGCGCACGCCCGGCCGGGGGACGTACTGATCCTGCTGTCGACGAGCGGGGCCAGCCCCAATCTGCTGGCCGCCGCGGCGGCGGGCCGCGCGTCCGCCGCGCGGGTGTGGTCGCTGACCGGCCCGGCGCCGAACCCGCTGGCCGAGGCCGGCGACGAGACGCTGTGCGTGGCGGCCGGGACGACCGCGACCGTCCAGGAACTGCACCTGGTGGCGGTGCACATGATGTGTGCCGCCTTCGACGCGGCCCTGGTCCCGGGCGGGCCCTAGAGGCGGCCCCCGATGTCCTGGCCGCTGATGTCATCCGAGAGTTGGGAGCCCTCATGACCCCCCGGACCCCCCTGCTGGTCGTCGGCGACGCCCTGCTCGACCGCGACCTGGCCGGCACCGCGTACCGGCTCGCCCCCGACGCGCCCGTCCCCGTGCTGGACGACTGCGAGGAGCGGCTGCGGCCGGGCGGCGCGGCGCTGGCCGCGTACCTGGCGGCGCGGTCGGGCCGGGCCGTCACACTGGTGACGCCGCTGGGCACGGACCCGGCGAGCCGCCAGGTGCGGGCGCTGCTGGAACCGTGGGTGCGGCTGGTTCCGCTGCCGGTGGACGGTCCGCTTGCGGAGAAGACCCGGGTCATGGCGGGCGGGCGGCCCGTGGTCCGGCTGGACCGGGGCACCGGCCGCGCGGCCGGGACCACGGACCGGGCGCTGCGCGCCCTGGCCGAGGCGCCCGCGGTCCTGGTCGCCGACTACGCCCGGGGCACCGCCGAGGTGCTGGGCGACGCGCTCGCCGCGCGGGCCCCGGCGACGGCCCTGGTCTGGGACC
>NZ_JABETO010000085.1 GCF_013055795.1 Streptomyces sp. I05A-00742
GGGCTCACCGGCGCGGCGGGCGGCGGGACCGCGGCGGCCGGCTGCGGCGCGGCCGGCGGTGCGGCCTCCGGCTCGTCGACGCTGATGCCGAAGTCGCTCGCGAGGCCCGCGAGCCCTCTGTCGTAGCCCTGGCCGACCGCCCGGAACTTCCACTCACCCTGCCGCCGGTAGAGCTCGCCGAGCACGAAGGCGGTCTCGACCGTGGCGTCCTCGCTGTCGAAGCGCGCCAGCTCCGCGCCGCCCGCCGCGTCGAAGACGCGGACGTGCAGCCCCGGCACCTGGCCGAAGGTGCCGCCGTCGGCGGAGGCCGCGACCACCACGGTCTCCACGTCGGGCTCGACCGAGGACAGGTCGACGGCGAGGGTGTCGGTCACGGCACCGGCCGCCGGCGCCTTGCCCTCGTGCCGCACGGCACCGGAGCTGTGCACCGCCTGGTTGTAGAAGACGAAGTCCGCGTCGGAACGGACCCTGCCCCCCACGAGGAGGAGCGCGGAGGCGTCCACGTCCGGTACGCCGGGGCCGGTCCGCCAGCCCAGTTCTATCCGCACCGCCGGTGCCGGAATCCGGACATTGGTGCCCTTGAGCATCCCCATCTGCCACCCCTGTAGCGCGCTTCCCGGACGGACCTCCTGAACAGGTCCTGAACGATCCGGTCCCTTACATCGGTCCAACGTACCGTGGCCCCCGAATTCTCCGAGTTCGCCCCGATTGGTCATCGGCGGTGAACCGGCCCCCGTAAACAACCCAGGTACCTGACTCCCCAACCGGCACATCGTGGGCTTAACTTAAGGGCTATGACCTCCCCCCGCAGTGCCTACGGCAGCGGTTACTACACCGCGTCGTCGTTCCCCGACACCCCCATCTACGACAGCCTCGTCGCCGAGCGGGGCACCCCGCAGATCGCCCCCATCCGGGTGTCGGCGCCCTTTGACGGCGGGAGCCAGCTGCCCGCGTTGCCCGCCCTGCCCTCGGGCCACGGCTCCGCCCCGGCGCCGGCCGCCCACCAGGTGCCGCAGCCGCTGCAGAGCGGGTACGCCCAGCAGCCCCCGCAGTACGGCCAGGGCGGCCCCCAGCCCGTCGGGCTCCAGCACGCCCCCGCGCCCTACATCCCGCAGCAGGCGTCCGCGCCGCGCGGTTACCCGGGGCCGCAGCAGTACCAGCAGCGCCCGCCCGCGCAGGCCGGTCCCGGGGGGCCCGGTGGGTACGACGGGATGCGTCCGGTGGCCCCCCGCCCGGCGGCGCAGGGCCAGCCCGGAGCGCCCGGGCAGTACGACGACCCGTACCAGCGCCCGTACCCCGGCCAGGGGGGCTACTGACCGGCCACGACGAACGTCCGGAACCGGTGGATCCCGTACGGAACGTGCTTGTACGCGCCGGGATGCACCGGATCCGGTCGGGCAGGATGGCCGCATGGCCACTCCTGTGCTCACCTCGATCCACGTCTATCCGGTCAAGTCGATGGCGGGGGGCACGCCCGGGGAGGCGGCCGTGGAGCCGTGGGGGCTCGCCGGGGACCGGCGGTGGATGGCCATCGGGCGGGACGGCCGGTTCCTCAGCCAACGCCGGTGGCCCCGGCTCGCGTTGGCGGCCGCGCGGCCGCTGCCGGGGGGCGGCGTGGGGATCTCGGCGCCGGGTGCGGCGCCCTTGGAGGTGCCCGCCCCCGATCCCGGACGGCGGGGCACGGTCACGGTGGGACTGTTCCGGGACGAGGTCGAGGCGGTGCTCGCGGGCCCCGCGGCCGACGCATGGCTGACCGCCTTCCTGGGCACCGACGCCCGGCTGGTGCACATGGACGACCCGGCGGTCCGGCGCCCGGTCGACCCCCGGTACGGACGCCCGGAGGACCGGGTCGCGTTCGCCGACGGCTATCCGCTGCTGCTCACCGCGGCCTCCTCCCTCGAAGCGCTCAACTCACTGATCGCCACGGGGGACCACGCCGACGAGGGACCACTGCCGATGGACCGTTTCCGCCCCAACCTGGTCGTCGCGGGCACCGGCCCGTGGGCCGAGGACGGCTGGCGCCGGGTGCGGCTGGGCGGGGTGACCTTCCGGGTCGTCAAACCCTGTCGACGCTGCGTCGTCACCACCACCGACCAGCGCACCGCCGGGCGCGGCAGCGAACCCCTGCGCACCCTGGCCCGCCACCGGCGCGGGGAGCCCGGGCTCACCTTCGGGCAGAACCTCGTACCCGAACACCGCGGGACCCTGCGGATCGGCGACCCGTTCGAGGTGCTGGACTGAGAGGTCCCGGGCCGGCCTGAGAAAGGCCCCCGACTGCGAGGTCCCGGGCCGATCAGCGGGGCGCGTGCGCTCGCGCCCGCGCCCCGGCGCGTCAACGTACGGCCCGGCCGGGTCCGCCGGGAGTGATTCCCCTCTCCGTGGCGTCCGTTCCCGCATGCACGCCCTCCTGTGAGGTAATGAGACGCAGGGGGGTGAGCTTCATGAACGCGACGTCCCGGACGCGGTCCTGGGCCCGGCGGTGCACCTGGCGCTGGCGGCCCAACCCGCTGCGCCGTCCCACCGATGTCCTCGAATCGTGGATCGGGGTGGCCGCCCTGGTCCTGATGCTCGTCGTCGGACCGCTGGCGGGCCTGCTGGCCGGTTCCTCCGCCCACGCCGTGCTCCGGCAGACGGCCCGTGAACAGCGGTCGCACCGGCACCTGGTGAGCGCAGTCGCACTGCACGCGCAACCGGTGAAGGGCGTCACCGGCGACCGCGAGGGAGCCGCCGGGCGGGACGGCTACCACCGGATCCTCGCCCGCTGGACGTGCCCGGACGGCAGCTCGCGCACCGGACTGGTCCCGCTCAGGGGCGTCGGCGTCCCGGGCCGGCGGTTCCCGCTGTGGACCGACGACCGGGGCCGGATCGCCGGCCGTCCGATGGACGACGCCACGGCCGCCGTGCACGCGTCGCTCGCCGGCGCCGGTGCCGCGGCGGGCGCGGCGGGCGCGGTCCAGGGGCTGCGGCGCCTGGTCCTCTGGCGGATCACCCGGCGGCGGTACGAGCGGTGGGACCGCGCGTGGGAGCGGGCCGGGCAGACCTGGGGCCGGGCGGACGCGGGCAGCTGAGCAGGGTCGCACCCCCGGCGCGGTCAACTCCCGTGCCCGGCGCACGCTACGGTGGAGCGGCCGGTACGCATCGGCCCCGGGCGGCGCGTCCGTCCCGGGCAGCAGACGCACGAGGTGGGGGCGCAGCAGCACCATGGCACAGGGCTCGGTCCAGGTGACGCACGGCGGCCCGTCGCGTTGGCGGCGGCGCACCGGGGAGTACGCTTCGCTCGCCGCGGCCCTGGAGGCGGCGGCGGACGGGGACGTGCTGTCCGTGGCCCCGGGCACCTACCGGGAGAACCTCGTGGTGGCCCGCGCGATCACCCTGCGGGGCGCGGACGGGGCGCGCGGCTCGGTGCGGATCGCCCCGCCGGAGGGCGTCGCGCTCACCGTGCGCGCCTCGGCGGTGCTGCTGGACCTCCAGGTGGAGGGCCAGGACGCGGCGGTGCCCGCGCTGCTGGTGGACGACGGCGCGCCGGAGCTCACGGGGCTGCGGGTGGTGACGCGTTCGTCGGTGGGCATCGAGGTGCGTGGCGGCGCGCGGCCGACGGTGCGCCACTGCACGGTCGACAACGCGGCGGGCGTCGGCATCGGCGTGCTGGACGGCGCGGGCGGCGTCTTCGAGGAGTGCGAGGTGATCGCCGCGGGGCAGTCGGGCGTCGCCGTGCACGGGGGCGGGGGCCCGCGCCTGGAGCACTGCCGGGTGCACCACGCCCGGGGCGCCGGCCTGTCGGTGACGGGCGAGGGCAGCACGCTGGAGGCGGTGGGCTGCGAGGTGTACGAGATCCGGGGCGCCGGGGTGCGGATGGCCGAGCGCGCGGCCGGGCGGCTGTCCGACTGCCGGGTGCACCGGGTGACGGCCGACGGCGTGACGCTGGACACCGAGGCCGTGCTCGCCCTCGACGACTGCGACATCCACGACCTCCCGGAGAACGCGGTGGACCTGCGGGCGCGTTCGGTGCTGACGATGGCCCGCTCCACTGTGCGCCGCTTCGGGCGCAACGGCCTGTCGGTGTGGGACCCGGGCACCCGGGCCGAGGCCGCGCAGTGCGAGATCCAGGACAGTACGGGCGACTATCCGGCGGTGTGGGTGAGCGACGGCGCCACGGCCGTCCTCGCCTCGTGCCGCGTGCACGACGTACCGGACGCGCTGTTCGTCCTCGACCGCGGCTCGTGCGCGGAGGTCACCGACAGCGACCTGGCGCGGATCCGCGGCACGGCGGTGTCGGTGAGCGGCGGGGCGACGGCCCGGCTCGACGACTGCCGGATCCGGGAGGCGACGACCGGCGCCTGGTTCCGGGACCACGGCAGCGGCGGAACGCTGACGGGCTGTTCCATCGACACCACGGCCACCGGCGTGATCGTCACCAAGGGCGCCGACCCCACCTTCGAGCACTGCTCGGTGAGTTCGCCGCTGGAGGCGGGCTTCTATGTGTCGGCCGAGGGCCGCGGCACCTTCCACCGCTGCCGGGTGACGGGGAGCGGCGGCTACGGCTTCCACGTCATCGACGGGTGCCGGGCGACGCTGACCCTCTGCCACACCGAGCGCTGCACGCGCGGCGGTTACGAGTTCGCCGACGGCGGCGTCCACACGGAGGGCGGCGGGCCGGGGCCGGTGAGCGAGGGCTGCACGAGCGACGAGCCGCTGACGGCCCGGGCCGACCTGACCGCCGTCGAACGGGCGCGGCCCCGCCCGGCGGCGGTCCCGCCGGCCCCGGCGGCACCACCCCCCGCCGCCCCGGCCCCGG
>NZ_JABETO010000086.1 GCF_013055795.1 Streptomyces sp. I05A-00742
AAGGCGAAGGCCGACAAGGAGCGGGCTCAGAAGGATGCCGCGAGCCGTTCCGCCGACCGTGAGCCGGTCAAGGCCGCTCCGGCTGCCCCTGCCGCTCCGGCCCCGAAGGCCTATGCCGACAATCTGGACGGCTGGATCAACGAGGCGCTGGACGTCATGAAGGCCAAGGGCATCCCGGGCTCGTACGAGGGCATCAAGCGGAACATCATGCGTGAGTCGACCGGTAACCCCCAGGCGATCAACAACTGGGACGTGAACGCCCAGGCCGGTATTCCGTCGAAGGGTCTGCTGCAGATCATCGACCCGACGTTCAAGGCGTTCCACGTGGACGGCACCTCCTGGGACATCTACGACCCGGTCGCCAACATCACCGCTTCCTGTAATTACGCGGCCAAGACCTACGGCTCGATGGACAACGTGAACTCCGCGTACTGATCCGTCCGAACCATCCGCGCGCAAGCGCAAGCGGAAACAGAAGCGGAAACAGAATGACGCCGGAGGGCGGCGGCACCGNACGCGGCCAAGACCTACGGCTCGATGGACAACGTGAACTCCGCGTACTGATCCGTCCGAACCATCCGCGCGCAAGCGCAAGCGGAAACAGAAGCGGAAACAGAATGACGCCGGAGGGCGGCGGCACCGTAAAGGTGCCGCCGCCCTCCGGCATGTCCCGCCCCGCATCATCACTCCCCGCGCGGGTAGTCGTGGCGCATGCGCAAAGCGGTGAGCTCATGGGACGAAGCGGCCTTCCGCGCGGTGGCGGCCCGGCACTGGCCGGGCGCCGACCGCGTACTGCCCCGGTTGTCGCACAGCGCCGACCGGGGCCTTCTGTGGTTCGGCCTCGCGGCCGGCGCGGCGCTGCTGGGCGGGAGGCCCGCCCGGCGGGCCGCGCTGCGTGGCGCCGCGTCACTCGCCGTGGCCTCGGCCACGGTGAACACGCTGGGCAAACGGTCGGTACGCCGCGCACGGCCCCTGATGGAAAGCGTGCCGCTCGTCCGCCGCCTGGCCCGCCAGCCGATCACCACCTCCTTCCCCTCCGGGCACTCCGCCTCGGCCGCGGCCTTCGCCACCGGCGTCGCGCTGGAGAACCCCGGCTGGGGCCTCGCCCTGGCGCCACTGGCCGCGTCCGTGTGCTTCTCCCGCGTCTACACGGGCGTCCACTACCCGGGCGACGTCCTGGCCGGCGCGGCGCTCGGCGCCGGTGCCGCCTTCGCCGTGCGCGGCCTGGTCCCCACCCGCGCACAGCTCGCGCCGCCCGCCCGCCCCCGCGCGGACGCCCCGGCGCTCCCCGAGGGCCGGGGCCTGGTCGTCGTCGCAAACCCCGGCTCCGGGCAGCGCCTGACCGACCGGCCGGACCCCGCCGAACCCCTGCGCCCGGCGCTCCCGCGGGCCGAGTTCCTGACCGTCCGCAGCGGCTCCGACACGTCGGGTCCCACACTGGACGAGGCGCTGGAGACGGCGGCCCGCCGGGCTCGGGAGATCGGCGGCGCCCTCGGCATCCTCGGCGGTGACGGCAGCGTCAACGCCGCGGCGGCCGTCGCCAGGCGACACGGGCTGCCCCTGGCCGTCCTCCCCGGCGGCACCTACAACCACTTCGCCTACGACCTGGGCATCGAGACCCTCGGCGACGCCTGCCGGGCCGTCGAGTGCGGCGAGGCGGTCGCCGTCGACATGGTGCGCGTCCGGGACGGTGCCGGGGACGACGAGCGCTGGTTCCTCAACACCTTCAGCATCGGCTCCTACCCGGAGCTCGTCCGGGTGCGCGAACGGTGGGCCCCGCGGATCGGCGCCTGGCCGGCCGGGATCCTGGCCGCCGTCCACGTCCTGCGGACCGGCCGCCCGGTGACCGCCGAGATCAACGGCCGGCGGCGGCAGGTGTGGATGCTCTTCGCCGGGAACTGCACCTACCGGGGACCGGGCCTGGTCCCGGTGCGCCGCCACGACCTCGCGGACGGGGTTCTGGACGTCCGCATCGTGACCGGCGGCCGGCTGGCCCGCACCCGGCTGCTGACGGCGGCGCTCACGGGCGGCATCCGCAGCACCCCCGTCCTGAGCACGGCCCGCGTCCGGCGGCTGAGCATCGGCGGACTGGGGCCCGAGGCGCACTTCGCGTACGACGGCGAGACCGCCCGGGTGCCGGGCGGGCTGAGGCTGGAGAAGGAGAACGAGGCGCTGGTCGTCTACCGGGTGCCGACCGGTCCTTGAGAGGCCCGGCGGTTCGTCACGCGGCCAGGGGCGGGCCGAGCACCGCCTCGGCGCCCGTCACGGACAGCAGCCGGGCGACGCCGTGCTGCAGCGGACCTCTGACGACGAGCGCCGCACCGGCGTCGGCGGCCTCCTGCCGGGCCCACAGCAGCGTGTTCAGCCCGGTGCAGTCGCAGAAGGTCACCTCGGCGAGATGGAGGTCCAGGGCGCAGGGGTGGTGCTGCCCCAGGCAGGCACAGATGGCGCGGCGCAGGTGGGGCGCGGTGCCGAGGTCCATCTCGCCCCTGAGCCGGATGGCGGCGCGCTCGCCGTGGAGGACCACGTGCGCACGCAGGCGCCGTGCCGTTGGGTCGGGGATCGTCATGTGCCGCTCCCATGGAGAGCCGGAATGCGGGCCGGAGCCATGCTCCTGCACCCATTGTCGCCATCCGTGAGCCGATCCCTCTGACGAGTCGGTCGACGCCCTGGTGCGTTCCTCGTATGAGGCATACGCCGTTGGTTGTAATCATTCGCTCCGCAGCGGAGCGTAGTCCGATCAGTGTGATGTGACGACGGAGCGGGGGGCGAAAGTCTCCCCGACGCGGTCCCCGGGCTACCGCGCCGTGGCGAGCCGGTAGTCGGGCAGGGCGATGTTCCCGGCCTTGGCGAACTGGGCGGCGAGGAGGTTGCGCATCGGCCACCGGTTCATCTGGCGCATCGAGAGGTTCCGCAGCCGGATGCCCAGCGCCCCGGACGGCGCGAATCCGGCCGCTCCGCCCGGCGGCAGCTGCTGTGCCTGGTCGACGTAGGGGCGCATGACCCGGTTGTACCGCGGGAACGCCACCCGGTGGTCGCCGTCGGCCGCGGCGAGCTCGCCCGCCAGGACGTACGCGCCGACCAGGGCCAGGCTGGTACCCAGACCGGTGAGCGGCGTCGCGCAGTACCCGGCGTCGCCGAGCAGCACCACCCGGTCCCGGGACCAGTGGTCGAGGCGCACCTGGCCCACGGACTCGAAGAAGAAGTCGGACGCGCCGCGCATCGCCTCCAGCAGGCGGGGAACCTCCCACCCGACCCCGGCGAAGCGCTCCGCGATCACCTCCCGCTGGGCGGCGGTGTCCCGGCGGTCCACGGCGAGCGGGGGCGACCGGAAGCTCAGACCGGCCTTGATCTCACCGGGCAGCCGGCCCGGCCGGGCGGACGCGACGAGGCCTCCGGGCGCGTTGTGCATCATGAACCAGCCGTCGAGGTCCAGGTCCCCGGTGGCGGTGAACCACGCGGTGTACAGGTCCAGCGGCCGGATGTGTTCCCGCTCGGGCCCGAAGGCCAGCTCCCGCACCACCGAGTGCAGCCCGTCCGCCCCCACGACGAGCCCGAACCGGCGGGTGCCCGCCGTACGGAAGGTGACGGTGACCCCCGCTTCGTCCTGGTCGAGCTCCGTGATGGTGTCGTCGAACAGGTACTCGATGTCCTGACCCGGCCCGGTGGCCTCGTACATCAGGCCCGCGAGGTCGCCGCGCAGGATCTCGATCTCGGAGATGATCCCCTCGCCGCCGAAGCTGTCCGCCGTCATCCGCGCGGATATCCGGCCGGAACCGTCCACGTACGCGAAGCCGCGCTGGTCGACGCTCAGCGCCCGGGCCCGTTCCATGAGTCCCATCCGCGTCACGACGGTCCGGCCCGCGCCGCGGAGATCCACGGTCTGACCGCCGGGCCGGGGGGCGGGGGCCCGTTCGACGACGGTGACGGTGAAGCCCGCCGTGCGTAGCCAGTACGCCAGGGCGGGGCCCGCGATGCCGCCGCCGGAGATGAGGATGTCGGTGTTCTGCATGACGCTGAACGTACGACGTACGCAAGCAATCTGGCAAGCAGTGAGGCTCCACGCGCGAGTAGTGCACTAGTGCGACAGCTCCGCTCCCGGACCCGCTTCCCCAGACGTTCCACGCCACGCGCCCCGGCCCGCCCGCTAGGGTGGTGCACTCCGAGGTGCACTAGTACGGAAAGTGGGAACCGTGAATCGGCAGGCAGGGTCGCGCTCCGGCCGGATCGTCACCGAACTGCGACGGCGCATCGAGACGGGTGAGCTGGCACCCGGTGACCGGGTCCCCTCGACGCGCGAGATCACCCGGCAGTGGGGGGTCGCGATGGCGACCGCGACCAAGGTGCTCACCGAGCTCCGCCACGAGGGCCTGGTCCGCGCGGTCCCCGGCGTCGGCACCGTCGTCGCCCCGCCGGCCCGCCGCCCGGCGCGCGCCGTCCGCCGCCCGTCCGCCCCGCCGCCCGCCCCC
>NZ_JABETO010000087.1 GCF_013055795.1 Streptomyces sp. I05A-00742
GCCCGGCGCGGCGTCCCCGCGGCCCGCCCGGAGGGGCTGGGCGCCGCGGTCGCCGGGGTGGTGCCCGTACCCGCCGCGCTGGCGGTGACCGTCGCGGCGGGCTGCGCGGCCGCCGCCGCGGGCCTGCTCCTCGGGCCCGGTGACGCGGTACGCGCGGGGGCCGCCGTCCTGTGCGCCGCCGCCGTGGCCGAACTGCTGCTCCGCCACTGCCTGCGCCGCTTCGGCGGGGTCACCGGCGACGTCTTCGGCGCCCTCGCGGAGACGGCCGCGACCGCGGCGATGATCGTCACCGCCCTGGGCTGAACGACCGCGCGGGGATAGGCTCGCGCCAGCCCGAGGGCCCGGAACCCGGCGGCGCACGCGCGGCGCATACGATGCGCGGTGGCGGCCGGCACGGCCTCGCTGTGCTCTCAAGCCGTGGAAACTCAACGGAAGTAGGGACACCCACCACCGTGACTGCTCTCACTCTCAGCACCTCCGGCGCCGCGACCCTGCGTGCGGACGCCCTCGTCGTCGGTGTCGCCAAGGGCCCGAAGGGACCCGTTCTCGCGCCCGGTGCCGAAGCCGTGGACAAGGCTTTCGACGGAAAGCTGGCCGCCGTCCTGGAGACCCTCGGCGCCTCCGGCGAGGAGGGCGAGGTCACCAAGCTCCCGGCGCCCGCCGGCGTCAAGGCCCCCGTGGTGGTGGCCGCCGGCCTCGGCGGCGTGCCCGCGAAGGGTGACGGCTACGACGGGGAGGCGCTGCGCCGCGCCGCGGGCGCCGCCGCCCGCGCCCTCACCGGGACGAAGAAGGCGGCCTTCGCGCTGCCCGTGGAGGACGCGGACGACGCCGCCGCGGTCGGCGAGGGCGCCCTGATGGGCGCGTACACCTTCACCGCCTACCGCAGCAACGGCGGCAAGCCGGCGTCGAAGAAGAGCGAGCCGCTGGCCGAGGCCGTGATCCTCGGCGGCAAGCCGCGCGACAAGGCGTTCAAGGCCGCCGTGGAGCGCGCGGCCGTCGTGGCCGCCGAGGTCAACCGGGCCCGCGACCTGATCAACATCCCGTCGAACGACCTCCACCCGGTCGCGTTCGCCGCCCTCGCCCAGGAGGCCGCCAAGGAGCACGGCCTCAAGATCGAGGTGCTGGACGAGAAGGCGCTGCTCAAGGGCGGCTACGGCGGTCTGATGGGCGTGGGCCAGGGCTCGGCCAACCCGCCGCGGCTGGTCCGCATCGGGTACACCCACCCCAAGGCGGAGAAGACCCTCGCCCTGGTCGGCAAGGGCATCACCTATGACTCGGGCGGCATCTCGCTCAAGCCGGCCGGCCACAACGAGACCATGAAGTGCGACATGAGCGGTGCCGCCGCCGTGTTCGCCGCCGTGCTGGCCGCCGCCCGGCTGGGACTGCGGGTCAACGTCACGGGCTGGCTGGCCCTGGCGGAGAACATGCCGTCCGGCACGGCCACCCGTCCGGGCGACGTGCTGACCATGTACAGCGGCAAGACCGTCGAGGTGCTCAACACCGACGCCGAGGGCCGGCTGGTGCTCGCCGACGCCCTGACCCGGGCCTCGGAGGAGAACCCCGACGCGATCGTGGACGTGGCCACCCTGACGGGCGCCATGGTGCTCGCCCTGGGTGACCGCACCTTCGGTGTCATGGCCAACGACGACGCGTTCCGCACCTCCGTCCACGAGATCGCCGAGTCGGCGGGCGAGCAGGCGTGGCCGATGCCGATGCCGGTCGAGCTCCGCAAGACCATGGACTCCCCGGTCGCGGACATCGCCAACATGGGTGTGCGCAACGGCAGCGGCCTGCTCGCGGGCCTCTTCCTGAAGGAGTTCGTCGGCGAGGGCATCACCTGGGCCCACCTGGACATCGCCGGTCCGGCCTTCCACGAGGGCGCCCCCTACGGCTACACCCCCAAGGGCGGCACCGGCTCCTCGGTCCGCACCCTCGTCCGGCTGGCCGAGCACACCGCCGACGGCGACCTGGGCTGAGCCCGGGCCGGGAGCTGCCTCCTCGTCCGACCGCCGTACCGCCGCGCGGCCCCGGGAATGCGTCCGGGGCCGCGCGGCGTTCGCTCTGGACGAACGCCGCCCGGCGATCCCGCCCGTAGATGTCCCTACGCGCGAGTAACCCCTCGAAGGTGACGTAACAGTCGTCCCTCAGCCCGGCCCGGCGTCCCGCCGTCCGTCAACAAGTGCGAAGATGTTGTCTCGGCAGGACAGGGCCCCCGGTAAACACAGGGCCGAAGCAAGAAGCGGCCGAACGACAGCCGCCGCCCGGTCATCGACGACCGGCAACGGCGTACCCATGCATGGAGGACGTGACGTGGCGAACGACGCCAGCACCGTTTTCGACCTAGTGATCCTCGGAGGCGGTAGCGGCGGTTACGCCGCTGCCCTGCGTGGAGCGCAGCTGGGTCTCGACGTCGCCCTGATCGAGAAGGACAAGCTGGGCGGCACCTGCCTGCACCGCGGCTGCATCCCCACCAAGGCTCTGCTGCACGCCGGCGAGGTCGCCGACTCGGCTCGCGAGAGCGAGCAGTTCGGTGTCAAGGCGTCCTTCGAGGGCATCGACATCGCGGGCGTCCACAAGTACAAGGACGACGTGATCTCGGGCCTGTACAAGGGCCTCCAGGGCCTGGTCGCCTCGCGCAAGGTCACCTACATCACCGGTGAGGGCCGCCTGTCCTCCCCCACCTCCGTCGACGTCAACGGCCAGCGGATCACCGGCCGTCACGTCCTGCTGGCGACCGGCTCCGTGCCGAAGTCGCTGCCGGGCCTGACCATCGACGGCAACCGTGTCATCTCCTCGGACCACGCGCTGGTCCTGGACCGCGTGCCGAAGTCCGCGATCGTGCTGGGCGGCGGCGTCATCGGCGTCGAGTTCGCCTCCGCGTGGAAGTCCTTCGGCACCGACGTCACCATCGTCGAGGCGCTCCCCCACCTCGTCCCCGTCGAGGACGAGAACAGCTCCAAGCTGCTGGAGCGCGCCTTCCGCAAGCGCGGCATCAACTTCTCCCTGGGCTCCCGCTTCTCGGGCGTGGAGTACACCGCCGACGGTGTGAAGGTCTCGCTGGAGAACGGCAAGACCTTCGAGGCCGAGCTGCTGCTCGTCGCCGTCGGCCGCGGCCCGGTCTCCCAGGGGCTGGGCTACGAGGAGGCCGGGGTCGCCATGGACCGCGGCTACGTCCTCGTGGACGAGTACATGCGGACCAATGTGTCGACCATCTCGGCCGTCGGTGACCTGGTCCCGACCCTCCAGCTCGCGCACGTCGGCTTCGCCGAGGGCATCCTGGTGGCGGAGCGGCTGGCCGGGCTCCAGCCCGTGCCGGTCGACTACGACGGCGTGCCGCGCGTCACGTACTGCCACCCGGAGGTCGCCTCCGTCGGTATCACCGAGGCGAAGGCCAAGGAGCTGTACGGCGCCGACAAGGTCGTCGCCCTGAAGTACAACCTCGCGGGCAACGGCAAGAGCAAGATCCTCAAGACCGCGGGCGAGATCAAGCTCGTCCAGGTCAAGGACGGTGCCGTGGTCGGCGTCCACATGGTCGGCGACCGTATGGGCGAGCAGGTCGGTGAGGCCCAGCTGATCTACAACTGGGAGGCCCTGCCCGCCGAGGTCGCGCAGCTCATCCACGCGCACCCGACGCAGAACGAGGCCCTCGGCGAGGCCCACCTGGCCCTGGCCGGAAAGCCGCTGCACTC
This sequence comes from Streptomyces sp. I05A-00742, assembly GCF_013055795.1. GTDB lineage: Bacteria > Actinomycetota > Actinomycetes > Streptomycetales > Streptomycetaceae > Streptomyces. The sequence continues at coordinate 3,690 of NZ_JABETO010000087.1, forward strand.
GCACGACTGAGTCCCGAGCGCACCACCATCCCACTACTCGTAAGGAGCAACCGCACCATGGCGGTTTCCGTAACCCTGCCGGCGCTCGGCGAGAGCGTGTCCGAGGGCACTGTCACTCGCTGGCTCAAGGCCGAAGGCGACCGTGTGGAGGTCGACGAGCCGCTGCTCGAGGTCTCCACCGACAAGGTCGACACCGAGATCCCGGCCCCCGCGTCCGGCATCCTGGCCTCCATCAAGGTGGCCGAGGACGAGACGGTCGAGGTCGGCTCGGAGCTGGCGATCATCGACGACGGCTCCGGCGCCCCCGCCGCTGCCCCGGCTCCGGCCGCCGAGGCTGCGTCTTCGGCGGCCCCGGCCGCCGAGCCCGCCCCGGCGCCCGTCGCCGAGGCCCCTGCCCCGGCCGCCCCGGCCGAGGCTCCCGCTGCCCCCGCCGCCGCTCCGGCGGGCGGCGCCTCCGGTACCGACGTCGTGCTGCCCGCGCTGGGCGAGTCGGTCACCGAGGGCACCGTCACCCGCTGGCTGAAGGAGGTCGGTGAGGAGGTCGCCGAGGACGAGCCGCTGCTCGAGGTCTCGACCGACAAGGTCGACACCGAGATCCCGGCCCCGGCCTCCGGCGTCCTGCTGGAGATCGTCGTCGGCGAGGACGAGGTCGCCGAGGTCGGCGCCAAGCTCGCCGTGATCGGTGCCGCCGGTGCCGCTCCGGCCCCGGCCGCCGCCCCCGCGCCGGCCGCCCCGGCCGCCGCTCCGGCTCCGGCTCCCGCTCCGGCCCCGGCTCCCGC
>NZ_JABETO010000088.1 GCF_013055795.1 Streptomyces sp. I05A-00742
TGCGTCGGCCGCCTGCGCGGGGGCGACGGCCCGGGCCGCGGCCGGCCGGGCGTCATCGCGGTCGTACGCCCTGCTGACCGCCGCTTCCGGCCGCTCCACCGGGACGGTCGGGCCGGTGTGCCGGACCGTCGGCTGCCGCTCGGGGCGGACTCCGACGCCGGGCGGTACCTCGATGGGGGCGTCGGCGCGGACCTGTCCGCCGGGGCTTCCGCCGCGGCCGGCGCCGTCGCTGTCGCCCACGGTCAGCGGGTTGCCCGGCAGCAGGCCGGAGACCATGGCCACGGCTCCTATGGCCACCGCGGCCGAGGCGCCCAGCAGTCCGGTCCGCGCGGGCGGCTTCCCCTTCGGCGGCCGGCCGGCACCGGCCGGCGCCGCCTCCGCGACGCCGCCGACGACGGCACCGCCCTTCCGGCCGGTGTCCCGCTTCCCGCCGGTCTCCCGTTTCGGCTCCCGCGCCTTCCGGGGCTTCGGTGTCTTCTCCTTCTCCCGCTTGTCCCGTGCCTTCTCGGGCTTCGGGCTCCGGTCCTTGCCGCCGGCCCGGCGCGAGCCGCGGTGCCGGCCGGGGGAGCCCGGGCGGCACTCGGCCGGCGGCGGAACCGCGACGGGAAGGGGGACGGTGGGCGCTTCGGCCGGGTCGTACAGTTCGGCCGTCCCGCTCGTCAGGGGATCCCTGGCTGCCCGGGGACTCGCTGTCGCTTCTTCGGAGGTCACGGGGGCAGAGCGTCGATGGCGACCCATCCGCTGCCTTCCTTACGTGCTCGGCGTCTCAGTGCGTCTCGCGTGGCATCACTCGTACGGGGGAGTCTTCTTTTCGAGGCGCGACTGTACGGCAAGAAATGAGGGGCCGAAGTGCTGCTTATCTAATTGGCCGGTTAGCGTGCAGACATGAACGACTGTGTCCGTCTCACCGCCTGGGTCCGTGGTCATGTGCAGGGTGTGGGCTTCCGCTGGTTCACCCGGGAGAACGCGCTGCGCATCGGCGGCCTGATCGGTTTCGCGTCCAACCTCGCCGACGGGCGGGTCCAGGTGGTGGCCGAGGGGCCGCGCACGGAGTGCGAACAGCTGCTCGACTGGCTCCGGGACGGGGACACGCCCGGGCGCGTGGACGGTGTGACCGAGATCTGGGCCACACCGCGCGGTGGATACGACGGATTCGAGATCCGCTGACAACCGCCGGCACGGTTCCGCCCGGACCGGGGAATGCGGGGTAATCGAAGGGGCCGGATTATCTTCGTTTATGCCATTGGCATATGCTCACCCTGGATATTGCCTGATGGTTGCCAAGACGGCCCCGCCGTGCAAGGCTGCATCCCAACGGATGATCTCTTCACCCCTCCGGGCCCGGTCAGGGAAAGGCGCCGCGCATTTCACCCGCCGCGCACCCCCGGGACGCCCGTCGATACGCGGTGTGATCGTGTTGACCGTCAAACCATTTGGTGAGACTCTGGAAGCCCCGCGCACCTTAGCTGTTTGGCATGGAAGACACGGCAGTAGCGATGGCCAAGCACCGCGGGTGCGAATCCCTCACGACCCACACCGCATAGGTCGGTCACTCAGTGTGGAGGACCATCCATCATGGCAAAGGCGCTTCTCGGTTACGTCGGCGGCTCCGACCCCCGAGTCCTCTCCGAGATGCGACGGCTTCAGCAGCGAGTCCAGGACCTGGAATCCGAGCTCATCCGGATGCAGGCCGAGAACGACGCGCTGTCTGCCGCCGCTCACCGCGGTGACTCGCTGCTCGACAGCATCGACGTATCCCAGGCGGAGCCTGCGCTCGCCTGACCGTACGCCCTGCCCCGGGGGCCCGGTCGGGCTGCACTGTCAGCCGCTTGAGAATCTGCAAGGGACGCTTCGGCGTCCCTTCGTCGTTTTCCGGGGCGCCCGGTGCCCGCGCCCGGCGTCCTCCGGTGTCCCCGCGTTACCCCCGTCGTCCACTCGCGTTCGCCCCCCATCTCGTACCGCAACTGTGCCCTCCCCGTTCCGGGGCGAAACCATGCCCCCGGCACCTCCCGCGACGGCGCGCCAGGGCCCCGCGCGGGCAGGGGACGATACGGGGCAGGACGGTAAAGTCCTTCCGCGTGCACCTCAAGAGCCTGACCCTGCGCGGGTTCAAATCCTTCGCGTCCGCCACGACCCTGCGCTTCGAGCCCGGCATCACCTGCGTCGTGGGCCCCAACGGGTCCGGCAAGTCGAACGTTGTGGACGCCCTCTCCTGGGTCATGGGCGAGCAGGGGGCCAAGTCGCTGCGCGGCGGCAAGATGGAGGACGTCATCTTCGCCGGGACGACCGGCCGGCCGCCCCTCGGCCGCGCCGAGGTCTCCCTCACCATCGACAACGCCGACGGTGCCCTCCCGATCGACTACGCCGAGGTCACCATCACGCGGATCATGTTCCGCAACGGCGGCAGCGAGTACCAGATCAACGGTGACACCTGCCGCCTCCTCGACATCCAGGAGCTCCTCTCCGACTCCGGCATCGGCCGGGAGATGCACGTCATCGTCGGCCAAGGCCAGCTCGACTCCGTCCTGCACGCCGACCCGGCCGGCCGCCGTGCCTTCATCGAGGAGGCGGCCGGCGTCCTCAAGCACCGCAAGCGCAAGGAGAAGGCGCTCCGCAAGCTCGACGCGATGCGCGCCAACCTCGCCCGCGTCCAGGACCTCACCGACGAACTGCGCCGCCAGCTCAAGCCGCTGGGCCGGCAGGCCGCCGTGGCCCGCCGGGCCGCCGTCATCCAGGCCGACCTGCGCGACGCCCGGCTGCGGCTGCTGGCCGACGACCTGACGACCCTCCGCGAGGCGCTGCGCGCCGAGATCGCCGACGAGGCCGCGCTCAAGAGCCGCAGGGACGCCGCCGAGGCCGAACTCGCCGCCGCCGCCCGGCGCGAGGCCGCGCTCGAACGCCAGGTCGAGGAGCTGGCACCGCGGCTGGCCACCGCCCAGCAGACCTGGTACGAGCTCTCCCGTCTGGCGGAACGGGTGCGCGGCACCATCGGGCTCGCCGACGCCCGGGTCACCAGCGCCACCGCCGCCCCGGCCGAGGAACGGCGCGGCCGGGACCCCGAGGACCTGGAGCGGGAGGCCGCCCGGATCCGGGAGCAGGAGGCCGAGCTGGAGGCCGCCCTGGACGCGGCCGGCCGCGCCCTGGAGGACACCTCGGCCCACCGCGCGGAGCTCGAACGGCGCCTCGCCGAGGAGGAACGTCGCCTGCGCGACGCCGCCCGCGCCCTCGCCGACCGGCGGGAACAGCTCGCCCGGCTGCAGGGCCGGGTCACCGCGGCCCGGGGCCGGGTGGCCTCCGCCGAGGCCGAGGCCGGCCGGCTGGCGACCGCACGGGACGAGGCCCGGGAGCGCGCGTCCGCGGCACAGGAGGAGTACGAGCTCCGGCAGGCCGAGGCGGACGGCGCCGACGCCGGCGACGCCGAACTCGCCGGCCGCCTCCGGGCGGCCAAGGACGGCCTGGCCGCGGCCGACGCCGCGCTGGCCGCC
>NZ_JABETO010000089.1 GCF_013055795.1 Streptomyces sp. I05A-00742
CCACGCACCCCCAGTCAACGACCGGTCCCCGGCCCCCGCTCCGCGTAGCCAGCCGCTGTGGGCCCGGAGGGCACGAGACGAAAGGGACGGACGGATGAATGGGCGCAATACCGCTCAACTCAGGCGGCACCCCCGGCACTTACGCCGGGTTGGTGCCGATCTTCGTCAGGAGGTCGACGATTCGGCCCTGCACCTCGGGGCTGGTGGAGCGTTCGGCGAGGAAGAGGACGGTTTCGCCGGAGGCGAGGTGGGGGAGTTGGGCGGGGTCGATGCCGGCGGAGGTGTAGACGACGAGGGGGGTGCGGTTGAGGAGGCCCTGGGAGCGGAGCCAGTCGAGGATGCCGGCGCGGCGGCGGCGTACCTGCATCAGGTCCATCACCACCAGGTTGGGGCGGATCTGACCGGCCAGCGTCACGGCCTCGGAGTCCGTGGCGGCACAGGCCACCTGCACGCCGCGCCGCTCCAGGGTCGCGGTGAGCGCGTTGGCGATCGGCTCGTGCTCCTCGACCAGCAGGACGCGGGCCGGGTGCATCTCGCTGTCGCGCGGGGCCAGCGCCTTGAGGAGGACGGCCGGGTCGGCGCCGTACGCCGCTTCCCGCGTGGCCTGTCCGAGGCCCGCCGTGACGAGGACGGGGACCCCGGCCGCCACGGCGGCCTGCCGCAGGGCCTGGAGAGCGGTGCGGGTGATCGGCCCGGTGAGCGGGTCGACGAACAGCGCCGCCGGGTAGGCCGCCATCTGGGCGTCGACCTCTTCGCGCGAGTGCACGATCACCGGCCGGTAGCCGCGGTCGGTCAGGGCCTGGGTGGTCGAGGTGTCCGGGGCGGGCCAGACCAGGAGCCGGCGCGGGTTGTCCAGCGGCTCGGGCGGCAGTTCGTCGTCCACGGGCGGGGGGACGGGGCCGGTGGAGTTGACGATCTCCACGGCACCGTTGGGACCGTCCAGCGGCTCCGGGCCCTCGGCGCCCTCGTCCGGTGCTCCTATCGCGAAGGCGCGGCCTTCCTGAGCAGCCGGCGGCCGGGGGCCGATCGGGCCGGGACGTGGAGCCGGTGCGGGCGCCTGTGCCTGACCTTGCCCCTGCCCCTGCCCCTGTCCCTGTCCCTGCCCTTGACCCTGTCCCTCACGCTCGTCGGCGGGATTGCCCAGCTTGCGCCGCCGACCGGACCCGGCGCTCCCGCCGGCCGGGGTTCCGCCGGGAGGGGTGTCCCCGCTCTGCTGGGCATACGGCGCGCCCTGTCCGAGCGTGCGCACGCTGATGGCGCGGGCGACGTCGCCCGCACCCGGTTGTGCCGCCGCGCCCGGCTCCTCCGCCAGCGCCCGGCGCGCACGCCGGCGCCCGGTGGGCGGTGCGTCGGGACCGGCTCCGGCACCGGGGTGAGCACCGGCGGGAGTTCCGGGACCGCTTTGGCCGCCATGGCCGCCGAGAACACCGATGCCGGCAGTCCCGGACGGGACGGACGCGTCGGAAGGAGCACCCGGGCCGACCGGACCCACAGCCCCGCCCTGACCGCCCTGACCACCCTGACCGCTCTGACCGCCCTGCTCCCCGGCACCGGTCCGCCCGTCCGGACGGATCAGCCCTTCCGGACCGAACGAACCCTCCGAACCCGCCTGCCCCACCGGCACCGTGGGACGAGCGGCATCGGCATGACCGGCCTCGGCCGGGCCGGAGTGCCCCGAAGCCGTAGGCGGAGCAGCAGGCCCCACGGGCCCGGCGGGTCCCATGGGCAACGCGCTTCCACCAGGAGCACCCGCACCCGCACCCGCGTCCGCGGGTCCGACGGGTCGTACAGGGCCCGTGGGCCCGGCGGGGCCAGCACCCTCCACCGGCACAGGAGGCGCGACCGGACCGGCAGGGCCAGCAGGACCGGCAGGACCGGCAGGACCCATGGGCCCACCCTGCGTCGGCACCGGCCGCCCCGGGGCCTGTCCCGCACCCACACCCGGGACACCAGCACCCACACCCGCAACGCCCACACCCGCACCAGGCGCCGGCTTGCGATCCGCCTCCGCCGGGGGCAGCGCGAACGGCCCGCGCGGGACGTCGGGTTCGGCGTCGGCCTGGCCGGGGATCGGGTGTTCGGGCGCCTCCGCCAGAGCGCGCCGGCCCCGGCGGCCGGTGGGCGCGGCGGCCTCGGCGGCCGGCGCGGGCCCCCGGTCCGCCTCGGCGGGAGGCAGCGCGAAGGCCGTAC
>NZ_JABETO010000009.1 GCF_013055795.1 Streptomyces sp. I05A-00742
CCGACCCGGAGGCGGCCGACGCCGCGGCGGACGCGGCGGTCCGCAGGCTGCGGGCCGCGTCGGCCCGCGACGCCGACGCCCGGCAGCGCCGCGACGCCCTCGCCCGGCTCTCCGCCGAGGCCGCGGCCGACGCGCTCCGGCTCGCCCCGCTGCGCGAGGAGTACCACCGGGTGGCGGACCTCGCCGCCCTCGCCGCGGGCACCTCCGCCCACAACGAGCGGAAGATGCGCCTGGAGTCGTACGTCCTCGCCGCCCGGCTGGAGCAGGTCGCCGCCGCCGCGACCGTCCGCCTGCGGCGTATGTCCGGCGGCCGCTACACCCTCGTCCACTCCGACGCCCGGGGTACCGGACGCGGCCGTTCCGGCCTGGGGCTGCACGTCATCGATGCCTGGACCGGCAGCGAACGCGACACCGCGACGCTCTCCGGCGGAGAGACCTTCTTCGCCTCCCTCGCCCTCGCCCTCGGCCTCGCGGACGTCGTCACCGAGGAGGCCGGCGGCACCCGCCTGGACACCCTCTTCATCGACGAGGGTTTCGGCAGCCTGGACGAGCAGACCCTCGACGAGGTCCTCGACGTCCTGGACTCCCTGCGCGAACGCGACCGCACCGTCGGCATCGTCAGCCACGTCGCCGACCTGCGGCAGCGCATCCCCGCGCAGCTCCGGGTCGTCAAGGAGCGGTCGGGCTCGGCCGTCCGGCACCGGACGGCGGCTCCGACGGGCTGAACGCCCGGCGGCTCAGCGGCGACGAGTACACGACGCTCGTGGTGACGGAGCCCAGCGCCCCGATCCGGCCCGCCACCTCCTCCAGGTGGCGCATCGACCGCGCGGCGACCTTGATGACGAAGCAGTCGTCACCGGTGACGTGGTGCGCCTCCAGGATCTCCGGCGTCGAGTCCACCAGGTCGTGGAAGGGCTTGTAGTTGCCGTTCGGATAGCGCAGCCGGACGAAGGCGAGCACGCTCAGGCCCAGCCGCTCGGGCCGTACCACCGCCGTGTACCCGTCGATCACCCCCGCCTCCTCCAGCCGCCGGACGCGCTCGGTCACCGCGCTGGAGGACATGTTCACGATCCGCGCCAACTCCGCGTACCCGACGCGGCCGTTGCTCTGCAGGGCGTCGAGTATGCGCCAGTCCGTGGCGTCGGGGGAATGATCGGTCATGAGCGGTGTCTAGCAGGTGGATCGCCGGTTGTTCAAGGGTCTTTGCCGGGGATCACACGCTTCGCTCCAGGCCGGATGCCCGAAATGTCACGCCTGTGGCCGCCCCTCGCTCCGCCCCGCCGGTCGTTCCGGGGAAAGGGCGGCCGTAGGGTGCTCATACCGGCGATTCACCGGTAGGGCGGCGTGACCCCCGTGGATCACGGGTTCGCACAGGCTTTTGGGCGCCGTAGATTCATGGTCATGACAGCGACTCCTTCCTCCGTCCTCGCCACCCCGCCGGCCGAACCCGCCGATGCCGCCGCCTACTTCGCCGCCCGCCTCGCCTTCCACACGGACGTCGCCGACGTCCACGCCGCGCTGGCCGCCGGGGCCGCCGACTTCACGGTCGTCGACTCGCGGACGACGCCCGGCTGGGACCAGGGGCACGTACCGGGCGCCGTCCACCTGCCCACGGCCCGGATCCCCCGGTCGGCCGCGGAACTCCTCGACCCGGCCCGGCCGGTCGTCGTCCACTGCTGGGGCCCCGGGTGCGACGGCGCGACCCGGGCGGCGCTGGCGCTCGCGCGCCTCGGGTACCGGGTGAAGGAGATGCTCGGCGGGATCGAGTACTGGATCCGCGAGGGGTACGAGGTGGAGACGTGGGAGGGGAAGCGGCGGCTTCCGCCGGACCCGCTGACCGCGCCCGAGGACGGCGGGGCCTGCGGTTGCTGAACAGCGGCAACGCCGGTCAGGGGGACGGAGTTCAGGCCCCGGCGAGCCCCCGAGCAGCGCCGCCGGATCCGCGCTCCGCGGCAGGCCGCTCACCTGGCCGTCCCCCACCTCCACCACCCGCCACACACCGTCCTCCCGGAGCGCCATGTCCGTGGTGACGAACCGGCAGCCCAGCGCGGCGACACACGGCGCCACCGCGTCGAGCACCGGTGCGGGGAGCCGGTCCGGGGTGTCCGGGTGCGCGGTCACCAGGACCGGACGGCCGTCCACCCACCACACCCGCGCCTCGCCCGCCGCCGTGAAGCGCTCGAAGGAGCGCAGCACCACACCGCCTGCCAGGAATGCGCCCTGGAGCTCCACGAACCGGCCGGCCACCGCCGCCAGCCGGTCCGTGTCCGCGAGGTCGGGCACGTAACATGCCTCGTCCCATTCGTGCTTGCGGGACTTCACATAGTCCTTGACGACCGCGGGGCCGACGCCGAGCCGGGCGGCCCCCGCCGCCAGCCGCGCCGCACCGGGAACCTGCCCCGGCTCGGCGGGGAACCAGACGCTCCGCGGGGTGACGTCGGCGAACGCCCCGTACCAGCCGGGCAGTTCATGGGCCCGCCGGTAGTCCCCGGCCGGGGTCAGCAGCGTCACACCGCGCCCGGCGAGGACGCCCGCCAGCTCCGCGTAGCGGCCGGCGGGCACCATCCAGCCCCGGTACCACGCCGTTCCCGCGTCCCGGGGCACGCCGGCGACCGCCCCCGCCGTGTCCCCGGCGAGGAGCGCGTCGTGGTCGATCCGGGCGACCCGCAGGCCCTGTTCACCGGCGGCCCGCGCCTCGGCGGCGAAGTGCGGGTCCGTGCGGCGGGGGGAGAGCGGGTCGCGGCAGAAGAGGATCACAGGTCCCATCCGGGGACCCTGACCTCACAGTGCCGACAGCTCCGCCACCAGGTCGTCCAGGCCCAGCGACCCCTGGGAGAGCGCCGCCATGTGCCACGCCTTGGCGTCGAACGCGTCGCCGTGGGCCTTGCGCGCCGCCTCGCGGCCGGTCAGCCAGGCGCGTTCGCCGAGCTTGTAGCCGATCGCCTGGCCCGGCATGCCCAGGTAGCGGACCAGCTCGCTCTCCACGAAGTCCGCCGGACGGCTGCTGTGCAGACCGAAGAACTCCTGGGCCAGCTCCGGCGTCCAGCGCTCCCCGGGGTGGTAGGGGGAGTCCGCGGGGATCACCAGCTCCAGGTGCATGCCGATGTCGACGATCACGCGGGCGGCCCGCATCATCTGGGCGTCCAGGTAGCCCAGCCGCCGCTCGGCGTCGGTCAGGTAGCCCAGTTCGTCCATGAGCCGCTCGGCGTACAGCGCCCAGCCCTCGCAGTTGGCGCTGACCTGGCCCAGGGTGGCCTGGTAGCGGGAGAGCCGGTCGGCCACGTGCACCCACTGGGCGAGCTGGAGGTGGTGGCCGGGCACGCCCTCGTGGTACCAGGTGGACACCAGGTCGTACACCGGGAAGCGGGTCAGGCCCATGGTCGGCAGCCAGGTGCGGCCCGGGCGGGAGAAGTCCTCCGACGGCGCCGTGTAGTACGGGGCCGCCGCGCCGCCGGGCGGGGCGATCCGGGACTCGACGCGCTTGACCCGCTCGGCCAGCTCGAAGTGGGTGCCGTCCAGCGCCTCGACGGCCTCGTCCATCAGATCCTGCAGCCACTTCCTGACCTCGTCCACGCCCTCGATGTGCGTGCCGTGCTCGTCGAGGTGGGCCAGCGCCTCCCAGGGCGTCCGGGCGTCCGGGAGGATCTTCTCGGCCTCGGTCCGCATCTCCGCCAGCAGGCGGTGGAACTCGGACCAGCCGTAGGCGTAGGCCTCCTCCAGGTCGAGGTCCGTGCCGTTCCAGTAGCGCGCCCAGCGGGCGTACCGCTCGCGGCCCACCACATCCGGGGCGCCCTCGACGCCGGGGGCGTAGACGTCGCGCAGCCAGTCGCGGACGTCGGTCAGGCCGCCGGTCGCCACCGCCGCCGCGGCGTCGAGCTCCGCCCGCAGCTCCTCGGGACCGGCGGCCGTGAAGTCGGCGAACCACCCTCCGTCGGTGCCGATCCACTCCGCGAGCTGCTCCAGCACGGTGGCCACCTGCCGCGGTCCGCCCGGCATCCCGCGCTTCAGCCCCTCCGCGAGCGAGGCCCGCCAGCCGTCCAGCGCCGCGGGCACGGCCCGCAGCCGCTCGGCGACCGCGGACCAGTCGTCCGCGGTCTCCACCGGCATGAGGGTGAAGACCTCGCGCACCGAGTGCAGCGGCGAGTGGAGGTTGCTGATCGCCCGCAGCGGCTCGCCCGCGTCGTGCACCGCGAGTTCGGCGGTCAGCCGCTCGCGCAGCAGCCGCCCGCACCGCCGCTCGGCGTCGCTGTCCGCGCCGGGCAGCTTCTCCGCCTCCGCCAGCCGCTCCAGCGTCGTACGGGCCAGACCGGCCAGGGCCTCCTGGCCCTCGGGCGAGAAGTCGGGCAGCCGGCGGGCGCTGGAGGCCACGCCGAGGTAGGTACCGGTGATCGGGTCGAGCTCGATGTAGGCGTCGACGTAGGCGTCGGCGACCTGGCGGGGCAGCTGGGTGCTGGTGGTGTTCGGCATGGGAGCATCCTCGTACGCCGGGGGCCTCCGCGTCACGGCGGTTTTGTCAGACGCCCGGGGTGGTGCGGGAGGCGAGGCCGGGCGCGCGGGGCACGGGAGCCCGGTCGAGCCGGGCCGTGACCACGAGCGTCCCCTCCTCGACCTGGTAGTCCAGCGGCAGGCCCAGCCCGCGCATCGCCGCCACCATGCCGGTGTTGGACGCCTGCGTGACCGCGTACACGCTCTCGCAGCCCGCCCCGGCCGCCATCGCCACCAGCCGGCCCAGCAGCTCACCGCCGATGCCGCGCCGCTGCCACGCGTCCTCGACGAGCAGCGCCACCTCCGTCTCCTCGCCGTCCCACAGCAGATGCCCGAGGGCGACGAGCCGGCCGGACGACGTGTACGCGCCCAGGGTCCGCCCGAACCGCGGGCCGAGCAGGTGGCCCAGATAGCGGTCGGCGGCCGCGACGTCCCGCACGGGGCCGTGGTAGCGCAGGGCGAGCGTCGCCGGGGAGCAGCGCTCGTGCATCGCCCGGGCCGCCGCGAGGTCGCCAGGACCGGCCCGCCGGACGGTCACCTCGTCCCCGGCGGGCAGCGTCAGCACGTCGCTGCGCTCCGGGACCCGCGGCCCCAGCCGTGCCTCCAGCTCGACGAGCGCGCGGGCGCGGGCGAACTCCGCCGGGGTGAACGGCAGGTACGGCCGTTCGACGGTGATGGTGCCGCCCGACGGGTCGCGCAGCCGCAGCACGGTCTCCTGCCACTCGCCCTCCGTCGGCACCGCCGGGGCGTCCGCCGTACCGGCCGGCACCGAGCGGATCGTGCACCGGCCGAGCAACTGCCGGAGCGCGAGCGGCAGTTCCGCGGTGTCCAGCGCGGTGCGGGTCGCCAGGCGCAGCACCCGGGTCGGGGCGTCCACCAGGTCGTGGGCGTCCGCCCGCTCCAGCCACGTCCCGCTGCCGCCGCCCTCGACGGCGGCCCGGACGAGCTCGTCGGAGGCGGTCGCGGCCGGGGCGCGCAGCAGCAGCTCGTCCACCGTCCCCTCGGCCAGCGGATGCGTCTGGAGGGCGAGGATGTCGACGCCCCGCCCCGCCAGGGCCAGGCAGAGGGCCGCCAGGCTGCCCGGCTCGTCCCGGACGGTCGTGCGCATGCGCCACAGCGCGGTGTCGTCGCCCCCGGGCGACGCGGCCGGGGCGACGGGGACGGGGGACGCGGCGCGGCGCCGCCGCCGGTGCCACCAGGTGTGGAACGCCGCCGTGGCCAGCAGCGCGGCGGCCGACCCGACCAGCAGGACCGGCCCGTCGGGGCCGTGCGCCACGGTGTCGGCCACGCAGTCCGCGGCGGCCACCGCGGTGAACAGGGCGGCCACTTCCGCCAGGTCGCGCCGCCAGTGGTGCGGGCGGCCGGGGCCGCTGCCGGGACTCGCGTCGGTGTCGGTCATGCCGTCCACAGTGCCGAACCGGTGTTGCGTGATCACGAACGCCTTGTGTCCGACGGGTAAAAGACGCGTCTGGTGAATTAAGGACGCTTTTGCTCCACTTGCCCCTCAAAAAGGTGTTCGAGAGGTTTGTCAACAGCGATCCGGGGAACAGGACCTGGCCGCCACCGCATGCGTCCCGGGCAGGGATACTGGCGGTATGCGCGTCGACTACGACATCGAGACCACCGACCCGGCCTCCGTCTACCGGCTCCTGACGGCGGTGGTGGTGCCCCGGCCGATCGCCTGGGTGTCCACGGTGTCCGCGAACGGCGAGGTGGCCAACCTCGCCCCGCACTCCTTCTTCACCATCGCCTGTGTGGAGCCGCCGATCGTGCAGTTCACCTCGGTCGGCCGCAAGGACACGCTCCGCAATGTCGAGGCGACCCGGGAGTTCGTCGTCAACCTGGCTCCGGAGGGGTCCTTCGGGCAGATCAACGACACGGCCACCGACTTCCCGCCCGGCATCGGCGAGTTCGAGGCCGTCGGCGTGGCCCCGGAGCCCAGCCTCCGGGTGAAGGCCCCCCGGGTCGCGGACTCGCCGGTCGCCCTCGAATGCGAGCTGCACAGCACCCTGTGCCTCGGCAACTCCACCGTCGTCCTCGGCCGGGTCGTGCACGCCGCGATCAGCGAGTCCGTCCTGGTCGACGGGCACCCGGAGATCACCCGTATGCGCCCGCTCTCCCGGCTCGGCAAGAACGAGTGGGGCACGCTCGGCGACGTGCGCGACCTCGCGCGCGTCCGGTACGCCGACCGGACGGCGCGCGAGGAGGGCTGAGGCACCCGGAGCCTCGCGCCCCTACCCGTCCGTCCGCAGCGCGCGCAGCGCGTCCTCGATGCCCCGGTGGAACGTCGGGTACGCGTAGATCATGTGCCGCAGTGTGTCGACCGGCACCTGCGCCTGGACCGCCACCGCCAGCCCGTACAGCATCTCGCCGCCCGCAGGACCGGCCGTCGTGGCCCCGACGAGGACACCGCGGTCCGCGTCCGCCACGAGCTTGACCAGCCCCTGGTTGCCGGCCTTGTGGATCCAGCCGCGTGCCGAGGACGGCAGTTGCGCGAGGCCGGTCCGCACCCGCAGGCCCCGGTCGCGGGCCTGCCGTTCGGTCAGCCCGACGGCGCCGATCTCGGGGTCGGTGAAGGTGACGCGGGGCAGCGCCCGGTAGTCGGCCTCGGGGCCGGGTTCCCCCAGCAGGTCCCGGGCGACGATCTCGCCCTCGTACATGGCCACATGGGTGAACGCGCCGTGCCCCGTCACGTCCCCCGCCGCCCACAGGTTGTCCCCGGCCCGCATCCGGCCGTCCGTCCGCAGCGACCGTGCCGTCGGGTCGAGGCCGACGGTGTCCAGGCCGAGGTCCGACAGGTCCGCCCGGCGGCCGGTCGCCACCAGCAGCCGTTCGCCCGTCAGTTCCTCGCCGTCCTCCAGGGTCAGCGTGAACTCCTCGCCGTCGTGCCGGGCCGCGGTCACCCGCGCGCCCGTCCGCACGGTCAGGCCCTCGGCCTCCAGCACCTCGGCGAGCAGCCCCGCGGACTCCGGCTCGTCCGCCGGGACGAGGGAGTCCATCGCCTCCACCACGGTGACGCGGGTCCCGAAACGGGCGTACACCTGGGCGAGTTCGACACCGATCGAGCCGCCGCCCAGCACCAGCAGCGACCGCGGCGGCTCCTTGGCGGCGACGGCATCCCGGTTGGTCCAGTACGGCACGCCGTCCAGCCCGGGAACCGGCGGGATCTGCGGTGTGGTGCCGGTGGCGATCACCACACCGCGCGCGGCCTCGAAGACACCGCCCCGCGGCCCGTCCACCTCCACCCGCCCGGGCCCGGCGAGCCGCCCCCGGCCGCGCGCCAGCCTGCCGCCCTTGTCCGTGAACCGGTCGGCGGCGACCTGGTCGTTCCAGTCGTCGGTGGCCTCGTCGCGGATCCGCGAGGCGACCGGCGCCCAGTCGGGGACCACTTGGGCCGTGCCCGCCATGCCGGGGATCCGGCGGCCCTCGGCCAGCAGGTTGCCGGCCCGGATCATCATCTTGCTGGGCACACAGCCCCAGTACGGGCACTCGCCGCCGACGAGCTCCGCCTCCACCCCCACCACCCGCAGCCCCGCGTCCGCCAGCCGGCCCGCGATGTGCTCACCGCCCGGGCCCATGCCGATGACGACGACGTCCACCTGCTCGGCCATGACACCGCACCCCACTTCCGTCGAGTCCGTCGAGGTCCGTCCACCCTGCCAGCCGCGGGGGTGCCCGTCACGGGCGACGCGCCCCGGGGGTACGGTCGGACGGACTGTGATCGGCAGGGGAGGCGGGGGCGGATGGATTCCGGACGTTTCGTCGTGGTGACCGGAGGGCCGGGCGCCGGCAAGAGCACACTGATCGACGCCCTGGAGAACGTGGGCTTCGACCGCTCCCGGGAGGCTGGGCGGGGCGTCATCCAGGACCAGGTCGCCATCGGAGGCCGGGGCCTGCCCTGGACGGACCCCGGCCTCTTCGCGGAACTGATGCTCTGCTGGGAACTGCGCTCGTACCACGACGCGGCGGCCCGCCCCGGCACCGTCCTCTTCGACCGGGGCGTCCCCGACATCGTGGGCTACCTCCGCCTGGAGGGCCGCCCCGTGCCCGGCCACATGGTCACCGCCGCGCAC
Source organism: Streptomyces sp. I05A-00742 (assembly GCF_013055795.1). Lineage (GTDB taxonomy): Bacteria > Actinomycetota > Actinomycetes > Streptomycetales > Streptomycetaceae > Streptomyces. Next base: position 8,559 of record NZ_JABETO010000009.1, read on the forward strand.
CGCCACCGGTACCACCACCGCGTCTTCGTCGCGCCACCCTGGCCCGAGATTTACGAGCGCGACACGGAACGGAAGCAGTCCTACGAGGAGGCGGTCCGCACTCACGAGGCGATGGTGACCGCGTACGCGGAGTTCGGCTACGAGACGGTCGAACTGCCCCGGACGACGGTGGGGGAGCGGGCACGGTTCGTGACCCGCGCCCTGGGACGGCTCTGACGCCCGGCTGTTCCGCGGGGAGCGGGCGGGGTGGTGTCCGGTTCTCCCCTTGGAGGTTCTGTGAAGGGCGTGGAGAATTCCCGACCGTACCGCCATGCGTCTCATGTCACGGCAGTGAAGGAGAAGTCATGCGCTCGGTGAAGACGGTCCTTGCCCTCGGAGCGGCGGCCCTGGCCGCGGCCGGGGCACTGGCGGGCCCCGCGACGGCCGCCCCGCCCGCCCCCGCCTCCAACGGCAAGGCCATGACCTGGACCCTGCTCGCCGACGGCCCCGGCGGCACGGTCCAGGTGGGCGGCGGCCCCCTGAGCAACCCGTACCAGGGCGACACCGCCACGACCTCCGCGCTCCCGCTCCTGTGCCTCAAGGTCGACGGCCGTCCCGTCCCCGCCGGCATCACCCCCGGCTTCTACGCGGGCTGGGCCCGCGGCACCGTCGCGGCCACAGGACCGATCCGCGGCACCCGCCTGACCAGCCGCGCGGTCGCCGACGGCGTCTGCGCGAACAACTTCGGGGCCGGCTGGCGCATGGCCGAGTTCCACGACGGGAGATACGGAACCAACTTGGAGAACTCCGGCGGCTGGAGCTACTGGGCCGCCGGGGACGTACCCGCCGGCACCCGCTTCTGGACGGCGATCAACGACCAGCCGGCCAATCCCTGGAACTGACCCGGTGAGATCCGGGGCGCGGGACCCGGCCCCGCGCCCCGCCCGGTTCAGGCGCGCGGGAAGACGAACACGCCCCGCTCCACGGAGACCGCGCCGTGCCCGTCGGTGCTGAAGACCGGGACCTGGTTGTTGTCGAGCGTCTTCGCCAGGACCTTCTTGGTCTTCACGTCGACGGCGATCGGGTCCGAGTACGGCCCTGGGCCGACGTCGGTGTAGCCGTAGACGACGCCGTCGCCGGAGGTCAGGATCGCGAAGGTCTTCTCGTCCTTCGCCTGGGACCAGAGCCGCCGGCCGCTGTTGAGGTCCCAGGCGGTGGCCAGCCACGGCTGTCCCATCCCCGACTGGCCCGCTGTGACGACGGTGCCGGTGGACGTGTCGTGGGTGACCAGGAAGGTGGGGTTGGTGACGGGGTCGCCGAAGTCCCGCATGGAGCCGGGGGCGTCCGCCTCGACGACCGGGCCGGTGGTCAGCAGGCGGCCGGACTTGAGGTCGTTCACCGACATGACCCAGGGCTCGAAGGAGGAGCGATCCTCGCCCTTGGTCTGCCAGGCCAGGACGATCCGGTCGCCGACGACCGTCACCGGGACGACGTTGACGTCGTGGGACTTGTTCTCCGGGATGGCCTGGTCCGGGCGGCCGGCCTCGCTGGACGTCCACGCCTTCTTGCCGGTCGCCAGGTCGGTGACCACCAGGCGCTTCATGTGGTTGAAGGTGCCGCGCTCCACCTCCTCGTAGGAGAAGGCGTGGTCGCCCCCGAACGTCCGCTGCCGCTGGGCGAAGTGGAAGAGGTCCTTGGACGGCGCGGCTCCCTGGAGGGCACGGGGCTCACCGGGCGCGTCGAGCTTGTTCGTCGCGCCGCTTCCGATCCGTCCGACGGTGTCGCCCTTGACGGCCCAGCCGTCCGAGACCGGGGCGCCGGTGACGGGGGTGCTGCCGAGCTTCTTGCCCTGCCCGTCGTAGATCTCGGCGACCGTGGTGCTCTTGTCCGAGGTCATCCCGTCGGAGGCGGTCTTCGAGGTGGTGTCCACGCGGAGGGCCGGGGCGCCGTGCCAGGTGTCCGCCGAGACCCGGGCGTCGGGCACCTTGACGGTCCGGCGGACGGCGCCGTTCTTCGCGTCCCGGAATGTGATGGTCTTGGCGCCCTCCCGCTGCGACGGGGACTCGTCGTCCTTGCCCCGCGCCCCGGCGTTGTCGGTCACCACGGCGAAGGCGTCGCCGACGGCGAACACCGACGCGCCGCCCGGCGCCGGCGGAACGGTCCACGCCGGCTTCGCCGCCAGGCCCGGTATCGCCGCCCCCTGCCAGGCGATCTGCTCGGACTTCTCCGCCTTCTTCTTCGTCTGCTCGTCGTCCTTGCCGGAACCGGAATCGGAGCCGCAGGCCGTGAGGCCGGCGATCAGCGTCACGGCCACGGCGGCCGGGACGAGGACGGTGCGCGCGGTGGAAGCCACTGCGAATCCCCCAAGTTCGTGCTGTGCTGGTCCGGAGATCCTATGACGCAACGGAAAGGGCTTCCCGTCCGGCTCCCGCCCCGGCCCGCCGCGTCAGCGCGCGGTGTCCAGCACGACGCGTGCCACGAGCGCCGGGTCGTCGCTCATCGGCACATGACCGCAGTCCGGCAGCCGCACCAGCCGGGCGCCGGGGATCACCTGCCGGGCGCGGATCCCCTGGCGGCGCAGCAGCACCCGGTCGCGGGTGCCCCAGGCGATGGTGACCGGCAGGTCCGGGACCTCGTGTGTGAACAGGACCGTACGTCCCGCGGCGAGGGTGGCCTCGAAGCCCACGGCGTCCCGCAGCGCGCTCGCCTCGGCGATCACGGCGTCGACCGGACGGCGGCCGGGGTGCGCGTACACCAGGCTGACGAGCGCCGCCCGCCCGGCCGAGGTGGCGGCCAGCCGGGCGAGGCGCTCGGGCGGCAGCCGCCGGGCGCCGTTGCGCAGCCCGCCGAGCACGCCGAAGGCGTAGCGGCGCTCGGACTCCGTCCAGAACCCGGCGGGGGAGAGGGCCGTGACGGTCCGTACGAGCTTCTCGTGCCCGAGTTGCAGGGCGATCAGGCCGCCCAGGGAGTTGCCGGCGACGTGCGGCCGGTCCAGGCCGAGGGTTTCGAAGAACGCGCGCAGGACCGCGGCCGTGCTCGGCAGGTCGTACGGCACGCCCGCGGGGAGGGCGGGGGAGCGGCCGAAGCCGGGCAGGTCCAGGGCGACGACGTCGTGTTCGGCCGCGAGGATGTCGAACACCGGGTCCCAGGCCTGGAGGTGGTGCCCGATGCCGTGCAGCAGGACGAGGGGGTCGCCCTCGCCGGCGCGCCGGTAGACCACCTCGGCTCCGCGCTGCCCGGAGGGGGTGTCGAGGGAGAACGTCGCGGTCTGCAAGGGTGCGCCCATGAGGTCGGCTCCTGCTGCTCCTCGGGAATCTTTTAGACAGGATGTCAGCAACGGTTACTCCGGGGTAGACCCGTGCATGCACCACCGTGCTGCCGGAACCGCCCCGGCGCCCCGGCCGGCCCGCGTGCGCCCCCCGCGCGCCGCTCACACCCCTTTCTTCCCGCCTTCGACGACTGTTCGTCACCGGACTTCCGTACGCGGCCGGGCGCGGCCCGCCGACGGTCACCGAGGGTGCCCAAAGGTCCGCACCAGCTCCGACGGGACATCGCATTGGTCTTGACCAAGTTCGCACACCGTCCTATGGTCACAGGCATACTGCAACAACCTTTAATAAAGAAGCGCGCGAAAAGCCTTTGCGGAGGATGAGGGTGGGGACGACGCAGCTGGAAACGGCGCCCGAGCCGAAGTACTGGCACCTGAAAACGGTGCTCAGCGACGCGCTCGACTCGGAGTTCGCGGTGGGGGAGATCCTGCCCAACGAGCGTGATCTGGCCGCCCGTTTCGGGGTCGCCCGCGCCACCCTCCGCCAGGCGCTCGAACAACTGGAGCTGGAAGGACGCCTCCAGCGCCGCCGCGGCGTCGGCACCACCGTCGCCCCGCCGCGCGTGGGCGTCGCCGCCGACGCAGAGCACGCCTGGCCCGGCACCACCGCCGACGACTGGCAGCCGGTGGGCAGCGCCGAGGCCGTCCCGCCCGCGGCCGTCGCCCTGCTCCTGGGCACCGGCCGCGACGAGGTGGTGCACACCGTCCGCCGCACCCGCAGCAGCAACGGCCAGCCCGTCGCCGCGGAACTGCTCTACGTCCCCGCCGCCGGCGTCCCCGGACTCGACCTCCCCGAGACGGCCTCCGGGCCGGCCCGCGCCCTCGCCGTCCTGGGCGCGCTCCAGGAGCTCCGGCTGGAGGGCCACGACCGCGCCGTCGAGCTCGGCTCGGCCCGCGCCGAGGACGCCAAGCAGCTCGACCGGCTGCCGGGCGCGCCCGTCCTCGTGGTCACCACCCGCTACTTCGCGGACGGCCGCACCGCCGCCGTGTCCGTCGCCACCTACCGGGCCGACACCTGCCGGCTCACCTTCGGCGAGGGGGACCCGGTCGGCCTGCTGGCGAGCTGACGCCCGCCGGCTCCCGGATCAGCGCGCGGTGGCCGTCCGCTCGACCGCGAAGAGCTCGCCCTCGACATGGTCGAGCGCCAGCCGCAGCGCGCCCGTCGCCACCGCCGAGTCGCCCAGCAGCGACAGCGCCACCCGCGGCGGACGGAGGCAGTAGCGCGCCAGCTCGGTGCGCAGCGGGTCCAGGACCCCGCCGACCCCCGCGGCCCAGCCGCCCACCACCACCAGCTCCGGGTCGAGCGCCAGCACCAGCGCCGCCACGTCGTGCACCAGCCGGCGCAGATAGCGCTCCACCGCGGCCCGCGCCCGCTCGTCACCATCCCTGGCCAGCGCGAACACCCGGACCACCTGGGCCTCGTCCAGCGGGTGCAGCGGCTCGTCCGTCGGCGAGAGCACCTCCTCCGGCGTCGCCTCGCGGCCCAGCAGGTGCAGCGCCCCGATCTCCCCGGCCGCGCCCCCGAACCCGCGGTGCAGCCGGCCGCCGATCAGCGAACCGGCGCCCGGACTGAGCCCCGCCAGCACGAAGACGACGTCGTCCACACCCCGCGCCGCGCCCTTCCAGTGCTCCGCCACGGCGGCCGCGTTCGCGTCGTTCTCCACCAGCACCGGACAGCGGAACGACCGGCGCAGCCGCTCCCCGAGCGGCAGACCCGTCCACTCCGGCAGCGCCGTCCCCAGCCGGACCGTCCCGTCCGCCTCCACAATGCCCGGACTGGCCACCCCCACCGCCCGCAGCGCACCGCGCGGCACACCCGAGCTCCGCAGCAGCTCGGCGACGGAGGTCCGTACCCGCTCCAGCCGCTCGTCGGCCGACGCCGTCTCCGTGACCTCCGCCGACGCGGACCCGGTCACCCGGCCGCTCAGGTCGGACAGCACCACGGCCACCCGGTGCGCCCCGATCTCGATGCCCAGCAGGTGCCCGGCCTCCACCCGGAACCGGAACCGCCGCGCGGGACGCCCCTGGCGCCGCGCCTCACCCTCCGCCGCGGCGGCCTCCGCCACCAGACCCGACTCGATCAGCCCCTCGACCACGCCCTCCACCGTCGGCCGGGACAGGCCCGTGGCCTTGACGAGGTCCGTGAACGTGGGGGACGCGGCGGGCGCGGCGGCCCGGAGGGCGTGCAGGACCACGGCCGAATTGATCCGACGCAGCAGGGACGGGTCCCCGCCGGTGAGCCGCCCCAACGTCGCCGCCTCCTGCCCTTCGTTCTTTTGCTCGCCCTTTGCCGCACCGGATCGTAGCCGGTGCGCCCGGGGGCGGCGAGGTCCGGTGCCGCCCGGCCGTGCTCCACCCGGGCACCTTTGACGGCGGTTCACGCGGCCGCGCCCCCGTCGGTCCGGGGCCGCGCCCCCACAGTGGAGGCAGGTCAGGACCCCGGCCCGCGAGAGGGAGGCACGCGACGTGAGTGATGTGCTGAGACAGAAGTACGAGCACCGGTTCCGTCAGCTCGACGTGGACGATGACGGGTTCATCAGCCAGGACGACGTCCGGGGCCGGGCCAGACAGCTGGCCGACGCCTTCGGCGTACCGGCGCACGACCCGCTGACCCGGAACGCCGAGGACGCCGCCGACGTCTACTGGAAGGGCATCGTCTCGCACACGCCCGACGGCGGGGTCCGCCGGGTGGACTGCCCGGCGTTCGTGGCCGCGCTGGACGCCGCGCGGGAGGACGGCACGCTGCGGTCGATGGTGAAACCGGCGGTCAGGGCACATCTGGCCGTCACCGACCAGGACGGCGACGGCACCGTGGACGCCGACGAGTTCACCGCGGCCCAGCAGGCGGTCGGCATCCCGCAGGACCAGGCGCTGGCCGCGTTCTCCCTGCTGGACGTGGACGGCGACGGCCGGCTGACGCTGGCCGAGTGGGAGAACGCCGTCTGGGAGTTCTACACCAGCACCGATCCCGAGGCCCCGGGCAACCGGGTCCTCGGCCACGGCTGAGGGATCCCGTCCGCCCGGCGGCTCACCGGCCGTCGGCCGCCGCCCGCAACCGCCCGTACTCCTCGGCCATCGTCGTGAGCGACCAGTGCGCGTTGAGACCGCTGGGATTGGGCAGGGCCCAGATCCTGGTGGTGCCTATGGTCCGGTCCTGCGGCCCTATCCGGGCCCGCTTGTCGCCGAACGCCGTCCGGTAGGCGGTGACCCCGGCGACTGCCAGCCAGCGGGGCCGCAGCCGCTCCACCTTCTCGACGAGCAGCCGGCCGCCCTCGCGGAACTCCTCGTCGCTCAGCTCGTCGGCCCGTGCCGTCGCCCTGGCCACCACGTTGGTGATGCCCAGGCCGTACTCGGGCAGCAGGTGCTGCTCCGACGGGTGCAGCCGGCGCGGCGTGAAGCCGGAGGTGTGCAGCACGGGCCAGAACCGGTTGCCCGGCCGGGCGAAGTGATGGCCGGTGGCGGCGGACATCAGCCCGGGGTTGATGCCGCAGAAGAGGACGTGGAGACCGTCCGCGACCACATCGGGGACGAGGCGGTCGCGGGCGGCTTCGAGCTCTTCGGGTGTCATGCGTCGGAGTTCTCAGGTTTCGTGTGTCAGAGGATGGAGCCCGGCGCGTACGCCGCGGCCTCCGGGCGGGCCTTGACGATCTCCTCGACGCGGGCGACCACGGACGCCACCTGATCGGCGGCGGCACCGGTGAACGACAGCTTGTCCGCCATCAGCGCGTCCAGCGCGGCCCGGTCCAGCGGGATCCGCTCGTCGGCGGCCAGCTTGTCCAGCAGCTCGTTCCGCTCGGCCCCCCGCTCGCGCATGGCCAGTGCGGAGGCCACCGCGTGCTCCTTGATCGCCTCGTGGGCGACCTCGCGGCCGACCCCCGCGCGCACCGCGCCCATCAGCACCTTGGTGGTGGCGAGGAACGGCAGATAACGGTCCAGCTCCCGGGCGACGACGGCGGGGAACGCGCCGAACTCGTCGAGGACGGTCAGGAACGTCTCCAGCAGGCCGTCGAGCGCGAAGAACGCGTCCGGCAGCGCGACGCGGCGCACCACCGAGCACGAGACGTCGCCCTCGTTCCACTGGTCGCCCGCCAGCTCACCGGTCATCGAGGCGTAGCCGCGCAGGATGACCATGAGGCCGTTGACGCGCTCGCAGGAGCGGGTGTTCATCTTGTGCGGCATCGCCGACGAGCCGACCTGGCCCGGCTTGAAGCCCTCGGTGACCAGCTCGTGCCCGGCCATCAGCCGGATGGTTTTGGCGAGCGAGGACGGCGCGGCGGCCAGCTGCACCAGCGCGGTGACCACGTCGTAGTCCAGTGACCGCGGGTAGACCTGCCCGACGGAGGTGAAGGCGTGCCCGAAGCCGAGGTGCCCCGCGATCCGCCGCTCCAGCTCCGCCAGCTTCCCGGCGTCGCCGCCGAGGAGGTCCAGCATGTCCTGGGCGGTGCCGACCGGGCCCTTGATCCCGCGCAGCGGGTAGCGGGCCAGCAGGTCCTCGACCCGGCCGAAGGCGACGAGGAGTTCGTCGGCGGTGGTGGCGAAGCGCTTGCCCAGCGTGGTGGCCTGGGCGGCGACGTTGTGCGAGCGGCCGGCCATGACGAGCTCGGCGTGGCCGGCGGCCAGCTTCCCGAGCCGGGCCAGGACCGCGACCGTGCGGTCGCGCATCAGCTCCAGGGAGAGCCGGACCTGCAGCTGCTCGACGTTCTCGGTGAGGTCGCGCGAGGTCATGCCCTTGTGCACGTGCTCGTGCCCGGCGAGGGCGTTGAACTCCTCGATGCGGGCCTTGACGTCGTGCCGGGTGACCTTCTCCCGCTCGGCGATCGAGGCGAGGTCGACCTGGTCGAGCACCCGCTCGTAGTCGGCGAGGGCGGCGTCCGGCACCTCGATCCCCAGGTCCTTCTGGGCGCGGAGCACGGCGAGCCACAGCTTCCGCTCCAGGGTCACCTTGTACTCGGGGGACCACAGGACGGCGAGCTCGGCGGAGGCGTAGCGGCCGGCGAGCACGTTCGGGATGCGGGGCTTAGAAGACACAGGAGCAGTCACGTGACGTAAGTCTACTGGCGGAACGCGCAGACCCATGCGGTGGTCCGGGTGGTGCGTTCCTACGAGGGCCGGCCGGTACGGGGCGTCGTGTCCGCCGACGGCATCCAGCGCTGCCACCCGGTGACACAGCCCGGCGGGTCCGCGGCGGGCGTGACGAAGAACGCCTCCCCGAGCTCGGTGCCGAAGTGCGCCCCCGCCCGGCCGTCCCCCGACGAACGGCCGGTGAGCCGGCGGCCGATCCACGGCCCCAGGTGCTCGCGGGCGAAGCGCAGGTCGGCACCGCGGCGCGTGGTCCAGCCGGGGCGGACGGCCGGCGGCAGGGGCTCCCGCCAGTCGGTCTCCGCCGGGTGGCCGAGCGCCTGCCAGACGGCCTCGGCGACCCGGCGGTGCCCCTCGGCGTTCAGATGGAGGCGGTCCTCGGCCCACAGCCGCGGATCGCCCAGCACCTCGGCGCCGAAGAGGTCGACGACCACGGCACCGTGCCGCCCGGCCAGCTCGTCGATGAAGCCGAACAGCCGCTCCATGCGGGGGCGGAACCGCTCCAGGACCGGGCCGCGCCGCCCCGGGCTGCGCATCAGCACCAGCTGCCGGCAGCTCGGCGCGAGCCGTTCCACCGCCTCGGCCAGCCGGGCGCAGACGAGGTCGACGTCGCACTTGGGCCGCAGGACGTCGTTGAGCCCGCCGACCAGCGTCACCAGGTCGGCGCCCAGCGCCGCGGCGGGCGCCGCCTGCTCGTCGGCGATCTGCCCGATGAGCTTCCCGCGCACCGCGAGGTTCGCGTACCGGAAACCGGGGGTGCGAGCGGCGAGCCGGCCGGCGAGCAGGTCGGCCCAGCCCCGGTAGGAACCGTCCGGCAGCACGTCCGACATGCCCTCGGTGAAGGAGTCGCCGACCGCGACGAAACTGGTGAACTCGGGGGGCTCGGTGTACATGGCATTCGTCCGCATCGCGCGGTGATCCTACGCTGTGTCCTTCTCCGCCCGCACCCCTCTTCCCGCCCGTCTCAGACCCGGCGGCCCACCAACTGGCGGAGCACGTCCTCCAGCGTGACCAGCCCGGCCAGCCGGTCGTCGGCGCCGAGCACGGCCGCGAGGTGGGCGCCGGTGCCGCTCATCGCGGTGATGACGTCGTCGAGCGGGGTGTCCGCCCGTACCTGGGCGATGGTCCGCATCCGCCGCAGCGGGAACGGGACGTCGCGGGGCGTCGCGTCCAGGGCGTCCTTCACATGCAGGTAGCCGAGGATCCGGCCGCTGTCGTCGATCACCGGGAAACGGGAGAAACCGGACCGCGCGGCCAGCTGTTCCAGCTGTTCCGGGGTCACCCCGAAGCGGGCCGCGACCACCCGCTCGACCGGCAGCACCACATCGGCGACCGGCCGCTTGCCCAGCTCCAGCGCGTCCCGCAGCCGTTCCGTGGACCGCTCGTCCAGCAGCCCGGCCGCGCTCGCGTCGGCCACCATGCGGGCCAGCTGGTCGTCCGAGAAGACCGCCGCCACCTCGTCCTTCGGCTCCACCCTGAGCAGCTTCAGGGCGCCGTTGGCCAGCTGGTTGATGGCGAAGACCACCGGCCGCAGCGTTCGCGACAGTGCCACCAGCTGAGGGCCCAGGAAGAGGGCCGTGCGCACCGGCTCGGCGAGCGCGATGTTCTTGGGCACCATCTCGCCGAAGAGCATGTGGAGATAGGTCGAGACCGCCAGCGCGATCACGAACGACACCGCGTGGATGCCCCCGGACGGCAGTCCCGCCGCGTGCAGGACCGGCTCCAGCAGGGTGGCGATGGCCGGTTCGGCGACCACGCCGAGGACCAGCGTGCACAGCGTGATGCCCAGCTGCGCCGCCGCCATCAGGGCCGAGATGTGCTCCAGCCCCCACAGGACCCGGCGGGCCCGGCGGTCGCCCCGGTCGGCGTACGGCTCGATCTGGCCGCGGCGCACCGAGATCAGGGCGAACTCGGCGCCCACGAAGAAGGCGTTGGCGACCAGCGTCGCCAGGCCGATCAGCAACTGCACCCCGGTCATCGGCCGGCCTCCGCGCCGCCCGTTTTACCGTCGGGCGGTGGGGCGGTCAGCCGCACCCGGGCCGCGCGCCGGCCCGACGCGTCGGTCACCTCGATCCGCCAGCCGGCCACCTCCAGGGTGTCCCCGACGGCCGGGATCCGGCCGAGCTCGGTGGCGATCAGCCCGGCCAGCGTCTCGTACGGGCCCTCGGGCACCCGCAGTCCGATGGCGTCCAGCTGATCGTCGGTACGGGTCGCTCCGTCGGCGTCGTACCGCGTCCTGCCCTCCGGATCGGTGCCGGCCGGGGCCAGGTCGGGCCGTTCGACGGGGTCGTGCTCGTCGCGCACCTCGCCCACGACCTCCTCGACGATGTCCTCCAGCGTCACCACGCCGGCCGTGCCGCCGTACTCGTCGATCACCACGGCCATGCTCCGCTTGGCCGACAGCCGGTCCAGCAGCCGGTCCACGGTCAGCGACGCCGGGACGAGCAGCGGCTCGCGCAGGAGGGCGGCCACCGGGCGCTGGGGGCGCTGGTCGGCCGGGACGGCGAGCACGTCCTTGATGTGCGCGACGCCGACGACGGCGTCGAGGCTGCCCCGGTAGACGGGGAAGCGGGACAGGCCGGTCGCCCGGGTGGCGTTCGCCACGTCCTCGACGGTGGCGCGCTCGTCCAGCGCCGTGACCTGCACCCGCGGGGTCATCACGTTCTCCGCCGTCAGGTCGGCGAGGTTGAGGGTGCGGATGAACAGCTCGGCGGTGTCCGGCTCCAGTACACCCTCGCGGGCCGAGTGGCGGGCGAGGGCGGCGAGCTCCCGGGGGCCGCGCGCGGTGGCCAGTTCCTCGGCGGGCTCCACGCCCATCCGGCGCAGCACCCGGTTCGCGGACTCGTTCAGGTGCCGGATCAGCGGCCGGAAGAGGGCGGAGAAGGCGCGCTGCGGCCCGGCCACGGTCCGGGCCACCGGCAGCGGACGGGAGATCGCCCAGTTCTTGGGGATCAGCTCGCCGACGACCATCAGCACCACGGTGGAGAGCAGGGTCCCGAGGGCCAGCGCCACCGAGGACGCCACCGAGCGCGACAGCCCGAGCGCCTCGACCGGGCCGGTCAGCAGGGTCGCCAGGGACGGCTTGGAGATCATGCCGATGACCAGACCGGTGACGGTGATGCCGAGCTGGGCGCCCGACAGCTGGAAGGTGAGGCCCCGGACGGCCCGCAGCGCACCCTGCGCGCGCCGGTCCCCGCCCTCGGCGGCCCGCTCCAGTTCACCGCGCTCGACCGTGGTGAGCGAGAACTCGGCGGCGACGAAGACGGCGCAGGCGAGGGTCAGCACCACGGTGAGCACCAGCAGGAGCACTTCGGTCATCGGGTCACCTCCGTCCCATGATCATGCACAGGCCGGACGGGCGCGCGATGTCGGACGCCGGAACCACTGGGAGGCTCGCCCATGGGAGGACGCTCACACCTTTCACGTTTCACGAGGAGACGGGCACTGCGGGTCACGGGGAAGCGGATTCCCCGAAAAGCAGATGAACCGCCCATGGTAAAGGAAAGGCAAAGCATTCGATGATGGTCCGATGTCCCGGGGAAAGCGTTTGTTCCCGCCCCGCACGGACGTCTAATCTGCCGCCTGACGACGTGTAGCTCAGCAGGAGAGCACCGGGCTCTGGTCCCGGAGGGCACGGGGGCAGAACCCGTCACGTCGGCTTATGAACGACGACGTCGAACAGCAGCTTTCCCCGGCCTATCCGCGGGCACGGCTCGCCGAGGCCCTGCTCACCTCGCGGACGCACGGCGACGCCGACACCCGGCGCCGTGCCGCGCACCGCGCCGACCGCTGGCGGGCGGTGATCGCCGGGATGACCGACGGCAGCCTGACCGTAGGCTCCCGCACGCCGGTGGCCGGGCTGCCCGCCTGGGTGACTCCCGAGGTCGTCCGGGGCGGGTTCGCCACCTCCGCCGCGAGTGCGGAGGGCCCGCTCCAGCCGTACGAGCGCGAGGCGGCGGACCTGGCGGGGGTGCCCGCGGAGCGCGGGGCGCTCTTCGCGCACGGCCTGACCGAGCCGGGCCTCGCCCGCCTGTACGCGCTGCTCGACAGCGGCCGGTACGAGATCGCCGTCCCCGAGGAGGCCGCGCTGCTGACCGTGGCGTGGCTGGTCCGGGCCGGGGACACGGCCGGGGCGCTCGAACTCGTCGAGACTCTGGCGCCGTTCGCCGGCCGGCTGCGCTTCACGCCCCGCCCGTCCGCCCTGCCCGCACCGGACGTCCGGGCGGTCCACCGGCGCACGGTCGGCGACGCCGGAGCGTCCCTGGCCCGGCGCAAGCCCCACGCCGCCGTCGAGACCCAGCGCGAGGCGCTCACCGTCTGGCAGCCGTTCGGCGACGAACTGCTCACCCACTGGCTGGAGGCCGCCGGATCCGGCCGTGTCCCGGAGCACGTGCCCGACGACGCCTGGCGGGAGCGCGGCGCCGAACTCCTGCGCCGCTACCGGGAACTCGCCGCCGCCCACACCCGCTGCACCAAGCACCGCGACCCGAAGGAGAACCTGGGCATCCTGCTCGGCGCCCTGGAGGAGGCCGCGGCCGGACGGCCGCTGGACGCCCGGCGGCTGGGTCTGCTGCGACACGCGGTGGAGTCCATGGTGCGCCGGCGCGGCCGCCCGGGTTCCGTACCGCACACGCGGCTGCGCGCCCGGCAGGCGGCGGAGGCGGCCGTGCCCTCGCACCACGCCCTCGCCCAGCTCGTGCTGCGCCGGCTGTCCGCGCTCCCGCAGGAGTCGGGGGCGGCCGACGTGGCACCCCTGGTCGCCGACGTCTCCGCCGCCGAGGCACGGGAAAGCGGGCTGCCGGCCGGAGCGGCGATACCCCCGGCCGTCCGGCTCGTCGTGGAGACCGCCCTGAGCGCCCCCGTCGGCACGCTCGTCGAACGCGGCGTCGTGCCCTCGGCCGAGGTCCTGGCCGAACTGGTGCCGCAACTGGTCGCCGTCACCTCCGCGCAGGCGTACCCCGACGAGGCGCTGCGCACCCTGATGGCCGCCAACTACCGGGCGTTCCGCAGGCGCCGCTCGCTCCTCCTGCGCAACCTCGCGGGACAGGTGCGGGCCGACGAACTGCCCTGGGTGGCGGCGGTCGCCCGGCACCGCGTCGAAGGAGTGGGCCAGGAGCCGGCGCACGCCGTGCTGCGCCAGCTCGGTGAGCTGGCCGTGCAGGCGTTCCCCGGCACGATCCTGCCCAACCCGCTGGTCCGTGAACTCGGCGTGCTGGCCCGGCAGGCCGACCTGGGCGCGCCGTTCGTGGCGGAGCTGGCCGCCGACATCTTCGAGGGCACCTTCTCGCCCACGTACCTGGTGGCGGCGAGGATCGCCGCGGAACTGCTCGCCGGCTCGCTGTACGAGCGTTACTACGGCATCGACTACGCGGCGGTCCGTGACCTCGCGATCGCCGAGGCGGCCGAGGCGCAGGGCTGCTCCCGGCCGCCGCGCAGCTCACCCGGATTCATGAAGCTGTGCTTCGAGCGGGTCGGCGACGGGGGCGACGCCTGGTCGACGGCGGCCAACGGCAGGGTCATCGAGCAGGCCCAGATCCTCACCACCCACAACCTGGCCACCCTGGCCGGCCCGGTCGGCATCCGCCCCGAGCCCGGCTGGGAGGACCTGGCCCGGCGCTCCTTCACCACCGTGTGCCGGCTGGCGGCCCGCGTGCACGGCAATCCCAGGCCGGCGCCCACGATCAAGGACGCGGCGTACGCGTGGCGTCAGATGGTGTTCTTCCTGTCCCTCTGCTCTCCGGCCGCGCAGGCGAGGACGATCGCGTGGCTGGAGGACGAGGCGGACCGCCACCCCCGCCACGTCGCCCCCCGCCTGGCCCCGGCCCTGACCGGCCTGCGCCGGGCCGCGGACGGCGGACCGGCGGACTCGGACGGCGGGCGGCGCTTCCTCGGTTGGACCTCGCGGGGCTCCCACTGGCTGCTGGCAGATTCCGATAAGTGACGGTCTCGGGCCCGGGTTTCACAGGTGCTTGACCCAGCGGCTCCACTGCGGCTCGGGCGCGTGGCCCGCGGCGCGCCACGCCGGGTGGGCCGACTCGTTGCGGGCTGGCACCATCACGTCGCCTCGCCTTCCGCCGAGTGCGGCGAACCGCTCCTCGGCGGCCGTCAGCAAGGCCCTCGCCACATTCCGGCGGGTGGACGGCGAGCCGGTAGAGATGGCAGCGGCAGCCGGCGAAGCCCGCGCTGGGCGTGCCCACCAGCTCGCCGCCGGAGTGGGCCGGCAGCAGGGCGTCCGGGTCGCGGGTGACCGGGCGGGCGATCCCGTTGTGGTCGTGCCTCCTTCCAGAAGTGCAGGACGTCGTCGCGGGGCGTATGCGGAGGTCGATCAGGGTGGCCGTCCCACCGTTTCCGTTGCCGGTCCGGTAACGGGTGGTCTGGACGGAACAGTTGAGTCCGGGCTTCGGGTGCTCCGGTGGTCAGCCCTGCCGCAGGAGAGCCCTCGGGTCGTCAGCCCAGCCGCGGCGGCGTCCAGGCGGCGTGCCGCAGCACCGCGCGCACCGCGGTGCCCGACGGGGCCAGCCGGAACGCCGTGTTGCGCAGGGCGATCGCGAGCGGCCGGTCCAGCTGCTGTCCGAGGCGTCCGGCCTGCCGGGCGGCGCGGGCCACGGCCTGGCTCCGGGGGCGCCGCGCGGCGTCGTAACGGGTCAGCGCGGAGACGACCGTGGGCGCGTCGCCCAGGGCGGCGGCCAGGGTGACCGCGTCCTCCAGCGCCTGGCAGGCGCCCTGTCCGAGGTGGGGCGTCATTGCGTGGGCGGCGTCGCCGAGGAGGGCGACGCGGCCCGCGGTGTACGAGGGGAGCGGGGACGCGATCTCGTGGATGTCGTGGTGCAGGACGTCGTCCGGCCGGGTGGCGTCCAGCAGGGCGGGGACCGGGTCGTGCCAGCCGCCGAACCGCCGCCGCAGCGCCGCGAGGGGGTCCGCGGGGCGCAGGCCCGCGGGGGAGTTGAGCACCGCGTGCCACTCGGCCCGGCCGTCGGCGAACGCGATATGGCCGAACTCGGCGCCCCGGCCCCAGGTCAGCTCGAAGTCGGTCCGGAGGCCGACCGGACGCTCGGTGATCGCGCGCAGCACCGTCGACCCGCTGTAGGCGGGGCCGGGGTGGGAGGGGAACAGCAGGCCGCGCAGGCGGCTGCCGACGCCGTCGGCGGCCACGACCACGTCCGCCTCCAGGACCTCGTCCCCGTACGTGACCCGCGCGCGGGACGGGCCGGACCCGTCGACGCCCGTCACCTCGGCGCCGATGACCAGGCACTCGCGCGGCAGCGCGGAGCGCAGGATCTCGTGCAGCGCGGCGCGGGGAATGCCGACGATCGGCGTGCCCAGCTCGCGTTCCAGCGCCGCGCCGTCCATCCGGGCCAGCCACCTCCCGTCGGGGGTGCGCGTCCCGCCGGTGTACTGGAAGCGGGCCGCGGCGCGCACCGCTTCGCCGACGCCGAGGGCGTCCAGGGCGCGTATGCCGTTGGCCGCCAGGGAGATGCCCGCGCCCGCGTCGCCGAGGACGGGGGCGCGTTCGACGACCGTCACCTCCCAGCCGACGCGGCGCAGTCCGACGGCCGCCGCCAGCCCGCCGATTCCCCCGCCGACGACCACCGCGCTGCTGCCCATGTCCGTCCCCTTCCGTACCCGAATGCGATCCGGCTGTGTTTTCTACAGCTGTAGAAGGATCATAGGGCAGGGCTTCACCTGCGGTAGAAAGGGGTGGTGGCCACCGAACGACGCACCGTCCTCGCCGACGCGGCCCTCGCCGTCCTGGCCGACGAGGGGATGCGCGGCCTCACCCACCGCGCCGTCGACCGGGCCGCGGACCTCCCGCTCGGCACCACCTCGGCGTACTTCCGTACCCGCCGGGCGCTGCTCGACGCCCTGGTCCGCCGGCTCGTCGCCCTCGACCAGGCGGAACTGCAGGAGCTCGGCGCAGCCCTGCCGACGGTCCGGGACGACGGTGAACTGACCGACGCCATCGCCGCGTTCACCGCACTCCGCCTCACCGGCCCGGGACGGCGGCGCACCCTCGCGCGGTACACCTGCGCCGTCGAGAGCGTGCGCCACCCCGAACTGCGGGAGATCCTCGTGCCCCGCGACAACGCGGCGCGGGAAGCGGTACGCGCATTCCTGGCCGCCCGTGGCGTCCCGGACCCCGAGGGACGCACCCTCACCCTGCTGGCCTGCGTCGACGGGCTGGTCTTCGACGGGCTGGTCTCCGGGCGGAGCGTGCGGCGCGAGCACATCCTGGGCGTGGTGGCCGCGGCGGTCCGGGGGCCCGACGAAGGCTGACGGCGCGCCCGGGCCGCCTCAGTCCGTCCCGGCGCCGGGACGGACGGCGACTCCCGTGACGCACGAGGACGTCGGCAGCCGCAGGCCCTTTGGGGGAACCCGCAGCCGGTGCCAGGAGCGGACGGTGAAGCCGGCCCCGGCCATCGCGCCCAGCGGGTCCCGGGCGGTGCGGCAGCCGCCGAACAGCAGGGGCCAGAGCGTGCGGTCGGCGGCGTGCTGGATGGCGGCCATGGTCCGTTCCTCGGCGCGGCCGTGCTCGAAGAAGCGCAGTTCCGCGCCCGGGCGCAGCACCCGGCGGAGCTCGCCGAGGGCGCGTGACACGTCCCGCACCGAGCAGAGGACGAGACACACGACCGCCGCGTCGAACGCCTCGCTCTTCAGCGGCAGCGCCTCGGCCGTGGCCGGGACCACGTCCACCGGCACCCCCGCCCGCACCGCGGCCTCCGCCGCGAGCCGGCGCAGCTGCCGCTCCGGCTCGATCGCCACCACCTCCGAGACGGCGTCCGGGTAGTGCGGGAAGTTGAGGCCCTGTCCGGCGCCGATCTCGACGACCCGCCCGGAGAGGCCGGCCAGCAACTCCTGGCGGTGGGCGGTCATGCCCGCCCGGCGTTCCAGGGTGGGGGCGGTGCGGGCGTAGAAGCGGGCGAAGAGGGGGTGGTGGACGGGGTCGTGCGGTGGCATGGCATACCCCTTTCCGGGGACACGTCGGCTAACGCGATTGTTCCCCGTGACGGGGGGAGTGAGCCCCGGTCCCGCCCTTTCACCGTTTCTTGCGGGGGCAGGCCCCCGCACCCCCTGAGCGCGCCTGCGGCGCGCGTCCTCAAACGCCGGACGGGCTGTTCAGCCCGTCCGGCGTTTGAGGACAACCGCGCGGAGCGCGGTTTCAAAGGGGGCGCGGGGCACCCCCCGCAGAAACGGTGAAAGGGAGGGACCGGGGCACACCCCCCCCGGATCAGCCGAGCACCCCCGGCGACCACGTCCCCGCCAGCTCCGGCCCCAGCCAACCCCCCGCCCGCGTCCGGAAGGCGTCCGGCGGCAGCCCCCCCGCCCCGGCGGGCACCGCCCCCACCAGCGGCACCCCGGCCGACTCCGGAAAGTCGGACACATTGCACCGCATCGCGAGATCCGGCTCCGCCGGCCAGCTGCCGATCACCACCCCCGCGCACTTGAGGCCCCGCGCGCGCAGCGCCTCCGCGGTGAGCGCGGTGACGTTCAGCGTGCCGAGCCCGGCCGCGGCCACCACCAGCACGGGCGCGTCCAGCAGCCGGGCCGCGTCGGCGAGCGTGCTGCCCTCGTCGTCGAGGCGGACGAGGAGGCCGCCCGCGCCCTCGACGAGGACGAGGTCGTGCTCCCGGGCCAGCCGTTCCGCCGCCGCCGCGATCTCCGGCGGTCGCACGGGTGCCCGCCCGGAGCGCCGGGCGGCCGTCGCGGGTGCCAACGGCTCGGGGAAGCGCGCGAGTTCGACTCCGGTGACCGGCCCGGCGAGCCGCTGTACCTCGGCCACGTCGCCCGGCTCGCCCTCGGCGACGCCGGTCTGTGCCGGCTTGAGGACGGCCACCGACCGGCCCCGCGCCAGCGCGACCGCGGCGATCGCCGCGGTGGTCACCGTCTTGCCCAGCTCGGTACCCGTGCCCGAGACGAACAGCACTGTCATATCGGCTCCTTCACGCCGTCCGCCCGGCGGCAGCCGCCGCGGCGCACGCCGCACGGCAGATCCGGGCCAGGTCCGCGTCACCGGTGATGTAGGGCGGCATGGTGTAGACGAGGTCGCCGAACGGCCGCAGCCAGACGCCCTCGCGCACCGCGGCCTCGGTGGCCGCCGCCATCCCCGCCGCGTCGAGCGGCGCGGCGAGCTGGACGACGCCGATGGCGCCCAGGACGCGTACGTCACTCACCCCCGGCAGCCCGGCCGCCTCCGCGAGACCGTCCCGCAGGCCGGACTCGATCCGCTTGACCTCCGCCTGCCAGTCCTGACCCAGCAACAGGTCCACCGAAGCGCACGCGATGGCCGCTGCCAGCGGGTTGCCCATGAACGTCGGGCCGTGCGCGAGCACCGGGACCTCGCCGCGCGAGATCCCGTCGGCCATCCGGGGCGTGCACAGCGTCGCGGCCATCGTCACATAACCGCCGGTCAGTGCCTTGCCCACACAGAGCACATCGGGGGTGACCCCCGCGTGGTCCGCCGCGAACAGCGCGCCCGTGCGGCCGAACCCGGTGGCGATCTCGTCGAAGACCAGCAGTACGCCGTGCTCGTCGCACAGCCGGCGCAGCAGCCGCAGATAGGCGGGGGAGTGGAAGCGCATCCCGCCCGCGTTCTGCACCACCGGCTCGACGATCACCGCGGCCACCTCGTGCGCGTGCCGCTCCACCAGCTCCCGCAGGTGCGCCTCGTACGCGGGGTCGGGCTCCGCGTCGAAGCCGGTCGGCGGCGCGTCCGCGAACACCTGCTCGGGGAGCACCCCCGACCAGAGGCTGTGCATCCCGCCGTCCGGGTCGCAGACGGACATCGGCGTCCAGGTGTCCCCGTGGTAGCCGCCGCGCCAGGTCAGCAGCCGGTGCTTCTCCGGGCGGCCGGACGAACGCCAGTACTGGAGGCACATCTTGACCGCGACCTCGACCGAGACCGAGCCGGAGTCGGAGAGGAAGACGTGTTCCAGACCGTCCGGCGTGATCTCCACCAGCCGGGCGGCCAGTCGGACGGCGGGCTCGTGGGTGAGCCCGCCGAACATGACATGGCTCATCCGGTCGAGCTGGGCGTGCGCGGCCTCGTTGAGCACCGGGTGGTTGTAGCCGTGCAGCGCCGACCACCAGGACGCCATGCCGTCCACGAGTTCGCGCGAGCCGTGCGCCGGCCGGGCCAGCCGCAGCCGGACGCCGGACGCCGACTCGACGACCAGCGGCTCCTGGCGGCCGGGCATCGGACCGTAGGGGTGCCAGACGTGCTGCCGGTCGAGGGCCAGCAGCCGGTCCGGGGCCATGGGCTCAGGCATTGGGCGGCAGGTCCGTTCCCGCGCCCCGGCGGCGCACGGCGACCAGGTCCGTCCTGGCCTCGCCGTCACCGGCGGCCTCCACCGCCCCGGCGTCCCCCGTCCCCGCGTCCCCGCACGGGCCGCAGCCCCCGCCGGAGCTGCCGCAGCCGGCGGACTCCACCCGGTGCGCGGGCAGCGTCGTGGTGTCCGCGCCCTCCACCTCGAACCCCGCGTCCGCGATCATGTCGAGGTCGGCCCGGCCCTCCTGGCCCTCACTGGTCAGATAGTCGCCCAGGAAGATCGAGTTGGCCAGGTGCAGCGCCAGCGGCTGGAGCGTGCGCAGATGGATCTCCCGGCCGCCCGCCAGCCGCACCTCCACGTCCGGGTGGACGAAACGCACCATCGCCAGGATGCGCAGGGCGCGCTGCGGGGTGAGGTTCCACTCCTTGGCCAGCGGCGTCCCCTCGAACGGGATGAGGAAGTTGACCGGCACCGAGTCCACGTTCAGCTCGCGCAGCGAGAAGACCACGTCGACCAGGTCCTCGTCGCTCTCGCCCATGCCCGAGATCAGCCCGGAGCACGCCGAAAGACCGGCTCCCTGCGCCTGTCGCACGGTGTCCTCGCGGTCGGCGAAGGTGTGCGTGGTGGTGATGTCGCCGTACGTGGCCTCGGAGGTGTTGAGGTTGTGGTTGTACGCGTGGACGCCCGCCGCGCGCAGCCGCTCCGCCTGGCCCTCGGAGAGCAGTCCGAGGCAGGCGCACACCTCCACCTGCTCGTTCTGCTCCTTGATCGCCTCGATGGTCCGGGAGACCCGGTCGATGTCCCGGTCCGTCGGGCCGCGGCCGCTGGCGACCAGGCAGACCCGCTTGGCGCCGCCCGCGACCCCCGCGGCCGCCGCCTTCGACGCCTCCTCCGGCTTCAGCCAGGTGTACTTGAGGATCCCGGTGTCGGATCCGAGCCGCTGCGAGCAGTACGAACAGTCCTCGGGGCAGAGCCCGGACTTGAGGTTGACGAGATAGTTGAGCTTCACCCGCCGCCCGAACCACTTCCGGCGTACCCGGCCCGCCGCGGCCACCACATCCAACAGCTCGTCGTCGGAGGTCGCCAGCACGGCCAGCGCCTCGTCACGGGTCGGCGATTCGCGCCGCAACCCCTTCTCCACCAACGTGTTGAGCAGGTCCATGGCCAATGATCCTCGCCCACCGGACCGCTTGCGGCCAAGGTAGGGATCTCACAACACGAGCTCTCCGACGTGGGTGGATCACGACATGCTGATCATGTGGCCGAGAAGGCTAGTTTGAGGGTCGGCCGTCCATGGCCCGGTGAACGGCCCTCACGGCGATTTATGCGATTCCCACAGATGGGCCCCGGGACCGGTCCTGAACGGCCGCGGACAGACCCACCCAGGGAACCACAGGAACCGGGACGGCCCGATGCCCCACGACAGCGTCCACGACAGCGTCTTCGACTGGATCGACGAGCAGCACCGGGTGCGCCGGGAGGCCGGTCTCGTCCGGACCCTGCGCCCACGCCCCGACCGACCCGTCGGAGACACCTCCGTCACCGATCTGGCGGGCAACGACTACCTGGGGCTCTGCCGCGACCCGCGGGTCACCGGGGCCGCGGCGGAGGCCGCGCACCGCTGGGGCGCCGGCGCCACCGGCTCCCGCCTGGTCAGCGGCAGTACGGAGCTCCACACCGAGCTGGAACGGAGCCTCGCCGCGTTCTGCGGATTCGAGGCCGCGCTCGTCCTCGCCTCCGGGTACGCCGCCAACCTGGCCGCCGTCACCGCGCTGGCCGCGCCGCCGGACCCGTCCGGGACGCCCTCCCTGCTGGTCTCCGACGAGGGCAACCACGCCTCGCTGATCGACGGCTGCCGGCTCGCGCGCGCCGGCCGGGCCGTCGTCCCGCACACCGACCCGGAGGCCGTCCGGAAGGCCCTGGCCACCCACTCGGGCCGGGCCCTGGTCATCACCGACTCCGTGTTCTCCGTCGACGGCGACGCCGCGCCGCTCGGGGAACTCGCACGGGTGTGCCGCGAGAGCGGGGCGGGGCTGCTGGTGGACGATGCGCACGGGCTCGGGGTGCTGGGCGCGGGCGGCCGCGGCGCGGTGCACGCCGCGGGGCTCGCGGGGGACGCCGACGTGGTCGCCACCGTCACCCTCTCCAAGTCCCTGGGCAGCCAGGGCGGTGCCGTGCTCGGCCCCGCACGGGTCATCGACCACCTCCTCAACACCGCCCGCACCTTTATCTTCGACACCGGGCTCGCCCCCGCCGCCGCGGCGGCGGCCCTGGCGAGCCTGGAGGTGCTGCGCGCCGAGCCGGACCGCGCCGACCGCGTCCGCGCGGTGGCCGCCGGCCTCCACCGGCGGCTGACCGGCGCGGGGTTCACGGCCGCACGCCCCGACGCGGCCGTCGTCTCGGTCCGCGCCCCCTCGCCGGAGGCGGCGGTGCGCTGGCAGGCCGCCTGCCGGGCGGAGGGTCTCGCGGTGGGCTGCTTCCGCCCGCCGTCCGTACCGGACGGCGTCTCGCGGCTGCGGCTCACCGCCCGCGCGGACCTCTCGGACCGCGAGGTCGAGCGGGCGGTCGCCACAATCGTCAGGACCGCCCCGGAGGAGGCCCGCGGGCTCACCCCGTCCTGACGGGAGGGGCCTCGCCCGTCGCCCGGACCAGAGTGACGAACGGGGCCCAGGAGGCGGGTCGGAACAGCAGGACGGGGCCCGTCGTCCGTTTGGAGTCGCGCACGGCCAGCCATCCGGGGGCCGGCGCGGCCGTCTCGACGCAATTGTTCATTCCGGTGCTGTGGCTGCTGCGTCGCCACTCGGCCTCACGCAGAGCCGAACGAGAAGGTACGTACCGCGGCCGTGCGGACATGGCGCCTCCTGCGCGTCATCGCGTGTCGGGGGGTGTTCATCAGGTGCGGCGGCGGATCCCCGCGATTCCCGCGATGTAGTCCAGGGACTGCTCGTGCGGGAGGGCGTGCGCCCGGAGCGTGGTGAAAGCGGCTCCGTACGCCCGGAGGTCTTCTTTCCGCTCCAGATAGAGGCTACTCGTCAAGTGGTCGAGAACAACCACGTCCAGATCGGCAATGCGCGGAAAAGAGAAAATAACAAAAGGCCCCGTGATGCCGATGTGGTTGCCATGGGAAAAAGGCAGAACATGAAGTCTCACCTGCGGCAGTGACCCCGTGGCCAGCAGATGCCGCAGCTGCCCGGCCATCACCTCGGGCCCGCCCACTTCATGGCGCAGCACCGCCTCGTCCAGGATCGCGCAGAGCTCCAGCGGACGCTGCCGGTGCAGCACCGACTGCCGTGCCATGCGCACCAGTACGAGCTCCTCGACCTGGTGGTCGGGCGGGTCGCCCAGGGCGGCCCGGGTCACCGCCCGGGCGTACTCCGGGGTCTGGAGCAGGCCGGGCACCACCGTGGTCTCCAGGGTGCGCGAGCGCGAGGCCTCCGACTCCAGGCTGATGAAGTCCAGATAGGCGGAGGGCAGCAGATCGCGGTAGGCGTACCACCAGCCGCGCCGCGAGCCGGACCGGCCGTCGCCCGGCCCCGCGGAGTCCGCCCCGCACAACGCCCCGAGCAGGGCCCGGAGCTCGGGGTCCGAGACCTGGTAGGCGTCCAGCAGCCGGGCCACGTCGGCGGGTTTGGCCCCGCTGCTGCCGGTCTCGATACGGCTCACCTTCGACTGGTGCCAGCCGACCACGTCGGCCGCCTGCCGGCTCGTCATCCCCGTCAGCTCGCGCTGGCGGCGCAGCTCGGCCCCGAGTTTGCGGCGGCGTACCGCCGGTCCGTACCGCAACGGCGGTCCCTCCCTCGTGCGTCGTACGTCCCGGGGCGCGCGGGCGGCCGCGTTCCGTACGTCCTCATCCGCGTACGTCAGAGTCAATAGACCATGGAGCTGCTCAAATACGGTCTACCGTCGCAGAGTTCACCGCTTCGAGCGACAGATATATGCATATCTCGGTGGATCGCTCCCATCCCGGGCGTTATCAGTGGCACTCTGACGTGAAGAGCCGCCCGTGGGCCTCTCCCGACCGGTCTTGTGTACGCCGCGTTCCTTCGCGCACCGCTCAGGGAGCCCCGCCCCGGTGGGAAAGGTGCAGCGTCATGGCAGACCTCCAGGCAGCATCCGTCACTCTGCCGAGCGCCCCGGCCTCGGTGTCCTCGGCCCGCCGCTACGTCACGTCCGTGCTGGCGGAGTGGGGCCTGCCGGACGGTACGGAGGCCGCCGAGACGGTGCGGCTGATCGTCTCCGAACTCGCCACCAACGCCGTGCAGCACACCCGCGGCCAGTCGCCCACCTTCACCGTGGATGTGCTGCTCGAACGGGACGAGGAGCTGCGCATCGGGGTCACCGACAGTCACCCTCGTCACCCCCGACGGCTGCCGGCCGCGGTCCAGCAGGACAACGGGCGGGGGTTGGTGATCATCCGCTGGCTCACCGCGGAGTGCGGCGGCCGGTTCGCCGTCACACCGACCCCGGAGGGCGGCAAGACGGTGTGGATCTGTCTGCCGTGGACGGTGCCGGTGCGCTGAGCGCACGGGCACGGGCGGGCCCCGATGGTCCGCCGGGCGGTGGGATCCGCACCGCCCGGTCGTCGCACCCGTAGGAGGCCGTGAGTCGGTCGCTCAGTCGGTCACTCGGCCGTACCAGACGCTGTTCGTCCAGATCCGCTCCAGGCGGACGACGGAACCGGTCTTGGGAGCGTGCCACATCTTGCCGTTCCCGGCGTATATCCCGACGTGGTAGACGCCGCGCCCGGAGTGGAAGAACACCAGGTCGCCGCGTTCGCGGGAGGAGCGGGAGATGTGGTGGGTGCGGTTGTACTGGGCCGCGGCGGTGCGGGGCAGCTGCTTGCCGGCCCGCTTGAAGGAGTAGAGAGTCAGCCCCGAGCAGTCGAAGCGGTACGGGCCCGTGGCGCCCCATTGATAGGGCGAGCCCTGCTTGGATGCGGCGATCTGCAGTGCCCTGACCGAGACGGATGCCGCCTCCGCCTTGGAGGTGCCGCCCGGCGTCAGGAACGAGACGCCGACGGCGGCGAGGGTCAGGGCCGATGCGGCCTTGGCTTTGGACAGCCTTGCGGGACGTTTGTGCGCGCCCATGCGCATACCCTTCGTCAGCCGCCTGTGAAGGATTGCCTGTCGGGTTCGGGCAGGCGAAGAATGCCCGGCCGCCTGGGCGGCTTCACCCCAAGGGGCGGCTCCGTGGGGCCGCCCCGCCGTGCTCGGGTCCTCCATCCCTGCCGGTGCACTCCTCGTCGGACCAGTCCCGGCGGCGGCAGGGTTCGGCGTCCGCCAGGACCGCCCCACCGTGTGGCGGGGTCTTGTCGTCCCGAGGATCTTGACGCAGTCACGGCATCGTTTCCGAGCGGAACCAGGGTTATGTGAGCCTCGTCACCTGTGGGCAATTCGGGTGGACGCAGGGCGGTTTGACCCTCATGGAGATCGCGTGCTGAGGCCGCCACCTGCACGGGTCGTGGATCACTCAAGCGCGGAGTGCGCGCGCCGCTGAGAGTGATCACTGCGTGCCGTCTACGATCGCGTCCGCTGTCTGGAGGAATCTTGTTGAAAAGCGTTTCCGCTTCTCAACTCGCGGATGGCGGCGGCAACATCAGCCGCCGTGTGCGACGCTCCCCGTCGAGGACCCGCATCGCACGCGCCATTGTCCCCGTGTACACCTCGCGTTCACCCCGCTCGAACATGACCGCCAGTGCGTCGCGCAGCCCCGTGCTCGCGACCACCAGAGCCTGCGCGGCTCGTAGCCCTCCGTACGTGCCCTGTACGCGCGCCGGATTGATCCTGCCGAGGAGATCCAGTACTTCGAGGTACCGGTCCACCACCTCGCCCTCGGCCCGCGTCAGGGCGGGCAGCGGCGGGAGTTCGGGCAGCATGCCGGTCATCGCCCGTCCGTCCGGGTCAGGGCCTGGCCGCGGCTGCCGATGACCTGGTCGGCCAGGCCGTAGGCCACGGCCGCCTCGGCCTCGAAGATCGCGTCCCGGTCCGTGTCCGCCAGGATCCGTTCGGTGTCCCGGCCGGTGTACCGGGCCAGCAGCCCGGCCTGGACCGTCCGCCGGCGCAGCAGCTCCTCGGCGTGAAGGGCCAGGTCGGAGGGCTGCCCCCGCATCGGTTCCGCCAGGTACGGCTGCCCGATGAGCACCCGCGCGTGCGGCAGCACCGACCGCTTCCCCGGGGTTCCGGCCGCGAGCAGCACGGCCGCGGCCGAGGCGGCCTGGCCCAGACAGACCGTCTCGATGTCGCAGGAGATGAAGCGCATCGTGTCGTGGACGGCGCACAGGGCGGGGAAGGAGCCGCCGGGGGAGTTGATGTAGAGCGAGATGTCCTGATCGGGCGCCGTGTACTCCAAGTGCATCAGCTGTGCGATCACATCGGTCGCGGCGGTGTCGTCCACCGGCGAGCCCAGCATGACGATCCGCCCCGAGAGGAGCTTGGAGTAGGGGTCCAGGGTGCGGTGGCCGTAGCTGGTGCGCTCGGTGAACTCCGGCAGGACATAACGGGCCGTGTGCGGGCTCACGACTGACCTCCATGGGCTGCGGGTGCGGCGACGGGACGGCCGCCCAAGGGCGAGCCATCTGTAAAAAATGTACAGGACGTACGTCCCGACCATCGCGGGTGCCGGGACGACACCGGGACGACCCGCCCTGCGCCGTCCGCCCGCTCGGAGGTCTCCGACGACACGCCTCCGATGCCGCCGCGCTGTGTTCGGGAGCGGTGATTCACGACTCGGTGAGGGGCCCCGGCGCGTGCCGGGTGGCCGCCGCCTGGAAGAGGGACAGCTCGCCCCGGCCCGTCATGGGGCTCGCCCGGGCGACTTCGCACGCCAGGACAGCGGCGAGTACGTGGTAGGTGCGATCCCGCCCGGTGGCGGCGCCTCGTGCCAGGAAGCTGCCGCCGGCGCGCACGCCGTCCGCCAGTTCCGCCAGGGTGACAGGGCGGTGAAGAGCGGTGTCGTGGAGGGAACCGTCATGGTGCCGCCTCAGGTCGCGTGCCGCCGGCGTGCGGCTGGCAGGACGGTCTTCGGCCGTCACCCGACGGCTCGTCCGGGCTTCCCGGCGCCTGGCCGCCCGGTGGCCGTGCGGCCGGCCGGGACGGTGGTGGCGGCCTTGTTGCCAGTGTTCTTCTCCGGTCGGACGGCGTCGCTCACTGCCCTGCGGAGGTCGTGTTCCAGACCCGCCGCGCGGTCCAGGCAGTCGTCGGTGAAGAGTTTCACGTCGTCCATCACGTCACCGATCAACCGGAAGAGTCCGGTGCGGTGGCGGCAGATCGGCGCCTCGAGCCGCAACTACCGGTTGTCCGCGAACGTGAAGGTCATCATCGATGCCGACACTCGTCCGGTCGCAGCCGCCGCTCGGCCTGCCGCCGGCAACAGGGCTGACGCCCAGGTCTGGCGGAGCTCCGGTCCGGCGGAGCAATGCCAAGGAGCCACCGTGCTCGGCGACGGTGCCTGCATCAACACCGGCCTGGCCGCCCCGCACCGAAAACGCACCGGCCGACCCCTCCTGGCGGGCGAGGGGGAAGACAACACCGAGCACCGCAGGTTCCGTGCCGGCGTCGGGCACGCCTTCGCCCGCATGAAGAACTACAAGATCCTCCGCGACTGCCGACAGCGAGGCGTCGGTCTCCACCATGCCGTCCAAGCAGCCGCCCACTTGCACAACCTCACCATGGCTGTATGAGCAGAAGTGCTGGAAGCAGCTCTGACCTGCCCACTCACAGCCTTCTGCAACACGCTTTGGGCGGCGGCTCGTCGAGATCCGGCCGGAGGAGAGGCATCCGAACACTTCCGCCGGAGTCCTTTGGGGCGCAGGGCGTGGCCGATGCGCGACGATCCGTCGTCGAGTTGGCAGCGGATTGGCTCACGTGGCTGTGCCTGGCCGACGACCAGCTCGAGGAAGGCAACTACGGCACCAAGGACCAGTGGACGAGCGTGGCCAACGCCGTACGTGCGGTCGTGGAACACGGCGATACCGCAGGTCCGATGGGGCCGGACGCCGCTGATCCGTGCGCCGGCCGACCTTGTCCGCCGCCTCGACATCCTTTCCCCGCCTGCCTGGAATAGGCGCTTCACTACCCGCCTCATGGATGCGATGATCGAGGCGTTGCGCGAAATTCACTGGCGGGAGAACGGGGTACGAGGAGCCGAGGACGGCGTAGGGGCGGTCGCCGAGGTGCTTGCGCACGGTGCCGGCGTGCAGGTCCACGAGGGTCTCCCAGTCGCCCGGGGAACCCGGCTGTTCCTGCTCAAACGCCGGGAAGGTTCCCGCTTGAGAGACCCAGCGCGGTGGCGAGTTGGGGAAAGGTGATTCCTTGGCTGTCCGACCAAGTGGCCTGGAACTCCCAGCCGTTCCCTGCGGGATTCTTGGCGATGGACCCGGTGAACCACACGCGTGTGGGCTTGCCGTCGGCGACGGTATTGAAGCCGGCTTCGCCCGCGAGGGAGAAGTTCTTCCCGCCCGGGCCCTTTGAGTAGGCGAAGTGGACGATCCAGTTGACGGTCGCGCTGCCGATCTGCAGCTTGCTGGAGACGGAGAATTCCAGTTCCGTGGTGTCCTGGGTCGAGAGCGCTTCGAGCGCGATGGCGTCGATGGTGAGCTTTTCGACCTCTTCGGGGATCTCGCAGCCGGGCCAGTTCTTCCTGACCCAGCCGACCAGCTCCGTCATGCTGATGTTCTCGGCCCGGCCCCACTCGCGAACGTAGCCGTCGCCTTCCGCGGTAACGCCCAGGGCCAGGGTCTTCCCAGGAGATATCTCCAGGGAGCCGATCGGGTGGACGGACTGCACAGTACTCGTGGTGAATGCCTCGGAGGAGGGCCGCGAGGGCGGTTTGATGAAGTACTTGTACTTGTACTTCGGTTCGTCGGATTCCTTGTCCCATTTGAGTGCGTCGGCAGAGGTTTCAAGAGGCGTCGGCGATGCTTTGGAGCAGAGCGCCATGAGTGCGGCGAGTGCCCGCTCAGCCTCCTGCCGGAAGATGGTCGGGGAGAGCAAGTACGCCCTGATGAACAGGTATGTCTCCGCCCGTTTACCGAACTCGTTGCCGATGATGGGTTCGCATTCTACTTCGAATCCCTCCTTGGGATCGTCCCTGCGATGCTTGCCGCTGGGCCCTTCGAAGAGATTCCCGGGCAGCCAGGAGTACACCCTGCCGAGGTTGGCGAAACCGTTGGGTACTGGCGTCCCTTCGGCGTCCGACTGATGAAATTCTGTAGCGCTGCAGAATTTTGTGACGAAAGCTCCGATCGGCTTGAGAACCGCCTGGCTCATGTGGTAACCAGCCATGTTGGCGACCACTGTCTTGACCAGATCGCACAGCAACTTTCGAAGCTCTGAGCCGTGATCGTTGTACTCCCTCTCGATCAGAGAGTTCCAGAATTCCTTGAGCTTGTTCTTGGGAATGGTATGGTGCCGTGCCATCTCCACGCCATTGTTGTCGATCGTTTGCAGTGCGTCCCAGTTGCGTTTTGCGACGTCATTGAGGAATGGATGTTTGGGGCTGCTGGAGATCTTGAGATTTGCGTCGACTGCCACGAGATCCTCCATGTGACGGGTGGGAAGGCGTGGGTCTGGCGGCCCGGCTGGAGTCAGGCACCCTGGCCAGATCCTGCGCGTTCGGGGATGCTGCTGTCGGGCAGGGAGAGCTTGCGGCCGAATTCCTGCCGGACAGGGGAGCCCGGAAAGCCGTTGGGGGTAATGAGGGATTTGCTTCGCGTGCTCCGCAGTACGGCGTGACCGGAGACTTGAGGGGGAACGATGAAGGAAGCACCCACGGCCATGACGGCCGGCGAGGGGCCTGACGGGGAGCCATTGGTCTATGTGTTCTACGGCTCTCTGGTGCGGAGGATCTTGCAGGACGACGACGGCCGACCGATCGAGGAATGGTGTAACAAGGGCAACCGGTACCGCTATCCGTTCAAGGACGCACCAGCCCCTTACACCACTCTGTGGCCCAAGCTCGTGGGAACGCTCGGCAAGGACGGACCCTCGGGCGTCTTCAGCCGGGATGAGCAGGACCCGAGGCTGGACTACACCTTCCACGCGGTGATGTCGGCGGACGGGACGTACCGGAAGGTCAGTTGGAACCACCTGGACGGGATGCAGAAGCCGAAGCTGTCGGATGTTCCCCCGTTGCCGGCCGGCTTCACGGTGACAGCGTGCTGCGAGTTCCCCGACGCGGGCCTGGTTCTGTTGTTCGGAACCGGCGGAGGCAAGTCCGGGTACTGCGCGTGGAACCCGGTCGATGCGACGGTGGACGCGAAGATGACGGTCGGTCCGCTGGACACGGCGGTGACAGCGGCGTTCCTGGGATGGGACAGGGTGGACGGCCGGCGGGTGATGCGGCTGTACGCCGGTGCGGACGGGAAGCAGGAGACGGCCTACGTGGTGACGAGGAAGGGCTCGCAGCTGATCCTCACCGTGAAGGCGGTACCGAAGTTCCTGGAGGGCGCAGAACCCGGGGCCCGGTGATCGCCGGGGCGGGTTCATCGGTGGACCTGGGCGGTGCCGCTCGGCCGCAAGTGGCCGCGGCCGAGCGGGCGCCAGTCCAGAACGAGCAAGTACCAGGGGTCGGTGGGTGGTTCGGCGCCGGCGAATGTGGTGATGGTGACGGTGCTGTGGGCGGGGACGGGCAGGGTCAGCGTCTCGGGATGATGGCCGGCCGTCATGGTGAGGGGGTGATCGGTGCCGCCGGCGGTGAGGGTGAGCCGTACCGTCAAGGTGGGGGAACCGCCCTGGGTGAGTGCGGTCGCCAGCAGCAGCCCGTCGGTGTCGGCGGTGTACGGGTTCCCGTGGATGAGGTGGGCCCGCCAGTCCAGGGTGGTGTGGCCGGCCAGGGGGCCTCCGCCGGTCCGGGGGCGGTTGAGGAGGCGGACGGAGCCGCTCGCGGTGAGTTTCACGGCGTCGACGGCGGGCCGGGCCAGGAGCACGAGGGTGCTCAGGGCGGCTCGGGTGGTCGGTCCCTTCTCCGGTCGGAGGGTCGCCGTCAGGACGCAGACGGTGTCCTTGAAGGGACGGAAGAGGAAGCTGGTGTCCGTGACTTCCTTGGGCCGTGCGGCGCCGTAGTCGAGCAGGTAGGTGACCGTGGTCGCGGGGGGTTCCTGGGCCGTCCAGGTGAGGATGGCCTCGGGGTGGTCCGGGTCGACCATGTAGGGGTCGGGCCTGAAGTCCCGGAAGACGAAGCCGGGGGGATTCTTGTCGAGGGGCAACAGCGTGGTGCGGGTGGTCTCGTCGCCCTCCTCGCGGACGGTGAGGGTGACCGTTCCGATGTCCCCGTTCACGGTCAGACCGCTGAGGCGGAAGGCCGCTTCGCCGTTGTCGGGGATCACGGTTCCGCCGGCGTACTCCATTCCCAGTTCCAGGCGGTCGGGATGGGTCAGGTCGCCATGGCAGGGCTGCCAGTCGGGCTCGACGGCGAGGGTGATGTCGTCGCTGTGCTGAGTGGTGAGCTGTTCCGCCCCCTTGCCCTGGGGTACGAGCAGGGTGATGCGTGAACAGGAGACGTCCGTGCCGGTGCGGTTCGTCGCGGTGAGAGTGAGGACGGCGTCCTGTTCGGTGGCGCCGAGATGGCCGGGTGTGAGGGTGTAGGACAGCAGCGTGTTGTTGGATCCGGACATGGTGGCCACTTTTCTCCGCGTTCGCGGTCGCTACGATCCGGCCTTGCCGAGGTTCCCGCCGCCGAGCGGGAACCAGGTGGCGGTGGCGATGGGTTGGGCGCCGTCGCAGCGCAGGGTGAGAAGAGATCCGGCGGGCAGGGGGAGCTGGGCGGTGACGGGCCTGCCGGCCAGGGTGGCGGTGACGGAGCGTCGGATGGTGGGCTGGGCGTCGGCCCCCTGGGGAGCGATGGTGAGGGTCAGGGTGGCGGTGGACGACGAGGAGCCGGTGGTGACGGTGGCGGACAGGAAGCCGTCCGTGTCCGCCCGGTAGGTGCCGGGGATGTCCGGGACCTCCTGCGGGGCGTGCAGCAGTCGTGCGGTGCCGTCGACGGAGAGGGCGCCGGCGAGTACGTCCCCCTTGGTGGCGATCACGTAGGTGACCGCGCGGTCCTCCTGGTGATCGCGGCCGTTGACGACGAGGAGGAAGGCGGTGATGTCGCGCGTGAGGTCGTGGACGGTATACCGGCAGGCGCCGCCCTGGTCGTCGACGGTGATGGGGTGGCCGGTGGACGGTTCCTCGTCGGAGCGCCACAGGGTGTAGAAAGGCTTGCCGTCGGGTCCCTTCCAGGTCAGGTCGGCCGAACCGTGGTACTCCACATGGGACTTGGTGGGTGCGAGCCGGGTGATGGCGAACAGTTCGTCCTGTTGGAACAGCCGGTGCGTGGTGAGGTGTTCGCCGTCGTCGAGGGCGACACCGACGGCCAGGTCGACCGGGCCGGTGCGGGGGCTGGTGCGCAGCCCGGTCAGGTCCAGGTCGAACGGCGCACCGGCGGGTGGTGGTTCGGCGGGCTGCGCGTGCCAGGTGCCCGGTGCGGTCCCGCGTACGGTCCAGCCGGGGGCGGTCGCGTCCGCCGGTGTCGTGGACGGCCCGGGCGGGAGGGTGAGGTGGACGCCGTTCACGACGGCGTCGGGCCCGTGGGTGCCGATGGTGACGCGAAGGGTGGTGGTGATCTCCCCGGTGGGTGTGTACCGCAGAACGCGCGGGTGGACGCGGACTTGGGGGGCCTCGTGGGTCATCGGTCGGTCTCCGGTTGCTCGGGGGGCGGCGCGGGGCGGGAGCCGAGGGTGAGGTAGCCGCTGCGGGCGTCAGGGGTGGCCGGTTCCAGGCGGGCCTCGAACGTGCCTGCCGCCAGGGCGTAGTGGTCCCAGCCGTTCGGATCCGGTACGTCAGGTGTGGGGCGGGCGGGGGTGGCGAAACCCCAGTCCCCGGTGGCGTCGGGGGTGGGAAGGGTCAGCCGGGGCGGCCCGGGCACGGTGGTGGGGCCCGTCGAAGCCGGCAGGGTCCGGGCGAGGACGGGTCCGAGGGGGACGGCGAGGGTGAGCCGGGCGAGGTGTTCCTCCACGGTGGCCGGGGGCAGGGACCAGCGCAGGACGGGCTGGATGTCGGTGTGGGCGGACAGGGAGACACGGGGGTCGAGCAGGGCGGTGAAGTAGGCCGCGTCGTGCGGGTCGACCGTCGTGGCGGCGGGGCGGGCCGGAACGGCGAGGTCGCTGCCGTCGAGGATGGGGGTGGTGTAGTGGCCTGCGGGTGAGTGCGGGGAGTGGACGGCGTGGAAGGTCGCGTAGTCGGTGTCGCCGGGCCGGTCCGCCGGGCCGGTGTAGTAGCCGACGAGGCCGTCGGTGCGGTCGCCTCCGGTGCCCAGCCGTACCGGCCAGCGGCGGTCCCGGTAGTGGGGGTCGGTCGTGTCGATGGAGTCGAAGACGCTGTTCCAGTGGGGGTCGGTGAGCGGGGTGCCGTCGAGTTCGAGGTGCAGGCGCAGCCTGACCAGGGCGAGGGCCCGTCCGGCCGCCAGACCGGCCCCGATCGCGGCGGTGCCCGCGTGATGGGCGGTGGCCATCAGGGCGGTGTCGACGCTGGAGGCCAGATCGTCGAGGCGGGCGGGGCGGTCCGTACCGGGGGCGGTCCCGGCGGCGATGGCGTCGGGATCCTCGTCGACGAGGGCGGCGAGGAACCCCGCGAGCGCGGGGTGGGTGGCGGCGAAGGCGGCCTCCCGCAGGGAACGGGGTGTGGGGCAAGGCGAGTCGGGCAACGGGAGCCAGGTGACGGCGTCCCGGCTGCCGTCGGCGGCGGGCCCGGCGAGACGGCGCACCTCGCCCAGGGCGCGGCCCTCCGGGCCGTAGACCGCCAGGGCCCAGTGCGCGCTGGGGTGTTGGCCGGTTCCGGTACGGCGGACGACGAGCCATCCGGCGACCGGGGTGTCCTGTGTCAGGTACGGGTCGCTGTCGGTGTCGACGACCTTGTCCAGGCCGGTCGTGGTGGCGGTGCGGGACAGCGGGGTCAGGCACAGGGCCGCCGGCAGGCCGAGCCGGGGGCCGAGCTCGACGTACCGGTAGGCGTCCCGCTCCTGGCCCAGGACAGGGTGGTCGGGGGTCACGCTGTCGGCGCGGTGCGTGCGGTAGTTGTGCTCGTTGCCTTCGTCGACGACGAGGACGCCGCGCCCGAAGGAGTCGACGATGTTCAGCCGCCGGAGCCGGAAATGGACCGCCGGCACCGGCTGATACGCGCCCGAGCCCGGATCCGGGGCGGTCGGGGGCAACGGTGCGAGCCACGCGGGCGGGCCGGCTGTGGTCGACGCGGGGCAGCGGCGGGCGAGGGCGGCACGCAGCCCGGTCAGCCGCTGCGAGGCGAGGTTCCAGGTGCCGGCGAGCCGGCGGAACTCCTCGAAGTCGGGGCCGGGACGGTCGGGATAGGTGTCCAGGTGGGCATCGATACGGCGCTGGAGCGTCGTGACGGGGACGGCACTGATCAGGCTGCGCCCCTGGAACTGGAAGTGACCGGTGGCGGCCGTGACACCGTGCAGGTGCCTGCGGCTGCCGTCGAAGTCCCACACCGGCCCCGGGCCGTCGAACGGCAGGGTGTGGCACTCGGCCTGCCAGGCCAGGGTCAGGGGCCGCCAGGGCTGCTCCCAGACGACATCGGTGACCGGCCAGCGCTCCTTGGGCGGCGAGGCGACGCGGTCGCTGTCCGACAGCCGGGTGCCGCGCTTCAGCCGCGCCTCGTCGGTCTGCTGGAGGTGATGGACGATGGCGTGCAGGACGTACAGTTCGCCGGCGAGGCCCTTCAGTGCCGAACGGACCGGCTCCGGCAGACCGTCCGTGGCCTTGTCCCACTGCGGCGGGAGCGGTGGTGGTGCGGGGGCGGTGGCGGTGAAGCCGGGAGAGGATCCCTGGGCCCGGACCGAGGCGGTGGTGAGCAGGGCGAGCGGGGCCCGGCAGGGCAGGGCCGCGTTCTTGCCGAGGGAGTCACTGAGCGGCGTACCCGCCCCCCGGATCAGGAGCGTGGGATCGGCGGGCTCGTGGAACGGCGCGGCCGCGCCGCCGGTGAGCGTGTACCCCTTCGGGAGGACCGCTTCGACGGCCACCCTGGCCCGGTCGACGGCCCCACGCAGACCGGCGGCGGTGGCGACGGCGGCGCGCAGGTCCTGGGCGGGGCCGGACCGCTCCGGGTCGATGGCCTCCGCGCAGCGCGCGTCGTCGAAGACGGGCTTGTCGCGGGCCTCGGCGTACAGGCCGTGGAGCCACCACAGTTCGGCGGTGTGCCGCAGCAGGGAGGTGATGACGCACTGCTGGACGTCCAGGGCGTGCTGGGCGGTGTTGAGGCCGGCCAGCCGGGTCACCAGGTCCTCGTCCCGCTCGGGTGAGGGGGCCTCGTCGAGGCGAGGAGGGGAGGCGTCCTGGACGCGTGTGACCTTCCAGCGGGTGCCGCGTGGGGTGGGCGCGAACCAGTTCTCATGAGTGGCCGCTCGCAGGAGCTCGGCCTCGTGGTGTTCGTCGACGGCACGGTCGAGCGTGGACAGGTGACCGGTGTGGAAGGCGTGGAACGGCACTGTGGCGGTGTTGTCGGGGTGACCGGCGGTGACGTCCGCGTCAGGGTGATCGGCGGTGGCGTCTCCGTCAGGGCGACCGGCGGTGGCGTCCCCGAGCCCTGGAGCGGGGAGGGAGTCGCGGACGAGGGCGGCCATCGCGTCGGCCATGTCGTGGCCCACGGCGAGCTTGACGTCCTGATGCCCGTCGGGCTTGCGCGAACGCGGCGGCCGATCGGCGTCCTTGTCCCAGAACAGACCGAGGACGGTGCCCGCGTACACCGAGCGCTCGCCTCCGGTGAGGGGCGGGGGATCGGCCAGGTGCCAGCCCAGTCGGTTCAGGGCGTGCCGGGCCCGTTCCTCCGCGGTGGTGCGGGGGTCGCCGAAGAAGTCCAGCAGCCGATCGACCTGGTGCGTGTCGAGCGGGTCGTCGGCCGGGGCGGTGTGCCAGCCGGCGAGGAGGTAGCCGAGGTTGCCCCTGCCCAGAGCCGCCGGCGTTCCTCCGCTGTCGGTGAGGGGATCGTGGAAGGAGAACACGTCCTCGCAGTAGGGCTGGAACGCGGCGAAGGACGGCAGCCCGGGCCCGAGAGCCGTCAGGGGGCTGCACCACGGCCCCGTCTGCTCACTCCACACGGTGCCGTCCAGGGAGACGCTGCGCCCCATCCACCGGTCCTTGGCGACCCGCGAAGTGCCGCCGCCCTTGGCCTTGTTCCGGTCGGAGCAGTAGTCGCTGTACACCAGCCATCCCGTCGTCTGCGGAGCGGCGCCGGCGGGGGTCCCGTCGGGACGGAAGTGGCGCAGGACGAGCCACCGGTTGGGCACGGGCGGATACCACAGGGGGGCGGCGCGTCCGGCCGAGAGATCGGCCCGGCCCCTTCCCAGGGCGGCGGGCAGGTGCCAGTGCAGATACACGCCCTGCTGCTTGGCCTGGGTGCCGAAACCCTGGGTGAAGTCCAGGGGGAACGGCTCGGGGTCCCGGTAGCGGCTCGGGAACGCCAACGGAAGCCTCCAGAAAGCCTCGTTGGCGACCACTCGGGGAACGGACAGGGCATCGACGGCCAGGGGAACGACGACGGGAGGAGGGCCATTCACCGGTCAGGTCCTTCGGGTACGCACCTCGGTGGCCGACGGGCCCGGCAGGTGCAGCGGCGGAAGGGGGTCAGGGGATGTCCAGTTCCAGACATCCGGCGGAGTTGAGCAGTTGCAGGGCCAGGCCCGCCGGGGTCAGCCGGTAGGACGGATCGCCCAGGGCCTCGCGCAGGGCGTTCTCGACGGCGCCGGTCAGCGGGTGGGCACCCTCGGCGACGGTGAGGACTTCCGCGGCGCGGCCGGTGGAGCCGCGTACACAGGCGTTGAGCCCCGTCGCCTGCCGGCCCAGGGGACAGCCGGTCCCGGTCCCGGCCGGGGCCCGCAGATTCAACGCGCCGCCGCCGTCCGTGGTGTCGATGCCCATGCTCAGCCCGTGGGACGGCTCGCGCAGAACCACTCGTGCCGGCTGGACGTCCCAGAGCATCAGCAGCACATCCGGCAGGGGGCGGGCGACGTACGTGGGCGTCGGCTTGTCCTTCGCCGTGGCGGAGGCTGTGGAGGAGTACGCGTTCACGATCAGGTCGGGCCAATGGCGCACCAGCGGGGAGCGGACCAGACCGCCGAAGACCGGCAGCCGGGGATCGGAGATCTCGTCCACCCGCTGTCCCAGCAGATCGGCGAGGTGGGTGTCCAGGCGGCTGGCCGCACCCGTGGCGCGGACACCGGCGAACAGCGCGCTCATCCACTGCGCGTCGACGTGGAAGAACCGGGCGCCGCGCTCCGGGAGCATCGCCGCGTGCGGTACCAGATGGTCGAAGGGGACCCGCAACAGCCATTGGACCGCCGGGCCTTGCGCAAGGGCGAACAGCGGCGCGTGGCGGGCGGCGACCTGCCGCAGGGCGGCGGTGAGCGCCACGGCCCCGGGATCCCGGCCGCCGCCTTCCCCTTCGAGAAGGCCGTCCACGGCTCGTGCCAGTGACCCGGCGCCGCGCGCCTCGGCCAGGCGTGCCGTGTCCGGGGGTCGGATGGGGTCCGGCGCACCGGGCGGAGGGGTGTCCCTGGTGCGGAGACCGTCATCGATCTCCCGCGCCAACTGGTCGCCGACCAGGGCCTGGAAACGGGTCCGGGCGTCGGGTGGGGTGTCCGGCCCGGCCGGCCGTGAGGAGAGCCGATGGGTGCGCTGGGCAACAACCAGCGCGTCGGAGCGATAGTCCCGCAAGGCCTTCAGCAGGGCGGGGTCGGAGGCGGCGAGAAGCCGGCCGAAGGTGTGGGCGCAGGCATAGCCGACGTCCCAGATCCCTTCCCGCTCCAGGTAGATCAGCGCCGCGTCCGCGCCGGACGGCGGATTGCGGCTCTCGGGCAGGGGGCGGGCCGGGCGGGCCGTGAAGGGGCCCCGGTACCACGCCGGGGTCCATTCACCCGTGGGCAGCTGGTAGGAGACCGGAACGTGTCCGCCCTCCAGCCGGGTACGGAGGTCGCCGTCCGCCTTTCCGCAGCCGGTGGCGGCCAGGCGCAGCCGGTTCTCCTGCCGGGTGGCGTCGGCGAGTTCACGGGCCAGGGCGTGGAAGTCCGGCTCGGTCCCGCTCGCGCCGGTGGTGAAGCTCCAGGACCGGAGAACCGCCATGCGGACCGCCCGGGTCGCCGGAGGTACGGCCTTCTGCCCGCCGAGGTAGGTGTAGCCGGTGTGGCCCTCCACGGAGACGAGGACGGCGGTGTAAAGGGTCTTCGGGATACGGGGGAAGCGGTTGGCGGTGACGACGGCGCGCCTGCCGGGGGCGAACTCGTCCTTGCCCGACCGTGCCCGCAGGTCCAGGGAGACGTCCCGGACGTGGGCGAGCCAGCGCAGCTCCTCCAGGTGGGGCAGGACATCGGTGGCGGCCCCGATGGTGAGGTCCACGTACTGGCAGGGGAGTTTCGCCTCGTCGTGCGGCGCGTCCAGAGCCGGGCCCAGGACACCGGCCGGCGGGGTGAGCAGGTCCTGGACCGTCCCGGCGCGTACCGCCTCCCCGGTGGCCGGTTCCGTGAGGACGTCGGCGCCGGTGAGCACCACCAGGGCCATCCACGGGACCCCGGCCTCGGTGACGGTACGGGCCCACGGCAGCTCACTGTGGGTGAGGACGACGTGGGGCAGGGTCAGGGAACAGCCTCCGTCGGCACCCGGCGGCGGGTTGACGGCGGTGACGTCGGACGGCTCCAGGGCGAAGCGGGGGGCGCTGACGGTGAATTCGGCGTTGTCCGAGAGCGTGCCGAGCGTCTCGCTGCCGGCCCGGACCTCCTGGGTGGCGGTGAGGGTGTAGGTGCCCGCGCCCAGGGCGGGCCGGTCCTGGCCCACGAGGATCACTTGCAGCTGGGACGGCGAGAGCCGAAGAGTGAGGGGGGAAGAGGACATCACTGCCTGCCGGGGGAAGGGGACATCACTGCCTGCCGGGTGAGGGAACGAGCAGGGGATCGTCGGTGAGGAACGACCAGAGCCGACGGGTGTATCCGTCCAGGGGATCCAGGGGCGGTGCGCCCGGGTCACCGGGTGCCAGGCCGAGCTCCTTCCACCGCTCGTACAGCCGGTCGCGGGCCTGTGCGGTGCCCTCGGTGTCGATGGTGTCGGCGACCTTCCGGCGTGTGCCGGCAACCGGCACCTCCCCGAAGGGCGGCTCGCCCTGCTCCGGCAGGACGCCGTTCGGCCCGTGCTCGTCCTCCAGGCGGCCGGCGGGGATCGGGCCGATGTACGGGTCGGGGCAGGTGGGTGTGGGGGCTTCGAGCAGGGCTCCGGTCACCTGCCCCGTGAGCAGTTCCTCGCCGGGGGCCACCGGGGGTTTGGTCCCCGGGGCCAGGGGCGGGCCCCAGACTGCGGCCGGTACGTTGTCCTCGGTCCCGCTCACGTCCCACGTCCGCAGGTCGACGGTGGTGCCCGCCCCCTTGGCGCTCATGGTCAGGGCGCAGTGGGTCGTCACGGCGGCGCGGCTCATCGGACGCACGGGGACCGTGGCTGTCGCACTTCCCGTGATGTCCTTGTACGTGCTCTGCGTGCCCTCGACGCGCAGCCGGGTACACGGGACGGGAGTCCGTACCGACAGCGTGAGCTTCTGCAGCGTCACTTTCTGCGGCTGCCCGGACCCGGGGCCCTGTTGCTGTTGTTCCGGGAGCAGCCCGCCGGCCACCGCGGCCTCCAGGGAGCGGCTGCCGAGCACCCGGCCCCGGAACTCGTCCCAGGACAGAGCGGCGGCATCACTCGGGCGGCCGGGGCCGAAGCGGATCCAGAGGTCCGGCACCACGGGCAGTTCCAGCCGCGCCACCCCGCCGGTGGGCGGGCCCCACAAGGTCAGGTCGACGCCCAGCTCCAGGCGGTGCGTGCCGAGGAACCGGATCTCCACTCCCACGTGGACGCTGATCATCACCTCGAAGCGGAACGGTTCCCACTGCACGGTGGCGTTCATCTCGGCCCGCAGCCAGGCGGACACCACGTCGGAGTTGTACTCGACCCGCAGGGCGCCACCGACCTGCAGCATGGAAGGGGTGACCGCCGCGTACGCCTCGCCCCGGACGACCACCGCACTGCTGGGCTGCCACACCACACCGATGCGGTCCACGGCCTGCGGATAGTGGGACGGGGGCCGGTATCCCGGGTGGTAGCCGCCGAAGGTGATGACGAAGTCGCCGGCCCGGCCCGACGGCGGCACCCAGGTGCACAGCGCGAATCCGCCCTGGACCCGGCAGTCCCGGCTGACGAGATAGGACTGCGCCGGATCCAGTGCCCCTTGCAGGGACAGCTCACCGGTGGAGTAGCGGTAGACCGCGCTGAGGCCGAGCATCAGGGACACGTAGGGCGAGTCGTTCCGGGGGAACCGGACGCGTGCCGTACCCAGGACGGCGATCGTGAGATCCCCCGGGCTGATCTCCATGGCCACCACGACCGCGGCCTCCACGAGTTCGAAGACCGTGAACTGCGCCCCCGCGGCCACCCACACATGGTCCCCCGCCGGGATGATGAGCGCTTGGAGCTTCTTCAGCGCCGCGGCCGCGCCCTGGTGCACCGGCAGCACCGATTCGTCGCCGATCCCGGCGACCAGCGGGCAGCGGTCCACCTCCTGTGGTGTGGCAGGAAGGGCGAGGCTCGAGTTGTATCCGAAGCCCCCCAGCAGACCCGTCAGTTCCACGGGTCCGAGGGGCACGTGCAGGCCGGTGACGGAGCCGATGACGAACACCGACGCACGGCCGTCCCGCAACTGCCCGTACATCCCGGCGGCCAGGAACCCGATCCTCGGCGTCGTGACCGTCAGCATGCCACCGATCAGCAGCGTCAGCGGATCGGGCGGGCTGGAGTCGCGCACCAGCGCACCCGCCACCCGCACCGGCCCGGCCTCGAAGGTCAGCCCCAGTCCGTCCAGGGTGCCCGACACGGCGAACGAGCCGTCCAGCGCCACCCCCAGCCCCAGCCCGACGGCGTCGAAGACGAGGCCCATCGCGCCCAGGGAAGCGTCCACCAGCACCATCAGCCGCTTGCCCGCGGTGCTGTAGGACACCCCGACCCGGTGGAGCTGCAACGGGCCCAGCGCCCGGTTCACATCGGCCCACACCGCGATGCCCGTACCCGTCCGCCCGTCGGGCGGCGGATGCGTGGCCTCCGTGCCGGGACGGCCGACCGGTTCCGGGCCCGGCAGGCCGGCCTTCCCGCCGCCCAGGCCGAGCCACACCGGCACCTCGCCGCTCGCGACCGTGGCCTCGACACCGAGCACTGCCCGGTGTGCGACGACCTCCGGGCTCAGCCGCACGACGGGTCCCCGCACGCCGGTCAAGAGCTCCTGGAGACGCCGTGTCAGCTCGGCGCCCGGCGCTGTCCCGCCGGAGCGCACCAGCAGGGACAGCCGTGACAACGTTCCGGCATGCGCGGGCAGCCGCGGGCCCACGACCGGCAGCTGCGCCAGTGTCACCTGTGGATCGACCGAGGCGGCCACCAGGGTGGTACGGCCGGTACCGTCGTCGGCAGAGGCCGCTCCCACCTGCCAGTTCCACGTGTCCGCCGTTCCGGACAGGATGATCCCCATCGCGAACCCGCCCTTGCCGGCGGCGAGTTCCAGCCGCAGCGAAGCTGAAGTCAATTTGGGAACCAGCTCCACGGGCAGTTCGTCCCACACGTCCTCGCTCACGCGGCCCGCCTCCCCTCGGCCAGTGACGGTGTCCGGGCAGTGGCTTACGAGCCGGTCGCGTCCGTGCCCCGGACCAGCCGGAGGTTCCCGGTGAGAGTCCAGAGGTCACCCGGGTTCTGGATCTTGGCCAGGAAGCCCCCCACCTGCTTCATGCCGGGCAGGGTGAAGCCCACGACCCCCACCGTGGGCGGATTGAGATACCGGGGCCACACGAGGTACAGGTCCTGGGTCTGGGGATCGACGCTGAGGCTTGAGCAGAAGCAGTCGACCTGCAACTGCAGATCGGTCCGGCTCGCCGGATCGGTGGTCCGGTACGCGATGCCGAACATCGTCCCTTCGTTGAGATCGGCCTCCAGCGTGCAGCAGTAGACCGTCTCGCCCTGAACGCTGAAGACCGGCGGGGACATGAGCGCACCCCGGCCCATGAAGTTGACGAGCTCCCCCTTCGTGCTGTCGCGGTCGAGGCGCATCAGTGTGTGGCTGCCCGCGAGGAAGACGTACTGGTTCGTGGGGTCCACGACCACGTAGTTGACCTCGGGAGGCACCTCGAAGGTCGGGTTGATCACTCCGTCCCGCGCGTGGGGCGCCAGCGCGCCGGAGTACAGCAGGCGCTTCCCGCGGGCGTTCGTGTGCCCCGAGAGCGCGTACAGATGCAGACCGCCCCCTGCTTCCTGCGCCACGGCGACATCGATGACCCCCTCCGTCCAGTCGCCGGCGAAGGTGTATTCCTTGCCGGTCTTGCGGCCCCTGCGGGTGCCGTTCACCGGCGGGCCGTAGACGACCACCTGCCCCTTGTCACTTGCCCCGACGTACAGTTGCTGGTCCGTGGCACAGTACGTCGCGCTCCGGCAGTGGATGTCGTCGAGGAGCTTGCCCGAAGGGATCTCGAGGAGACAGTTGTTCGTCATGTGATGTGCGTAGGACAGGTTGTGCCCGGGA
Organism: Streptomyces sp. I05A-00742; assembly: GCF_013055795.1. Classification (GTDB taxonomy): domain Bacteria; phylum Actinomycetota; class Actinomycetes; order Streptomycetales; family Streptomycetaceae; genus Streptomyces. The sequence continues at coordinate 50,771 of NZ_JABETO010000009.1, forward strand.
TCCGTCACCAGGTATTCCTCCCAGGTGATCCCGCCGTCGCGGTCCGAGGAGCCCTGTGCGCCGCGGAGTTCGGGGGGCCCTTCGGGGGTCCCTTCGGGGATCAGCTTCTCCCTGTAGGAGACGAGCGTGGACTTCTTGGTGTTGGTGTCCACCCACTGGTTGCAGAGGTGCAGGAACACGTCCATGGGTACTCCCTGTTCAAGGATCCGGGGGTGGGCGGGAAACCGGCGGCAGCCGTGGCCGGTGCCGGGGCCGGGGGCGCCCGGTGGGGCCGGCACGGCGCAGGGCGCCAGGGCACTGCGGCCGTGCCGTTCCGCCGGGGGTGAGCTCTGTTCCGATGTCCGCTCGTCCGTGACGTGAGGTGTCACGCGTCGGCCGATGGAGCGACGGTCACAGGCCTTCGTGACCGGTCAGGTTGCGGAGGTTCTCGTAGGAGGTGCTCTGGCCCGGGCACAGGAGCTGGATGTCGATGTTCAGGGGTGTGCCCGGGTCGATGGTCTTGGTGAGATCGACGTTCTGGATGACGACCGTGCCGTCGGAGCCGTCCTTCGCGATGTGCCAGGTGAAGCCCTTGGCCCAGTCCGGATCCAGGATGACGCCCTTGTCCACGGCGAAGCTGACGGTCCACCCCTTGTCGATCCGGTGCTTCGAGGCGGCGATGGTCAGCTCGAACGAGTAGATGTAGTGGCCGCTGCTCTTCTGCCAGTGGCCGAGCAGCTTCTGGGTCACCACGAGGTTCGGGTCGGGAGCCGTGAAGTGGAGGGTGGCCGCGGCCGATACCCGGCCGCCCTTGTGCGCCACGGCCTTGATCTCATGCGAACCGACGGCCCAGTCCTGGCCGGGGGTGTACGACCACGTCGTGCCGGTGAGATGGGCGGGACCGAGGTCCTTGCCACGGTCGGTGAGGGTGACCTGGTCGGCCTCGGCGACCGTGCCCTTGACCGGCTGGCGCGGATCGGTGAGCACCGCTCCGTCCTTCGGCTCGGTGATGGCCGGAGGCGCCAGGATCTTCTGAACCGACGTGACGACCTTGGCGGTCGGTGTCTTGGACGTGTTGATCACGCCCACCGTCACGACGCTGACGGTGTCGGTGACGTTGCCCTCGTACTGGGCGTCCGTCGTACCGGTGATCTTGATTTCGGCGCCGCTGTTCACCGGCAGCTTCAGCGGCTGCTCGAAGGAGTTGCCCTGCTTGGCCGTCCCGTAGGTGGCGCCGCCGTGGGGGGTGACGGAGGCGATCTCGACGTTCTTGATGTGAGCGTCGAACGCGCCCTTGAGCGTGACGTCGTTCGCGGGGTTCGGCCCCTTGTTCTCGACCGTGGCCGTGAACTCCACCGGGCTTCCCGTGGCGGCCTGCTGCGGGCCGGTCAGCGTCGCCGGAATCTCGGCGGGCGGGAGCGGCTTGATGGATCCCGGTACCCGGTAGAGTTTGCCGCCCTCGTCGGTGACGTAGGCGTCGTTGCCGTCCGTCGCCATGCCATGGGTGGTTCCGAGCCCTTCGGCGGCCTTCTCCTTGGCCCCGGTCTTCAGGGTGATCCTCCACAGCACTCCGGTGTCCGCGTCCGGGGCGTAGAGCGATCCGCCGCCGTCCAGGGCAAGGTCGTAGAGGGTGGAGAAGCCGTCCGCGAGGGTGGTGCGGGTGTCGTTGGAGAGGTCGATCCGCACGATCTCGTGGTACTCCTTCACCACGTAGGCGAACCCCTCGATCCCGACCGTCACGCTGTGGTACTGGCCGCCGGTGGCCTTGTCGAAAGTCTTGACCAGCTTGCCGGAGGTGTCGAACTGGCTCAGCACCCCACTGACGCTCAGGACGTACACGGCGTCCTTCGCCGGGCTCATCGCCACTCCCCGGGAGCCCGGCAGGTTGCTGATGAAAACCGACTTGTTCCCGGTCGTGAGGTCCGACTTGTAGACGACGGAACCGTCGAACACCGGGGTGTAGGCGTGCCCTTGGCCGTCCAGGGCGATGGTGTGGGCCGTGCCGATGCCCTGCACAACGGATTTCGGGTCGGGGGCACCCTTGAGGTTCACCCTGACGATGTCGTTGTTCCCCGCGCACACATAGGCGATGGCCTTGTCGGCACTGATGGCCAGCCCTAACGGGTAGGCGAGTTTGTCGGTGACGAGTTCCTTATCCTTCGTCGGCACGATCGGCCTCCTCAGTCGTGCAGGTCAGCCGTACGCTGTCCCGCCCGGTGTCGGCAGCGTGTCAAGCAGGAGCGTTTCGGCAGAAGGAGGGCTTTGCGCCAGGTGCGGCCGGAGGGCTGTTCTCCGCCGTTTGTCGCGCCGCTCGCCCCGACCTCGGGCACCGCATATGCTCCGCGCCCATGCCTTCTGCCTCATGGCGCTGCCCTTTGCCGCCCCGTTGTTCGCGTCCGGTACTCCCTGTTCAGCCATTCACCCGCTCCGAGGGCCGCAGGTTGGCCGAGCCACGGTTCACTCACTCCTTTCACAGCCGGATGACAAAGCGGCCTGCAGGGAAGCACGGGCAGCCCGCAGACGTCTGCCCGGCTTCCTTTACGGGCTGGTCAGCCTTTTGCCGTTCGGTGAGTCCGCGGCAGGCGAAATCCCGGGGCGGGTCGTTGAAGGGCCACCGAGTGGGGATCACATATACGCCTGTCGCGCATTGTTCCGAATTCCCATGGAGCCGGAGCCATCCGGACATGGCTTTCGAAGGCTGTTGCGATGGCCGGGCAGGCCGTCCGGCGGCCCTTCGTCAGGCGATCCCCCCGGTCTCCTCTCATCGGCGACCCGCACGGCCGGGCACAGCTCAGGTGGCCGGCTCCGCTCGGCGGCGCGGGTCCGCTGCTCGGTCTTCTCCGGTGTCGACGAGGTGCCTCGGCCGCCGGTCGGGCGAGGTCGGACGGATCCAGGACACGGTGTCCGTGGTGAGCCTGCGGCCGCACGCGCTGCAGGTCCCGCCCTCGCTGCTCTCCTCTCCGCAGCCACGGCAGACGATCACCAGGCGTCGCGTCGGGCTGTCGGACGGGGTGTGCTTCTCGGCCCAGAGCGCATAGGCGTGCAGGATCGGCAGCGCGTCGGCCGCCGCGGCGGTCGGGATGTACTCGTACCGCGGCCGTTTGCCCTCCCGGTACGGCTCGCGCTCGGCCAGCCCCGCCTCGACCATGTAGGCCAGCCGCTTGGCGAGGATGTTGTCGGCGACCTCCAGCTGCTCGCGGATCTCGTCGAAACGCCTGGCCCCGGAGAGCAGTTCGCGGAGCACCAGGAGTACCCAGGGGTCCCCGAGCGCGTCGATGCCCCGTGCGATCGGGCACGGCCTGTCGGACCAGTCGGAACGTAGTGCCATGGCGGCATCATCTCTCATCACCGGGTACCTGACTTGCTTCAAGCAAGTCGCATACCTAGCCTAACCGCCATGGCTGACTTGTCTCAAGCAAGTAAGGGCTCGGACGGCAGGGGCCTCTCGGCCCTCGTGGCGATCGGTGCTGCCAGTGTGCTGGCGTCACTGGACCTGTTCGTGGTGAACCTGGCGTTCTCCTCGATCAGCGCGAGCTTTCCGTCCGCGTCACCACAGGCGATGACATGGGTGCTGAACGCCTACGGAGTGGTGTTCGCGGCGCTGCTCGTCCCGTCGGGGCGACTCGCGGACCGGTTCGGGCGCAAGCGCCTGTTCCGGCTCGGGCTGCTCGTGTTCGCCTGCGGTTCGCTCGGGGCCGCGATCGCGCCCGAGGCGGGGACGCTGATCGTCGCGCGGGGCACGCAAGGGGCCGGCGCCGCGCTGATCGTACCGACGAGCCTGGCGCTGCTCCTGTCGGCCTACCCACAAGAACGGCACAAGCGGATGGTGTCCCTCTGGGCCGCGACCGGCTCGGTGGCCGCGGCGGCCGGGCCCGTCCTGGGCGGAGTGCTGACCCGGTACGACTGGCGGTGGATCTTTGTGATCAATGTGCCGATCGCGATCACGGGCCTTGTCCTCGCCGCGAACCTGAAGGAGACGGCCACGCTGCGCACCAGGGTTCCGGACCTTCTCGGGTCGGCGCTGCTCGTCACAGGGGTCGGCGCGCTGGTGACCGCCGTTTCCTACGTCACCGAGTGGGGCCTTGCCGATCCATGGCTGTGGTCCGTGCTCGCGACGGGCCTTCTGGCGCTGGTCTGGTTTCTCCGCCGCTGCCTGACCCACGTGGCACCCGCGGTCGATCTGCGGGTCTTCCGGGCTCCCTCCTTCACGGTCGCGACGCTGGGCATGACGTGCTTCTACATCGGGTTCTCGATCATGCTCCTGGGCTGCAGCCTGTTCCTGACGGACGTGTGGGAGTGGGACCCGGTTCCGGCCGGGCTCGGCTTCGCGTCGGGGCCCGCGACAGCGGTGATCACCGCCGTGATCGCGGGAAGGGCGTCGCTGGAACCCCACCGCCTGGCCGGACTGGGCAGCACCTTCTTCGTCGCGGCCGGCGCCCTGTGGTTCTTCTTCCTGACCGAACGGACCGGCTACTTCCCGGTGTACTTCGCCGGCACGGTCCTCACCGGTGCCGGGGCGGGGATCGCGCAGACCGGGTTTCTGGCCGGAGGGGTCGGCGGTCTGCCCGCGCAGGAGTACGCGACCGGCACCGGGGTGCTCAACGCCTGCAGGCAGATCGGCGGCGCGATCGGCGTGGCGATCCTGATCGCCGTCACCGGCGGGGGACACGATGCGAACCGCTACCGGATCGCCTGGGCCGTCATGGCAGCGGCCGGCCTGATCGCCGCACTGTCCGCACTGGCCCTCCGCGAACCACCGGCGCCCTCCGCGCACGACGCGCCCCTGCCGTCCATGTCCCGGACGCCGCGGGGGCAGCGCTGACGGCCGGAGCCGGAACACCGGCCGTGTCGCTTCCCCCGGGCCTCCGGCCGCTCCGAGAACATCGGTCCGCCTCGCCGGGGCAGGCAAGGACGACGGCCGCGTCGGGAGATGGAAGTGCCTCGTACCGTCCGGGAACCCCGCCGCCGGAGCAGGCGGCTTGTGCCGGCGCTCTGCTGTACGGGCATGTTCATGGTCGTTCTCGACAGCACCGCGCTCAACGTCGCCCTGCCCTCGATGGAGCGAGAGCTGCACGCGTCCGTCTCCGGCATGCAATGGGCCGTCGCCTCGTACAGCGTGGTGGTCGCCTCGTTGCTGACGCTCGCGGGCTCGACCGCCGACCGGATCGGGCGGCGGTGCGTCTTCCGGGCCGGGCTGGCCGTCTTCACCGCGGGCTCGCTCGTCTCCGGTCTGGCCCCGGCCCTGGGCGCGCTCGTGGGCGGCCGCATGATCCAGGGCGTGGGCGGGGCCATGCTCGTCCCCGTCTCCTTGTCGATCATCGTCAACACCTTCTCCGACGGCCGGGAACGGGCCCGCGCGATCGGCGTGTGGACCAGCGTCACCGGGATCGGCGCGGCCTGCCCAGGTGGACGTCGTCGGGAGTGAACTGGGCAGCGAGGGCCGGCGACGCGGGGGAAGTAGCCCCCGAGTGCCAGGTCGGCGCCCAGGCCGCGGAGGGCTGCCTGCCACATGTGGCGGTGGGTGTCGATGAACCCGGGCAGGACGATCGCGCCGCCGGCCTCGATGATCCGTGCGCCCTCGGGGGCGTCGATGCCGGGGCGGATCTCCGTGATCACTCCGTCGCGGGCCAGGATGTCGGCCCGGCGAGTGCCGTGGGCGGGCTCCATGGTCAGCAGCAGTCCGCCGCGGATGAGCAGTGTCTCGGGCAAGTCGATGTCTTCCGTAACTCCCCCTGGGTGATCGCGTTCGGTCCTGGTTCCGTCGGCCGTCCCACAGGGTCTTCATCAGGTCCCAGTCGGGCGCCGGCCCCGGGAGTGCGGCCGTGGTGGGAGTACGCAGGGCGTCGAGCACCATGCGGGCGTAACGGCGCTGGAGCAGCAGGGCCTCGGGGTGGTCCAGCGGCAGGGACGGGCTGAGGTGGTCCAGGAGCAGCAGCAGGTCCGCTCCGGTGATCTCCGCACGCCGGGCGCCTCCCGCCTTCGCGTGCTCGGCGAGGGCGTCGATGGCCCGGTGCATCTCCTCCCGGACCGCGTCCAGGCCCGGGGTGGGTGCCTGGCGCCTGCCCAGGACCGGCAGCATGTGTCCGGCGCGGGCCTCGAGACAGGCGAACAGGAAGCGCTCCAGGGCCCGGGCGCCGTCCGGTTCCTCGTCCAGTGCCTGGTGGGCCCGGTCGGTGATGAAGGACATGCCCGCGAGGCGGACCGCTGTGACGAGATCGTTCTTGCTCGGGTAGAGCCGGTAGATCGCGCTCATCCCCATGCCCGCGCGGCGGGCGATCTCGGCCATCGACACGTCGTATCCCAGGTCGATGAAGGCGCTGCCGGCCGCGCTGATGAGGCGTTCCTCAGCCGTCGCGCCGCGCTCCCGGCGTTGGTTCTCCCCAGTCGCCATGCCTGAACCTCAGCAGAAAGGAACGTTCCATTCTGGCTCGTCTCGGGGCTGCCACGACGCGGTGGAACTCCCGGACCACGGCCGGAGGGGACGGTGGCGGAGAGGGGAGGGGGCCGCGATGCCCGGAACCACGGGCACCGGCCGGTCAGCGGAGGAACGGATCGATCGCGACGGCGGTGAACAGCAGGGAGATATAGCTGATCGACCAGTGGAAGAGACGCATCTCCCTCAGCTTCGCGCCACGGAGGCCGGCCTTGGCCCGGGCGTGGAGCGCGTGGGCCTCTCGAAGCCAGCAGCCGCCGAGCGCGACCGCCGCGCAGGTGTAGAACCAGCCCACCCGGCCGAGAGGCCACAGCGAGAGCGACAGGGCGACCATCAGCCAGCTGTACAGCAGGATTTGCCGGGTCACCACGGTGGTGCCGGCCACCACCGGCAGCATCGGCACACCCACGCGCTCGTAGTCGGCCCGGGTCTTGATGGACAGCGGCCAGTAGTGCGGCGGGGTCCAGCAGAAGACCACCAGGCACAGGGCCACGGCCGTCCAGGACACCGAGCCCGTCACGGCCGACCAGCCGGTCAGGACCGGCATGCCACCCGCGAGACCGCCCCAGACGATGTTCTGCGAGGTGCGCCTCTTGAGCAGCATGGTGTAGATCACCGTGTAGAAGAGCAGCGCGCCGGACGCGAGCAGTGCCGAGAGCGGATTGACCAGGAACCAGAGCCAGCCGGCCGAGGCGAGGGCGAGCGTGCTTGCGAAGATCAGGCACTCGCGCGGGGAGACCACTCCGGTGACCAGGGGGCGGCCCGCGGTGCGGTCCATCCGCGCGTCGATGTCCCGGTCGAGGTACATGTTGAACGCGCAGGCGCTGCCGGCGGACAGGTAGCCGCCGGCGCAGGTGGCCAGCACCAGCGTCAGGTCGGGGATGCCCCGGGCGGCCAGGAACATCACGGGGATGGTGGTCACCAGCAGCAGCTCGATGATCCGCGGCTTGGTCAGCGCGACGAACGCGGCCACCCGGGCCGCGGGGGCCGGGCGATCCGGGGTCGGGAACCTGCTGAGGTGCGAAGGGGAGGTGTGCGCGGTCCTGTCAAGGACGGGATCCATGATGCGGAACCTTGCGAGGAGAACCTGGTGGCCCCGACCGTCGTGCCGGGCCCCACGGCCGTCGAAGGGCAGTGGGCGGCAGGGGAGTTGAGGCGCGGCCACCCCGACCCGGGTTGCGTGGCGCAGTAGGTCGGATGCGCTCCAAGCTATCACTGCCCGGAACGGGGCCCGCCCCCCCGTGGACGAGCGGCCGCTCAACCGCGGCGTTCGGCACCCGGGCGTCATCGGCGGAACCGGCCTCGAACCGGGTCCGGATCCCGGATCCCTCCCGCCACACACCGGTCGAATTTTTGTGTGAGGCGTCAACGTCGTCGGGTCGGTGGACGTGGAGGTCGTCCAGGAGAACAACCGCCGTTCTCGTCCCGCCGCACGGGAGCGGTCCGCAGCGGGGACGCCTCGGCGCTCATGGACGTCTCGGTGCCCCAGACCACCGGGTCGAGGGCGGCGGGGAAGACGATCCGATCTTCCTCGGTGTTCCCGCGCTCTTCCAGGCCGCCGACTGCACCAAGGCCCTGGTTCGACGGCAGGGCCTTGGCGGCACCGCATCGAAAGGCTCTAAGAGCTCGTAACACGATCTTGTTGTGCGTGGCTGGTCAGCCGTGACGTGTAAGCCGTTGAGCCCGTTCGCGAGGTGTGAGCACCCGGCCATGGATCGTGGACGACGACTTGTGGGCGCTGATCGAGCCGCTGCTGCCGCCAATAGCCGGAGAAGTCGCCGGGCCCACGGCCGGTGGCGGACCGGCTGTGTCTGCAGGCATCCTGTACGTCCTGCACAACGACATAGCCTGGCAACTCCTGCCGCTGGAGCTGAGATTCGGTTCCGGGCAGACCTGTTGGCGCAGGCTCGGGCGGTGACACGACGCAGGCGTCTCCGACCGGCTGCACCGCATCCTGCTCGCCAAGCTGCACGCGGCTGGCGAACTGGACTGGACCCGGGTCTGCGTGGATGCCTCCCACATCCGCGCGAAAAAAAAGAGGGGCGAAGCAACCGGCCCGTCGCCGGTCGACCAGGCCGTGGGCTTGGACGGCGTACCCGCCGGTGATCACCAGCGGGTAGGGGGTGCCGATAGCGAGGACGTCGGCCAGGAGGCGGCGGTGCAGATCTGTCAGCTTCACGCGGCTGTCGCCGCGCTCGCGGAGGTGAGCTCCGGGAAGGTGGCTTCCCACACGTCCCGGATTGGGCGGCTGATCAACGTGCGCAGCACGGGCCACTGCGCGATGAGCAGATCCCGGTTCAGGAAGTCGATCAGGTCTTGGCGCCGGCCAGGACGGTGCGGTATAGACCCACCCGAGAGCGCGGCTGCTCCAGTCCGTACGAGCGGCGGCCCGACCACACCACGTGCAGCGGCGGGTCGACCGTGCCGTGGGCGGGGCCGGTCAGGTCCTCCAACTGGGCGGGTAGCCGCTTCGCGTACTGCGCGCACAGTAGCTCGAAGGCGTTCGGCAGCGGAAAGGAAGGGGACTGCACGTTCATACCCCCCCGTATCGCGCGGCGGACTACGCGGTTGCCAAGCCCTGACCGGCACCACCCGGGCGGTCAGGACCTCGTCTGCGCCGCCCGGACGCTCTCTTCCAGCCAGCCATCAACGCAACCACTGGTTGCAGAGCTTCCGGTGGTGCGACCGGTTCTGCTTGGCCTGCTTTGGCTGCGACGAGTTGCTCCAGGGCGTGCGTGTACTCGTCATGCACTGCCCGCTCCTCGATGCCCGTGAGCTCTTTGACCAGGACCTCGGAAAGTTGATCTTGAAGGCGTTTGACCGAGGTAAGGGCGACGCCCTGTGGCCCATGTGGGCGGCGTGGTAGCCGGTGAGGTGGACGTTCCACAGAGAAACAGGTAAGGACCATGATGCGCGTTAAGGTCGACGTTCCCAGCCGTGTTGCCTCGGGCCAGTGCGTGATGCTCGCCCCCGACGTCTTCGACCAGCGGGACGAGGACGGCACGGTCGAACTCCAAGATGACACTCCGCCCTCCGAACTTCACGACGCTGTACGCGAGTCGGCCACCATGTGCCCTGGGGCAGCGATCCAGGTCGGGGAGTCGTCGTAACCGCCGCACCTGATCAGTCGTCATCGTCCGTACCCTGGCTCGTCAGCGATGAGTGTGATGGTGCCGGTGTGGCGGACCGCTGCCACCTCGGCTTGCCTCGGGCTGCCGCTCCTGGGCGCGCGCCAGGCGCTCAACGCGTCGGCCGCCGCGGCGAACTCCCCCTCGCTGTGGCCGCGGCGGCGCTGACCACCGCCTCACCGCGCTGGACGCGCTGGCGGCGATCGGGGGCGGGCGGCGGCGGTCCGCTGGATACGCGGCCGCCTTGCCGCAAGCGATGTGACTGGTCAAGGCTCCCCTCGGGGCGCGTCCCGACGGCGTCCCCGGCCGCGGGTGTGCGGTTCAGCGGCCGCGCCGCCTCATATAGAGGTCGAAGGCCCGGTAGACCATCGGCCGCAGCGGCAGGTCCCACTCGCCGACGTACCGCGTCGCCTGACCGCCGGTGCCGACCTTGAACTGGACAAGGCCGACGTGCGGGTCGTCGGCGTCGAGGGTGGGGGTGATGCCACGCAGGTCGTAGACGTCGCAGCCGGCCGCGAGCGAGTCGCGGATCATCGCCCACTGGCAGGCGTTGGAGGCACGCACCTCGCGCTTCGCGGTGGAGGAGGCGCCATAGGCGTACACAGCGTGGGCGCCGACACGGACCATGACCGTGGCGGCGGCCAAGTCGCCCTGGTGGCGAGCCAGGTAAAGCTTGATCCGCTCGGGATCCTCGGCACTCAGCGCCGCGAACATGGTCTCGAAGTAGCGCAGCGGCCGGGGTGTGAAGTGGTCGCGCTCGGCGGTGTGGACGTAGAGGTCGTGGAACGCCTTGAGGTCCTCCGGGCCGCCGTCGCTGACCGTGACCTCGACTCCCTCCTTGGTCGACTTCTTGATGTTGCGGCGCCACTGCTGGTTCATGCCCTTGAGCAGTTCGTCCTCGGTCCTGCCCACCAGCGGGACCTCGTACTTGAACTGTGGGTGCCCGACCCCGAACCCGTCTTCCGGGCTCTGCGGCAGCCAGCCGGCGCCTCGGAGCCTGCTGGCCACGCGGGCACCGACCGGGTCGGTCCAGTGACCGGTGATGTCGGTGAGCCGTTTGCGGCCCGGGTCGGCGATGCCCTCCTTGACCTGGGCGGCGCTCCAGGTGTGGGTGCGCACCGGCGGGCCGAGCCGGATCGCGAACGCCCCGTGGGCCTTGAGGTAGGCCGCCAGCGGATCGAGCCAAGCACCGATGTCGCCGCTCCAGTCGATGATCGGGCCCTCGGGTAGATACGCCAGCGTGAAGCGGTCGAGCCTTGGCACTGGGCGGTGCAGTACGAGCCCAGCACCAACCAGGCGCCGCCCCTCGAACCAGCCGAGGGACTCGCTGCGCCACTCGGTCTTGACGCCGCCCCATGCCGGGGTCTGCAGAAAGCTGACCGACCGCTGGGCCCGTACGAACGCCATGTGCTCGGCGGCGGTGATCGGCATGACCACCGGTTTCACGGCTGTAGGTCGCATTGCTTCGCTGGCGGGGTTGAAGGACATGTCATCAGTCAATGGAGTGGGGTGTTGCCAGGATGTATGCGATTCTCGATATGCCGACGATATGTCACCACCCGGCGGCTCAGGAGCTGGTTCCGGCCGCCCCGGCCGGTGGCTCTACGGCGGGGAGCGGATTCCTGGATCAGCGGCTTCAGATCGAGCAGTTCGAAGACCCGGGAGAAGCTCACCACGACGGTCTGCGCGACCTGCTGCATCCCGGACAGCTGGGTGATCGGCCCGAACAGTCGCTCGAGCAGGGTGGCGATGGCGATCAGCGTGCCGAGCTGGAAGGCCCTGTCGAATACGAGTCCGCCACCGATCCCGTAGACGATAGCCGTGGCGAGCGAGGCCATCAGCGTCATCATCACGAAGGCCATCCGGCCCCAGACGGAAAGGTTCACACCGATCTTCCGGTCCTGTCGGCACGGTCCGCGAATTCGGCCACCTCCTCGTCCGGACGGCCGAAGAGCTTGGAGAGCATCGCCCCCCGCACGTTGAACCGCTCCTGCAGCCGCCCGCCGGGGCCGGTGTTCTCGTCCATCTGCCGTCGGGTGCGCCGCTGGATGACCCTCCCCAGGTGGACCCAGGGCACGATGAATATCGGAACCAGCGCCAGCGTGATGACGCCGACAAGCCAGACAGGTAGAACAGCTCGGCCAGCACCACCGCGACCATGACCGCACTGGTCACCGCCATCAGCAAACCGCTGAACTGCTGCTGCGCCGTGATCAGTTCGGTGTGCAGCCCGGCCGGCAAGCACCCCTGTCTGGGTGCGTGTGAGAACGCGAGCGGCAGCCGCCGGACGTGGTCGAGCGCCTGAACCCTCAGGTCGTAGGTGATCACCTGCCCGATCCGCCCGGAGATGTAGGCGGACACCAGCGACAGCCCGCGCGAGGACGGCGAGGCGGGCGGCCAGGCATGCCATCAAGATCACGACCCCGCGGTCGTTCTTGACGATGCCGTTGTCGACGAGCTCCCTCAGCAGCAAGGGAGTTGCGGCGACGGTAAGCGCCTCCATCGTGGCGACTACACCGAAGAGCGCCACGGTGCGGATGTGCGGGCGAAAGTAGGCGAGCACCCGGCGCACCGTGCCCGGGTGGATCGTGGTCTGCCAGGGATCGGGATCGTCATCGCTCTTCCTCACCCCTGGTAGCGCAATACCATTTCCACGCAGGTGCCCCTCTCACACGACTCACGAAGCCAGCGAAGCCCCATCGTGCTGAATCAAGTCGATGTTCTCGCCCTCAGCCCCGGCTGCCGACGAGCCCCGCGTCGCGCGGCGACTGCCCGCCGCTCAGCGATCGTCGGGGTGAGTGCGAGCCGAGCCGGGGGCTGGACTGAGCATGTGGTGCAGGCCGCGGACCGTGTCGAAGGCGGTGGTCTCCGCCGAGGGGTTCCTTCCCGACGCAACGCGTCGGGAAGGTTCATCGTGGGTTCCGTGCACCCCGCCGAGTGGCCGCCGTTGGCGACACGCGCGGTGCCAGTTCACCTGGCCTCACCGGCCGGCGCTGACCAGGATTCCTCGTCCTGCGTGGAACCGCTCGAAGACGCGCAGGGGCAGCGATGCGGATTCCGCGTTGTAAGAGTAGCCCGACGGATTGTGGAATCGCACGATCCCGCCGCGGACCGCATGAACCAGCACGAGGTGTCCTCCCCGACGCGGTTCGTGGGTGCTCGGGTCGCGAATCTCAGGAGACACCGAAGCGATCAGGACCTGCCCGGGGTGCACCGCTCGGGCGGATTCCCGAAGCGGTGTGTGTTCGACCAGTTGGCAGGTGAAGCCGAATTGTGAGCTGACCCAAGCCATGAAGGGTCGGTATATCAGTCCCTGGACCTTGCCCTGGGGTTCCACCACGTAGCAACCCCAGTCGAGGGCCCGCGCGAGGAGTTCACGCATCGGCAGACGGACATCCGTCCAGCCATGGAGCAGGGACTGTAAGCATGCCAAGCCGCAGATTTTGCGGGACCAGAACAGGTACTCCTCGCGCGAGTGGTATCCGTCGGAGGCCCAGCCGTGCAGTTGCGACGGATCGGTGCGCCTCAGGAAGACGTCGATACCCGATGGTGCGGCACGCCGGATGACGACCTCGTCGTTCCGGTCCAGGCTTCCCCACTGTGAGACGTAAGGGAGGCTTCTGTCATGTGATGGGAAAGTCGAAATAGACATCTGCAAACGGCTCGCTTTCCAGCGTGTAGTGCCACCACTCGCTGTCGTAGCGAGCAAATCCGCAGTCCTCCATGATGGAGCAAAGGTACTCGCGATTTTCCGCTTCGATGGGCCCTATTCCCTCTGCTCCATGATGCGAGATCGAGTCCATGAGGTCGTGGTCACCACCCATGCAAGCATTTTCCCCGGTGGCAAGGGTATAGAGCGTCAAGTCGACGGAACTGCCCCGGCTGTGGCCCGACTTGGCGGCCACATAGCCCTTGTCGAAAAGCTCGGACCTCTCGATGTTGGGGTAGTGGCGCTGCTTTGTCCGGCCGTCCTCCGGCTGTTTTGACCAGCGCAGGAAGCAGTCGACGGCACGTTGCGGACGGTATCCGTCCCAGACAAGCAAGCCGAAGCCGTGGGACGCGGCTTTTTCCTGCGCTCGCCCCAGGGCTGCGCACAAGGCTTTGGTGCCGACTATCCGATTCACCAGGTATCCGTCTACCGGCTGTCCGGTGAAGTTGTCCCGGGTGGCGTACTTGGCATCCCAGCGGATGCCGGGCACCAGCTCGTCCAGGTACACGAAGTCACCGTTCATCGCTTTTTCCGGTCCCGTGTTATTGACACGAGCCGGTCGAGGACGTCGGAGAGCGGCATCCCTGCGGCGGCCATCATCCGGGGGTAGCGACTGTAGGAGGTCATGCCGGGAAAGGTGTTGACTTCGTTGAGTACCACCTGGCCGTCGTCCTGGAGGAACATGTCCACGCGGGCAAGCCCCTGGCAGCCCAGTGTGCGGTAGATGGTCTTGGCACTCTCTTGGACGCGCCGACGCGATTCTTCGGAGATGTCGGCGGGAACGATGAACGCCGAGTTGTCCGAACCAGTCTCGGGTGAGGCCTCCTGGTGGATCCTGAAGAATCCGTGCGAGAGGGCTACACGGTCCACCTCGCCCGCGATCGGGGCGGAGGGGTCCCCCAGGATCGCGCAGCCGACCTCGCTCCCGGGCACAGCCTCTTCGATCAGGACCTTCGAGTCGTACTGCCGTGCGGCGTCCAGTGCACCCGGCAAGTCCTCCGCGCCGGCAACTTTGCTGACGCCGAAGGATGAGCCCGAACGGGCCGGCTTCACGAAGACCGGATAAAGAAGTTGGTCGGCGGCGACCTTCTCGTTCTCCGTGACTACCCAGAAGTTTGGCGTGGCGATGCCCGCGCTCTTGGCGACGGTATGGGTCAGGGATTTGTCCATGCAAATGGCAGAGCTCTGGATGTCGCAGCCGGCATAGGGAACGCCGGAGAGCTCCAACAGGCCCTGGATCGCGCCGTCTTCGCCGAGTGTGCCGTGCAGAACGGGCAACACGAGGTCCAGACGGACCACTTCGAATCGTTCCTGTTCCAGGACGAGCAGTCCGTGGACGCTTCGGTCGGGCGACAGCATGACCGGACGAGCCTCTGCGTCCTCCCAGCCTGCGTCAGGGGAGTCACAGAGCTGCCAGGCACCGGACTGCGTTATGCCGATCCAGTACGGTTCATATTTGTCGGTGTCAAGGTTCTTTGCGACCTCTTTGGCGGACTTGACGGAGACGGGGTGTTCTTCGGAAGAGCCCCCGAAGATGATTCCGATCTTCAACTTGTTCATGCTTTCCCGCTTTCAAAGTCAAGGCAGTTGAGGAGACTGTTCCTGATGGTGTCGCTCAGTGCGTGGTTGGTGTAATAGGCCGTGTGCGGGCTGATGAGAACATTCGGCAGCTTTTGTAGCCGCAACAGCGAGCGGTTCTCGATGGGCTTGCTCCGGCAGTCGGTGTAGAAGATTCCTTCCTCACCGTCGAGGACGTCCAACGCCGCGCCGCCCAGCCTGCCGCTCTCCAACGCCCACAGGAGAGCGTCGGTATCGATTAGTGGCCCGCGTCCGGTGTTGACGATGAACGCGCCGTGTTTCATCTGCTCGATGCGTCGGCGATCGATGAGATGGCGGGTTTTCGCGGTGAGCGGGGTATGGAGCGTGACAATGTCGCTGTGCCGAAGCAGCTCGTCGACCGACGTGTAATCGGCGGGGGCCTTGGGGCGATTGTCGTAGGCCAGCACACGGCAGCCGAAGCCTCGCAGTCGGTCGATGACTGCTGTGCCGATACGCCCTGTGCCGACCACTCCGACAGTCAAGTCGCGCAGCTCTTTGCCGCGTGTCTCACTCAGCCGGTAGTCATGAGCGTCGGTGCGACGGATGGTGTCCTTCGCGTGACGCACGGCCATGAGCATCAGCATGAGCGTGTAGTCGGCAACACTGTCGGGGGAATAAGCCACGTTCCCGACGGAGATACCGACGCTTTCCGCATGGCTCACGTCGATGTGGTTGTATCCGACGCTTCGAGTGGAGAGATACTCCACACCTACGCGGCTCAGTGCGCTGAGCGTGGCACGCGTGACGTGCGTCTTGTGGCCGATGCTGACGCATCGGTTCCCGACTGCCAGGTCGATATTGGCCTCGGATACCGCTGCCTTCGTGATGGTCGGCACCACGCCAAAGCGAGGCGCTATTTCTCGGAAGAGAAGAGCCTCGTCCTGATCGCACCCATAGACCGTGATTCCCGTTGTCGGGACAGTCCGTGAGGTCGCCACCGGCGCTCGGGTGCGGCACGTCGCCGCTCGTGTTGGTCCGCTGGAACTCATGCCTTCCAGTCAAGAGGACCTGGTGTTGCCGGCGCGTATGCATTTTTTGATATGCCGACGATATGTTGCCGGCCGCTACAAGCGCAGGCCGATGCTCGACCTGATCTGCAAAGGCGAGTCCCCAGCCCCTAGCGGATGCCGACGAGGCGAACGCGCAGGCCGGCAGCGCTGCTGTCGGACCTGGTGCTCACACTGTCGGAGGGCCCGGTCGATCCCATGAGCGAGCCGGCGCGGCCGCCCAGCCGCGGCCATGGCCCTCGCGGGATGTCGGTCGGCACCATATCGTCCGCGTATCGAAAACTGCATACATGCTGACAACATCACGCTCCTTTGACTGGAAGGCATGTTTTCCAGCGAACCAGCCTCTGCCATCCGCTACCTCGCCAGCCCGCCCCCGATCGCCGTCACAGCGACCGGACGGTTGTTGCCGCGCTTCACCGATCCTTGCGCGGTCCAGGCATGATCGCGCTCAGCCTCGGCGAGATCGCCACAGTAGTCGGTGGGACGGTCAAGGGCGACGACGCCGTGACAGTGACCGCCCCGGCCGTGCTCGACAGCCGCCAGGCCGAGCCGGGCGGCCTCTTCGTCGCCTTCGCCGGCGAACACGTCGACGGCCACGACTACGCCGTCCAGGCCGGCCGGGCCGGCGCGGTGGCCGTGCTCGGCTCCCGGCCCACGGCGCTGCCGACCGTCGTGGTCGAGGACGCCAAGGCCGCGTTGCAGGCGCTCGCCGCCCACGTCGTGGCACAGTTGCGCGACCGGCTGACCGTCGTCGGAGTGACCGGATCCCGCGGCAAGACCAGCACCAAGGACCTGCTGGCGGCCATCCTGTCGAGTTCCGCGCCGACGATCGCCACGATCGGCTCGCTCAACAACGAACTCGGCATGCCCCTCACCATGCTGCGTTCCACCGAGGCCACCCGGTTCCTCGTCCTTGAGATGGGCGTCCGCCGTATCGGTGACATCTCCAAACTCACCGGCCTGGTCGCACCCGACGTCAGTGTCGTCCTCAACGTCGGCCAGGCCCACCTCAGCCACCTCGGGTCGCGCGAGGCGATCGCCCGGGCCAAGGGTGAACTGGTGCAGGGTCTGGCGCCCGGCGGCACCGCGGTCCTGAACGCCGACGATCCCCGGGTGGCCGCGATGCGCTCGCTCACCGACCGCCCGGTGCTGACGTTCGGCCAAGCGGAACATGCCGACGTTCGCGTGCTCGACGTGGTCCTCGACCGGCTCGCCCGGCCGTCCTTCACCCTGCGGACCGCCGCCACCTGTGCTCCGGTCACGCTGCCGCTCGTGGGCACTCACCAGGCGCTCAACGCGTCGGCTGCCGCGGCGGCGGGGCTGGCGGCCGGCGTCTCCCTCGATGTGGCAGCGGCGGCGCTGCCCACGGTCTCGCTGTCGAAGTGGCGCTTGGAGCTACGCGACCTCGCCGACGGCGCGACGCTGCTCGACGACTCCTTCAACGCCGACCCCGACTCGACCCGTGCCGCCCTGGACACGCTGGCGGCAATCGAGGGCAAGCGCCGCATCGCCGTCCTCGGCGAGATGCTTGAACTCGGCGACGACAGCGAGGCCCAGCACCACGCCATCGGGGAGTACGCCGCCTTCCGTGCCGACGTGGTGCTCGCGGTCGGCGCCCGGCCGCTCGCTGACGGTGCCGGAGAGCGGGCGGTGGCGCTGTCCGACAACGCCGCGGCCGTCGAGTGGCTGCGCGGCCGGCTCACCGCCGGCGATGTGGTGCTCGTCAAGGCCTCCCGCGGGGCGCGCCTCGACGAGGTCGCCGCCGCGCTCACGTCCGGGCCCCATCCGCAATAGTTCCCTGCGATCCCAGCCTGGGCGTCGGTGAACAGTGAGTGGGGGTCGACGGCGGCGGCCCGCATCTCGTTGCCGCCGGCATCTGGGCCGGGGCGGAGGACACGCCTGGTACGGCTACGGCGCCTCCGCCACGGCCGAGAGGGAGGGTTCGTCAGGCCCGATCGTCATCTGCTGGGGTGTGCGCTGCCGCGGCGGGCAGTTGCACCGTGACGCGGAGGCCGCCGGCGGGGCGGGGGGTGAGGGTGAGGGTTCCGTCGTGTGCCTGGGTGATGGTCTTGACGATCGCCAGGCCGAGACCGACGCCCGCGTGGCTGCTGTGTATGCGTTCGGTACCGCGCTGGAATGGTTCGGTAAGGGTCGAGACCAGTTGTGGGGTGAGCTTCTCGCCGGTGTTCTCGACAGTGAGGACAACCGTATGGGAGCGGACGCTGGTATTCACCCATACGGCGCCCTTTTCAGGCAGGTTGTGGCCGATCGCGTTGTGCAGAAGATTCGTGGTCATCTGTAGCAGGAGCGCAGGTGAGCCGATGGTGGTGCCCACGTCGCCGGAGGTTTCGATGGTGACGCCCTGCTTTTCTGCCAGGGGGAGGAGCGTTTCAGTGGCTTCTTCCGCCAGGAGGGACAGGTCGACGCGTTCCCTGGAGAATGACTGCTGGTTGGCGCGGCTGAGCAGGAGCAGTGCTTCAGTGAGGTCGATGGCTCGGGTGTTGACCACGCGGAGGCGCTCGACAAGCTCGCCGGTGTCGTAGTGCGGATCGTTGCGGGCCACGTCGAGAAGCGCCTGCGTGACCGCCAGCGGGGTACGCAGTTCGTGAGAGGCGTTGGCCGCGAATCGCTGCTGTTCGGCGACGTGGGCTTCGAGCTGCGCGAGCATGGTGTCGAAGGAGTCGGCGAGTTCGCGGAACTCGTCCCGGCGGCCCGCCAGGCGGATCCGGTAGGAGAGCGGTCCGTTCGCCACCCTGCGTGTGGCGTCGGTGATGCGTATCAGCGGGGCGAGCATCCGGCCGGCCAGAATCCACCCGCCCACGAGGCCGAACACGAGTAGGAACGCCAGCGCCAGGATTCCCGCCGGGACGAAGACGACCGGGCCGAAATTGCTCGGGTCGAAGACGCGCAGGAAGTCGGACCGGTCGGGGACGTCCAGGCTGTTCGACCTGCCCCGCAGAAGGAACACCCACGCGGCGGCGAGCAGCAAGGCGCCCGCGATCACGAGGAACCCGGCGTAGCTGAGGGTGAACTTGAGGCGGACGCTCAACCCTTGACGCCTATCCACGCACCGCTCCCCGGTCATCGTCGTCGGCTCCTGCGTCGATGCGGTAGCCGACCCCGGGCACCGTGGCGATCAGCCAGGGCTCGCCGAGTCGTTTGCGCAGGGCCGAGACCGTGATGCGCACGGCGTTGGTGAACGGATCGGCGTTCTCATCCCACGCTCGCTCCAGCAGCTCCTCCGCGCTGACGGCACCGCCTTCAGCGGCGACGAGGACCTCGAGTACAGCGAACTGCTTCCTGGTCAGCGCGATGTAGCGGCCCTCGCGGTAGACCTCGCGGCGGAACGGATCCACACGCAAGCCCGCGATCTCCCGCACAGGGGGCCTGTTGTGGGCTCGCCTGCGGTTGAGAGCTCGCAGCCTGAGCGCGAGTTCGCGAAGTTCGAAGGGCTTGGTGAGGTAGTCGTCGGCGCCGATCTCGAACCCGGAGGCCTTGTCGTCGAGCCGGTCGGCGGCGGTCAGCATGAGGATCGGCATGCCGCTGCCGGAGGCGACGATGTGTTTGGCGATTTCGTCACCGGTGGGCCCGGGGATGTCCCGGTCGAGGACGGCGATGTCGTAAGTGTTGGTGCTCAGCATCTCCAGAGCGGTATCACCGTCCCCGGCGATGTCAGCCGCGATCGCTTCCAAGCGCAGCCCATCGCGGATGGCCTCTGCCATGTAGGGCTCGTCTTCGACGACTAATACACGCATAGCCTGATGCTACGAGCCGGCGCATATCGTCGGCATATGGAAAACCGGATACGGGCTGGCAACATCCCGCCCCCTTGACTGGAGGCATGAACGAGCCACACGTTATCCCACCTCGGCCCCGTGACCGGCTGTTCGCCGTACTCGCGGTGGTGCTCGCCGTGCTCCTGCTCCCCGTGGCGTTCGTCCGCGATCCCGGCCGCGCCCGTGAACTGGCCTGTGGCTGGGCGTTGGGGATCCGCTTTCCAGCCGAGGATCTCACCGGGCTCACCGAGGGTGCCAGGGCGGCGTTCACCGCTGCGCGCTGAGGCGCTCTGGCGTCATGGGCAGCTCATCGGCCTCACCTCCGGGTACCGCGATCCCCTCGTCCAGCAGCGGTTGTTCGACGAGGAGGTGCTGTGCACCGGCGCCCGGGTGCTGTTCGTTCATGGTCCCGGCGGTGTCGGCAAGTCGGCGCTGCTGGGACGCTTCGCCCAGCGGGCCAAGGAAGCGGATCGCAACGTACTGATGCCGGGCGGGCGGATTCTCGAGGACTCTCCCGCAGCCTTCGTCGCCGAGGCCGGGGCGGTGCTCGCCGACGAGCGCGCGGTGCTGCTGATCGGCACCTTCGAGCGGACGCGGGGCTCGGAGAGCCGGCTGCGCGAGCAGTTCCTGCCGGTGCTGCCGACCGGTGCGCTGGTGGTGATAGCTGATCGCATACCCCCGGACATGATGTGGCGGGCAGACCCCGGCTGGGCCGACATGGTGCGGATCACCGAGCTGGGTGGGCTGGGACGCGTGAACGCCGCCGCGCTGCTGGACTCTCGCGGTGTGGCCGGTGAGCCGCACGAGCCGCTGCTCGCCTTTGCCGGCGGGCACCCGTTTGCCCTGTCGCTCGGTGCCACGGCTGCTGGGGAGGGTGCCGTCAGCAGCACCGCGGTGGCGGTCCGTGACAGCGGCGCCGGCTCGCGCTGGAGGCCTCAGCCCTGCGCCGGGCGCTGAAGGCCGCGGGGTTGTCTGATCCGCTGCGGGTGATCGGCGTCGATGCCGTCGGCAGCGCCCTCTGCGGCCGGCCAGACCAGCCGGGACGCAAACAGAGCGGCATCGGCAACAGCCTGATCCCGGGCAACCTGGACTACGCGCAGATCGACGAGGTCCACTGGCTGAACGACCGGGAAGCCTTCGCCGCGACTCGCGCCCTCGCTCGGGACAAGGGCATTTTCGCTGGCAAGCGGTTCCGGAACGGCCTTCGCCGCGATCAGTGCGAACCACGACCGGATAGGCGAGCTGCCGGCCGGGGCCTTGCAGCCGGGGGGCTGTAGGAGCGCTTTCGAGGGAACTCCCACGACGCCCAAGGGCGTTCAGAAGGACCACATTCTCTACGGTCATGCGATGCGCCTGTTCACCACGACAGTAACGGCAACCGAGTCCGACCGCTTCTCTTGCCTCCTGGCCGACGCGCTCCCGAGAGGATAAGCGCGAAGCGCAGCATAAGGGTTTCGGCCCGGGGCAGACCTGCCGGCGGCGGCCGAAATGGTGGCCGGCGCGGCCGTGGGAGGAACCATCGCGGCCCCAGTCAAGGAAACGCCGTGACCGGGGTTCGAGCTGAGCTACCTGGAAGGTGCCGACCACCGCCAAGGACCCGCTCACCCCCGCCCACAGGTCCCAGCTCCGTGATCAGCTGAGCACCAACGGCCGCACCGCAACCATGATCGATCTCACCGATACCGGCTGTTCCGCTGGTCTCACAGGAGAGGCCACAGGCACCAGAGCTTCAAGATCAACTCGTTGCCCCTATGGGCCCGTATCTTCCAACGACCCAAGTGGAGGCTGGGCAGGACCCGCCCGGCCTCCGGTGCTTCGACGGGCAAGCCATCCGGCCGGCCGGAGTTCTGCGCAGGGCCGATCGGAGCGGGGCGTTCCGCTGCACCGGAGACCTGCCAGGGTTCAGTGCGTCCAGATAGCTCTTCGTCGCACCTCGTCTCACACATTTCTCACAGACGAGAGCGCACGGGAGCACACGGGAGTCCCTGACCTGGGCATTCGCTGTCGCCATGGACCACGGCGGACCAGGCGGACATTGCATACGCTAGGGGTATGGCCTACGAGATTCCTGTGACGCAAGCACGAGCCGAGCTGGCGGAGCTGATCAACCGAGTCGTCTACGGTGGCGAACGGGTGGTCGTCACGCGCCACGGGAAGCCCCTGGTCGCCCTGGTGTCCGCCGCCGACCTGCGGCGACTCGAAGAGACTGCGGCGGAGCGGGACGCGCCGGAGGACGACCCGGTGATCAGCACGGTCTCGACGGTGCGCCACCTGCCGTCCGCTCCCGGCGAACCCGGACGCTTCGGCATCGCGGCCGAGCACCGCGGGCCGGGGGGTACGGAGCGGCGCTGAGCGGCCGGACGATCGGCGCCCGGCGGGTGTTCGGTGTGTCCGAACCATCGCCCGGCGTGAAGACGTCGCGTTACGCCTGTTCGCCTTCCCGCACGCCGGCGGAAATCACCACGGTTTCCGCACCTGGTCCTCCGGGCTCCCCGAGGACGTCGAGATCGTCTCGTACTCCCTGCCCGTCCGGGGCCTCCGGCAGGACGTACCGCACCGGCGCGCACGCCGGCGCACGATTATCCGTCCCGTGCGTCGTGTACGGCGGAGCCGCGGACCGGACGGTGGGCGCCGACGAACTGTGGGCCTGGCGCGAGCACTTCGACGACGCGGCACCCTTCGACATGGAGATCTTCCCCGGCGGGCACTTCTGACCCTCGACTCGGAGGCCGCCCTCCTCGACAGCGTCAGGGGACACCTCGACCGGGTGCGCGACCGGGCCGCACCGTCCGTTGTCCTGCCGGAGAAGACGTTCCCGGCCCCCGGCCGCGGCCTCTGGACCCGCTTCCAGGGCCAAGTGAAGGAAGACCCGGACGCGTTGGCGCTCGTCGACGGGGGACGACGCTGGTCCTACCGCCAACTCCGCGACAGTGCCACCGCGCTCGCCGCTCCGGCACCCCGAGGTCTTCTTCAACGCCGCCCGGTTCGACCGGACCATCGCGCTGGACACGGAGGACTACCGGTCGATCGCCCGGCCCCCGGGCCGAGCCGATCACCCAGCCCTGAGGCGGCGGCCCGTCGTCACCCGTCCGTCGTCACCATTCCGTCGTCACCCGCCCGGCGGGTGACGACGAGCGGCGCGCCGCGGTCGGTCAGGGGGCGAAGACGGTGCTGGCGAGCACGACGTGGACGACGGTGCCGCCGAGTATGGACAGCAGGATGTTCCGCCGCCACAGGTGCAGGGCCACGGTGAAGGCGAGCGCCAGGACCGTCGGCCACGCCCGGTCGGGCACGCGCGGGCTGAAGTCGCGCAGGGTGTGGACGGCGAGGATGACCATCACCCCGACCGGCATCGCCTTGTTGAGGTGGACGACGAGTGGGCTGGACCGCAGCGGCGCCAGGGCGGCGAACGGCAGGGCCCGCAGGGCCCAGGTGACGGCGACGGCGGTGGCGACCGCGGCGATCAGATATCCGGTGTCAGGCACGGGCACGCTCCTTGCGCGTCACGGCGTAGCGGGTCAGCAGGCCGGCGGTGAACAGGGCGAAGGCGGTCAGCAGCAGCTGGCCGGGGAGGACGAAGCGCGCGACGAGCGCGCACGCCAGGGCCAGGAGGGGAGCGGGTATGTCGCGGCGGGCGCGGAAGGCGCCGATGGCCAGCACGATGAACAGGGCCGTCACCGCGAAGTCCAGCCCTCTGATCCCGTCGGGGATGACCGAGCCGAGCAGCGCGCCGGTCCTCGCCCCGCCGGCCCAGTAGAAGTGGATGAACACCTGGAGCCACAGGACACGGCGGCTCGGGAAGGACTGGGCGGCCTCGCCGACGGTGACCGCGTACGCCTCGTCGGACAGCGCGAAGGTGCTGTACGCCTTGCCGAGCCGCCCCCGGACCCGGTGCAGGGGGAACGACAGCGCGTAGAAGACGTGCCGGAAGTTGACCAGGAACGCCGTCACCGCGATCGAGGCGAGCGGCGCCGAGGCCGGCACCAGCCCGAGGAACAGGAATTCGAGGGAACCGGCGTAGACGAAGCCGGAGAAGACGCTCGCCCACCACCACGCGAAGCCGGAGTGGGCGACGAGGGCGCCGAAGGCGACGCCCATCGGGTACGCCCCCAGGCCCACGGAGCCGGAGTCCCGTAACGCGCGTCGCAGGTCGGAGCGGAGTCGTTGGCGGGGGGCAGGGGGAGCGGGAGGAACGCCGACATGTTTGGCCGGAAGTGTCGCCATGCCGGCAATCCTAGGAAGGTTGCCGACTTATATGGTTTCGAAATGTGACCCTAGAATTGGCATATGGGCAATGAACGTAAAGTCGACCGGATCGATCGTGACATCTTGTTCCACCTCCAGCAGGACGGCCGGCTGACCAACGTCGAACTCGCCAAGCGCGTCGGGCTGACGCCCCCGCCCTGCCTGCGGCGGGTCAGACGCCTGGAGGAGGCCGGGATCATCACCGGCTACCGGGCCCGCGTCAACCACGAGGCGGCGGGCCGGGGTTTGGAGGTCATGGTCTCCATCGAGGTCTCGGTCAGCGACCTGAAGACCCTGGAGGGGCTGGAGACCACCATCGCCGCCTACGAGGAAGTCGTCGAGTTCCGCCGCGCCTTCGGCACCCCGGACTACTACCTGCGTGTTCTGGTCGCCGACTACGCCGCCTACGAGGAGTTCCAGACCGGCAAAATCATCGGGATCCCCGGCGTCGCCCGGGTGATCTCCCAGCCGACCATGAAGAAGATCAAGGTGATCGACTGAGCCGCCCTCCGGATTCGCGCCGGATTCGCGCCGGATGTCCATGGCGACGCAAAGCGCCGGTTAACACGGTGGAAAAGCTTGCGCAGTAAGTTGCAATCACCGGTCTCCGGAGGGACCTGCCCACCTCGGCACCGTGCTGAACTGGGGTAACGTCCCGCTGCGTTCGAACGACAGTGAGGTGGGGCCCGTGCAACTGACACCGCACGAACAGGAGCGGCTGCTGATCCACGTGGCCGCCGATGTGGCCGAGAAGCGCCGGGCCCGCGGGCTGCTGCTGAACCATCCCGAAGCCGTGGCCCTGATCACCGCGCACATCCTCGAAGGCGCACGCGACGGCCGCTCGGTGGCCGAACTCATGTCCTCCGGACGGAAGGTGCTCACCCGCGACGAGGTCATGACGGGCATCCCCGAGATGATCCCGGACGTCCAGGTGGAGGCCACGTTCCCGGACGGGACCAAGCTCGTCACCGTCCACGAGCCCATAGTCTGACGGAGGGGATCCCCATGGCCACCGACTCCCTCGTACCGGGGCAGATCCTCTGCGCGGACGAACCCGTCCGCCTCAACGAGGGCCTGCACCGCACCAGGATCACCGTGCTGAACACCGCCGACCGGCCCGTCCAGGTGGGCTCGCACTACCACTTCGCCGAGGCCAACCCGGGCCTGGAGTTCGACCGGGCGGCCGCCCACGGCAAGCGGCTCGACATCGCCGCCGGCACCGCCGTCCGCTTCGAACCGGGCATCCCGGTCGCGGTGGACCTCGTCCCCCTCGCCGGCAAGCGGATCGTGCCGGGGCTGCGCGGGGCGTGCGGGGGACAGCTCGATGGCTGAGCCGAGGGATGACCGGAGGGATGCCCCGAGGGATGACCCGAGGGGCGAACCGTCCCGGCTCGACCGGGCCGTGTACGTCGCCCTCTACGGGCCGACCACCGGCGACCGGATCCGGCTCGCCGACACCGACCTGCTGATCGAGGTGGAGGAGGACCGGTCCGGCGGCCCCGGACGGGCGGGCGACGAGGCCGTGTTCGGCGGCGGCAAGGTCATCCGGGAGTCCATGGGCCAGTCCCGGGTCACCCGGGCCGAGGGCGCCCCCGACACGGTCGTCACCGGAGCCGTCGTCCTCGACCACTGGGGGATCGTCAAGGCCGACGTCGGGATCCGCGACGGCCGGATCACCGGCGTCGGCAAAGCGGGCAACCCCGACACCATGGACGGCGTCCACCCCGACCTGGTGATCGGCCCCGAGACCGAGGTCATCTCCGGCAACGGCCGCGTCCTCACCGCCGGAGCCGTCGACGCCCACGTCCACTTCATCTGCCCGCAGTCCGTCGAGACCGCCCTCGCCTCCGGCGTCACCACCCTCGTCGGAGGCGGCACCGGTCCCGCCGAGGGAAGCAAGGCCACCACCATCACCCCGGGCGCCTGGCACCTCGCCCGGATGTTCGAGGCGCTGGAGGCGTACCCCGTCAACATCGGCCTGCTCGGCAAGGGCAACACCGTCTCGTACGACGCGATGCGCGCCCAACTGCGCGCCGGAGCCGTCGGATTCAAGATCCACGAGGACTGGGGGGCGACCCCCGCCGCCATCGACGCCTGCCTGGCCGTCTGCGAGGAGAGCGGCGCCCAGCTCGCCATCCACACCGACACCCTCAACGAGGCCGGATTCGTCGGCGACACCCTCGCCGCCATCGCCGGACGCTCGATCCACGCCTACCACACCGAGGGCGCCGGCGGCGGGCACGCGCCCGACATCATCACCGTCGTCTCCGAGCCCAACGTCCTCCCCAGCTCCACCAACCCCACCCGCCCGCACACCGTCAACACCGTCGAGGAACACCTCGACATGCTGATGGTCTGCCACCACCTCAACCCCGCGGTCCCCGAGGACCTGGCCTTCGCCGAGTCCCGCATCCGCCCCGGCACCATCGCCGCCGAGGACCACCTCCACGACCTCGGCGCCATCTCGATCGTCTCCTCGGACTCCCAGGCCATGGGACGCATCGGCGAGACCGTGCTGCGCACCTGGCAGACCGCCCACGTCATGAAGGCCCGGCGCGGCCCCCTGCCCGGCGACGGCCCGGCCGACAACCGGCGGGCCCGGCGCTACATCGCCAAGTACACGATCAACCCGGCCGCGGCCCAGGGGCTCGACCACGAGATCGGCTCGGTGGAGGAGGGCAAGCTCGCCGACCTGGTGCTCTGGGAGCCCGCCTTCTTCGGCGTCAAACCGCTGCTCGTACTCAAGGGCGGCCAGATCGCCTGGGCCCAGATGGGCGACGCCAACGCCTCCATCCCCACCCCCCAACCCGTCCTGCCCCGCCCGATGTTCGGCGCCAAGGGGCGGGCCCCCGCCGCCACCTCCCTCAACTTCGTCACCCAGTGGGCCCTGGACGACGGCCTCCCCGAACGCCTCGGCCTCGGCAAACGGTTCGTGCCCATCCGGGACACCCGCGGCGTCACCAAGGCCGACATGCGCAACAACGACGCCCGTCCCCGCGTCGAGGTCGATCCCGACACCTTCACGGTCACCATCGACGGCGACCCCGTGGAACCCCGGCCCGCCGTGGAACTCCCCATGGCCCAACGGTACTTCCTCTTCTGATGACCCTGGCTTCCTTGCTGGTCCTCGCCGACGGGCGCTTCCCCGCCGGCGGCCACGCCCACTCCGGCGGGGCGGAGGCGGCCGTCGCGGCGGGGCGGATCCATGACGCCGCCGACCTGGAGGAGTTCTGCCGCGGGCGCCTGCACACCACCGGCCTGACCGCCGCCGCTCTCGCCGCCGCCGCTGCCGCCGGCGCCGACCCGCTCACCCTCGACGACGCGGCCGACGCCCGCACCCCGTCCCCCGCCCTGCGCGCCGTCGCCCGGCGGCTCGGCCGCCAGATGATGCGCGCCGCCCGCGCGGCCTGGGGGTCACCCTCCCTGGACGCCCTCGCCACGGCCCGGCCGCGCGGTGCCCACCAGCCCGTCGTCCTGGGGCTCGCCGCCCGCGCGGCCGGGCTCGGCCCCGGGGAGGCGGCGTACGCCGCGGGCTACGAGGCGATCGGCGGGCCCGCGACGGCGGTTGTCCGGCTGCTCGGGCTCGATCCGTTCGAGGCGACGGGGGTGTTGGCGCGGTTGGCGCCGGAGCTGGACGCGGTTGCGGGGCGGGCGGCGGAGGCTGCTCGGGATGTGTTCCACGACGGGGTGGATGCGCTGCCGGCTGCGTCGGCGCCGCTGCTGGACGTCATGGCGGAGGGGCATGCGGCGTGGCCGGTTCGCCTCTTCGCCTCGTAGGAGGGGGTGGTGCCCCGGGCCCGCCCCTTCACCGTTTCTTGCAGGGGCTGCGCCCCCGCACCCCCAGAGCGCGCCTGCGGCGCGCGTCCTCAATCGCCGGACGGGCTGACTTCAGCCCGTCCGGCGATTGAGGACAACCGCGCGAAGCGCGGTTTCAAGGGGCCGCGGGGCACCCCCCGCAGAAACGGTGAAAGGGCGGGCCCGGGGCACCCCCAAAAGACCGCCACCACCCACCACCCAAGGAGCCCCCAGTGCACCTCGACCACCCCACCACCCCCTACCCCCACCGCCACACCTACAGCGCGGCGACCCGCCCCGACGGCACCCGCCGTGCCCTCCGCATCGGCCTCGGCGGCCCCGTAGGCTCCGGAAAGACGGCAACCGTAGCCGCCCTCTGCCGCGCCCTGCGCGACGACCTGTCGATCGCCGTCGTGACGAACGACATCTACACCCGCGAGGACGCGGAGTTCCTGCTCCGCAACGCCGTCCTGCCCCCGGAGCGCATCTCCGCCGTAGAGACGGGAGCCTGCCCCCACACCGCGATCCGCGACGACATCTCCGCCAACCTCGAAGCGGTCGAGGACCTTGAGGACGCGGTGGGCCCGCTCGACCTCGTACTCGTCGAATCGGGCGGCGACAACCTCACCGCGACCTTCTCGAAGGGCCTCGTCGACGCACAGGTGTTCGTCATCGACGTGGCGGGCGGCGACGACATCCCACGCAAGGGCGGGCCGGGCATCACGACCGCCGACCTCCTGGTCGTCAACAAGACGGACCTCGCCCCGTACGTCGGCGTGGACCTCGCGGGGATGGCCCGCGACGCCAAGGCGCAGCGCGGCGACCTGCCGGTGGCCTTCACCTCGCTGACCACGGAGGACGGCGTGGCGCCGGTGCGGGACTGGGTGCGCGAACGGCTCGCCGCATGGGCCGGGGCCGCGGCCGCCGCCGCGTCGTGACGGGCGTGCGGGCCGCGGCCCGCATCGTCGCCGCCCCGGACGGGCGGGGCGGCACGGCCCTGCCGGTGCTGGAGGGTGAGGCACCGTTCGCGCTCCGCCGGACGGGGGAGAGGGGCGGCGAGGCCCACGTCACGCTGGTGGGTGCGATGAGCGCGCCGCTCGGCGGCGACCGGCTGACGCTGAGTGTCACCGTGGCGGCCGGCGCCGCCCTGCGCTTCACCACCACGGCCGCCACCCTCGCGCTGCCCGGCCGGACGGGCGCCCCGGCCACGTACGACACACGGATCACCGTCGGGGACGGCGCGACGTTGCACTGGCTCCCCGAGCCGCTGATCTCCGCCGCGGGCAGCGACCTCCGCACGACCACCCGCGTCGAACTGGCCCCCACAGCCCGGCTGGTGCTCAGGGAGGAGCAGGTCCTCGGCCGCACGGGCGAACGGCCCGGCCGGCTCACCTCCCGGCTGACCGTCCGCCGCGCCGGACGCCCGCTCCTCGACCAGGAGCTCGCCTACGGGCCGGGGGTGCCCGGCTGGGACGGCGGAGCCGTGCTCGGGGGTCATCGGGCCATGGGGCAACTCCTGGTCGTCGACCCGTCCTTCGGCGACCGCCCGCCGATGCTGCCCCCGCCCGGGCCCACGGCGGCCGTCATGGCGCTCGCGGGACCGGCCGCCGTGGTGAGCGCGGTGGCGTCCGACGCGCTGCGGCTGCGCGGACTGCTGCGGGAGGGGGAGTCCGCGGTGAGGGACGGGGGCCGTGAAAGAGCGGGTACGGCCGTGACGCACGGTGTCGCAGGAGACGTCCATGCTGACGTCATTCTTACGGATTAGTAAAGATTCACCCGAACAACCTGTCCATCTTGGTACGGGAGGCGGAATTATCCCTGGTGCAGCTCTGTGATCATCGCTGCCCCGATCCGAGGGCGGCGTTCCCAGCAGGGGGATTCCCACGTGAGACCTAAAGCGATACTCGGCGCGGCCACCGGCACCGTGATGACCGGCGCCCTCGTCGCGGGCTTCCTGGCCGCTCCGTCGGCCGGTGCCACCGAGCGCGTGCCCGGTGGCGCAGCCGAGGCCAAGGGCGTGCAGGTCGCCGCCGAGAGGGCGGCGAAGAAGGGCATCAAGTGGCAGGACTGCCCTGCCGCCTGGGGCCTGGAGAAGCCCATCCAGTGCGGTTGGGTGACCGTCCCGGTCGACTACGCCAAGCCCAACGGCCCGACGATCAAGATCGCCGTGGACCGGGTGCGTTCCACCGGCACGGCCAAGGAGCGCCAGGGATCGCTGGTCTACAACCCGGGCGGCCCCGGTGGCTCCGGCCTGAAGTTCCCGCGCAAGGTCACGACGAAGAACCCCATCTACGCCAAGACGTCCAAGGCGTACGACTTCGTCGGGTTCGACCCGCGCGGTGTGGGCAAGTCCGCCCCGATCTCCTGCGTCGACCCCAAGCAGTTCGTCGCCGCGCCCAAGGCCGACCCGGTGCCGGACAGCAAGGCCGACAAGCTGGCCCAGCGCAAGCTCGCCAAGCAGTACGCGGACGGCTGCGCCAAGCGCAGCGGCAAGCTGCTGCCGTACCTCACGACGATGAACACCGCCCGTGACATCGACGTCGTGCGCGCCGCCCTCGGCGACAAGAAGCTCAACTACCTCGGCGTCTCCTACGGCACCTACATCGGCGCCGTCTACGGCACGCTCTTCCCGAACCACGTCCGCCGGATGATCGTGGACAGCGTCGTCAACCCGGCGCAGAGCAACATCTGGTACCAGGCCAACCTGGAGCAGGACACCGCCTTCGAGGGCCGGTTCAAGGACTGGGAGAAGTGGGTCGCCCAGCACGACTCGGTCTTCCACATCGGCAACAGCCAGGCCAAGGTGCACGCCCAGTGGCTGAAGCTGCGCGCCGAGGCGAAGAAGAAGCCCATCGGCGGCCTCGTCGGCCCGGCCGAGCTGATCAACTTCTTCCAGAGCGCCGCGTACTACGACTCCTCCTGGATCCCCGTCGCCGACACCTGGGCCAAGTACCGCTCCGGTGACAAGAAGGCCCTCGTCGAGGCCGCCGGCCCGGACCTGGCGGGCGCCGTGGCCGCCGAGAACGGCAACGCCGTCTACACGGCCGTCGAGTGCGCCGACGCCAAGTGGCCCACCAGCTGGGCCAAGTGGGACCGGGACAACACCCGCATCCACCGCCAGGCCCCGTTCATGACCTGGTCGAACGCCTGGATGAACCTCCCCTGCGCCACCTGGAAGGCCCCGCAGGGCAACCCGCTCGAGGTCAAGACCCGCAAGGGCCTGCCGCAGACCCTGATCGTGCAGTCCACCCGTGACGCCGCCACCCCGTACTCCGGCGCCGTCGAGCTGCACAAGCGCTTCCGGGGCTCGCGCCTGATCACCGAGAAGGGCGCCGGTTCGCACGGTGTGACCGGCCTGGTCAACCCGTGCATCAACGACCGATTCGACGCCTACCTGCTCACCGGCAAGGTCGACGCCAAGGACGTGACGTGCGCCCCGCACGCCGTCCCGGCGCCGAAGGCCGCCAAGTAGCGGACAGCGTCAGGAGCCGCCGCACCCCGGGCCGGACCGCCCGGGGTGCGGTCTTTTGACAGCGAAATGAACAGGGGGACGGGCACAGATGACTGAAACGGCAGGCACGGCAGATGTGGCAGGCACAGCAGGGACCGCCACGGTCGTCGAGCTGTGGTACTACCCGGTCAAGGGATGTGCCGGGACGGCGGTGGGCGAGGCGGTGCTGACACCCGCCGGTCCCGCCCACGACCGCAGCTTCATGGTCGTCGACGAGGAGGGCGTCTTCCGGAGCCAGCGCAAGGACCCGCGCCTGGCGACGATCCGTCCCGAAGTCACCGCCGACGGCGCGCTGCTGACCCTGCGGGCCCCCGGCGCGGACGCGGTGACCGTCGAGGTGGACACCACCGCCCCCCGGCGCGGGGTCGAGCTGTTCGGCGTGCCCTACCGGGGCATCGACCAGGGCGGAACGGCCGCCGCCTGGCTGTCCGACGTACTCGGCGCCCCCAGCAGACTGGTACGCGTCCCACCGGAGCACGACCGCGTCACCGACGGCCGGACCCCGGGCACCTCCGGCTGGGCCGACAGCTCCGCCCTCCACCTCCTCTCCCGCTCCAGCCTCACCCTGCTCAACACCAAGCTGGCCGAACGCGGCCTGCCGCCCCTGCCCATGAACCGCTTCCGCCCCAACGTCGTCATCGACGGCTGGGACGACCCCCACACCGAGGACCGGCTCCGCCACCTCACCATCGGCGACACCGAACTCGCCTACACCAAGCTCGCCGTCCGCTGCGCCGTCACCATGGTCGCCCAGGAGTCCGGCGCGAAAGCCGGCCCGGAACCCCTCCGCACCCTCGCCACCTACCGCCGGGCGGCCGCCGGCGGCGTCGTCTTCGGCACCAAGTTCTCCGTACTCCGGCCGGGCAAGCTCTCCCTTGGCGACGAACTGACCGTCGGCGAGTGGGGCGAGCCCGAGGGGTGAGGGCCCGGGCTGGCGTGGCGAGTGCGATGCCCTCCTGTTCACTCTGGGCTCGGAGCCCTCGGCATGCCGAATGACGTGGGACAGCACGTCGCGGACGTGTGCATGGCGTGCGCTTGATGCGGAGTGGAAGACCCTCTACGAACCCGAGCTCGTCCTCCAACATCCGAGGACGTCCCCTGCTCGGCACGCGGTCTACTACCGGTTCACCGCCCGAATCCGTGTCTGGCTTGCCCGCCGCCGACTCCCGATCCCTCTGTCCCGGTTTATCTCGGCGTATGGGTCCTCCTCGCCATGGTGCGGATGCGGTCCCTGGAGGGCGCGAAAGCATGGTGGGGCGGCTTCATCGAGGGAGTGCGAACACCGTGCGGGCCGCGCAAGCCGATGAAGTGGCGCACGGTTTGGCGTATGACCCGGCTGGGGCGCCCGCCGATCAAGGTCCAAAGCCTCCCGCATTCCCGGCGCTCGGGCAGGGTGAAGGTCCTCGCCCGCTCGCCCGCGTACTTCGGACAGAGGGAGCCGAAACCGTCAGCGTTGAAGTTGTGGATCACATCCCGGACCCGGTCCGCGCTGGTGAACGTCTCCTCGGCGGTCTTCGCCACGGGCATGCCCTGGGCCGGCAGCAGCACCGTCTGCGCCCGGCGCAGGTCACCACCGACCGGTGCCCCTGCGGATGATCCGGAGCAGCCGTCTGCCCTCGTCGTCATCGATCTCACGGAGCCGCACTCGCTCTGCCACCGGCACAGCTTGCCGGACGCGCGCCGCCGGAGTGGAATCCGGGCGGCGCGTCACTTCACCACAGCACAAGGGCCGTTGATGCGGCGCTAGCCGAGATTCTGAACCTCATCGTCCGCGTGCGCGCCGAACTCGGCGACGCGCACCTCCGCGATGTGCTCGTACCGGCTGATCCGGTCGGTCCACTCCGCGTCGACGCCGAACGCCACCTGCGCGAAGCCCACCCGCCCCACGGCCTCGGCCAGGCCCGGATCGCCAGGGGCCAGCAGCCGCACCGGCTCGTCGAGCGCCACCGTCTGCGGCGGCACGAAGTACTCGTCCGGCAGAACGGTGCGCGCATGGACGAGCGCGCCGACAGCGACGACCGAGCCGGCCCCCAACCGCGCGCTCTGCAGGACCGTCGCCGCGGTCGCCACGTAGGCGCACCTGCCGACCTCGCAGCCCAGCAGTGTGGCATGCGGCCCCACGAAGACATGGTCGCCGACAAGCACCGGCTGGTCGCCGGCGACCGCAGACCCGCGCAACACCGCGTTCTCGCAGATCACCGCCGCCTCCCCGACCTCGATCCGAGACCCCTCGGCATCGAGCACCGCACCGTACATCACCCGCGCCCTCGGCCCCACCCGGACATCACCGACGAGCGTGGCCGTCGGGGCGACGTAGGCGGTGGGATGGACCTGCGGTTCATGCCCGCGATGCCGGATGCGGATTCCCTGCGTTTCAGCGATCATGAGCGGATTCTCGCCGACCGACCGCGAGCACGCTGGCGGATTTCCGACATCGCGTTCGCCGAGACTTTTGCCGTCCGCGATCTGAGGCACTACAGGGCGAACGTTGGCCGGGCGGCGCCTGGCGGTTGGCTGGAGCACCCACCCGCCTGATCGGGCAGCGAGCCGCAGGACCCCGGCCCAGTTCGCGATTCTTCCAATGCTCGCGTTCATGACTACAGTGAGTAATGGTCAAGACCTGTGGACCAAGATCTTCTAAAGCTTCTTCGTCATAAACGTGTTGTTCGGGTCGGGCCGATATTCCGCGAACGGTTCGCAGTACTCGAACCCGAACTTCTCGTAGAGCTTCCTGGCCGGTAGGAAGAACTCGTTCGCGCCGGTTTCGAGACTCAGCTTGGTGAAGCCCATGCGCCGGGCCTCGGTGACGATGTGGTCCAGCAGACGGGACGCGATCCCACTCCGCTTCCGGGCCGGCGCTGCACGCATCGACTTCAACTCGCCATGGACGGCGTCCAGTCTCTTGATTGCGCCGCAGCCCACCACGGTGTCGCCGTCCATGACCGACCAGAAGGTGACCTGAGGGCCGCGAAGGCTGTCGAGGTCGAGGGCGTGTTTGCTCTCCGGCGGCGTGATGGACCGCATCTCCTGCACATGCTCGTCGAGGAACTCGGCGATCTGCCGGCCGGAGAGGTCATCGACCACGATCTTCACTTCTGCTCGCCTCTCTTCGGAACCTCCGGCGCCCTGGCTGCCACGCCTTTCCTTACTGTAGTGGTCGGTTCCGGAAGTCCTTCGGGGGTTGACTCCGGGTGGCTGCGTGACGTCGCGCAGCCGGCGTCTTGACCGGTGTTGGTCAGCGTCGCAGGTTGGGTGCAGCCACTGGCTTGGTCGACCTGCGCTCCCTTGACGCGCGACGTTGCGGTGACCGGGCCGGCTCCGGTGTCACCCGAAGGTGCAGTGCGGCGAGCAGTGGGCAGAGCGCGGCCATTGCCGACCACAGTGCGGTCGTCCCCGCGTGGGCGAGCAGCCGGGTGCCGAGGACGGGTGTGAGCGTCAAGGCGATCCCCCAGCCGGTACCGAAGATGACCAGGTAGCGGCCGCTTGCGCCGGGTGGCGCGAGGTCGGTGACGAGCGCGTGGATGCGGCCCATGACCAGGAGATCGCCGAGGCTCTTCATGGCGGCCGAGCCGAGCAGCGCCGGCAGGGTGCGGGTGAGGGCGTAGCCGGTCAGCCCCGCGGCCGGGAAGAGATGGGCGAGGGCGAGTGCGACGGGCGTGGTGAGCCGGGTCGCGCATAGGGCAGCGGATCAGCGGCTGGGCGAGCACGGTGGTGGCCGCGGCGGCGGTGAACGACAGCCCGGCGTCGGCGGCGGGCAGGCCCTGCCGTGCGAGTGCGAGCGGCAGGGTGCAACGTCTGTTGGTGATCAGGGCGTAGGCGGTGCCGGTGGCCAGGACGCTCAGCAGGGCTCGGTCGCGCAGTGGTCGTACGGCGGTGTCGTCCTGGCCCTCTCCGGGTGGTTCGGGACGGTCGCGGGGGAGGGCCAGCCGGATCAGCAGTGCGCAGGCCAGGCAGGTGGCGGCGTCGGTGGCGAAGAGCCGGCGCAGGTCCCAG
This sequence comes from Streptomyces sp. I05A-00742, assembly GCF_013055795.1. Taxonomy (GTDB): domain Bacteria; phylum Actinomycetota; class Actinomycetes; order Streptomycetales; family Streptomycetaceae; genus Streptomyces. The sequence continues at coordinate 85,949 of NZ_JABETO010000009.1, forward strand.
CGGCCGAGCAGGGCGGCGAGCAGTCCGGCGCCCATGGCGCCCGCCGCGAGCGCGGCGCTGAACAGGCTGAACGCGCGTACACGGTGCTGCTCCGGTCCGGACTCGCCGATGATCGCCTGGCTCGGGGCTCGTAGAGCTCGAAGGCCGGCCCGAGCAGCACAGCCCCGGCGACCGCCCAGGTGAGCGACGCGGAGGCCGCGATCGCCAGCTGTGCGACGGCGCATCCGCAGAGCCCGAGCACGATGGTCGTGCGCCGGCCGATTCGGTCGGCCAAGTGTCCCCCGGCCAGCCGCGAGGGGATCGTCGCGAGCCCGAAGGCGGCGCCGACCGGCCCGGCGCCGACCGGCCCGGCGCCGACCAGCCCGGCGGCGGTCAGGCTCGCGCTGTGGTCGGTGCTGATCAGCGCGGTGAGAAAGGGCAGTGAGAAGGCCCCGAGTTGGTTGACGACCTGGGCGAGTAACAGCAGGCGGACGGTGCGGGGCAGTGGTTCGGAGCACGACACGGCGCCTCCTGTTCTCGTGAATCGTCAATGTCAGCGATCAGCGGGGGGTACGTGCACCCATGTCCGGCTCGTCCTCGTGTGACCTGCGAGCCCTGCCCGACGCCGTCTGCGCCGGCCGTAGCATCGGTCTGCGCTGCCGGGCCGGCGATCCACCGTCAGGTCGGACCCACGCCGCGGGCGAAGTGCGGCAGCATCATCGCGACCAGGGCGTCGACATCGGCATCGACCATGGGTTCGCCGGTCATGCCCATCCGGTGGAGCAGGGTGCCGACGACGACGTCGATGAAGAACAGGACCCTGTTCTCCGGCTCGTCGAGGGCGTCCTGGAGGGCGAGGCGGTAGGGGTCCTGCAACCGTGCGGAGAGGATCTCGCGCAGGGCCGGGTCGCTGACGGCGTCGCTGAACACGCCCGCGAACGCGTCGCCCACCCCGGGCTCGCCGATCTTCGCCGCGATCCAGCGGATGGTCGAGGACATGAGCTCGGCCCGGTCGGCGCCCTCCTTCAGCGGAACCGGGCCGAACGCGTCGAGGAGGCAGTCCACGATCAGCGCGCCCTTCGACGGCCAGCGGCGGTAGACCGTCGACTTCGCGATGCCGGCCGCGGCGGCGATGCGCTCGACCGTGGCGCGCGCGTAGCCGATTTCGCGGACCGTGCTCAGGGTGGCGGTGAAGACCTTGGCGTCGAGGCCGGCGCGCGGGCGTCCGGGCGGTCGGGCGGGAGGAGGCGTTCGAGTCATTCCCTCACCATAGCTAGTTACGCTACCTTGGGTATCGATACCTGAGGTAGCGTAATCATTCGGGGAGGAGAAGGCATGAGAGGGAACAACGGTGCGCGGCAGCCGTCGGCGAGCAGTAGCGGCTTGCGGCAGCAGGCACTGGGGGGTGAGCCGGACTGGGCGGCGATGACCACCGAGGAACTGGCTGCCTACCGCGAGGCGGAGAACCGCAGGCGGGCGTCGCCTGCGATGCGGGCGATCACGGGGATGCCGGACCCCGGTGCCGCGATCGACTGGCAGTCGCTGGCGCTGCCCGGCCGCCGCCTGCCGGTCCGGGTCCACCGGCCGGTGCGCGAAGGCGGCGCCGGCTCCGCCGACCGGGCGGCGGCCCTGCCCCTCGTACTCCACGTCCACGGCGGCGGGTTCGTGGGCACGGCGGTGCAGAGCGACTGGATCAACAGCCATCTCGCCGCCCAGTTGCCGGCCCTTGTCGTCTCGGTCGAGCACCGCCTCCTCGCCCCGGACACTCCACTGTCGGCCGCCGCCGACGACGGCTGGGACGCGCTCGACCACCTGGTGCGGCACGCCGCCGACTGGGGCATCGACCCGGCGCGCATCGCTGTGTTCGGCGAGAGCTGCGGCGCACTGATCACCGCCCTGGCCGCCATCCGCGCCAGGCAGGCCGACCTGCAACTGCGGGCGCAGGTGCTGGTCAACCCCCTCGCGGACGTGACCGGGACGATGTTCGACCACCCCTCGGTCACCGAGCACGCCCACAGTCCGACCCTGACCGTTCCTCAACTGAGGCTGTTGCACCGGCTCGCCGTCCCCTCGGGAACCGATCCCCGTACGGTGTCTCCGCTGCACGCCGGCAGTCTCACCGGGCTCGCCCCGGCGCTGGTGGTGGTGCCGAGCCATGACCCGCTGGCCGACCACGGCCGCCGCTACGCCGAGCGCCTGCGTGCGGCCGGGACACCCGCGAGGCTGACCGAGTTCCCCGAGGCCACACACGCCTTCGTCAGCATGCCGACCGTAGTGCCGCAGGCCGAGGCGGCACGGGCGGAGATCACCGGGTTCCTCCGCGACGCCCTCGGCCACCCCGGCGGTCGCTGACCAAGCAAGTCCGACGGACGGGCCGCGGCACCCGCCGACGACCCGCGCCCCGAACCGAGCGGTCAACGTCACCTGCCGAACGGTCAAGATCACCCGTCGGAGGACAAGCGGTACCCCAGGCGGACACACCCTGTGGGCCTTCGCGGCATGCTGGGATCACGTGCAGGTATTCGGCTGCGGCCAAGCGGTGCGGGCGTGTTCACATCCTGTCGGACGGGCCGGGAAGAGGACACGGCAGGCTACGGCCTGTCGTGATCCACTTCTCCCGATCGGCCCTTGCCCCATGCCCGTTGCCCCGGCCCGTCCGATAGCCCCAACTGCCGCCGAGCGCGAGCGGCTGAAGAAGTTGGCCTACGGCCACAAGACCGAGTACGGGCTGCGTGTCCGGGCGCAGGTCGTGCTGCACGCGTCTCGCGGGCGCCCCAACGCGCGCATCGGGGCATCCCTGGCCACGATCTCGGGCTTCGGCTTTGTCGAGGTCGGAGAGCAGTGGGATGAGGAGGACGGTCGTGAACTCGTCTTCGAGGTTCCTGCCCGCCGGATTCCACTCACTCGACGGGACGGTTCACGGCATAACACCGAGCCATGACCGGGGCGTCCGGCGCGGTCGTCACGCCGCGGCGGCGAGTGGGCGCCCGCCCCAGCGGATGCCTGTCTCGCTGCGGATGCGGGCGCGTTCCGGTGTTGAGCGGCCAGGACGTAGGGGTGGCGGGCACTGACGTTGCGCCGGCGTAGATAAGCCTGCAGGGATCAGGTCTGGATGGTGTGGCTCGCATGGTGGGAGTTGGCCACGGTGGACTGCCGCAGCGGTCCGAAGCGTGCCTCGATCGGGTTCGCCCAGGAAGCGTTGGTCGGGGTGAAGCACGGCTCGACCTTGTTCTTATTCGCTCAGGAGCGGATCTTCGCTCCCTTGCGGGCGGAGAGAATGTCCAGGACCACGTAGATCGGGGCGTCGTCCGGTCGGGCAGCCTGGATCGACGAGCTGAAGTGGGTGGAGTCCGGGACGGCGAGGGTCACCGCCGCCTCACGCGGACCGGCAGACACACCCCGGCCCCGCGCAGGACGACGGGACGAGGGAGCAGCGGACCAGACCCGCGGTCCGCGCGACGATCGCGTCGTCGCCATCCTCCGTGCTGCCGACGCGCGTGGTGTAGACGGCGATGACGAGCGGGGCGCGGCCGGGCGGGCGGACGATCGCGATGTCGTTGTTCGCCCCGCGCTCGCCCTTGCCGGTCTTGTCCCCGACGCGCCAGCCGGCTGGCATGGCCTTGCGGATGCGGGTGTCGCCGGTGTGGCAGTCCTCCAGCCAGCGCGTCAGCTGCTCCCGGTCGGGCGCGGCGAGGGCCGGGCCCAGGGTGAGGGCGTACAGGTCGCGGGCCATGGACGCGGGAGTCGTGGTGTCACGGGGGTCGCCGGGGAAATTGGTGTTGAGTTCGGGCTCGGTGCGGTCCAGTCGGGTGCGGTGGTCGCCGAGTGTCCGAGCGAACGCGCCGATCGTCCGCGGGCCGCCGAGCAGGCCCAGCAGGAGGTTGCCCGCGGTGTTGTCGCTCCAGGTGAGGGTCGCGTCGCACAACTCGCGTACGGTCATGGAGCCCTTGGGCAGGTTCTCCTTGGTGACGGGGGAGCCCGCGATGACCTCGGTGTAGTGCACCGCACGGTCCAGGAGCCCCGGGTCCTCCCGGCGCGCCGTGCGCAGGATCGCGGCGGCGGCGAGGAGTTTGAACGTCGAGCACATCGCGAAGCGTTCGTGCGCCCGGTAGGCAACGGACCGGCCGGAGCCGGTGTCGAACGCCGCCACGCCGATGCGGCCGCCGTACGTCTCCTCCATCGCGCGCAGGCGCTCCGTCACCCCGCTTCCGGCGGCGTGCGCGGACGGGCCGGGCAGGGCGGCCGCCAGCGGGGCCGCGGCGGTCGCGATCAGTAATCCTCTGCGGGACATGCGTGTCGTCATGATCGGCAGAATAGGCCCTGTCCGGTGGACCGTGCCGGGGGTGGGACGGTCCGGCACGTCCATCTGCGGCGCTGTGGTCGGGTGAAGGAGGAGAATCAGCCGCATGACCATGGTGAAGGACATCGACGTCCGCGGTATGCAGCACTGCGAGACGACGGCGCTGGGCGTACTGCTGCGCCATGAGGGGCTCGACTTGTCCGAGCCCATGCTGTTCGGGCTCGGCTCCGGGCTGTCCTTCATCTACTGGGACAGCAAAGCCATGGCCTTCCCCTTCCTGGGAGGCCGGGTCAAGCCGTTCGAGCTCACCAGGAACCTGGCCGCCGTACTCGGGCTTGAGTTACTGGTCGAGGAGACCACCTCCCCGCGCAAGGCGTGGCAGAACGTGGCGGCGTCCATCGACGCCGGCCGGCCGGTCGGCCTTCAGCTCGACAGCTACCACCTGGACTACTTGAGCACCAAGGTGCATTTCGGCGGGCACGTCGTGGCCATGTACGGCTACGACGAACAGGACGCCTACCTGGTGGACACCGGCTCGCAGGGCGGAGCCGTATCGACCGGCCTCATCGGCCTGGCCAGGGCCAGAGCCGAGCGTGGTCCCATGACGGCCAGGCACCGCTCCTTCACCATCACAGCGCCCGGCAACCTGACGTCACCGCAGGACCGGATCATCCCCGCGATCAAGACCTGCGCCGACGCCTTCCTGAACCCGCCCATCGCGAACCTGGGCCACCGGGGTATCGAGAAGACCGCCAAGCAAGTGCCGAAGTGGCTGCAGCGCAGCGACAATCCGCGGGAGGACCTGCCACAGGCCGCCGTCCTCATGGAGAGGGCCGGCACCGGCGGCGCCCTGTTCCGCAATCTCTACCGGGACTTCCTCGCCGAATGTGCCCAGTTGATCGACAGCCGTCACCTGCGTACTGGTCACAGCCTGTACACCGAGGCCGCCACTCTCTGGACACAGGTGGCCGCACTCATCGGGACAGCAGGCGAATCCGGCGACGCGAAGAACCTCATGCAGGCCGGCTCCATCCTCCACGAGCTCTCGCGCATAGAACGCGATGCGATGCGGGCACTCAGCATGCTCTAGGAGGCGTGTTGCGAAAGTGTGTGCGGTAGTGGACGTGGCGTAGTACTCCTGAGAGACGTAGAGACACGTTTGTTCTGACTTGGAGTCGTCAATGACTGTTCGCCGTGTCGTGCCCAACATCCAGTCGGAAGCCACGCAGGAGAGCCGGGAGTTCTATGGCCTGCTGGGCTTCGAGGAGGTCATGAACCACGGCTGGATCATGACACTGGCCTCCCCGTCCGTCCCTGCGGCGCAGATCAGCGTTATGACCGGTGACAAGACCGCGCCTGTCGCCCCCGACATGAGCGTTGAGGTGGACGACGTGGATGCGGCTTATGCGGTCATGCGGGAGAGCGGTGCGGAGATCGTCCACCCCTTGCAGGACGAGGAGTGGGGCGTGCGGCGGTTCTTCGTCCGCGATCCCGGCGGACGGGTGGTCAATGTGCTGGGCCACCGCTGACGGCCTCTCCGGCACCCCTCGCAGGCAGGTCCCGCCACGGCACCCGGTCCGGTTCCGGTTCACGGATCCCGTTGGTGATCCCGCGGTGGCCGGCCCAACACCCGCCACGCCAACCGGACCGCGGTGGATTCCGGCTTCGGCGGGACCCGTTCCTCGTCAGCCGTGGCCTCCGAAGACGCCGGCGAACGCGGCCCGCGTCGGCCAGTCCGCGCGCCGGTCCAGCACCGCGAAGGTGACACGCTTGAAGTACCCGGTGAAGCGGCCCGTACCCGTCAGATGGGCGGCGAACGCCTCGGCCACCTGCTCCGGTTCGTTGCGGAAGACGCCGCAGCCCCAGGCGCCGAGCACCAGTTGACGGTAGCCGTGCGCCGCCGCGACCTCCAGCACTCGCCCGGCGCGCGACATGAGTGCGGCGGGGAACCGGTCCGTCCTGTCGGGTGTCCGTTGGGCGATCACACCCGCGTTGGGGGCCGCCGAGGTCAGGAAGCCCACGCGGAACGAGGAGTCGAGCAACGCGCCCCGGTCGTCGCGGAGGACCGGCACACCGGGGGAGTGGATGACCCGGTCGCTTTGAAGTGCTCTCCTGGCTGAGGCCGGGAGATTCCTGCTTGCCTTGCGGCAGCGGGCTTGACGCGCTTCGCGCGCCTGACGACTGCCCTTCCGGCAGCCGGGATGAGCGCGAGGCCCATTCGGTACAGGTGCAAGACGTTGCGGGCTGCGTTGTGGTCGGCATTGCCCGACCAGCCGCAGTCTGGGTTCTTGCACACGAACGCGGCCTGGGACTCCCGGCTGCCGGGCATGGTGAAGCCGCAGGCCGAGCAGCGCCGGGAGGTGCCGGGAGCAGGAACCTTGACCAAGGTGCCGCCGAGCTGAGCGGTCTTGTACGCCAGCATGGTGACGGTGCGGCCCCAAGCCTCCTGGCTGATGGAGCGGTTCAGTCCGGCTTTCTGGGCAACGTTCTTCCCTGGCTCTTCCATCGTTCCCTTGGCAGACTTGACCATGTTCGTGATGGCGAGTGCTTCGACCACGACCGTGCCGTATGTGCGGGCGATGGTGGTGGTCGTTTGATGCTGCCAGTCCAGGGCCCGGCGCTTGGCTTTCGCGCGCAGTCCTGCGATCTGGTCGTAGGTGCGGTGCAGGCGGCGGCTGGTGCGCTCGCCGGGCCTGCGGTGCCGCTTACGCTGCGCGGCACGCTGCTCCAAGTGCAGGAGCTTGGCCTTCTCCTTGCCGGTCAGCCATTCGCCGTGCTCGTAGGTTTCGCCGTCCGAGAGGGCGATGGGCACGGTGATGCCCACGTCGATTCCGATGTCCGGCCCCTGGTGGGGCTCGGGCTTGCCCTGAAGGGTCTGGACACGGAAGGCGATGTGCCAGCCGAGCGCATCCTTGATCAATCGTGCCCCGGTGATCCGGTTCTCCGTGTTGGCGTGCTTGCCCACGGGCAGGTCCTTGGTCCATCGGAACCGGACCCGGCCCACCTTGGGAATGCTGACCATGCCCCACCGGCGGTGCACACGGGTGATGTTCAGGTCCCGCCCTTGCGGAATGTCCACGGACATCACCGTGCGGAACCGACCCTTGAAGTTCGGGGCCTCGGCGCGGCCCTCCCAGCAGTTCTTCCACGCCTGAAAGTACGTCTTGAGCACCGCTTGCGCGGCCTGCGCGGGCAGAACGGCGAGGAAGCCGATGTCCTTACGGGCCTGGCGGATCGCGGCATCGGCGTTCGCGAGAGTCCGCTTATCCTTCGGCATCATCAGCCACCACGCGTGCAGCAGGTTCCACAACGCGCGGGCCGCGTGCGCCTGATCATCCACTGCGCGAACCCGGTCAGGAGACAGCGCAAGCCGGGCACGATGCCCGAACTGCCGCTTGATCAGGGTGGCTTGACTCACAAATGAGAGCCTAGCGTTGATCTGTGCCACCACACTGGAATCCTCACCCCGATGCCAGAAGGGGGCGCCATGTTGTTTACAACCTGCACATTCACTTGGTTTTTGTCACTAGATACAGGCGGAAGGCGTTCACCGGCGCCATGCTGACCTACACCGACGAGATCATGCAGAAGGTCTGCACCGACTTCGAGGTACGACAGCCCCGTCCGCCGGTTTCCGTGGGGCGGACACCTTCGGTCCGGTTCTTACTTCGCCGGATCGTGCCGTGGGATATCCCTGAGCATTGTCAAGCAGTACATCGAAACCAGCAGCGCCTCGTCCGACCGTCACCCCGGAGGCACAGAGCGCTCCGGCACTCCGCGCCTCCGACCCAAGGATCCCCCTAGGGGCGTGGGCGCGCCCGTGACCACGGGTTTTCCCGGCCGGCACGGCGTCCGGCCGAGTGGTGGGGCGCGTCCGCCCGGGCGACACGGCCGGTGCGGCCGCTTGCGGGGCGCGCACCCGCGCGGTGCCGTGGCCCGCGCACCCCCGCGCCCCAGGAGGCACCGAGATGTCCGTACGCGCCCTCGCCGCCACGGCGGTCACCGTCGTGCTCGCCCTGCCGCCCACCCCGGCGGCGGGCGCGGATCCCGACCGGGGACAGGGAGAGCTGCTGCTCACTCTCTCCGGTTCCGAGAACACCTGGATCCGCGGCGTCCGGCTCCAGTGCCCCGGGCCGGGCGGCCCCCACCCCCACGCCGCCGAGGCGTGCGCGAGCCTGGCCGCGGTCCACGGGCGGCCGGACGCGCTGCCCCGCGGCGACCGGCCGTGCCCCGCCGAGGAGGAGCCGGTCACCGCGACGGCCGACGGCCGCTGGGAGACGGCCGACGTGCACTGGAAGGGCACGTACCCGGGCGCCTGCGCGCTCGACGCGGCGACCGGGTCCGTGTTCCGGTTCTGAGCCGGCGGGGACGGGTACCCGGTCGGACGCCGCCGAAAGACGTCGGAGAGGCGCGCGCTCCCCGGCCCGGCCGTACACCCGGCGTCCCCATACGCCCGCCTGATTACGTCCGCCTGATTACGTCCGCCTGATTACGTCCGCCTGGTTACGTCCGCCTGGTTACGTCCCCCTGGCCACCAGAGCCCCTATCGTCGCCAACCCCAGCACCACCCACGCGAACCAGAGCCAGCCGTTGCTGCCCATCGTCACCGTATAGGCGGTCACGGCCACCAGGCCGCCCACGGTGAGCCAAGCCATCGTCTTCGTCGATCCGGGCACCCCGCACCTCCTCACGGCGGCCCGGCACACATATGAGGCGCACATATGCGCGGGCCGCGGCCGGAGACCATCGTCCCCGGCCGCGGCCGTCAATGCCACAGCGCTGAAGGTGCCCGTCGGCTACCGCCGTCCGCGCCGATTCACCTTCCGCGCGCCTGGAGCGAGGCCAGGTACGCGTTGTAGGCCGCCAGCTCCTTCTCGCCGTCCCGGTCCGCCTGCCGGTCGGTGCGGCGCGCCTGCCGCTGCTCCGAGCGGTACCACTGGTACGCGAGCGCCAGCAGCACCACGACCGACGGGATCTCGCTGAAGGCCCAGGCGATCCCGCCGCCCGCCTTCTGGTCGTCGAGCGCGTCGATGCCCAGGGAGGCCATCGGGTGCTTGTACGTACCGATCATCGGCTCCGACGCCATCATCAGCGCGATGCCGAAGAACGCGTGGAACGGCATGCCCGCGAACAGCTCCAGCATCCGCATCACATAACCCGGCCGGTGCGGGCCCGGGTCCACGCCCATGATCGGCCAGAAGAACACCAGGCCCACCGCGAGGAAGTGGATCATCATCGCGATATGGCCGGTCCGGCTCTCCATGAGGAAGTCGAAGATCGGGGTGAAGTAGAGCGCGTACAGGCTCGCGATGAACATCGGGATGGTGAACGCCGGGTGCGTGATGATGCGCATATAGCGGCTGTGCAGCAGCATCACGAGCCACTCGCGTGGGCCCTTGCGGCCCCGGCCCGCCGCCGGCAGCGCCCGCAGGGTGAGCGACACCGGCGCGCCCAGCAGGATCAGGATGGGGGAGAGCATGCTGATCACCATGTGCTGGACCATGTGCACGCTAAACATGACCATGCCGTAGTCGTTCAGCTTGGTGCACATCACCAGCGCCACCGACAGCACGCCGAGGGTGAACGCCACGATCCGGCTCACCGGCCACTTGTCGCCCCGGCGCAGCAGCCGCACCACGGCCCAGCCGTAGAGGGCCAGGCCCAGGAGACAGCCGGTCATGAAGAACGGGTCACCGCTGAACTCCAGCCCCCGTCCGAGGGTGAACGGTGGCATGTCCATCATGTCCATGCCGTGCCCGCTGTGATCCATCCGCTCTCTCCCGATTCGGACCAATGCGCCGGATCCAGAGTAGAGGCGCCCCCGCCGTGACCTGCGGCCGGGGGCGTCCTCGAAGCGGCTGGGGGCGCTGTCGCAGCGGCCGGGGGAGCCGTCCCGCCCTTGAGCGGATCAGAGCACGCAGTCGACCTCGCCGTACCGGCCGTCCGGCACGGTCTTCAGCCGCTCCACCGCCTCGGCCAGCGGCACCAGTGTGATCTCCGTGCCGCGCAGCGCCGTCATCATCCCGAAGTCGCCGCGGTGGACGGCCTCGACGGCGTGCCAGCCGAAGCGGGTGGCGAGGACCCGGTCGTACGCGGTGGGCGTGCCACCGCGCTGGACGTGCCCGAGGATCACCGGACGGGCCTCCTTGCCGAGCCGCCGCTCCAGCTCGACGGCCAGCTGCCGGGCCACCCCGGCGAAGCGCTCGTGCCCGTAGACGTCCGTGCCGCCGGTTTCGAACGCCATCGAGCCCTCCCGCGGCTTCGCCCCCTCCGCGACCACCACGATCGCGAACCGCTTGCCCGCCTCGAAGCGCTTGCCGACCACGGCGGTCAGCTCGTCGATGTCGAAGGGGCGCTCCGGCACGACGATCGCGTGGGCTCCGGCGGCCATGCCCGAGTGCAGGGCGATCCAGCCGGTGTGCCGGCCCATCACCTCGACGATCAGCACCCGTTGGTGCGATTCGGCCGTCGTCTTCAGCCGGTCCAGTGCCTCGGTGGCCACCCCGACGGCCGTGTCGAACCCGAAGGTCACATCGGTGGACGCGATGTCGTTGTCGATCGTCTTGGGCACGCCGACGATCGGGATGCCGCCGTCCGACAGCAGCCGGGCCGCCTTGAGCGTGCCCTCGCCACCGATCGGGATCACGGCGTCCAGCCGCAGCGCCGCGACGTGCTCCCGCGCCCGCTCGACGCCGTCCCGCAGTTGTTCGGGGCGGACCCGGGAGGAGCCGAGGATGGTGCCGCCGGCGGCCAGGATGCCGGCCACCGCGTCCAGGTCGAGCGGGCGGTGGTCGCCTTCGAGGAGGCCGCGCCAGCCGTCGTGGAAGCCGATGACCTCGTCGCCGTGGTCGGCGACCGCCCGGTGCACGACGGAACGTATGACGGCGTTGAGACCGGGGCAGTCGCCGCCGGAGGTGAGAACACCGATGCGCATGGCAGGGGAAACCTTCACAACAGGGCCGGGAACCGGACCCCGTCGTCCGGTGGAATCCCCGTCACCCTACCCATGGGGGGTGACGGGGAACACCGGCGTCCGCGAGGCGGACGGCCCGGACGCGCCGGACCGGCCGGACGCGCCAGGGGCGCTACGCCGGCTGCGTCGCCGCGGCGATCCGCTCGTTGCGGAGGGCGTCGTACCACCGGTCGTCCACCGGCGGCAGGGCGTTGACGTCCAGCGCCAGCTTCAGCAGCAGGTCCGCGATGTGCGGGTTGCGGGCCATGACCGGGCCGTGCATGTACGTACCGAAGACCGTCTCGTTGAACGCGCCCTCGGTGCCGTCGCCGGTGCCGTTGCCCTTGCCCAGGCGGACCCGGGCGAACGGGCGCGCGCCCGGACCGACGTGGGTGACGCCCTGGTGGTTCTCGAACCCGGTCAGCGGCGGCAGGCCGAGCTGCGGGTCGATGTCGGCGAGCACGTCGCCGACGCACCGCTCGGCCTCGCCGCGGGTGCTGTAGACGTCCAGCAGGCCCAGGCCCTGCTCGCGCTGGCCCAGGTCGTTGATGAACTCGTGGCCCAGGATCTGGTACCCGGCGCAGACCGAGAAGACGATCGCGCCGTTGGCGACCGCCCGGTTGAGGCCGCCGTCGCGGCGCAGCCGCTCCGCCGCCAGCCGCTGCGGCCGGTCCTCGCCGCCGCCGATCAGGTAGATGTCGCCCGAGGTGGGGATCTGCTGGTCGGAACGGACGTCCAGGCGCTGGACGTCCAGCCGGCGCTGATGGGCGCGCCGCTCCAGGACCAGGACGTTGCCCTGGTCCCCGTAGGTGCTGAGCAGGTCGGGGTAGACCCACACCACACGCAGACTGTTCTGGCTCATGCTGATGGTCCTTCGTGGGTCAGTTGCCGACGCGGCGGCGGAGGTCCTGGAACGCGGTGTAGTTGGCGATCACCTCGATACGGCCGGGCGGCGCCGACTGCACGGCCTCGTCCACCGTCTCGCAGACCCGGAAGTCCAGGCCGGCGACCTCCAGGCGCACCGCCAGGTCGAGCTTGCGGTCACCGATCACGAAGATCGGGTGGCCGGCGAGCCGGGTGTAGTCCACGTCCCACAGCCAGGAGGTGTCCGTACCGTCCGCGCCGCGCGCGTTCACCGACAGCAGCACCGGCGCCGGCGGCCCGTCGATCAGCGAGAAGGTCTCCAGCCAGCCGGCCGGGTTCTTCGCCAGCAGCAGCCGCAGCTCGCGGTTCATGAACGTCACCACGTCGTACCGGCCGGCGACCGCCTGCACCTGGTACATCCGCTCCAGCGCCACCTGCGGCGGCACCCCGAAGGTGGCGGCCACGGCGGCCGAGGTGGTGGCGTTGGCCTTGTTGGCCCGGCCCGGCAGCTGGAGGTGGATCGGCCACGCCGACCCGTGCGGGTCCAGTACGTAGTCGCCGGACAGCGCCCAGCTCGGCGTCGGCCGGCGGAAACCGCACTCGCCGCAGAACCAGTCGTCGCCCGGGCGCTGCATCACACCGCCGCAGGACGGGCAGGACCAGGCGTCGTCCTTCCACTCCTGGCCTGCCGCCACCCACACCACGTTCGGCGAGGAGGAGGCGGCCCACACGATCAGCGGGTCGTCGGCGTTGGCGATGATCACCGCCTTGGTGCCGGCCAGACCCTCCCGCCACTTCTCGGCCAGCATGCGGGTTTCCGCGGCGCGGTCGAGCTGGTCGCGGGAGAGGTTGAGCAGCGCTATGGCCTTCGGCGAGACATCCCGGGCGACCATCGCCAGGTACTTCTCGTCCACCTCGATCACACCGAAGCGCGCGTCCGAGCCACCGGCCAGGGCGGAGGTGATGCCCGCGGGCATGTTCGCGCCCAGCGCGTTCGACACCACCGGTCCGCTGGCGCGCAGCGCCTCGGCGATCAGCCGGGTCGTGGTCGTCTTGCCGTTCGTGGCCGAGACGAGGACCACATCGAGGTGGGTCGCCAGCCGGGCCAGCAGATCAGGGTCGAGCTTGAGCGCGACCTTGCCGCCGATCACCGATCCGCTGCCGCGCCCCGCGGCCCGCGACACCGCTGCCGCGGCCTTGCCCGCTGTCACGGCCAGCTTGGCCCGTGGGGACAGCGGCCCCGAGTTGCCTGCCATCGTCCTAGATCCTCCTTGTTCGGCGCCGTCGCCTGTTCCCTGGTCCGCCGGTGGAACGCCCCCTCCGCGCCGAATCGTCAGCCAGGAGGCTTCGGTCGGGGATCAGCCTATCGAGATCCGCCCGTGGGCCCGAAACCTGTCGTCCACGGGCCCGTAGGCTGGGCCTATGCGAAGACGTGCCATTCCCGGAAGTTCTGGACGCGTGCGGCCCGTGCGGCTGCTCGGGGACCCGGTGCTCGGCGCACCCTGCGCCGTCGTCGAGGACTTCGGCGCCACCGTGGAACTTGACGGAGGACACACCGACCTGGCCGGTCTCGTCGAGTCGATGTTCGCCACGATGTACGCCTTCGAGGGCGTCGGCCTCGCCGCCAACCAGATCGGCGTCCCGCTGCGGGTCTTCGTCTACGACTGCCCCGACGACGAGGACGTCCGGCACCTCGGCCACCTCGTCAACCCCCGGCTGGTGGAGACCGGCGGCGTCGAGGTCCGGGGCCCCGAGGGGTGTCTGTCGCTGCCCGGCATCGAGGCCCCCACCCCGCGCGCCGACGAAGCGGTGGTGGAGGGTTTCACGGTGGACGGCACCCCGGTCCGGGTCACCGGCACCGGCTTCTTCGCCCGCTGCCTCCAGCACGAGTGCGCCCACCTCGACGGGGGCCTCTACGTCGACCGGCTGACCGGGGCCGCCCGCCGCCGCGTCCTGCGCGCGGCACGGCGGGCGCCGTGGGCGGGGGCGGAGGTACGGACGGCGCCGTAGGGGTCGTGGAGGCTGAAGGGGATCGGCTTTTACGGGCGGTAGGCGCACGCCGTCAGCGGGGCGTGGAGCTTCCAGCCCATCGACTCGTACAGGGCACGCCCTTCGTCGGTGGCGCCCAGCACCCCCAGGACGACGCCCGCGTCCGCGGCGCGGTCGGTGAGGGTACGCATCACGACGCTGCCGAGGCCGCGCCGGCGGTGGGCCTCTTCCGTCACGACGCGGTCGACGACCGTCATCTCGCCGACGACCGCCATCTGCCCCTTGGCGGCGGGTTCGCCCGCGGGGCCGGACACCCGGACAACGGTGACGCCGTCGACGTCCGTCACGGACACCGCGTAGCCCGGGGGTGCCACCACCGGGCCGTCGGAGGGCCGGAGGTCCACGGCCATCAGATGCCCGGTGTCCTCCTCGTCCACCACCCAGCCCCCGGGGAGCCAGCGCCGCACCTCGTCCGGGTCCGCGGGCACCTTGAGCCAGGTGTGCGGCACGGTGGCGGAGAGGGCCGCCGCGCGGACCGAGGAGGCGTCGGGGTCGAACACGACGTGGCGCGTCGACTGGTCCGGCAGGCCGACGTCTATGGAGCAGCCCCAGGGCTGCTCGGCCGGCGGGGGCGTGGCGCGGGAAGCGGCCCAGCCGGTGGCCCAGGTGCTGACGAGTTCCGGAATCATGCGTCCCTCCCGGGTAATGGCTGATGATCGTCAGCGCACATTACGTCGGGGCGGGGGCGAGGTCATCCCTTTTCTTGCTTGTCTGCCGGCTTTCTGTCGGGCCGCATGCGCGCCCTCCTCAGAAACCGGGGCGCAGAAACCGGGGCCGTCAGAAGCCGGGCCCGTCCGCTCGGTTCCCGGCCGTGGCCAGCCGGCCCCAGAGCAGATCGGCGAGGTGGCGCACCAGGCGTTCACGGGGGAAGGGCTGTTCGCGCAGCCACCAGTCCCCGGCGGCGTGCATCATCCCGACGATGCCGTGCCCCCAGGCACGGGCCAGTTCCGTGCCCTCCGGCCCCAGCTCCACCCGCTCGGCTATGACCACCGCCAGCTCCTCGCCCAGCCGCCGCAGCAGGGGAGCGGAATGCCGTCCCACGTCGAAGCTCCGCTCCGACGTGTTGCTCTCCTCGGCCGGGTGCATCAGGAACCGGTACACCTGGGGCCGCGCCTCTATCGCCGCGAGATAGGTGTCGAGGGTCGCCTCGACCCGACGGCGCCGCTCGGCCGGGGCGTCCAGCGCGGCCCGCAGCCCTTCCAGCAGCGCGTCGGTGTGCCGGACGGCGAGCGCGCGGTAGAGACCTCCCTTGTCGCCGAAGTGCCGGTAGAGAATCGGCTTGGTGATTCCCGCCTCGGCCGCGATGGCGTTCATCGACGCCCCCGGCCCGTCCCTGAGCACCACCCGGTCCGCGGCCTCCAGCAACTCCCTGCGCCGCTGCTCCGCCGCACGCTGCTGATCCACCCGCTGACTGGTCGTCATGGCTGCGCCTCCCGCCCCCGTGTCTTCTCAAATGCCTGCGCAACGTAACACCCGCGGCACGCACCGGATCGGCGGGGAGAGGGGAGTTGACACCGCCTACTGACCGGTAACAGACTCATGTTACCGCTGGTAAGCAACGCTCGGGAGGGGTCATGGCGGAGTTCGGGCTGGAACTCGACGACGAACAGAAGGCCGTACGGGACTGGGTCCACGGCTTCGCCGCCGACGTCATGCGCCCCGCGGCGGCGGAGTGGGACGAGCGCGAGGAATTCCCCTGGCCCGTCGTCCAGGAAGCGGCGAAAATCGGCCTGTATTCGCTGGACTTCTACGCGAAGCAGTTCTTCGACCCCACGGGCCTGGGCATACCCGTGGCCATCGAGGAGCTCTTCTGGGGCGACGCCGGCCTGGGCCTCGCCATCACCGGCACCGGCCTGGCCGCCGTCGGCGTCCTCACCAACGGGACGGACGAGCAGATCGGCACCTGGATCCCGCAGATGTACGGCACCCCCGACGACGTCAAGGTCGCCGCCTTCTGCTCCTCCGAACCCGACGCCGGCTCCGACGTCTCCGCGATGCGCACCCGGGCCGTCTACGACGAGGCCAAGGACGAATGGGTGCTCAACGGCACCAAGACCTGGGCCACCAACGGCGGCATCGCCAACGTCCACGTCGTCGTGGCCGTCGTCGAGCCCGGTCTCGGCGCCCGCGGCCACGCCTCGTTCATCATCCCGCCGGGCACGGCCGGGCTCTCCCAGGGCCAGAAGTTCAAGAAGCACGGCATCCGCGCCTCCCACACCGCCGAGGTCGTCCTCGACGCCGTCCGCGTCCCCGGCCACTGCCTCCTCGGCGGCAAGGAGAAGCTCGACGAGCGCCTCGCCCGCGCCCGCGAAGGCAAGCGCAAAGGTGCCGACCGCGGCGGCAACGCCGCCATGGCCACCTTCGAGGCCTCCCGCCCCGCTGTCGGCGCCCAGGCCGTCGGCATCGCCCGCGCCGCCTACGAGACCGCCCTCGACTACGCCAAGACCCGCGTGCAGTTCGGCCGGCCCATCATCGACAACCAAGGCGTTGCTTTCCAGCTTGCCGACATGCGCACTCGTATTGATGCTGCCCGCTTGCTGGTCTGGCGTGCTTCGTGGATGGCGGCCGCCGGTAAGCGCTTTACGTCGGCCGAGGGGTCGATGAGCAAGCTCTTCGCCGGGGAGACGGCGAAGGCGGTTACTGCGCAGGCGATGCAGATCCTTGGGGGGAACGGGTACACGCGTGAGTACCCGGTTGAGCGGATGCATCGCGATGCTGCTATTTACACCATCTTTGAGGGGACGAGTGAGATTCAGCGGTTGGTGATTGCTCGGGCGGTTTCGGGGGTGCAGGTGAGGTAGGGGGCTCAGCCCCGCGCGCGGGGACCGTTCCGCCGTCGGCGAAGTCGAACAGCCCTTTGGTGGGGCCATCCCCGCGCGGGGACCAAGTCTTGTCGCTGGTGAAGGTGGCGGCGTAGTAGGGGCCATCCCCGCGTGCGCGGGGACCACGAACGCCCGTCAGTTCGAAGGCCAGTGGAACGGGGACCACCCCCGCGTGCGCGGGGACCACTCCGGTGGCAGGCCGTCGCGGAGCACCGCAGCGGGACCACCCCCGCGTGCGCGGGGACCACAGACGTTGACATGCGACTTCGTCCCCAGCGGCAGCGCTTTTTACTCACTTCCGCAGATTCCGGCGAATACCGCATACGCGGCAGAAGCGACACCCCATCACCCCCTCCAACCGCACCGCCGAGCCTATCCCCTCAGCCCAAGGTCTCGCCGCCCGGAACAGCACACCCACCCGCAAGGGCAGTTGCACCACAACCCACCCGGACACCGCTCAAGCCGCGCCCCCAGCACTCGCGCAAGCATCCGAGCAGCCCGGCCCGTTGCCACGCTGAAAGCGCCTGCGGCGCGACCCGTCGCAAGGACCCGTGGCAGCACATGCGACGGGTGGGGCCCGAGAAGGCATCAGGGAACGCCGCGCCAGGGATCCGGGATGCCGGTCATGTGCCGGCCCATTGCGTGGTGCCGCATTTGCGGCAGCGGCTGGCGCCGCTCCAGAGGACCCACTCGTGGTCGCACTCGTCACTCATCGCACTCTCCACCTCTCCTGAAGACGCGGCATCCTCCGTTGACCGTGAACCCCACGCCACCCACCAGTACCACCAGCCTGCACCAGTACGGGCCCGGTCGTGGCCGGCTTCGGCCCACGGCGCGGTGGGCGGACGGGCCTCGCCCGGCGTATTGCCCGCCCCCCTGCACTGACTCCCCGCAGGCCGGAGTGGTTTACCGCCGGAGCGAGAACTCCGTCGCATCAGGAACCGAGGGGGCGCGAGGGGCGCAGATGCGCCAGAAGCCCGACAGGGGGTGAGGTTCGCGGCGCGGAGGCGGAACGGGGGCTCGATCCGGGCCGAGCGGCCCGGACGGGCCATTCAGCTCAAGGTACGTCTACTTGTGTAAGGGTACGCAGGCTCAGACCCGTACGTGATCGATTTCCAGGAGACGGCGGAGGCGCCGGATCTCCGCGACCAGCCGGGGGACGTCCTGACGTGCGGCGGCGATGAACCGCGCGTTCTCGTCCCAGCGTTCGTCGGCGACGTCGACGTAGCGCGGGTGTTGCACGAGGGTGGCGGCCACGAGCCGTTGATGGTCGAACTGTGGCCAACGTTCGCCGAGGCCGGTGTCGGGCACTGTGCTGACCGCGACGAGGCCCATGGCCCGGTCGTCGTCGAGTTGGCGCACGTGCCAGGGGCCGGGAGTCGCGGCCGCCGCGAGCTCCTCGATATCCGAAAGTTCCTGACCGGACAGCGCATCGGGTACCTTCATCGGGCTGTGGGCTCCTCGCGTTGCGACTGCCGCGCGCCGACGGATAAGGACGAGGGCGAGAGTGAGGGCGAAGCGTCATGGCGCCCCGAACGATCGCAACGAGGCGAGAAGTGATCACGAAGTATCAAGAGACGCTGCGTGAGCGCTATATCGCCGCCCCTGTCATGCCCGCCCCGGATCCGTGGCAGTCGGTCCTGGACGGCAGAGTACCCGTCGGAGGCCTGCTCGGCGTCGGCTTTGCCGCTCACCCGGGACACGGCCCGCGATCTCGACATGGTCGTGTCGAGCAGTGGCCACGGTCTCTTCGACGCGGTCACCGGCGAAAAGATCGCACGCGACCGGGATCCCGCCCCCGAGGTCAGTACCCCCGACGGACATCCGGACCTCACCTGCCCCGGACTCGGTCCGGTGGCGGGAACCCCCGTCCGCATCGCCGGCCTCTTCGGCGGCGGCCTGCACCGCACCACCCCGGACGGCTGGACCCTGGACGTCGTCAGCCCCGAGTGGCCTCACCATCGCGTCCTGCTCTCCGCCGACGGCGGGCTGAACCGAGAGACGCCCGGAGGGACCTGGTGGCACATCCTCCACTCCGACTACTCGGAGCTCCGCACGGCGGGATTCTCGCCTTCCGGCCGCACTCTCGCGGTCGCCACGAGCAGCGACCTCACGCTCTGGACCCGTCCGGGGCTCCGGTTCGACGGCTGAACGAACCGCCCGGAGCGGCCAGTGGGATGCTCGTCGGTGAACTCCGAGCATCCCGTGGTGGCATGCAGTGATCTCCGTCCCGTCCCCGGGGGCGGTGGGCGCGGCAGTCAAACCCGACCGGCGTCACTCGAACGGCGGACGACGTCATCTGCCGAAGGCCCGCGCCGACTCTAGGAGTCGGCCGGGCGGCGCGGCTCGCGCCACATCCCCCACAGCACCGGCCCGCCCCCGGGCAGCTGCAGCTCCTCGCGCACGGCGAAGCCGAAGTGCTCGTAGACGGGGATGTTGGACGCCTTGGAGGACTCCAGATAGACGGGCAGACCCGCCGCGTCGGCCTTGGCCAGCCCCGAGCGGAGCAGGGCGCCCCCCTGCCCCTGGCCCTGGGCGGCCGGGTCGGCGCCGATGAGCGCCAGGGACCAGTGCGGTTCCTGGGGGGTGTGCTTGGAGGCCGTCTCGACGGCCTCCCCGAACAGCTGGGCCCGGTCGCCGAGAATGTCCGTGAGCTCCTGGACGGTCTCCGCGTCGGGAACGCCCTGCGCCTCCGGGGGCGCCCAGAACGCGGCCGCCGCGTCGGTGCGTTCGCACACGCCCTGGCGGACGTACTGCCGGGTGAAGATCGTGGTGAAGTAGCGGCCGAGCGCCGTCTCGCGCGAGGCGTCGTCGGGGAAGAACCAGCGCATCATCGGGTCGTCGTCGAAGGCGTGGGCCAGGATGCGGCTGATCACCGGAGCGTCGTCGACCGTCGCCGTCTGCGGCGTGTTCGTTATCGGCATACGGGTCATTCTGCACCCGATGATCTTGGGGTGACGGGCGGGGTCCCGGTCCTCGCGTGCCGGAGGCGCCGTTGCGACCGTAGGGCGGTGGTCGGCGTCGACACGGCGACCATGAGGTCTTGGCCACGATCGTGTTCGTGGCGGCCTCGGGCTGCACATGGCAGCAGCTGCCCGCGGCGTCGTTCGGGCCGTCCGACGCGACGGCACACCGCCGGTTCGCCGAGTTGCACATGCACACCGCATCGCCCGCAAGGGCGTCGAAACCTCACAGCGACTCGGTCGACACCGTTGGGCCATCGAACGGACCGTGGCATGGCTGGCCGGCTGCCGCCGCCTCCACCGCCGCTACGAGCGCAAGGCCGAGCACTTCCTCGCCTTCACCAGCCTTGCCTGCACCCTCATCTGTACCGCCGGCTCACCAAATGCGATGGCTTATTAGTCGTACACCGAGGGCCCCTCTGACATCGTGCGCCCCTTCACTTCGAGAACGTTCACGGAAATCTTTCAATAGGGGGCCTGTACATGGCGGTCGGCGCTCAGAGAAACGCGAGCGAAGAAGACGCCGGGACGCTTGGCATTGTTTCGCTACCGCAGTCTGAAAAGGTCGGGTTCCGGTGGCTGGTGAGCCTTGTTGTATCGCAGGTAGTTCCAGGTGCTATTCGATTACGATTACCCGACTGTTCGTCAAGACGGGTGAACCCTTGAATCCCTATTGACCGGCTTGACTTTGGTGCCTACTTTTAGTTCCACCGAAGGGTAAAAAGCCCAATGGGGGAGTCTTTCTGCCGGCCCCGAACTATCGGCGAGTGTTATGGGGTTCGTGAACCCTCTCGTCTTGGTCTCCGACCATGGTCCCAACGGTTCGGTAGCTGACGTCTGATTTCCGCCGCTGTGTCAAGTTCCGCTCATCAGCGGCCCGTTCACTCGCGAGGGGTTGTGATCCTCATGTCCGCAAGTCTCCAGGACCTGAAGAATCTCAGGGAGTCGGCGAAACTGGCCGCTGGCCCTTGGTTCCTTGCTGTCCTCGTAACGGCCGACGAAGTTACCGACTTCGCCAATATCGATCCTCCGCTTCCCGCCGGTGGACTGGTCGTCAGCCGGCGTTCCGACGGGCAGTTCGACGTGTGGTGGCGTCTGTAGGGCACGGTCGGCCCTGGACGGTGGTGCGCCGCTGTCCAGGGTCTCGTGCGTTGTCGGAGCAGGTGGTCGGCCGGCCTTGATATCGCGGATAAGGCCGTGTCCTATGTGGTGAGGCGAACGAGCCGCTTGCAGCAGCACAGGGCGGCGGCGAGGCCGAGAAAGGCCAGGTAGTTGCGGGAATCGCGTTCGTAGCGAGGATTCAAGCGGCGGTAGCCGGACAGCCAGGACACCGTCCGCTCGATGACCCAGCGGCGTCGCCCTAATCGTTCGCCGGATTCGATTCCCTTGCGGGCGATGCGTACGCCGATGCGCTTCCCGCGCAGCCATCTGCGTAGGTCAGCACGGTCGTAGGCGTTGTCCGCGTGCAGCCGCTGCGGCTTGAAGTACCGGCCGCGGTGGGGGTCTTCAGCCCTTCGCTGTCGTGGGTGTGCCGGCCGAGACGCCGACGAGAAGGGGCAGTCCGTTCGCGTCCGACAGGACGTGCATCTTGGAACCCGGCTTGCCCCGGTCCACGGGGCTCGGGCCTGTGTGTTCGCCCCTTTTTTTGCCCGGACGCGGGCGGTGTCCAGGACGACGCGGGTGACGTCGACGAGGCCGGCATCGTCGAGGCGGTGCAGCACGGCTTCGTGCAGCCGCCCCCAGACGCCGGCTCTCGACCAGATCAGGAACCGGCGGTGGGCGGTCGACTTCGATATTCCGAAGCAGGGCGGCAGTTGGCGCCAGGCGCAACCGCTGACCAGCACGTAGACGATCGCCGCGAACAGCGTCTCATCAGGCGTGTCCTGTGTCCTGCCGCCCTGCGGACGCACCCTCGACGGAGGGATCAGCGGCTTCGCAATCTTCTACAGCCCGTCCGGAACAATCCAACTCCACGTACCCCGCCCCATGAACGGGCCAACGACCGCCTCACCACATAGGCCACGGTCTAAGGGGCTTCGAGGTCGCCAGCGCCCGGGTCGAAGCGGTACGTTCCGGCGCGCAACCGGTCGAGGTAGCGCCGCAGGTAGTCCTCGATCGAAGGCAGTACCGGTCCGGCCGGGCCTGCGTGGACTTCCCAGGAGATGACCTGGCCCACCGTGCCGCGCTCCGCCGGGTCGAGGTCGATGCAGAACAGGTTGCCACCGCCGTCCTGGGCGAAGGGCAGCCAGCCCGGGTGCCACCAGGCGAAGCGCACGTACCCGTTGTCGGCCTCGGCGTCCTTCGGCACCGAGGCGGCAAAGACGCCTCCGGTGCGCAGTTTCTCCAGCCCCTGCCATCTGCTGAGCGCGTCGCGCAGGGACAGCCCGTCATATTCGGCGATGTCCAGCCCATCGGCACCGCCGAACAGGCGTAGGTATGCCCGGAACCCGGCGGGCAGGCGAACCCCGAGCGCAGCCTCTGCGGTGGTGATCTCCGCCGGGTCGGCGCCGCCTCGGGCTGCTTCCAGCCGGGAGGCGACGGGCGGGGCGTTCACGGCGAACCAGGCGACGATGTCGTCCACGATTCCGGCCAGCCGTCCGGCGCAGGCGTCGACCTCGGCATCGTCGCCGAGCGTCGACGGTCCGGGCAGGACGCCGCGCGGGTGGGCGGCCGGCCACTCGTCCAGGTCGGTCCGGGACCGTGTGAGGCGCACGACGTCCGGGTCGACTGCTTCTGTCGCACCGCGGTCCAGCAGTAGCCGGACCATGTCCTCACGCCGGCCGTGCCGGGCGGCGGACAGCGCGTTGAGCCCACCGTCGTGCGCGCCGGCGTTCAGGTCGGCGCCGGCTTCGAGCAGTCGGCGCACCACCGACTCGTGGCCGTGGAAGGCGGCGAGCACAAGGGGGGTCCAGCCGTCCGGGCGTGCCAGGTTCGGGTCCGCGCCGGCGTCGAGGAGAATCGCTACGACAGAGGCGGGATCGGGAAAGTCCATCGCCAGGGTCAGGGCCGTGCCGGGCTCGATGCCGCCACGCTCGACCACATTCGGGTCCGCCCCGCGTGCGAGCAAGAACTCGGCGAGCCGCCAATGGCCCTCTTGCACCGCGCAGATCAACGCAGTGGTGCCACGTTCGTGGCCGCAGCCGGTATCGACATGCAGCCCGGCATCGAGGAATGCCCGCACGAGCGCGATTTCGCCACTGTCGGCCGCGGACAGCAGGAACGGGCTGCCGTCCTCGTCGCGCGACGCAGGGTCAAGGCCCTCGGCGAACAGACGGACAAGCGCGCCCGCATCGCGCGCGGCGATTGCTTGCGCCAGGGCGGATGTGGGGTCCATCAGAGCACTTTACAAGTCCCGATACGGGCTCCTGCGTGGCTGGAGATCTTCAACGGTGAGGGTTGCCGGCCTGTCGGCAAGATCTCCCACAGGACCGCGGAACGATCCGGGCCTGCCCGAAGCCGTTGGACAGCCCGTCGCCGCGGATGACAGGCTCCGCCTCATGGAGCTGCTCGACGTCCTGGCGGAACTCGCCCGGTCGGGACACCTTGGGCCGGTCGAGAACGGCGCGGCCTGGGACCAGGTCACCGCGGCGCTCGGTGAGCCCTGGGAAGTGGAGGTCGGGAAGCGCCGGTCATGGCCGCGTTTGTGCGCTTACGGCGACCTCGAACTCAGTGTCTGCCGCTGCCGGAAGATCGCCATGATCTGCCTCCAGACCTGGCGTGATGTCATCGACCTGCCAGCCGGCCTGGTCGGCAGGGAGAAGTTCCCCGGCCAACCCCAGTACGCCGACGTGACCGCTGCCCTCGACCGCGCCGGTTGCGCCTGGCAGCCTTACCCACCCCTCACCTTCGACAACCAATGCGCTGTCCGGGCCACCTCCTCCGGCGTCGTCTTCGTCTTCGAAATCCTGGACGGAGAAGGCCCGATCCTCAATGTCGTGGGACCCCCGCCCCATCGGCATGAGTGCTCCGCGACCCACGCGACACCGTGAGGGGGAAGCCGAGGCGGAGTTCACGACATGCTTCCCGATGCCTTTCGTGGCGAACGTCGGCGCACAGGCGAACACGGCGGCGAGTTGGGCTGGTTCGGACAAGCTTGTATCAGATGCTCACCTCTGCGACTGGACCCGGCCCAACGGGTACGGCAGGGTCACCGGCCCCCGCGGCCACTACGTGACCGACGGCGCCCCTGATCCCCGGCTCGCTCGGCGTCAATCCGTTCCGCCCGGAGGTACCCGGTGAGTGACCGTACGGTCTCTCTCCGCGAGGCCGCAGGGCCGGTAACAGGACCGCGGTGCTTCCGTCCCATGAGTGGGCGACCGATATCTCTTCACCATCGCGAACGACGTTCGAATCCCCTTGTCGGGGGGCGGGTGCGACTGGATGATCGTGCGACGGGTGCCGTGGCGCCCTGACCAGGAGAAGCGGGGGAACGGACGACATGAGCGAGGCACGGGCCGGGGACGACCGGCCGAGACGGGGACTCTGGCAGGACGCGGACTTCCTGAAGTTCTGGTCCGCGGAGAGTCTGTCGATGTTCGGCGCGCAGATCTCCCTGCTGGCGATTCCCCTGCTGGCCGCCACCACGCTCGACGCGACGCCGTTCGAGATGGGCGTCGTGAACGCCGCGCAGTTCGCTCCCTACATGCTGTTCACCCTGCTCGCCGGCGTGTGGATCGACCGGAGCAGACGTCGTCCGATCATGATCGGCGCCAACTTCGGCCGGGCGGTGATCCTGGGGCTCGTTCCGGTCCTCACGGCGCTGGACGTAATGGGGATCGGGCTGCTGAGCGCCATCGTCTTCCTCGCCGCCACGCTCACCGTCCTGTTCGACCTCGCCTACCAGGCGTACATCCCGTCCCTGGTCGGCCGGGACCAGCTGATCGAGGGCAACGGCAAGCTCGAAGGGAGCCGTTCGCTCGCCCAGGCGAGCGGGCCCGGGCTGGGCGGTGTGCTCGTCGGGCTGGTCACCGCACCCGTCGCGGTCCTCGTCAACGCCGGGACGTACCTGGTCTCCGCGATATCCCTGCTGTTCATCCGCCGTGCCGAGGCGCCCCCGCCGCCGTCGGCGGCCGAGGGCTCGGTGCTCTCCCGTATCGGCACCGGCCTGCGCCTGGTCGGCGGCAACCCCTACCTGCGCGCCATCGCGGGCGAGGCCGCCACCTACAACCTCTTCAACCAGGGCCTGTGGGCCGTGCTCGTCCTCTACCTGACGCGCGACCTGCACTTCTCGCCCGTCACCCTGGGCGTGGTGATGGCCATGACCGGCATCGGCGCCTTCCTGGGGAGCCTCGTCGCCGGGCGGCTGGGCCGCCGGTTCGGCATCGGCCGCACCGTCATGGTGACGATGGTGATCGCCTGCGCCGCGCCCCTGCTCATCCCGGCGGCCGGCGGCGGGAAGGTGCTCACCGCGACCGTCGTCGCGCTGGCGCTGATGACCAACGGCATGACCGTGGTCATCAGCAACATCCAGGTGATGAGCCTCCGGCAGACCGTCGCGCCGCCGGAGATCCTGGGCCGGGCGAACGCCGGCTACCGCTTCCTCGTCACCGGCACCGCCGCCCTGGGCGCCCTCCTCGGCGGCTGGCTCGGCGGCTTCATCGGCCTGCGGGCCACCCTGGTGGTGACCGGCCTGGGGACGTTCCTCGCACCGGTCTTCCTCACCCGCTCCCCGCTGCCGCGGCTGCGGGACCTGTCCGAGGTGGTGCCGGACGGCGGCGAGGGGCGTGCGGAGGCGCGGGCCGTCGGCCCCGCCGCCGCGGCGGAGGCGGGAACGGCCGCCTGACCCGCGCCCGGGCCGGTGCGGACCGCGCCCTCCGCCGGTGCCGACCGCGTCCTTCGGGGGAGGCCTGTGGCGGGAGACCTGCCCGGCCATGCCCGGAACGCGGTGGTGTGGGCGTACGTCCGTGTGATACGCACGGACGTGCGCCGCGGTCCGGACGCCCCGTCAGCACCGCGGGCGGACGGCCCGCCGGCGTCGCTCGGACGACCAGCACCGCCCGGAAGACCTGGAAGGGAACTTCGCCCGTGAACGACAACCACAGCACCACCGGCGACAACAGCCTCTGGATACGCAGGTTCCAGCCGCGGCCCGACGCCGACCTCCGGCTGGTGTGCCTGCCCCACGCGGGCGGTTCGGCGAGCTTCTACTTCCCGATGGTGAAGGCGCTGCCGGACTTCGCCGACGTGTTGTGCGTCCAGTACCCCGGCCGTCAGGACCGTCGGAGCGAACCGCTCATCGACAACATCCCCGAGCTCGCGGACCGGGTGTTCTCCGTCCTGCTGCCCTGGGCCGACCGGCCGCTCGCCTTCTTCGGCCACAGCATGGGCGCCTCGCTCGCCTTCGAGGTCGCCCGGCGCTTCGAGCAGGAGAAGGGGATCATCGCGACGGCCCTCTTCGCCTCCGCCCGGCGCGCGCCCTCGACCCACCGTGTGGAGACCGTGCACCTCCAGGACGACGACGGCATCATCGCCGAGACCAAGCGGCTGAGCGGCACCGACTCCCAGGTACTGGAGGACGACGAGCTGATGCGCATGGTGCTCCCGGTGCTGCGCGCGGACTACCGTGCCGCCGAGACGTACCGCTACGAGCCGGGGCCGCCGCTGCGGTGCCCCGTCGTCGGCCTGGTCGGCGACGCGGACCCCAAGGTGACGCTCGAAGAGGCGGCGGCGTGGGCCGGTCACACGGAGGGGACCTTCGACCTGCACGTCTACAGCGGGGGCCACTTCTACCTGACGCACCATCAGGATGCGGTGGTGCGCGAGGTCGTGGACAGGCTGCGGACGGCGTAGACACGGCGGCCGGGTGGTCCGGACCCGGTCACCCCGCGTCCGGACCACCCGCCACACCCTGCCTCGCCCTGCCCCGCCTCGCCCTGCCCCACCCCGGGCCGCGCGGGCCCGGGGCGAGGCGTTCACGCCGACGGAGCGGCGCTCCGGGTACGGCCGTCCTGGCCCGCCCAGGCGGTGAAGGGATACTTGCCCGTTGACTGGGTACGGGCGCTGCTCAGCTTCCCGTCCGTCCCCAGCACGACGACGGTCGTGCGCCCCCGGGCGTCCTTGGCGATCCCCGGCGTGGCACGGTACGGAACGCCTCCGCCCTGCCAGGGGCCCGGACGTCCCGACCCCTTCGACAGCCGCACGCGGCCCTTGTCGTCCCGGGCGGCGAGGACCACCGTCCGGCCGTCGTGGGCCAGCGCCACCCGGCCGTACCCGCCGATCGGCGGCAGCTCGGACGTCATCCGCCACTTGCCGCCCCCCGGGCGCTCCGCGACCAGCACCCGCGCGGTGCCGGGCTGCCGGGTGACCAGCCGCATGCCGCCCCCGGAGAGCGGGGCCAGCGACAGCGGGCCGCTCGCGGTCGGCAGCCGGGTCGGGCCGGTGGGCTGCGGCGGTTCGCCGTCGCCCTCGGACATCCAGTGGTAGACGGTCTTGCTGTCGGCGGCCACCACATGGACGCGGCCCTGGTCGTCCAGGGCGGCGTCCAAGCCGTCCAGGACGACCGGGGGCTGGCCCTCGTCCACCGCCAGGTGCTCCCAGTCCGTCCAGTCCTTGCCGCCCTCGCCCGTACGGAACATCACGCCACCGGCCCAGTCGCGGGCGAAGACGAACACCTTGCCGTCCTTGTCCGCGACGGCCACCGGGTAGCCGACCTCCATCGACCGCGCCGGGTCGGCCTCCGGCGAGCCGAGGGACTCCCAGCCGCCGAACGCCGGGGCGCCGCCGCCGGTCACCTTGCCGGTCTGCCGGGCCGTGACGATCTCCCGGCGGTGTGCCCTGCCGCGCCCGGGCAGCTCGGTGCGCATGCCGAACAGCTGGAGCGTGCCGTCGGCGTGGCGCAGGACCTCCACCTGGCCCTCCAGCATCGAACCGCCCACCGTGGCGGGCCGGGACCAGACGCCCGTCCCGGCCTTGGTCTCCGTCCAGCAGTGCACGGTCCCGTCGAGCAGGGCGAAGGCCGACAGCCGCCCGTCGGGCAGCGGCTGCACCCAGCGCTGGGTGCCCGGCGCCCGGTGCCGGCAGTTGTTCGACCAGCGGACGTCCTTCGAGCGGGCGCCGACCTTGCGGTCGCCGCAGCCCGACGGGTCGCCGCAGTCCTTGCCGTCGGCCCAGCCGTAGGTGTCGAGGATCTTCACCTTGTGCCGGGTGGTGGCCGCGTCGAGGTTGGAGGGCAGGAGGGAGACCTCGTACCCGACGAAGCTCTCGACGGCCGTGGGGCGGCTGTGCCGCCGACCCCAGTACTCGGCGAGCGCCGCCTGGGCGAAATGGGCGGAGGTGGTGTGGTCCTGGTGGTCGTAGTGGGATATGCCCGCCAGGTCGTGCGGCACACCGGGGAACTGCTGCTGGACCGCCCGGTGCGTCGGGTTCGGGTCGAGGGTGCGGACGACCGTCGGCCGGTACCGGTCCAGCACGGCGACCAGCGAGTCGATGACGTGCCGGCGCTCGTACAGGTAGGTGCGCTTGACCGGGCTGTCGGCCGGCACGAGCGTCGTCAGCTTCGGCGTCGCCCCCAGCCACAGCCCGCGCAGGCTCTCCTTGCGCGGCACCCGGATGAACCGGGCCTCCACCAGCTCCATGAAGATCAACTGGACCTGGGGGGCCGCCTTGAGCGTCTGCAGCTCGACCTGGAAACCGGGGATGAGCGTCGTCGTCTCCACCTTCCACGGGCTGAGCCAGTCACCGGTGGCCATCTGGGCGGTCGCCTCGCGCAGGCCGTTGATGCGCGCGCGGACGAACTCCGGCCGGCGCTCCGGCAGCCTCCCGTAACCGGGCGTCTGCGAGAGCGCGTTGCGGCCGTCCGACTCGCCGCCGGTGAGGCACACCGTGACGGTCGGGGCGCCGCTCCGGATGGACTGTTCCAGCTCGGGGTTCATGAAGTACAGCGAGTCGTCGGGGTGCGCGATGATGTGCACGAACGACTCGGTCGTCACGGCTCTCGCCGGCCGCACGGGGAACTCGCCCGCGTGCCCGCTGCCCTGTGCCGAACCCGGGGCCAGCCACTGCCAGGCCCCGACCGTGCCCGTCCCGACGACCAGGCCCGCGCCGCCGACCTGGAGCACCCGACGGCGCGACAGTCGTGATATTCGCCCCGGCACAGGGGTCTCCCATCTCCTGCGCCCAAAGCGCGGTAGAGCAAACGCGGACATGCTGGACAAAGTCGAACCAACCCCCCTTAGTTGACCGTAAGATCTTACGACTCGTGGGGCGCGGTTTTCCGTCTGTCGTGTAACAGCCGTGCCTCGGCGAGACATAGATTGCGATGCAATCGCGCGTCATGAGCACGGGGAATGGCTGTGGGGCGGCTGTGAAGCCGTGGGTTCAGTGCGGCGCCCGGTTGTCAAGAATCCTCTGAAAGAGGTAGTGATCGCGCCAGGCCCCGTCGATGTGCAAGTAGTCCCTGGCGGTGCCGATCCGCTCGAAACCGCACTTGGCCAGGACCCGCTGGGAGGCCGCGTTGGTCGTCACGGTCCCTGCCTCGACCCGGTGCAGCCCGAGCTCGTCGCGCGCGGCCCGGCAGACGGCCTCCACCGCGGCGGTCCCCAGCCCGCGGCCGGCCCGCCCCGCGGAGATCCAGTAGCCGAGTGAGGCGCTGTGGAAGGCTCCCCGCACCACGTTGTTGAGGTTGACGGCGCCGACGATGCCCTCCCGCTCGTCGACCAGCACCCAGGGCACCACCCGCCCCGCCCGGCTCAGGTCGAGTAGTTCGGCCAGCCGGGCCGCCTGCCCTCCGGCGGTGAAGAACTCCTCGCTCCGCCGCGGCTCCCAGGGCCGCAGGTGCGCGCGGCTCTCGGAGTACGCCCTGGCCAGGTCGGCCGCGTCGTCGGCGGCCACGAGGCGCAGAACGACGCCGGGGGTCACGGTGCGGGGCTCGATGATCATCCTCGTAGCCTAGGACGGCCGGGGCGATGGGGCGAACGCGTGTCCCGGGAGGGCGGGTACCGAGACCCTCCGTACCCCTCGCCCACGGAACCCCCCGGAACCACCCCCTACCCCGGTATGACCTCCGAGTTGGCCCCGGAGTGTGACGCCCGGCCGGACGCCGTCTCCTTAGCGTCCCCTCGCCACCGCACAGGACGAGGGAGAACCGATCATGCGCCGCTTCAAGCGCACACTGGCCGCCGTCGCACTCACGACGACCGTGGTCGCGGGAACGGCGGGCTGGGCCACCGCACACCACCAGACCGCGGTCACCGGCCCGCCGCCCGGCACCGCGGCCTGGCGCGCGGACCACTCCCTCCACCGCACCCTGCCCGACCCGGCCACCGCCTCCCCCGCCGAGGTCGCGCGCTTCTTCGCGGCCCTCCCCGAGGACGGCCGGCGGCGGCTCGTGCTCCGCCACCCCATGGTCGTGGGCAACCTGGACGGCGCCCCCGTGGCCCTCCGGTACGAGGCCAACCGGCGCGCGCTCGCCGCCGAGCGCGCCGAGCAGCGCGCCCGGGCCGACGACGCCGCGCTCCCGGAGTACGAGCGCACGCAGGCCGCCGGCCTCGCCGACCGCTACCGCGAGCTGCTCGCCCCCGGCCGGCAGATCCTGGCCTTCGACCCGCGCGGCCGCGGACAGCTCGCCGAGGTGTACGGGGACCTGGCCACCGCACGGCGGACGGCGGTCGTCGTCCCCGGCTCCGACATCGACCTGTCCTCGTTCGACCGGCGCACCGACCGCTACGGCACCCCCGCGGGCATGGCCACCTCCCTGCGCGAGGAGATGGGCCGTCAGGCGCCCGGCGCCCGTACCGCGGTCATCGCCTGGGTGGGCTACACCACCCCCGTCGGCATCGGTCCCGACGCCGCCACGGGCCGTCTCGCCGGGGCCGGCGCGCCCCGGCTCGACCGGTTCCTCGCCGGGCTGGCCGCCTCCGGGGCCGTGCCACCCGCCGTCTTCTGCCACAGCTACGGCTCGGTGGTCTGCGGCCTCGCCGCCCACGCCATCGGCCGCGGCGAGGCGTCGGACCTCGTTGTCCTCGGCAGCCCCGGCGTCCGGGCGGACTCCGCCGCCGGTCTGCGCACGACCGCCCGCGTCTGGGCGGTCCGCCGCAACGACGCCGACTGGATCGGCAACATCCCCAACGTCGAGCTCTTCGGCCTCGGTCACGGCACCGACCCCACGTCGACGGCCTTCGGCGCGCGCCCCGTCTCCTCGACGGGCTCCCACGGGCACACCGGCTACTTCGCACCCGGCACGGAATCGCTGCGGCACTGCGCCGAGATCGCCCTGGGCGTGTACGGCGCCGTGCGGTGACGGAGCAGGGGTGCGGGAATAGCCAAGAACTTCCTACGAACGCGTCCCCCGCCACCTCATGGGCCGCGTACGCGCCCTCGTCGGCGCCCTCGCCTGGGTCGGCATCCCCTTCGGCGGCCTGCTGGCCGGCGCGATGATCGCGGCCACGGGGCTGGTGCCGGCGCTCCTGGCGGCGGGGGCCGGGCACTTCACCGCGGTGATGGCGGGCGGGATGCGGCGGGAGTGGAAGGAGATGGGAGGGGCGGGGGAGAGGGCACGTAGGGCTCAACCCTGTCGATCTATCTACTTGTCGAGGGGAGAGAGCGTCGGTGCCCTTCCACTCCGCCGAGAGCCGCCGAGAGCCGCCGCGTGCTCCGCGAGGACGGCGAAGTCGCGGCTCCGGAGCCCGATCCGCGGGTCGACGTGGTGGAGGAGGGCGGAACCCTGGTGACGGGCGGTCACATACGCGTCGTCCGCGTCGGCCTGCGGGCGGGCAGAAGCGCCTCCCGGTAAGGCCCTTCCCGGCGTGGCCGGATGCGGTGGGCCCGGGTTCCCCCGTCGTTTCGGCGCCGGTTCCGGGCGGGCACAGGGCGGGTGGAGTGTGCCGACGGCATCATCCACCAGGGGAGGGCCCATGCCCGGTGACACCAGGATCCGCTTTCCCGACGGCTTCCGCTTCGCCGTCAGCCCGGACCTCGCGGAGGCGCGGGAGGGCAACCGGGAGTGGGCCAGGGCGTACGGGATCGCCGTCGGGCCCGAGGCCGTGGCCCTCTACGACTCCTGGGACCTCGCCAGGGTGTCGGCCTGCATGTACCCGTACGCGACCGGGTCCGATCTGCGGCTGGTGACGGACCACATGGGGTTCTGGTACCCCTTCGACGACCAGTTCGACAGCCCGCTCGGACTCGACCCGGCCGGGACCGCCCGGGCCTGCGAAGAGCTCATCGCCGTCGTCCACCTCGGATCCGCCGGCCTGCGCCCCCGGCCGACGGTCGTCGCGCGGGCGTTCGCTGACATTTGGGAACGCGGCGCCGAGGGCATGTCACCGGCCTGGAAGGCACGCGCCGCGCACAACTGGGAGTACTACTTCGCCTCCTACGCCCAGGAGTCGGCCGCCCGTAGGGAGGGGATCGTCCCCGATCTGCGCACGTTCCTGCGGCTGCGGATCGGGGTCAGCGCCATGAGCGTCGTGTGCGACCTCTGCGAGAGAACCGGCGGCTACGAGGTGCCCGCCGTCGCCTTCCACAGCCTGCCGCTGATCGAGATGCGGCGCCTGACCGAGGAACTGCCCTGCCTGGCCAACGACGTCTACACGCTGGACCGTGAGGAGCCGCGCGGCGACGTCGTCAACCTCGTCCTGGTCCTGGAAAAGGAAAGAGGCTGCTCGCGCGACGCGGCGATCGGCATCGCCTACGAGCTCGTCGACGAGCGGCTGCGGCGCTTCGACGCGCTCAAGCGGACCGTCCCCGCCCTCGGCCGCACCCTGGGCCTGGACGCCCGGCAGCGCGCCGACGTCGAACGGTACGCCCTGGCCCTGGAGTACCTCGTCTCCGGCTATATGACCTGGGGCATCGACACCGGCCGCCACTTCCCCGAGACCGTCGTGCCCCCGGACCGGCCCGGCTACCCGGAGGATCTGCTGCTCCCCGCCGGCCGGTGAACGTGCCGCCCCGGGGCGGCACGGCGGGCCGGCCGGGCGGCCTGAGGGTGTGGGACAGCGCCGAGGACCTGCGCAGGACGGGTCTCGCCCGGGACCCCGAGCCGTGGGAGGACGGCCTGCGTGAGACCCCGCGCCCGGGCACCTTCGAATGGTGGTACTTCGACGTCGCCTGCGACGACGGCACGTGCGTCGTCATCGTCTTCGAGACCAAGGCGCTCTCCGCGTCGGCGGGGCCCCTCGCACCACGGCTGTCCCTGACGATCCGCACGCCCGACGGGCACGTCCAGGCGAGCCGGACGCCCTACGGCCCGGGGCAGTTCCGCGCCTCCCGCGACCACTGCGACGTCGCCCTCGGCCCGCACCACGTACGGGGCGACCTCGACCGGTACCGCATCCACGCGCGGACCCCCCTGGCGGCCGTGGACCTCACCCTCACGGCGATCGCGCCGCCGTCGCGGGTCGGTACGGGGTTCGTCGGACTCGCCGGGGACCCGGGCCGGTACCTGGGGTGGCTGGTGGCCGTCCCGCGCGGCACGGTGGAAGGACGTCTGACGGTGCGAAGACGGAGCTGGGAGGTCCACGGGCTGGGGTACCACGACAAGAACTGGGGGACCCTGGACCTCGGCGGCGCCCTGGAGGAGTGGCACTGGGCCCGCGTCCACGCCGGCGAGTTCACCGTCGCCTGCGCCGAACTGCGCGCCCCGCCCGACCGAGGCCGGAGCCGCGCCCCGCTGTTCGTCCTCACCCGGGGAACGGAACGGCTCGCCGCCACGGCGACGGGGGCCGCCTTCACCCCTCACACCACCGCACACCCGCACCACGCGGAGATCCGGTGGGCCGACCGCGTCCGGGTCACCCTGGGAAGCCCCAGGGACCTGAACACCCGGAAGGGCGACGGGCCGACGCCCTACCGCAGGTTCTCCGCACCGGCCGAGATCACCACCGGGCTCGCCCCTGCCCGCCGGAAGGCGGTCGGCACCGCCATCGCCGAGCACGCGGTCTTCCACCCCACGGCGGGACGGCCGCCGGCCGCACCCCCGGAACCACCGGCCACCCCCTCCCCCCACGTCCCACGGCCCCGGCCGGGCGGATCCACCATGGAGGCACCGCGCATGACCGACCTCACCACCGCACCCGCCCGACTGGCCCACGCCTGGTCCTCCCCGGACTCCGGCGCGTTCGGCTCCCTGTTCACCCAGGACGCCACCTACGCCGACATCGGAGCCGGACGGACCCACCGGGGACGGGCCGCCATCACGGAGTGGCACCGGAGCATGCGCACCGCCGTCCCCGACCTCACCGCGCGCGTCGACGACAGCTTCACCACCGCCACCGGCGACGCCTGCGCCCTTCTGACCTGGACCGGAACCCACACCACGGAGTTGTTCGGCCTGCCGGGCACCGGACGACGCTTCACGGTCGGCGCGGCGTCCGTGTTCACCCTGACACCCGACGGCTCGATCGTCCGGTGCGCCGACTACTACAACCTGTCCGACCTCGAACGGCAACTGGGTCACCGGCTCGCTCCCCGGGGCCGGTGAGCCCTCGACGGCCGGCTCAGTGATCAGCTCCGGGGAGCCGCCGTCCCGGCCCCGGCGGCGCCGAGCCGTTCGAGGTGGTAGTCGAGGGTGCGGCGCACCTCGGCCACGCTGCGGCGGCCGTGGAGGACGTCGATGCCCAGGCCGGTGACCCCGGACACCAGCAGGTCGGCCTCGCGGCGCGGGTCGACCGGGGCCAGGTCCCGGGCGCCGGTGGGGAGTTGGGTGATGAGGGCGGTGACCAGATCCTCCATGGGCTGGGCGTCGTGGAGGAAGATCTCCGCGAGCGCGGGGTCGGTGAGACTCCGCGCGTAGTACGCGGCGTGGACACGCAGGGCGACGCGGCGTTCCTCGTCCAGGGGCAGGAACTCGTCGAGGAGCGCGCGCAGCACCACCCTCGGGTCGGACGCGTCGCGCAGCGCCTCGATACGGGCGCGGGCCTGGCGCTCGCTCCTCTCGTGGAGCATGCGCAGCGCGGTGACCAGCAGTTGGTGCTTGCTCTCGAAGTGGTACTGGACGACCCGCAGGGACACTCCCGCCTCGGAGGCGATCTCGCGCATGCTCGCGGCATCGAGCCCCCGGTCGGCGGCGATGCGCCACACCGCCTCGGCGATTTGCCGCCGCCGCCCGGACGGGGGAGCCGAGGGCGCGGTCCGCGGGGCGGGCCGCGGCGGGTTCTTCCGCCGCCGGTAGGCCCTGGCCTGGCAGCCGCGCGAGCAGTACACGGGTGGGCGGCCCTTGCCGGCCGGGGTCAGCCGGGCGCGGCACTCGCGGCACACCGACGGTGTTTCGTCACGCATCCTCTCAGCGTAGCTTCAAAGATGTGTGACGTTAAGCGTGGTTGACCTGCGGGACTCGGCTCTTTCGACGCGAGGCGACGTTACGCTCGTAACGTAAATCGCCAGAGAAAGCAGGGGAGTGGCAATGGATGAGGGCTGGTACCGGCTGGGCATGGTGGTGACGCTCGCGCTCGGTGTCTGGGAGGGTGCGCTGGCGATCGCCTTCCGCGCGTTCAGTGACAAGAAGCCCAATGTGATGACCGCGGTCAACTACCTGCCGAGCCCCTGGTGCTACGTCGCCGGAGCGGTCGTCGTCGTGGCGGCCGTCGCCGTGATCGTGGCGCTGGACGCCGGGCGGAAGCAGGTCCTGGCGCGGCGGAACGAGCCGAGCGGCGCCTGAGGCGCTCCAGGAACGGGATGGTGCCCGCTCCAACGGGCGCCATCCACCATCTCTCCGGTGCCGGACACCCGCCTCACCGCAGACGCCGGACCCGCAGTACGTGGTCCGTACGGATTCCCACCTGCCCCTCCGGTCCGGTCTCCTCCCGCCGGGGCGACTCCCGGACCTCGACGCGCCAGTCCGGCGACGGCAGGCCCATCGCCTCCATGAGCTCCTCCGGGGTGGGGTACCGCACGTCCTCGTGAGCGTGGCGCCGGCCCGGGAACTCCCCGTGGCCGACGAACAGCAGGACGCCGCCGGGCGCCACCGCCGCCGCGGCCGACCGCAGGATCCGCTCGACCGGCAGCTCCACGGGGGAGTGCAGGAACTGGAGGGAGACGAGGTCGTACGTGCCCGCGGGGAACGACGTGGACAGGTCGTGCCGACGCCACTCGATCCGGTCCTCGCACCCCGCCGCGACGGCGTGCTCGGCGGCCCGTTCGAGAGCCGTCGGCGAGACGTCCACCGCGGTGACGTTCCACCCCTCCGCCGCGAGCCACACCGCGTCGGCGCCCTCGCCGCACCCGAGGTCCAGGGCCGAGCCGGCCGGCAGGTCGGCCGCCTCCCGGACCAGCAGCGGATTGGGCCGCCCGCTCCACACGCGGCCGCTCCGCCCGTAGTACTCCTCCCAGAACGCCTGGGGCGTGGGCTGCTGCTGGATGTCGGTCATGACGGCCGTCCTTCTTCTCGCCGGGTCGCCGGCGCCGCTGCGCCCGCGCAGTCCGCATGGTCGGCCGACGCGGGCGAAGAAGGCAATCATCTTTGCCGGAACCGCAAAACGCCGGAGCGTGCGCCGGGGCCCGCCTCGGGCGCCCCCTGCCGGGCCGCGGCGGGCCCTGGTAACTTCTGGACAGTTGATCATCTGTGCGTCAATCGGACGTACGGCCGTCAACGGGTCACCCCTGACAGATCGTCACTTTCCTAAGGACGCACCTTGCTCCGCCGTTTACCCCGCCTCACCCGCTCCGCGACGGTCGCCGCCGTCGTCCTCGCCGTCCTGCCCGCCGGTCCGGCGCTCGCCGCCGGGGACGCCCCCGGCACCCCGCACCTCGACGCCGTCGAGCGGACCCTGCGTCAGGTGTCCCCCGGCCTGGAGGGCGACGTCTGGCAGCGCACCGAGGGCAACAGACTGGACGCCTCCGCCGCCGACGCCTCCGACTGGCTGCTCCAGACCCCCGGTTGCTGGGGCGACGACACCTGCGCGGAGCGCCCCGGGACGAAGCGGCTGCTCGCCAAGATGACCGAGAACATCTCCCGGGCGCGGCGGACGGTGGACATCTCCACCCTCGCGCCGTTCCCCGACGGCGCTTTCCAGGACGCCATCGCCGCCGGGCTCAAGGCGTCGGCCGGCGCCGGCCACAAGCTGGGCGTCCGCGTCCTCGTCGGCGCCGCGCCGCTCTACCACCTCAACGTGCGGCCGTCCGTCTACCGGGACGACCTCCGGAAGCGGCTCGGTGCGGCGGCTGACGCCATCACGCTGAACGTGGCGTCGATGACCACCTCGAAGACCGCCTTCTCCTGGAACCACTCCAAACTGGTGGTCGTGGACGGCGAGTCGGTGATCACCGGCGGCATCAACAACTGGAAGAACGACTACGTCGACACCGCCCACCCGGTGTCCGACGTCGATCTGGCCCTGACCGGGCCCGCGGCCTCCACGGCAGGCCGGTACCTGGACACCCTCTGGGGCTGGACCTGCCGGAACAAGGGCAACGTGGCCAGTGTCTGGTTCGCCGCCTCCGCGGGCGCGGGCTGCATGCCCGCCATGGAGAAGGAGGCCAACCCCCGCCCCGCCGGGCCGGCCGGCACGGTGCCGGTGATCGCCGTGGGCGGCCTGGGCGTCGGGATCAAGGACAAGGACGCCTCGTCGGCGTACCGGCCGGACCTGCCGTCCGCGTCGGACACCAAGTGCGTCGTCGGCGTGCACGACAACACCAACGCCGACCGCGACTACGACACGGTCAACCCCGAGGAGAGCGCCCTGCGCGCGCTGGTGAACAGCGCGGAGAAGCACGTCGAGATCTCCCAGCAGGACCTCAACGCCACCTGCCCGCCCATCGCCAAGTACGACGTCCGGCTCTACGACGCCTTGGCCGCGAAGATCGCGGCGGGGGTGAAGGTCCGTATCGTCGTCAGCGACCCCGCCAACCGGGGCGCCGTGGGCAGCGGCGGCTACTCGCAGATCAAATCGCTCTCCGAGATCAGCGACGTGCTCCGGAACCGGCTCGCCCGGATCACCGGCGGCCAGGACCGGGCCAAGTCCGCCCTGTGCTCGAACGTCCAGCTCGCGACGTTCCGCAGCGCCAAGAGCGCCAAGTGGGCCGACGGGCACGCCTACCCGGCGCACCACAAGCTGGTGTCGGTGGACGGCTCGGCGTTCTACGTCGGATCGAAGAACCTCTACCCCTCCTGGCTCCAGGACTTCGGCTATATCGTCGAGGACCGCGGAGCCGCCGCCCAGCTCGACGAGAAGCTGCTCGCGCCGGAGTGGGAGTACGCGCAGGCGACGGCGACGGTCGACTACCGACGCGGGGTCTGCTCCCTCTGACGCCGGGGGCCGCTCTGCCGCCGGGGCCCTTCCTTCGGATCCGAAGGAAGGGCCCCGCCATCCCCCCTGCCTCGCAAGCGAGTTCGGCTTCCGGAAAGGGGAGCGCTCACCGCCCTCACCCGTTCGTGGCGGGATTTCCCGTCCCCCGCGGCGGAGTGCGACCATGCGCTCGCCCCAAACCGATCAGCGAGGAATATTGGAGTTTCCATGGAGCGAAGTGGGGGAAGCACGGCCCGCCGCTGGGGAGCGGTGCTCACCGCGTCCACCGCGGCCCTGGCCGTCGCACTCCCGGCCACCGCCCACGCGGCCGCGGGCCCTTCGGGCGTCGGCGCCAAGGGCGCGTTCCTGCTCGACAGCGGTGCGAACAAGGCGCTGTGGGGCAAGGACGCCGACGGCCGGCGGCCGGTGGCCAGCACCACCAAGATCATGACCGCGGTGGTGGTGCTCGACGGTCGCCCCGCCGACCTGGACAAGCAGGTCACGGTCAAGCAGTCCTACCGGGACTACGTGGTGCGCCACGGAGCCAGCACGGCCGACCTCCGGACCGGCGACCGGCTGACCGTGCGGCAGCTCCTCTACGCCCTGATGCTGCCCTCCGGGTGCGACGCGGCCTACGCGCTGGCCGACGCCCTCGGCAGCGGGAGCAGCGAGGCCGCCCGGACCAAGTCGTTCGTCGCGAAGATGAACGCCAAGGCGGACCGGCTGGGCATGAAGAACACCAGGTTCGACTCGTTCGACGGCATCACGGCGGGCTCCGGCTACTCCAGCCCGCGCGACCTGGCGAAGCTCGCCCGGCACGCCCTCGGCAACAGCACCTTCGTCACCGTCGCCCGGGCCATGAGCACCCAGCAGAAGGCGCAGAACGTCAACCGCCGCTACACCTGGTACAACACCAACAAGCTCCTCGGCTCGTACGAGGGCGTGTTCGGCATCAAGACCGGCTCCACCCGGGCCTCGGGCCCCTGCCTGGTCTTCGCGGCCCGGCGGGACGGCAGGACCGTGGTGGGGGTCGTGCTCAACGACGCGGCGAGCCGCTACCCGGACGCCGCGAAGATGCTGGACTACGCGTACCACAAGCACACGCCGCTGAAGCTGCGCCGGCTGCCTCCTGCCGCTCACGAGGACTGAGCCCGCAGGCGGTTCGCCGCCCCTCGGACCGAGGGGCGGCGAACCGCCTTCTCAGTGCTCCCCGGCGGTGCGGGGCGACGGCAGCGCCGTGCGCGTCCGGAGTCCGACGCGCTCCACCGGGTGGCAGTAGTCGAGGCCGGTCAGCGGCTCGCCGCCGAAGAAGCGCAGCAGGAGGTCCACGACCTCCGCGGGGCGCTCCAGATGGACGAGGTGGTCCGCGTCCTTGAGCGCGGTGAACCGGGCGTCGGCGCACCGCGCGGAGACCTCGCGGCTGAGCGCCGGGGTGGTGAGGGGGTCGTGCTCGCCCGTGGTCACCAGCACCGGGACCTCCACCGCGGGACCGCCGGGCAGTTCGGCGTGTTCGAGCAACCGCCGTGAGTTCTCCCGGTACTTGTCCATGCCCTCGGTGGTCAGCTGGTTGAGGGCCTGGGTGAGGCAGCGGATCACGGCCGGGCGGCGCGCGACCGTGACACGGGGATCCCGGCAGACCATGGTGCCGATGACCTGGTCCACGAACTCCGCGTGGCTGCCCCGGTCCAGCATCCGGATGGTCAGCTCCACCTGGGCCCGGACATGGTCCGTCAGATGGGACATGGTGCCCACCAGCGCCAGCCGCTCGGCCCGGCCGGGGTTCCGGCGCACCCACTCGTGGGCCACGGCGCTGCCGTAGGAGGCGCCCACCACGTTGACCGGGTAGGGGGCGATCTTCGAGAGCAGCTGTTCGAGGGCGCCGGCGAGGAAGTCGATGCCGTGGTGGGCGGGGAGGCGGTCGGAGGTGCCCCAGCCCGGCAGGTCCACGGTGATCACACTGGCGGCCGCCAGGACCATGCGCTCCAGCCTGCCCCATCCGCCCTGGTGCTGGAAGGCCCCTCCGACCAGGACGACGGGGGCGATCCTCGGCTCCGGGTGGTGGACGATCCGGCCGCTGTACCCGAAACCGCCGTAAGTGAGCGGAATAACCTCTTCCGAGAGTGCGGTAGGCGTCATCAGGGCCGGTCTCCGTTTCACGATCGTGGCCGCGCGTCCGGGTTGCGTCCCCCGCGGCCCGCGCGGCCGGGATCTCGTGGGTGCCTTCACCAGTGGAACGAGAGCCGATAGGGGGACGTTACTGCTGCCGGGCGGCCGTGGCCGGTGCGGCTCCGCCGGTCATGGGCCCAGCGCCAGGATCTCGTCGCGGACGAGCGCGGGGAGCCGTCCGGCCAGGGCGCGGTGGCCGTGATCGGTCACGGCGGCGAGCGTCGCGCCCGTCGTGTCGCGCGTCATCGTCATGACCAGGGGGTGCCCCGGGCTCAACGGCGGCAGCAGCGAGAGCCCCGTCAGCCGGGCCGCCCCCAGGGCCAGCGGTCCCGTTCGCTCCGTCAGGCTGCTGCACAGCACCGAGGAGTACAGGGGCGAGTCCACGTAGTGGCCGAGCGCGTCCGTGAACGGCCCGTGGCGCCGGGGCGTCCCCTCGACCGCGAGCGCCTGGGCCCGTGCCCGCTCGTGCAGCGCCGCCCGGCGGGTGAAGCCGTCCACGGCCGCCAGCCGCCGCCGCGGCCCGCCGGCCGTCGGGAGCGGGACGCGGATCGTCGCGTAGTGGTTGCCGAGCAGCGACGCGTCCCGGCCCGCGCGGACGTCGACGGGGACCATCGCGCACACGCCGGGCAGGGACGGCCACCGTCCCGCGGCGCCCGCCGCCCGCAGCGCTCCGGCCGCCGCCGCGAGGAAGACGGCGTTGGCGGACGCGCGCCCGGCGGGGAGCGCGGCACGGGCGGCGTCCAGCTCCGCCGCGGTGANGTCCCGGCCCGCGCGGACGTCGACGGGGACCATCGCGCACACGCCGGGCAGGGACGGCCACCGTCCCGCGGCGCCCGCCGCCCGCAGCGCTCCGGCCGCCGCCGCGAGGAAGACGGCGTTGGCGGACGCGCGCCCGGCGGGGAGCGCGGCACGGGCGGCGTCCAGCTCCGCCGCGGTGACCCGGCTCCAGGAGACGGCCCTGCGGGGATCCACCGGCCCGTGGAACGGCAGCCGCCGCGCCCGGGGCAGGACGTCGGACAGGGCGTGGAACAGCGCGCGGCCGCCGCGCGGGGACGCGGCGGCCGACCGCTCCGGCCGGGGCGGGGGCACGGCCGGCGGGCCGTCGAGCAGATCGCGGACGAGGGCGAGCAGCGACCGGCCGTCGAGGAGGGCGTGGTGGGCGCGGAGCAGCAGCGCGAAGCCGTCCGCCCCGGTCAGCAGGTGCAGCCGCCACGGCGGGCGTGCCGGGCCGAGGGGATGGGCGAGCAGCCGGGCGGTGTGTTCCTCCGGCGTTCCCCCCGGCTCGGCGACGACGTGGTGGACGGGGTCGGCCTCCGGCCCGGCGGTCCAGCACGGCCACGCCGGGTGCGGGGCGGCGTCGGGGACGAGCCGCAGCCGCTCGTACCCCTGCCAGTGCTTCCCGGCCAGGGAACGGAGCTCGTCGAGGTCGGGGGCGGGACCTTCGAAACGGGCGAGCAGCCCGACCGTCATACAGACGGCTCCGCTGCTCTGGTGACGGTGGAGCCAGGCGTCGAGGGGCGGCATGAGAGTGCCGGGGTCCGGGGGACGCGTGGTGGGGGAGAGGGACATGGACGGCCTCCGTCCGGTGTGGGGGAACGGCGGGGCAGCGGGGCGTGCGGTGATGAAGGGATCGCGGCGGTGGGGGATCGGGGTGGTGGGGGATCGCGGCGACGGGGGATCGCGGCGGCCGCGCCGCGTCACGGAGCCATCGCCGCCACCGCCCGGGCGACCGCGCCCGCCCCGTCCTCCCGGGCCAGCCGGCCCGCCAGCTCCGTCGCCCGCCCGGCGAACCGGGGCTCCTCCGTCACGCGGGTCAGCGCGTCGGCGAGCCGCCCGGCGGTCAGGTCGGACAGCGGCAGCACCCCGGGGCTGACCCCGAGGCGCACCAGGCGCGCCGCCCACCAGGGCTGGTCGGTGAGGTGCGGCACCGGCACGGCCGGCACCCCCGCCCGCAGCCCCGCCGCCGTCGTCCCGGCCCCGGCGTGGTGCACGACGGCGGCCGTCCGGGGGAGCAGCCAGCCGTGCGGCAGCGGGCCGACCGTGATCACGTCGTCGTCGGTCACGGACAGCCCCGCCCAGCCGGCCTGCACGATGCCGCGCAGCCCGGCCCGGCGCAGGGCGCGGGCCGTGATGTCGCCGATCCGCTCCGGATCACCGGGCATCATGCTGCCGAAACCGACGAACACCGGTGGCGGTCCCGCGGCCAGGAAGTCGGCGACCAGGGCCGGGGGTTGCCACGACGGGCACTCGTGCGGCCACCAGTAACCGGCCACGCGCAGCCCCGGCCGCCAGTCCGGCGGCCGTGGGACGACCGTACGGCTGTAGCCGTGCCAGATGGGCCACTGGCTCTTCTCCCGCTCCCTGCGCAGCAGATGGACGCTCCGGCAGGTCAGGCCGAGGCGCGCGTGCAGCCGCCGGTTGGCCGCCGCGTAGAGGGCGTCGGTCACCGCGTTGACGGCCCGCGCCCGGAGCCGGTTGCCGTACCCGGGGGGCTGCCAGGGCAGGACGCAGGGCGGGAACGCCGAGGTGGGCGCGTCGGGTTGGAGGAAGACCCCCATGCTGCGCACCCGGTGGTACTGGGCCACCACCCGGCCGATGGGCGCGGCGATGGTGGACAGCAGGACGAGGTCGGCCTTGGGGTCGACGGCCGTCAGCATCCCGTCCACGAGCCGGACCGCCGCCCGTTCGGTGGCCCGGGCGAGATCCCGCAGGGCGCGCGGTGAACGGCGGCCGCCCTGGAACCTGTTGTGCGCCGCGAGCAGTTCCTCGAACGGGTCCGGCTCCAGGGGACGCGTCCGCAGTCCGCAGCAGGTGACCGCGTCGGCGAATTTCGCGTGGGTGACGATCTCCACGTCATGCCCCTCGGCGACGAGCCGGTGCCCGAGGCCGGTGTACGGGACGACGGACCCCGTCGTGCCCGCGGTGATGATGTCGATGCGCATTGTTCCGGCCTTCCCTGCTCCCCGGCCCTCCCGCCCGCCGGGACCGCCCGGCGTGTCGCGAGTCGTGTGCCGGTCGGAACAACGACGGGGCACCCGGCCGGATACGGCACGGGTGCCAACCTGGGCGCAAGTGTGCGGTTTACCGCTCGGCCGCCCCCGCGGGAACCGGCAGCGGCCTGCCGGGGCAGGTCATGTCCCGTGCGGGGATCCGGCCGTCGAGGAGGTAGCGGTCCACTACGCCGTCCACGCAGGCGTTGTCGTTCCGGTACTGGACGTGATCGCCGTCGGCCACCGTCACCAGGCGCGAGCCGCGCAGGGCCCGGTGCACCCGCTCGGCCACCCCCCGGGTAAGTGGTGGGCTCGTGCGCCGAGTTGAGCATGAGCACGGGCGGCAGCCCGGCGCCCGTCACCTTCAC
This sequence comes from Streptomyces sp. I05A-00742, assembly GCF_013055795.1. Lineage (GTDB taxonomy): Bacteria > Actinomycetota > Actinomycetes > Streptomycetales > Streptomycetaceae > Streptomyces. The sequence goes on from NZ_JABETO010000009.1 coordinate 129,560, forward strand.
CTGCGGGGCCGGGGGTGCCGGCCACTGGGCGCCACACGGCGGCGAAGGCGAGGGCCCGGGCCCCGACGAGCGGGTACCGTGCCGTCTCCCGGGCGGAGTGCCGTATCCAGGACCGCGGGTCGCGGCCGCTGCTTTCGGCGATTTCCGGGTGAACTCATCAGGCGGTATCAGCCCTTTGCCTCCGGGACAGCCCGCCGCCGTCATCAGCACGCCGTGGTCGCCGGAGCCGGTCGCCCGGTGCCGGGAGACGGCGATCGAGAGGTCGGGACCGGCGTCCGGGTGGTGCCGGTCGCGGGGGACGGCCATCCGCGCGCGGTCCAGTGACGGCGCGTCGGCGCACGGCTGCCGGGCCGGTCGCCGCCGGGTGCAGCGGGCGGGCACGGCGGTTCCGCCGGCGTGTGCTCCGGGCGGTGGCAGGGCGGTCGCGGCGACCGCCGCCATCGCCGTGCCGGTCAGGGCGGCCGTCGGACGCCGTGATGTGCCGGACGTGAGCATCGAACCTCCGGGTGGAGTGCGGGGACGGAACGATCCTCCGCTCGGGAACGGCCGGCTTCGACGGTGCGGGGTTCCGCTCCCGGGGTGGTGCTGCGGCGCCCTCCCCGGTGACCGGCCGAAACGTATCGCCGGGGCACACCCCCCGCGCCGGACGTTCGAGCTGTCATGTTTGTATGACGTCATGCATGAGAATCAGGTTTTACCGCGGGCCGGGCGCACCTACATCGACCAGATCCTGGAGGTCTGGGAGCAGGACGGTGACACCGAGGCGCTGGTGCAGGGGGACCTGCGGATCAGCCGCTCGGAGGCGCGCGACATGTTGTTCCGCCTCGGCAACGCCCTGCTCGCCAAGGGCCTGCGGCCCGGCGATCCGGTGGGTCTCTTCCTGGCCAACCGCCCCGCCGCGGTCCTCGCCCAGCTCGCCGTGCACCTCGTCGGCTGCCGCGTCGTCTTCCTGCCCCCGGAGCCGGGGATGGGCGAACTCGCCGCGCTGGCGGACCAGGCCGAGGTGAAGGCCGTCGTCTTCGATCCGGTGTTCGCGGAGCAGGCCACCGCGCTGCCGGGGCTCATGGAGAGCACACCGCTGCTCCTGGGCCTGGGCCCGGTCGACGGCGCCGACGACCTCCTCGCGGCCGCGGACGCCGAGCCCGCGCACCGCCCGCCGGCCGGACCGCCCCTGGCGGCGGACGACGTCATCACCGTTCTCTACACCGGCGGCACCCTGGGCCGGCCCAAGCTCGCCGCGCACGGCCGCGGGCCCTACGACCGGCTGATACCGGCGGAGGGCGTGACCACGCCGTGGCCGATGGGCCCCCGCATCATGGTGGCCACCCTCATCACCCACGCCAGCGGTCACCTGACCTCCGTACAGGGACTCGTCTGGGGCTCGACCGTCGTGCTGCTGCCCGAGTTCGAGGCCCGGGAGGCGCTGACGGTGCTGCGCGAGGAGCGGATCAGCGCCGTCTTCTTCGTGCCGCCCATGCTGTACGAGGTCCTGGACCTGCCCGACTGCCGGCCCGGGGAGTACCCCCACCTCCAGGCCATCTATGTCGGCGGCGCGGCGTCGGCGCCCGGACGGCTGCGCCGGGCCGCCGAGGTGTTCGGGCCCGTCATCGGCGAGTTGTACGGCCAGTCCGAGGCCCTGGGCGTCAGCAGCATGACCGCCGACGACCTCCACGAGGACCACCCCGAGCGGTGGGCCAGCTGCGGCCGGCTCATCTCCGGGCTGGAGCTCCAGGCCCGGGACGAGGACGGGCGCGTGCTCCCCGACGGGGAGACCGGCGAGCTGTTCGTCCGCGGCGACACCGTCATGCTCCGCTACTACCGCGACCCCGAGCGCACCGCCGCCGCGCTGGACGACGGCTGGCTCCGCACCGGGGACGTGGGGTACCGCGACGCGGACGGCTTCGTCTACCTCGTGGACCGGGCGAAGGACATCATCGTCACCGGGCGCACCAGCGACAACGTCTACTCCAGGGTCCTGGAGGACTTCGTGACCACGCTCGACGGGGTCCGCAACGCCGCGGCGGTGGCGGTCCCCGACGACCGTTACGGGGAGGCCGTCCAGCTGTTCCTCGCCACGGACAAGGACGAGGACGTGGACCCGGAGGCCGTGCGGACCGCGGTGGTCGCCGAGTTGGGCGAGCTCTACTCGCCGCGCGAGATCGTTCAGTTGCGGTCCCTTCCGGTCACCCGCATAGGAAAGGTGGACAAGAAGGCCCTGCGGGCGACCGTCGTCGGCTGACCTGCGCCGGTACGTGACGTCCCGTCACCGGCCGAGGCGCCATCGGCCTCCTGCCGGCTGACCGGCCAGCACCCCGTCGAGCACGCGTGACAGCGCCCACGAGAAATCGGAGCGCGAGCCGTCGCCGTGCCGGCGGGGTGTGCCGGTGCGGCCTACGGGATGGGCGTTGAGCAGGTGGCCGAGCAGCAGGTTCCAGAGCACGCGGTGGGCGCGTGCGGCGTCGTCCGGGTCCAGCCCGGCCTCGGCCAGCGCGCCGAGCGCGCCGTCGGCGAACGCGGCGGCGGTGCCCACCGCGTGCTCGCCGTCCGCGATGACGCGGGCCGCCCACAGATGCCGGGCCAGATGGTCGTGGGCCGCCAGCCAGTGGTCCCGGAGGCGTTCCCGGGGGTCACCCCGGTCCGCGCAGAGCGGCAGCCGCAGGGCCACGTCCCCGGCCAGCAGGGACAGGAGTTGGCCGCGGTCCGTGATGTGCCGGTACAGGGACGCCTGCCCGGTGCCGAGCCGCCGGGCCACCCGACGCACCGTCAGGGAGCCGAGCCCCTCCTCGTCGGCGATGCGGCGCGCCTCGGCGACGATCAGGGCCCGGGAGAGCGGACGTGGGCAGGGGCCTGGTGGTGTCACGCCGTCACCCTACACAGCGGAGCGTAGCGGGCCCCGGGCGTCCGGAGTGGTCGCCGGGGCGAAACGAGAGCCGGCGAGACGGTCACTCCCCGGACGGCGGCCGGGGCCTGCCCCGTCCCGTTCCGGACCGTCGCCGCCGTGGCCGTGGCCGTCCTCGGCGCGCTGCCGATGCCGGCCGACGGGCGGGCGCGTCCCGGGGACGGGCCGGCCGCCCCCGGGGCGGCGGGAGCGGCCGGCCGGACTCACGCCGCCGCCGGACCGCCCGTCCGACCCAGCCCGTAGACCCGCCGCGCGTTGCCCGCGCCCACCAGCTCCGCCACCCGCCCGGCGTCCCCCGCCGACCAGGCGCCGTCGCTCACCCACCCGGCCAGCAGCCGGTCCAGGCCGCGCCGGAAGAGGGCGGCGCCGACCAGGTACAGCTCCGGGAGCCCGTAGGCGTCGGTGGAGAACATCAGCTTGCCGAACGGGGCGAGTTCCAGGGCCTCCGCCAGGACGGCCTCCGCGCGGGCCCCGCTGTAGGACAGGGCCAGCCCGATGTCGGCGTACACGTGCGGGAAGGCGTGGGCCAGGTAGGCGGCGCTCCGGTGGTACGGGTAGCAGTGCAGCAGCACCAGGACCGAACCCGTGGGGCGCACCGCGCGGGCGAAGTCGGTGAGCAGCGCCGGGTCGCAGCGGTGCAGGCGCAGGTCGGGGTCGCCGAAGCCGGTGTGCAGCTGGATCGGCAGGCCCGTCTCGGCCGCCGACCAGAGCAGATGACGCAGCAGGACCGGGTCGGTGAGCCGGCCGCCCGGGGTGCGGCAGGCGAGCCACCGGTCGGCCGCCGCCCGCACCTCCGTCTGGCCGGGCGGGTTGGGCGCGAAGTCGAGCCCGTAGCGGTACGCCGCGACGGACTTGAAGGCGACGGCCCGCCCGGCGGCCGCCTCGACCGCGTCGGCCAGGCCGCCGAGAAACTGGGCCCGGCTGCCGGCCGCGTCGGCGGTCCGTTCGGCGAGCCGCTCCAGCCGGACGACCTCGTGCCAGGCGGCACCGCCCATGCGGGCCAGTTCCTGAGGGGACGTCAGGTCGCCCGGGATGCCCGTGTCCACCACGTAGTCGGTGATCCCGGTGGCGCCGAGCAGCCGCCGGGTGGCTTCGGCCGGTCCCAGATCGCGGCGGCGGGCCAGGTACTCGGCGGGCGGGCAGTGCGGGTCGAGGCCCAGCAGCGGCGGGCACCAGCGCCGGACCGCGTAGCCGAGCTGGCTGTCGAAGAACGTCGTGCCGGGCGCGGCGGGCGCGTCCGACTCGGTGAGGAAGGAGACGAACGCGTCAGGGCCGAGGTCGGAACGGGCCACGCCGTGGCAGTGGTGGTCCACCAGGGCGGGCGACGGCGCGGCGGTGTTGGGTGCGGTCATGTCAGTACCGCCGCCTCGTCGCGTCGGCGACGTCCTGCGGGGCCGCCCCCTCGTACCGCCGGACCTCGCCGCGCCGGACGGCGGCGACGGCCTCGAAGAGCGGGTCGCCGAGCGCCTCGCGGAGCAGCTCCGAGCGGGTGAAGCGGTCCAGCGCCGCGCCCGGCGACTCGGGCAGGCGCTCCTGGCCGCCGCCGTCGGCGGGGTCGCCCGTCACCGGCGGCGGGAGGGTGAGCCCGGCCTCGATCCCGGCGAGCCCGGCGGCGATCACGGCACCGGTCACCAGATAGGGGTTGGCGGCGCCGTCGAAGCATTTCACCTCGGCATTGGCCTGGTCCTCGGCGTCCGGCGGACCCGGAACGAAGCGGATGGCGGCCTCCCGGTTCTCCGGCCCCCAGCAGGCGAAGACCCCGGCCCAGTGCGAGGGCCGCAGCCGCAGGTGGCTCGCGGGGGAGGGGGCGCCCAGGGCGAGCAGTGCCGGCAACTCCCGGAGCACACCGGCGAGGAACGCCGCGCACTCGCTCGTCATCCCGCAGGGACCGTCCCCGTCCCGGCACAGGTTCCGGTCCTCGCGCAGGAGACTGAGGTGAAGGTGTGCGCCGTTGCCGACGGCACCGGCGTCCACGACGGGCCCGAACAGGGCGTCGAGGCCGTGCCCGAGCGAGACCGCGCGGATGGTCTCGCGGACGAGTACGGCGAGGTCGGCCGCACCGACCGGATCGGCGGCGGCGACCGACACCTCGAACTGCCCCGGGGAGTACTCGGGATGGATCTGCAGCACCTCGACGCGCTGGGCGGTGAGCGCGTCCAGCACGTCGCGGAGGTAGTCGGACAGCTCGACCACCCGGGTCATGCCGTAGGCCGGTCCCGAGCACGCGTACCGGGGCTCGCCCCGCTCGGGTCCGTCCCGGGTGACGACGACCCACTCGGTCTCGAATCCCATGCGCAGCCGCAGCCCGCGTTCGGCCGCCCGGGCGGTCATACGGCGGGCGAACTGCCGCTGGCAGGCGGCGTACGGGCGGCCGTCCTGCTCGAACCGGTCGACGGGTGCCCAGGCCCAGCCGCGCTGTCCGGCCAGGACGGTCAGCCGGTCGAGGTCCGGGAAGAGGCGCAGATCGCCGTCCGGGCCGCCGATATGACGGCTCGTCACGGCGAAGTCGTCGGTGAGATAGACGTCGAAGACGGGCGACATCCCGACACCCCACCGCGCGGCGTGCGCGAGCCGGGCGGTGGGGACGGCCTTGACGCGGGTGATGCCGGCGTTGTCCACCCAGGTGAGGGCGACGGCCCGGACGCCCAGCGCGGTGAGCTGCGCGGCCTCCTGGCGTGCGGCCGACTCCGCGCGTTCCCGTTCCGGCCTGTGCATGCTGTGCTCCTCCGCCGGGGGTGTGGGGCGGCGGTGTGCTCCGGACGGCCCGTCCGCCCCGTCGCCCCTGGATTCTCGGCCGGATTCTTCCGCATCACACCGCGGCGCGGGGCCATTCGGGCGAAGCGGGCAGGGTGGCGGAGCCCGGCCGTCCGGGGTCGGTCGGCATCGGTCCGTACCGGTCGACACCGGTCGGCGCGGCCCGCCTCCGGAGCAACTAGCGCGCCCGTGCTATAAAGCCGCATGCCCAAAATCGTCGATCCGGAAGAGCGCCGCCGCGCCGTCGCGGAGGCCGTCCTGCGCGTCGTGGCCCGCGACGGGCTGGAGAGCGCGTCCCTGCGCAACGTCGCCGCCGAGGCGGGACTGGTGATCGGCTCGGTCCGGCACTACTTCGCCGACCACACGGAACTCCTCATCTTCGCCATGGAGGAGCTCGGCCGGCGCATCGGCCGCAGGATCGGCGCGCGCAGCGAGCCGCTCCTCGCCCTGGCGCCCGGCGAGGACGGCAGGGCCCTCACCGAGAACCTGTTCGCCGAGCTCCTGCCGCTCGACGAGACGCGGCACCGGGAGACGGTGGTCTGGCTGGCCTTCACCGCGGCCGCCCGCACCCGCCCCGAACTCCGGCCCTGCGCACGGCGGATGCACGACGGCCAGCGTTCCCTGGCCGCCCACGTGCTGACCGAGGCGCGGCGCGCGGGAAGCCTGCCCGACGGCCTGGACATCGCGACGGAGAGCCTGCGGCTGTCCGCGCTCCTCGACGGGCTCGCGCTCCAGGCCGTGCTCCAGCCCGACGACGTCACCCCCGAGGCGATGCGCGCGGTGCTCCGCCGCCATCTCGCCTCGCTGCGCGCGCCCCGGCCCTGACACCGGTCGGTCCGGACGGCGGACCCATCGGTTGCGGGACCGGAAACCTGCCCCGAGGCTGGTGCCAAGATCACCGATCAAGCTCGGGTGCTTGTCCCGGAGCGGGGCTTCTCCGCGCCTGTGGGCACCGGGCGTGAGGTGACGGACCGGCCGGCCGGTACCGGCCCGGCACCGTCGAGGAGTCAGCATGTCGGAAATCCGTGGCGTCCTCCGGCGCGGCCGCGGACGCCACCGGCGCCGCAAGAAGGTGCCGTTCAAGGCGGCCGCCGCCGCGGCCGTGCTGGTGGCCGGCTCCGCGTTCGCGGTGACCGCGATGGACGACCACCAGGAGTGCGAGCCCCGGGCCCGGGCGGCCGGCGCGCACGACGACCACCGGCGCGGCACGGCCATGGGCACCTGCGGAGCCCGCACGGCCGCCGCCCACGACCACCGGCCCGAGGGCCACGGCGCCCCGGAGGGCGCCGACCACCACCCGGCCGGCGGCCGCCAGGGACCGGCCGTGATGCCGGAACCGGAGGGCGGCTACGACCGGGAGCGGTGCGGGAACACCTCCGGCCGGGTGCTGCTGACCCTGGACGACTGGGCGTACAGCGACCCCGAACGCGCCACCCGGATCGGGGCCCAGCTCCAGGCACAGGGCGTGCGCGCCGCGTTCTTCCTCATCAACAAATACGCCTCGCAGTACCCGCAGATCACCACCGCCCTCCGCCAGCAGGGCCACTGGGTGGGCAGCCACACCTGGTCCCACCGCCAGCTCACCCGGCTGACCGACCAGGAACTCCAGGACGAGCTGCGCAACGGCCTCCCCGGCAACTTCCTGCGGCCCCCCTACGGCGACGTCGGCCCCCGGGAGACGGAGGTCGCCGCGAGCCTCGGGCAGCGCGTGTGCAACTGGACGCTCGACACCTACGACTGGCAGCAGTCCCAGGGGGCGTTCCGGGACGCCGAGGCCATCCGGACCACCGTGCGGGAGGCGTCGCCGGAGGAGAAGAACAGCGGGGTGATCCTCGGACACCTCTTCAGCAGCTTCCCCGACGCGCTCCCCGGCATCATCAGCGACCTGCGGGAACAGGGCTACCAGATGTGCCGCAACACCGGCCCGGTCACCGAGCAGGTCCCCTACCCCCTCCAGTGCTGACCCCCGGCCCCCGTCGCACGGACGACCGCGACAGGGCGCGCGACGGCTCCTTCCCCGTCCGCCGGGCCCGGCAGTCACCGCTCCCTGTCGTCGGTGCCGCGGCCACCGGTCACCCGCTCGGCCGCCGCCCGGCGGCGGGCGCGCAGCACCTCCGCGACGAACGGCAGCAGCGACAGCACCACCACGGCGGCGACGAGCGGCAGCAGGTACCGGTCGACGTCCGGCACGACGGAGCCCAGGGCGTACCCGGCCAGAACGAGTCCGGCCGTCCACACCAGGCCGCCGGCCAGCTGCCAGACGACGAAGGTGCGGTGCGGCACGGCGAGGGCGCCCGCGAGCGGATTGAGGACGGTCCGCACCACGGGCACGAAGCGGGCCAGCACGATGGCGCGGGCGTGCCCGTAGCGGCCGAGCAACTCCTCGGCCCGCGCCGCGCCTTCGAGCAGCCGGCGGTTGCCGGAGCGGGCCAGCAGCGGCCGTCCGCCGCGCCGCCCGATCGCGTACCCGCACTGGGCACCGGCCAGCGCCCCGGCCGCGGCGGCGGCCAGCACCTCCGCGAGGGCGAGGTGCGGCCCGGAGTGCGCCCCGGGCCGGCACAGCAGGCCGGCGGTGAACAGCAGCGAGTCCCCGGGCAGGAAGAAGCCGATCAGCAGCCCGGTCTCGGCGAACAGGACGACGGCGACGCCGATCGCCCCGAAGGACGACAGCAGGGAGGAGGCGTCGAGGAGGTCGACGGCGAGGGCGGTGGGAGGGACGGGCGGAGCGGGCGCGAACGACACGGGTGAACGGCCTCCGGCGGTCGAGGTCGGGACCCTGCCGCCGGGGCGGTGCGGGCCGGCCGTCCACACCGCGGCAGACGGTCCACGCGACTGTAGACGATCCGGGGGAGCGCCAACGGGTGCCCTGGCCGAGTCCCTACGTCGCACGGACGCGCGCCGGGGGCTCCGGCGCCCGTCCGGCGGGTCCGTCCGGGTGGTTCGCGCCGGTCGCCCGAACGGCCGAGGGCCCGCCGGGAAGGAGGCGGGCCCCGGTTTTCCGTCCGTCGCGTCAGCCGATCGTGATGTCGTCCGCGAGGACGGCGCCCTGCCCGAACCAGCCGTGCGTGTACACCGTGACCTTCCCGGTGGAGTCGGTGGTGAAGGGGACGGACAGCCGCGTCCAGTCGCCCGAGGACGCCCAGCGGCTCGCGGTCGCCCCGCCCGAGACACCGAGGAACGCGTAGTCCCCGCGCACCCAGCCGGTCAGCGTGTACGCGGTGGCGGGGGCGAGGGTGAGCGTCTGCCGGCACTCACCGGTGGCGCCGCCCGACGGAGCGGTCCGCAGCGCGTACGACCCGCCGTGCACCGGGCTCTTGACCACCGCGGCACCCGCCTCGCAGGTCCACGGGCCCGTCCCGCCCGACTCGAAGTCACCGTTGACCACGCGCCCCGGCGTGCCGCCGCCCGTGACGGTCAGGGCGAACGAGGTGGTGCGGCCGCCCGAGGGCGCCGTGCCCGTCACGGTCAGCGGGTGGGTCCCGGGCGCGGCGTCCCCGGCGACCGCGACCGTGAGCCGCGCCGACTCGCCCGCGGTCACCGACGACGGGCTGAACTCCGCGGTCACCCCCTTCGGGAGGCCGCTCGCGGACAGCCGCACGGTCTGCGCCGGGCCCGACACCGAGCGCGTCGCGACGGTCGCCGACGCCGAGCCGCCCGGCGGGACGGAGACCGCGCCGGGGGAGACGGCGAGGGAGAAGTCCGGCTCCGCGGGGCCGCCGCTCCCGGTGAAGGGGGCGAAGGCGCGGGTGAAGTACCAGGTGTCCTGGACGATCCCGGAGCAGGTGTCGGACCCCTTGGTACCGGGGCAGCCGCCGTTGTCCCGCTGGAGTGCCCAGAACGAGAGGGTGTTGATGCCCCGGGCGACGGCCCACTCGTAGACCTTGACCGCGTCCTGGGTGGTGAACGTCTCGGCGGGCCCGTAGTCGTCGATGCCGGGCATCTCCGTGACGCCGACCATCGCCCACAGCTGCGCGTCGCTCTTCCCCGGGTACAGCCGCGCCAGCTGGTCGCGCAGGCCCCCGGCGGCGGTGACCGTGTCGGCGGCCATGTCGTGCTGGGCGCCGTCGTAGTAGTCGAACGTCATGATGTTGACGACGTCCACCCGGACGCCGTTGTCGACGGCGTTGCGCAGCACCGCGAGCCCGCTGTCCGCCAGACCCCGCGTCGTCGTCGGCAGCGTGTAGGAGACCTGCACGGTCCGGCCGTCGGCGGCGGCCCGGTCCTGCACCTTCTTGAGCGCCTTGTTGCGGCGGTCGATCCCCGCGGCGTTGTTCAGCGAGTTGTCCTCGATGTCCAGGTCGAGCCGGGTGACGTCGTAGACGGTGATGACGTGCTCGAACGCCTCGGCTATCCGGTCCACGTCGGCGCAGCTGTCGGCGAGTTCGGTCCCGCCGTTGTCCGCGGCGTACCCGCCGAAGGACGGGATGACGTCGCCGCCCCGGGAGCGGATGGTCGCGATGTCGGCTCCGAAGACCGACCGCGCGACCGGCTTGCCGGTGTCGCCGTTCCAGTAGGGCGTACAGGAACCCTTGGCCTCGGTCTGGAGGAAGGCCATCGTGAGGTGCTTGGCCCCCGACCGCTCCGCGAGCTCGGCCGGGCTGTCGGAGCTGTACGTCTGGAAGTAGGGGGCGAAGACCCGGGCGGGCAGCGGCGCGGCGGCGGTCGCCGTACCGGTGCCGCCCAGGGCGAGTCCCGCACCGGCCAGTGCGGTGGCCAGCGCGGCCACCACGGCGCGGACGGACAGGCGTCGTCTCAACGGATGCTCCCGGTGACTGAGATGTGCACGGGGTGGGGGCGGTTGCGCGCTGAACATCGTTGGACTGGACCAGAGTTGCGTCAAGGGGCCGGGCGCCGGGAAGTTTCTTTTTGTCGGGAGAACCGAAAAGCCGGGTACTCGGACGCTCGGCACACAAGAAATCCCCCCGCACCGGCGAAGACGCCGGTGCGGGGGGATTCCCGCAGGACCGCGAGGCTTTCGTCAGCCGTTGGCGGAGCCGTTGCCCGAGATGATCGGGATGTCGTCGAGGATGTGCGACAGCTGGTCGTCGCCGTCGTTGATCGTCGAGTTGTCGGTGCACTGCTGCTGCTGCTGCGAGGTGAGGATCGGAACGTCCTGGATCCCGATGTTGAGCAGCGCGATGAGCGACTGCACGCCGGCCTTCCCGACACCGATGCAGAGCTTGTTCAGTGAGCCCTGGACCAGGCTCATCTGCGGGCTTTCCTTGCCGCCCGTGTGGGTGTTGCCGTAGCCGGTCTTCGCGCCGTTCGCGTTGTAGGTGTCCTGCTCGTCGCCGAATGCCATCGCGGGAGTGGCCATGGCGCCGATCGCAGAAGCCGTTACCGCGGCTGTGGCGATTGCCTTCTTGAGCACGTCTATGCCTTTCGATCGAAGAGGGTTTTTCCCGCTGGGAAGCGAACTGAGTAACTGTGACCCTTTTGGGAAGTTCCGAGATTTCACTCATTCGCGCCATCACCGCTTGTCGGAAGACCGGCGAAGGGGGGCCGCACGGCCGCTCGTGCGGTTTTGCCGGTCCGCCGGCCGGGCGTTGCCGAACACGGCGGGACGCCTGTGAGTGAAGGCGGCGGGCCGGTCCGCACCCGGCTGGTAGCGTGCGGTGCGCGGCGGGTCTTCCGGCCGTCGGCCCGCTCGGACGGCGCCCCCACGCGACGCGTCCGGGCGGGCCCTCCGCCCGCCGGAACCCATCGCCGCGAGCCCATCGCCCCCGGGTGTGACGGGACGGATGTGACGAGCGGGACACCTCGGATCGGCCCAAGGTCGTATACCCTCGTTCGTGTGAATCTGCTTGTAAAGCGACGCCACGTGGACTTCCTGCGCGTCACGAGCATGTCCTGTCGCCACTCCGGCTGACCTCGCGCCCCCTGCTGCCCGTCGTTCTTCCCGGGCCGGGGCGCTCACCGCGCTGACCTCGCGCTTCTTCACATCGCTCGTTCTTCGCACCAGACACGCGCCCGACCCCGCGCCGCCGTGCCCACCCGCACTCCGCCGGCAGCTCGGGGCGCCCGGAGACCCCGGGCGCGTCCGGGCCCCTCACGCTGTGGACACCTCATGAACAACAAGCTCCCCGTCATCGACCTCTCCGCCGCCTCCGGCAGCCCCGAGGACCGTGCCCGCCTCCACGAGACGCTGCACTCCGCCGCCCGGGACGTCGGCTTCTTCCACCTGACGGGCCACGGCATCACCGAGGACGAGACCGCCGCGCTCATGCGCACCCTCCGCGCCTTCTTCGCCCTGCCCGAAGCCGACCGGCTCGCCATCAGCAACCTCAACTCCCCCCACTTCCGCGGCTACACCCGCATAGGCGACGAGCGCACCGGCGGCAATCAGGACTGGCGGGACCAGCTCGACATCGGCGCCGAGCGCGAGCCGCACGTCCCGGCACCCGGCGAGCCCGGCTACTGGTGGCTGGACGGCCCCAACCAGTGGCCCGCGGCCCTCCCCGAGCTGCGCACCGCCGCGCTGCACTGGATCGAGCGCCTCAGCGCGGTGGCCGAGCGGCTGCTGCACGAACTGCTCACCTCGATCGGCGCCCCTGCCGACTTCTACGACGACGCCTTCGCCGACCGCCCCCACCTGCACCTCAAGCTCGTCCGCTACCCGGGCAGCGCCCCCGACGGGGCGGGGCAGGGCGTCGGAGCGCACAAGGACTACGGCTTCCTGACCCTGCTCCTCACGGACGAGGTCGGCGGGCTCCAGGTGGAGAGCCCCGACGGGACCTTCCTGGACGTCCCCCCGCGGCCCGGCGCCTTCGTGGTCAACCTGGGCGAACTGCTCGAAGTGGCCACCAACGGCTACCTCAAGGCCACCAACCACCGCGTCGTCAGCCCGCCCGGCGCCCGGGAGCGCTACTCCGTTCCCTTCTTCTACAACCCCCGGCTGGACGCCCGTATCGACCCCGTGCCGTTCCCCCACGCCGAGCGGGCCCCGGGCGTCACCCAGGACGCGTCGAACCCGCTGTTCGCCGAGTACGGCCGCAACGAGATCAAGGGCTGGCTGCGGGCGCACCCGGGCGTGGCCCGGCGGCACCACCCGGACCTGCTGGCCGCCGCCCCCGTGGGATGAGTTCTTGATCACAGCCAGGGCCCGTTCCGTCCCCTCCCTCGATTTGTAAGGTGATCGGACCGAATCACCCCGGGGCCGCAAGGCCCCGGGCCCTGGGGGTGGGGTCATGGACGTTCCGGAGAAGCTGGGGACGGGGATCGGCTGGCGGCCGGAGATCGCGGACGACATCGCGGCGCTGCCGGGCGTCGACTGGGTCGAGGTGGTGGCCGAGAACCACTGCCCCGGACATCTGCCCGAGCCACTGCGCCGGCTGCGCGCGGGCGGTGTGCCCGTGGTCCCGCACGGCGTCTCGCTCGGGCTCGGCGGCGCCGAGCGGCCGGACCTCGCCCGGCTCGTCGCCCTCGCGGAGCTCGCGGAGGCCCTCGGCTCCCCGCTCGTGACCGAGCACATCGCCTTCGTGCGCTCCGGCGGCGGGCTCCTCCCGTCCCACCACCGCCTGGAGGCCGGGCACCTGCTGCCCGTCCCCCGCACCCGGGACGCCCTCGAGGTCCTCTGCGCGAACGTCCGCATCGCCCAGGAGGCCCTGCCCGTACCGCTCGCGCTGGAGAACATCGCCGGCTATCTCGCCTGGCCCGACGAGGAGTTCACCGAGGGCCAGTTCCTCGCCGAGCTCGTCGCGCGGACCGGGGTGCGGCTGCTCGTCGACGTCGCCAACCTGCACACCAACCACGTCAACCGCGGCGAGGACCCGTCCCGCGCGCTGGACGAACTGCCGCTGGAGGCCATCGCCTACGTCCATGTGGCCGGCGGCCAGGAACGGGACGGGGTGTGGCACGACACCCACGCCCACCCGGTCGGACCGCCCGTGCTCGACGTCCTCGCCGACCTGTACTCCCGCGTCACACCGCCCGGCGTGCTGCTGGAACGGGACGACGACTTCCCCACGGCGGACGGCCTGGCCACCGAACTCGACGCCGTCCGTGCCGTGACCGCGCGGGCGGGCCGCGGTGTCAGCCATGTCCGATGACCTCGACGCGGCCCGCGCACGGCTCGCCCGCGCCCAGCACGGCCTGCTCTCCGCCCTCGTCGAGGGGACCCCGCCGCCACCGGGCTTCGACCCCGCGCAGCTGCGCGTGCAGCGCGGGGCGCTGCTCGCCAAGCGCGCCAGCGTCGTCGCCAAGGTGGCTCCCGGGCCGGCAGAGATCCTGGGGGACCGGTACCGGCCGCTCTACCTCGACTACGCCCGGGGCAGGCCCATGGAGCACGGCTACCACCGGGAGGCCCTCGACTTCGCCCGGCACCTGGTGAGCACCGCGGCCGTGCCCGACGGCCAGGCCCGGCGGCTGACGGAGTGGGCGGCCGGAGCCGCCGCGCCCGCCGCCCGGACCGGATTCCTCCGCCGCCTCCCGGCGGCCCTGCGCGGCCGGCGCGCGACGCGCCGGCCGGAAGGCGGTGACAGATGATCGTTCTCATTGTGGTGGCACTACTGGCCCTGGTCGCCCCCTCGCTCTGGGTCCTGCGGCTGTGGAGCCTGAGCCGCGGACCGGTGGCACCCGAGGCGCCGGTGGAGCTCGGCCTGCTGGACATGGCGTACCTGAACGGCGGCGCGGGCCGCGTCGCGGACACCGTGATCACCAAGATGCACCAGGACGGACGCGTCACCGTGGCCGACGGCACGGTCACGGCGGCCGGCGCGGCCTCGGACAACGCCCTGGAGCGGGCGCTGCTGCGGCACTGCGGTTCCGACTGGGCCGTGCCGCTGGGACGGCTCCGCCGGGAGCTGCGCCGGGACCACGCCGTGCTGACCCTGCACCGGTCGCTGGTCGAGCGGGGTGTCCTGCTGCGGCCGGAGGTCCACCGCTGGTGGCCCCGGGCCCTCGTCGTGCAGCTGGTGGGACTCGCGGTCACGGGCGTCGTCGCGGTCGTGGCGTTCGACGTCGCCTCGTTCCCCGTGCTCGCGCTGGTCGCGTTCGGGATCGTGGTGCAGGTCGGGTGCCGGCCCGGGGGGACGCGGATGCCCTTCACCTCCGAGGGACGGGAGATCGCCCGGCGGCATCTCCGGTCGCCGCACTGGAGCGTCACCAACCCGTACAGCCACCCGGAGGGACTCGCGGGCGTGGTCGCGGCCGGGGGGACCGCGGCGCTGCCCGACGGCGACCTGCGGGAGCAGTTCGAGCGGGCGGCCGCGGAGGACCCGGCCGCTTCCCCCAGCCGGAGGGACGAGGACTCTCCGGGCTGGTCGTCGTCCTCGTCCTCCTCCACGTCCTGCGGTGGAGGGCTGGTCGTCGGCTTCGCCTGTGACAGCGGTTTCGGCGGGGACAGCGGAGACTCCCGTGATTCCGGCGGTTCCGCCGGGCACACGGGAGGGATGATCTGCTCGTCGTCGAGTTGCTCGTCGTCCAGTTGTTCGTCGGGGTCGAGCTGTTCGTCCGGCAGCAGCTGCTCGTCGTCGAGTTGCGGCAGCAGCTCCTGAGCTACGGGCGGCGGCGGCCGAGTACCGTCACCGCCCCGCAGGTCAGGGCCGCCAGGACCGCGCCCGCGCCGAGCAGCGCCGGGGTGCCGACCGTGCCCGACAGCAGGGTGACGACGTACGGCGCGAACATGCCGAGGTAGGCGGCCGTCCAGAAGCGGGACGTGAGCGCCGCGAGCCGCTCGGGCGGGGCGATCGCCGCGACCTCGGTCAGTCCGAAGGTCAGGCACAGGCCATACCCGGCGCCCAGGACCGCCGCCGCGACCAGGGCCAGGACCGCGTGCCCGGCCGCCGCGGCGGGCACCGCCAGCACGAACCCCGCGGCGGACACGCCGAGCCCCGCGATCCCCGTGGCCGAGCGGTGCCGGGCGCTCAGGCGGCGGCCCAGCGGCTGGACGAGGAGGCCGGCGGCGGGGACGACGGCGGTGGCCACCCCGGCGTAGACGGTGTGCCAGCCGGACACGCCGTGCACCAGACCGGGCAGGGTGATGAATCCGACGGTCGGCGCGGCGAACACCCAAGGGGCGAGCGGCAGTACGACGCGCCGGAAGCGCTGTCGGCCGGGCACGGCGGCCGGGACTGCCGGGCCGGTGGTCCGGTCGGGCCGCGTCTCGGGGGCGCGGAACGCGAGGAGCCACGCGACGGACGCCAGCACCAGGTGCGGCAGGTACGCCGTCACCATCGGATGCGGTGCCCACTGGGCGATCAGTGAGGAGGCCAGCCCGCCGGAGGCGAAGCCCAGCGAGACGAAGAGCCCGGACCGCCGGGCGGCGGTGCCCGGTCCGGCGTCGGGGGCGAACGGCGGCGCGGACAGCTCCTTGACCCACGCGCTGCCCGCGGCCAGCAGGGCACCCGCGCCGACCCCGGTGAGCAGCCGCCCGGGCAGCAGCCACCAGGTGGCGGTCGCGCCCGCCATCAGCACACCGGTCGAGACGAGGTTCACCGCGAGCGCGGTGAGCGCGACCGGCCGCCGGCCCAGCCGGTCGGCCAGCGGACCGCCCGCCAGCAGCCCGGGGATCAGCCCGAGGACGTAGACCGCGACCAGCCCGGTGACGGCGGACTCGGTGAGCCCGAGTTCGGAGCGGTAGGCGCCGAGGAGGGACGAGAACTGGTTGGCGCTCCAGCCGGACGCCGTCATCATCCACGCCGCCCGCAGACCGTGACGCGGTCGGGACGGCGCGGCGGGTGCGGCGGCCGGGCTGGAGGGGAACGTGGTGGTGCTCATGGCGGCAGTTCTACGGGCCCTCGGACGGCCGGCGCCGCACACGTTCACGAATCGTGAACGGCCTTCCGGGGCGGGGTGCCCGTCCGCGTAGGCTGGCCGGCATGGATCTCCGTCTGCTGTCCTCCTTCCTGGCCGTGGCGGAGGAGAAACACTTCGGGCGGGCGGCCGCACGGCTCTTCCTCTCCCCGCCCGCCGTCACCCAGCACATCCGCCGGCTGGAGGCGGACCTGGGCGCCCCGCTGCTCCACCGCGGCCCGGTCTCGCTCACCCCCGCCGGGGAACGGCTGGCGGTGCACGCCCGGACGCTGCTCGCCGTCGCGGACGCCGCCCTCGTCGACGTGGCCGAGGCCGCGCGGGAACACCCGCCCGTCCGCCCGCTGCGCGTGGGCATCATGGGGCACGGTTCGGCGGAGCTGACCCCGGCAGCGATCAACGCCTACCGGCGCGCCCGCCCCGAGGTGCCGGTCGAGACCCGGCAGCTCGACTACACCGAGCACGTCAGCGCGCTGGTGGGGGACCGGGTGGACGTCGCGTTCATCCGGCCGGCCCCCGACGACGAGCGGATCACCACCGACGTGCTCACCACCGAGCAGCGCATCGTGGCCGTGCCGGAGAACTCGCCCCTGGCCGACGCGTGCGCCACAGGTGTCACCCTCGCGGATGTCGCGGGCCTGCCCTTCCCCCGGCTGCCCGGGCACACGCCGCGGGTCTTCGCCGACTACCTCTATTTCGGCGGCGAGGCCCCGCGGCGCGGCGGGCCCACCGCGCTGACCCCGCAGGACGTGCTCACCGGGGTGGTCACCGGACGGGGCGCCGGCAGCGGCCTGAAGTCCTTCGCCCGGTACTACGCCTGGCCGGGGGTCGTCTTCGTGCCGGTGCTGAACGCGCCCTGGGAGAGCAGCTACCTCGCCGTCCGCGCGGACGACACCGGCCCCGAGGTCCGGATCTTCCGTGCGCTGGCCCTCGCGCTCGCCCGGGACCGGGGTCCGTACCTGGCCGGCTGATCCGGGCGGGGGCCGGCTGATCCGGGCGGGGGCCGACTGACCCGGGCCGGGCCGACTGACCCGGGCCGGGCCGACCGACCCGGGCCGGGCCGACCGACCCGGGCCGGGCCGACCGACCCGGGCCGGGCCGACCGACCCGGGCCGGGGCCGATTGATCCGAGCCTGGGTCACAGGACGCGGTACGCGCTGTCCCGGACGTCCGTGACGAACATGTGCCCCGGCGCGTGGGTGATCGCGAAGGGCGGTGCCGAGGCCGTCAGCGCCGCCTGCGGAGTGACGCCGCAGGCCCAGAAGACGGGCACGTCGCCCTCGCGGGCCGTGCAGGGCTCGCCGAAGTCCGGCCGCGCCAGGTCCTCGATGCCGAGCTCCGCCGGGTCGCCCACGTGCACGGGCGCTCCGTGGACGGCCGGCATGAGCGCGGTCAGCCGCCGCGCCGTCCCGACGAGGGCGGCCGGGACGGGGCGCATGGAGACCACGAGCGGACCCCGCAGCCGCCCGGCGGGCCGGCACTGACGGTTCGTCACATACATGGCCACGTTGCGGCCCTGCTCGATGTGGCGCAGCGGGACGCCCGCCTCGCGCAGCGCCCCCTCGAAGGTGAAGCTGCACCCGATGAGGAAGGAGACGAGGTCGTCCCGCCAGACCCCGGTGACGTCGGTGGGCTCGTCCACCGGCTTCCCGTCGCGCCAGACACGGTACTGGGGGAGATCCGTCCGCAGGTCCGCGCCCGGGGCGAGCGGGGTCGTGACCGCGCCGGGGTCGGTGACGTCGAGGACCGGGCACGGGCGCGGGTTGCGCTGGGCGAAGAGCAGCACGTCGTAGGCCCAGTCGGCCGGGACGGCGATCAGATTGGCCTGCGTGTGGCCGTCGGCCCAGCCGGCGGTGGGCTCGCGGCGTCCGGCGCGGAAGGCGGCGCGGGCGTCGGCGGGGCGAGTGGTGGCGCGCGTGGTCGTTCCCATGGACACCTCGCTGAGGTGAGGGGTTGGCTGTGCGCCGACCCTAGGGATTGTTGAGCAACATGGCAAGAGAGTCTGCGGGCAAGGGAGTTCAGGATCCGGCTAGCTCCGGATCAACTGGGTCGCCTGCTCGTCCACTCCTCCCGCCGGTTCAGGTGCCGGTCTGCGGGCCGCGTCGCTGATCTTGAGGAGCAGGCCGACGAGCACCCAGGTGGCGACCTGGGACGAGCCGCCGGAGGCGAGGAACGGCAGGGCCTTGCCGGTGAGCGGGATGAGGCCGGTGACGCCGCCGGCGACCACGAAGACCTGGAGCGCGAGGGCGCCCGACAGGCCGGTGGCGAGCAGGGTGCCGAACGCGTCGCGGGCGCCGAGTGCCGCGCGGAAGCCGCGTGCGACGAGGAGGGCGTAGAGCAGCAGAACGGCCATCAGGCCGGCGAGGCCCAGCTCTTCGCCGATGGTGGTGAGGATGAAATCGCTGCGGCCGGCGAAACCGATGAGGTCAGAGTGGCCGTTCCCGAGCCCGGTGCCCAGGACGCCTCCGCTGCCGAAGCCGAACAGGGCCTGGGCCGACTGGTCGGATTTTATTTCCGGGGGGCGGGGGATGTCCCAGAACGCCATCGGGTGCAGCCAGGCGAAGACGCGGGCCTGCACGTGCCGTTCGAAGCTGCCGACCACCGCGGCGCCCACGGCGAACATCAGCAGGCCCGTCACCACCCAACTGCCGCGCTCCGTGGCCGCGTAGAGCACCATCACGAACAGCCCGAAGAAGATCAGCGACGTGCCGAGGTCCCGTTCGAAGATCAGAACCAGCAGGCTCAGCAGCCACACGGCGGCGATCGGCCCGAACTGGCGGCCCCGGGGCAGATGGAAGCCCAGGACGCGGCGGCTGCTCAGGGCCAGGGCGTCCTTGTGCTGGGTGAGATAGCCGGCGAAGAAGACGGCGATGCCGATCTTGACGAACTCGCCGGGCTGGAAGGAGAGCGAGCCCAGCCGGATCCAGCGTTTGGCGCCGTGGGTGTCCTCGCCGAAGAACGCCGGAGCCATCAGCAGCACCAGCGCACCGAAGATCATCACGTACATGTACCGCTGGAGATGGCGGTGGTCCTTGAGCAGGGCCGGGACCGCCACGCAGACGGCGAGCCCGATGGCGCTCCACATCAGCTGGTCGGGCTCGACCGGGTCGGCGTGGTGCCTGATGGCGTACGAGATGTCGAGCCGGTGCAGCAGCACCAGGCCCAGGCCGCTCAGGGCCGCGGCGATCGGCAGGATCAACGGGTCGGCGTACGGGGCGAATCTGCGCGTCATCGCGTTCCCGACACCGGCGGCGGCCGAGAGGCCCACCGCGTACCGGATCAGGTCGCCCGGTACGCGCTCCTCGATGGCCAGCCCCACGCAGACGTAGCCGGACAGGGTGAGGAACACCGCGAGGGCCAGCAACCGCAGTTCGGTTGCGCGTGCTTGTGGCACGGCAGGTCGCGCCACCCTCCTGTCTCCCGTGCCCATCGCATCCCTCGGTTCCCGTACGGCCGCCGTCCGGCGGTGCCTGTCGTCCGGCGGCGCACGGTGGTCGCGCGCCCCATTCGAAGAGTCCGGCGGGCTCCGAACGGTTGCGCAGCGATCACAACTTCCTTGGCAGCGGAGGGGGTTGGCGTGACGGCGATTTACGGTCGTTGTGCGCGGGGGCCGGACAGCTGCCGGAGGTCTGTGCCGGTGGCGGATGCCGGTTCCGGCCGGTCCTCGCGACCTTCGCGAAGAGCGCGCGGCGGCCGGACGCCGCGGGGTCGGCGGGCCGCCGCGGCGCGCCCTGGCGGACGTGGGTGAGGTGTCGAATTTCCCTTGGTTTCGGAGGCGTTGACGGGTGCTGTCTCTTGTGAGGCGGACCGAGGCGGTCCGATACTCGGTCCACGTTTGGCATGGACGCGACGATTTCGTTCGTTCGGTTCGGCCCGTTCGGCACGGTCGTCGCGACCGGCCCCTTGCGTCCTCCGGGCCCGCCCCACGGCGGGCACACCCCCCTCACAGGAGGCACGAGTTGAACAGAGCACGGATATCCACACGCCGCATCGCCCTCGCCGCGAGCGCCGCGGTGGTCATGACGGCGACCGCCCTCGGCGTCCAGGGCGCGGGCGCGGCACCCGCCCCGGCCCCCCGGGACCTGACGGGCACTCAGGCCGGTGCGCTGGCCCAGCGGATCACCGACGACCTCGGCACCCGGACCGTCGGCGCGTACTACGACGCCACGGCCAGGAAACTCGTCGTCAACGTGGTCGACGCCGACACCGCGGCCACGGTGCGGGCGGCCGGCGCCGAACCCAGGACGGTCGCCCGCTCGGCCGAGCGGCTCGCCTCGGCCCGCAGGACCCTGGAGTCGGACGCCCGGATCCCGGGCACCGCGTGGTCCGTCGACCCCCGCACCAACAGGATCGTCGTCAAGGCCGACAGCACCGTGCGCGGTGCGCGGCTGGCGCGGCTCGACAAGGTCGTCGCCTCCCTCGGCGACGCCGTCACCCTCAAGCGGACCTCCGGCACCTTCCGGCCGACCCTGGCCGGCGGTGACGCCATCTGGGCGCCCAGAGCGCGCTGTTCCCTGGGGTTCAACGTCACCAAGGGCGGCCAGCCGCACTTCCTGACCGCCGGGCACTGCGGCAACATCTCGACCACCTGGTCCGACCGGCAGGGCGGCGCCGCCATCGGCAGGACGGCCAAGTCCGTCTTCCCCGGCCACGACTACGCCCTCGTCAAGTACACCGCGAACATCGCCCACCCCAGCGCCGTCAACCTCTACAACGGCCGGCAGCAGAACATCACCGCGGCCGCCGAGGCCACCGTGGGCGAGCAGGTGCGGCGCAGCGGCAGCACCACGCAGGTCCACGACGGCGAGGTCATCGGCCTGGACGCCACGGTGAACTACGCGGAGGGCACGGTCACCGGAATGATCGACACCACCGTCTGCGCCGAGCCCGGCGACAGCGGCGGCGCCCTCTTCGACGGTTCCTCCGCCCTCGGCATCACCTCCGGCGGCAGCGGCGACTGCTCGTCCGAGAGCGAGACCTTCTTCCAGCCCGTCACCGACGCCCTGCGCGACCTCGGGGCCCAGCTGCCCTGACGCCCCGCGCACCGCGACCCGGCCCCCGGACGTCTCCCTTCCCGCGTCCGGGGGCCGTCCGCACGGAGGCGGTCAGATGGTGGCGGTGTCGATGACGAACCGGTAGCGGACGTCGCTGGCCAGCACCCGCTCGTACGCCTCGTTGACGCGGGCGGCGTCGATCACCTCGACCTCGGCGGCGATGCCGTGCTCGGCGCAGAAGTCCAGCATCTCCTGGGTCTCGGGGATGCCGCCGATCATCGAGCCGGCGAGGGACTTGCGGAGCGTGATGAGGGCGAACGGCGAGACGGTCAGCGGCTGCTCCGGACCGCCGAGCTGGACCATGGTGCCGCCCGTCCGCAGCAGGCCCAGATAGCTGTCCAGGTCCAGGTGGGCCGAGACGGTGTTGATGATCAGGTCGAAGGTGCCCGCCAGCTCCTCGAAGGTCTCCGGGTCGGAGGTGGCCCGGTAGTGGTCCGCGCCCAGCCGCAGCCCGTCCTCCTTCTTGCGCAGCGACTGGCTGAGGACCGTGACCTCGGCGCCCATCGCGTGGGCGATCTTCACCCCGAGGTGGCCGAGGCCGCCCAGGCCGACGATCGCGACCTTCTTGCCCGGACCCGCCTGCCAGTGGGCGAGCGGCGAGTAGAGCGTGATGCCCGCGCACAGCAGCGGGGCGGCGGCGTCCAGCGGGATGCCGTCGGGGATGCGCAGGGCGTACCCCTCGTCCACCACGAGCCGGGTGGAGTAGCCGCCCTGCGTCTGCTCCCCGTCCCGCCCGGCGGCCGCGTAGGTGCCGACCATGCCGAGCTCACCCGTGCAGTACTGCTGGAGACCCGCCCGGCAGTTCTCGCACTCCCGGCACGAGTCGACGAAGCACCCGACGCCGACCCGGTCGCCGACGGCGTACCGGGTCACCTCGGAGCCGACCTCCGCCACCACACCCGCTATCTCGTGCCCGGGCACGATCGGGTACACCCGGTCACCCCAGTCGCCGTGGACGGTGTGGATGTCGGAGTGGCAGATACCTGCGTACTTGATGTCGATGAGAATGTCGTGCGCGCCGACGGCACGCCGGGTGATCGTGGTCTTCTCGAGCGGGGCCTTCGGGGCCGGTGCGGCGTACGCGGCGACGGTCGTGTGGTTCATGCCCCCGATCCTGCGCCCCCGCGCGGGGCGCAGCCAGCACCCCGCTCAACCTACGCTCGCGGTGCCTACCACTGGCAGGACCACGTTGCGCCGCGGGTCACCGCGCTTGGCGTCGTCGCCGTCCACTCAGTTCGGCGATGGCCTACTTCTGCCCGACGATCCGGACGGTCGCACCGGGTGCGACGTCCACGGCCTTCACGCCTGCCGCACCGGTCACCAGTTGTCGCAGCGCGTCCAGCTGGGCGGTGTCCAGGGAGAGGTTGAACGGCACCCTCTCCTCGGGAGCGGAGTCCGCCGTGACGGGGGCGAACTCGTAGACGTCCCCGGGATTCACGAAAACGAGGGTCACCTTCTCGCCGACGTTGAGCTTGTCCAGCTTCACACCGTTGAGAGCCTGACCGACAGGCGCCAGGAGTTCGGGAGCGAGACCCAGCTCCGCAACCCTGAACCGGTCCTCGGTGAACTGGCTGACGACGATCAGCCCTGCTTGCACGCTGATCGTCTCGACGTCCGTCTGCGGCGCGGTCATGGTGCCCCTCTCACTGCTCGCGGTGGAGTTCGGTGACGATCTTTACGCCGTTCTTGACCACGTTCTCGTACAGCCGCTGCGGTACGTCGGTGCCGGGGCGGCAGTCCATCGCCGACAGGGAGAAGTCGATCAGGTGACGGATGGCGCGGGCGGTGGACTCGCTCTGCTTGTGCTTGTTGTAGTCGTCCACGTACTTGTCCGGGTCCGAGTTCGAGTAATGGATGCGGGATTCCTGCGTGCGTGCGTGGAACTCCGCACGTGCGGGTTTGTTCCGCAGGTTCAGACCGAATCCGCACACGTCGGTGTACGGCTTGGCCCCCGGCTCGTGCTTGAGCGTGGTCACCTCCACGAGGCGCTGCCAGCGCTCGTCCATGTAGAAGCGGGCCGTGACGTCGAAGCTCTCGGTCGCCGCCGCCTGGGCGCTGCCGAGCAGAGCGTCCGCGAGGATCGACCCGCCATCTCCGGCGGACCCCTTGGATCCGAATACCGCGCGGCTGAGGGAATCCGCCTTGGACGTCATGTAAGCCCTGGCCATGTCCCACTGGGTCCTGCCATGCGCGTCCCGGACCGGCTCGGCCTTGTACGTCCCCTTGTACGTCCCGAAGTAGGACTCGAACCTCTCGCCACACTGCTGCTCCACCACAGACCCCAACCCCTCCTGGTTTCCAAGGTGTTGGCGCGGCCTTCCTTGGCCGAGCCGCAGAAGACCTACCCCTGCCGCATCGCCTTAGGCACTTCGCTTCCGTGAGTAGACGCGAATGAGCCACTCACTCAAGCTCCGCACCGGGGCGGGTGCTGATCGAGTGGTTACTCCGGGTGAAACTCCGGCTTTGGCTAGGGTGGGGGACGTGGCAACCAAAGTGACAGAGCTCAGCGAGTTCCTCCGCTCCCGTCGCGCCCGGCTGCGGCCGGAGGACGTCGGGCTGACGCCCTTCGGCGGTCGGAGGCGGGTGCCGGGGCTGCGGCGGGAGGAGCTGGCGCAGGTCGCGGGGGTGAGCGCCGCCTACTACACACGGCTGGAGCAGGGGCGGGGGCAGAATGTGTCGGCGTCGGTGCTGGACGCCATCGCCGACGCGCTCCGGCTGGACGGGGCCGAGCGGCACCACCTGCACAAACTGGCCCGCCCGGCGAACAGGCCACGGCGTCCGGCCGACCGTCCGCAGCGTGTGCGGCCCGCCGTGCAGGACCTGCTGGACTCGATGGAGAACGTGCCCGCGCATGTGCTGGGCCGGCGGCTGGACATCCTCGCGTGGAACCGGATGAACACGGCGCTGCTGGGCGACTTCGGGGCGCTGCCGCCGCAGCGGCGCAACATGGCGTGGATGGTCTTCCTCGACCCCGCCACCCGGGAGCTCTACGCGGACTGGGACGGCAAGGCGGCCGACATCGTCGCGCTGCTGCGGACGCACGCCGGGTGTTATCCCGAGGACCCCGCCCTGGCCTCGCTGATCGGCGAGCTGTCGATGAAGAGCGAGGAGTTCCGGGGGCTGTGGGCCGCGCACGACGTCCGGGACAAGTGCTTCGGGATCAAGGAGCTGCGCCACCCCGTGGTGGGGCCGCTGACCCTGGCCTGCGAGACGCTGGTGCTGCCCCTGGACCAGGACCAGCGCCTGGTCACCTATCACGCGGAGCCCGGTTCGCCGTCGGCCGAGTCGCTGCGGCTGCTGGCCAGCTGGAGCCTGGAGGCGGCCGGTGGCACGGCGGCGCCCGCGGACGGGCGCGACGCCGTGTCGGGCGAGCGCTGACCGGTCAGCCGGCCCACTTGCCGGAGGTGAAGACGAGGGTGAGCACGGTCGCCAGCGGCGCGGCCACCCCCAGGTAGGCGCTCCGGATCCATGGGCGGCGCACGCTCCACACGGCGAGCGCGACCCACAGCGGCCACCACAGCAGGGTGGCCCGGGGCACGGACATGTACCAGTACGAGGTGCCGAGCGCCCATAGGCTCAGCGCCATGTACACGACCTCGGGCCACTGCCGCCGGCGGATCAGCAGGGCCAGCAGCAGTACGCCGACCACCATGGCGACGAGCTCCGCCTGGAACATCGCGGCGTAGTTGGTGGGGTGGAGGTGGGAGAAGGCCCCGTCCCAGGTGTGCAGCCAGGCTTCCCACGGGGTGTGGAACTGGCGGTACCAGCCGCGTTCCTGCGCGTGCTTCCAGGCCATCCAGTCGCCGGTGTGTGCCTGGAGGTACCAGGAGTAGGCCAGGGCGGGCAGGGCGGGGACGGCCAGCCAGCCGGCCGAGCGCCACCGGCGGCGCTCCCGGCCGGCGAGGAGGAACTGCACGGCCAGCGCCGCGGCCAGGAAGAGGCCGCTGATGCGGACGGTCGTGGCCAGGGCGCCCAGTGTTCCGGCGAGGGCCCAGCGGTCCTTGCGGGCGGCGAGCCAGGCGGGCAGGGCGAAGGCGAGGAAAAGGGCCTCGGTGTAGCCGGCGGCCAGGAAGACCGTGCACGGGGACACCAGCAGGAACAGCGCGGCGCGGGGGCCGACGCGTTCCCCGGTCGCCGCCGGCAGGTGGAGCCGGGCGGTGCGGGAGAGGGCCACGGCGGCCACGGCGCCGGCGGCGAAGGAGATCAGCAGTCCGGCCAGCGTCCAGCTGGGCACCACGGTGTGCACGGCCCGTAGGGCCATGGGCAGGCCGGGGAAGAACGCCTCGCGGTTGTCCGGACGGGCCGAGCCGGGGGCCCCGGGTTCGGCGAAGTAGCCGTTCTCCGCGATGCGCTGGAAGAAGCCCCAGTCCCAGCGGGCCCACAGGGAGAGGAACGAGGGTGCCTGCTTCGCCTCCGGGTCGGGCGTGAACATCCAGGCGGCGCAGTACACGGTGAGCAGGATGCCCACCCGGGTCAGGAGGTACAGCCCGAGTACGGTCCGGTCCGTGGCGTCGAGCCGGTCGAGTCTCAGGAACCGGGCGACGGGGGCGGGGAAGGAGAAGGAACGACCCGGTCCGCGTTCCAGGGGAGGCTCGTCGGGAGCCGCCGCGTCCGCTGGGCACCGCTTCCCCGACGGTGCCTTCGGTATCGGTATCCGGGCCATGCTGGGGCGCCTCCCTGATGTGCGGGTCGAGCGAACGGGACGCCACAGCACATCACAGACGTCGCAGCCCCCCAAAGCCGCGGGTGCCGCCGGGATCGCGGCGGGCTCAGCGCGGTCCGGCCGCCCGCAGGGTCTCCAGCCCGTCCAGGAGGCGGGCCAGCCCGAACTCGAAGCGGCTTTCCATGTCAGGTGCGGTGAGTTCGTCGGCCAGCTCGACGAGGTGGGGGTAGCGCTCGGCGGGCAGGGCGACCAGCCGGTCCCGGGCCAGGGCGGCGGCCTCGGCGGGGGTCGCCCCGCGTTCCTCGGCGGCCGACATGGGGACGGCCTCGTGCAGGACGAAGCCCTGCACCCAGATCATCACCGTGTAGGAGGCCAGGGCCGTGTCCGACGGGCCGAAGCCGAGGCGGCGCAGCAGCCCGAACGTCTCCTCCAGCGGCCCGAAGGCCCGGGCGCCCGGGGCGAAGCGGCCGGCGAGCACCCGTACGGCGGAGGCGTGCGCCAGCAGATGGGTCCGCAGCCGGCGGGCGGCGATGGCGACGCACTCGCGCCAGTCGCCGGGCGTCGGTACGCGGCCGGGCGGGAGCGGCACGTACCCCTCCCAGAGGGCGTCGCCCGCCAGGTCGAGCAGCTCCTCCTTGTTCTGGACGTGCCAGTACAGCGAGGCCGCCTGAACGCCGACCTCGGCGGCCACCTTCCGCATGGACAGCCCCTTGGAGCCCTCCCGCTCCAGCAGCCGCAGCGCGGCATCCGCCAGGTCCTCCCTGGTCAGAGCGGTGGTGGTGGCCGTCCGGCGCGCTGCCATCGTCCTCTGCCCCCTGTGGGTTCCCTTCCGGGCTTGCAATCTAACACCGTTAGTTCGAAGCTAACGCCGTTAGGGAAGTGTCTGACGCGAGCCCTCGCCGTCTTCGGCGCTGGTTCCGCGCTGTGCGCGCTCGCCGGGGGTCCGGCGCGGCTCGTCGCCGGCCGGGCCGTCCAGGGGCTCGGGGCGGCTCTGCTCACGCCGGCCTCGCTCTGGTGCTGGCCTTCCGGGTGCTCCCGGACGTGCCCCGGTCCGGCGCCCGGCCCGACCCGGGAGGTCAGGTCAGCGTCGCCCTGGGCGCGGTCCCGCCCGAACGGGCGGGTATGGCATCGGCCACCGTCACCATGACCCGTGAGGTGGGCGGAGTGGCCGGAGTCGCCGTCATGGGCGCGGTACTGACGGCCCGTTTCGAGTCCGTGCTGCGCGAGCGGCTGCCCTCCGGCGGCGCCGCGGACACCTCGGCGCTGACCCACGCCGTCACGGCCGGCGGCCCGGCCGGTGGACTGCCGGAGCGGACCGGACGGGTCGTCAACCAGGCCTTCGTCATGGGCCTTCACCTGGCGGCACTGGTGTCGGCGGCCGTGCTGTGCGCGACGGCCGCGGCCGTCCTGCTCCTCATGCGACCGCCGCGGCGGGACACCGCGGCCGAAGCGGCCGGGGCGCTGGTGCGCCGCTCCTGACGGCCCGCTAGTGTTCCCCGAACGGAAGCCGGGACCACACACGTTCACCCCTTCTCGGGGCCGCGGGAGAGAACGTGTGGTCCCGGGCGCGGCGGAGGGAACCCTCAGCGGGGGAACTCCCTCTCCCCAACCGGAAACGTGCAGAGGTGGACACAACCCGAATGCGGGGACAGTTGATGACAGGAAGAGTCGCACAGCGACGGTCGTCGGGCGTGCGGAAGGCGGCCAGGGGCGCGGCGGTGGCGCTGACGGCCGGGGTCGTACTCGCGGGCACCGCGTGGTCGGCCGAGGCAGCTCCGGCGGTGCGGACCGCCCCGGACCGAACCGATTGCGGCGGGTTCCGCGCGGCCGCCGCCCCGGCCGTGCCGGCCGCCGACCGTGACCAGGCGCCCGAGGTGCCGCCCACCGCGGCGGGCACCCGCGCCCTCTCCTACTCCGTCGCCTCCGCCCAGGCCCCCATCGGCCTGTGGTCCAAGGCCGGCCTGACCCTGCGCACCCCCGTCACCAAGGGCACCGCGCGCCTCGACCTCAGCAGCCGCGGCTTCAGCACCGACTCGGTGGCGGTCCAGCGCTACGAGCCGGCGAAGCACGCCTGGGTGGACCTCGACACCAAGCCGGGCGGGGGCAGCTGGCCGCAGCGCGGCACCTTCACGTTCCCGGTCTCGGCCCCGAAGGCGAGCGCACGCAACCCGTACGCCGTCGCCCTGCGGTTCCAGGACCTCGACCGTCCCGGCACCCTCACCGTCGACGCGTCCGTCGCCGACGGCCGCGGCCACACCTACCGGGCGCCGTCGCGCACCGTGACCGCCACCCGGCCCAAGGTCGCCGTCACCGGCTGGACGGGCGGCACCGCCACCCTGCGGCGCGGCGGCGAGGCACGGCCGTTCACCATCACGGTCCGCAACACCACCAACCGCAGCTACCCGGCGCTGAACGTCAACTACTTCGCCTACGGCGCCGGAAAGCAGCACGCCCTCACCCCCAAGGACCTGGTCCTCCAGCAGTACCGGCCGGGCCACGGCTGGGAGAAGGTCGCCCTGACGGCCGGCGGCTGCGACCCGGGGATGGGCGCCTCGCTGCGCCCGGCCAGGACCGCCGTCGCCCCCGGCGCCACGGTCGTCTACCGGCTGCGGCTGGCCGTCGCGGCGTCCGCGCCCCGCGACGTGGTCAAGGCGGACAGCGGCTTCTCGGTGAGCAACGGCGACCAGGCGTTCTTCTCCAAGCGGCTGCCCTTCACGATCCGCGGCAAGTAGCAGGACCGCGCGCCGCGTCGGCGTACGGCAGGGGAGCCGCCCGGGACGACCCGGGCGGCTCCACCGGTTTCCGGCGGACAAAAGGTAGCGTTCTGGGCGCTACGTCCGAAATACCCGACTCCAGGAACCGGTTTATGCTCAAGGGATTCAAGAACTTCGTCATGCGCGGCGACATCATCGTCGTCGCGGTCGGCCTGACCATCGCGCTGGCGCTGAGCACCCTCATCAAGGCGTTCACGGATTTCGTCATCAATCCGCTCATCACGAGCATCCAGGGTGATCATGCCCTGGGGCTCGGCTGGCAGCTCGGCCGGGCCGGGAACAAGGCGACCTACCTCGACCTCGGCGCCTTCATCTCCGCGGCCGTGTACTTCCTCATCTTCATGGCCGTCGTCTACTTCGCCATCGTCCTGCCGTACCGGCACATCCAGACCCGGCGCGGCGTCACCGTCTTCGGCGAGCCCGGACCGCTCCGCACCTGCCCGGCCTGCCTCTCCGAGGACCTGCCCGCCGCCGCCTCCCGGTGCCGTCACTGCTGCGCGGACCTGACGGCGGCGGGTGGGCGGGGACATATCTGACGGCGGGTGGGCGCGGGCACCTCTGACGGCGGGTGGGCGCGGGGATCCCTGACGGCGCGTCACGGCCCCGCCCGGGGCCGTGCGGTCACTCGCCCCGCGCACCCGTCAGGTTCCGGCCGGGGCGGGACGGTCCGGTCCCGGCGGTGTGGGCGCGGCGGGCGGTGCGCCGCGCCCGGTCGCCCGTGACCAGGGCGCCCAGCAGCATCACCACCGCCCCGCACGCCCCCATCAGCCACCAGGCGGGCCGCGCGGCGTCGGCGAACGCGGTGACGCCCGGAGCGGTGCCGCCGGGCAGGCCCGCGGAGAGGACCGCGCCGATCGCCGCGACGCCCAGGGACACCCCGACGCGGCAGCTCGTCGTGCTGATGCCCGAGGCCACGCCGGCCCGGGCGGCCGGCATGCCGTCGACCGCGAGGTGCGTGGCGGGGACGTCCACCAGGCCGATGCCGGCCCCGATGCAGGCGTAGCCGGCGATGGTCGCGCCGACGCAGCAGTCCGTTCCGCACACCGCGAAGAGCAGCGAGCCCGCCGCCAGGGCCGCGCCCGCCAGGACCAGGGGGGTCCGTGACCCCAGGCGGCCCTGCAACCGGCCCGCCAGGGGAGCGGCGGCGACCGTCGCGGCGGGCATCGGCAGCGTCCACAGCCCGGCGACGAGCGGCGAGAGCCCGCGGGCGTCCTGGAGGTAGAGGGTGCTGAGGAAGAGGAAACCGCCGAGGACGGCGAAGGCGCTCAGGGAGATGACCACCGCCCCGCTGAACGGCACGCTGCGGAAGAACCTGGGGTCGATGAGGGGCTCGGCCCGGCGGCGCTCGTACGCCGCGAGACCGGCGAACGCGGCGAGGGCGACCGCGGCGGCGGCGAGCACCGGCGGTGCGAGGGCACCGCGGTGCGGGGCGTCGATGACGGCGTAGGTGAGCGGGCCCAGCAGGGCGATGACCAGCAGCTGGCCGACCGGGTCGGGCCGCCGGGGGACGGCGGCGCGCGACTCGGGGAGGCCGCGGAAGGCGAACGCCAGCGCGGCGATCCCCACCGGCACGTTGATCCAGAAGACGGACCGCCAGCCGCCGCCCGCAACGAGCAGACCGCCGAGCAGCGGCCCGGCCGCCATGCCGACGGCGAAGGACGCGGTCCAGGCACCGATGGCCCGGGCCCGGCGGGCCGCGTCCGGCGCGATGTGGGTGATGACCGACAGCGAGACGGGAGCGAGGACGGCGCCGCCGAGCCCCTGCACCGCCCGGAAGGCGATCAGCTCGCCCGTCGAGGACGCCAGACCGCACAGCGCGGACCCGGCCGTGAAGAGGGCGAAACCGAGGAGGAGCATCCGGCGGCGGCCCGCCCGGTCGGCCACCGACCCGGCGAGCAGGATCAGCGACGCGACCATCAGGTTGTAGGCGTCCATCGTCCACTGCATCCCGGCCACGGACGCGTGCAACTCCCGCTGCACGGCGGGCAGCGCGACGTTGAGCGCGGTGGAGTCGAGGCCCGCCATGAACACGGCCAGACAGCACACCGCCAGCGCCGGCGCCCGGCAGCGGCGGCCCGCGGCGGCGGGCACGGACGCCTCGGTCACCGGCCGCCTCCCCGGACGCGGTGTGCCGCGCGGCGGCCGGCGGCCGGTGCCCGGCGGCCCCCGGTGGAAGTCCCCGCGCCCCGTCCGGCGGAACTCCCGGAATCCGTTCTCCTGATCCGGAGCGGATTGGCGCAGGAATGGCGGGCATCGATTTCACTGCGATGGAGCCGGAAATTCCGCGAGGAAGTCACGATTTCTCCCGAGGGGATTATGGGGTGCGGGCGCGGCGTTCGGCCCGCGCGTCCCGGCCCAGGCTACGAAGCCCGACGGCCCTGCCACGTCGGGCGAAAGACCGATCCGGAGGGGGACCCAGCCTCCCCCGATCGGCGGAGCGGAATTCCTACGACGGGCCGGTACCGCGGCCGGACGCTTAATCGCCGCGACCCGCGGGAACAATCAGTCCGGCCTCGATTCGTGCGGTCCGCCGCACCGCACCGAGAAACGGGATGAATCCTCATGGACACGAATGCCGCACCGGATGCTCCGGGACCGCCGCCGGACGCGGCCGCCCTCGGGGAATGGGCGCTCGCCCAGTTCCCGATCGGGATCGCGGTGTACGACCGCGACAACCGGCTGGTGAAGGCCAACGTCGAGATGCTCCGCCTGAGCGGCCTGGACGGTGAGGGGCTGGCCGGGCGCCGCCTCGACGAACTGCTCCCCGGGCCGCCGTTCGAGGAGTTCGCCCGGATCGGCGACGAGGTCCTGCGCACCGGGCAGGCGGTCCGCGCCGACAACTACTTCGTGTCGCCGGGGGACGGCCGCGAACGCGCCTGGGCCAGCTTCTTCACCCCGCTCAAGGACGCCGAGGGCCGCACCCACGGCCTCTCCCTCGCCGCCCTCGACGTCACGGCGGAGTACCGCGCCCGGCAGCGGCTCGCCCTCGTCAACGACGCCGGCGCCCGCATCGGCACCACCCTCGACATGGACCGCACCGCCGCCGAGCTCGCCGAGTCCACCGTCGGCCGGTTCGCCGACTTCGTCGCGGTCGACCTGCTCGCGGAGCGGGAGGCCGGTGATGCCGGCGGATCGGCGGGGGCGGGGGAGGGGGACGGCGGACGGCCGGCCCCGGGCGAGGCCGTGGTGCTGCGCCGCACCGCGCGGCGCTGGGTGGCCCACGAGGGCCCGCCCGTCCCCGCGGCCGCGCACGACGGCACGTACCGCTGCCCGCCGGACTCACCACCCGCCCTCGCCCTCGCCGCCGGCAAACCCGCCCGGCACCGCGGCGACGAACCGGCCGTCCGCTCCTGGGCCGAGGGCACCCCGGGCCTGCCGTCCGCCGTACGGGCCCGCGGCGTCGGCTCCCTCCTCGCCGTGCCGCTGACCGCGCACGACACCGTGTCCGGCATCGCGCTGTTCGTCCGGCATCCGGGCACCGAACCGTTCGACGACCACGACCTGCTGCTCGCCGAGGAGATCACCGCCCGGGCCGCCGTATGCGTCGAGAACGCCCGGCGGTACGCCCGCGAACGGGCCGTCGCCCTGACCCTCCAGCGCAGCCTGCTGCCGGCCCGGCTGCCCAGCCACGCGGCCGTGGAGGTCACCTCCCGCTATCTGCCCGCCACCTCGCAGGCCGGGATCGGCGGCGACTGGTACGACGTGATCCCGCTGTCCGGCGCCCGGGTCGCCCTGGTCGTCGGCGACGTCGTCGGGCACGGCCTCCAGGCGTCCGCCACCATGGGCCGGCTGCGCGCGGCCGTCCGTACCCTCGCCGACATCGACCTGCCCCCCGACGAACTCCTCACCCACCTCGACGACCTCGTCGTCCAGCTCTCCCAGGACCGTGCGGCGGAGGTGCGGGGGCAGGACGCCGACGCCGATCCGCGCGAGATGGGCGCGTCGTGCCTCTACGCCGTCTACGACCCGGTCTCCCGGCACCTCGTCCTCGCCGGCGCCGACCATCCGGCCCCCGTCCTGGTGACCCCCGACGGCACCGCCCGCTTCCTGGAGCTGCCCTCCGGCCCGGCGCTCGGCGTCGGAGGCCTGCCGTTCGAGTCGCTGGAGGTGGAGCTCCCGGAGGGCAGCCTGCTCGCGCTCTACACCGACGGACTCGTCGAGGGGCACGGGCCCGGCACCGGCGACGAGGGCGGGCGGCTGCTGCGGCGGACGCTGGCCCGGCCCGCCGCGCCGCTGGAGCGCACCTGCGACGACGTCCTCGCCGCGCTCCTGCCCGAGCGGCCCGCCGACGACATCGCCCTGCTCCTCGCCCGCACCCGGGCCCTCGACGCGGACCAGGTCGGCTGCTGGGAGCTGACGGACCACCCCGCCTCGGTCGCCGACGCCCGCAAGCGCGTCGCGGCCCAGCTGGCCGAGTGGGGACTGGAGGACCTGACCTTCACCACCGAGCTCGTCGTCAGCGAGCTGGTGACCAACGCCATCCGGCACGCCGAACCGCCCATCCGGCTGCGGCTGATCCGCGACGGCGCGCTGATCTGCGAGGTGTCGGACGGCAGCAGCACCTCCCCGCGCATGCGCCGGGCCCGGGCGTTCGACGAGGGCGGCCGGGGACTGCTGCTGGTCGCCCAGCTCTGCCGGCGGTGGGGGACCCGGTTCACCGCCGCAGGCAAGACCATCTGGGCGGAGCAGTCGCTGTCGGCCGCGGCGTAGCCGCCCGCCGGTGCCGGCGTTTTGTGTCCTGCTCCGCCGTGGACGCGGGTGTCAGGCCGCTCGCGGGGCCTGTCGGAGGACAGAGACCATGCAGCGCGTCCGCTGAGGGGAGACGGGCCCCGGCCGCTGCGGCCGGGGCCCGCGGGTCGTCAGCGGCGGGCGGACGGGGTGTTGGCCTGGGTCACGTTGACCGCGGCCCACGCCTTGTCGACGGCCTTGTACTCCGCGCTGTCGGCGCCGTGGATGTCCGCGGCGGCCTTGAGCGTGGCCGTCCTGGCC
This sequence comes from Streptomyces sp. I05A-00742, assembly GCF_013055795.1. Classification (GTDB taxonomy): domain Bacteria; phylum Actinomycetota; class Actinomycetes; order Streptomycetales; family Streptomycetaceae; genus Streptomyces. Next base: position 163,442 of record NZ_JABETO010000009.1, read on the forward strand.
TCGTGGAAGTCAGTCGTGGAGACCATGTACCGGGTGAGGGCCCGGTAGAAGATCTGCTCCGCCTTGTCCCGGCCGATGCCGGTCACCGTGGAGCCGTCGTAGGTCGGGGAGTCGTAGGAGAACTTCCCGATGGTCTTCTTGCCGCTGCCCTCCGCCAGCAGGTAGAAGGCGTGCGAGGAGACGCCCGAACCGGCGTGCACCTCACGGTCGTAGGACTCGGGGTCCCAGTGGTCGACCGTGCCCTCCAGCTTGTCCAGCGAGGGCTTGTCGAGGCGGCGCAGGAACTGCTGGTCCAGGCCGAGCTTCTCGCCCAGCAGGTAGTTCGGAGGGTTGCCGGCGTTGTTCGTGCGGAACTCCATGCCGGTGCCGAAGATGTCCGCGAACGACTCGTTGAGCGAGCCGGCCTCGCCGAACTGGTTGCCTGCGGAGTCCACCCGGGTGGGCTGGAAGCCGGCCGTCGCCTCGATGACGCCGTGGGTGAGTTCGTGGCCGGTGACGTCGAGCGCCACCAGCGGCTGCTTGAACGTTTCACCGTCCCCGTCGCCGTAGAGCATGCACCAGCAGTCGGGGGACCAGAAGGCGTTGCCCACCTTGTCGCCGAAGTGCACGAGCGCGTTGGGGCCCTTGCCGTCGTTCTTGATGCCGTTCCGGCCGAACGCGTTCTTGTAGTAGTCGAAGGTGCTGGTGATGCCGAACTGGGCGTCCACGGCCGCGCTGGCCGGGTCGGAGGCGGTGCCGTTGCCCCAGCGGTTGGTGCTGTTGGTGAAGGCCTTGCCGCGGGAGAAGACGTCGAGCTCCTGGCCGCCCGCGGTGCGGGTCTCGGCGCTGCCGCGGCTGAGGTCCTTGAGGGTGAAGGAACCGCGCGCGGTCTGGGTGGTGGTGAGCGGGACGTCGCCGTCGAAGATCGAGGCGCCGGTGCCGGTCGCCCGGGCGGGGTACGTGGCGGCGGACCCGGCGCCGGCGGTCCGCGGCGCGGCGGCCGCGCCGAGGCGCGGGGCGGCCGTGCGGCCCTTGGCGCGCAGGGTGTCCTTCAGCTTGGGCGAGATGAACGCGTCGGTGAGCGGTGTGCTGCCGATGACCTTGCCGGAGACGGCGTCCACGGTCACGGCGCGGAGGGCGCCCTTCTCGTCCGCGCGGCTGCCGGTGACGGTCACCCGGTAGGCGAGGACGGACCTGCCGCCGGTGGCGTCCACCACCAGCTCCGTCCTGCCGGCCGTTCCCTTGGCCGACTCGGCGGCCCTCGCGGCGGCCTGACGCTCCGTCAGTTCGGGCTTGACGGAGGCGACGGCGACCTGGTGGCGGGCGGCCCTGGTCACGCCCGCGTAGCCGCCCTTGGCGTCGAGGTGGACGACGAGGTCGCCGCCGACCACCGGAACGCCCCGGTGGGCGCGCTCGAAGCGGACGTGGCGCTTGCCCTCGGGGTCGACGAGGGAGTCCTTGACGGTCAGGGTGTCCTGCTTGCCGACGCCGGTGTCCTCGGCGTGGGCGACGGCCGCGGAGCGGGCCGCCTTCACCACGTCGGCGCCCGCGGCCTGCGAGGCTCTGGCGTCCGGTCTCGCGGCGGCGGCCGTGGCGGTGGCCGTGCCCGTGGCCGGGGCGGCCAGGGCGGCCCCGGCCGTCGTCGCCGCCGCTGCCACCGCGACGGCGACGATGAGTATGCGGCCGGGGGTTGTGGGGGATGTACGCACTGTTCAGCGCCCTTTGCGTCATGACGGCCCGGGGTGCCGGGCCGCTGGCGGGGGGCGGTGCTGTCACTCGTGCACCGCGGGAACCTGTGGTCCCGCGCAGACTGTGCAGTGCTTGGCATGCTCATGAAAAGAGCGTTTACACGGTGTTCACAACAGTTGATCAACATTTGACACTGCGTCAACTGAGGGTGAACAACAGGAAACTGGCCGTCCACTTGACCGGAAGGAGCGGCTGACAGACCGTCAGGTTGCCCCGGTTCGGAAACCGTTCAGCATGTGGGACGGCCGGTGACGTGGCGCACGGCCGCCGTCACGCGCCGCGCGGCCAGGTGCCGTCCGGGATCGGCGTGCCCTCCGCACGCAGCCGCCGGGCGATCCGCTCCGCGGCCAGGTACACCCACGCGCGGGCGGTGCCGCCCCGCTCCGTGCGCACCTCGCGTACCACCCGGTCGTAGAGGCTTCCGGGGTCGCCCGGTACGCAGTCCTCCAGCACGTCGAGGGCGCGGAGCACCGCGGCGTGCCCGGCGGGGGCCAGGACCATCAGTTCGCCGTGGATCTCACCGCGCGGCGCGGCGACCGCGTACGGGTAGCCGGGGCCCTCGTACAGCAGCGCGCCCGCCAGCCGGGCCGGGACCTCCTCGGTCGTGCGGCCGCGCAGGAACGCGTCGTAGTTGTGCCCGCCGCGCCGCAGGGTGCCGTAGACGAAGACGGGCAGTGGTGTTCCGTCCGTCGTCGCCTCTGCCGTGTCCGCCATGTCGCCCCCTCCGGCCGTGCGCCGTCACCTTATCCGGCGGCGCTCCGGGGACACCCGGGCGAGCACCCCGCCCAGGGCCCCCGCCACCAGGCCCCAGAGCGCGCCGAGGCCGAGCAGCAGCGGCAGCCGGGGGCGGAGCCGGACCTCCCCGCCGAACGCGTCGAGTTCGCCGAGGCCGATGAGGGACAGGCCGTAGCGGGCCGAGATCCGGGTGAGCAGTCCGGCGGCGACCAGGGCCACGGCCAGGGCGGGTGCGAGGCGGACGGCCTGCCGCCACCACGGCGCGGGGAAGCGGCGGGCCATCAGGAACCCGGTGGCCGCGAGCGCGAGCGCCGCGACGACGACCAGGACCCAGGCCCGGTCGTCGTACCGCCCCAGCGACGCCAGGTCCACCGTCGCCGAGCCGCCGCCCGGCTCCCGCAGCACCGCGGCGAGGGCGTGGGGCACCGGCAGCCCGATGGAGTCGGGCACCCTTCCGTCCCAGGCGCCCCCGAGACCGACGCCGAGGGCCATCCAGGCGAGGTTGGGCAGGCCCAGCAGCAGGACGGCCGCGGTCTCCGCCGAGTGGCCGCGCGTGATCAGGGTGACGACACCGACCACCAGCCCCAGCAGCACGTACCCGAGCAGCAGTCCCACCACGGCCCGGACCGGGGGCCGTACCGCCTCCTGGACGCGGCGCAGCGGCGGGGGCAGCGGAGTGCGCCGGGCGGCGAGGACGATCACCACGTACAGCACCACCAGCCACAGCAGCCCACGGGCCAGGGTGGCCGGCACGTCCGTGCGGAAACCCGCCTCCGGCTGGACGCCCAGGGCGTCGCCGAGCTCGTCGAGCAGCGAGTCCCCGAGACTGATCCGGAACGTGTGGTGCGCCGTCAGGGCGAAGGGCAGCAGCGCCAGGACCCAGAGGACCGCCGTGCGGGCCGCCCGGGCCAGCAGTTCCCGGCCGTCCGGCGCGGGTCCGTGCCGCAGCGGCAGCAGCAGGGCGGCGGCCGCGGCGAGCGCCCCGGACAGGGTCACCGAGAGCGGGACGACGGCGAGCGTCGCACCCGTACGGCCGAAGGCCCCCGCGCCCCCGGTCAGTTCCACCGTTCCGCCCACGCCGGCCACCACGGTCGCCGCCAGCACGCCGGGGAACGCCCCCGACGGCAGGTCGTCCGCCCCCGCGGCCCACAGGCCCAGGGCGGCGGTGACGACCATGGCGGCCACGGCCGCGGCCACCGCGCCGAACGCCTCCGCCCAGGCGCGCGCGGACTCCCGGGGACGGGACCTCGACAACTGGCTCACGCGGACCTCGCACCTCTCGTTCGACGGGCGGCTGACCTCGCCGTATGGCTCGAACCGTATGCCCGGGGAGCGCATGTCACCCGTCCGTCGGGGCACCCGGGGGAAGCGAACGGCCCACTTGCGGGGGACGAGGTTCCGGTACACACAATGAAGCCTGGGGTGGCGCGAAGATGAACGACGGCACTGACAGCAGTTGCCTCGACCACGGGAGGAAGGCCCTGTCGTCCGAACCGTCCTCCCCCGGCCGCTCGCGGACCGCGCTCGCGCCCGCCGGGCCCCGGCGCGTCCCGCCGCCCGCCCCGCCGCGGGGCCGCGAGCTCGCACGGACCGTCGTGGCGCCCCTCCTGCTGGTCACGGCGGCCGTCGTCTACAACGACTGGCTGCTGGAGTTCCTGCTCCCCACCGGCCTCGACCCGCGCCACTCCTACGTCAGCGAGCTCTTCGCCGCCGACCAGCGCTTCCACGTCCTGTTCACGACCGCGGAGCTCGTCGCCGCCACTCTCGTGGTGGCCGGCGCGCTGCTGGCCCGCGACCCGCGAGCGGGTGCGCCGGCGGAGGGCGGATGGTGGTGCCTGGTGGCCTTCGGGGTGTGTTCGGTGGCCGACGTGATCGTCCCCATGCGGTGCGCCCCCTCGGTGGAACCCGGCTGCGAGGCCGTCAACCCCTGGCACACCGCCACCAGCGGCCTCGTGCACGCCGCCCTCTTCGGCTCGATGTTCCTGCTCACCGTCGCGGCGGCACGGACCCGGTGGCCCGTGCCGCACCGGTGGGCCCCCTGGGTGCCGGCCGCCGCCCTGGCCACGGCGGTCGCCACCGTGGGACCCCTGTTCGGGCACCCGGGCTGGCACGGCGTCCCCCAGCGGGCCCACCTGGCGCTCGTGGGCGCGTGGTTCGTCCTGCTCGCCGCCGGCCTGCGCGGCTCGGCCCGCGCCTCGGGGCCGTGACCGGGCGCCGCGCGCTGCTCCGCGGGGCGCTGGGCGCGGTCCTGGTTGCCGCGGGAGCCGCGGGCTGTGACAGCCGGGAATCCGGGGCCGGACCCGGGGGGACGGGCACGGCGTCCCCCACGGCCCTCCCCGCCACCACCGCGTGGCGCCCCGACGCCACCGACGTCGCCCCCGAGGTGAAGCTGCGCGCCGTCCGGCTCGTCGAGGCCCTGGGCGCCTGGTCCGCCGGGGGCGGCGGCCCGGACCGCGCCCGCGAACGGCTCGCCGCGCTCGGCCTGCCCGCCGGCCTCGCCGCACAGGCCGGCGCCCTCCGGCCGCCCGCGGACCGGGCCGCGCTCCAGGTCGTGTACGCCCAGTACGGCGGGATCACCGACGACGCGGCCAGCGTCCTGGTCGTCTGCCGCCAGTGGACCCGCACCGGCACCGGGCCCGTCGTCCCCGGCGGCACCACGGTGGACGTCCGCCTCACCCGGAGCCGCCCCGACCCCACGGTCACCGCCCTGCACCCCGCCGCGCCCGTCCGGCCCGCGGCCGACCTGTCCGCGACGGCCCGTCAGGTGCTCGCCGACCGGCGCGTCGTCCTGCCGCCCGCCGCCGAGGCGGACGTGCGCGGCGGCGGCGTGCACGACAGCGTGCTGCGGACCATGCTGCGGCTGGGGCGGACGTACCGGCTGGACGTGAGCGTCCTCCGCTCCGGCCACCCCCGGAACGTCTTCGACACCGACCGGCCCAGCGACCACCCTCCGGGCCGGGCCTTCGACGTCTGGGCGATCGACGGCCGGGCGGTGGCCGCCCCCCGGACGCCGCGCGCGCTCGTCGAAGCCTTCATGCGGGCCGCGGCCGACGCCGGCTCCTACAACGTGGGCGGGCCGGTCGCGCTGCCGGGCGGGCTGTTCTTCTCGGACGCCACGCATCATGACCATGTGCACGTGGGCTTCGACCGCTGAGGGCACCGCAGTCCGTGACCGAATGAGACGCGGCTCACAGCCGAGAGGATGTCACGCCGAGGGCACCCGTGCCCCTCTCAGGAGTGGAAGCACCGAGAGGGAAGGCGTACTCCGGAGACCGCACGGCCCCGTCGGAGTGACGGCTCGCTCCGTGGTCAACGGTGGTCCGTGCAGCCCCGCCCGCCGCCCGTGCGCCGGGAATCCCCCGTGCCCGTGTGCGGGGCGGTGGGCGGGGCGTTGTCCGGGCCTTTCTCTCGGTGGGCCGGCCGGAGTCGTCAGTGTTCTCCGGAGGGGCGGGAGGGTGGTCCGGCCGCGGCGGTGTTCATGATGTCCATGATTTCGGCGAGGTCGTACAGGGCGCGCTGGGTGCTTCCGTACCGGGTGATTCGGCCCCGGCTCGCCCATTTGCGGACGGTGGCGGGGGAAACGTCGGCGGCCAGTGCCGCGAGTTCGGTGGTGACGAGCCGGTCCTCTCCGTCGGGTGGCATATTCATGCGACGCCTTCGGCGGGGTGCCGGCTCTTCCGGAGTTCCCGTAGGAGCTCCAGCCACTGGTGCGGAAGCCAGGTGTGTCCGGCCGCGCACCTCACGTGTGTCGTGTTCCGGTGTTCCCCGGTTTTCCGGTTTCCCGCGGCCCGGTCGGACGCGGGGGCGGGGGAGAGCGGTTCCTCGCATCCCGGGAGGACGCACCGGCCGAGACGGACGGTGGCGAGGGACGCCTTGACGCAGGCCGAACGCCGGGCGTTCTCGGTGGTGTCGAGAATCTCCTCCATGAAATCCTTGGCGGCGGTGTGCGCCAGTAACCAGTTCAGGTGGGTGAGGAGGAACGCGGCGAGCGCGTCCGGGCGTCGGCGCGGTGCTCCGGTTTTCCGTTCGTCCGCCACGAGCGCCGCCCAGGAGGACAGGATGCCCAGGATGTCCGAACGTGTCGCCATGGCCTCCTCGTCGAGGGGCGGGCCCGAGGTGCGCCGCGTGCCGCAGCCGACCGGCCGGAGCAGGCTCTGCCGGCGGGGGAGCAGGGCGGCCTCGCAGTCGGCGTAGATCTCCGGCAGTTCGCCGAGGGCGAGCTGCACCGTGCGGCGGCACGCGGCGCACGGCCGGGGTCCCGGTCCCGGGGTGCCGGGAGGCGCCGGTCGGCGCGGGTGGCCGTGACGGCCCGTGATGCATTCCGAAGAGCTCATTCCCTCTCCCGAGGCTCGTGGTGGCGGACCGGTTCAAGGGCGCACACGGAGAGCACGGTGTCCGGAGGGTGGCGTCGGTGACCGGCCGCGGGACCGCGCCGGGACGGTCGGAACGGATTCCGATTCCGCTTTTCCGGCGAATGAGATCTCCCGTGCCCCGGAAATACCCGGTCATGAAGGAAGAAGAGCATGCGACGTACCGCGCCAGATTTCTGATCATGAAATCTGGAACCCCCGTTTCTGGCCCCCGTGGCATCGCGCCCGACTGATCGTGCGGAGAACGCCCCGCCGTCCCGAAACATGGGGGCAGAGTGGGCGTTTCTCGCGATGCAGGTGTGGACCTTACAAGGGTCTCGCGGGTGTTGTCTACATGTATTCGTGCGGAAAGCAGGGATCCGTTCGCCGTTCGCCACGAGATCATTCAGCGATGATGATCCGGGATCGGCGGAAATGATCGGACGGGTCTTTCGCCGAGTTGTCCGGGACCGGTAATTCGCGTTGTGAGCAGGACTGTTTGACAGCCGGTCAACGGGAATGTCACGCTGGGGTCCAGCGGCCGATCTGTGTCCGCGTCCGGGGCCCGGTGCTTCCCTCGCACCGATGTGCCCCGCCTTTCTTTCCGGGGCCGGTGACAGCGATTCTTCGCTCCCGGCCTGCCCCTTTCCAGATTCTTCACCACGTCTTCCCCTGCCCCGGCCGTGGCCCGTCGCCACGCCGCGCACGGGCCAAGGAGACAGCATGGATGTTCCGGTGATCGTTGTCGGCGCCGGTCCCGCGGGGCTGTTCCTCGCCGCCGAACTGCGGCTCGGCGGCGTCGACGTCCTCGTCCTCGACGAACTCGACCGGCCCTCCGGCCAGTCCCGAGGGCTCGGCTTCACCGCCCGCACGATGGAACTCTTCGACCAGCGCGGGCTGTTGCCCCGCTTCGGAGCCGTGGAGACCAGCGCGCTCGGGCACTTCGGCGGCCTCCCGCTCGACTACGGCGTGCTCGACGACGCCCACTTCGGCGCGCGGGGGATTCCCCAGGCGCGCACCGAGGCCGTACTCGGCGCGTGGGCCGCGGAGCTGGGCGCGGAGATCCGGCGCGGCTGGCGGGTCGACCGCCTGGTCAACGGCCCGGACGGAGCCGAGATCGAGGCCGCGACGCCCACCGGGCGGCGCCGGCTGCGCTGCCGCTACCTGGTCGGATGCGACGGCGGTCGCAGCTTCGTGCGCGGCGCGGCCGGGTTCGACTTCCCCGGCTCAGCCGCGACCCGGGAGATGTTCCTCGCCGACGTGTCCGGCTGCGCCATCCGGCCCCGGCAGATCGGGGAGCGGCTGCCCGGGGGCATGGTCATGTCCGCCCCGCTCACCGACGGCGTGGACCGCGTCATCGTCTGCGAACACGGCACCCCGCCCCGGCGGCGCGACGGCCCGCCCGCGTTCGCCGAAGTCGCCGACGCCTGGCAGCGGTTGACCGGCGAGGACATCCGCGGGGGCACGGCGCACTGGGTCAGCTCGTTCGGCGACGCCACGCACCAGGTCACCGAGTACCGCAGGGATTCGGTGCTCCTCGCGGGTGACGCCGCCCACACCCATCTGCCCGCGGGCGGACAGGGGTTGAGCGTCAGCGTGCAGGACTCCATGAACCTCGGCTGGAAGCTCGCCGCGACCGTCCGCGGCTGGGCGCCGCCGGACCTGCTGGACACGTACCACACGGAGCGCCACCCGGTCGGCTCCCGGCTGCTGACCAACACGCGGGCCCAGGGCCTGCTCTACCTGAGCGGCGAGGAAGTCCAGCCGCTCCGCGAGGTGTTCGCGGAGCTGATGGAGCTCCCCGAGGCCGGCAGGCACCTGGCCGGGAGGGTCAGCGGGCTGGACATCCGCTACGACGTCGGCCCCGGCGACCACCCGCTCCTCGGCCGGCGGCTCCCTCCTCGGGAACTCACCGGCGAGCAGGGCGCGACGAGCACGGCGGAACAGCTCCACCCCGGCCGCGGCGTCCTGTTCGACCTCGCCGACGACCCCGGGCCGCGGCGCGCCGCCGTCCCGTGGGCGGACCGGATCCGCGTCGTCACCGCGGCGCCGCGCGAGGCCCCCGGGAGCGGCCCGTTCACCGGGACCACCGCCCTGCTGGTGCGGCCCGACGGCCATGTCGTGTGGACGGCACCGGGCGGCGGGGACCTGCCCTCCGCCCTGCGGCGCTGGTTCGGACCGGCCCGCTGAACATCACTTCGGACGTCAGGAGAGACCGATGCACAGTTCCCTGATCGTGGCGCGGATGGACCCGGCCGCACAGGGCGACGTCTCCCGCATCTTCGGGGAGTTCGACCGTACGGAGCTCCCGGAGGCCATGGGCACGCGGCGCCGTCAGCTCTTCCGCTACCGGGGCCTCTACTTCCACCTCCAGGACTTCGACTCCGACGACGGCGGCACCGCCATCGAGCGGGCGCGCAGCCACCCGCTCTTCGTCAAGGTCAGCGACGACCTCAAGCCGTACATCGCGGCGTACGACCCGGCCACCTGGCGGTCGCCGGCCGACGCGCTGGCCACGCGCTTCTACCACTGGAGCAGGCCGTGACCGGCGATTCCGGGCGCCGCGTCGTCATCACCGGCATCGGGGTCGTGGCCCCCGGGGCCATCGGCACCAAGGACTTCTGGGGACTGCTGAGCGCCGGCCGGACCGCGACCAGGGGCATCACCCTGTTCGACCCCGCCGGATACCGGTCCCGGGTGGCCGCCGAGGTCGACTTCGACCCGGCGGAACACGGGCTGGGCCCGCAGGACGTCCGCCGCATGGACCGGGCCGTGCAGTTCGCGGTCGTCGCCGCGGCCGAGGCGATGGCCGGCAGCGGCCTCGGCCCCGGGGACCTCGACCCGTACCGGACCGGGGTCACCATCGGCAGCGGCGTGGGCGCGACCATGGCGCTCGACCGCGAGTACCGCGTCGTCAGCGACGGCGGGCGGCTGGAGACCGTCGACCACACCTACGCGGTCCCGCACCTGTACGACTACTTCGTGCCCAGCTCGTTCGCCGCCGAAGTGGCCTGGGCGGTGGGGGCCGAGGGGCCGACGGCGGTCGTCTCCACCGGCTGCACCTCCGGGCTCGACTCCGTCGGCTACGCCACCGGGCTGGTACGGGAGGGCAGTGCCGACGTCGTGATCGCCGGTGCCGCCGCGGCCCCGATCTCCCCGATCACGGTCGCCTGCTTCGACGCGATCCGCGCCACCACGGTCCGCAACGACGACCCCGAGCACGCCTCACGGCCGTTCGACCGCAGCCGCGACGGATTCGTGCTCGGCGAGGGCGCGGCGATCTTCGTCCTGGAGGAGTACGAACGGGCGAAGGCGCGGGGGGCCGTCGTCCACGCCGAGATCGCCGGGTTCGCCACCCGGAGCAACGCCTACCACATGACGGGCCTGCGCCCCGACGGCCGGGAGATGGCGGAGGCCATCACCACGGCGCTCCGGGAGGCGCGGATCGGCCCGGAGACCGTCGACTACGTCAACGCGCACGGCTCCGGCACCCGCCAGAACGACCGGCACGAGACGGCGGCGTTCAAACGCAGCCTCGGCGAGCACGCCTACCGGACGCCGGTCAGCTCCATCAAGTCGATGATCGGTCACTCGCTCGGCGCGATCGGCTCCCTGGAGATCGCCGCGTCGGTGCTGGCCATCGGGAACGACGTGGTCCCGCCCACCGCCAACCTGCACGAGGCCGACCCGGAGTGCGACCTCGACTACGTGCCCCTGGAGGCACGTCAGCACCGGACCGACACCGTCCTGACGGTCGGCAGCGGATTCGGCGGCTTCCAGAGCGCCATGGTGCTGCGGAGCGCGGCATGAGCGCCACCGCCGTCGTCACCGGCATCGGGGTGGCCGCACCCAACGGCCTCGGGACCGAGGCCTATTGGGAGCAGACGCGGCGCGGCGGGAGCGGCATCCGCGAGATCCGCAAGTTCGACACCTCGCGCTATCCGGTCAAACTGGCGGGCGAGGTCCCGGACTTCCACGCCGAGGACCACCTGCCGGGGCGGCTACTCCCGCAGACGGACCATATGACCCGGCTGGCCCTCGTCGCCGCCGACTGGGCCCTCGCCGACGCCCGGATCGACCCCGGGGAGTGGGACCCGTTCACCATGGGGGTGGTGACCGCCAGTTCCTCCGGGGGCTTCGAGTTCGGCGAACGCGAACTGCGGAATCTCTGGGCCAAGGGCGGCCGGCACGTCAGCGCCTACCAGTCCTTCGCCTGGTTCTACGCCGTGAACACCGGCCAGATATCGATCCGGAACGGCATGCGCGGGCCCAGCGGCGTCGTCGTCTCCGACCAGGCGGGCGGGCTCGACGCCCTCGCGCAGGCACGGCGGCTCGTCCGCAGGGGGACGCGGGTCGTGGTCTCCGGCGGCGTCGACGGGTCGATCTGCTCCTGGGGACTGGTCGCCCAGATGGCGAGCGGACGGCTCAGCGCCGGCACCGACCGGGACCGCGCCTACCTGCCGTTCGACGCCGCGGCGGCCGGGCACGTGCCGGGCGAGGGCGGCGCGCTGCTCACCCTGGAGGAGGCGTCCTCGGCACGCGAGCGCGGCGCGCGGGCCTACGGCGAGATCGCCGGGTACGGCTCCACGTTCGACCCGAAACCGTTCAGCGGACGGGAACCGGGGCTGCGGCGCGCCATCCTGCTGGCCCTGGACGACGCGGGCTGCGCTGCCGCCGACGTCGACGTGGTCTTCGCCGACGCGGCGGCCCTGCCCGAGCTCGACCGCGTCGAGGCGGACGCCCTGGAGGCCGTGTTCGGCCCCCGCGGGGTGCCGGTCACCGCGCCCAAGACCATGACCGGGCGGCTGCTGTCCGGCGCCGCCTCGCTGGACGTGGTCACCGCGCTGCTCTCCTTCAGGGACGGGGTCATCCCGCCCACCGTCAACGTCACACCGCTGCCCGGGTACGGCCTCGACCTCGTGGTCGGCGTGCCGAGGCGCGCGCGCCCCGCCACGGCGCTCGTCGTCGCCCGGGGGTACGGCGGCTTCAACTCCGTCATGGTCGTCCGGCGCGCGGGGGCGTAGCGGACGGTCCGGGCAACGAGAACCGAGGACTCATATGACCACGCACGCGTTCACCCTGAACGACCTGAAACGGATCCTGCGCGAGGCTGCCGGGGAGCAGGAGGGGAGCGGCCTCGCCGGCGACATCCGCGACCTCACCTTCGAACAGCTCGGCTACGACTCGCTGGCCCGGCTGGAGGCCGGCGGCCGCATCGAGCGGGCCTACGCGGTCGCCCTCGACGAGGACTGCCTCAACGACACCACGACGCTGGGCCAACTGCTCGTGGCGGTCAACGAGCGGATCACCGAGGCCCGCGCGGCCGGCTCCGGCACCGCCCGGCCATGACCGACCCGCCCGTCCTACCCGCCTCACCCGTCCTACTGAGGAGGAACATGTCGTCCCACGACAGGCGTGTCGCCCTCGTCACCGGAGCCACCTCGGGCATCGGCCTCGCGGTGGCACGGCGACTGGCGGCACAGGAGCACAGCGTGTTCGTCTGCGCGCGCTCGAAGGACACCGTGAACACGACCGTCGAGCGGCTGCGGGCCGAGGGCCTCGACGCCGACGGCACCGCCTGCGACGTACGGTCGGGCGACGCGGTCCGCGCGTACGTCCGCGCCGCCGTCGACCGGTACGGCGCGGTGGACGTCCTGGTGAACAACGCCGGGCGCAGCGGCGGCGGGATCACCGCCGACATCGACGACGAGCTGTGGCACGACGTCATCGACACCAACCTCAACAGCGTCTTCCGCGTGACCCGCGAAGTGCTCACCACCGGCGGCATGCGGCACAAGGAACGCGGCCGCATCATCAACATCGCCTCCACCGCGGGCAAACAGGGCGTGGTGCTCGGAGCGCCCTACTCCGCCTCCAAGCACGGGGTCGTGGGCTTCACCAAGGCCCTCGGCAACGAACTGGCGCCCACCGGCATCACGGTCAACGCCGTCTGCCCGGGCTATGTGGAGACGCCGATGGCCCAGCGCGTACGCCAGGGGTACGCCGCCGCGTACGACACCACCGAGGACGCGATCCTGGCGAGGTTCCGGGCGAAGATCCCGCTCGGCCGCTACTCGACCCCGGAGGAGGTCGCGGGTCTCGTCGGCTACCTGGCCTCCGACAGCGCCGCCTCCATCACCGCGCAGGCGATCAACGTCTGCGGCGGCCTCGGCAACTTCTGAGTGCCGGGACTCCTGAACCGGAACGATCCGGCACCAACCGGCAACCGAAAGGAGACCACCCATGACGGAGCCGGGCACCCGCGAGGCCGAACACGAGATCACCGTGGACGCGCCCGCGGCCGACGTCTTCACCCTGCTGGCGGACGTGGAGAACTGGCCCCTCCTCTTCCCGCCCACCGTCCACGCCGAACGGGTCGAGCGCGTCGGCGCGTCGGAGCGGATCCGCCTCTGGGCCACCGCCAACGGCACGGCCAAAACGTGGACGTCGCTCCGCCTGCTCGACCCCTCGCGCCGGCGGATCGAGTTCCGCCAGGAAGTGTCCGCCGCGCCGGTGGCGGCCATGGGCGGCACGTGGCTGATCGAGCCGCTGTCGCCCGCCCGGTCCCGGGTCCGGCTGTCGCACCACTACCGTGCCGTCGACGACGACCCGGAAGGGCTCGCCTGGATCGAGGCGGCCGTGGAGCGCAACAGCGGGTCCGAACTGGCGGCGCTCAAGGACCGCGCGGAGGCCGCCACCGGGACGCCGTCCGGACTCACCCTGTCCTTCGAGGACTCCGTGCGCATCGACGGCGAGGCCAAGGACGTCTACGACTTCCTCGACCGGGCCGACCGGTGGCCGGACCGGCTGCCGCACGTCGCGCGGACCGAGGTCACCGAGGACACCCCCGGACTCCAGCTGCTCCGGATGGACACCCGGGCCCCCGACGGCTCCACGCACACCACCGAGTCCGTGCGCGTGTGCTTCCCGCACCGCCTGATCGTGTACAAGCAGACCGCGCTGCCCGCCCTGATGACGCTCCACACCGGCCGCTGGCTGCTGGCCGAGGACGTGAGCGGCGTCACCGCCACCTCGCGGCACACCGTGGTCCTCGCCCCCGGGAACATCACCCGGATCCTGGGCGCGGACGCGGGGATCCCCGAGGCCGGGGCGTACGTCAGGAACGCCCTGAGCGCCAACAGCCGGGCCACCCTGGACCGCGCCAAGGAGTATGCGGAAGGCCGGCGGTGAACCATGAACACCCACGCCACCGATGTCGTCGTCGTGGGCGCCGGGCCCGTCGGCCTGGCGCTCGCCGGGGAACTGCGCCTGGGCGGCGCCGAGGTCACCGTCCTGGAACGGCTGTCCGCGCCCACCGACGAGTCCCGGGCCTCGACCCTGCACGCCCGCACCATGGAGCTCCTGGACCAGCGCGGCCTGCTGGAGCCCCTGGGCACCCCGCCGCACGAGCCCAGGGGCCACTTCGGGGGGCTCCCGCTCGACCTGACCGGCCAGCGCTCGCCGTACCCCGGCCAGTGGAAGGTGCCGCAGGCACGCGTCGAGGCCCTGCTCGCCGAGTGGGCCTGCGCCCTCGGCGCGGACGTCCGGCGCGCCCACGAGGTGTGCGGACTGCGCGAGGCCCCCGAGCACATCGAGATCGAGGCGACGACCCCCGCCGGGCGGACGAGGCTCACGGCCGCGTACGTCGTCGGCTGCGACGGCGAGCGGAGCACCGTGGCGGAGCTGGCCGGGATCGCCTTCGCCGGCCAGGACGCCCGGCGCGAGCTCCTGCGCTGCGACCTCACCGGGGCCGCCGTCCGCGACCGCCGCTTCGAGCGGCTGCCCGGCGGACTCGCCGTCGCCGCCACCCGGAACGGCGTCACCCGGATCATGTTCCACGAGCACGGCCGGGAGCCCGCGGCCCGGGCGGGGGAGCCGGAGTTCGCCGAGGTGGCCGCGGCCTGGTCACGGCTGACGGGGGAGGACATCTCCGGCGCCTCCCCGCTCTGGGTGAACGCCTTCGGCGACGTCAGCCGGCAGGCCGTCCACTACCGGCGGGGCCGGGTGCTGCTGGCCGGGGACGCCGCCCACCGTCAGCTCCCGGTCGGTGGACAGGCCCTCAACCTCGGCCTCCAGGACGCCGCGAACCTCGGCTGGAAGCTGGCCGCCGAGGTCACCGGTCGCGCCCCCGCGGGGCTCCTGGACACGTACCACGAGGAGCGCCACCCGGTGGGACGGAGGGCGCTCGCCCACATCCGGGCCCAGACCCTGCTGCTCCTCGGCGGCCCGGAGGTGGACGCCGTGCGCACGGTCGTCGGCGAACTCCTCGGCCACCGGGCCGTCCGCGACCGGCTGGCCGGCCGGGCCGGCGGCCTGGACGTCCGGTACGGCCCCGACGGCGGACACCCGCTCCTCGGGACGCGGCTCACCCCCGCCGACGTGGCGCGGGCGACCGGGACCACCGGCGCCGCGGCGCCGCTCCGCGCGGGCCGGGGCGTGCTCCTCGACCTCTCCGGCGACGCGGGGCGGCGGACCGCCCTGGAGGCACTCGTCGCCGGGTGGGCCGACCGGGTGGAGGTCGTCGCCGCGGCCGCCCCTCCCGAGGAGGAGCCGGGCGCGGAGACCGTGCTGCTGCGCCCGGACGGTCACGTGGGCTGGGCGGGGGACCGCACGGCGGATCCCCGCCCCGGCCTGGAGCGGTGGTTCGGCGGAGCCGGGCGGGCCACGGCGCGGAAGGCGCGGAAGGCACGGAAAGGCGATGTCGACGACGACAGGAGAGGCGGGGCGATGCCCAGCAAGATCAAGGAACCCGGCCGGCCGGCACAGCCCGGTCCGGTGCACCACTGCGACGTCGTGATCCTCGGATCCGGCCTCGCGGGCTCGGTCAGCGGCGCGATCCTCGCCCGGCAGGGAGCGCGCGTGGTGCTCGTCGACGCGTCGCAGCACCCGCGGTTCGCCATCGGGGAGTCGATGACGCCCCAGCTGGTCGAGTGGCTGCACATCCTCAAGTCCCGGTTCGATGTACCGGAGTTGGGACATCTGCTGAACACCCGCGCGGTGCACCGCGGTATCGGACCGCGGCACGGCAGGAAGCAGAGCTTCGGCTTTGTCCACCACGAACCGGGCGCGGAACCGGATCCGGAGGAGGCGACGATGTTCGTCATCCCCAGGATCCTCACCGAGGCCAGCCACCTCTTCCGGCAGGAGACGGACCAGCACTACTTCAACGTCGCCGCCAAGTACGGCTGCGTCACCCGGCAGAACTGGCGGGCCCGGGACCTGGACTTCGACGACGACGGGGTCACCGTCACCGGCCAGAACGGCGAGGTGTTCCGGGCCCGGTACCTGATCGACGCGAGCGGCTTCCGCTCACCGCTGGCCGAGAAGTTCGGCCTCCGGGACGACCCCTGCCGTTTCCGGCACCACTCGCGGTCGCTGTTCACGCACTACATCGGTGTCAAGCCGTTCGACGACGTCTCCCACCACCCGCGCAGCCTGCGCCCCCCGGCCTCCTGGCACGGCGGCACGCTGCACCACATGATCGAGCGCGGCTGGTTCTGGATCATCCCCTTCGACAACGTCGAGGGCTCCACCAACCCCATGTGCAGCGTGGGGCTGACCATCGACCCGCGCCGCTACCCCAAGCCGACGGACATGACGCCCGAGGAGGAGTTCACCTCCTTCCTGGACCGCTATCCCGCCGTCCGGCGCCAGTTCGTGGGGGCCAAGCGGGTCCGCGAATGGGTGTCGACCGACCGGCTCCAGTACTCGTCGAAGAAGTCGATCGGCCACCGCTGGTGCCTGATGTCCCACGCGGCCGGCTTCATCGACCCGCTGTTCTCCCGCGGCCTGTCCAACACCTTCGAGGTCGTCTACTCGCTGTGCACCCGCATCGTGGACGCGCTGCGCGACGACGACTGGTCGGAGGAGCGCTTCGCATACGTCGAACAGTTGGAGAGCGGCCTCCTGCGGCACAACGACGAGCTCGTCAACAGCGCGTTCATCTCCTTCGAGCACTTCCGGCTGTGGAACGCGGTCTTCCGGGTGTGGGGCGGCTGGCTCACCCCGGGCGCGATGCGCCTCTACGACGCCCGCGCCCGGTACGAGGCGGACGGCGACGAGCGGCACCTGCGCCGCCTGGAGCGGGTCGCCGACCCCGGA
Organism: Streptomyces sp. I05A-00742; assembly: GCF_013055795.1. Classification (GTDB taxonomy): domain Bacteria; phylum Actinomycetota; class Actinomycetes; order Streptomycetales; family Streptomycetaceae; genus Streptomyces. The sequence continues at coordinate 180,355 of NZ_JABETO010000009.1, forward strand.
CTGTGGTGGCCGGAACCGGAGTTCAAGCACGTCCTGGAACTCACCGCCGAGGTCTGCGAGAAGTACGAGTCGGGGACCATGACCGGCGACGAGGCCGCCGACGCCATCTTCGCCGCGCTCGACCGCAGCGAAGGACTCAACCCCGTCTTCGGCTTCCGGGACGACGAGTCCACCCGGTTCATCTACCCGAGCACCGCGATGGTGGCCCGCTTCGTCCACTGGGCCGCCCGCAAGGGGCCCGCCGGCGAACTGCGCACCGTCAGCCGCTCACTGGCCACGGGCGCCGCGCGCTCCCTCCTCAAGGGCAGGAAACCGCTGTAGTACCCGGAAAGGAAGCAGACCCATGCCGGAGAAGCTCACCCCGTGGGCGCGGGGCAGGCCGACACTGGAGGACACCAATGTGTTCATCCGGTCGTTCACCCGCCTGAACGTCTACCTCTACTCGAAGCCGCCGTCGCGGACGGCGAAGAGGATCAACAGGGCCTTCATGACCCTGAACATCCAGCTCTACCGCAGGTCCGGGGGCAGGATCCTCGGCCGCTTCGGCCGCCTCGACGCCATGCTCATCACCACCACCGGACGCAGGACCGGCAAGGAGCGCACCAACCCGGTCGGCTACGTCTACGACCGCGGCCGGTACATCGTCTGCGCCGCGCCCGGCCACTTCGACGTGCCGGGCGGGCCCACGGCGACCCAGCCGGCCTGGTACCTCAACCTGACGGCCGATCCCCGGGCCACGGCCGACATCGGGCCGGAGCGCCTGCCGGTGACCGCGCGGATCCTGGAGGGCGACGAACGGGAGCGGATGTGGCGCCGGTTCACCGACGTCTTACCGTTCATGAACGAGTTCCAGAAGCGGGTACAGCACCGGCTGCCCGTCGTCGAGCTGACCCCCGACGACCTGACACCGCGTCCGCTGTGACCCCGTGCGACCGAAGGAAGGAAGAGACGCCGTGAAACTCCAGGACCATGACCCCACGACCCCCTTTCTCGCCCAGCTCCAGGAGCGGACGGGACCGGTCACCCTGGTCAACACCTTCGTCGTGCCGGAGGAGGCCGCGGAGCGGTTCGAGAAGACCTGGCGCGAGGACGCCGGGTTCATGAAGGCGCAGCCGGGGTTCATCTCCACACAGCTGTACCGGGGCACGGCCGGGAGCCGGCTGTGGCTGAACGTCGCCGTCTGGGAGTCGACCGACGCCCTCCGCGCGGCCTTCGGCAGGCCGGAGTTCCAGCAGGCCAGGGCGAAGTACTCCGACGCGATCACCGCCGCGCCGCACGTCTACACCAAGGTCGCAGTCGAGGGCATCTGCGTGGCCTGAACAGGGGGTTGTGCCCGGTCCCCACCCCTCGCCAAGGTCGTACCCCCGTTCCGTCGGCAGTGAGGAGACGTTCCGATGTCAACCCGGAGGGCAGCACTCGTCACCGGAAGCTCACGCGGCATCGGCCGGGCCGTGGCGGAACGGCTGGCCGCCGACGGCACGGACGTGGTGGTCAACTACCACGCCGACCAGGAGGCGGCCGCGCGGGTCGTCGACGGGATCGCGAGGGGCGGGGGCCGGGCCGTCGCCGTACGGGCGGACGCCACGGACCCCGAGGAGCTCGGCGCCCTGTTCGACGCCGCCGAGCGGGCCTTCGGCGGTCTCGACGTCTTCGTCGGCAACGTCGGCGTCAGCCGTTTCGGCCCGCTGGCCCGGGCCACCGACGAGGACTTCGACCTGCACTTCACCGGCAACACCCGGGCGACGTTCCTGGCCCTGCGCGAGGCGGCCGGCCGGCTGCGGGACGGGGGCCGGATCGTCGTCGTCTCCACCGGCATCACCCGTACCCACCGACCCGGAGCGGGCGTCTACGCGGCCAGCAAGGCGGCGTGCGAGGCCATGACGCTGGTGCTCGCGCGGGAACTCGGGCCCCGGGGCATCACGGCCAACTGCGTGCTGCCGGGCCTCACCCGGGACACCGGCGCCCCGCTCACCCGCGAACTGACCGAGGAATACGTGTCGCAGACCCCGCTCGGCCGGCTGGGCGACCCCGGGGACGTCGCGGACGTCGTGGGATTCCTCGCCTCCGACGCGGCGCGCTGGGTGACCGGACAGATCGTCGGGGCCGGCGGCGGCCGCTTCTGAGTGCCACACCCGCGCTGGATGTCACACCCGCGCCCGCCACACCACTCCTGGGATCGGACGGCCATATCTCGTGTTGAAGGGGAAGACTTGTGTTCCGGAAGTGGAAAGGCAATCCGTGGGCGATCCTGACGGCCCTGTGCCTCGGGTTCTTCATGACGCTGTTGGACCTCACCATCGTGAACGTCGCGATCCCGGACATCACCGATGACCTGGACACCTCGCTCGACGTGATGTTGTGGATCCTGAACGCCTACACGCTCGCGCTCGCCACACTGATCATCACCGCCGGGCGCCTCGGCGACCTGCGGGGCAAGGGGAACCTCTTCCTCGTGGGCGTGGCGGTGTTCACCGCCGCCAGCCTCGCCTGCGGACTGGCCCAGAACGTGGGCGAGCTCATCGCCTTCCGCGCGGTCCAGGGCGCGGGCGCGGCCATGCTCATCCCGCAAACCCTGTCGATCATCGCCGAGGTCTTCCCCAAGGAGCAGCGCGGCAAGGCGCTGGGCATCTGGGGCACGGTCGCGGGCGTCTCCGGCGCCGCCGGGCCGGGGCTCGGCGGGGTGATGGTCACCCACCTCGACTGGCGGTGGGTGTTCTACATCAATGTGCCGATCGGGCTCTTCGTGCTGGTGAGGGGCGCCTCCGTGATGCCGAAGGCCGGGCGGAGCGTCCGGCACCGCTTCGACCTGCCGGGTGTCCTGCTCGCCTCCGTCGGGCTGTTCGGGCTCACCTACGCCCTCACCGAGGGCGAGCGGTACGACTGGAACGGCTGGATCTGGGGCGCGGTCGCGGCCTCCGTCGCCCTCCTGGCCGTCTTCCTCGGCTACGAGCGGGGGCGTCAGGACGCGGAGCCGCTGCTGCCGTTCACCCTCTTCCGCGACCGCAACTTCTCCGTCGTCAACTTCGTCGGCGTCGCCGTGTCGTTCGGCGTCATCGCGATCCTCCTGCCGACCACGATCTACCTCCAGTCGGTGCTCGGCTACAGCGCCCAGAAGACCGGTCTGGTCCTCATCCCGCTGGCGCTCGGCTCCATGGTCACGGCCGGTCCCGCCGGGGTGCTCTCGGAGAAGTTCGGCGGGAAGTACGTCCTGACGGCCGGGCTGACCATGTTCGGCGCGGGGGTCACCTGGATCCTGTTCGCCGCCGACCCCGAGGGGAGCTGGGGGCCCATCGCCGGTGCCCAGTTCCTCGCCGGGCTCGGCGCCGGCTGCACCTTCGCCCCCATGGGCTCCGAGGTCGTCCGCAACGTCCCCGGGCGCCTCGTCGGCGCCGCCTCCGGCGTCAACAACGCGCTGCGGCAGGTCGGTTCGGTGCTCGCGGCGACCATCGTCGGGGCGGTCCTCCAGGGGCAGCTCGTCTCCGCCCTCCGCGACCAGGCGGCGAAGCACGCCTCCGCGCTGCCGGAGGAGTACCGCGCCGGCTTCGTGCGGGGCTTCGCCAAAGCCGGCGAACAGGGACTGAACGTGGGCACCGAGCAGACGACGCAGGTCCCCGCCGGAGTACCGGAGGACACCGCCCGCACCGTCGGCGAACTCTCCGCCAAGGTCTTCGGCAACGGCTTCGTCGACGCCCTGCAGCCCACCCTGTGGGTCTCGGCCGCGGTCCTGTTCGTCGGCGCCCTGACCTGCCTCCTGCTCAAGGGAGGACCCGCGCCGGCGGGCAGCGCGCACGGCCTCCCCGTGGGCGAGGAGGAAACCCCGCGGGGCGCGGCCGTCCACGGCTGACCGGCCGGAAGCCCGCGGGGGCCACCACCGCGTGCTCAGCCCGGGAGCGCTGCCGGGCGCGGCCGTCGTGGCTCCCACCCGGTGCGGGAGACCTACCAGACTTCGAGAAGGGGGCCGTCATGACGGTGAGGCCGGAGAAGGTCGTCCACAGGGACGACGTGGAGCCGATCACCTGGGGCGGCGAGGAGTCCGCCCGGTTCCTGCTGCGCGCCGCCGACACCGGAGGCCTCTACTCGTACTACGAGGTCTCCGTACCCCCCGGCGAGGGTTCGCTGTACCACCTGCACCACCACATGGACGAGTCCTTCCATGTGACGGAAGGCGAGTTCGCGATCAAGGTCGGCGACCGGACCCACACGGCACCCGCAGGGACCGTGGTGTTCGGCCCCCGGGGAGTGGCGCACTCGTTCCACAACACCGGCGAGGGAACGGGCCGGATGCTGTGCACCGCGACCCCCGGCGGCATCGAGGCCTTCTTCGAGGACCTCCGGGATCTCATCGCCTCGGACCCGCCACCGCGGTGGGCCAACCTGCACCAGCTCGCGGCCGTGCACGGAATCCTCGCCCACGCGCCCCGGGGCGCCACCGGCCCGCACTGACGACGCCACCGCCGCGCGCCGGCCGTCCGCCCCCCGACCGGGGACGGGCGGCCGGCGCGCCGTCGTCCGGGGCAGCGACCAGTTCAGACCCGCATCGGAAAGGCAGGGCACCATGACACCCCGGGAGAACCCGGCCGTCCACCGGACCGGACCGGTCGAGGCGAGGATGCTGCGCACCGTCTGCGGCCTCTTCGTCACGGGCGTCACCGTGATCACCAGCGGCAGGGGGGACGCCGTCGGCGGAACGACGGTCAACTCCTTCACCTCCGTCTCCCTCGACCCGCCGCTGGTCCTGTTCTGTCTGCACAAGCGGTCGCGGCTGCGGGCCGTGGTCGAGGACAGCGGGGCGTACGTCGTCAACTTCCTCGCCGGGCAGCAGGAATCGCTGGCACGGTCCTTCGCGGCCAGGGACACCAGCGCGATCCGGAGCGTGACCAGCCACCCGTCCATGACCGGGGTGCCGGTGCTGAGCGACGCCCTGGCCTTCCTCTCCTGCGAACTGGCCGACACCTTCGACGGCGGCGACCACGCCATCTTCCTCGGCCGGGTCGTCCAGCTGGGCGTGGACCGCGAGAACCAGGAACCCCTCATCTTCTTCCGCGGCGCGCTGGGCGCGCTGGAGGAGGAGCCCCGCGGCCTGGACCCGATCTTCGACGGATGACGGCCGGCGCCCGGCCCCGCAGAACGGACCACCGACCCCGGCAGGAGAGGAACAGAACCGTGGCCACACTGGAGAACCTGGACCCCACGACGCCGCTCCCCGCCCAGCTCCGGGAGAAGACCGGACCCGTCGTCCTGGCCGAGACCTTCCTGGTGCCGGCGGAACGCACCGAGGAGTTCCTCCGGCACTGGCGCGCCATGGCGGCGTTCATGAAGGAACAGCCGGGATGTCTCTCCCTCCGGATGCACCGCGGCACCGCGGGCAGCCGGCTGCTGATGAACATCGCCGCCTGGGAGTCCACCGAGGCGATCGCCCGCGCCCAGCAGGCCCCGGAGTTCGGACGGCTGGCCGCGGCGCTCCCCGACGACGTCGTCGTCCACCTCCACCTCTTCGAGAGGATCGCCGTCGACGGCATCTGCGACGCCGCGCCGGACGGACCAGGGCAGCGCGCCCGCCCACCCGCCGGCCGACGGCTCGCCCGGTTCAACCGCGCCTACGCCAACCGCGTCGTCGGCCCCGTCCTCACCCGGATGCCGGGATTCGGCACCGTCCTCCACCGGGGCCGCACATCGGGACGGACCTACGGGACCCCCGTCAAGGTCTTCCGCTCCGGCGACCGCTACATCATGGCCCTGCCGTACGGACCGCGCTCGGACTGGGCGCGCAACGTGGTGGCCGCCCAGGGCTGCGAACTGGTCGTCCGGGGCCGCCGGGTGCGCCTCGCCGAGCCCCGGATCTACGTCGACAGGGAACAGGCCGGGATCCCCGTGCCCATCCGTGCCGTCCTGAGACGGCTCGGCTGCTTCGACTTCATCGAGCTGCGCCCGGCGGAACGTCGGGCGCACGCCGCCGAATGACCGTCACTCCGGGCCGGGCGTCTCCGGTTCCCCCTCCGCGCGGGGGATCCGGGACAGCTTGTCGGGGTTGGTGACGGCGTAGATGCCGCGCACCCGGTCGCCCCGCGTGCTGAGGTCGAGGACGAGGACGACGAAGGGGGAGTCCTCCGAGAACACCACGGCGGCCGGGTCGCCGTTGACCGCGCGGTAGCGGACGTCCAGGTCGCCGGGGCGGCGGTCGGCGTACCCGGCGAGGAGCCGTACGACCTTGTCGCGCCCGGTGACCGGCCGCAGCCCGGCGGCCCGCACCTTGCCCCCGCCGTCCGTCCACATGGTGACGTCCGGCGCCAGGATCTCCAGCAGACCGGAGAGGTCGCCGCCGAGCGCGGCGGCCAGGAACCGCTCGGTGACCTGCCGCTGGACCTGCGGGTCGGCCTGGAAGCGCGGGCGCCGGGCGTGGACGTGCTCGCGGGCGCGGTGCGCCAGCTGCCGCACGGCGGAGGGGGAGCGGTCGAGGATGGCCGCGATCTCGGTGTGGGCGTACCCGAACACCTCGTGGAGGACGAAGACGGCCCGCTCCAGCGGGCTGAGCGTCTCCAGGATCACCAGCAGCGCCATGGACACGGACTCGGTCCGCAGCGCCCGGTCCGCCGCGTCCACGGTCTCCGCCGACTCCGGCGCGTGGGTGAGCAGCGGCTCCGGCAGCCACGCGCCGACATAGGTCTCCCGGCGGTGGGTGAGCGTCGCCTGCCGGGCCAGCGCCTGATTGACCGCGATCCGCACCAAGTAGGCGCGGGGGTTGTCTATCGCCTCGGCCTCCGCCTTGCGGCTCCGCCGTTCCCACGCCAGCCAGGTCTCCTGGAGCACGTCCTCGGTGTCGGAGACGCTGCCGAGCATGTTGTAGACGATCGAGAACAGCAACTCCCGGTAGCCGACGAACGTTTCGGTCGTCTGGTCTGCCGCGGGGGCGCCGAAGCCGGCGGCTCCGGACGTCGGCCTGTCGGACATGCGCGGACCTCCCGTGTGACGCGTTCACCGACTGGGATGCCGTCCGCCGCCCCGGATGTGACATCCCCGCGGGAACTGTGGCGTGCGTCACAGACCCGCCCGGCCATGTCACATCCGTCCGTGTCCCACCCCTCATCCCCATGACGAACGTGCGACGAAAGGCACTCCACACCATGGCAGTTGATGAGAAGACCCCGCTGGACTTCACCAACATGTACGCGACGCACGACGCGTTCCGACGTGACCTCGACAGGCTCGTGACGGTCGTGGAGGCGGGCCGGGCCGGGTCTCCCGGAGTACGCGCGGGCTGGGAGAACTTCAAGAAACAGCTCCACATCCACCACACCGTGGAGGACGCCGAGCTGTGGCCGCGGGTGAAGGGCGCGGTGGCCGGACGGCCCCGGGACCTCGCCCTGATGGCGGAGATGGAGGCCGAGCACGCCGAACTGGACCCCCGGCTGGACGCCGTGGACGGCGCGCTCTCCCGACAGGACGCGCACGGGCTCGCCGAGCTGGTCGCGGCGCTGTCCGCCGTCCTCCGCGACCACATGGAGCACGAGGAGAAGAGCGCCCTGCCGCTCATCCAGGAGGTGCTGACGGAGAAGGACTGGGACGCCTTCCGCCGCGGCATGGCCCGCGCCCAGGGCCCCCGCGGCGCGGCCGTCTACGTCCCATGGGTCTGCGACGGCATACCGGACGAGGCGCGTCACACCTTCCTGTCCGGCATGCCCGCGCCCGTGCGGCTGCTGAACCGGGCCTTCTGGGAGTCGAACTACCGGAAGAAGAGCTTCTGGAGCATCTGAGTGATCAGCGGAACGGTGATGGTCGGCGCGGGCACCGCGCTCTCCGCCCTGCTGGCCGAGGCCGCGTACCCGCCGCGGGCGACGGTCGTCGCGCTCCACGGCGGAGGCATGAACGCCGGCTACTTCGACTGCCCGGCGGATCCCGGCCTCTCCCTGCTGGCGCTCGGCGCGCGCCTCGGCTACACGGTGCTCGCCGTCGACCGGCCCGGCTACGGACGCTCCGCCGAGCGGCTCCCGGAAGGGCAGACGCTCGCGGAGCAGGCGGTCACGCTGCACGCGGCGCTGGAGGACTTCGCCCGCCGCCACCCCATCGGGGCGGGGATCTTCGTCGTCGCCCACTCCTTCGGGGGCAAGGTGGCGCTGGCCGCCGCCGCGGACGACCCGAAGGGACGGCTGCTCGGCCTCGACATCTCCGGCTGCGGGCACCGGTACGCCGTCGACGCCGGGGAACTGCCCGTCCCGGGCGGCGCCTGGCCCTGGTCGAAGCAGTGGGGACGGCCCGGCCTCTATCCCCCGGGGGTCTTCCGCGCCGTCGCGGCGCTGACCGCCCCGCTGCCGCCGAGGGAGGCCCGGGAGGCCGCCCGCTGGCCCGCGGTGTTCCCCGCCCTCGCCCGGCGGGTCCGGGTGCCGGTCCGCCTCACGTTCGCGGAGCACGAGGCGTGGTGGCGGCACGACGAGGAGGCGCTCGCCGACCTCGCGGCCCACTTCACGGCCCCCCGGGTGCTGATCGACCGTCAGCCGGAGGCGGGCCACAACATCAGCCTGGGCACCGCGGCCCGCTCCTACCACCTGCGGGCGCTGGCCTTCCTGGAGGAGTGCGTGGCCCGGCAGTCGATGTGAACCGCCGGAGTGTGTCCGGTTGTTGTCGCCTTGCTCCCCGGTCGCCCGCGGCCCCCTGGCACGGCGGAAGGCCGACGGCGTACGGTGCGGTACAGGCGGAGACGGGCACCCCCGTGGTCCGTCTCCACCCGGAATCCGGTGGCGTACGACGTCGGCTCGTTCCCAGCATGGCGCGGAGCGGCACGGTGGGGATTGGACGGATGCGCACCCCCGGGCGGACCGTCATCCGTGAGGACTGAGGGGATGGCACTGAGCACGCGGCAGGCCGAACTGCCCTGGGGCAGGGTCCGGGTCGCCTCACGGCTGCCGCACCCCGCCCTCCGGCGGACGGTGGTCGAGTACCGGGCCTTCGCGATCCGCACGGCGCACGCGCCGGCGTGGCTGGAGACCCCGATGGCGCTGCCCGCCTTCTTCATCGGCGTGGGCGAGACCCCGGCGTCGCCCGACGCGTCGATCCCGCCGACCGCCGTCTACGCGGCCAGGACCAGCGCCCTGCGGTTCAGCCCGCCGGGCCGGTTCCAGGGCATCCAGGTGATGCTGACGCTCGACGGCGCGACCCGGCTGCTCGGGCCCCGTCTGTGGGAGTTCGCCGACGCGCTGCCGGACACCCGGGACGTGCTCGGCCGGCGCTTCGGCGACCTCCACGAACGGCTCACCTGCGCCGGAAGCTGGGACGCGCGGTTCGCCCTGCTCGACGAGACGTTCCTCGCCCTCGACGACCCGGACGGGGACCGGGTCCCCCCTCCGCTGGCCTGGGCCTGGGAACGGCTGCTCCACGCCGACGGACCCCCCTGCATCGCGGACCTCGCCCGCGAGACAGGCTGGAGCCCGCGCAGGCTCCAGCAGGCGTTCCAGCGCCACGTGGGCGTCGCGCCCAGAACCGTGGCCTCCATGACGCGCTTCCGGCGCACGCTCGAAACGCTCGTCACGACACCGGCCGAACTGCCGCACGCCGACCTCGCCGTCCGCTGCGGCTACTACGACCAGTCGCACCTCATCCGCGAGTTCAAGGCCGTGACCGGCCTCACCCCGCGCGCCGTCCGCGCCGCGCCGGTGGTCCTCCACTCCGCCGTCCGCGGCCCCGCGTTCCAGCACGCCTCGGTCGTCGTCCACGGACAGTGAGGCCCCGGACGCGGCCCGACTCCGGGGCGGGACAGTGGCGTTCCGCCCCGGAGTCCCGTTCCCGCCCTACCGGTCCGCGCCCCGGCCCGCCGCCGCGCCGGCCGTCTCCCCGAGGGGCGCGGGCGGGCCCGGACGGCGTCGGCCGCGCGCCCCGATCAGCGTGAGCAGCGGTCCCGTCATGGCGGTGGTCACCAGGGCCATGACGACCATCAGGGAGTACAACGAGCCGTCGAGCAGGCCCAGTTCAAGACCCACGCCCAGGATGACCAGCTCCGTCAGCCCCCGCGTGTTCATCAGCGCCGCCAGCGTGGCCGACGCCTCGCCGGGCAGACCCTGCGACCGGGCTCCGGCGTAGGTGCCGAGGAACTTCCCGGCGATCGCGACGAACAGGATGACGAACAGCTCGACGATCCCCTCCGCGCCCACGCCCCGCAGGTCGACCTTGAGCCCCGCCACCACGAAGTAGACGGGCAGCAACAGGGTGGTCAACTGCTCGGTGCGGCCCGCCAGTTCCTCCCGGATCCGGTCCTGGCCCTCCCGGGGCAGCGCCGCCCCGAACAGGAACGCCCCGAAGATGTAGTGCATGTCCATGGCCTCGGTCGCCGCGGCCGAGAGCAGCGCGCCGGTCACGGCGACCGCGAACGCCCGTGAGGTGAGCGCGCCGTCGGGCCCGGCCGGGCCGAGGGCCCGGCGCAGCACGGGACGCAGGAGCAGCAGCCCCCCGGCGAACGGGAGGATCAGCGCCGCCCGCCAGTGCTCGCCCGAACCGCCGACGGCCGCCTGGACGGCCGCCAGCGCCGACCAGGCCACGACGTCGACGACGGCCGCGGCCGCCAGGGCCAGGCCCCCGATCTCCGTCCGGGACAGCCCCCGGTCGGAGAGGATGCGCGCGAGGACCGGGAACGCGGTCACCGACACGGACAGCCCCACGAACACCACGAACGCGGTCCGCTGGTCGCTGTGGTGCCCGCGCAGCAGATAGAAGGCGAGCCCGACGCCGAGGGCGAAGGGCACCAGCGTCGAGCCGAGCGAGGCGCCGGCCGTGACACGGGTGCGCCCGCGCAGGGCCCGGTGCTCCAGCTCCAGCCCGACGGTGAACATGAACAGGGCGACGCCGATGTTGGCGAGCGCGGTGAGGAACGGCCGCACGTCCGTGGGGAAGAGCCGCCCGGCCGGGCCGTCGCCCAGCAGGCTCGGCCCCAGCATCACCCCGGCGAGGATCTCCCCGACGACGGGCGGCTGCCCCACGCGCGCGGCGACCGCGCCGAGGGCACGGGCCAGCACCAGAATCAGGGCGAGATCAAGAAATAACCATTGAATGTGATGGCTCGTCATGCTACGTCCCCCATCGTGATTTCCGCGCGGCATGCGGCGCTCGGTTCGCGGGCCAGGCTACCGGCGTCCGGCAGCGCGGAGAATGCCTCTCGCCGTGACAATGGCGAAACGGCGGCACCGGTTGAGGGAAAGGCAATGTTCCGGAGCGGACAGAGGCCCTGTGGAGGCCGTCGGAGCAGTCGTGCCATGGGGGTACCGGAGTCACCGCAAAGATGGGGAACCGCTATGGACCGCCGGGAAAGAAAAGCAGGGAACGCGCGCGGAGGGTGGCCGTTCGTCACCGCCGCGGAATAGTTCTCCGGGAAAGCGGAATTCGTCCGGGCGGTAATGGGAAGGGCGTCCGGGGAAGTCGCTCCGGCCCGGTCGGCAGATGTTTACGCCACGGTCGGCGGCCGGACATCCGGTATCCGGATGCGCACCCCGCGTCGCCTCGGCGGCCGGTTCCCGGCCGGTAACGGAGGCCGCACCCCCGCGGCCCGCCCGGCTCCGGTCTCCCGTCCCCGCGAGGGCCGGTGCCTACGCTGGAAAGTGGCGGGCCGGAGGTTTTCGCCGGTCCTGTCCGGAAAGGCGCGGGAACCGGCGATCCCCCACCGCGGGGAGAGCCTGGTGATCAAGAACCCCCGCCGGAAAGGAACGCACGGCCATGCAGCGGCAGAGCGACAAGCACAGCCCGAAGAGGGACGACCAGCTCAAGAAGGAGCTCCGCGCCCAGGCCCGGTCGGGGCGGCCCACGCGGTCGGAGGAGTGGCGCGACCCGGAGGCGTGGACCCGGGACGAGGAGACCCCTCGCGAGCAGCGCCCGGACCGGAGCACCTGAGCACGGCGCCGCCTCAGCCCGCCGTCACCAGCCGGGTGACGGCGGTCGCGGCGGCCGCCAGGGCGATCACGAGGAGCGTGGGCCACCGGCGCCACAGACCGAGGGCGCCCACGGCCAGCCCGACCGCGCGTTCGTCGACGACGACGGCCCGGTGGGCGCCGAACATCTGGGTGGCGATCAGCGCGGCGAGCAGCGTCGGGGCCATCAGCGTGACCACCCGACGCAGAGGAGGCGGCAGTTCACGGCCGCCCAGCACCACCGGTCCCGCCGCCTTCATCACCACCGACACGGCGCCCACCAGGAGCACCGCCAGCCACACACCGTTCATCGCTTCAGTCCCAGCAGGCAGGCGGCCGTGGCCGCGATCAGTGGCACGCCGGGCGCCACGAAGGGCACCAGGGTGAGGGCGACGGCGGTCCCGAGCAGGGCGGAGACGAGCGCCCTGCGGTCGGTGACCTGCCCCTTGAGAAGGGCGAGGAAGAGCACCGGGGAGACCACGTCGAGGCCGAAGCGCTCGGGGTCGCCGAGGTAGCGCGCGCCGAGCAGGCCGACGGCCGTGCCGAGCACCCAGCCGCCGTAGATCAGGGCCCCGGCCCCGAGCAGCCGGCCGCGGGAGTAGCGCCCGCCGCCGAGGTGGCCCACCGCCCAGGACTCGTCGACGACCAGCTGGGCGGAGAGCAACCGCTTCAGCAGCCCGCCGGTGAGCGCCGGGGCGACGCTGATGCCGATCGGCAGGTACCGGGAGTTCAGCAGCACCGCCGCCACGATCGCCGCCGCCACACCGCCGCCGGTGCCCAGCACCGACGCCGCCGCGAACTGCGCGGACCCGGCGAAGGTGGTCGCCGACATGACCAGCGGGGCCGATATCCCCATGCCCGCCGCGCGGGCCACGACGCCGAAGGAGACGGCGAACCCGAAGACGGCGACCGCCAGCGGGACGGCGGCACGCAGCCCGTAAAGTGCTTCCTCCCGGAGACCGGGGGAAGGAGGCCGGGCCGGTGCCATGACGGCGGCCGCCGGGGGCGGGTCATCGGCCGGCGCGGCCGCCGCGGGCAGTATGGAGCTCTCGGGTCCGGGGGACCGTGCGCTGTGCGGATCCATCGATTCCCCCGTTCCGGGGCAGAGTGGCAGTCAACGACGACGAGCAGGGCCGGGCCGCCCGCAGCGGGTGCGGGAGCGCCGACAATGAGCCATAGTACGGAGTCATAATGAGGTTTACTAGTTACTCGGAGCCTTCGGTGACGCTCGCCGAGGATCTGGTCAACACCTACAACACCGTGCGCGACGTGGAGAAGCTCCCCGATGTCGGCGCACTCTCCGCGCTGCTCGTCGACCACGGGATACGGCTGGACGCGGTGCCCACCGGCGCCGACCTCGCCGCCGCGCGCCGCCTCAGACCGGTGTTCCGGGAGGTCTTCGCCGCCGGGGACGCGGGCGCGGCCGTCGCGGTGCTCAACCGGGTGCTCGCGGACCACCACGCCGTACCGCACTACACCGATCACGACGGCGGCTGGCACCTGCACGTCGCGCCGCCCGGGGCGACCCCGGTCGACCAGTACGCCGTCAACGCCGCCATGGGCCTGCTGGGAGTGATCACCACGAGCGGGACCGAGCGGCTGCACGTCTGTGCGGGGAACCGCTGCGGGGAAGTGTTCGTCGACACCTCGCGCAATCAGTCGCGTCGCTACTGTTCCCCGCTCATCTGCGGCAACAGGGCGCACGCGGCGGCCCACCGGGCCCGGCGCAAGGAGGCGGGGGCGGGGAGCGGCTGACCGGCCGGGCCGCCGCCGGGGACCGTCAGGTGCCCGTCCGGGCGCGGACCAGCGGGTGGTCGGGGTCCTCCTCCCGGCCGGGACCGGGCAGCGGGAGCAGTTCGTCGGCCGGCAGGCCGTCGCCGCAGTGGCCGCAGACCAGCCGCGGCGCCGCGTCGTGCCCGCACGCGGTGTGCACCACGCGGGTGGGCGGGCCGCCCTCGGCCGGCAGCCAGCGGTCGCCCCAGTTCTGGAGCGTCAGGAGCACGGGGTACAGGTCGCGCCCCCGCTCGGTGAGCCGGTACTCGCTGCGGGCGCCGCTCGGCCCGTAGCCCCGGCGCTCCAGGATGCCGGACTCCACCAGCCGGGTCAGACGGGCCGTCAGGACGTTGCGGGCGATGCCCAGATCGCGCTGTATCTCCTCGAAACGGCGGCGGCCGAGGAAGATCTCGCGCAGGACGAGGGGCGTCCACCACTCCCCGATCACATCGAGCGTCCGGGCGATCGAACAGTCCAGGCCGGCGAGGCTGGCACGTTTCATGTGGGCAGCCTAACAGGGGGAGTTGCGTGATGATACGGAGAGTGGCCCGGCCATCACCCGCCCCCGGCCCCGCCGGCGCCGCTCACCCGGACGGCGTGCAGCGAGGGCGCGGGACCGGCGGCCGGGGTCAGATGAGGGCATGTCCTCCCCGGCACCCCCGCCGCCCGCCGGCCCGCCCCCCGTCGGTCCCCCCGGACTCCCGACCCGGCTGTGGGCGCGCTGTCTCCTCGGCGGACTGGCCCTGTGGCTGCTGGCCGTCCTGACCACCGTCACCACCCAGAACACCAATCTGCTGCCCACCCTGATCCTGCTCGGCAGCTTCCTCGTCCCGGGCTGCTATGTGCTGTGGGCGTGCGAGCGGCACGGCGGGGAACTCGGCATCGGGCTGCTGCTCGGCTGCTTCGTGGTGGGCGGGGTGCTGGGCGTCCTCGGTGCCTCCGTCCTTGAGTACTACCTCCTGTATCCCTCGGCCACGCTCTTCCTCGGCGTCGGCCTCATCGAGGAGGCCGTCAAGGGCCTCGCCCTCGTCCTGCTGGTGCGGCGGCACCGCGGCATCCGCGGCGTGCGCGCCGGGCTGGTGCTGGGCGCGGCGGTCGGCTTCGGATTCGCCGCCTTCGAGAGCTCCGGCTACGCGTTCAACGCCCTGTTCACCGTGCGGGGCACCATCTCCCTGCGCGGTCTGGTCGAGACCGAGGTCCTGCGCGGACTCCTCGCCCCGTTCGGGCACGGCCTCTGGACGGCGCTCCTCGGCGCCGCGCTGCTCGGCGCCCGCCGGGACGGCCGGTTCCACCTCACCGGACGGGTCTGGGCGACGTACCTGGGCGTGGCGGTGCTGCACGCGCTGTGGGACGCGATGAACGGCATCGCCGTCTGGCTCGTCTACCGGCTCACCGCCACCGGCGCGGACCGGACCCTCTTCGAGTACGGCTACCTGCCGCGCCCCACCGACCGGCAGAAGCACCTCTACACCCTGTTCTCCGACGGCGGCCTGCTGCTGGTGGCGCTGGCCGGGGTGGTCTGGCTGCTGTGGTGCGCCCGGGAGGCCCGCCGGCCCGGGTGACCACCCCGCCTTGCGACTTTCGCGGACCGGGTGCGCGACCTTCGGCGTACGCGGGGGCCGGGCGGCCCTGCCTAGGCTGCCCGTTATGCGTGTGACCAGTGAGGCCCGTGATCTTTGGGTGCGGTTCATCGAACCGAGCCGGTGGAGCCGGCGGCGGGTGGTGGGGGAGAGCCTGCTGGCCGCCGTCATGGCGCTGCTGGCCGGGGTGCTGGAGTACGACACCGGGCACGGTGTGCTCCTGACGGCCCTGGTCGCGGCCGCGACACTGGTGTTCTCCGCGGCCCGGCGGGTGCTGCCCGCCACCTCCCTGATCGGCGTGGCGACGCTCTGCGGGATGACCGATGCCGGGCTGCTGCCACTGCTCGCGGTGGTCGCCTGGTCCGCCGGCCGCAGGATCGAAGGGGCCCTGCGGGCCCTGGCCGCCTGGGCGGCGGCCCTCGTCGCGTTCGGGGTGCTGGTGCTGTGGGACGAGCACCTGTTCTCGTTCGTGGGCCTGTTCGTCACCCTGCTTTTCCTGGTCACCACGGTCGTCCCCGGGCTGGCCGGCCGCTACTGGTCCCAGCGGCGCGCCCTGCTGGACACCCTGCGCGAGCGCCACGTCCAGCTGCTGCGCGAGCGCCGGATGGTCGCGGGCCAGGCCCGGCTGCGCGAGCGGCAGCGGATCGCCCGGGACATGCACGACAGCCTGGGCCACCAGCTCGCCCTCATCGCGGTGCAGACCGGCGCCCTGGAGGTCTCCCAGGGGCTGACCGAGCAGCAGCGCGAGGCGGTCGGCGTGCTGCGCGAGGCGTCCGTCGCCGCCATGCACGAACTGCGGGCCGTGGTCGGCGTGCTCAGGGACGGCACGGTGGAGGACGAGCGGCCCGGCGGGGTGGCGGGCGTCGGCGGCCTCGTCGAGGCGGCCGAGGCCGCGGGCAGACCGGTGCGGCTCGTCCGGTCCGGGGAGCCCCGGCCGCTGGGCGCACCGGCCGACCACGCCGCGTACCGGGTGGTGCAGGAGGGGCTGACGAACGCGTTCAAGCACGCTCCCGGCGCGGCGCTCACCGTCGGTCTGCACTACGAGGCGGACTCCCTGGTCGTGGAGGTCGCCAACGGGCCCGAGGGCAGCGCCAAGCAGCCGGCCGCCGTCAGCGGCGGCCAGGGCCTCACAGGGCTGCGCGAACGCGCCCGGCTGGCCGGCGGGATGGTCCACGCCGGGCCGGTGGAGGGCGGGGGATTCCGGGTCGCGGGCGTGCTCCCCTACGACCCGGGCCCGGAGGCGGTCGAGGCCGCCGAGGCGGAGGAGGCCGACGACCTGCGGCCGTTCCCCGGGGAGACCCCGGGCGACGGCGGGGCGGTCGTCGAATGGCCCGATCCCCGCGAGGAGTTCAGGAGCCTCATGGGGGTGCGCAGGAGCAGGGGCTGTCTGCTCGGCTGCGGCTTCGGGCTGGTGCTCGCCCTCGGGCTCGGCGCGCTGGCCCTGTTCGGGGCCGGGAAGCTCTACGAGGCCATGACCGAGGGGCAGCTGGAGCCGCGCGATTTCCAGCGCGTCAGGGTGGGAAGCCCCGAGTCCGAGGTCCGCGGCCGGCTGCCGTCCGGGGACTCGTTCCTGACCTCCGGGCTGAGGGGCAGGGGCCCCGCCGTGCCGGCCGGCGCCGAGTGCCTGTCGCTGCTGTCCACCGACGCCCCGAAGGCGCTGGACACCGACCGCGTGTACCGGTTCTGCTTCAGGGACGGGAAACTGATCGAAAAGCTTGAGTTCAAGGTCAAGAACGATCAGTGAGTATTCGATCAGTGAGCAGGAGAACCCCGTGATCCGCGTCCTCATCGCCGACGACGAGCCGCTCATCCGGGCGGGCATCAGGATGATCCTGACCTCGGCCGACGATATCGAGGTCGTGGCGGAGGCGTCCGACGGGCGCGAGGCCGTCGCCCTGGCCGGCCGGCACCGGGCGGACGTCGCGCTGCTCGACATCCAGATGCCGGTCCTGGACGGCCTCACCGCCCTGGCGGAGCTGGGCCGCACGGCGCCGGAGACGCGCGTCCTCGTCCTCACCACCTTCGGCGAGCGCGGGAATGTGCTGCGGGCCCTGCGGGACGGCGGCGCAGGCTTCCTGCTCAAGGACTCGGCACCCGCCGAACTGATCGGCGCCGTCCGCGCCGCCGCGGCGGGCAACGCCTACCTGTCGCCCGCCGCGGCCCGGCACGTGGCCGACTCGCTCGCGTCCGCCCCCGCCGAGGACCGTGCCGAGGAGGCCCGGACCCGCGTGGCGGCCCTCAGCGGACGCGAACGCGAGGTGCTGGCCCTGCTCGGCGAGGCGCTGTCCAACGCGGAGGCGGGGCGGAGGCTGCACATGAGCGAGGCGACGGTGAAGACGTACGTGAGCCGGATCCTGGCCAAGCTGGAGTGCGGCAACCGGGTGCAGGCGGCCCTGGTGGCGCGCGACGCGGGGCTCGGGCGGTAGGCCGCGCCGCCGTCGGCACATCGACGGCTCGGGCGGGCGGCAAGCCGCCCATGGCGCGGAGCACCGGAACAGCGAACGCGCCGGCGCCACCGCGGCGTACGAGGACGAGGACCACACCGCGCCCGGCCTGCGGACGACGGCCCGGACCACGGCGGAGAGGGCGGAGCAGGGCCCAGGCGATCTCCCAGGCCGTCGGACCGGCGGGCGACAGGGCGTGGAGTCCGGCGTGGAGAAGTGCGGACAAGGTGGCTCGAAATCGTCGTTGGGCAGGAAACGGGTCAACCTATACTGCACTCGCCCATGATCAATCCGACGCCACCTCACCAGTGGCGCGATTGCGAGGATCCGCATGCCGAAGCTCTCACTCCGGATACGTGGCAGGGCCCTCGGGCTCACCGCCGCCCTGGCACTCGGCGCGGTCGCCCTGGCCGGACCCGCGACCGCCGCACCCGTGGCGGAGCCGAAGGGGTCGCACCAGCGCACGCAGGAGGCCCTCAACGCGCTCAACGCGGCCGGGATGCCGGGCGTCGCCGCCGGGACCTCGACCCCGGACGGGGAGTGGTTCGGCTCGTCCGGTTACGCGGACACCACCACGAAGCGCAAGCGCACCGCGCAGGACCACATCCGCGCGGGCAGCATCACCAAGTCCTTCGTCACCGCCGTCATCCTCCAGCTGGAGGCCGAGGGCAAGCTGCGCCTCGACGACTCCGTCGAGCGCTGGCTGCCGGGCCTCCTCAAGGGCAACGGCTACGACGGCAACAAGGTGACCATCCGTCAGCTCCTCAACCACACCAGCGGCGTCCACGACATGGTGGAGACCCCGGAGTGGCAGGAGTACATGAACGGCCCCGGCTTCCTCGAGCACCGCTACGAGTACCGCTCGCCCGAGCAGATCGTGGCCATGGGCCTCAAGTACCCGCCCTACTGGGCGCCGGGCGGCGGCTGGCACTACTCCAACACCGGCTTCGTCATCGCCGGCATGGTCATCGAGAAGGCCACCGGGAACCCATGGGCCCGCGAGGCCGAGCGGCGCATCGTCAAACCGCTGGGCCTGCGGCAGACGACCTTCCCCGGCACCGACCCGAAGATGCCCGCCCCGCACGCCGTCGGGTACTCCAAGCTCTACGCCGCGAATCCCGGCCCCGAGATCCACGACGCCACCGAGTACAACCCGGCCTGGTCCGGCGCCACCGGTGAGGTCATCAGCACCACCGGCGACCTCAACCGCTTCTACAGCGCCGTGCTGCGCGGCAAGCTGTTCCCCAAGCGGCAGCTGGACGCCATGCTCACCACCGTGAGGACCGGGCAGCCCTTCGACTACGGCCTCGGCCTCATCGTGCGCAGCCTGCCCTGCGGCGTGAAGGTGTACGGCCACGACGGCATCGTCTGGGGCTCGCTCACCAGCACGGCCGGGACCCTGGACGGCAAGCACATGCTCACCTTCCAGATGAACGGCGACTGGCTGGAGGACGGCAAGCCGTACGACGACATGTTCACGGCGGAGTTCTGCCCGAAGGCATGAGGCGCCGGGCGGATCGGGCGGGATCCCGCCGGTCCCCCGACAGCAGCGACCGCGGTACCCGGGCGCCCCGGCGGAGCCGCCGGGTGGGGGCGAACAGCGCGGCCGGCGCCCCGGCCCGCTGCCGGCCCCGCACCGGCAGCGCGTGCTCGTTCCGTTCGCCGTCCTCGGTGACGCCGTACGGCGGTTTCCCGCCGTCGTCCTTCTCACGCGGCTTCTCCGTATGACGGGCGAGCATGACGGTGTCGGCGCGGGACGCGTCACCGCCGGTCGCGGCCCGGCAAGCGGCCTCCGCGCCGGACGCCGAACTCCCGCCCCTGCCGCACGCGTTGACCGCCACCACGCAGAGTCCCACCGCGGCGAGCGGCGTCGGGGCGATACGCCACCGCGCCCTACGGGCGGGGACGGTCCGCCGTCGTCCGTGGTCGGGCATCTGCCCCTCATGGCCGAGCGCGGGGCGGCACCGCCGGGGCGCGGGCCCGGACGGTCACGCCTTCCGGCCCAGCCGGGCCAGGAGCTTCGTCCAGTCGTCGGCGCCGGGCGGCGCCGGGAGCGGGGCCGCGAACAGGCCGGTCGGTGACATGTCGTCGCCGTACGAGCCGAAGACGCGCCCGGCGGCCTCGACGAGGGGCCGCGGCGGACGGTCCTCCGCACCGATGGCCCGGGACAGGTCCCAGGTGTGCACGACCGCGTCGGCGGTCATCTCCGCGCAGTACGCGTCCGCCGCCGTCTCCCCGTACGACAGCCCCACCGTCCGGCGGAGCGCGCCGGACGCGCCGAAGGCCGCGACGGCGGCCCCGGCCGCGGCGTCCCAGGCGGCCACCGGGTCGGCGCCGAGCACGTCCCCGTCCAGTTCGTCCCCGACGTCCTCGGCCGTCTCGCCGTCCAACAGCCGGGGCACCCACAGCTGTTCGGCCGTGAGGTGGTTCACCAGATCGCGCACCGACCACTCCGAACACGGCGTCGGCGCACCCCACCGGCGGGGCGGGACGGCGTGCACACGCTCGCCGAACAGGGCGAGCGCCTCCCGGTGCCGGGCGAGCAGCGTGCTCCGTGGGTCCTTGGTCATGTCTCCTATGCTCGGCGCGAACGCCGGCCGCCGCGAGCCCGCCGCCGGGTCGGCCGAACGGACCAGCCGTTTCGCGCCGGGGCCCGGGTGGTGCGAGGGTGCCAGGAGCGCGTACCTCGCGCGGTGAGGCGGTGACAGGCGATGGAGCTCCCCCTGGTCGTGGGCGTCGACGGATCCGCCGGCAGCCTGCAGGCCCTGGACTGGGCCGTGGACGAGGCGGGCCGGCACGACGCGCGGCTGCGCGTGCTGTACGCGTCCCTGTGGGAGCGCTACGAGAGCCGGCTCCCGCCCGAGGACGGGCTCTCCGCCGAGACGCGGGCCGAGGAGGCGGTCGCCGCGGCCGCCGCCCGGCACGCCCAGGAACGCGACCCCGCCCTCCGCGTCCACGCCGAGACGGTCGCCGAGGAGGCCGTGAACGCCCTGGTGGAGGCCAGCCGCCACGCGGCCGCCGTGGTCACGGGGCCCTCGGGGCGCGGCACCCTCGCCGGACTGCTGCTCGGCTCGGTCAGCCTCTCGGTGGCCGCCCGCGCCCACTGCCCGGTGATCGTGGTGCGCGGAACGGAGGAGAACGTGCGCGGGACGTCCGGACGGATCCTGGTGGGCGTCGGCGACGCCGAGGAGGCGCCCGCCGCCGTCCGCTTCGCGTTCCGCGAGGCCGCCGCCCGGGGCTGCGAGGTCCACGCGGTCCGCGCCTGGCGCCACCCCGCCCGGCAGTCCGTCGACCACTACCCGCTGCCCAGCAGCGGGCCCCTCGTCCACGAGGAACAGGCCGGCCGCGAGCTGACCGAGGCCCTGCGCGCGGCCGAGGCCGAGCACCCGCACATCACCGTGCACGGGACCACCGTCGAGGGCCCGGCCCACCGGGCCCTCGTCGACGCCTCGGCCGACGCCGACCTGCTGGTGGTGGGCGCCCTCCGCCGCCACCACGGGCTCGGCCTCCAGCTCGGCCGGGTCAGCCACACCGCGCTGCACCGGGCGGAGTGCCCGGTCGCCGTGGTCCCGGCGGGGTGACGGGCGCCGGCGCCCCCGGCAGGCCCGCCGCGTCCCAGTCCAGGCGGAGGATGGCGAGGTCGTCGGAGTGCCGGTCGGCGTTGAGCTCCCGGACCGTGCGCACCAGGCGGTCGAGGTGGCGGTCGGGCGGCTCGTGGTGCGGGATGCCGTTCACCAGGCCGACCAGCCCCTCGGCGCCCAGCCGGCCGGACCCCGGACCGTCGTGGCCCTCGATGAGGCCGTCCGTGTAGAGCGTCAGCGCGCCGCACCGCGGCAGCGCCAGCCGGGTGGACGGCCAGTGGCACAGCCCCGGCGCCAGGCCCAGGGCGACGCCGTGCTCCGCGTCCACCGGCCGGGTCGTCCCGCCGGCGGTCAGCAGCGGCTCGTGATGGCCCGCGAGGTGCAGGACGGCGGTCGCGTCCCGCAGGTCCAGGGTGAGCAGCGAGCAGGTGGCGAACATCTCCTGCCGGGTGCGCTCGGCCACCAGCATCCGTTCCAGCAGGGCCAGCAGCCGCTCGCCCCGGTGGCCGGCGAGGGTCAGGGCGCGCCAGGTGATGCGGAGGGCGACGCCCAGGGCGGCCTCGTCCGGTCCGTGCCCGCTGACGTCGCCGATGAGGGCGTGGACGATGTGGTCGTCGCTCTGTACGACGTCGAGGAAGTCCCCGGCGAGCAGCGCGCTCTCCCGGCCCGGCAGATACCGGGTGGTCGCGGTGACGGCGGGGGAGCCGAGCAGCGGAGTGGGCAGCAGGCCGCGCTCCAGCCGGGTGTTCTCCTGGGCCCGGAGCTGGGTGGCCTGGAGCTCGGCCTTGGCGCGTTCGGCCTGCTTGCGGTGTACGGCGTAGTGCACGGCGCGGAGCAGCAGTTCGGGCTCCACCTGCCCCTTGACGAGGTAGTCCTGGGCGCCCGCGGTGACCGCCCGCACACCGGCGTGCGACTCCGCCAGCCCGGTCAGCACGATGACCGCGACGTGCGGGTCGGCCTGCTGCACGGCGGTGACGGCGGCCGTTCCCGAGGCGTCGGGCAGGTGCAGGTCCAGCAGGACGCAGTCGGAGCCGTCCGCGGTCAGCTCCGCCTGGGCCTCGGCGAGCGTCTTCCGCCAGGTCAGAGTGTGGTCCAGGCCGGTGTCCGCGAGGAGTTCCTGCACCAGGAGGGCGTCGCCCGGGTCGTCCTCGACGAGGAGGACGCGGTAGCGCGGCGCGACGGCGGACTCCGGCGCGGTGCGGGCGCCGCCGGACAGCCCCGGGGCGCCGGACGTCGGCGCGGTCATGACGCCGGCCGTCCCGTCCCGGCCGCGGCGGCCGTCCCGGCGGCGGGCTCCACCGCGGACTCCGCGGCCGGCTCCTCCGAGGCCGGGGCCGTGCCGTCCGGTCCCGTCGCCGGGAGGGTGAAGACGACGCGGGCGCCGCCCGTGTACGAGGAGTCCACGCCGATCGTCCCGCCGTGGAACTCGACGATCTTGCGGCACATCGCCAGTCCGATCCCGGTCCCCGGATAGGCGTCCCGGGTGTGCAGCCGCTGGAAGAGCGCGAAGACCTTCTCCGTGTACTCCGGCGCGATGCCGATGCCGTTGTCGGTGACGGCGAACCGCCACAGGCCGCCGTCCCGCCCGGCCGTCACATGGACGCGCGGCACACGGTCCGGGGCGCGGAACTTGACGGCGTTGGAGACCAGGTTCTGCCAGAGCATGCCCAGCTGGGTGGCGTCGCCGACCACCGTGGGCAGCGGGTCGTGGGTGATCTCCGCCCCGGACTCCCCGACCGGCACGCTCAGCGCGTCCAGCGTGGCCGCGAAGGCGGTGTCCAGGTCGACGGTGTCGTGCTCGTTGTGCACCCGGCCGACGCGCGAGAAGGCGAGCAGGTCGTTGATCAGGACCTGCATGCGGTTGGCGCCGTCCACGGCGAACGCGATGTACTGGTGCGCCCGTTCGTCCAGGGTGTCGCCGTAGCGCCGCTGGAGGAGCTGGCAGAAGCTCGCCACCTTCCGCAGCGGCTCCTGGAGGTCGTGCGAGGCCACGTAGGCGAACTGCTCCAGCTCGGCGTTGGACCGGCGCAGGTCCCCGGCCTGCTCGTCCAGTTGCGTGAGCGCCTCCTCGCTGAAGGCCAGCTGGTCGACGAGGCGCCGCCGCATGGCCTCCACGTCCCGCCCCAGCCGCCGCAGGTCGGCCGGTCCCGTCGGGGTGACGGTGTGCGCGAAGTGGCCCCCGGCGACCAGCCGGGCGTCGGCACCGAGCTGCTCCAGCGGCTTGGTGACGCCCCGCCGCAGCCCCTCGAAGACCAGGGCGGCCACGAGGAGTATCACCGCCGCGATGGAGACGAACACCCAGTTCCGCAGCCGGCGGGTCCCGTCCAGGTCGGCCCCGGCCCCGGCCCGTTCGGCCGCCAGACGGCGCTGCTGCTCGTGGAGGGAGCGGCGGACCGCGTCGAAGGAGTCCTTGCCCGCCCCCGCGCGCTCGGCGGCCTCCGCGGCCGGGGCCCCCGCCGGCGCGGCCGCGATCGGACGGGCGACGCGTGCCTGCCACTCGCCGGCCCGTGCCAGCACCTGCTCCAGGTCGTCCCGGGCGCCCTCCTCGCCGCCCACCAGCGTGCGCAGCCGTTCGGCGGCCGCCTTCTCGTCCGCCAGGCCCCGGGTGTACGGCTGGAGGAACTCGCGCCGGCCCGTGAGCCCGTAACCGCGGACCCCGGTCTCCTGGTTCACCAGCGCGTTCTCCAGGCGGACCGCCTCGACCAGCGCCGGTGACCGGACGTCGACCAGGTGGTCAGTGATCGACGAGGTCCGGCTCAGCGCCCAGGTCCCCAGCACGCCGAGCACCGTGAGCACCACCAGGGCCGCGCTCACGCCCACCCGCAGCCACCGGCGCGTTGTCCAGCCCGACCGCCCGGCCGGTCTCGGCACTGCGTCGGAGCCGTCCTGCCGATGAGCCGTCTCGACCGCCACGTTCCCCGCCTTCCTTCTCGGTTCCCCCGGGCTGCTTCCCCGGCACCCCGGCGATCACACCGGATCGGCGCCCCGACAACCGTAGTTGTCGACGGATGGCCGGAGCGCCTAGGGTGTGCGCCATGCCCGGCACCCACTTCTCGCCCCGCCTCACCGAGGGAGAGATCTCCACGCTGGTGGAGGGATCGCTCGACGTCCTGGCCCATCGTCTGGCGCACCGGGCGTACCGCCCGTTGCCCGCGGGGGAACGGGCGGACGGCCCGGACGA
This sequence comes from Streptomyces sp. I05A-00742, assembly GCF_013055795.1. GTDB lineage: Bacteria > Actinomycetota > Actinomycetes > Streptomycetales > Streptomycetaceae > Streptomyces. The sequence goes on from NZ_JABETO010000009.1 coordinate 204,796, forward strand.
GGAGGCGGCGGCCGGCGCGCGCGGGGAGGCCCTGGCCCACCTGCACATGCTGGTGCACATCCAGCGGGCGGTGCAGCGCCTGACGGACCGGGCGGCCGAGGAGGCCGCGCGGACCGGCGCGGGCTACCCCCAGATCGGACGGGCCTGCGAGATGAGCCGCCAGGGGGCCCGCAACCGCTGGCCCGGCATCGTGCACGGCACCACCCACCGTCCCCCGACGCACACCGAGCGGAGCCGATGATGATGGCCGCCCCCGCGCGCCCGTACGACGTCCTCCTGGTCGAGGACGACCTCGCGGACGCGATGCTCATCAAGGAGGCGCTCCTCGACCACGGAGCCGCCCGCAACCTCACCCAGGTCCAGGACGGGATCGCCGCCCTGGACCACCTGCGCGACCCCGGCCTGCCCCGGCCCGACCTGATCGTGCTGGACCTCAATATGCCGCGGATGAACGGCCGCGAGCTGCTGGCCGTCCTCAAGGAGGACGAGGAGCTGCGCACGATCCCGGTCGTAGTGCTGACCACGTCCGCCGCGCCGGACGACGTCACCGACGCGTACCGGCGCCATGCGAACGCCTACGTCACCAAGCCCGTCAACCTCGACGACTTCACCCGTGCCGTGCGCAGTATCGACGCGTTCTATCTCGACACGGCCACCAAGCTGCCGCGCGAGTAGGCGGCCCCGGTCCGGCGGTGGTGCTCCTCCCGTGCGGAGGGAGCGCCACCGTTTCGCCGTTTCCAGGGGACTTCGCCCCGGCTTTCCGGCCGTCCACACAATTCCTGCACAAATATCGCTTTCACCAGGAACCGCGGCGGCGTCCGGGTCATCTGTACAGAGTGGCGGGGGGGTTGTCGTACGGATGTCGAATCCGTCTCGAACCGGCAGCGAGGCCGGCCCGCCACGGATTCGTTGTCTTGGAGGTTGTTCACGTGCACGTCGGGTTGGGCCGTCGCCCCGTCCTGCTGATATCCGCCCTCATGGGCTCGTTGGCGCTGTCCGCCTGTTCCGGGGGGTCCGGGGGCGGGTCGGACGACGTCGGTCCCGCGGCCAAGGTGACCGTCAGTCCGGCGGCCGGGACCAAGGAGGTCAAGCTCGGCTCGCCCATCTCGGTCAAGGCCGACGGCGGGAAGCTGACCTCGGTGGAGGTGAAGGACGAGAAGGGGGAGAAGGTCGAGGGGAAGCTGTCCGGTGACGGGGTCACCTGGCAGTCGGCGGGCAAGGTCAAGCCGAAGACCACCTACACCGTCAAGGCCGCGGCGGAGTCGGACAAGGGCCGGAAGTCCTCCTCGACCGCGACCTTCAGCACCCAGCAGGCGCCGAAGGTCAACAAGCTGACCAACACCCCGCAGAACGGGCAGACCGTCGGTACGGGCATGCCGGTCTCGATCCTCTTCGACCACAAGATCGACAGGGACAAGCGGGCCGAGGTCGAGAAGAACTTCAAGGTCACCTCCTCCCCGCAGGTGGAGGGCGCCTGGGGCTGGGTGACCGACTACTCCGGCCAGGACCGCCTCGACTGGCGGCCCAAGACCTACTGGCCCAGCGGCACCAAGGTCTCCGTCAAGGGCTCGCTCGCCGGCGTGAACTCCGGCGAGGGCGGCTGGTTCGCCCGCGACTACGACTACGGCTTCACGATAGGGGCCGACCACAAGGCCGTCATCGACGTCCCCGCCCATACGCTGACCATGTACGAGGACGGCAAGCCCGTCGGCAGCGTCAAGGGCTCCGCCGGTTCCCCGGAGGCCCCGACCCGAGGCGGCATCCACACCGTCCGCAGCAAGAACGCGGACGAGACCATGGACTCGTCCACCATCGGCTACGGGAACCAGTGGATGCTGGACGCCAAGTGGGTCACCCACATGACCGCCTCCGGCACCTTCCTGCACTCCGCGCCCTGGAACAACTCGATCGGCGTGGTCAACAACAGCCACGGCTGCTTCGGCATGACCACCGAGGACGCCAAGCGGACCTACGACTTCCTGCCGATCGGCTCCACCGTGGAGGTCAAGGGCACCTCCAGCACCGTCAAGACCGATGTGGGCAACGGGCTGGAGGTCTGGCAGGAGACCTGGGAGCAGTGGCAGAAGCGCAGCGCGCTGAAGGGCTGACACGCGCTTGAACGCCTGACACGGGCACGCGCCGGACGGGGCGGCAGGGAGGGAGACCTCCCGGCCGCCCCGTCCGCGTTCCGCCTCCCCGGCGGGACGGCCCGCTCAGCCCCGGGCCACCGGCACCGGATCCGCCGCGCGCTGCCGCCGGCGGGCGTTCGGCGCGGCCATCCGCCACATCTGCGCGAGCATCACCTCCAGCTGCCCGCCCACCTGCTCGGGCACCTGCCGCCCGTCGGCGGCCACCTCCGTGTCACCGGACAGGGCCACCCCGAGCGGCGTCGGCCAGCCCCGCAGGGCGTGGGCGACCGTGCGCAGCGAGGTGAGGACGGCGGCCCCGCCCTGGTTCCCCAGGGAGACGGCCACACAGCCGACGGGCCTGCCGTCCAGGAAAGGCTGCGGGGCGGCCCGCAGGTCGTTCACATAGTCCAGCGCGTTCTTCAGCAGGCCGGACACCGCGCAGTGGTAGGCGGGCGAGGCCAGCAGCACCGCGTCGGCGCCGGACAGCGCGTCCAGGTAACGGGTGACCGGCTCGGGCCGCGGGCCCTCCGTCCGGTAGAAGGGGAAGTCGAGGTCGTCCCCGGTGAACAGGTCGCAGTGGCCGCCCTGCCGGGTCCACCGGCCGGCGAACCACCGCACGACGCGCTCGGTACGGGAATCGGGCGCGAGGGAGCCGCTCAGGCACACCACGCGCGGAGGGATCGCGGTCATCGGACGTCCTTTCGGATCACGGAGGCGGGGTGGCGGGACGGCTCGGACCGTGCGGCCTCACCCGCCCGCCGCCGAGGGCGCGTCGTCCCGCTGCACCTCGGGGACGCCGCGCCGCCAGGTCCGCTGGAACGACAGGGCGATGGCGCACCCCAGCCCGCAGCAGCCGGCCGCCAGCAGGAAGCCGCCGCCCGCGCCCGACTCCACCACCACACCGGCGACGGCCGCGCCGGCCGACGAACCCGCCGACCCCAGGGCGTTCAGCCAGCCGAACGACTCGGTCAGCGCCTCCTGCGGGGCGATGTCGTCCATCGTGCTGTACTGCGCGGTGATCGCCGGGTTGAGGGCGAGGCCGGCCACCACCAGGAGGCAGCCCAGCAGCCAGACGTTGTCGAAGACCGCCAGCAGCGCCCAGCCGGTGGCCAGCGCCGCCAGCAGGACCACCAGCTGCTGCCCGTGCGTTCCCGGCTGGCGGCGGCTGCCCTGGTAGAGGCCGCCGAGCACACCGCCGACCGACAGCACCGCGATCAGCGCCCCCGAGGCGTTCCGCTGCCCCGCGTCGTCGGCGAACGCCACCAGCGACACCTCGATCACACTGATGCTGCCCATCACCAGGAACCCGACCGGCAGCAGGCCGAGGACCGCGGGACTGCGCAGCGGCCCCAGCCAGTGCCCACCGGCACCGCCGTTCCGGTGCGCCTCGGCCACGTGCCGGCTGGAGGCCACCAGGACACAGCCGACGGCGGTGGCCACCGCGGCGCAGAACAGGGCGGACGTGGGCCCGGCGAGCGCGGCCAGCCCGGCCACCACCGACGGGCCGACGATGAACACGATGTCGACGACCACCGATTCGTACGCGAACGCCGCGGCCTTGGCGTCCGGCTCGTCGGCCAGCATCCGCGACCACAGCGCCCGCATGATCGCGCCCAGCGGCGGCAGCAGCACCCCGCTCGCGGCGGTGAGCCCGATCAGCACGACCCGGTTGTCCGTCCGGGCGGCCAGCACGGACACCGTCGCCAGCACCAGGGCCTGACCGGTGCCCGTCACCAGCAGTACGGCGCGCGGCCCGATACGGTCCACGGCCCGGCTCCACAGCGGGCCGAGGACCGCGGCGGTGAGCGTGTAGCAACCGGCCGCCGCACCACCGGCGCCGTACGAACCGGTGGCCTTGACCAGGGTGAGGACGAACGCCAGGCCCAGCATCCCGTTGGGCAGCCGGCCCACCAGGCTCGCCAGTGCCAGGCCGCCCGCCCCCGGGTGGCTGAACAACGCGCGGTATCCGCCTGTCACCTGGGCCTCCTCGGCACCGACTCGCGCACCACCGGCTCACGCACGCACGACAGCCGGAACTCGTGCATGCGCCCGCCCTGCCGGCCGGGGTCCGGCAGCATCTCCGTGACGGCGACCTCGGCCCCCGGCTCCGCGCCGGCCCCGGCCAGCAGCCGCGTCACCGCGTCCGCCAGCAGCGGGCTCGCCGCGTCGAGATGCACCGGTTTGGGCTCGCCCGGCGCACGGACGAATGTACGCCGGGGCAGGCCGTGCCCGCGGACGAAATCCCGGAGCCGGCGGTAGCGCACGGGTGCCCGGCCTCGCCCCAGCTCGGCCAGGCGCTCCGCCGGGAACCACCACGTCGCCCGCTGGAGCACCAGGCGCCCCACGGCGATGCGCGGCATCGCCGCGGCGCCCGGCAGCCGTAGCACCGGCAGCCGCGCGGCGGGCGGCGCCAGCGGGCTGAAGACGGTGCCGTCGCCGGAGGCGAGCATCAGCTCCACCGGCTCCCCGGAGCCGCGCAGCCGGACGTCCAGGCCGGCGGTCACCTCGACCGCGTCCACCGGAATCGGCTCGCGGCCGGGCGCCGCGGGGCCCGTCAGCTCCAGGGTGCGCGGCATCACCTCCAGGTGGCACACCTTCCCGTACCGCTGACCCATCGTCACGTTGACGAGCCGCGCCGCGTCGGGCGCCCGCCCGGTGAGCCAGCTCCGGGCCCGGGCGACGACGGCGTCCCGGTCGGGCAGGAAGCACAGCAGGTTGCCGAGGACCGTCAGCCCGGCGTGCACCTCGCCGACCACGACCTCCGGCACGGGGTCGCCGTCGCCGGGGGCGAGGAAGACGTCGGGCGAGGCGAGCAGGGTGTGCCCGGCGGCGGGCAGCCAGGCGGCGCACGCCGCGTCGACGTCCGAGGCGTCCAGCCGGACCGTGCCGGTGGCGTCCGGGCCGCGCCGGGCGACCGCTTCCAGCAGGGCCGTCACCGGCGCCGCCGCGCCGATGTCCACCGGGTAGCCGCCCGGCATGCCGCGCAGCACCTCGTCCAGACCCGCCCGGTCCCGGCCCGCCAGCAGCGCCGCGAAGTCGGCGGCCGCCCGCGCCCGGGCCTGTTCCCGCGCCCACACCCCGGTGGCCGCCGACAGCTCCAGGGCGGGCCGGAGCGCGTTCAGGACGGCGGTGGTCGCCGCGTGCGGCCAGCGGCGCGCGGCCTCCGGGTCGTAGTGCTCGGCGTAGAGCACGGTCCGGTCGGCGTAGACCCGGCCGGCGCCGCGGCGTACCTCCGTCAGGCCGCGGGCCGCCGCCCACCGTTCGGCACGCTCCAGCTCCGCGCGCTTCCGGTCGGCGTCGCCGTGCGCGTAGCCCTCGGCCGCCTCGGCCAGCACGCCGACGTCCAGGCCGGGGGCGACGGCCCGCGCCGCGCGCAGCGCGTCCGGTTCCGACACCGGCAGCACGGGCGCGGACCAGACGACGGCCCGGCGGTGCAGGGCGGCCACGGTCTCCCGGTCGGTCCGGCGGGCGGGGCGGCGTTCGGCGGCCCGGGCCCAGGTCCCGGCGCCGTCCACCAGCTCGTGCACCGCCCGCCGGGCGCGGGGCGGCAGCAGGGCGGCGGCGGGCCCGGGGCGCGGGCGGGCCGTCAGGTGGCGGTCCCCGCCCGGCCCCTCCGGTCCCAGGGCGTCCAGCAGGGCGAGTTCACTGAGCACCCAGTGCGCGACGAACCCGCGCCGCAGGGGCTCCCGCGGCACCAGGCCGGCGGTCTCCGGGGCGAGCGGCACGTAACCGACGGTGCCCGCGATCGCGTTGGTGTCGCACTTGGCCGTCAGGCGCTGGAGGAACAGGGCGAGCTTCCGCTCGTGCTTGTCGGGGTCGCCCGTGCGCGACGGCCGGCTCCGGACCCGCTCGGCGGTGAAACGCAGCACGTCCGGGGCGAGGACGGCGATGCCCTCCCGGACCGACGGATCGTCCAGCAGCGCCACGAGCGCGGCCCGGGCCCTCGCGCACGCCCGCGGGTAGCGCTCCTCCAGGTCGGCGTCGTCGTCCAGGAGCCCGGGGTCGGCCAGGGCCTCCAGCAGCGCGTAGTCGAATCCGGCGCTCCGCGCGACGGCGAGGGGGAACGCCGACCAGGAGGCGGGGGGCTGCTCACTCATGGGGGCCTTCCGGGGAGGGGGCTGTCGGGGGAGGCCGGAGAGGACGGACGGTCGTCGGGGTGTGCTCACCGTCCGGCGCCTCCGGCGTGCCGCCCCCGTCCGCCGGCGACGGGTCCACGCCGCGCAGGAACTGCACCCTCAGCTCACAGGAGTAACGGCCCCGCTCGTCCCGCAGCCACAGGTCGCCGGGCCCCGGCAGCATCTCCTCCGCCCGGCAGGACGACTCACCGGAGGCGGACGCGCCGGTGGCGAGGTGGCACAGGACGTCCGCGGCGAACGGCGACCGGGTGTCCACGAGGACGGGCTTGCGCTCGCCGCCCACCCGCACGAACAGCCAGCGCGGCAACCGCCGTTCCGACACGAGGCGGCGCACGGCGAGGAACGCGTCGGCACCGCGCAGCCCCGCGAGCGGCGCCGTCGGCAGCGTCCACGAGGCGCGCTGGTAGACCGCGCCGCCGACGCGCACCCGCCCGAGCGGCGCCTCGGCCCCGTCCGCCCGCCGTACCGGCCGGTGCAGCACGGGCGTGGGGGTCAGGGCGGCGAGGGGCGGGTAGGCCGTCAGATCGGCGAGCGGCGGGTAGAGCAGCACCGGCTCCCCGGACTCGTCCGTGACCCGCGGCAGCCCGTCGGGGCCCGGCCCCACCCACAGCCTGCTGGCGGGCACGAGGCCCGGACGGCCCTCGTGGTCCGCCGGCGTGATGGCGACCCGCCGCCCGGGGAACCGGTAGAAGCCCTTGTTGCGGCGGGTGGTGGCCAGTGCCCGGGTGATCCTCCCCTCGGCGCAGCCCTCCAGCCACTCCCGCACCTGACGGTCGAAGCGCTCCGGGGCCTCCGCGAAGGTGGTGAGCCAGCCGCGCAGCAGCAAGTGGTGGTGCACCCGGGCCAGCACCACCCGAGGCCCGGCCGCCACCTCCTCGGGGCAGGACCCGAGCAGACAGAGGTCGGGGAGGGCGTACCGGGAGAGGGGGCCGGTGTCGGCGGGGACGGGGAGGTCGATCTCCGCGACCCCGCCTGTCGCCATCGGCTTCACCAGCAGCGGCTCCGCCCCCGTCCCGAAGGCCGACCGGAGCTCGCCCGGCGGCCGGGCCGCCTCCGCGTAGACGACGAAGGTCAGGGGACGCCCCGCCGAACGCAACAGCCGTGCCGCCTGCTCCCGTTGGGCCCGCTGGGCCTGCGCCCCGGCCGCCGCGGAGAGGTCGAGACCGGCAGCGACGGCTGCCTCGATCCGCCGGGCGAGACCGGCGCCCACCCCGATCCGGAAGGGGGAGGACGCCTCCTCGAACAGCAGCAGGCGGTCCGCGTACACCTGGCCCGCGCCGCGCCGGGCGGCGGACCCGGTGAGCGCGGTGAACCGCTTCTCCAGGGCGGCCAGCAGGACGCCGCGCCGCTCCGCCGCGTCCTCGGCGTCACCGGCGTCCCGGAAAGCGGCGAGTTCGCGTGCCACGTCCCGGAGTTCGTCCGCCCAGGCCGTACGCGCCGGGACGGCGGGCAGCGCCGCGAGCGCCCGGCCCAGCCCGCCGAGCCCGTCGGTGTCCTCGGCGGGGAACAGCAGCCCGCGGTGGACCAGCCCGGCGGCGGCCAGGGACCGCAGGGCACCGGCCAGGGCGCGCGCCGGAAGGCCCGTCTCCGCCGCGAGGGCCGCCAAGGACGCGGCGCCCGCGCCCAGGTGCCGCCAGACGGCCGGGGCCTCGGGCGGCCACGGCCGCCCGTCCGGCGGTTCCGGCAGGGTGTCGTCCGCGAGCAGGCTGCGCCGCAGCGGTATGTGGGCACGGAGGCCCGGATCCCGGCCGATCGCGCGGGCCAGTTCCTCCAGCGCCCACCGGGTGAGCTGCACGCTGCGCCGCACCGGTACGCGTTCCACCCGCAGCCCGGTGCCGTCGTCCACCTCGCCGTACCCCATGGGACCGAAGGTGCTGGTCGTCTCGTTCTTGCCGCAGAACCGCTGGAGGTAGAGGTACGCCTGGCGCTCGACGCGCCGGAAGCGGGAGGTGTCGGGGACGTGCTCGCGGGCGAGCCACCCGGTCAGCATGCCCTCGTACATGCCCGGGTTGGACAGGAACACCGCGGCCCGGAACTCCGGGCGCGCGGCGGTCGCCCGCAGCATGCGCCGCAGCCGGTTCCGGGCGTCCCCGTAGGAGCGGACGAACTCCGCGCGCGCCGCCGTGTCCTCCGGCGTGCGCAGGACGCGGTCGGCGGCGTCCACGACGGCGTCCGGGACGCCCAGTTCCTCCAGCCACTCGAAGGGCATCCCGGTGTGCCGCAGAACGAAGACCGGCGACATCCGCCAGCTCCCGGCGGCGGGCGTGTCCGTCGTCATGGCACCTCGCCGAGGACCCCGCCGTCGCGCAGCGCGCGGACGGCACCCGGGGACAGGGGGCGCAGCGCCTCCCGCAGCGCGTAGCCGTCGCGGTACCGGTCGATGGCGTCGGCGATCCGCAGCGACACGTACGAACAGGCGCCCGTCCGCAGGTTGACGGCCAGGGCCTTGTCGGCGCGGGCGCTCCGGCGGCCGACGACGACGTCCGGGTCGAGACCGCGTACGGAGTCCGGGGCCGGACCCGGGGGCAGCAGGTACGCGCCGGCGACCCGGCCGGGGGCGAGCCGCCCCGCGCGGGCGAGGGGGCGTCCGAGGGCGGTGACGAGGGCGGCCAGCCGGTCCGGGGGCAGCGGCGCGGGGTCGAGGACGGCGCGCTGCCTCGGGAGGTCGGCGCCGGTGTCCGCCAGGGTCACCGGGCGGGAGGCCCAGTGCGGTACGGACCAGTCGGCCGGCCAGTCGAAGACCCGGAGTCCGATGACGCGGTCCACGGCGTCCTCCAGCCGGGCGAGCGCTTCCTCGGCCCCCTCCGGCGCGACACCGGGCGCACCGAGCCAGAGCTCGGCGACGACGGCCACCCCCTTCGCGCGCAACACGCGGACACAGGAGGCCAGTTGATCCCAGGGCAGCTCGGTTCCGCCGCGTCCCACCGCACGGTCAGGGGCGGCGCACACGCCGAGGACGACGAGCCGCGGGAACGCTCCGGAGCCCCACCGCTCCCCGCGGCCCGGTGCGCCGGCCGCCGGCCGGGCGGCGGTGGCGGGCGCGCCGGCCGCCTGGGGTCCGGCCGTGTCCCTCACGGGCGGCGGGGCCGTGACGGTGGTGGGTCCGGCGAAGCGGATGTCGTCCGGGGAGGCGGGGCGCCGCCTCGGGCGGCGGGTGTCGGGCGAGCACTTCGAGGAGTCGCCCGTCGGTACGCCGGCGCGGCGGAACCCGCGTCCGTCCCCTGCGCACACCGATGACCGTTCGCCGCTCCCGGGGGAGTTCCGGGGCGGGGGCGGCCCCGCGCACGGTCCCTCGGGGTCCATGAGTTCCCGCAGTCCGATCCGGCCGGCCCACGGCTCCGACGGCACCGGGTCGGCGGCACGTTCGCGCCAGCGCAGACCGTCGCCGGGGGCCGGGCCGAACGGGTCGGAGAGCTCCCAGGCCAGCCCGCGGGGAGCGGGCACCAGGCGGGCGTCCGCGAAGGGGCCGAGGCGGCCGAGCACCGGCCAGTGGGCCGTGGCCCAGCGGCCCGTGACCTCCAGGGACGGCACACGCGGGCCGAGCGCCCGCGCGACGGCCACCGCCGCGGGCAGCTGCTGGTCCCGTTCGACGACCAGCCGTACCGGCGTGTCCGGCGGCACGTCCGCGCATGCCGCGGCCAGGGCCTCGTCGTACGGTGCCGGGGCGGCGGCCGCGCGGAGGACGTCGGCGCCGTACTCCGTGCCGCCGTCCGTCAGTTCGAGGTCGTCGAGCCGGAGTCGCACCCCGTGCCCCGGCTCGTACAGCGCGCCCAGCAGGGCGCCGAGCCCGCGCAGCCGGTGCAGCGGCGGCCGGGAGGCGTCGGACAGGGCGCGGGCGCCGGCCGTCGCCATGAGCCGGTCGCCGGGGGCGCGGGAGCGGGTGCGCAGGGTGCCCCGGGTGGCCTGCCGGATGAGGCCGGCGACGAAGCGGCGGCCGATGTCGACGACCGTCGCCCCGTCGGGCACCGCGGTGAGCCGCAGCGTGGGGTCCCCGCCGGGCGGAACGATGATGATCATGTTTCCTCCGCTGCGGAGCGCACCATGGTGAGCCGGAGTTCACTGGTGTGCGGGCCGGTGGACCGGCGCAGCCACAACTCCTCCGGTCCGGGCAGCATTTCGACGAGGCGCACGGGACCGGCCCGGACGAGCGCGCGGAGCTGTTCGAGCGCGAACGGCGCGTCCAGATCGAGGCAGACCGGCTTGATCTCGGCCGGACTCGCCGCGAACACATGCCGGGGGACACCGAGTTCGGTACGGAGCGCGTGGACGGCCGTCCACAGTCCGGGCCCGGGGGCCGTCGTGAGGAGGGCCGTCCGTCCGGGGCCGGGATTCCAGGCGGCCCGCTGCGCGACGACCGGGCCGATCTCGATCCGCGGCGTCCGCACCCCGAAGTCCAGGCGGGGCAGTTCGACCTGGGCGGGGGCGAACACCCGCAGGTGAGGGTGGTCCTCCTCGCCGACGTACAGGGTCAGCGGGCCATCGGGGCCCAGGAGTTCGGGCTCGCCGTCGCGCAGCTCGGCCCACAGATCCGCCACGGCCGCCGGTCGTCGGCGCGCACCGCCCGTGCTTCCCGCGGCCACACCGGTGACCTCGACGAACGTGCCCGGGAACCGTTCGCTGAGCAGACCCTTGTGGCGGCGCCGGTGCAGGACGGTGGCGAGCCGGCCGGGCCCGCCCCACACCGGGAGCAGCGCCCGCAGCTCGTCGTCCAGGGCCGCCGGGTCGGGCGCGAACGCCCCTTGCAGGCCCCAGCCGAAGACGTACGGGTGGATCTCGCCGAGGACGGGCGTGCTGCCGTCCCCCGCGAGCATCACGTCCGGGCTGACGAAGGCGGCCCCGGGGCCGGGCCGGGCCAGGCCGGCGAGTGCGCGGGCGTCGAGCCGGGCGACGCGGCCGTCGGACGCGGCGCGCACCAGCCGCTCGTAGCCCTCGCGCAGCGCGGCCACCTCGCCCTGCCGGGCCCGGAGACCGCCGTCGCGGACGAACTCGGCGAGCCGTTCGGCGAACTCCAGATAGGGCACGGGCCCGGACTTCTCCAGGAGTTCGGCCGCCAGGGCGCGGTAGGAGCGGCGGACGGCCTGGCCGACGGCGAGACCGAAGTTGAGCACCGGAGCCAAGTGGGCCGTCAGCGCCGCGCGCCGCTCCTCGGTGAGGACGACCGGCTGCGCGTCGCCCGCGCAGTCCTCGAAGAGGACGGACCGGTCCGCGTAGGTGGCACCGGCGTTGCGCCGCGCCGGACGGCCCGTCAGACCGGTGAAAAGGGCCTCGATCCGGACCAGCGCCGAGGGCCGCCCGGCCGGGGCCAGCCGGGTGAACTCCTCCACGGCGTCCGCGAACCGCCGGACCTCCCGCCGGAACCCGTCGAGTTCCGGCACGTCCGGCAGCTGACGCAGGACGTCACCGAGCGGGTCGAACACCGTGGAGCTCGGCTCGCACCGGCGCCCCACGAACGCCCGGGCCTCCAGCGCGCGGACCGCGGCCCGTACCTCGTCGGGGCGGATCCCCGTGGCTGCGGCGATGCCCGCGGCGGTCAACCGCCCGTCGCAGGCGGCCAGGACGCGCTCCTCGGTCCCGGTCAGGGGGTGCGGCGGGCGGCCCGGCAGCAGGGCGGCGCCGTCGGCGGTCCGCAGGACGGGCAGCCGCCGCACGGGCAGCCCCTCGCGGACCCGGGCCGCCCGGGTGGCCGCCCGGCCGATCTCCGCCGCCGCCCAGAAGGACACGAAGGACCGCCGCTCGTACACCCCGTCGGGCGCCTCCGGCCCGCAATGGTCCGCGGCGCCCGGCGCGAACCGGCCGAACGTCACCGGGCCGAACGCGCTCGTCGTCTCGTTCTTGGCCGCGAGGCGCTGCGCGTAGGCGTACAGCCGCCGCTCCAGGGCCCGTCCGCCGGCCGTACCGCGGGGCGGCGACCGGTGGGTCACGGCGTCGTGGAAGTCCGGCGAGAGCTGGAGCAGCGCGTCCGCGACGTCCGTCCGGCGGGCGAACGCGCGCAGCCGGTCGGCGCACTCCTCCCGTTCGGGCCCGAGCACGGCCGCGAGCCCGGCGGCCGCGCCGTCGGCGGCCCGGCAGGCCGCCGCCCAGGCGGGGTACGAGGGCGGCAGCGGGCGGCCGGGCCCGGCG
>NZ_JABETO010000090.1 GCF_013055795.1 Streptomyces sp. I05A-00742
TCACTGCCCATAGTTCGTCGTCCACGATCCACGGCCGCTTCCTCACGCCATCACGAACGGCCGGAACACCGCCCACGTCACGGCCGACCAGCCACGATCAACAAGATCGTGTTACGAGCTCTTATACGCGCGGTTCTTGTAGCCGAAGGGCCAGGAGGGGACAACCGTGTAGCGGCCGGCGATCTGCTGTCCGCGTGTGCCCTGCAACAGGCTGCTGGTCTCGACGTCGAGACCAGCAAGCACGATTCGTTGTCGCGGCCAGGATCTCCGCGATGGCGGAAACCACCCGGTCATCGGCCCGCCCCGTCGGCGAGCAAACCCGAGTTTGGCGGTGATCGACCAGCCCCCACAGACCCTGCTCGCGGTAGCGCCTGCGCATTCTCTGAACGGTTCCCGCACTCGCCTGCCAGCCGATGGCCCGCAGTTCCGCAGCCTTGGACGCCACTCGCTCTTCCACCGTGTGGCGGGCCGAGTCGTATTCAGGACGAGGCAGAGCTGTGGGATCAGCATCCAGCGGCTTGCCGAACCCCACTTCAATCACATGCCGTTCCCAGGCCACCGTCTTCTCCGCTTCCCGCTCCGGCGCGATGTCCAACAGCGTGAACGGTGGCATGAGTCCACGCTCGGCACCCTGGCCGATCAGCTCAAAGCCTTCCGAGGCCAGAGATGCGACAACAACACCAGGCTCGCCGACCCGGCTTCATCGAGGAGCCGCACCGTCGTGCCGGACAGGCCGACGACCGCGTGTAGCCGGTCATCCAGGCGCACCCGGTCCCCGACCCTCAACGCCGCCCGTGGCCCTGGGCGCCCGCTAACCGGATCGCCGCCAGCGACATCAGCATGGCATCCGACAGAGGTCGCGACAGATCCGTGGTCAGCCGTCCCACCCACAGCAGATGGGACACCGCTGGCAACACCGCGATCGGATCACCCAGTAACGCAGCCTGTGTCACCAGCGGCGAAGACACCGAGAACAGTGCCAACAACCGGGCCACGAGCTCCTCATCGACCCCGTGCCGCGGATGCCGGTATCCCGCCATCCAGCGAACGTTCACCATGCGCACCGGTTCCACTTCGCCGACAACCCGGTAGCCCCACCCCACCGCCTCACAAGCTGCCCGCGTGGCCGCGAACTTGGCGGCCGACCGTGCGTCGATCCGGTTCAGAGGCCGGCAGTCCACCACCAACCCCCGGCCGTCTTCGAACCGAGCGAAGTGTCCGGAGCGTGCGAGATCCACTTGCCCCGCTCGTCCTTCCAGAACAGCCACAGCGGCTGCGACAACAGCCCCATCACCTGCGGGGTGAAGTCGAGCAGCATCGCGTGATCCCGCTCCAACCACGACTCGAACCCCACGTGCCCGCCGGTCGTCGACGACCAGTACAGCCCCGGGAAGTGCCGCTGGCCGCGATACGACGGAAACCCTCGTACCGGCAGGCCTGCCTCGAACTCAACGGAGACCGCACCCGCCAATGGCTGCCGATGCCCACCCTCCTCGTCCCGCCACCCGACCTCGAAGCCGTCCAGTTGCGACGGCTTCGCCCCCTCCAACATGCGCATTCCCATGTACGCAACTTTGCGGATCTACGGGAACTAGACAGAGCGAATGGGGATCAAACCCTCGTCTGAGTGAGTGAGCTCTTTCAGCGTTGCCGCTCCAGGGTGAGGACGGCTCGGGCGATTGCCGACATTCGATTTGGGCTGCACCGGGCTCTGCGGAAGATCCGCCAGGACTTCAGACGGGCCACGCCTCGCTCGACCGGTGCCCGCGCTGCCGAGAGTGCGCGGTTGACCGTGCGTTGGGTCGGTGACAGGTCG
>NZ_JABETO010000091.1 GCF_013055795.1 Streptomyces sp. I05A-00742
GTGGGGTGTGGTTGCCGTTTTCGTGGAGTGGTGTGAGGTTGTTTGCGTCGGGGGCTCGGGCGTTGCGGGTGGTGTTGCGTAGTTCGGGTGAGGACACGGTGCGTATTGCCGCGGTGGATCCGGCGGGTGAGCCGGTGATGCTGGTGGAGGCGATGCGGATGCGTCGTGCTGATCCTGGTGCATTGGCGCCGGTGGCGCGGGGACTGGAGGGTCTGTTCGGGCTCGACTGGATCCCCGGACCCGAGACCGGGGACGCCTCCCTGCCCCCGTCGGTTGTGCTGGGTGCTGACGACCTGGGCCTCGGCGCCGGCCCGTTGGGCGTGACGGTGGTCGAGGACGTCGAGGCCCTGGTCGCCGAAGGGATGACGCCGGAACTGGGCATCGTGTGCGCGGCAAACGGCGATGACGCGGATGACGTGGCCGAGGCTGCGTTCGAGGTGGCGGCCCGTGTGCTGGATGTGGTGCAGGCGTGGCTCGCGGAGNGAGGACGTCGAGGCCCTGGTCGCCGAAGGGATGACGCCGGAACTGGGCATCGTGTGCGCGGCAAACGGCGATGACGCGGATGACGTGGCCGAGGCTGCGTTCGAGGTGGCGGCCCGTGTGCTGGATGTGGTGCAGGCGTGGCTCGCGGAGCCGTCGCTGGAGTCCAGCCGCCTGCTCGTTGTCACGCGTGGTGCTGTCGCGGCCGGCCAGGGCGCCGCTAGCGCGGATGTGACGGATCTGGCCGCCTCGACGGTGTGGGGTCTGATCCGCACCGCGCAGAGCGAGCACCCGGACCGTTTCGTCCTGCTGGACTGCGACCCGGCCGTGGAGCCCGCCGCCATCAACTGGCAGCCTCTGCTCTCCCGGGCCGCCACCACCACCGAACCCCAACTCGCCCACCGCAACGGCGCGATGCTCGTGCCGCGCGTGGTGCGGGCCGCGAACGGCGGGCAGATCCCTGCCGTCGGCGGATTCGGTGCCGGCGACCAGTGGCGCGTCGACGTCCTGGGCGGCGGCACGCTGGACGACGTCGGCAAGACCGACAACCCCCGCGCCACCCGCGCTCTCGAACCCGGCGAAGTCCGCATCCAGGTCCGCGCCTCCGGCCTCAACTTCATGGATGTGGCCGCATCGTTGGGCCTCGCGGTCTTCGAGGACGGGATCGGTGCCGAAGGTGCCGGTGTCGTGGTGGAGACGGGTCCGGGCGTGACCCGGTTCGCTCCGGGTGACCGGGTGCTCGGTGGATTTCCCTCCACCTTCGCTCCGTTGACCGTCGCCGACGAGCGGATGCTGGTCGGTGTTCCGGAGTCGTGGACGTTCGAGCAGGCCGCTTCCACCCCGGCCGTGTTCTTGACGGCGTATTACGGGTTGCGGGATCTGGCGGGGCTGAAGGCGGGTGAGCGGGTGCTGATCCATGCCGGCGCCGGTGGTGTGGGCATGGCCGCCGTCCAGCTCGCCCGCCACTGGGGCGCCGAAGTCTTCGCCACCGCCAGCCCCGCCAAATGGGACACCCTGCGCGCCATGGGCCTCGACGACCACCACATCGCCAACTCCCGCACCCTCGACTTCGCCCCCC
>NZ_JABETO010000092.1 GCF_013055795.1 Streptomyces sp. I05A-00742
CCGCCCGACGGGCCGGGCGCCGGGGCCGCCGGGGAGCGGCGGTACGCCCGTCCGGGCGGGCGTGGGAGCCGCCGCGGGACGGGACCGGTCGGCGACCAGCGCGAGCGCCCGCCGGCTCGCGACCGCGCCGCGCTTGTCCGCGAGGACTCCGCGCAGCCCGGTGGACGCCTCCAGCTCGGCACGGGCCCGGCCGAGGTTCCCGGTGCACAGCGCCAGCACGCCCAACTCATGGTGGAAATACGCTTCTTCACCCACTTCACCGGCCACCCGCGCGGCCTCCTGGCCGTGCCGGAGGCCGCGTTCCCAGGCACTCCAGTGGAGGGCGCCCGCGAACGCCGGCGCGGCCGTGCGGGCCAGCAGCACGGCGGCGGCCGGGTGGCCGGGCGCGCCGGAGGTCACCAGGGCGGCGAGCGCGGCGAGGATCGTGTCCGCCTCGGCGGCGATGCGCTCGGGCGTGACGGAGGGGTGCCCGGCCCACCAGGAGTAGTGCTGGGCGGCGGCCAGCACCCGGCCGGCGGCTTCGGTGCCGCCCTCGCCCGCCAGCTGTTCGGCGACGCCCGCGGCCACCCGGTAGTGCGCGCCGACGGCGGTGATCAGCCCGCAGTCGAGCAGTTCGCCGACGGCGGCGTCGGCGTGGGTGTCCCCGACGAGGGCGGGCAGTTGGGCCTGGTGGGGCACCTCGCCGCCGAGGGCCAGGGCGAAGCGCAGGGTGTCCCGGGCGGCGTCGCCGAGCCGGGCGGCGAGCGGCACGGCGGGCGCGGTGCCCCGGGGCAGGGGCGCGCGCCGGGCGCCGGCCGCCGGGGCGGTCCCGTCCTCGGGGATGCTGAACGGCCGCTCGTCGTCGGCGGGGACGGCCTCGGAGCCGACGGCGTCCGCCTGCCGGAGCAGCGCCCCGGCCTGGACGAACCGGAGCGGCAGCCCTTCCGTCTCGAACCACAGGTCGGCCGCCCAGTCGGCCTCCTCGTCGGTGAGCGGCCGGTCGACGGCCGCCTCCAGCAGCTCCAGGCACTCGGTGCGGTCGAGGCCGCCGAGGAAGACCTCCTCGATGTGGGCGTCGGCGGAGGGCGCCGCGACGTCCGGCCGGGCGGCGAGGAGGAACGCGCACTCCGGGGTGGCGTCGAGGAGTTCGTCGAGCGCGGCGCCGCCGTACTCCAGGTCGTCGAGGACGACGACCGCCCCGATCTCCCGCACGGCGGCCAGCAGTCCGGCCCGGTCGGGCCGGTGCAGCGGCGCGTGGTGGACGGCGGCGAAGAGCTCGTGGAGCAGGTCGGCGGTGGTGCGGTGACGGCCGTTCAGCCGGACGACGCCGTCGGGCGCCAGGCCCGCGCAGTCGGCCGCGACGGCGTCCAGCAGGGTGGTGCGCCCGGAACCCGCGGGGCCGGTGAGGCGTACGGAGCGGCCGCGCGCGAGCAGCCGGCCCAGCCGTTCGCGGACCTCGCCGCGGCCCACCAGGGGCAGTCCCGGCCGGGCGGGCCCGGCGGGCGGCGGGGGCGCCGC
>NZ_JABETO010000093.1 GCF_013055795.1 Streptomyces sp. I05A-00742
AGCTCGCGGTGCGCCCGGCCGAGGCCGGCGAGGGCGCGGGCGGCGCCGTACCGGTCGTCGCAGGCGTCGAACAGCTCCAGCGCGCGGGCGAGCGTCGCCGGGCGCCGCTCCGGCGGCTCGGTGGCGGCCAGGACGCGCAGCGCGCCGGCCCGGGCCCGGGGGCCCTGGTGGACGGGGTCGGCGAGGACGTCGTCCAGCAGCCGGACGGCCTTCTCCGGGCGGCCCAGGGCCAGCCACGCCTCGGCGGCCCCGACGCGCCAGGACGCGGGGGAGGGGTGATCGAGGCCCCAGGCGCCCAGCGCCTCGCCGCAGGAGACGAAGCAGGCCAGGGCCTCTCTCGGGCGGCCGGTGGCCAGGTGGTGGAGGCCGTGCGCGTACCGGTGCTGCACCCCGAAGAGCGACCGGTCGGCCGCCCCGGGCAGCGGCCGGTCCAGCAGGCCGGCCGCCGCACCGTGCTCGCCCATGGCGGTGTACGCCTCGACGAGCACGGCCAGCGGGAAGGCGACGCCCGTGCCCCAGCCCTGCTCGGGCATCAGCTCCAGCGCGCGGGTGCCGTACTCGCGGGCGCCGCCGAGGTCGCCCCCGCGCAGCAGGGCGAACGCCTTGGCCTGGTGCAGGACGGCCTCCCGGACGGGCGTCGGGGGCCCGTCGCGCCGGACGAGGAGCCGGTCGCACCAGGCGTCCGCGGTGGCCGTCCGGTCGATGTGGACGAGCGCCTGGACGGCCGCGACCAGGGCCTCCGGCCGGTGGTCGCCGAGCCCGGCGGAGCGGAGGACCCGTTCGGCCGCGGCGGCCACGGCGTCCGGGTCGCCGCCGGTCAGCGCGGCGTGCACGGTCCGGATGGCCAGCAGCT
Source organism: Streptomyces sp. I05A-00742 (assembly GCF_013055795.1). Lineage (GTDB taxonomy): Bacteria > Actinomycetota > Actinomycetes > Streptomycetales > Streptomycetaceae > Streptomyces. Next base: position 854 of record NZ_JABETO010000093.1, read on the forward strand.
CCGGCGCCTCGTCCCGGGCGGCGGGCACGGGGTCCGTCCGGCGCAGCACCTCGGGCATCCGGGGGAGGGTGCCGGGATAGGCGGTGGCCAGCCGCAGCCGGGTGACGTCCAGTTCGGTGGCGTACCGGGGGTCGTCGGCGTGGGCGGGCAGCCCCTCGGCGGCGGTGGCCGCCTCGTCCTCCCGGCCGTGCCAGAGCAGGCCCCGGACGAGGTGGAGGGTGGTGCACGGCGCCAGCAGCCCGGCGCGTGCGTGCCCGGTCAGCGCCTGGAGCTGGGGGACGACGCCCCGGGGGTCGAGCCGCCAGGCGACGGCCACCGTGGCCAGCCGGTCCGCGAGCCCGCGCGGCGAGTCGTCGGCCCGGAGCACGGCGTACCGCAGGCAGCGGGCGGCGGGGGCGGTCTCGCCGGCCGCCAGGTGCTCCTCCGCCGCGGCGCGCAGCAGCGGGGCCTCCCAGCTCTCGCCGAGCGGGCCGCCGGCCAGGAGCTGCGCGGCGACCGC
>NZ_JABETO010000094.1 GCF_013055795.1 Streptomyces sp. I05A-00742
CCCCGGCGCGCGGCCGGGCCGGCGTCCCCGCCCCGCGGGCCGCCGAGGCGCCGCTCACCGCCGGCGCCCCCGGGCTCACCGGAGCCGTCCTGGAGTGGGCCGCCCTCGCCCGTACCGCCGCGACCGAGCGGCGCGACATCGCCGCGGTGGCCGTCCGGGCCGCCGAGGATCTGCACCGGCGCGCAGCGGCGCACGCCGCCGAGGTCCGCGAACGGGCCCGGCTGCAACGGCAGTACGCCGAGGCGCGGCGCCGCGCTGACGCGCTGGAGGAGCACCGGGCCGAACGGGACGCGCTCCGCGACCGCCTGGAGCGGGCGCGCGCGGCCGCCACCGTGGCCCCCGCCCTGGAGTTCCGCGCGGAGAGCGAACGACGTCACCGGTCGGCGGCGGAGGCCGAGCGGCGGGCCAGGGAACGGCTGCCCGCGGACCACCGGGACGCCGGGGCCGAACGGCTGGCGGACCTCGAACGCGCCCACCGCGAGGACCTCGGCTCGCTCGCCGCCGCCCGCCGCGCCGAGGAGCGCGCCGCCGGGATCACCACCGCCCTCGCGGCCCTCGAACGCCAGGCCCGCGCCGACGAGGACGCCCTCGCCGACGACGCCGACTGGCTGGCCGCCTGGCCCGCCCTGCGCGACGCCCACCGGCAGCGCCTCGACGCGGCCCACGAGGCCACCGCCCGCGCCGAACAGCTCGGCGCCCGCGTCGCCCCCGCCCGCGAACGGCTGGAGGCCGCCCGCCGCCGCGACGAACTGGCCCGGCGGGCCGCCGACGCGGAGGCCGAGGAGACCGCCGCGCGCGACGGGGCCGCCCGGGCGCGCGAGCACTGGCTCGACACCAAGGAACGCCGCCTGCGCGGCATCGCCGCCGAACTGGCCGCCGGGCTCGTCCCCGGAGACCCTTGCGCCGTCTGCGGCGCCACCGAACACCCCGCGCCCGCCCGCGCCACCGCCGGACAGGTGGACCACGCGGCGGAACGGGCCGCGGAGGAGGCGTACCGCCGCGCCGAGGCGGACCGCGAGGAGACCGCCCGCCGCCACCGGCCGCTGCGCGAGGCCCTCGCCGCCGCCACCGCGGCGGCGGG
>NZ_JABETO010000095.1 GCF_013055795.1 Streptomyces sp. I05A-00742
GCGCGGGGCGCGGCTGGTGACGCCCACGGGCGACGAGGCCCGCCGGTTCGCGGCGGACGGTGCGCCGCCTGCCGCGGACGAGGACGGCGACGCGCTGGGCGCGGTGGCCAGGACGGCGGCCGGACTGGTGCGCCGCTGGCACGCGGTGAGCGTGGCGGTCACCCTCGGCGGGCGCGGCGCGCTGCTCTCGCAGGGCGACAGCCCGCTGCTCGTACCGACCGCCGCCCGGCACAGCGGTGACGCGTGCGGCGCGGGTGACTGCTTCGCCGCCACGGCCGCCGGGCTGCTGGGCGACGGCGCCCTGCCGGCGGAGGCCGTACAGGAGGCCGTGGCGACGGCCACCCGATATGTGGCGGAGGGCGGCCCGCGCACGGTGTCCGGCGGCCCCGGCCCGGCGGCGGCGTTCGCCGGCGGCGCGGACGCCGACGCCCTGCGGCTGGCCCGCCGGGTCCGGGCGGCGGGCGGCACGGTGGTCGCGGCGGGCGGCTGCTTCGACCTGCTGCACGCCGGGCATGTGAGCCTGCTCCAGCAGGCGCGGGGCATCGGCGACTGTCTCATCGTCTGCCTCAACTCGGACGCGTCGGTGCGCCGCCGCAAGGGTGACGGGCGGCCGATCAACCCGCTGCACGACCGGGTCAGGGTGCTGCGGGCCCTGCAGTGCGTGGACGCGGTGGCCGTGTTCGACGAGGACACGCCGGAGACGCTGCTCTCCGGGCTGCGGCCGCACATCTGGGTCAAGGGCGGCGACTACGCGGTGGAGCAGTTGCCGGAGGCGGCACAGCTGGCGTCCTGGGGCGGCCAGGCCGTTCTGCTGCCCTACCTCGACGGCCGGTCCAGCACCCTGCTGGCCACCCGGGCGGCCCACTGCGCGGGCGCGGACGGGCGCCCCGCCTCGCCGGCCGGCCGGCGATGACCCCGGGCGCGCCGCCCGCCCGGCCCCGGCTGCTGGTCCTGCGGGCCCTGGGCCTCGGCGACCTGCTGGCGGGGGTACCGGCGCTCCGGGCCCTGCGCCGGGCCCACCCCGGCC
>NZ_JABETO010000096.1 GCF_013055795.1 Streptomyces sp. I05A-00742
CGCCGGCCGTCGGGCCGCCCGCCGGGCCGTCCGCCCCCGGGCCGCCCGCCCAGTGCGCCAGCACGCCCCGCACCGCCGTCGGCAGGTCGGGCGCCCACCGATGGGCGCGGGCCACCTCCTCCAGCCGGGTCGCGCGGGTGGGGACGAGTACGCCGAGGGCGCCCGCCGCGGCGGCGGCGTCCATGTCGCTGCCGATGTCGCCGATGACGACGCAGTCCTCGGGGGCCACGCCCAGGCCCCGGGCGGCCGTGAGGATCAGTCCGGGGGCGGGCTTGCGGCAGGGGCAGCCGGCGTCGGGGGCGTGCGGGCAGACCTCCCAGACGTCGAAGCGGCCGAGCAGCCGCTCGATGCGCGTGTTGACGCGGCCGACCTGGGCCGGGGTCAGGAGGCCCCGGGCCACGCCGGACTGGTTGCTGACCACGCCGAGGGGCACGCCCAGCCGCCGCAGCAGGGCCACCGCCTGGCGGGCGCCGGGGGCGGGGACCACCCGGGCCGGGTCGCCGTTGTACGGGACGTCCCGGACCAGGGTGCCGTCCCGGTCGAAGAGCACGGCGGCCGGGAGCCGGCGGGCGGTCACGGCCGGACTCCCCGGCGCGTGGCGGGCCGTACGGAGACCGGCACGACGGCGGGGCCGGGCGCCGCAGCCGTCGGCGGACGGACGTCGCGGTGCCGCCAGGCGCCGCGCAGCCGGTGGCAGACGGCGAGCGGCGGGATGACGGCGCTGGTGGCGAGCATCGTGGCCACCTCGGGCGCGGTCCGCGGGCCCGGCGCGATGCGGGACCGGGCGAACTCGGCCGTGCCCAGCGCCCAGCCGAAGGC
>NZ_JABETO010000097.1 GCF_013055795.1 Streptomyces sp. I05A-00742
TCCGGCAACACCGCCTCCACAAACAACTCACCCTCACCACCACGCCACACACCCCTCAACCCACGAAACGCCGGACCATACCCATAACCACGACCCGACAACACCTCATACGCACCCTCCACCACCACCGGCACAGCACCCACCGGCGGCCACACACCCAACCCCACCACGTCATCGTCACTGGCGGCCGGGCCGGCCTCCACGGAGACCAGGGTGGCCTGGGCGTGGCGAGCCCACACGGAGCCCGCCCCCGTGCCGGACTGCGGACGCGAGTACACAGCGGCGTTGCGCCGGCCGTCGCTGTCCGGGGCCTCCACGACCACCTGCAGCTCGACGGCACCGTCGGCAGGGATGATCAGCGGGGTCTGAACGATCAGCTCTTGGACCACACCGCAACCCACCTGGTCCCCGGCCCGGATCAGCAGATCCACGAAGGCCGTACCGGGCAGCAGGGCGGTCCCGGCCACAGCGTGATCGGCCAGCCACGGGTGGGTGGACTGGGACAGCCGTCCGGAAAGCATGACCGCGTCCGACCCGGCCAGCTCCACCGCGGCAGCCACCAGCCCGTGGTCCATGTCCGCCAGACCGACGCCCGTCAGGTCACCGCCGCGCGTGCTGCGGTCGAGCCAGTAGCGCGTGTGCGCGAAGGCATAGGTCGGCAGTTCCAGCGGGGGTGTTGAGTCTGGGGTGAGTGTGGTCCAGGTGAGGGGGAGGCCGGTGGTCCAGGTGTGGGCGGCGTTGGTGAGGAAGCGGGTGAGGGTGGCGTCGTTGCGGCGGAGGGTTCCGGTGACGGTGGTGGTGTGGGGG
>NZ_JABETO010000098.1 GCF_013055795.1 Streptomyces sp. I05A-00742
CGCCGGTGGTGTGGGCATGGCCGCCGTCCAGCTCGCCCGCCACTGGGGCGCCGAAGTCTTCGCCACCGCCAGCCCCGCCAAATGGGACACCCTGCGCGCCATGGGCCTCGACGACCACCACATCGCCAACTCCCGCACCCTCGACTTCGCCCCCCACTTCCGCACCACCACCGGCGGCAACGGCATCGACGTCATCCTCGGCTCCCTCGCCGGCGAACCCGTCGATGCCTCCCTCGCCCTCCTCGCCCCCGGCGGCCGCTACATCGAAATGGGCAAGACAGATATCCGCGACCCGCAGGAGATGGCCGCCGCCTACCCCGAAACCCGCTACCGCTCCTTCGACCTGAAGGAAGCCGGACCCCAGCGCACCGGCGAGATGCTCACCGACCTCATCACCCTCTTCACCAACCGCACCCTCACCCCCCTGCCCACCACCACCTGGGACCTCGCCGACCTGCGCCACGCCCTGCGCCACATGAGCCAAGGCCGCCACACCGGCAAAAACATCATCCGCATCCCCACCCCCCTCAACCCCCACGGCACCGTCCTGATCACCGGCGGCACCGGCACCCTCGGCAGCCTCCTCGCCCGCCACCTCGTCCAACACCACCACATCACCCACCTCCACCTCATCAGCCGCCAAGGCCCCCAAGCCCCCCACGCCCAACAACTCAAACAAGACCTCCACACCC
>NZ_JABETO010000099.1 GCF_013055795.1 Streptomyces sp. I05A-00742
GGCCCCGGCACCCGCCTTCGCTCCGCCGGCCGCGGCCCGGTCGGGCGCCGCGGCCACTACGCCGCACTCCGCGGTGTCGGCACCGGTTCCACGAATCGGCCAGGCGGCACCGCCGGCACCCGCCTTCGCCCCGCCGGCACCCGCTTTCGCCCCGCCGGCCGCGGCCCGGGCCCACCCCGCGGCCACCACGCCGTCCCCCTCCCCCGCGCCGGCCACCACGCCCCCGCATCACGGCGCCCCGTACGTGCGGGCCGCGGTCGCCCAGCCCGGGCGCCCTCTTCCCCCGTCCGTGCGCGGGCAGATGGAGGCCGGGTTCGGCCGCGACCTGGGTCACGTCCGCGTCCACGACGGGCCGTCGGCCGCCCTCGCGGCGGCCGCGCTCGACGCCCGTGCCTTCTCCCTGGGGCCGCACCTGGTCTTCGGCACCGGGGAGTACCGGCCCGACACTCCCGCCGGGCGCGGCCTCATCGCGCACGAACTGGCCCACGTGGTGCAGGCGTACACGGGGTCCGGTCCGCGCGCCACGGTGGTGGACGACCCGCGGCTGGAGGCGGAGGCGGATCGCGCGGTGGAGACGCTGGCGGCCGGCGGCCGGGCCGCGATCGCACCACGGCCCGGCGCGCCGGTCGTCCGCCGGGCCGGCCGGGGCGCCGCCCC